>NZ_CP096883.1:3896748-5195665 GCF_023273895.1 Sphingobacterium sp. PCS056 | reverse complement strand
ATAAGAATCAATGTACCTATGTCGTGTTCCAGTATAAAAGCATACCAAATTCTAACCAACTTCGTATTTAATACCGGTATAGTAGGGGGATAACAGGGGGTTTATAGGGGGTTAGTAGGGGTAGACCCCTACTAACCCCCTATAAACCCTAAGTAATGTCTGGTGTATTCCCCATTTAATAGTGAAGTTGGTATGTAGTTGGTCAGAATTTGTCTTTAAGATCTGGTATATATCGTAAAGTAACGGAGGGATCGAGTAACGCAGTGATGTAGTGACGGAGTAAAGCAGTAACCGAGTGATCAAGTGACCCAGTGACATAGTAACGGAGTGATGAAGTAACAAGTGACGAAGTAGCCGAGTAACGCAGTATTTGTGTGAAGAACCCATATATGGACAGGTGACGGGCGTGTCCGCACACAGATGATCCCAGACCAACTAACAATGTGATCCATAGCAAAAGGTAATCCATATCCGACCCAGCATGATCATCAGGCGGCATCCAGATAAATTATCGGTCACATTTATAGCCCTTTACCGTGTCGCGGTAAACTATTTCCGGAAAACATTAGGAAGTGAAGGATAAAAGTTCCTATCTTTGCACCACTCCGCAAGGGAGGAACGGCTGATCCGAGAGGGGAAGCACTGAAAAAAGAAGGGTTTAATTTAGTTTAAACGCAGAAACGAAAGGAAAACAAAAAAATAAATTTTCACATTTATTTTGGAGATACCAAAAAGATTTCTACCTTTGCAGTCCCAACGGAAACGAAGGGAAAACAAACAAGACCGATACCGGCGCAATGCCGACATCATATAAAGCCGAAGCGAGATGCGGGAGCGAAGAAAGTTCTTTAAAAATATAATCATGTAACGTAACGAGTAGTGTTGAGAAACAACGAAAGTTAAAAAAATCAACCTGTTCAATTTTAGAATTAGAAATAAAATACAAGACAATTCTATTTATTATAAATAGTCTTGATCTTACACTTCATTTTACAATGGAGAGTTTGATCCTGGCTCAGGATGAACGCTAGCGGCAGGCCTAATACATGCAAGTCGGACGGGATTGAAATTAAAGCTTGCTTTAATTTCATGAGAGTGGCGCACGGGTGCGTAACGCGTGAGCAACCTACCCATATCAGGGGGATAGCCTCTCGAAAGAGAGATTAACACCGCATAACATCATTTACCGGCATCGGATTATGATCAAATATTTATAGGATATGGATGGGCTCGCGTGACATTAGCTAGTTGGAGGGGTAACGGCCCACCAAGGCTACGATGTCTAGGGGCTCTGAGAGGAGAATCCCCCACACTGGTACTGAGACACGGACCAGACTCCTACGGGAGGCAGCAGTAAGGAATATTGGTCAATGGAGGGAACTCTGAACCAGCCATGCCGCGTGCAGGATGACTGCCCTATGGGTTGTAAACTGCTTTTGTCAGGGAATAAACCTTTCCACGTGTGGGAAGCTGAATGTACCTGAAGAATAAGGATCGGCTAACTCCGTGCCAGCAGCCGCGGTAATACGGAGGATCCAAGCGTTATCCGGATTTATTGGGTTTAAAGGGTGCGTAGGCGGTCCTATAAGTCAGTGGTGAAAGACGGCAGCTTAACTGTCGCAGTGCCTTTGATACTGTAGGACTTGAATCTATTTGAAGTGGGCGGAATAAGACAAGTAGCGGTGAAATGCATAGATATGTCTTAGAACTCCGATTGCGAAGGCAGCTCACTAAGTTAGTATTGACGCTGATGCACGAAAGCGTGGGGATCAAACAGGATTAGATACCCTGGTAGTCCACGCCCTAAACGATGATAACTCGATGTTTGCGATACACAGTAAGCGTCCAAGCGAAAGCGTTAAGTTATCCACCTGGGGAGTACGGTCGCAAGATTGAAACTCAAAGGAATTGACGGGGGCCCGCACAAGCGGAGGAGCATGTGGTTTAATTCGATGATACGCGAGGAACCTTACCCGGGCTTGAAAGTTAGTGAATGATCCAGAGACGGATCAGTCCTTCGGGACACGAAACTAGGTGCTGCATGGCTGTCGTCAGCTCGTGCCGTGAGGTGTTGGGTTAAGTCCCGCAACGAGCGCAACCCCTATGTTTAGTTGCCAGCACATTAAGGTGGGGACTCTAAACAGACTGCCAGCGTAAGCTGTGAGGAAGGTGGGGACGACGTCAAGTCATCATGGCCCTTACGTCCGGGGCTACACACGTGCTACAATGGATGGTACAGCGGGCAGCTACATAGCAATATGGTGCTAATCTCTAAAAGCCATTCACAGTTCGGATTGAGGTCTGCAACTCGACCTCATGAAGTTGGATTCGCTAGTAATCGCGTATCAGCAATGACGCGGTGAATACGTTCCCGGGCCTTGTACACACCGCCCGTCAAGCCATGAAAGTTGGGGGTACCTAAAGCATGTAACCGCAAGGAGCGTGTTAGGGTAAAACCGATAATTGGGGCTAAGTCGTAACAAGGTAGCCGTACCGGAAGGTGCGGCTGGAATACCTCCTTTCTAGAGCATTCAGGATTGAAGCTCGTTACGTACACACATGGTTTATATAAGAAACAAACAAGAGACAAAACATTTGAAGAAATGTGCCCATCCCTGATTGGATGGTCCAGAGAGATAGAAAGATAAGCTAGTCCCGTAGCTCAGTTGGTTAGAGCACTACACTGATAATGTAGGGGTCAGCAGTTCAAATCTGCTCGGGACTACCAAAAATACACGGGGAATTAGCTCAGCTGGCTAGAGCACCTGCCTTGCACGCAGGGGGTCATCGGTTCGACTCCGATATTCTCCACAGGTTTGCCCGGACGCTAAGATACTGCGTTCATATACAGGCATACAAAGAGTTCTTTGACATATTGAAAGAAAAAAAATTACAAGAGAAGACAACAGTAGAGACAATACTGTGGTGTGTCTGATGTATTATGAAGACCCTCGGTCAAGGCCGAACGGATTAATGCGTAGCACCATGGTTATATATATCAAAAAGCAACCCATAGTAGCAAAAGGGCTATGAGGTGAAGAAAGTAAATAAGGGCACACGGGGGATGCCTAGGCTCTCAGAGGCGATGAAGGACGTGATAAGCTGCGATAAGCTTCGGGGATTAGCAAATGTGAGATTGATCCGAAGATTTCCGAATGGGGCAACCTAGCATACTGAAGGTATGCTGTAAAATACGCGAACGCGCTGAACTGAAACATCTAAGTAGGCGTAGGAGAAGAAAATAATAATGATTTCCCAAGTAGTGGCGAGCGAACGGGAAAGAGCCCAAACCAACTTTGTTACGGCATGGTTGGGGTTGTAGGGCTGCGAAGTGGCATTAGCAAACAGAAGTGGAATGGGATGGGAAGCCCAGCGATACACGGTGATAGCCCTGTACACGTATAGAATGCTAGCCTAGCAGTACCCTGAGTACCGCGGGGTCGGAGACGCCCTGTGGGAATCTGTCAGCACCATCTGATAAGGCTAAATACTCCTGAGAGACCGATAGTGAACTAGTACCGTGAGGGAAAGGTGAAAAGAACCTCGAACAGAGGAGTGAAAAGAACCTGAAACCGTGTGCTTACAAGCGGTCGGAGCTGGCAGGTCCAGTGACGGCGTGCCTTTTGCATAATGAGCCTACGAGTTACTCTTGTCTGGCAAGGTTAAGTGGTTCAGCCACGTATCCGAAGCGAAAGCGAGTCTTAATAGGGCGCATAGTCAGATGAGGTAGACGCGAAACCTTGTGATCTACCCTTGGGCAGGTTGAAGTTGCAGTAACATGTAATGGAGGACCGAACCGATAAACGTTGAAAAGTTTCCGGATGACCTGAGGGTAGGGGTGAAAGGCTAATCAAACTGGGAAATAGCTCGTACTCCCCGAAATGTTTTTAGGAACAGCGTCGGCATGGAGTCTTATAGAGGTAGAGCTACCGATTGGGTGCGGGGGAGTCAAATCCTACCAAATCCAGACGAACTCCGAATGCTATAAGATATGGCCGGCAGTGAGGCTTTGGGTGCTAAGGTCCAAGGCCGAGAGGGAAAGAACCCAGACCATCAGCTAAGGTCCCTAAATATACGCTAAGTTGAACTAACGAGGTCCGATTGCCTAGACAGCTAGGATGTTGGCTTGGAAGCAGCCATTCATTTAAAGAGTGCGTAACAGCTCACTAGTCGAGCGATCGGGCGTGGATAATAAACGGGCATCAAGTGTATTACCGAAGCTATGGATTCATACTGAAATATGTATGTCTGGTAGGGGAGCATTCTATTTACGGCGAAGCGGTCTGGTAATGGTCCGTGGAGTGGATAGAAAAGCAAATGTAGGCATAAGTAACGATAAGGCGGGTGAGAAACCCGCCCACCGAAAGACTAAGGTTTCCTGATCAACGCTAATCGGATCAGGGTTAGTCGGGGCCTAAGGCGCATCCGAAGGGAGTAAGCCGATGGACAACTGGTTAATATTCCAGTACTTTTTATAACTGCGATGTGGTGACGGAGTAGTGACACTGCCGCGAACTGACGGAATAGTTCGTTAAAAGGCGTAGGTATAGGGACGGTAGGCAAATCCGCCGACCCTGCTGAAACCCAATAGTACAGCAAAGCTTCGGCGGCGCTGATAGAGCAGGTAAACAGACTTCCAAGAAAACCCGCTAAGCTTCAGGTTATAAAAACCCGTACCGTAAACCGACACAGGTAGTCGAGGAGAGAATCCTAAGGTGCTCGAGTGAATCATGGCTAAGGAACTCGGCAAAATGGCCCTGTAACTTCGGGAGAAGGGGCGCTTCCTCCAGCAATGGAGAAGCCGCAGTGAAAAGGCCCAGGCGACTGTTTAACAAAAACATATGGCTTTGCAAAATCGAAAGATGAGGTATAAGGCCTGACACCTGCCCGGTGCTGGAAGGTTAAGAGGGGATGTCATCGCAAGAGAAGCATTGAATCGAAGCCCCAGTAAACGGCGGCCGTAACTATAACGGTCCTAAGGTAGCGAAATTCCTTGTCGGGTAAGTTCCGACCTGCACGAATGGTGTAACGATCTGGGCGCTGTCTCAGCCATGAGCTCGGTGAAATTGTGGTATCGGTGAAGACGCCGATTACCCGCAACGGGACGGAAAGACCCCATGCACCTTCACTATAGCTTAACATTGGAATTGGGTACAGGATGTGTAGGATAGGCGGGAGATGTTGAAGTGGCTTCGCCAGGAGTCATGGAATCAACCTTGAAATACCGCCCTTTCTGTATTCGGTTTCTAACTCGGTCATGCCGAGGACATTGTTTGGTGGGTAGTTTGACTGGGGTGGTCGCCTCCAAAAAGGTAACGGAGGCTTTCAAAGGTAAGCTCAGTACGCTTGGTAACCGTACGCGGAGTGCAATGGCATAAGCTTGCTTGACTGTGAGACCAACAAGTCGAACAGGGTCGAAAGACGGACATAGTGATCCGGTGGTTCTGTATGGAAGGGCCATCGCTCAAAGGATAAAAGGTACGCTGGGGATAACAGGCTGATCTCCCCCAAGAGCTCATATCGACGGGGAGGTTTGGCACCTCGATGTCGGCTCGTCACATCCTGGGGCTGGAGAAGGTCCCAAGGGTTGGGCTGTTCGCCCATTAAAGTGGCACGCGAGCTGGGTTCAGAACGTCGCGAGACAGTTCGGTCCCTATCTGTTGTGGGCGTTGGAAGTTTGAGTGGATCTGTCCTTAGTACGAGAGGACCGGGATGGACTGACCGCTGGTAAACCAGTTATGCCGCCAGGTGTACGGCTGGGTAGCTACGTCGGGAATAGATAAGCGCTGAAAGCATCTAAGTGCGAAACTAGCCACGAGATGAGACTTCCTTATAGGGCCGTAGTAGACTACTACGTTGATAGGTTGCAGGTGTAAAGGTAGAGATATCATAGCTGAGCAATACTAATCACCCGAAGCTTTCTCAAGCAACGCAGACACTGTTGTCTTCCTCTTTTAGTTTTTCTTTCAATTGTCTATAGATTAGTATGTTGGATGGGATATTGTATATTTCATTCTTATGACTAATAAAAACATTTTAGGTGCCTATATCGGCGGTGTCTACCTCTTCCCATTCCGAACAGAGCAGTCAAGCCCGCCAGAGCCGATGGTATTGCCGTAACAGGTGGGAGAGTAGGTCGGTGCCTTTTTTTATACAGAAGCCCTTGCTAAACAGTAGGGGCTTTTTTGTGCGCTAAACTTTTTCTCCCTTTCGGATGCAGCATAGCCCAATCTCATTGCTTTAGAACAAGCCATTCCGCTGCTGCAGGTATAATCAATAGCGCTGCTTCCGGAACGATGCCGATGCAGCAATCAAGCCTCCTGCTGCCGCAGATAACCCATTTCACATCCAAAGATATCGACTTGCTACGGCAGTACTGCAGACGTAGCACACTTACATTTCTTCTCCTTCATGTCCGACCTGGTTCCGGATATGGCTATTGGCGGCACGGTTCCACTTCAAGCTCATCCTCCATATCCACGGCAGGCAACTCCTGCTTTTGAAATACGCTTATAGCTCACCCCGTGAACTGCCGAAGAATCGGTGATATCCTGCTTTCTATTCAGCTAGCTGAACTATGTTGCTAGTTAGCTGATGATCCTGTAGGTGAATAAGCCTATTGGTAATGCATAAGTTGAGTATCTTCTTTCATCATGTCAATAACATTCAGACCAATGTTAAAGTCATATAGCTTGGTATTTCATCGTTCTAAGTACAACATATTGACCTATAAAATCAATAAATTCTACCACGATTTATACTAATTGCTATTTTAATATTTAGACTCGGACAAATTCGTTACATGTGTGTGATAAAAGTGTGACGAATGTTATTTTTTTTGGTTATCGTCATCATTCTAATGTCATAAAACAAGCTCTACTTTTGATTAAGAAATCAATATTATAAGTAATGCAGTTAGAGCAGTTTAATTATGACAACAAGATTGTCAGAAATTTCGGTATCGCTACCATTATTTGGGGGATAGTTGGTATGTCCATCGGACTACTTGTAGCTACTCAACTGGTATGGCCTGCGATGAATTTTGGAATTCAATTTTCCACTTTTGGTCGAATCCGACCTGTTCATACAAATGCGATTATCTTCGCGTTTGTCGGTAATGCAATTTTTATGGGTGTTTATTATTCGTTGCAACGTGTGTTAAGAGCACGTATGTTCAGTGATGCACTCAGCAAGATTCATTTCTGGGGTTGGCAGTTGGTCATTGTAGCTTCGGCTATTACATTACCTCTTGGCTTGACGACAAGTCATGAATATGCGGAGATGGAATGGCCTATTGATCTTGGTATCACAATAATTTGGGTGGTATTTGGTATCAATATGTTTGGTACAATTATAAAACGTAGAGAGCGACATATGTATGTAGCGGTCTGGTTTTATATTGCCACATTTGTTACTGTTGCCGTATTACACATTGTCAACTCTGTGCAGCTACCTGTATCGGGTTGGAAAAGTTATTATGTGTATTCTGGTGTTCAAGATGCATTAGTACAATGGTGGTACGGACATAATGCTGTTGCATTTTTCTTGACTACTCCTTTCTTAGGTATGATGTATTACTTTTTACCTAAAATGGCAAATCGTCCTGTTTACTCGTACAAATTGAGTATTCTTCACTTCTGGTCATTGATCTTCATTTATATTTGGGCTGGTCCCCATCACTTATTGTACACTGCTCTTCCGGGCTGGGTTCAATCTTTAGGTGTAGCATTTTCCATTATGTTGATTGCTCCGAGCTGGGGTGGTATGATCAATGGTTTATTGACACTTCGTGGGGCATGGGACAAAGTACGTACTGAGCCTATTCTCAAATTTATGGTGGTTGCCCTGACCTGTTATGGTATGGCTACTTTCGAAGGACCTATGCTATCGCTGAAACAAGTGAATGCAATTGCCCATTTTACAGATTGGATAGTAGCTCACGTACATGTTGGCGCTTTGGGATGGAATGGATTTATGACTTTTGCAATTTTGTATTGGTTGATCCCGCGTATATATAAGACAGAGTTGTATTCTAAAAAATTGGCTTCTGTTCACTTTTGGATCGGTACACTTGGAATTTTATTTTATGCTATTCCGATGTACTGGGCTGCAGTAGTGCAAGGTTTGATGTGGAAAGAATTTACACCAGAAGGTGTGCTGAAGTATCCAAATTTCCTTGCAACAACATTGGAAATTATCCCTATGCATATGATGCGTGCTGTCGGTGGTGCGTTATATCTGAGTGGCGCTATTTTAATGACGTTCAACTTAGTAAAAACTATGCGCCAAGGTAAGTTATTGGCCGATGAACCTGCTCAAGCACCTGCTTTGTTGCCGGTGACGACCAATGAACAATCTAAGCATAGACGTTTGGAACGTAAACCCGTTATGTTTATGGTATTGGCATTGATTGCTATTTTGATCGGTGGTATTGTGGAGATGATCCCTACATTTACGATTTCGTCTAACATACCAACTATCGCAAGTGTAAAACCATATACGGCATTGGAACTCCAAGGTAGGGATCTATATATTCGTGAAGGTTGTGTCAACTGTCATACGCAATCGATTCGTCCATTCCGTTCAGAGACTGCACGATACGGTGAATATAGTAAGGCGGGTGAATATGTTTATGATCATCCATTTTTATGGGGATCAAAACGTACTGGTCCAGATTTACATCGGATCGGTGGCAAATATCCAAATAAGTGGCACTTTGATCACCTCTTAGATCCAACGATCACTTCTCCTGGTAGCATTATGCCTACGTATCCTTGGTTGATTGATCAAGAATTAGATAATTCTTTGCTGACAGCTAAATTGGAAGCCATGAAAAAATTAGGGGTTCCTTATACAGATCAACAGATTGCTCAAGCTCAGTCAGCTTTAGATAAACAAGCTCAGGAGATCGCTGCTGATTTGAAAAAGAATCAAGTAAATGTATTGCCAAATCGTGAAATTATAGCCATGATTGCATATTTACAACGATTGGGTACAGATATTAAAGCTGAACCCAAAGTGGCTGGAAAAGTTGATGAACTCAATTAAAATAAAGGATTATGTTCAAACAGATAACAAATTTAAATGGTAGCGAACTGTATCTGATCGCTTCATTATGGATATTTCTAGTATTCTTCATTATTGTCGGAATTATGTTATTCAGAATGAATAAAGAGCATATTTCATATATGAAGGAACTTCCGTTCCAAGAGGATGATATTAATAAAAGTGAGTCATCAGATAGTTTATAAATATGAGTTTATTTTTAAATATTACAGTTTTAAATGCGGCAGCATGGGGCATTGGCTCAGGCAATATGTATCAAGATATTTTAGTTGTTGTACTTATTGTTGTCATGATTGCTTTACTAGCTACAGCATTGATCGTGAATAAGGCCATGCGTTCTATTCTGCGTATCACAATGCCGGAAGTTTTAAAGGAAGAACAAGTAACTAAAGTTAAGAGAAAAGAGTCGCGAAAAGCTTCTTGGAATAAATTATTGGGTTTACGTCCAATTTCTGAAGAGAAAGACTTGATTATCGACCACGAGTATGATGGAATCAGTGAATTGGACAATCCGGTACCTATTTGGTTCAACGCGCTGTTTTATTCGACCATGACTTTCGCAGTTGTTTACATTCTGATCTACCATGTATTTGGCTGGGGACTTAATCAGAATCAAGAGTACGTTCAGGAGATGGAAAAGGCGGAAATTGCAAAGCAGGAATATTTAGCACAGGCAGCTAATTTAATTGATGAATCCAGTGTGCTCTTTGATGAGACTAAGCTAGCGGCCGGTAGTGCTGTTTTTCAGGCCAATTGTGTCGCTTGTCATGGTGGAGCTGGAGAAGGCGGTATAGGTCCAAACTTAACGGATAAATTTTGGCTACATGGCGGCGAAATTAAGGATATTTTTAAAACGGTTAAATATGGTGTTCCTGATAAGGGGATGGTCCCTTGGGAACAGACACTGACTCCAGGACAGATTGCCGAGGTGAGCAGTTATATTATTTCCCTCCGTGATACAAAACCTGCAAATCCAAAGGAACCTCAAGGAACTGAGGTAGCATACCAAGCTGCAGATGCGAAAGCTGCAGCAACAGATTCGACAAAAGTTCAATAACATTATATTTATGAAAGCAGTAGCGACAAATTTTCCTGAGACTCCGAATAATAATAAGACAAAACGTGCCTGGATATATGCAAAGAAGCCTTCGGGACAATTATATGTGATAAGGCAATGGGTCGGGTATGGGTTGCTACTGTTTTTATTTGCAGCTCCTTTTATAAAAATAGGAGGTGAGCCATTTTTGATGTTCAACATCTTGGAACGGAAGTTCAGTATTCTAGGGAGCATTTTTTATCCTCAGGATTTACACATTTTTGTTTTTGGGATGTTGATCGTGATGGTTTGTGTTGTTTTATTTACTGTTGTTTTTGGTCGTATCTGGTGTGGCTGGACTTGTCCTCAAACGATTTTTATGGAGCTGATTTTTCGGAAAATTGAGTATTGGATTGAAGGGGATTGGCAGCAACAAAAAAAATTGAATGAAGGTCCTAATACTGATGAGAAGAAATTTAAAAAGATATTAAAACATAGCATATTTCTATTGATTTCATTTTTAATATCCAATATCTTTTTATCCTACATCATTGGAGTAGATGCGCTTTATAAAATTGTTACCGACCCGCTGGATCAGCATTTGGGAGGATTATTTGCTATTATCATATTCACCTTTGTTTTTTATGCTGTATTTGCCCATATTAGGGAAATTGTCTGTACCACGATTTGTCCATATGGAAGGTTACAGGGTGTATTGCTCGATGATCAAAGTATAACCGTCGCTTACGATCATCGTCGTGGTGAACCTCGTGGTAAACAAAAAAAGGATATACAGGAAGTAAAGGGAGATTGCATTGATTGCCAAATTTGTGTTCATGTGTGTCCTACTGGCATTGATATTCGAAATGGTTTGCAAATGGAGTGTGTGAGCTGTACGGCTTGTGTGGATGCTTGTGATGCTGTCATGGAAAAAATTGGTAAGCCTAAAAAGCTGATCGGTTTTTATACGATGGGTGAAATTCAAGGAACTGTCACTAAAAGAAGTAATACAAGAGCGATCGCGTATTCGGTTGTATTAGTGGCATTGATCTCTGTTTTTGTTTCGCTGATCATAATGCGTTCAGATGTCGGTGCTACTTTATTAAGAGCTAAGGGAAGTTCCTATCAATTACGGGATGATCAGACTATCAGTAATCTATATTCACTCGAATTAGTAAATAAGAGTGCATCAGAAATGCCGTTCAGATTAGTTCCTGAGGATGAAAAATTAAAAATTCAGGTTGTAAATCCGATAAAGACATTGGCTAAAGGTGGAACTGCCTCATTAAGTTTTTTCCTAATCATTAATAAGGATGATGTGGAGAAATATAAGGAGAACGTGAAAATAGCTGTCTATTCTGGAGATCGAAAAGTTGAGACACTTAAAACGACATTTATTGCTCCTCCTGGTATGTAAATTTATAGAAATTGTAAAATAAGAAAAATAGCAGATGAATTGGGGTGGTAAAATATTTTTAAGTTTAGGTGTATTTATGTTGTGTATCATAAGTGCTGGGATTTATATGGTAAGCCATGATACGGATACATTAGAAGATACGGATTATTATGAGCAGGGTTTAAACTATGATCAAGTTTATAATAAAAAAGAAAATGTGGTTACGCATCGGGCTAAACCTATTGTAAAAATCAGTCAGGATACCTTGTATATTGAATTTGTCCATGCAGCAAATAAAGGAAACTTAATCTTTAAGCGACCTTCTGATAGTAGTATTGATTTACAATTACCCTTTGAGACCAATTCTACCTTATACCAATTACCGATTTCGAGTTTGAAAAAAGGGACTTGGAATTTGGAAATCGTCTGGAAGAGTGGTGGATTGGATTTTTTAACAGATCAACAATTGCATTTGTAAGATGAGCTATCTGTATTTTGCGTTTTTTATGGGTCTATTTGGAAGCATTCATTGCGCTGTCATGTGCGGACCTTTACTTCTTGCGATACAAGGTAGTCAAGAATTGACTTGGAAAATAGCTCTAAATAAACTATTCTATCAAGTTGGAAGAATACTGACTTATGGTATTTTTGGTTTCGTACTTGGTCTGGTTGGTAAAATCGCTTCTATCCAAGGATGGCAAATGGGATTGAGTCTTTTTACAGGAATCATATTGCTCATTATAGGGTTGGTTCAATTATTTAAGATTAAAAATGAAGGTTTTATAAAATTACAAATGCGTTTTGTTCAACCAATAGCCAAAATAATGGGAAGGTGGCTCTATAGACCAGGTGGGAGTTTTTTTGCTGGAGTTTTAAATGGAATCTTACCCTGTGGTATGCTGTACATGGCAGCTGCAGCAGCGATGAATACATCGTCTAGTCTGACAAGTTTTTACTTCATGATCATGTTCGGTTTAGGAACACTTCCCTTGTTATTAGTCTTTTCTTTCTTAGGGAATTTTATTCGAACATATTTTAAAATGAATTTTTCGAAATGGTTACCCTTCCTTTATATTTTGATGGGAATCTGGTTCTTATTACGGGGTGCAAATTTAGATATTCCATATTTAAGTCCATTGCTCCATGTTGATGGAGCAATAAACTGTCATATTACATAGATGTTGCCCAACCGCCACCTAAAGATTTGTATAATTCGACAAAAGAATCCAATTGAGAATGCTTGATCGAAACTAAATTCAATTCAGATGTCAGTGCATTGGATTGGGCTGTTATGACCTCCAGATAGGTTGCATATCCAGATTTAAATAATAAGTTGGCATTTTTCACGGCCAAGTGTGAATTGGCAACTCGGGCTTCGGCTAATACCAATTGTTCTTTTAATTTGGTGAGTGAGGTGAAACTATTGGATACTTCATTTACGGATCTCAAGACAGTTTTTTGTAAATTTATTTCGGCTTTCTCGCGCTCTAATTTTGAGACTTCGTAAGCTGTTTTTAATTTTCTGTTTTTGAAAATCGGCATTGTCACATTTCCTAGTGCCGACCCCAGTAAAGAACCTGGGATATTAAACCAATTTTCAGGTAACATCGAATTTAGTCCCAGTGTACCACCAAGCGTCAATGATGGATATCTCAAAGCTTGATTTATATTCATTTGCGCATTCGCCGCTATCAAGTCTAGCTCTGCTTCTCTAATATCGGGTCTATTACGGATTAAGTCTAACGGTGATCCTAAAGAAATTTTAGATTCATCAATTAAATGTTGTAAGCTTTTTCCACGAGCGATTTTATCGGGCATTTTTCCTGTCAGCTCCAATAACGAATTTTCTTGAATTTGGATCTCCTGTTCCAACTGTGGTACTAATGAAGCGGCAAGCAGTCGTTGAGACTGAGTTTGCTGAATGGCTAATGATGTGATCTCACCTGCATCAAACTGCAACTGAATCATTCTTAATGTACTGTCATTAAGTTGTACATTTCGAAGAGCTACTTCAATTTGGGCATCCAAAGTCAACAGGTTAAAATAACCTTTTGCGATATTGGCAATCAAGCTTGTTTGTATCGCTTTTTTTGCTTCAGTAGAGCCCAGAAAATTGGCTAATGCCTCTTCTTTTTGAGCGGATATTTTACCCCAGATGTCGATTTCCCAACTTAAGCTCAAAGTGGTTAAGTATTGTGATTGTGTTTTGAAAAGATTATTTTTTGCGTCTTTTCCGTCATAAATTTTAGAGGCAGGTCCTGCATAATAATTCTTGGATCTCCATTCTTGTCCAACACCTGCAAGTGTGGCATCTAATTGTGGAAGATAGCCGGCTTTTGATTGTGACAATTGACGATTGGCGATTTGAATATTTAAAATTGCGCTACGCATATCGTAATTATTGGCTAATCCAGCATCAATAAGCTGAACTAGGCTCGAATCCGTGAAAAAATTGCGCCAATCGACTTGAGCAAGTGTTTCCATACTATCCTGATAAGTGGAGTCAGCACGAAATTGATCAGGAAGTTGATAATTTGGAGCAGTGTAGCGTTGTCCCATTTTACATGATGAAAATAGGAGTAAAATAGCTGTAAATAAGAAAATATGACGATTGATATGTTGCATGTATAACAGACTAGTTGGATTTAAAATTATTTTTTAAGCGTTCATCTAAGGTTTTGAAGATGATATAGAGTACAGGGATAATGAAAATCCCGAGTAAAACACCAAACAGCATTCCTCCTGCAGCACCGAAACTGATCGAGTGATTACCTTTTGCGGATGGTCCGGAAGACCACATGAGTGGTATTAAACCAGCGACAAATGCAAAAGAGGTCATCAAGATAGGACGCAAACGTAACTTTGCTCCTGCTACAGCGGAATCATAAATACTTAGTCCTTTGTTTCTTTCCTGAACGGCAAACTCGATTATTAATATGGCATTTTTGGCAAGTAGACCAATTAACATAATAACTCCCACCTGTACATATATATTGTTTTCTAAACCCACGAGTAAAATGGTGGCATAGACGCCGACAAGACCTACTGGTATGGATAATAATACTGCCCAAGGTAAGATATAGCTCTCATATTGTGCTGATAACAGGAAGTACACAAAAACAATACTCATGATGAAGATCAGTATAGTCTGAGAACCCGATTCGGACTCCTCTAAGCTCATACCGGTCCACTCATAACTATAATTTCCAGGAAGCTTTTCTACGGCTAATTTTTCAATTGCTTTCATAGCGTCGCCGGTACTATAACCTTCATTTGGGTTAGCATTGATGGTAATGGCATTATATAAATTGTAACGGGTGATGGTTTCTGGACCTACCACCTTTTTTAAGGTGAGTAAGGTGCTGATAGGAACCATTTCATTGTTTTTATTTCTGACAAAAATTGATTTAAAGGATTCGGGATCTGTTCGGTAATCGTAATCTGCTTGTATGTAAACACGATATTGTCGGCCAAAGCGACTAAAATCTCCTGCTTGTACGCGTCCGTAATATGCACGTATGGTAGACATGAGCGATTTAATGTCCACTCCTAATGACTTGGCTTTAACAGCATCAATATCTACTTCATATTGTGGGAAATTTGCTTTAAAGGAAGTATAGGCACTTTTAACTTCGGGTAGCTGATTGATTTCATTGATGAAGGTATCGGCGATACTACTAAAATCTAAAATTTCTCCACCTAATTTATCTTCTAAAACCAATTGAATACCTGCGAAATCTCCGAAACCTTGAACAGTAGGTCGTGGAAATACGTTAAATGTCGCTTCATTGATTACCGAAAGATCCTGACGTATCGTGTCCATAAAGGCTTCAATATCTTTGATTTTTTCTCGTCTATCATAGCTTTTTAGATTAATATAACCTACGGCATATGCAGGACTTGTACTTCCATCTAAAGCATTGTAACCTGATATGGTCGTCATCCCTGCAATATCTGGATTACGCTTTTGTAGAATGCTATCGGCTTGTTTTAAAACTTCTGTTGTTCTTGCCAATGACGCACCTGGTTGCATCGCCAAAGAATAAGTAACGAAACTATCATCTTCAGTAGGAATAAAACTTTTAGGGGCTAATAATAATAGGGTAAATCCGATCGCCGAAATACCGATCAAACCTGTAATGGCAATCTTCTTATTTCGGATTAAATATTTAACACCAACTATATACCGTGATGTTAAGTTGTCAAATGAGGTGTTAAAGGCTGTAAAGAAACGCTTTTTATAGGCGGTAAATTTATTTTTTTCGGATTGTGCTGACGAATCCTCGTGTTCGGGTGCTTTTAAAATCAAGGCACATAATGCTGGACTTAATGTTAAAGCGGTTAGTGCTGAAATTAAAATGGCTGTTGCCAATGTATAGGCAAATTGTCTATAGAATATACCGGCAGGCCCTTCCATAAAACCGACAGGAATAAATACAGCTGCCATCACTAAGGTAATCGATACGATGGCTCCAGAAATCTCTGACATGGTGGAAAGAGTTGCTTCTCGGGCTTTCATACCAGTCTCATGCATTTTTAGGTGAATCGCTTCGACTACAACAATAGCATCATCAACGACGATACCGATCGAGAGTACCAAGGCAAACATGGTCAGTACGTTGAGCGAGAAGCCAAATAGATTGAGAAAGAAAAAGGTACCTATGAGTGAAACAGGAATGGCGATTGCAGGAATGATCGTCGATCTAAAATCTTGTAGAAAGATAAAGACGATAATAAAGACTAATATAAAGGCTTCAAATAGGGTGTGTTTTACTTGAGATATGGATGCATCAATCTGATCTCTAACTGAGTAGGAAACTTCATATTTAATGCCCTCTGGAAATGTCTTGGATAAATCTTCCAATACTTTACGCACTTCAATATCAATATCATGGGCATTTGATCCAGATGTTTGTGTAATATTTAAAGTCAATCCTGGTTTCCCATTTACTTTATTGTCTGAACCTAGATTGGAGGAACCAAATTCAATACGCGCCAAATCGCGTAAGTATAATACAGAACCATCTTCATTTGTTTTGATGACGATATTTTCAAATTCTTCCGGTTGACTGAAGCGTCCTTTATGTTTGATCACGGTTTCAAATACTTCATCGGATGTTTCTCCAAATTTACCTGGTGCTATTTCAAAGTTCTGATCCTTAATTGCTGTAATGACATCGTCTGGTACAAGATTGAATAAAGCTAGTTTTTCAGGATTCAACCACATGCGCATGGAATAATCACGAGCTCCGACGCGTGACACTTGGGCGATACCGTCTATACGAAGTAAAGGTCGGATAATATTGATTTGTGAATATGCTTGTAAGAACGTTTCATCAAACATGCTTTCCTTGGAATCTGCGAAGAGATTAATGGTCATGATGACCCCGGATTGTCGAGGCATAACGGTGATACCAGCTTCATTGACTTCTGAGGGAATAGAGCCTATTGCTTTTGATATTCTGGTCTGAACATTAACAGAGGCAATATCTGGATTAATACCGGTTTTGAAAAATACTTGTACTGAACCTGATCCAGAATTACTGGCTGTAGATCGGATGTAGGTCATATCTTCTACACCATTAATAGCTTCTTCTATGGGTAAGAGAACAGACTTCGCTACTGTCTCTGCATTTGCACCAGGATAACTTAATGAAACGACTACGGAGGGTGGGGCTATTTCTGGAAACCGAGATACGGGTAGCATTTTTAATCCCACGGCTCCTAAGACTACTAAGAGCATGGAGACCACGGTAGCCAATACGGGTTTATTAACAAATGTTTTTAGCATTTATAGATCGTTTATTAAAAATTAAGAAAAGTTGATTATTTGGTTTTGTTGATTGGAATGATGGTGGCACCTTCCGATATTTTGTCAAAGCCCGATAGTAAAATCCGATCTCCGACAGTTAAGCCTTCTGAGATAATGTAGTTGGAATTGGATTTTCCTTCAATTTTAACAGATCTGCGGTGAACAATATTGTTGTTATCAACAACGTATACAAAGGTTTTATCTTGTAATTCTGATGTCGATATCTGTGGTATCTGAATGACACCTTTTTGTGTTTCTACAAATTTGAGAGTACCAGTACTTCCATTACGTAGGATGTTGTCGGTATTCGGAAATGTTGCACGCAACGAGATTGCACCTGTTGTTCTATTTACTTGCCCGTTGACTGCATCTACTTTACCTTTTCGGCCATAAGATTCGCCATCGGCTAGTAATAGGGAGACTTCAGGGAAAGCAAGTTTTCTAATTTTTCCGCTTTGGGAATAAATAGAATCTTTTACATCTTGTTTTGCTTGTTTTTTACTGAAATATAAGAAATCGGATTCACTCATAGAAAAATAGACATAGACTTCCTGAACATCAGAAAGGACTGTTAAAGATTGGGAGTCATTTTTGGTCACTAAATTTCCGACACGTTTTGGTATACGTCCGATATAACCCGATACAGGTGCTTTGATAGTCGTAAATTGTTTATCGATGTCGGCGGAACGTACAGCAGCTGAGGCTTGCTGTAAGGATGCTTTGGCGACATCAAACTCAGATTGGGCAGATTTTAATCGTACTTCTGAAATTACCTCGTTTTCGACTAAAGGGCGAAGGCGCTCCATTTCTAATCTTGCATTTTGTAATTTTGCTTTAGCTACATTTTCTGTAGCAACCATATTATTTAATATTTCATCGTAAGCAGATGCATTTATTTTAAATAATTTTTGACCAGCTTCAACAAAATCGCCCTCATCGACATATATTTCTTCTAAAATTCCTTCTACTTGAGGTCGGATTTCCACATTTACCTTTCCTTCGATAGTACCAATATAATCTTTTATTGTATTCGCAGAACTTGTATCAATTGAGTATATTGGTAGGGCAATAGCATTGTTTTTTTTATCTAATTCTTTAGTACTACCAGAGTTACAGCTAAAAAAGAGTATTCCGGAGGAGGATAGGGCTAGGATAAATAGTGTGAATTTATTCATAAATATTGTATAGTGGTTAATTGTTAATTAACTTTTGACTTTTAAATTATTAGGGTGTGTAACATAAATATTGCCAATGTGGCCACCCTTTTTTGATTTAACATTTGTTAACAAATAGGATACAATGATTTGAATCGTCATTTGTAAGTCCAGTAACCTACTGTTGTGTAACTAGCGTGTTACAATAGTTAAAACGTTTAAGATGGAATTTTGTTACTTACAAGGTTAAAAATATGCTAATTTTTTTATGGAAAATTTTATTAATCAACTTGAAATTGATTGGAACCAGGTGTGGCAATGGCTGTTAAATTGGTATTGGCTACCTTTATTTATTTTGTATTTTGGTATAATAAGTACGATACTTATCGAAAATAGAAATCCGACAAAAACAATATCTTGGGTTATGGTGATTGTTTTTCTGCCTGGACTGGGTGTGATTCTTTATTATTTATTTGGTCAAAAGTTTAGAAAATTAAAACGGTTACAGCATATCAATCGGGAGCAGAATACCAAATTACTTGCAGCCTGGCAGGAAAACCTAAATAGAATGGATGAGCAGTTGGAGACAATCCATGAAAAAATCGGTACTTTGTCACGGGTATTTGATTATCTGAAAAATCAAAAATTATCATTTTTTTCCTTAAACAATCGCGTTGAACTGTTTATCAATGGGGAAGAGAAGTTTCCAGTTTTATTGAAGAGACTTCGTGAGGCCAAGCATTCTATCCATATGGAATACTATATTTTTGAGTTGGATCATATTGGTACACAGGTATTAGAAATTTTGGAACAAAAAGCGAAGTCAGGGGTTAAAGTCCGTTTGATCTTAGATAGTTTTGGTTCTCCAGATGTCATTAAATATTTACGAAAAAATCCTCCTAGCTATCCATTTGTTGCATTTCTGCCTGTTAATTTTACATCATTAGCAAATAGCAATTATCGTAATCACAGAAAGATCGTGGTGATTGACTGCCACTACGGTTTTGTGGGAGGGATCAATATATCAGATCGCTATATTAATAGTCCAAATCAAAAGGATTATTGGAGGGATACGGCTATGGCGGTGGAAGGAATTGCGGTGAATAATTTACAAATCCAATTTTGGAACAGTTGGAATCAAACGGACGCTGAACCATTTGTGCTGAGCGAAGAGTATTTGAATTTTAATATTGCCCAAATTCCTGAACGGGCTGCCGTTGCTTTTTCATCAAGTGACCCGGGGTCTGTGGGACCTTTTAATATGGAGGCAATTATATTGGCCATTAATGATGCTAAAGAGAGTATTCAACTGTGCACTCCTTATTTTATTCCGAGTGAACAGTTATCTACGGCTTTGGAGATCGCAGTTTCATCAGGTGTAAAAGTGGAATTGATGTTGCCCGAAAGATCCGATTCGTATATTGTGCAGCATGCTTCCTTCTCCTTTCTAAAACCTCTCTTACAGCGTGGTGTCCAGGTTTATCTCTATAAGAAAGGCTTTATACATGCTAAATCAATCTGTATTGATGGTCAATTGGCTTTAGTAGGAACCGTAAATCTGGATATGCGAAGTTTTTATATCAATTATGAAATATCGAGTATTGTCTCTGATGATGCTTATTGTAAACGTCTGGAACAGCAATTTGAACTTGATAAGGAGGAGTCAGACTTAGTGACCTTATATATATGGGCGCATCGAAAAAAATGGAAAAGAGGTATCGATTCTTTATGCCGACTTTTGGCTCCTTTGCTCTAGATTAAAAAATGTTAAAAACTAATGATACTTACCATATTTAATTAAAATTGAATATATTTATCTATTCTATTTTAATTACCAATAGTATTAGATGAAGTATATAAAATTATTGACGCTTACGATGGGTGTTTGTGGTGCTCAACAAGTTGTTGCCCAGACGACAGACGCTACACTGCCGATCAATACCATAGTCGAAAGAGTACAAAAGTTATTCCAAGTATTTCCTGTAGAAAAAGTACATCTGCATTTTGACAAACCTTATTATGCTGTAGGAGATACCTTGTGGTTTAACAGTTACTTATCACGCAATCTTGCAGAATATGAACCGAGCAAAATCACCTATGTGGAGGTGCTGAATAGCCGAGATTCATTGATCCAGACCTTGAGAATTCCATTGGACAAAGGAGTGGGGGATGGCTACTTGGTATTAGATCCCCAATATCTTGCTCAAGACAATTATCGCTTCAGGGCTTATACAAAATGGATGGGAAACTTCTCTTCCGATTACTTCTTTAATAAAGTCGTTCCTGTTGGTGATGCTATTAATAAAAAGTTGATAACAGATATCTCCTTTATTAATAACGATCAAAATGCGGCCAAAAGTCAGGCTGTTATTCAGTTCAGAGATCCAGTTGGCAAGCTTTTGATTAATTCGAAAGTCAATTGGTCTTTAATATCGGGTTGGGAAACCATCGCTAACGGAAAGGGTGAAACGGATAATCTGGGTAGAATTACGGTGAACTTGAGTGCCAAGGAGAAGGATATTTTGCAGAAAGCATATTTGGAGGTCTCCCTTCTAGAAAATAAAAATGAAAAGCCATTAAAGAGTACATTTTCATTGAAGAACTCGCTTTGGGATGCTGATGTCCAGTTTTTTCCTGAGGGTGGCGATTTGTTAGCGGGTATTGCTAAAAATGTGGCTTTTAAAGCTGTTTCTTCATCGGGAAAGGGTGTGCCTGTTAAAGGTCGTATTTTGGATGGTAAGGGTAAGCAAGTGGCTGAATTTTCAGATTTTGGGCTGGGAATGGGCTATTTTAGCTTGTTGCCTATGGCCAATGAGAAATATGAGGCTGTGATCACTTTTGCGAATGGTCAAGAGCGTAAGTATAAATTGCCTCCGGTGGTTCAGAATAAAGCCAATGTGGTTTATTTGAAGCAAGATGAAACAAATCTGAATATGGCGATTGTGACCAGTGATGAAGATTTTGCTAAATCGCCTAATCAATCGTACTATGTTTTGGTGCAGTCAAATGGTCACCTCGTATATGCAGCTCAGGCTAATCTAAAAAGTGCGTCAGCTCTTATTGTGATTCCGAAAGAACGTCTCCCTAATGGTATCGCTCAGGTGACTTTGTTAAATACTGCTGGTAAAGTAGTCAGTGAGCGGTTAACTTTTGTGAAGAGCGAAAAGTTTTTAGATATTAATTTAGCGGTTAATAAGGAATTGTTTAAGGCTAAAGAAAAGGTTAATTTGAAGCTTTCGGTCTTAAATAATGGTAAAAAGTTTCCAGGAAGTTATTCGATTTCAGTAATCGATGAGTCTAAGGTTCCTTATGATGATAATCAGGATCTGTCGATTGTGAGTAACTTTTTATTGACTTCGGATTTGAAAGGCTATGTGGAGAATCCAAATTCTTATTTTGATGAGAAAAATGCGAATCGAGATAAAGCATTGGATGCTTTATTAATGACGCAGGGTTTCCGTAGATTTGAATATCAAGATCTGATCGCAGAGAAACTCCCTACGTTATCCTTTATGCCAGAACAAGGAATTGAAATTGGTGGAACTTTACGCTTGAATACAGGGCGGACTGTTCCTAACGGTGGATTGTTGTTGTCCATTCCTTCTCGTAGTATTCGTAAAGATACGTATACGGACGACAAGGGACGTTTCTTGTTTAAGGATCTTGTATTTACTGATTCATCCAAAGTGACGGTTAATGCGCGTGGAAATGATAATTATCGGAGTATGGTGATCAATATGGATCAAACTTACTTTCCGGAAATCGATAAGAATAATGCTTATAAAAATAACTTTGTCATGAATATTGACAAAGCAATTGCTCCTTATTTGGAAAATAGCAAGAAGGAATTTAGAACATCAATCTTATTAGATGAAGTTGCGATTACGGGAGTACAGAAAAAAGTAATTACAAATAGGGACTTTCCTTCTATTTCGGGATTATCTATGCCTGAGCACCGTATCGAGGCTGACCGATTAACCGGTTGTAATGTTTTGACCATGTGTCTGACTACATTATTGACGGGTATAACATACGATTCACAGACTCAAAAGTATTATGTCACTCGAGATTATAACAGCGGTAGTCGGGTTCCTGTTCAATTTTTCTTAAATGGAATGGCGATTGACGAACCGGGATTAAATGGTATTAATGTTATTGATATTGAAGGAATTGAAATTTTCTTGAAAGATGATCTGGGAACAGTTTCAAGAATGTATCAAAATAATGGTGTCGTTTCGATTTATACCAAAAAAGTAGAGAAGAAACCAAGAATGTCTTTATCGGAGATTGAAAAATTGTTGCCGAAATCGAATGTGATTGATTTATTCCCATTAGGATATATTAAGGAAAGAAAGTTTTATGTACCTAAATATGAAACAGCAGAAAGCAAAGCTGTTAATGATTTGAGAACAACTATATATTGGAATCCAAAAGTGCAGGTTACAGAAACTGGTGAGGCTGCTTTAGAATTTTATAATGCGGATGGAAATGGTCAATATAAAGTTGTCGTGGAAGGTATGGATGAAACGGGTAATGTGGGTAGAAAAGTGATCCATTACCAAGTCAGACAATAGTAAAAGGGTCTTTCATATATCGTGAAAAGGGAGTGCTTCATTTTAGAAGCACTCCCTACTTTTATTTAAGAACTTGAATAATTTCACCTTCTTTGGCATCGGCATCTTCACCGACTTTTTTGGTCCGTTCTGTCTGTTCAATCATGACTGCAAATGAGGAGGGTTCGATACCTCCGCCCAGTTTTTGAGCATAAAATTTGGTGAATTCAGCACCGAAATATAAGATTGCTGCTGAATAATAGATCCATAATAACATGACAATGATTGAACCAGCTGCTCCATATAAACTTGCTGTAGAGGATAGAGAAAGGTATAATGATATCAAATATCTTCCCAACATAAATAACAAGCTCGTGAATATTGCGCCACCTAGGATATCCTTAAATTTTACTTTGGCATCCGGGAGAAATGAAAAAATAAAACCGAATAGCGTGACAATGACGACAAAGGTGATCCCGGTATTGACCCAGTCAATTAACGTGATGGGTATAAAAGGTAAGTATTGTATAACTAAATTTGTAACAGCTGCGATCACCCCATTGATCATTAGAGAAGCAATTAATAAGAATCCCAATGCAATGATGATGGAAAATGAGATCAGGCGATTAATGATCAATTTTAGCCATCCTTTTTTAGGTTTAGGTTTTACTTTCCATATCTGATTGATGGAATCTTGTATATCTACAAAAAGTGTCGTTGAACTGATAATAAGTGTTACAACCCCTACTGTGATCCCTATGTTGGATTTATTTTCAAAATTTATTTTTTGAATATAAGATTGAATTTGAAGTGTTACATCTTTTCCAAACAGGACCATAAGTTCATCAAAAACTTCCTTTTGCGCAGATGTTTCTTGGCTGAGATGTTCGCCATAAAAGAAACCGATACACCAGATGACTATGATTAATAACGGACCGATGGAGAAAATGGTATAGTATGCTAATGAGGCACTTTTTTTCATGCAATTGTCATCCATAAAACCATTAAAGGCGTCATAGACTAATCGTAAAACTTGTTTCCAGTAAGTGTGTGTGAATAGATCTTTAAAGTATACTTCTTTCATATGGTGAGTCGCAGATAAAACAAATTTTTTTTCAGAAAACACCCCCTATTTTTAGATAGGGGGATATTTTGTTTAGCTATTTTCTTGATAGATTTTTTCAATTTTTTCTTCATTCTCTTTCAGAATGATTTTTCTTTTTAAACTGAGTTTTGGTGTTAATTGACCTTCATCAATGGTCCATTCCTTGGCTAGTAGGACGAATTTTTTAATTTTTTCCCAGTGACCAAATTCGGTGGATAATCTTTCTACTTCTTGATTATATTTTTCGATTACTTTTGGATTTTTGATGGTCTCTTCTTTCGAAACGACTGGAATGCCTTTATGTTTCATCCATTTTTCAATTTCTTCAAAAGCGGGTACAATTAATGCGGAAGGAAATTTTCTATTTTCTCCGACGACCATAATCTGGGCAATGAGTGTAGACTCCATAAGTTTTGTTTCAATTGCTTGAGGTGCTACATATTTGCCTCCTGCGGTTTTAAACATTTCCTTTTTGCGGTCGGTGATTTTTAAAAATCCATCTGCTGAAATTTCTCCAATATCTCCAGTTTTGAAAAATCCATTTTCATCAAAGGTTTCTTTGGTTGCTTCATCATTTTTGTAATAACCGGAAGTGATACTTGGGCCTTTTACCAAAATTTCACCATCTTGAGCTATTTTTACTTCTAGATTTTTTAATGGTTTTCCGACGGTTCCAAATTTAATACCGGTATCGAAGAACGTGTTTACAGCGATCACTGGTGATGTCTCTGTCAAGCCATATCCTTCAAGAACTTTGATATCGGCTGCCCAAAAAACTCGTGCAAGTCTTTCTTGTAGTGCTGCGCCTCCGGATACGATTATCTTTATATTTCCTCCAAGAGCTTCTTTCCATTTTGAAAAAATTAATTTTCGAGCGATGGCAAGTTTAAAATTGTACCAAGAACTATTTTTCGTAGGTTCTTGATATTGAAGGCCTAGGTTTAATGCCCACATGAATAGTGATTTTTTTATCCCCGTCAAATCTTTTCCTTTGGCTACGATTTTATCATATACTTTTTCTAATACGCGCGGTACTGTTGTAAAGACATCGGGTTTTACTTCATTGATGTCGACCACGATATTATCTAAAGTTTCACAAAAATAGATTTCTACACCTTTTGCATAATACATATAAACAACCATGCGTTCAAAAATATGACAGAGGGGCAAGAAACTGACCGCTTTTTTGAAATCTGATCTGATCAGATGATAGCAGGCTTGGACATTACTTAAAATATTTTTATGGGATAAATATACACCTTTAGGTTTACCTGTAGTGCCAGATGTATAAATTAATGTGAGTAAGTCATCTTCATGGATGGCATCATGATATGGTTTGAGATCGATGTCTAATTTTGCTCCAATTTGATGGAGAGCTTCTAAGTTTTTTTCGTCACCAGTAGTTTCGAAATTATAGATTGGAATGATTAATTGGTGATCGTTCAATGCTTCGGCAACACGTGTTGCAAGTTTGCTGTTACTTGCAAAGATTAATTTTACTTCTGCATCGTTGACAATATACGATAAGTCTTGTGAGGCTAAAGTTGGGTAAAGTGGAACGAGTGCAATGCCCAATTGGTTACAGGCAAAATCGACGATACTCCATTCTGGACGGTTGCCAGACATTAAGGCTACCCGATCTCCTTTTTGTAAACCTAGATTCAATAATGCCTTGCTTAGGCTATTTACACGATCAATAAATTCACTTGCTAAATATGTTTTCCAATGACCTGTTTTATCGCGACCGGCAATAATGGTTTTATCAGAGTATTCGGATATATAATTGGTGATGAGATCAAAAATTCTATTTTGTCGTGCCATAATAAATTTATAATATGTACTTAATTGGGTTATTACTAAGTATTCAAATACAGTCTAATATATGAAAAATGTTTTGATGTGCATTTTTTTATATTTAAAATTGTTGATAACATTTTAACGTTTGTATCGTTTAATTATTGATATTACCTTTGGAAAATTATATTGAAAAACAAATTACGAACATTAAGTATGAAAAAATTATCTTGGATCGTTGGGGTGGCAGTTGGTTTATTGGGGGTAACAAATGAAGCTTTTGCGCAGTTAGATTCTAAAGGTGCCATTGGAGCTCGTTTTGGTTCTGCTCAAGGAATTACCTATAGACATACACTTTCAAATGACCGAGCTGTAGAGGCGCTGTTAAGCATTCAAAGTAACTCTAACTACAGAAGGTTTAGAGTCGTTGGTTTATACGAATACTATAAACCTATTTCATCTGCTTTTAATTGGTATTATGGATTCGGTGGTGGACTTGGATCTTATAAGGAGAAGGACAAAACAATTGATGGAAAGCGTGTGGAACATGATTCGGAATTGGCACTTAGTATCGATGGAATCATTGGAATTGAATATAATATTCCAGAAACTCCATTTCAAGTGTCTTTGGATGTAAAACCCTATTTTGATTTTTTACAATCCAGTTCGATTAAATTAATAGATCCAATTGGGTTTTCTTTCCGTTATAAATTTTAGTACTCGATGTAAACAATAAAAGGCTGTCCTACCATCGGTGCAGTGCCCCCAAAAAGTTAGACACTTTCTGGGGGCATTTTTATGAATAAGAAAAACAAGCACAGTTTTGAATTTAAGTTGAGCTGTGTTAGACAAATGGATGAGCATTATCGTTCTGCAAAGTCTTTGGGAGAAGAATTCGGGATTACGTATTCTTTGTTTGAGACGTGGTACAAAATATATAAGTATCAGGGGGAATCGGGGCTACTTCCCAGGAAAGGGAAAAGACACTTTAGTGCTTCTTTTAAGCTTTCTGTCCTTACTGCAATCCGAGAAGAAAGTTTATCTTTGAAAGAAGCCCGTGTACGCTTTGACCTTTCCTCGGATGCCCATATCATTGAATGGCAGAAAAGGCTGGACAAGTTTGGTCCAGAAGGATTGGAGGCACGGCCAAAAGGGAGACCCTTGATGACAAAGAAAGCAAATCCGCAGATCAAGCGAAAAGTTAGAAAAACGAATAAAGCGCTCACGCGTGAAGAGGAACTTTTGCAGGAGAATGAGTATTTACGTGCAGAAAATGCCCTGCTAAAAAAGCTCAGCGCCTTAGCTCAAGCCGAAAACAAGCGAAAGCCATAATGGAGCTAAGGCATCAATTTGATCTTGATATCCTGCTGAGTTGCGTTAAAATGGCAAGAAGTACTTTCTATTATCATTCCAAGAAGGAGGGACAAGCAGATAAATACGAACAGGTGAAAGCGCAAATCAACAAAGTTTACCATGTACATAAGGGCCGCTTTGGCTATCGCCGCATTACCCTGCAGCTCAAACGGGATGGAGTGGATATGAATCATAAGACCATTCTTAGATTAATGAGGGAAATGGGTTTGAAGAGTCTGATCAGGATAAAGAAATACAGGTCATACCGGGGTGAACTGGGCAAGATCGCCCCCAATATCCTCAACAGGAAATTCCAGGCTGAGGGGCCTTTGCAAAAATGGGCCACGGATATTACTGAGTTCAAAGTCAAGGAAAAAAAGCTGTATCTCTCCCCAATAATTGATCTGTTTAATCAGGAAGTTATAAGTTATGAAATTACTGACAGGCCGGTCTTTAAAGGGGTAATGGATATGCTCAAAAAGGCACTGCCCAAAGCAAGGGGGCATCACAACTGCTTTTACATTCAGATCAGGGCTGGCAATACCAAATGCCTAAATATCAACAGTGGCTCAAAGAAAACGGAATCACTCAAAGCATGTCCAGAAAAGGAAATTGCCTTGATAATGCCGTAATTGAAAATTTCTTCGGAATTTTAAAATCAGAACTGTTTTATCTAAAACAATACGAATCAACAGAGAAGTTAAAAAGCGAAATAGAAGATTATATCTCCTATTACAATAATCAACGGATAAAACTAAATTTAAATGGAATGAGCCCGACAGAATATCGAGCTCATTATTACAAATCTAATTAACTAAATTTGTCCAATATTTTGGGGGCAGTCCATCGGTAAGACAGCCTTTTATTTGTTATGATAGCCAGAATTGAGCTAATTTTTGCTGTTCTTCGGATTGATCTTTTAATGGCTGGATACGGAACATCTTTTTATTGTTGGCCCGTATCTGAATTTTAAGTTCTTTTATTATTCCGTCTCGTGCGATCAAGATATCTAAAATCTCGCCCTGAGTACTATGCTGCATAAAATAATCATACTCTTTATCTTTCATATCTAGGCGTATACCATTGATCGCAATTAATTCATCACGAACATTGAGACCTCCATCCCAAGCCCCTGATCCTTTTTCTACTGCGGTAATAATATGCATACCATCATTTTTTTGATAATTTATTCCAAGGCTTAGGTAATTGCTTTCGGCATTTACATCTATCATTTCATATCCCACTAAGTTGAAATAGTCGTTGTAAGGAAGTTCCCCATTTTCATGTGCTGCTTGGAAGATATCAGCGACTGAAATTCCAGAAACTTGCTCTACCAGTTGTTGAAATTCGTGCTCTTCAAATCCTCTATTTTCCTGTATGTAGAAATAGTCGTAAGCTACTTTTAATACGTCATCTAATTTTTTTGTTCCTTTTGATGCTGCAATTATTTTTAAATCTAAAAACACGGTGAGCATAGCCCCTTTATTGTAATAGGAGATGCTAGAATTGGGTGAGTTTTCATCTTGTCTGTAATACTTGATCCAGGCATCAAAACTTGCTTCGGCCGCAGATTGTATGAGATGGCCAGGACGATTGAGTACAGTCGTAAAATCGTTTGCTAATAAATTGAGATACTCTTGCTCAGAAAAGAAACCACACCTTTTGATGATTAAATTGTCATAGTATGAGGTAAATCCTTCCATGATCCATAGACCGGTGGTGTAGTTTTCTTGATCATAATCAAATGGACCTAGCGCTTTAGGACGTAGACGTTTTACATTCCATAAATGAAAGTACTCATGTGCAATGAGACTTAAATATGTTTTGTAAGATCCTTCATTGCTATAGGCTGTTCTGGATGCTCCCAGTACTGTTGAATTGAGATGTTCTAATCCTCCTCCTCCTGACTGATAGTTATGGGTGATGAAGACATATCTTTTGTTGGGGTTGGAGCCCCAAATGCGGGTTTCTTCTTCTACTATTTTTTGAACATCTGCACTTAATCTTTCTTTATTGTATGTGCCGCCTCCTACCATGGCAAATTCATGTTCTACGTCCGACGCTTGGATCGTCCATATATCTTGATTGCCTATTTCAATGGGGGAATCGTATAGAATATCAAAGTCTGGTGCAAAAAATGTATGATGTTCAACTTTTTCAAGACCCGTTGAAATATATTTCCAATTTTCTGCAGGGAAAAATTTTACGGTTACAGATTCATCAATCATACCGTCTATATGTAGGAAAGTTGCGGTTGGTACAATGAAAGCATGTTCGTCGTTAATGAAATTAGTCCGGACGGAGCTCTCAAAACCATAGACATGATAGTTGATCACTAATGAGTTTACATTTTTGCAGTAAATACGCCACGTGTTTTTACTAATTTTTTCATATTTTACATGATCTTCGACAGAGAATCGTTCTAATTGTTTTGAATATTCGCGTATTAAGTAGGATCCTGGAGACCAAACGGGCATTTTTAAGTCAATGAAATCTGTTTGAATTTCTTTGATAGACATTTTTATATCTGCGTAATGTGCTTGAGGCTCACTAAAGGAAACATCAAAATGTACTTTTGATGTACTATTACTTTTTTCGATCATTTTAAAGCGTTAAATAACTGATACGTATATCAGTTCAAAATTTATTTGTGGTTTACAAAAGTACAAGGTTATGTGTGTTATACAAAATTTATTGGTGAATGTTTTGGGTGTCGTTAGTAATTTTGCTTTGAGGGCAAATGTTAAGTTATTTTAAAACTTGAAAATTTTGTATATTTGATACGCTCCATGGAGCATAATCTTTTTATTTATGATTTTAGTTGTTGATAGTGGTTCATCCAAATCAGATTGGAAATTGGAACTTCCAGATAGTCCTCCTTTGTCTTTTTCTACAAATGGGCTCAATCCTTTTTTTGTAAATGATAAAGAAATTACTCGGGTGATCAAAGAGATACCTGAAATTATACCTTATGCTAACGAAATAACGGAGCTTTATTTTTATGGTGCCGGCTGCATCTCTCCTGATAGAAGGGAAATGGTTTCAAATGCCTTGACGCCATTGTTTGAAAATGCATTTATATCTGTTGAGAATGATCTGGTTGGAAGTGCATTAGCTACTTGTGGCAAGAACAAAGGTTATATAGCAACTTTAGGAACGGGATCTGATATCAGTTTTTTTGATGGTGAGGAGGTGCAACCTTCTAACTATGGCAATGGTTATGTGTTAGGTGATGAGGGCTCAGGAGCTTGGTTTGGGAAAAAGTTAATCACTTTATTTCTGTATGGAAGGCTTCCAAAAGATCTGGCTGAGAATTTTGCTGAACATTATCGGGTAACAAAGGAGATCGTTATTAAGAATGTTTATCAAAAGGAGAGACCAAATGCTTATTTGGCTTCATTTGCACCATTTTTATCGGCTAATATTACGCATCCTTTTATTGATGAAATTGTTCGGTCAGGTTTTGAAGAATATGTTCAGACGTGTGTACTCACGTATCAGGATTATCAAGATTATGAATGTCATTTTGTGGGTTCTATCGCTTATTATCTTGATTTGATACTCCGTGATGTATGTAATGGTCATCATATTAAAATTGGTAAAATATTAAAATCGCCGATCAACGAATTGTTTGATTTTGTGATTGAAAGAGAAAAAAGTTCACTTATAAATTTTTAACACAACATGATGATTTTATCCACAATTATTGCTTGTTTTTCCATGATATTTGGAAATCCCAGCATCTATGATTATACCTTTAAAAGTCTAGATGGTCATGACGTCAAGATGTCTTCTTTTAAAGGAAAGAAAATTCTAATAGTCAATACGGCTTCTAAATGTGGCTTTACGAAGCAGTATAAGGATTTGCAAGAGCTGTATAAACAGTATGGTAAAGATTTGGTGATTATCGGATTTCCAGCCAACAATTTTGGAAATCAGGAGCCTGGTACTAATGATGATATTCAGGAATTTTGTCAGCAAAATTTCGGTGTTGAATTTTTGATGGCTGAAAAGGTTGAGGTGAAAGGAGACCAAATTGATCCACTGTTTAAATATTTAACCAGTCAGGACAATCCAGATTTTAAAGGAGAAATTAAATGGAACTTTGAAAAGTTTCTAATTGATGAGCATGGTAAACTGGTGCACCGCTATCGTTCAGCTGTCAATCCATTGTCCGATGAAATTGTCAATTGGGTAAAAAAATAGAAATTGAAAGCCAACAGATTTATTTGTTGGTTTTTTTTTGATCGTATTTTCAATAGGTGTGCAAAAAGAAAGTCCACCTTGGGAGGGTGGACTTTAACTAACCAATTATAAACCTAAATTATGAAAAGTATTTTATAGCTACTAATAGCTGTTATTATCTTGTTTCATATAGATATACAAACCTAATGCCAAAAAATAGTTTGAATATTAAAATATTGTTAAGAGTTTGTTAAATTATAGTAACATCTTCTGCATCTTGCTTCATACGCTTCTTTTTCGCCTAAAAGTACAGTGGTTGTATCTGATGAAGTTCTAAAAGAATAATTTGCCGGGGCTCCGCATTGCATACAAACGGCATGTACTTTAGTGACATGTTCGGCAATAGCCATAATATTAGGAATGGGGCCAAAGGGTTGTGCTTTGAAATCCATATCCAATCCGGCTACTATGACACGAATTCCTTTATTTGCCAAATTGACACAGACCTCTGTCAAACCTTCATCAAAAAATTGTGCTTCATCTATACCAACTACTTGTGTATCGTTGCTGAGTAACAAAATTGATGATGAATGATCTACTGGCGTGGATGGAATACTGTTGCTATCGTGTGAAACTACCAAAAGATCATCATACCTTTTATCTACTGCTGGCTTGAAAATTTCAACATGGAGTTTGGCATATTGTGCTCGCTTAAGTCTTCTAATGAGTTCTTCGGTCTTACCCGAGAACATGGAACCACAAATAACTTCGATACTTCCATATGCAGGCCCTCGTTGGGTAAAATTATGTTCAGAAAAAAGCATTTAAATGAATTAAAATCAATAAATTGAGTATTATCTCTAATCAGTGCGAAATCTGATTTTTAAAGTAAAATAATACGGATTAAGTCCTGCTAATATCAGAATTTAATATTAAATTTGAGTCTATAATAACTAAAATACTGAACAATAAAGTATAAATCAGTAAGTTGGAAATAGCGTTTAATTCCATTTGTAAAATTTAAGCTTTTACTGGCATCAAGAACAAAGAAATGTATAATTTATGGCGACGAAACAAAATTTATTTGATAAGATAGGCGATGTATTGCAAGAGTTGGAAGTACAGTATTTAGCACTTTCAAAAAATGGTTTTGAAAATAAAAAAACTGATTTAGCTCTGTTAGAGGCTACTGCACAATATCTTGCTGCTCAAGTAGGGGTGTTAAAGGCACAGGATCTCCTCGATAAAGAACAGAAATTGGCTCGGGAAGATGAACCTGCTGCGCCAAAAGTAGTACATAGTCAAGTAGAAGAAGAAAAGGTGTCGTTTAATAATTACTTTACTCCACCTTCCAATTTGTTTCAAGGTAGTCTGCAGAAGAAAGAAGAGCAGCCTATTGCTCATGCTGATGTCGTCATTGAAAAAAATCATTTAGCAGGTGGAAATGATATTTTGGATACGGATGCTGAACAAACGCATGCGGATGAAGTGAGTCCTGCCCAGGAAGTCAATCCTACTGAATCGGTTAAAGCTACTGAAGAGGCTAACGTTGAACGTGAAGTAGTGGATAGCGAGCAGGTGTATGTTAGACCTGTGGTGCCTGAAGAGAAAGTTGAGATAAGCGATGCTCCATCAGCAATACCGGAAATGGAGCAAGAAAAAGTGATTGTTCATGAAGTAATCGAAGAATCAAAGGAAATTTTCATAGAAGAAGAAATCCGTGTGGAAGCTTCAAGCGAACCTGAAACTACTGCTCGACCTTTAACATTAAATGAAATTATTTCACAACAAAAGAAAGCTGGTGTTCAAAATCGTGTTTTTGAAATGAATAATCCAACAGGCAATTCAGGACAGGTGAAGGATATTAAGACGATCATCAATTTGAATGATAAGCTTTTGTTTATTAAAGATCTGTTCAACGGCTATAGTTTGGCTTATAGCGAAGCAATTGAGTTACTGAATCGTTGTAATGATTATGCAGAAGCAGACGCATTTTTACAAACCAATTATGCTGTAAAAAATAAATGGGTCGAAAAACCTAATAGTGTTGATAAGCTTTATGCTTTGATTAGAAAGAGATTTGCATAACTACAATAAAAAAGCTGACTACTAAGTCAGCTTTTTTATTGTAGTTGAAATTGAATCCAAGTGGTGCCTTCTAACCCATAAAAAAAGTATTTGGGTTGCAGTATCTCGGCTAATGTTTCTAATTCTAGGCAGTAGTTTTTCCCTGGAATTTTTCCGAATTTTTCTTTATTGATTAAGAAAACCTGATTTAGCTTAATGGCATTGGTATCATACCAGTTTGAATCCGATAGTAGATTAGGAATTTGTGCAATTGTTAATTCCTCATCATTGATGATCATGACTTTATCAGCTTCTGCAATATTATTGGTTGGTATGCCGCCCGTAATGGTCAGACATTCTTGCAAATAATTGCTGGAGTTTATTACTGTTGGGTTTAGTCCGTCTAAAACAACGACTTTAGGACGATCTGATGCTGTGATAAATTTCAGCTTATGGATGATGATATGGACTTCATCATCTAAAATTTCTAAAAGATCAGCTGTTTTTTCAGTTTTATTTAATACTTGACCTATACACTTGGTGTAATTTATGATATCGTTACTCGTCACCAAGTTACTGGGTATGGCATAGATTTCATCTAAAATTCCTTGTGGCAAATGAGCTTGATCAACTTCATATTGATTTAGGATAGCTTCAACTAAAATTTCTTGATTGCTTTGCATGTTGCAAATTTACGAAAGGATGATTTGATTTGCGAATTAAATTGAAAGGTAATTTTGACATCTATGTTTTGAATTCAAATGTGTAAATTGCCCTATATTTAGAATTGTAAATTTAGATCTTATATTATGTTTGATAAATTATTCCAAGCACAACAAAAGGCACAAGAAATTAAACAGCGATTAGATAATATTTCCGTATTTGGAGAAGCTGAGGGTGGACTGATAAAAGTTGTTGCGACCGCTAATAAGGAAATTAAGGAAATTACAATTGATCCGATTTTTTTGAGTAATGCGGACAAAGAGGAGCTGGAGGAACTACTTGTAGTGGCTTTAAATAAGGCGATGGTACAAGCGGAAAATGTGAGTCAATCCGAAATGTCTGCTGCTAGTCAGGATATGTTAGGTGGATTAGGTGGACTATTTAATCAATAAAATTATGAAAGCTACTTATTATGGACAATCTTGTGTTGCATTTAACTTTGATGGACATGAGGTATTAATGGATCCATTTATCAGTTATAATCCATTGGCAAAAGCGATTGATGTAAATGCGATCTTACCTGAATATATTTTTTTAAGTCATGGACATCAGGATCATGTAGCTGATATGGCTCAAATTCAAAAGAATAGCCAGGCTACAGTTGCTGCTATTGTGGAGACTGCTGCTTGGGTAAGAAAACAAGGTGTACCAGATGATAAGGTAATTGAATTTAACTTAGGAGGGACTATAAAAACTTCTTTTGGTACAGTCAAGATGGTATATGCTTTACATACTAACAGTACTCCAGATGGTGAATATGGTGGATTTCCTGTTGGATTTATCTTATATTCTGGGAATAAGAAAATTTACTTTGCTGGAGATACCGCGCTGACCATGGAAATGAAATTGTTGGCTGATATTGAACTAGATTGGGCTTTTTTACCTATCGGTGGACATTATACAATGGACGTTGATGATGCAGTAAGAGCTGCGGAATTTATCGATTGTGATAAAATAGTAGGAATTCATTATGACACATTTCCTCCAATTACTATTAACAAAGTCAATGCAGTAGAAAAATTTGCTAATTGCGGCAAGACATTGTACTTACCTGCAATCGGTGAATCGATCGAATTATAGCTATAAAAGGGGAATTATGTGTTAATTCCCCTTTTATATTATATAGTAACTAATTTTTTTAAATCTTCTAAAGTGAAAATGGGTGTATCCGCTAGCTTATTTTTCATGATAGACTCTTTATAGTCTTCGTAATGGAACAATGTCCATTTGCCGTTATGATATTCTAGACTACTCAGGTTTTCAACCCAATCGCCGGAGTTCATATAGGTTACGGTTCCTTTTCTTGTGATGACTTCCTTGATTTGTGGTTGGTGGATGTGTCCGCAGATTACGTAGTCATAGTTTTTCTCAATCGCTAATTCTGTAGCGGTTTCTTCGAAATCTGAAATATATTTGACTGCTTTCTTGACACTATTTTTTATTTTTTTAGATAGGGAATATTTTTCTCGCCCCATTTTGACTAGTATCCAATTGATGAAATGATTGAGCTGAATCAATTTATCATATCCCCAGCCACCTAGTTTGGCCAACCATTTGGAATGTTGAATGGAAGCATCAAATACGTCACCATGGAATATCCATGCTTTTTTATTATTGAGTGATAGCAGAAGTTTATTGGTTAATTTGATATTGCCCAGTTTGAGATCAGCAAATTTTCGGAGCATTTCGTCGTGGTTGCCTGTGATATAATAGACTTCTGTACCGTTAGCACTTAAATCAATGATTTTTTTGATCACATGCAAATGCTCTGATGGGAAGTAACTTTTTTTGAACTGCCAGATATCGATTATATCACCATTCAAAATGAGCATTTTTGGAGCGATGGATTCTAGGTAATACAACAACTCTTTTGCATGACTTCCATGGGTTCCGAGATGAATGTCTGATAGTACTACAATATCGAGGTTTCGTTTCATAACTTCGTTTTTTCAAAAGACGCATTTTAATATGATTTGTGTATAAATGCTTTGTTATGAAATTATTAACAAACATAAAGGGTGGAAATCATGATTTCCACCCTTTATGTTTGTTAGTATTAAAATAGGGCGTGCCTATTTTGAAGCTCTATTAATGTGAAACTGAACTAAATCATCAATCGGCGAGCGTAAGATCTTACCTACTTTCATTCCATATTGTAATGCCTTTTCTTCCAGTACATTGCGGAAATTGTAACCTACAGATCCGATACAATTAAAGGTGTATTCTTGGTAATTAGGATATTTACTTACTAAGTTTTTGAAAAATGCTTCAAAAGCTTCGTCAACGATAGCACGAGTATATTCAATATTCACGTTGTTGTCGTAAACAAATTTACTAAAACTAGCGCAGAAACGATTTGCTAAAGGTTTTGTGTATACCGCATCCATGATCTCATCAGGTGTGATTTTGTAGGTATCGTAAAATACTTTACGAACATCTTGAGGCATTAAATCACGGATATAATCAGCTAATAATTTTTTACCAATATAACTGCCGCTACCTTCGTCTCCTAAAATGTATGCACAAGAATCGATGTTGTAGGTGATGTTTTGTCCATCATAGATACAAGAATTGGTTCCTGTACCTAAAATAGCTGCGAATCCAGCTTCTTTACCTAGTAAAGCTCTTGCTGCGGCAAGTAAATCATGGCCAACTTCAACTTGAGCTTGTGGGAAAACTTCTTGAATAGCTTTAACAACGATTTCTGCTTTTTCTTTATTGTGTACACCTGCCCCGTAGTAGTTAACCTCTTTAATATCATCAAATGGTAAATCATTGGGTAGGCCTTTTTTTAATGAATTAACGATATACTCGCTATCCACAAAATATGGGTTGTATCCTTCAGTGTTGAAGTAAATTTTTTTGTTTGAATCATCTAACAAACACCAGTTTGTTTTCGTTGATCCTCCGTCAGCAATAATAATCATTATTGAGTAGTTTTAATTGAGTTTTTCGTTTTAAAATGGGATTATTAGAATCCGATTTTCGAAAATACATTTTTTTATTTATAATTTATGTATCCCCAACGTACTAAAATAAAAAATTATTTCAACCATAAAATTTCTTTTACATAAAAAACGCCTTAAAATTATATTCAAGGCGTTTTTTGTTGATTTCTATGAAATTAGTTTGATAGTGTATTTTTTACAATTAGTTGGGGTTTTGGAGAGCTTAATGTCCTCCTTCTGCTTCAATATCATCGATATTAATACCTTGTTTTTTCAATACTGATCTTACTGCGATTGCAAAGAATACAATGTAGACAAATCCAAGTAATGGAAGTAAGTAAGAATTATGTATACCGATGATGTCGGCCAATTTTCCTTGAATAGGAGGGATGATACCTCCACCTAAGATCATCATGACTAAGAATGCTGATCCTTGAGCAGTATATTTACCAAGGCCTACAATGGATAAACTGAAAATAGAAGACCACATAATCGAACATGCTAATCCACCTGCTAAAAATGAATAAATCGCTACTGTTCCAGAAGATAATAAGCCTACTGTCATCGCTATGATACCAAATAATCCAAAAACGATCAATGTACGAGCAGGTTTTTCTTTACTTAAGTAGAATGCACCGATTTGGATGATAATACAGATCACATAATAATAAAGATGTGTCATTTCAAATCCAGCCATTGTATTAACGCCTATAATAATAGAAAAAGCGACTAGTGGCACAATGATCAATAGGATATTTTTAGTTGATTTTGTTAGATTGAAAGCTGTAATTGCTCCAGCCCAACGTCCGATCATCATACTTCCCCAATACATGGATACATATGGAGTGATTTGTGATGATTGAAGACTTCCAAATTCTTTTAAAGTAAGCAGTTCACCTAAGTTACTTCCTATGGCTACTTCAACACCTACATATAAAAATAAGGCAATCATACCCAAGACAAGTTGTGGATATTTCATTGCGCCCCATCCTTCGGCATTTTTTTGTGCTTTAACGTTGGCGAATATCAGTCCACCTACTACGACAATAAGAGCTCCTGCTAACCAAAGCATGCGTTGTATCTCCAGTGGATGAGCAAGTTCTTTGATTTGAAGTTTTAATTGGTCAATACTTGCTGGATCTGTTAGGGTCTTTAATTGTGCATTTAATTGCTCTAACTGTAATGCTATTTCACTTTTGTAACTTAAAAATACCGGTGTAAACATAGCAAAAAGCAAAATCGTCATGATAACCAAGGTATTTAACGCCTTGTTTGCTTTTTCCATAGGCTCATTGCTGATTCCAGCAGGAACTTTTTTACTAAAATAAAATAGACTTGCTGCTAATAGAAACAACAGACCAACACCTATGTAAAGATAGACTACTTTGTCTAAGGGTAAATTTGCAATTTCAGAATCTGATATTTTCTCAAATGTTCCAAATAAGGCAAAGCCAATTACTAATGGGCCTATCGTTGTTCCAAAAGAATTGACACCGCCGCCCAAATTAACACGTGAGGCTCCAGTTTTAGGGTCGCCCAATAAAACAGCGAATGGATTGGCTGCTGTTTGTTGAAGTGAAAAACCTAGTGCTACGGTAAATAGACCTAAGAGCATACCTATATATACGTTGACTTCTACGGCTACGATCATCGCGCCGGCACCGAGTGCAGAGAAAAGTAAACCATATACAATACTTTTTTTGTACCCCCACTTACCTACTAAATCCTTTCCGGAAAATGTACTGAAAATGAAAAGAAGTAGTGCTCCTAAATAATAGGCGGTGTAGAAGGCAAAGTCAATCAATTGTGATTGAAATTGATCCAAGTGAAAGTAGTTTTTACAAAAAGGAATGAATACACTATTTCCTGCTGCAATAAAGCCCCAAAAGAAAAATACAATAATTAATGTATAAAGGGCTGGATAATTCGTTTTAATGAGTTTATTTTCCATCTAAATCGTTTGCTTTGTTTTTTTTGCACCGCTAACTTAAAAAAAAATGTCATAATCAAATATAATATTGTCGTTAGGAAGTTCGTTTCCATTTTTAGTAAAACGATTTAACAAAAAATGTTTTGTTAAAAATTTGTTTTTTTTTGTAATTTATTTTGAATTGTCATATTTGTTTTTTTTCTTTGTGCAGGTTCTCATAATTTATTCCGCTTCAGGTATAAAAGAAATCACTTAGTTCTTAAATCCCTTGGTTTGTTAATCAAAATGATTAATGGAGCGCAATAAATAGATTTCATTTTAAAATAAAATCCTAATATATCATAATAAAAATTTAATGGATATTAATGAATTAAATGCAAAACTCGTGTCTGAATTACGCGAAATTGCAAAATTAATAGGTATCGGTGACGCTGATAAGCTTAGAAAGCAAGAACTTATAGAAAAAATTATCAGTACTGGTGATGACGCAGAAAATACTTCTGAAGTAAAGGAGGAGCATCATGATGAATCAACTGAGCGACCTAGAAAAAGAATAAGAACGGCAAAAACATCAGAACCGGTCCCTGTTCGCAAAAAAGAAAAAGAAGAAACAGATTCAACTACTGAAGTAGTAAACTCAGAATCTGAAGAAAATATAAAAGCTGCTCCAGCAATAAAACCAACTCCAACAAAAGCAGAATCAACTTCATCAAATGCTGATTTCGACAATGTGATTGTCAACGAAGGGGTGTTGGAGATTATGCCTGATGGTTATGGATTTTTACGCTCTTCTGACTATAATTATTTAACATCCCCGGATGATATTTATGTTTCTCAGTCTCAAATCAAATTATTTGGATTAAAAACTGGTGATACGGTAAGGGGAAGTATCAGACCTCCGAAAGAAGGCGAAAAATATTTTCCATTAGTGCGCGTAGAGGCGATCAATGGTCAAAATCCTGCTGAAATTCGTGATCGTGTTCCTTTTGATTTCTTAACGCCATTATTTCCTAATGAGCGTCTGAACTTGGATTTAGGAACAAGTAATTATTCGACACGTATCATGGATTTGTTTACACCGATTGGTAAAGGTCAACGTGGTCTAATCGTTGCTCAACCAAAAACGGGTAAAACAAATTTATTAAAAGAGGTTGCAAATGCAATCGCTAAAAACCACCCTGAGGTCTACTTAATTATTTTATTAATTGATGAAAGACCAGAAGAGGTAACGGATATGGCTAGAAGTGTACGTGCTGAAGTAGTTTCATCTACTTTTGATGAGCCTGCTGAGCGTCATGTGAAAATTGCTAATATCGTATTGGAAAAAGCAAAACGTATGGTCGAATGTGGTCACGATGTGGTGATCTTGTTAGATTCAATCACTCGTTTGGCCCGTGCTTATAATACGGTTGCTCCTGCTTCTGGTAAAATTTTATCTGGTGGTGTGGATGCTAATGCTTTACATAAACCAAAGCGTTTCTTCGGTGCTGCTCGTAATATTGAGCATGGCGGTTCATTGACTATTTTAGCGACTGCGCTGACAGAGACTGGATCTAAAATGGATGAAGTGATCTTTGAGGAGTTTAAAGGTACAGGTAACATGGAATTACAATTGGATCGTAAGTTGGCGAATAAACGTATTTTCCCTGCTATCGATTTGACTGCTTCTAGTACACGTCGTGATGATTTATTAATGGATAAAGAATCGATTCGTCGTCTTTGGATATTGCGTAATCATTTGGCAGATATGAATTCTAATGAAGCAATGGAATTTTTATTAGCGCAAATGCGTGGTACTAAGTCCAATGAAGAGTTTTTGATCAGTATGAATGGGTAATCCCATTTGATTTTAATAATTTAGCCATCATTTATTAAAATGATGGCTTTTTTATTTATACAGAAAACATGAAAAAACATATTCCTAATACCATAACCTGTTTAAATCTATTTAGTGGATGTATCGGAGTACTGATGGCGCTAAAGGGGGATTATATGTCAGCTGCTTATTGTGTGTTGGCGTCTGGTATATTTGATTTTTTTGATGGTATGGTTGCGCGCCTCTTGCACGTGAAATCGAATATTGGAAAAGAATTGGATTCGTTGGCTGATATGGTAAGTTTTGGCTTCTTACCAGGTATCATTATGTATAAATTGCTGGGAGAGGTTTTTGTTGATCAACCTGCAGTAGCTTATTTGGGATTTGTCGTGACCATCTTTTCGGCATTGCGTCTCGCTAAATTTAATTTGGATGAACGTCAAACGACCGACTTTATTGGTTTAAATACACCAATGAATACCTTTTACGTGTTGTCGTTGCCTTTTATTGCAGAAAAATACCCACAGATCATCCTGAATCCTTTTTTTCTGTTAATAAGCGTTGCTATAACGAGCTATCTGTTGATCAGTGAGATTAAACTGTTTTCGATGAAATTGTCTTCGATGTCCTGGGAAGAAAATAAATTTAAATTTATTTTCGTGATTTTGGCAATTGCTCTTTTTGCTATTTTTCAGTTTATAGCCTTGCCTATGATATTGCTCATCTATATTATCCTTTCGTTGTTACATTTTCAACGTTTGAAATAATCGTTATAGTGATTTTTCATATTGCTCCAATTCATTAAATAGTTCATCGAACACTATTTTTAACGAATTGAATTGTGATTGAATGTGATCAATAGCGGCTATCTCTTTTGCTGATGTTTCCAGTAGTTGTAATTGATCTTTTAAATACGAGGCTCCAATATATTCCATTGTTGGTTTGATATGATGGGCGGCACTCATTATTTGTTGATGATCTGTTTGTTGGACTGCTTTTGTTAATTTTTCAAAATCTATTGGAGTCTGTGTCCGGTACAGTGCAATAAACTCTCTGATCATTTCTTCATTATTAAACATACTTTGTTCAATAATTTCGGGTTTAATGTGTTTATATATGTTCATTATAAATATGTACGTCTAAGGGGTCTGTGCATATGGCTAACAGCTCATCGTTAGTCTTATTTAAAACTGGATGTATGTAATCGGGCGCGATTTCAACCAATGGGATGAGCGTAAATTTACGGTCCTGGATGTAAGGGTGTGGAATTTGAAGATGTGGCAAGTTGACGCTTTCATTTTCATAATATAAGATATCAATATCTATGACACGTGCTCCCCATTTTTGAGAACGAACTCTTCCTAATTGATTTTCTATACGTTGACAGATTTCTAAGGTTTCAATAGGATTGAGGAATGTTTTAACCTGAATAACCTGATTGAGAAAACTAGGTTGTTCTTCTACGCCCCAAGCTGCGGTTTCGACGATCGTAGATACTCTTGTAATTTTTCCAATTGAACTTGCAATAGCGATTAACGCGTCATTTAATTGCGCTGTTCGATCGCCAAGATTTGCTCCTAATAAAATGTAGATGCTTTTCACCTTATAAATATAGAATTTTAGTTAATTATATGAAAGATTTAAAAATATATTTGTAACATTTGTACAGAATTGACAACTAATGAATCAATTGAACTTTAGATTTTTTATTATATGAGATCATTTTTTAAATATGTACTGGCTACTGTCACTGGAATTGTGATATCAACAGTAGTTTTATTTGTTATAGCACTCGGTATTATAGGTGCATTGGTGACTTCAGCTTCTTCGGAAAAGGAGGTTATCGTGAAAGATAATACGCTTTTATACCTTACTTTTAATCATGCGATTTCAGAGCGTTCGGTGGAAAATCCATTTGGCTCTCTGGATATCCCGGGCTATAACTTGAAGAATCTAGGTTTGGATGATATTCTTGCTAGAATTAGAAATGCAAAGGAGGATGGTAAAATTAAAGGCATCTATATGGATGCGAGCACAATCGCTACTGGATTTGCTAGTCTAAAAGAAATTAGAGATGCTTTGCTGGATTTTAAATCATCAGGTAAGTTTATCGTTGCTTATAATGAAAGCTATTCTCAAAAAGCATATTACCTAGCGAGTGTTGCTGATCAAATATATGTAAATCCAGAAGGAACGATTGATTTTAAAGGTTTGGCCAGTTCTACTATGTTTATGAAAGATGCTTTCGATAAATTTGGAGTTGATATGCAGGTGGTCAAAGTCGGGACTTTTAAAAGTGCGGTTGAACCGTATTTCTTAAATGAAATGAGTGCTGCAAACCGTTTGCAAGTAAATTCATATTTGGGAAGTATCTATGATTCTTTTATTCAGGAGATTTCAACTTCTAGAAAAATGAGTGCGGATTCATTGCGGAATATTGCTCATAATTATTTGGTTCGAAATGCAGATGATGCTGTGCGTTATAAATTGGCTGACGCTAAATTCTATAAAGATGAACTGATTGCAGCATTAAAGAAAAAACTGAACGTATCGGCAAAGGATGATCTATCTGTTGTATCTTTAATGGATTATAAATCGAAAACAAATACCAGTTCTGAGACATCTCAAGTCGCGGTTTTGTATGCTGAAGGTGCAATTGTAAGTGGCGAAGGATCTAAAGATGAAATAGGCTCGGATAAGATCTCTAGAGAGCTTCGGAAGTTGCGTGAGAATGAAGATGTGAAAGCTGTAGTTTTTCGCGTTAATTCACCTGGAGGATCTGCTTTAGCTTCTGATGTTATTTGGAGAGAGGTCGAATTGACAAAAAAGGTAAAACCGATCGTTGTTTCTATGGGTGATTATGCTGCTTCTGGTGGTTATTATATTTCTGCTGCCGCGGATTCTATCTTTGCGGAGAATAATACAATTACAGGTTCTATCGGCGTGTTTGGTGTGATTCCCAATTTTAAAAACTTGTTGAACAATAAAATTGGTGTACACTTTGATGGTGTTAAAACAGGTAAGTTTTCGGATTTGGGTATGGTTCCCGATAGACCTTTAACTGCTGAAGAACGTGATATCATCCAGATGGAAGTGAATCGTGTGTATCAAACATTTATGAAACGTGTTTCGGATGGAAGAAAAATAACTGTTGCTCAGGTTGATACTATTGGTCAAGGTCGTGTCTGGACGGGTAAACAAGCGCTTGAAATCGGTTTGGTAGATCGTATTGGTGGTATCGATGATGCTATAAAATCTGCTGCTAAAAAAGCTAAAATAGCTCAATATGCGGTCAAGCAATATCCGGCTAAAGATGATGCCTTATCTATGTTTTTAAATTCATCTAAGGAAAAGGTGCAGATCTGGATGGCTCAGCAACAAATGGGGGAGTTTTATAATTATTTTAATGTAATTAAAAATGTTTCCAGTCAATCGGGTATTATGGCAAAATTGCCATATTCGATTGAAATACATTAATTCTTTTCAAATTTATCAAAAAAAGCCTTTTATTATTCGGATAGTAAAAGGCTTTTTTTATATTTAGCTGTCCATTTGAATGGACTAGTAATACTTCACAAAAACAATAGAAATGAAAACAGTAGATAATTTAAACTTCGCTGACAAAAAAGCGCTGATACGTGTTGATTTTAACGTTCCCTTAGATGATAATTTTAATATTACAGACGATAATAGAATTCAAGGTGCAACTCCTACGATTAAAAAGATCTTAACTGATGGTGGATCGGTTATTTTGATGTCACACTTAGGTAGACCAAAAGACGGACCGACGGATAAATATTCATTAAAACACATTGTATCCCATTTATCTCAAGTTTTAGGTGTAGATGTTCAATTTGCAAATGATTGTATTGGTGAAGAAGCTGTAGATAAAGCGAAGAACTTGAAACCTGGTCAAGTATTACTTTTAGAAAATCTTCGTTTTTATAAAGAGGAAGAAAAGGGTGATGTCGCTTTTGCTGAGAAGTTAGCGAAATTGGGAGATGTGTATGTGAATGATGCTTTTGGTACAGCGCATCGTGCACATGCTTCTACTGCAGTGATTGCACAATTTTTTCCTGATGCCAAATATTTTGGTTATTTAATGGCTGCAGAACTTGGAAATGCAGAGAAAGTTTTAAATAAGGCTGAACGTCCATTCACTGCTATTATGGGCGGGGCTAAGGTTTCAGATAAATTAGAATTAATCGAAGCTTTATTGGACCGTGTTGATAATTTGATTATCGGTGGTGGTATGGCTTATACTTTTGTAAAGGCTCGTGGCGGTGAGATCGGAAAATCATTGGTAGAACTTGATAAGTTGGATTTGGCTACAGCATTGGTTAAGAAAGCTGCTGATAAAGGTGTGAAATTAATACTACCTACTGATGCTCAGATTGCAGATAAATTTGCTAATGATGCTCAAGTGTATGATGGTCCTAATGATGAGATTCCTGCGGAATTGCAAGGTCTTGATATCGGTAAGGAATCGGGTGCTGCTTTTGCAAAAGTAATCGAGGCGTCTAAAACGATTCTTTGGAATGGTCCTATGGGTGTTTTTGAATTTGATACTTTTGCTACTGGAACAAAAGCTGTTGCAGATGCAGTGGTGAGTGCAACTGAAAAGGGTGCATTCTCCTTGATCGGTGGTGGAGATTCTGCTGCTGCGGTTTCTAAATTTGGCATGACTGAACAAGTAAGCTATGTATCGACAGGTGGTGGTGCTTTGTTAGAATATATGGAGGGTAAGGTATTACCTGGTGTAAAAGCTATAGAGGATTAATTAATCATAAAAATAATGAAGCAAAAGGCATCGATGTGATGCCTTTTGTCGTTAGTAAGTGTAGTTGAGACTAAATACGGGAACAACTTTCTGGCTAGCTGTGATATCATTGATATAAGTCAATTTGAGACTTGCTTCAAAATTTGGCAATGGAAATCTAAAGGCATTAAAATCTGCAGATACAGAGAGGCCAAAGGTTTTTGGACTGATATCGGATTGATGATGTATATTTTGGTAGTCGGCAAATACTCCGCCTTTGATCCGTTTGATATAGGTTAAACCGCCAATAGCCCAATCGGGATAGCTAATAGGAAATCTGTAATTTATTAATAGCGTATTCTTAATTTTTTCATATTTGTAATACCCATATCCGCTAATGGTTGGAATATCATTGCTGTACTGATAGCGGCCTGATGCTTTTTGATATCCAAACCGTACTTGGAAACCATGATTGGTAGCCAATCCTGGAATATAGAAACCGCTTCTGATTGAAAATAATGTGCCTTGTTGATTGTCAAAGGGGAGATGACGGTATGTGATGCTGAAGTTTTGTCCCCATCTTGGTGTTATATCCATTTTTGACATCATCGCATTTCTATTCCAGTAAAATTGATAGGTTAATGGGAATAATACCTTTGAGTTGAAGTTTTTCAAACTATTGATACTTAAATCGTATCGTTGAAGGTAGGATGTTGCAAAATTAAATCCTGTGCTATAAACATAGTTTTTGCTGTAATAAGCCAGCGGTATGGATATTTGTCCGCTTACATCATGTTCTCTCCAATCAAAGTTGATGGTGCTATCTGTTTTATTATTAATGGTAGCTGTACCTATCTGCCCTCTATTCTCATATTTCAAAGTGAATTTTGGAAAGTACTTATTGTAATTTAGGGTAGCAGAATAGATAGATTTTTTAATATCTGTATCGTACTCATATCCGAGAACAATTTGTGTGGTATTGAGTATGTTGTTGGAGAGCCAAAATATACCTGGTTTAAAGTTGTCTAAGCTTTCGAAATTAGTATTGCTTAATGATAGGCTGTGAAAATTAAATGTTCTGGATAAACCTTTATAAGGAGATATTGTATGTTGTGCTGTGGTATCGGAATAATTGGAAAATTGTTTTTCTATACTTTGATCTATATCAGTCATCGCTAGGGTAAAGGAATTTGCATTTAGTGAATCGTTATGCAGTAGCGCTGTTTTTGATATTTTATATCCGTTATATTGATAGTTATTAAATAGAATTTCCTTTTTATAGGGGTCATAAAAAGGATTGAATGCACCAAATGGGACATTCGTGAGCTTTGTCAATTTTTTTGATCGCTTATGGTATTGATATATATTATCTAGCCCCGAGTATTGCGCTTTAAATAAAATCTGATCTTCGTCTATATATTGAGGTCTTTCAAATTGTTCATTTCCCCATTTTTGCAGTAATGTGATCTGTCCAGAGTTTAATACTATTTCCGCTAAATTTGTTCCTTTATTTGAAATTGCAATAGCAACTACTTTGGATCCGTCAGCATTAAATGAGGGTTGTTGGAGAAATATAGCGGGGTCGATCGGGATTTTCTTAAGTACTTTTTTTGTTTTGATGTCGATTATGACAATTGCAGTTTGGTTACTTAGATCGACTTCAAGTGTGAGGATCTCTGGTTTATGTGGATGTATAATGGGGTAGAAATAGCGACTTTTAGAGCTGATTTGTTCTTGCTTTTTTGTTTCTAAATGATACAGATTGATAACATTATAGGATCTTTTTGTATATCGCAGATCTCTCCTTACTTCATCCCATACAATCATATTATTTCGCATATCATAATTTGGTACCGTTTGGTAACCTAATTTTATGAGTGTTGAAATATGATGATCAGGATCTGTTCTAATAATTTCAGAGGTGTTATGGGGAGTTTGCAAAATGGAAAAATAATTGCTGTGTTCATCACTTTTCGGTAGCAGCCAATCTTGATAGTTTTTATTGCTTTTAAATTCAATTATTGGGTATACAGAAAATGCGTTTGTTTGTTCATTTTGTCTCCACTTATTATTCAGGACGCTCATCGTGTTAGTGAACAAACCTGTTGTATTATATCCTGTTATTTTCTTTAATGATCGACTGAAATTGTATGGGGTCAGTAGATTTTTGTTGATATTTTGATATAGTTCTGGTTCAAAATTTTCTTTAAAATTTCGTTTTAGATATTCAGTCATGAAATAGCCTATTGTATAATAGCTCGGAATTTTATCGCGATAGGATCCGAGTATGTATTTTTCAAATCTGTATTTTTTATCGCTTCTTTCATTCGCTTTTAAAGTCATTTCAAAAGATGGGAGTCTGCCTCTTCCACCTTTTGAAAAAAAGGTTTCTGTCCAGACAGCGTCACCTTCGAAATACCACGACGGTAACGTTAATCCATAAATGGCGAGTGCTAATTGTTCTAAAAAAGGAGCTTTTAGTTTTCCTGTCAATTTGTCAAATTGGGCAACGTGCCTCAATTCATGTAATGCTAGATTAGATAGCCACTCTTGGTTATCTGGTTCGGGTGAGGGACTGCTATATAATTCGGATTTTCGAGGAGCTAATTGTACAAATCCATTAGGTCGCAGCTCTGTGTTTTGTAGAATGAGTGATATTTTTCGAGGTTTTATCTGTAAATCTTTACCATTTATCCTTAGATATTGTATAATTTGATCGGCTAGGGTAGAGGCTTTCTTTTCCATTTCAATTGGGAAAATAAGTCTAAATTCCTTACAGTCAATCTGATGCCAATTTTGTGACGGAGGGGCTTGACTGTCTTCAAAAATTTGACAGTAACTAGTATGGAAAGTGAAAATAGAGAATATTAAAGATAACAGGTAGATTTTCATGTACTTACGGTAGTTTTATATCGTTGTTTTCATTAATTGCTAATTATTTTAGTATTACTCCTGTTTGTTAATTTAATGATTTATTTACCATTTGGTTATTAAGTGGTTATGTTATAGTTTGTTATTATACTTGTGCTTTTTTATAAATCGATTACTAAATATAAGTTTTTTATTTTAATTTACTTATTTTGGTGTTTTTTTTATTTCAATCAATTGATAATGAGTATTCTGTTTCTTTGTTTCTCTATTTTTGCAACTTTTATTCTATCTATTTTAACTGCGTGATTGCTTGATTTTAAAGGAGTATCTGATTCAGGGATCGATTTGGAATACGATTAATCTAAATCGACCTATTAGGAGTTTCTTGATACGCTAGAGTTGTGCACATGCGTGCATCTATTTTAATTTATCTCAAATTCTATTTCAAAAATTTCACTTCTTTCGGATACATGTGTGAGTGACAATATGTCTTGTTTTTTAATTGTTTTGAATTACCGCGTAGAGTTGCTTACCTTTCTCAAATGAAATGAAAATGAAGTTCATATTGTTTTTTGTCATCGATGCGTAAGTGAAAATAAGTATTTGGAATAGACTATAAATAAATTCTTATATTATTTTTAAAAAGACGATTTTTGCATAAAATTTTAAATACACCGATGTAGCATATTAGTAAAGAAAGGGAACTATGGAAGAATTGGAAATGCAAGTTGAACAAATTGAACAGTTCATTGAGTCGAAGGATACTGATGGATTACAAGCATATTTAAATGAACTAAATATTTCAGATGTGGAGGCACTGATCGATGAGCTTCCCGAGTATGCCCATATCTTCATAGAGACCTTAAATCTGAACCGTGCTGTTAATGTATTTCGTATCTTGGATTTCCCTACCCAGGAGCGTATTTTTAAGAAGCTTTCTGGTGGTAAAATTAGTGAACTGATTAATGAAATGCCCCCCGATGATCGAACTTCCTTTTTTAGTGAATTGAAGGATGGTGATGTCGTAAAACAATTAATTATTTTATTACCTCCAAAAGATCGGAAAGAAGCTCTTTCTTTATTAGGATATCCGGAAGATAGTGTTGGTCGTTTGATGACGCCTGATTATATCACTGTCAAGCCTCACTGGAATATCATTCGAATTTTAGAACATATTCGTCAATATGGAAAAAATTCGGAAACTATTGATGTGTTATATGTCATTGATGCTGCCGGCAAATTGATCGATGATATTCGTATTAAAGATGTCCTGATGGCAGACCCCAATGTTGTCGTTGGTGATCTTATCGATAATAGATTGATTTCTTTAAATGCCAATGATCCTCAGGAGGAGGCTGTTAATATCTTTCGAATGAATAATCGTGTTGCATTGCCTGTTGTTGATAAAGCGGGAATCATGTTGGGGATTGTGACGATTGATGATATTTTATGGGTCGCAAATGAGGAGTATACTGAGGATATGCAGCGGTTTGGGGGAACGGAGGCTTTGGATGAACCTTATTTGGATGTGTCTATTGTCAATCTGGTCAAAAAGCGATCGGGATGGTTAGTGGTCTTGTTTTTTGGACAATTGTTGACAGCTACCGTCATCGAGCATTTTGAGCATCAATTAGCGAGTGCTATCATGCTTTTTGCTTTGATGCCACTCATTATATCGAGTGGTGGTAATAGTGGCTCACAAGCTTCGACATTAATTATTCAGGCCATGGCACTGGGTGAGGTTACACTAGGTGATTGGTGGAGAGTGATGAAGAGAGAATTAGTCTCTGGATTTATGTTGGGTCTTATACTTGGGATTTTAGGATTTATCCGAATTATGACTTGGCAGGGATTTTCGCATGCTTATGGTGAACATTGGGTTTTAGTCGGTCTTGTGGTCAGCTTTTCGTTGGTAGGTGTTGTGCTTTGGGGTTCGTTGATGGGATCAATGCTCCCTTTTATTTTAAGAAAACTTGGTGCAGATCCTGCCAGTTCTTCGGCTCCATTTGTATCCACTTTAGTTGACGTAACGGGTCTTCTGATTTACTTCACGTTTGCTGTTTTGCTCTTAAAGGGTGTTTTGATCTAAATGGGATAAAAATTATTCTTGTTGGAAGCGAGGGAGTTGCAAAAAATGTTTTTAAAAGATTTGTAGGATTGCAATAATCTTCCGATAATTGCATCACCGAAACGGAAATGACGCTTCGGAAAATTAACCGGATTCCTGAATAGCTCAGCTGGTTAGAGCATCTGACTGTTAATCAGAGGGTCGCTGGTTCGAGCCCAGCTTCAGGAGCAAAGCGATTTTAGATAGTAAAATCGTCATTCAATCGATAGTCTAGATTGAATTTATTTAAAAGATAAGAATGTAAATTCTTAAAACCAAAAAGAGTTATAGCAATATACTCTTGAATGATTCCTGAATAGCTCAGCTGGTTAGAGCATCTGACTGTTAATCAGAGGGTCGCTGGTTCGAGCCCAGCTTCAGGAGCAAAAGGGAAAGCACGGTAAAACGGTCGCTTTCCTTTTTTTTTATCCCATAGTCTGCTCTAAGCGGGAGGTGTAAGTTCATAAATATAAAGCCGACATTGGCGCTTCGATCTTGCCCTCATTGCATAGGTCAACTTTTCGGTGAATACCAATGAACAATCTCCATACAATTATAAAAACTGATTTTAAATTTCTAGATCATCAGAAAATTGTGTTATTCATTTTGTTTATCTCTACCATTATCTAAATCTATTATATTTGTATGATGACGTTAATCGATATTTTTTATGGTAATTTCGAACTTGAAGATATACTCAGCGATCTCATAAGTTCGGCACCGGTTCAAAGATTAAAAAATATTCATCAGGGAGGTGCGGTTTTTTTGGTTTCACCACATGTTAGTCACAGCAGATATGAACATGCGATCGGAGTGATGCTTCTTGTGAAGAAACTTGGAGGTAGTCTGGAAGAGCAGATTGCTGCCCTTTTGCACGATGTCTCCCATACTGCTTTTTCACATGTTAGCGATTATGTCCTGCAAAAGTCAGGAGAAGATTATCATGAGCAAATTTTTAAAGAAGTAATTGCAAATTCCACTATACCATCTATTCTCACTAAACATGGATTCAGTACTTCTTTACTGGAAGATCCAAAATATACTTTGCTTGAGATGGCCCTTCCTGCCCTTTGTGCGGATAGGATTGATTATATGATGAGGGATTTATATCATTTTGGCTTAATCAATATTGTTGAGGTGCATCATTTTATAAATGAACTTGCTGTTCAGGATGGGAAGATTGGTGTTAAGAGTGAAAAGACCGCTTTATGGATTGTCGGTAAATATGTTCAGCTCAATAATGAGTATTTTAGAAAACCCGAACATGTATATGCCAATACGAAGTTTTCTGAATTGATTGCTCTTGGATTGGAAAAAGGTGTTATTATTCTGTCTGATTTCATGAAAGATGACCCTGCCGTTTTATCGACGATAAAATCTGATCCTGATCTCAATCTAGAACTGCAAAAAATAAAAAGCCTGGACGATTTTGAAAGATTTTCTGTTTCTGGATCCGGAAAGACCTTTAAGGAAAGGATTCTGAAACCGATGGTCATTGATCATGCGTGATAATTACTCTTTGCTAAATGTATCTTATATAGTGATCATTTCTTATATCGATTCTTATATCGATCAATTTAGGTGATGAAACAATCATCTGATTTGAGAATTGCGCATGAGAAGACAAAAATTAAAGCCTTTCCATTTTGGAAAGGCTTTCTGCGTTTATCTTGTTTTTAATCGATGTTCTACCATCCCTTTGAACTGATTGGGGGATAAATCCTTTAACTTCTTGATTTGGGTCGTTGATGTCCGTATACTTGAAATTGCAGATGAGCTATTGAGATAACTGCCCGTGGTAATGTAATTATAGGCTGCTTGTAATGATTGCTCTTTTAAGTCTCCCAATGCATAATCTGCATCATCTCTGCTAGCTTTATCAACGGACATGCCATCAAAGTAATCACTTTCATTCTTTGAATTCTTCGATGTAAACATGCTCATGTAGACATCATAACCTCCAATAGTCAAAGGAAAGAATCCGACCGGTTTTCCATAGGTTTTTTCACCTACTAATTTTACATTTAAATACGGCTTAAAGATGTTAATGAGTAGTTCACTGGCCGAAGCAGTATTATCTGTAACAATAAATACAATGGATTTGATATTTAAATTTCCGGTTGGGGCAAACTTAAATGTATTGCCAGAAACACTATAATCAATATTACCGTAATTACTCGTTACAGGATTTCCCATTCGATCCGTTGTCTGATAAGGCAGGTTCTTCAGATATTGCGTTTTGTTGTTTTGCATGGTACTATTATAATGTTCTGAAAACATCAGCTGCCCATTTAGAGAGGCTGGAGCAATTTTATTGGCAATAAACTGAGCAGTATTGATGTAGCCACCACCATTATAGCGTAAGTCGATAATCAGATCCGTAACACCTGCAGTTTGGAACTTATTAAAGGTGTTGGTCAGATCGGCTTGTGTATGTTCCAGGCTAGAAAATGAAGTGAATGCAAAATAGCCAATTTTATTGGCTCCACTGGTATACACACTATCTTTGACAACTGAACGAGTTTTATATCTTGCTTTATTTAATGTGAATTCAAATGATTTTCCATCAAGTTTTACCCCTTTGATTGTGGTTGATTCACTATCAAATAGGGCTTTGTTTAGTGCTGTTATTTCACTGTTGAAGTTGGATCCATATTTAATGCCATCGATATGAGTGATTACATCTCCACGATCTAACTGCTTTATAGCGGCTGGAGAACCAGTATAGGTTAATTGTATTTTAATGTCGTAGTCTGTATTGGTTCCATAAAGACCTACTTTCAAACCAAAGTCATTTCCATTTCCTTCTAAGTCGAGAGATGCTGACTCGTTCTTTCTAATAAAAGCGGTACTCCCATTATAGCTTTCTTTGTCGATATAACTATATTTTGTTTCATTATCGGAACTATATTCATAAGGTCGTGTCGTCTTCGGATTTATACCGTAACGTGTAATGGCAAATAGTTCGGCGTTGAGGTTTTCATATTCATCAGTTCCTTTGCTGTATTGTCGTGGATTGAAAACGGTATACGTCGGAAGATCGGTGTTCCATAAATATGCATCTGTTGCATAATAGAAAAGAGAGTCTGTCAATCTTTCGATACGTGTGGTTTTTGTATCGGGCTCTTTTATCGGGTCATCATCTGTTACATTTTTTTTGCTACAACTCACAACAAGTGCGGCTAAGAGAAGAAGGGTGCTTGTTTTTACAGCAACTTTGTGCATAAGGGAATAAATTTAAATCAAATTATTAAAGTAATAGGATGATGTAATTGCTTTGTTTTCAATCGCTACTATTTTATAATCTAAATATGATCATAATTTCGATAAAAAAAAAGTAAAAAATATTTAAAATAATTTGGAAATACGTTGAATTTAGCTATTTTTGTGGCATCAAAAGAGAAGGATATATAGTCATCTTTCTTGAGAAGATTCCTGAATAGCTCAGCTGGTTAGAGCATCTGACTGTTAATCAGAGGGTCGCTGGTTCGAGCCCAGCTTCAGGAGCATTAGGTTAAACCGGCTAAAAAGCCGGTTTTTTTTTGTTTAAAGTTATTTATTTATACACTATGAGTTTAGTAGTAATGGGTACGGTGGCATTCGACGCTATCGAAACACCTTTTGGTAAGACAGATAAAATTGTTGGTGGAGCGGGAACTTTCGCAGCACTTTCAGCGTCTTTCTTATATGACCAAGTAAAATTAGTAGGCGTAATCGGTGAAGATTTTGGAGATGATAATCTCAATATCATTACGAGTAAAGGTGTAGATGTTGAGGGTATCCAGATCATAGAGGGGGGTAAATCATTTTTCTGGGCTGGTAAGTATCATAACGATATGAACAGTCGTGATACCATCACTACTGAATTGAATGTATTGGAAAATTTTGATCCGATTATTCCTGAGAGTTACCAAGATTGCGAATTTTTGTTATTGGGCAATGCGACTCCTCAAGTTCAGATGACGACTTTAAATCGCCTAAAAAACAAACCTAAATTGGTTGTTTTAGATACCATGAATTTCTGGATGGATATCGCTATGGATGATTTGAAAGCGGTATTGAAACATGTTGATGTATTAACTATTAATGATGGTGAGGCTCGTCAGCTATCTGGTGAGTATTCGTTGGTAAAAGCTGCTGCTGTTATTCTTGAAATGGGACCAAAATATTTGATCATTAAAAAAGGAGAGCATGGTGCTTTATTATTCGGTGAAGGACAGATTTTCTCAGCTCCAGCATTGCCTTTGGCTGAAGTGTTTGATCCAACCGGTGCGGGTGATGCGTTTGCAGGTGGTTTTATCGGCTATTTGGCTAAAGTGAAAACAATTAACTTTACCAATATGAAAAATGCTGTGGTCTATGGATCCGCATTAGCATCATTCTGTGTTGAGAAATTTGGTACTGAACGCTTGCAGACTTTAACGCAGGAAGAAATCGAAGCTCGATTGAAGGCTTTCGTTTCTTTAGCTAAATTTGATATTTAATTATCCTATTTTTCCTATTATTGGAAACTTAAGAAATACTTGATCTGAGTGAGGAGCTTCTGAAAGCTCCTCAGTTAGGTCTTGACCCGCCCAATGCTCATAGTGTTTTCCGGATCTCCACAATCTACTTGCTGTGACATCGTATATTAATCCTTGAAAAGCCACCCATATTTCCGGCCGATCTTGACCATTTCTCAATGCAAGTTTCGATTTGGAATATACGGGAAGTGTTTCATGATGATCCATGAATCGAAGGTATAAAACTTAGTCGATAAGTTTATAAGTTGATAATGATTTTTTCATAACTTTTCGAGCGATATGTATTCGTGTTTTGACAGTACCAATAGGAATTGCTAAATATTCGGAAATTTCATGATACTTAAATCCTTCAAAATACATGCTAAAAGGGACATAGTAGTCTTCTGAAAGCTTAGAAAGCGCGGTATGTATATCTTCCATGACAAATTTATTTTCACCTTGATTTTTTGATGCTGACAAGATCAAGTTAGCACTTGAAATTTCTTCTTCTTTAGTTATGAAAGAATTCGTTTTAACAATTCTTCTGTAATTGTTAATGAATGTATTTTTCATAATAGTATATAACCAACCTTTTAAATTGGTTCCCTCTCTAAAGTTGTTGAAATAGGTAACAGCCTTTAACATTGTGTCTTGCACCAAATCATTTGCATCTTCGGTGTCATTTGTAAATTTCTTTGCATAGTGTTTTAGGGAGTCGGATTGCTCTACCACTAATGAGTTGAATTCATACTTAGTCATATCACTGAATTTATATTCACTTTAAAATGAATGGTTTGCAAAACACTGAGAGAGAAATAAAATGTAAATTCCTCAGCGATTTTAATACGGTTCAGTAAACTGATTGCAAATAGTATGCTAATTATTGAGAATTGATATTAAATTAATAAATATTTAACAGGAAGTTTCGTTTATAGAAAAGTTGTTTTTCTATAAACACTAATTCAAATACCTAATAGGGCGCTTTTTTATAAAAATTTTTATGAAATATTTTTTTATTAAAAATCAAAAAATATTTACTTCACGTTCTAATTTCACATTGAATTTTTGATACACATCGTTTATTATTTTAGACGATAATTCAAAAATTTCATTTCCTGTAGCTGATTGTATATTTATTAGTACAAGGGCTTGGTTCTTCCATACACCTGCTTGACCGATGACTCGACCTTTCCAGTTGCATTGCTCGATCAGCCAACCTGCGGCAAGTTTTACACGTCCATCTGGCATATCATAACTGATCATATCTGGAAATAATGATTTGATCTTCTTGAACTGCTCAGCCGATATAATTGGATTCTTGAAAAAACTTCCTGCATTTCCAACTGTGCTCGGGTCTGGTAATTTTTCGACACGAATAGTCGACACCACTTCTGCAATATCTCGTATCGTAGGATGCGTTATTTTGCGTTTTTCAAGCTCCGTGCTGATTGCTCCATATGAAGTGTTGATCGATGGAGTAGTTTTAAGTTTATACGTTACCTCTGTAATAATGTATCTACCTTTTTGTTCGGATTTGAAAATACTATCTCGATAAGAAAATTGACAATCTTCATTATAAAAAATCCTAAATACACCTTCAAGTGTATCAAAGGCGACGCAGCTGTAAAAAATATCCATAAGTTCAGTGCCATAAGCTCCAATATTTTGGACTGGAGAGGCTCCGACTGTACCAGGGATAAGCGCCATGTTTTCTAATCCGTTGTAATTATTATCAACACAGAACCATACGAGATCATTCCAGATTTCGCCGGCTGATGCGGTTAGGAATATTTCCTGATGAACTTGGTTTGCATTTATTCCTTTGATGTTAATTTTGATGATATAGCCTTCATAGGGATGGGTGAATAAAATATTACTTCCACCGCCTAATGTCAGAAAGTCTTTTTCGAATATACCAGACTCATAAGCATCCAATAATTGAGTTGCTTCAGTGATCTCAATGAAATAGTGTGCAACTTCCTCAATGCCGAATGTGTTGTATTTTTTTAAAGAAATATCTGATTGTATGTTTATACCCATTGTTGACTAGTTTTTTCAAAAAATCAAAAAAATAAATTATCTTTATATAATAGTTAGTAAAGATAGTACAAAGCAGTAATTAAGTGTAATTAATTTTTGAATTGATGGCAAATGCGGATTTAAAAAGAACGAGGATATTGGAGGCGGCAACACGTAGATTTGCGCATTTTGGTATGGCAAAAACAACCATGTCTGAAATTGCTACTGATTTGAATTTTTCAAAAGCACTGCTCTATTATTATTTCCCGGATAAGAATAGTTTATATTCTGCTGTATTTGAATACGTGATTGATAAAATGGTTCAAGATATTAAAGAAAAAATTAATACTTGTGATGATTTTGAAGAAATCATGATGTATACACTTGATAAAAGGGTTGAACAAATCAATAAGTACTATAATTTATTTGAATATACGATCAATATGGTCAAAGAGCTCCCTGAAGAATTGGAGCGTGTATTTAAAGAATCACATGTAAGGGAAGTCGAACTTTTTGTTGAAATATTAGTGATCGGCGTAGAGCACAATAAAATCGAGGTTGAAGATATTGAAGAGACAGCTCGAATTTTATTATATTCTTTATTTGGAATGCGCATGGGCATTTTGAAAGATATGAAAAACATGTTATTCCCGACCAAAGATGAGTTTGACGATATCTTGAGTTTACAAAAAAAGATGATGAAGATTTTCTTAAAGGGTTTAAGAAAATAGTTGTATATATATTATTTCTGCTTGATCGCTGTTATGATCTGTTGAGCATGAATTCTGGAATTTTCTATAAACCATAAATGAGTGTTTAGACCTCCGCATACAACACCTGCAAGATAAAGACCTTTAACGTTAGTTTCCATTGTTGTAGGGTCATGCTCAGGAATACATGGAGACTCTTCACCGATATGAATTCCGACAGATTTTAGGAATTTGAAATTTGGCTGATAGCCGGTCAGAGCCAATACAAAATCATTTTCTAGTACAACTTCAGCATCTGGCGTATGGATATAGACGTGAGATTGGGTTACCTTGCTCAGTGTACTATTATACAATACGCTAATCTCACCAGCAGCAATCCTATTCTCAATGTCAGGTTTGACCCAGTACTTGACTCTTGGACTGATTTCTTTTCCACGTATAACAAGGGTAACATCTGCCCCTTTTCTAAAGGTCTCTAAAGCTGCATCAATAGAGGAATTACTGGCGCCTACTACAATCACTTTTTGATTGACATAATAATGTGGATCATCATAATAATGTTTGACCTTATCCAAATCTTCTCCAGGAATGTTTAGTTGCATAGGAATATCATAAAAGCCAGTCGCAATGATGACGTATCTGGATGTATAGCTGTCTTTAACCGTTTGCGTATGGAAGCCAAATTCCGTTTTGTCAATTGATGTGACTTCTTCAAATAAATTAATTTTTAATTTGAACTTTTGTTGAATGCGTCGGTAATACTCCAGCGCTTCGGATCGCTTAGGTTTGGGCAATGTCGTTACGAAAGGTATATCTCCAATTTCTAATCGGTCTGATGAAGAAAAGAAAGTCATATTTTGGGGATAATGATAAAGTGAGTTGACAAGACATCCTTTTTCCAATATAAGATAGCTGAGATTATTCAATGATGCTTCTAAAGCACAGGCAAGTCCTATTGGGCCCCCACCTACGATGATGATATCGAAATAATTATCTTGCATAATTGCCATTTATTTTAACTATTGTACCTTTTTGTTTAACATCGGGTCGATTTCCGCGCTTGTTTTTTCTTTTAATTGCTGTACCAACTTTGCAATATCTGCTGCGATTTTATTGATAAATTGTAGTTGCTCTGTTAGTAAAATACTGTTTTCGTCCCTGATGTCATCTATTGCTATGAGAGTTTCAGGTATCTGAAAATCGACTGGTGTAAATGGATTTTCTTCATTGGGATTACTTAAATCTCTGATTGCACTTTCTAAGGAGCTTAATATCTTACGAATCAATTTGATATGTTCTTTTGTGATGCTGTGATTAGCTCTTGATGAAGTAACCTGATTATGTAAGGTAACTGCAAATGATGCTAAAACATGATTAAAAATAACAAACTTATTGACATCTTTTGTGTATTTCTGTTTGTTTTTGGGTTCTGTAAGCATACGTTGAAATGTTGATCCCATGTTGGCTGTTTCTACATACAGCTTTTTTCTAACCAACTTATATTCTGTAACTGTTGGTTCATTTCCTGCAATCTCTTTGATGGTCAATGCAATATAGTGATAACTTGCTTGGAGTAGCTTTTGCATAGAGACTTTAACTTGTGTTGACTCCCAATTTGGGAAGATAACATAACTGGAAAGGAATGCAATCATACCTCCAATAAAGGTATCAAAAATTCGCTCTTTTGTTACTTCAATTGTATTTGTACTGACAAAACTCAGCATGATCAGTACATAAGGTGTCATGAATATAACTGCTACAATATAATTGACTCGAAAGAGACTATAAGCGCTTAGGAAGAAAAATATGAGTAATACAAAGCGAATGGTTTCATCATGTACCATAAAAAGGATGAAAGCTCCGATCAGTCCTCCAATTATGGTCCCCATTAGGCGCTGGATATTTCTTGATTTTGTTAATCCAAATCCTGGTTTTAAAATGACCATTATCGTCAGCAATATCCAAAATATATTTTGGCTGATATGAAATGACTTGGCTATAAAATAAGATAATGACATGACGATGGCCATGCGCAACGCATGTCTAAAATAAGTTGAATCTAAGGTTAGATTTTCTTTTATTTTTTTAAAATCAATAATGGATGGTTCAATGAATTTTTTTGCCTCATCGATTTCTTGCTTATTAATTTCTGTCGATTTTATGTGCGAATAGCTATAAATATCATTGATATGACGGATGATGTCTCGAACATTGATTAAAATTTTTCGAAGCGCAATGGCATTATATTGAAGTTCTTTTTCCACTTGATCGATCCTTTTGTGCATTAAATTGATCTCTTGATCAAAGTTGTACATTGGAGTTGGTATTCGATTTGCATTTAATTGATAGGCGATATGATCTAATTCATTCGTTAATTTTAAGATGATATGTTTAAATTCATTTAAAATACCGGTATGTCCAAATTTTTCACTGACTGCATTATAATCATAATGAGTTGCCATACTTTGCTCAAAGAGATCAATAATATCATTGAATACGAATGTTAAATACCGTCCAGTTTTGGTGGTATCTTTGATGGATCTTTTGCTCTGAAAGAGTAGATTTCGTACGTTTTCTTGATGGTCGTTTACTTCGACTTGTTTATCTATCAGTTTGAGATAATTTTTATCATTATCAACATTGATGTCGTAAAAATTAGCTTTTAAACGTAGGTAATCGGCAACATGACGAATGGATTCTGCAAGTTCCTGTTGCGTTAGTCTATAGGGTCTAATTTGCGTGATCGATAAGCTGATAATAATATACCAAAGGCAACCTATGGAGTAATAAAATAAATAGGTAAGTGCGCTGTCGAGTGTAAATGGTGTATCAACATGTATAAGCATCATCAACATGCACATCAACCCGACATTCGCTGCACGAGCATTGAACACTGCAAACATGGCAAAGATAAAGCACAAGGCAGCAATTAATATCGTTAGTAAATAAATATTGGAATTTACAGCGACTGTCAGAATAAAAGTTATAATCGTTAGTATCGCTGCAAAATACATCCCTGTACGACGGTGGGAGGGGGCGCCTGGAGTATCTGACAATCCAACCAACAGTGCTCCTAAGGACACGAATGTTCCATTTATGAACTGGCCCATTGCCGCAAAAATAATGACTGGAATGATACATCCGATGGTGATCCTGATACCATCTGCGAAGTATTGGCTATAAAAAAAACTTTTTATCTCTTGTGTCTGCTTCATAATCTAGAATACAAACAAATATACAAGATTGAATAGGAAAAGCTATGCTTTTACAATAAAAAGCATAGCGGGTTCGTATTTGAAGATCGGTAATTAAATACCTGTTATTTTAGTTTCTACATTTCCTCTGGTAGCCTTTGAATAGGGGCATACATGATGTGCTTTTTCCGCAAGCTTTTGAGCTTGTTCGGCGCTAAGAGTCGGTACATGTAAATCAATTTCTGCAGAAATAAAGAAGGCATTGTTTTCTTCGTTAAATGATGCGCGTACCGTCACTGTAGCATCGGTCATATCGACGTTATCTTTTTCTCCTACTGCGGCAACGGCTCCTAAAAAACATGAACTCCATGCTGCTGCAAATAATTGCTCTGGATTGGTAGCGTTTCCATCACCGCCCATAGCTGTTGGTTTTTTTACAATTAAATCAATGATACCATCTGAAGATTTTACTTCACCATTACGTCCACCAGTTGCAGTAACTTCTGCTGTATAAATTTTTCCCATTTTGTAACATTTAGTAATTTGTACTTGATCAAAAATAATATAACAAGTGAAAAACGTTTTTGTTCTTAATAATATTGTAATTTTAAGATGTTATTATTAGTTTTTTTTCATTTAAATGATTATTTGAATATAAATTTTATATATTTGAATGTTTGATCATATTCAAACGTTCTCCATTAACTACAACTGTTTTTTCTATAATATGAAATTAAGTACAAAAGAAGCCGTTTTTCAAAACGAAGTTTTGACGCGATTTGAACTTTTTAAAAGTCTATTTTTAACGCTACCCTTCCAACAGGTAAAGGATACGGGTACCTTATTACCTTTTTTTGCCAAACACTGTGAAAATGGAGTAGAGAAGCATCAAACTCCGGAAGATATCATCAATACTTTTTTTGAGCAGCATGAAATTTATTCGGATGAGGAAACTCAAGTCGATTTGTTATTTCGATTTGTACAATACATCGAAAGACAGGTGGTGCTTTTTGATGCAATTGAAGATTCTTCATTTAAAGCAATTGGTAAAACAGATCAATCTTCACAGCTTGGGTCTTTAATTAAATCTTCAGAAACAAATCCGGAACTTAAGCGAAAAATAGTTGCGAAACTAAAAGATTTCTCTGTCCGCCTTGTATTGACTGCTCACCCGACTCAGTTTTATCCTGGATCTGTATTGTCGATTATCAATGATCTGATCAGTGCAATCAAAGAGAATGATATTCATAATATTCATTTATTATTGCAACAACTTGGTAAAACACCTTTTATCAATAATAACAAGCCTACTCCGGTTGATGAGGCGATTAGCTTGGCTTGGTTTCTAGAAAATGTGTTCTACAAAGTAGCTTCTGAGATCCAAACTTATATTGATGATGAGCTGGGGATTGAGACAGAGGAAGTGAGGCAATTGATTGAGCTTGGTTTTTGGCCAGGGGGGGATCGCGATGGAAATCCAAATGTGAGTGCTGATAGTACTAAAAAAGTAGCAACACTTTTAAGAACTATTTTATTTCGTTGTTATTACAGAGATTTCAGAGTGGTGAAACGCCGTATTACTTTTAGAGGTGTTGAACAATATATGGACAATCTACAGGAGCTATTTTATGAAAATAGTTTTAATCCTGTTGAAAACCCTGTCGATGAGACTGCTCATATTATTGAAAATTTAAAAGCTATTCAGGAGGTACTGAAAGAAAAGCATAATAATCTTTTCGTGGAGATCGTCGATGATCTTTTGCGTAAGGTAATGACTTTTGGTTGCTTTTTTACGACATTGGACATTCGCCAAGATAGTAGTATCTTGACTCAAACTTTTGATTATATCATTAAAAAATACTCTAAAGAAACCGGTATTTCTGCTGATTTTGGATCATTGTCCGAGATAGATAAGCAAGAGGCCATCAATTTTAAGGAGTTGGATCTGAAATTTGATGATGAAGCTACAGCATTGGAAAAAGATACGCTAGAGGTGATCCGTTTGCTCAAAAATATTCAAAAATCAGGTTCTGAACGTGCTGCGCAGCGTTTTATCATTAGTAATTGTCAGCAAGCAAGTGATATTTTAGGTTTAAGACAACTTTTCTTATGGTCAGGATGGACCAAGGATGCCTTGACAATTGATTTTGTACCATTATTTGAAACTGTAGATGATTTGACCCGCGCTGCAGATGTGATGAAATCCCTTTATACGAATAAGGAATATGCAAAGCACCTTAAATTAAGAGGGAATAAGCAAACGATCATGCTGGGTTATTCGGATAGTACTAAAGATGGGGGATATCTAATGGCTAATTGGTCTATCTACAGTGCAAAAATTGAATTAACGGCTATTGCTAGAGAATATGATGTTGATCTTGTATTTTTCGATGGTCGTGGAGGCCCACCTGCAAGGGGAGGAGGTAAAACGCAAAGATTTTATGCTTCAATGGGACAGGAAATTGCGAATGATCATATTCAATTGACTATACAGGGACAGACTATCAGTAGCCAATATGGTTCTTTAGATACTGCCCGATTTAATATTGAACAGCTTTTACATGCTGGTATTATTTCCGATCTTAAACAGCGATCGAGTGATACGTTGACTCCACATCAAAAAGGTATTGTCGATAAATTAGCTGATCTGAGCTATAATAAATTTATGGATTTGCGTAAAAATCCATTATTCTTGAGTTATTTAGAAAACCTATCACCATTAAAGGCGCTATCGTCTATCAATATCAGTAGTCGCCCGGTTAAACGGAATTCGGATAAAGAATTGAAACTTAAAGATCTGCGTGCGATCAGTTTCGTCACTGCGTGGAGCCAATTAAAACAAAATATACCAGGTTTTTACGGTGTAGGTACTGCATTGAAATGGGCAGAGCAGAATAATCTTTGGAAGGATGTACAACAATTATATTTGTCTTCCGGGTTCTTCCAGACATTAATCGACAATTGTATGATGTCCATGACCAAATCCAATTTTGATATTACTTCTTACATGCAATTTGATGAGAAGTATGGTGCATTTTGGAAAATGCTTCATGAGGAATTTTTAGTGACTAAGGAGTACTTACTAAAATTAAGCAATACTTCTAAGTTGATGGAAAACTATCCTATTGATCGCGAGTCCATATTGGCTCGTGAAAATATTGTATTGCCTTTATTGATTATTCAGCATTATGCGATCAAAGTGATCAATGAAGGTAATTTGCATGAAAAGAAACGGGAGATATATGCGAAATTGATTGCTAGGACCATTTATGGTGTTGTCAATGCAGGTCGAAATGTGGCATAAAGTTTCAACTCTTTTTTAATAAGAGTTTTGAAGCCCGTTTATTTTATTATTTTTGTGCTGTTAATATAATTGATATGAAATTTAATAAGTTATTTATAGCGGTAGCAGTTTGTGGAAGTTCTTTATTGGCTTCTTGTAACTACCAAACAGGTTTGGATAACCAATATAAAAATTCACGTGCTTCTTTAGCTGATGGAGATGCTTATGCAATGTTTAAATATGTTGGAGAGCAAGGGAATTATTTAGTTAATTTGGCCAAGTTTGCTGAGTCAAAATCGACTTATGCTGATACGAAAGCATTATCAGCAAAGATTCAGGAGGCATACACTACGATTCTTCCTCAGTTGGATTCGTTATCATTAAGTCTTCATGTGAATGATGCTATGAGAGGTGTTCCTGCTTTTGAAGCACCTGCTGCTTTAGGTACAGACAGTACTGCTGCATTTAATGATAAGGCTTACGCTGATGTGGTAGCTAAGATTCAGGCTGAAGTAAATAACAAATTGACGAAAGAGTCACATAATACTAATGCTGCTGTAAATCATTTTTCACATGAGAGTTTAGAAAAATTACAGGAAGTATATAAACTTGCTGGTGGAAAAGTAGATGAGCATGCACATCACTAAATAAAACTTTATTTTAATGACTGTAAATAAAATAGTTACAGGTGTTTTGTCGTATGGAATGTCCGGAAGGGTATTCCATACGCCATTTATAGCCAATAATGATCGCTTTGAATTGCGGGCAGTAGTGGAGCGATCTACTAAAAAAGCGCATATAGATTATCCCTCCATTATCAGTTATGATCGTGTTGAGGAACTTCTAGCCGATGAGGCAATTGAACTTGTTATTGTCAATACGCCCAATGATACACACGTAGCATTTGCAAAGCAAGCTCTACTAGCGGGAAAACATGTACTGATAGAAAAGCCATTTGCTCCAACGGTCGCAGAAGCGAAAGAATTGTTTGATCTAGGAAGAAAGATTGGTAAATTTGTGCTGCCGTACCATAATAGACGATTTGATTCGGATTTTAATTCTTTGAAGTCTGTTTTAGAATCCAATAAGTTGGGCGAACCGGTTGAGCTGCATCTACGATTTGATCGATATCGTGCAGAAATAGGTCAAAAGGTCTTCAAAGAAACAAAACGTCCTGCTGCAGGTATCTTATTTGACCTAGGGTCACATTTATTGGATCAGGTGATCTCATTATTTGGGAAACCCATCTCTGCTGTGAAAAGAACATCTATTCATCGTAAGGATTCGGAGGTGGATGATTTTGCAACATTATTGCTGACTTTTGATCAAGGGCTGACTGTATATATTACAGTGAGTATGTTGGTCTTGGAATCACAATATAGTTTTTTGCTACATGGTACAAACGGAACTTTTGTGAAGAACCGTACGGACGTTCAAGAAAATCAATTACTTGCTGGTGTCAGTCCAATTGATGATCACTACGGTGAGGAAAATGAAGATGCACTAGGCTTATTGACTTATCTGGAGCATGACAATTTGATTTCTGAGCAATTAAAGGCATTAAAAGGTGATTATATGCAATTATTTGATGCCGTATATGAGCAAATCAGAAATAATCGAGCATACTTTGTTACAGAAGAACAGATTTATTGGCAGCTGGAAATATTGGAGCAACCATCTTTGTGTTAAGTTATTATTTTGTTTATAATAATTTAACATAAAATGCACCTTGGCTTCATTTATTATTTATATTTTCGAAACAATTAAAGAGGTATTGTTGATAAGGAATAAGTTATTCCCTTTCAATAAGAAATCAATTTCATTTTTATTTACTTTAACTGTATTAATGTGAGGTATGCTGCGATCGATATCGGCTCAAATGCTGTCAGACTTTTAATTGCTGATATTATTCAAGAAAAGGATGGTTTTTCATTTAAAAAGAATACCCTGTTAAGGGTGCCACTTCGTCTTGGTGATGATGCTTTTATTCATCAAAAATTATCGCCTAAGAAAGCGGAGAATTTAGTGAAGACTATGCGCGCTTTCCGAGATCTGATGGATGTCTATAATGTGGAAGATTATATGGCTTGCGCCACATCTGCCATGCGCGACGTATCTAATGGCCCTGAAGTAGTAAAGAAAGTAAGTGAAATTGGTATAGACATCGCTATTATTGATGGCACTACAGAAGCTGAAATCATCTACAATAGCCACTTGGAGGCAAAGATGGATCTTGATAAGGTTTATTTGTATATAGATGTCGGTGGAGGCAGTACAGAGTTATCTTTATTTGCAAATGCTAAGCTTGTGAATTCTAAATCGTTTAATTTGGGTACGATCCGTATTCTCGATAATAAGGATGAGCAGGAAACTTGGGATGATCTTAAAGAATGGGTAACCAACAATACCAAAATGTACAAACAGGTATATGGTATTGGTACGGGTGGAAATATTAATAAACTATCCCGATTGGCTAGTGAAAAGGCTGATAAACCTATTTCTTATGCAAAATTGAAAGCGCTTTATCATTATTTAACATCGTATTCTTTAAAAGAGCGCATTACGTTATTGGGTTTAAATGATGATCGTGCTGATGTTATTATTCCTGCTACAGAGATTTTCATGACGATCATGAAGTATGGGCATTTGAAACAGATCATGGTACCACGTGTGGGCTTAGTTGATGGTGTGATCCATACTTTAATAAAAAAGAATTTATTAAATCAGGGCGTATAAAATAAAAATTAGGATCTAAGTAAAAAATACTTGCAGATTTTAAAAAAACGTTTAAATTTGCGTTACCATTTTGAAAATAGGCCCAGGTGGCGAAATTGGTAGACGCACCATCTTGAGGGGGTGGCGCCCGTATGGGTGTGGCAGTTCGAATCTGCTTCTGGGTACATCATATTGATGATATAAAAAAAGGTCTGGATACTTCCAGACCTTTTTTTATATGTTGTTGGCTCTTACCGTTATTTCTGCAATGTCTAAAACCTCTATTTCTGATTCTTTTTCTTTGATTTTGACACCATCTTTAAGCATTGTCATACAAAATGGACATGCAGCAGCTACAATTGTTGCCTGGCTGTCAATAACTTCTTCGATCCGTTCTATATTGACATCTTTTGTCCCTTTCTCGGGCTCTTTGAACATCTGACCTCCACCAGCCCCACAGCAGAGACCATTGCTCTTACATCTTTTTAATTCTATCAATTGTGCATCTAAACTTTCCAATACTTTTCTTGGTGCCTCGTAAACTTCATTTGCACGGCCTAAATAACAAGGATCATGATAGGTGATCTTTTTACCCTGGAATACATTTCCATCTGCAGGTTTTAATTTCCCTTCATCAATTAACCCTTGGATCAATTGCGTATGATGGATGAGTTCATAATTGCCTCCTAAGGCCGGATACTCATTTTTAAGGGTATTGAAACAATGAGGACAGGCGGTCACTATTTTTTTTACATGGTATCCATCCAATACCTGGATGTTCATCATGGCTTGCATTTGAAATAAAAACTCGTTACCCGCACGTTTTGCTGGATCTCCTGTACAACTTTCTTCTGTGCCTAGTATGGCATATTTGATGCCTACATGTTGTAAAATGCGACAAATATCACGGGTTATTTTTTGTGCTCTTTCATCAAAACTTCCTGCGCAACCTACCCAAAATAGAATATCTGCGGTTTCACCTTTAGCCGTTAATTCGGCCATAGTTGGGACGTGTAATTCTTTTTCCATGATTCTAATTTTATAAAAGTATTATTGTTGCGATGTCCAGTTTGCACGATCCATCTGTGAATATTTCCATGGAGCACCATTATTCTCTACATTTCCAAGCATGGCATTGATGCTGGCTGGCGCTTTCGATTCTTCCATGACAGAATACCGTCTTAATTCAACAATAATTTCAAGGGGATTAATATTAACAGGACATTGTTCTACGCATGCGTTACAGCTCGTACAGGCCCATAGTTCTTCGCGTGTTATGTACGTGTCCAATAACGATTTTCCGTCGTCTACAAAGTTTCCATTTGCCTTTATATTTTTACCGACTTCATCTATACGATCACGGGTATCCATCATGATCTTTCTTGGTGATAATAACTTGCCTGTGATATTAGCTGGACAGGAGGCTGTACAGCGACCGCATTCGGTGCAGGTGTAGGCATCAAGTAGATTTTTCCATGTCAAGTCTTGGACATCTTTTGCTCCAAATCGAACTGGCTCATCTGTAGTAGGAGGGGTAAAGCTAGGATCGAGCATTGCTTTTACCTCATTTGTTACATTTTCCATATTTGTTAATTCTCCCTTAGGCCTTAAATTTGAAAAGTACGTGTTGGGGAATGCCAAAAGGATGTGTAAATGTTTTGAATAGGGTAAATAATTGAGGAAGGCAAATACACCTAAAATATGGAACCACCAACAAATTCGCTCAATAACCATTAACGATGAAGGATCGGATGGTAAAAAGGAGATGATATATTGACTGATCGGAAATGATCCTGCAGTGATGTAATGTGACTCACCATAGAGCTGTAATTTTTGATCTGCTGCGTTCATGAGCAGGAACGCCATCATCAATAGAATTTCTGTTATCAGAATAAGATTGGCATCGGTTTTTGGCCAATTCTTTAATTCAGGACTATTGAGACGTTTCAGATGAATCACATTTCTACGAATGAAGAAAATGATACAACCAAGAAGTACGCCAAATGCTAACCATTCAAATGATGCTATCAGCAAATTATAGAAACTTCCTAAAAATGATAAAAATCGGTGTGTCCCAAATATTCCGTCAATGACGATTTCGATCATTTCAATATTAATGATGCAAAAACCGATATAGACAAAAAGATGTAAAATTGCAGGTACAACTCTTTTAAACATTTTCTTTTGACCGAAAGCGACTAGTAGCATGGTCTTAAGACGTTCTGCAGGTTTGTCGTTTCTATTGAGCGCTCTTCCTATTTTAATATTTTTATATATCTGTCTTGCATTTTTTGCAAACAGAATAATCGCGCTAACAAAGCATAATATAAATATAAGTTGGCTAATCATATCTTTTTATAACAGTATATACACAAATATAATATAAATAATATATTATGCTTGCATAATACATTATTTAGAATTTTTAAAAACAATTGGCTGATTTGGATAATTTGATTTGAAGACATATTCATATGAGGAGCCTATAAGTTTTTTATAACTGATAAGTCAATCTTCTGATTCTGTATACTTCAGCATAATAACGTTTAGTGATTTGAATCGAGCGTGCATTTGTAATGCCGGTAAAAATGTTCAAAGATGAAGATTAATCTCGACAATGTGTTGTTCCAAGTAAATGATCTGATAACCAGGTAAGGTAAGGTAAGGTAAGGTAAGGTAAGGTAAGGTAAGGTAAGGTAAGGTAAGGTAAGGTAAGGTAAGGTAAGGTAAGGTAAGGTAAGGTAAGGTAAGGTAAGGTAAGGTAAGGTAAGGTAAGGTAAGGTAAGGTAAGGTAAGGTAAGGTAAGGTAAGGTAAGGTAAGGTAAGGTAAGGTAAAACAAAAACAGCAACCTATAAGGTTGCTGTTTTTGTTAAAATCTGAAAGATTTTACAGAGATTAATTCATTATTTTTTTGCTGGTGTCGGAGTAGCAGTAGCTGAAATACCTAATTTGGTTTTAACAGCAGCAGTTAAATCATCACCACCTTGAAAATAAGGAATGTTAGTGCTTGAGATATCAAAAACATAAGCATATCCTTTTTCTTTAGATACGTTGTTAAGTGCTTCTGATACTTTTCTATGAATCGGAGAAATTAACTCTTCTTCTTTTTTGTTTAATTCTTCTTGAGCAACACGTTGGTTTTCATTGATACGAGTTTCGATATCACGTAATTCAGTACCTAATTTTTGCAATTCAACATCTACAGTTTCTTTGTTTGCTTCACTTCTATTACGTGCTTTGTCATTTGCTTCTTTTTGTTTTGTTTGATACATCGCATACATATCTTGAAGCTCTTTTGTTTTTCCATCACTTAACGTTTTCAATTGTCCTTCAGCCGTTTTGAATTCTGGAGTTGATTGAATAATTTCCGCAAAATTGATATGACCAATTTTTTGTTGTGCATGAGCTAACTGAGTTGCAAAAAAAACTGCTACAAATGCAATAGCACCTTTAAATAAATTTTTCATTCTTTTCATGTTAATCTTAAATCGTCTCTTCAAATTATTTTGAGACAAATTTTTGTGTTTCTAATTTAATACTTAATAATACTCCTATTCGTTCTCGCAATATTAGTAAACTAATATTTAGTTTGCAAGTGCAGGATTTGGTTTTAATCCTAATTTAATAATGACGTCATTACTTTTATCAAGTTTTGGATTTGCATATAGGAAAGTCACTTCTTGACCTCTATCTAATATGATGTCTAAGCTTTGTGCTTTTGCTAAATCTTGAATTGCTTTAGAGACACGTTGTTGTATAGGTTGAACCAGTTTTTCACGTTGCTTAAATAACTCACCTTCAAAACCAAACTTTTGCTTTTGATAATCTTTAACATCTTTTTCTTTTTTCACGATCTCATCTTCCCGACGTCTACGCATATCTTCGTTTAATAAAACTTGATCGTTTTGATAAGCTTTATACAATTTTTCGATTTCTGCGTATTGCTGGTCAACATCTTGCTGCCATTTTTGAGATAAATCATCTAATTGTTTTTGAGCAGACGCATATTCAGGAATATGTTTTAAAATATATTCTGAATTCACATATGCAAAATTTTGCGCAAAAGTAGCTGATACGGTAACTACAACAAATGCTATTACTAAAACTATTTTTTTCATGTTATTTTTGTTATAACTTTCAACTAATATATGAATTTCTTCTTTATGACATTTAATATTCCAAAAAGTTTAAGCCGGATTAAAATCCTCCCATATTTTGCATAATACTAAATGTGAAGTTTTGTTTCCATGTACTGCTTGGTAAGCCTGGGATTGGATCAAATGCATGACCGTAATCAATACCTAACATACCAAAGATAGGTAAGAAGATACGTGCTCCAACACCTGCTGAGCGTCTTACTTTGAATGGATTATATTCTGAGAATTTATTCCAAGTATTACCTGCTTCAGCAAATGCTAATACGAAAACTGTTGCTTGTTCATTTAACATTACAGGATGTCTCAATTCCATTTGATATTTGGTATAAATTGGACTTCCTGAATTTCTTGCAATGTTAACATTCTGAGTTCCTTCTGGAATAACAACACCATTGGCATATCCACGCATTGCGATGATCTCAGATCCTTGTAAGAAGTCAAAACCTTGCATACCATCACCACCGACTTTGAAGCGTTCAAATGTAGAAATTCCTGTTTTATTAGAATAACTACCTAAGAAACCAAATTGTGCCTGTGCTTTGAATACCAATTTACCAGCAATCTTTGCATACCATTGTGAATCAAATTTCCACTTATGGTATTCTGTCCATTTGTATTTCACATTATTTTCTGCTGTTTCATAATTGATATTATTAAACAGCGAGTATGGTGGCGTAACTTGAACAGAGAACTTAAGGTTAGATCCTGAAGTTGGATAGATCGGCGCATCAATTGTATTACGGCTGAATTCTTGTGTTAAGTTAATATTATATGCTGTACCATTGTCAAATAAGAAATAGTTGGCATAATTCTGCAATTTATAACGTTGAAACGATAGGGAAGTGTTGGCTTGGAACCAGTTATCTGGCCATTGTAAACGCTTACCTAAGGTTGCGGTTACACCCGTCATCCATATCCTATTAAGTTCCGAATCTTTTACCGTTTGCTCCCCAGTATAATAATTAAAACCTCCATATGAAGAACTAGACGTATAGGCGCTTAAACCAAAATAGATTGGTTTTTTACCACCTAACCATGGCTCGGTGAAAGAGAAACTATAGGACTGGTAACGTTTACCTGATGTCTGTCCACGAATACTTAATTTTTGTCCGTCACCACGTGGCAATGGTTTCCAAGAGCTTTTGTTGAAAAGATTACTTGTAGAGAAGTTATTGAAGGTCAATCCTAAAGTACCGATAATCTGTCCTGCACCATAACCTCCTGATAACTCCACTTGATCTGAAGGCTTTTCAGCTACATTATATAAAATATCGACCGTTCCTTCAGCATGATTTAGATTTGTAGGAACAGGATTAGTCTTTTGCTCATCAAAATTACCCAATTGTGCGATTTCTCGTACAGAAGTCATAATAGCCTCTTTTGAAAACTTTTGACCTGGCTTGGTACGAATGGACCTTAATACGACACGATCATTGGTCACATCATTTCCTTTTATTAATACGTTATTAATCGTATACTGTGCACCTTCATATACACGTAAATTGAGATCAATTGTATCGTTGTATATACGTGTTTGTTCTGGATCGATCGAGAATGTCAAGTAGCCATCATTCATATATAATGAAGAGATATCATCACTATTTCTACCACCGCCCAATAATTTAGTATTTAGTTTCTCTTCACTGAAAATATCACCTTTACGTATTCCTAAAATCCGATTTAAGACAGTGTCTGTATATTTCGCATTTCCTGACCATTTGATATTACCTACATAATATTTAGGTCCTTCATACACATCAATATTGACCAAGACATTTTTATCGTCAACTTTAATGACGGAGTCTTGTATGATTTCTGCATCGCGGAAACCCTTATTTTGCATTTTAGATACTAAAGTTTCTTTTGCTTCTTTATATTTTTCTTCTTTGAATTTTCCGGGACCAAAAATACGGAACCATGCTTTTTGCTTAACTCCTTTTAAATTTTTTCGAAGCTGTTTCTGTGTAAATTCTTTATTGCCTGTAAATGTTATCTTTTTGACACGTACTTTATTCTTACGGTCAACATCTGCAATTAAAATCTCATTATTAGCCTGAGCACTATCTTTTTCTGTGCTGATCTTAATTTCTGGATATAAATAAGCTTTCTCTCTTAAGAAGCGTTGGATGGTGTTACGCGTGGTATTGATCAGATTTTCATTGACCACTTTACCGGCATTATCATTTAATCTTTTACGAACTTCTTCTGTTTGGCTTTTACTCAAACCTTTAATGTCTATTCGTGTTAAACGTGGTCTTTCAACAACACGAATATTTAGAAAAATGGTTTCACCTTCTATCTTTTCGGACCATAATTGTACGTCATCAAAAAGCCCTTGAGCCATCATCACTTTTACCACATTGGATGTAGCTTCACTAGGAACTTCAATGTATTGACCAACAACAAGTTTGGATATTGTAATTAATACATTGTTGTCAAGATGCTGCGTTCCTGAAACTGTCACACCACCAATGATATAGTCTTTAGGGGATAAATAACTTATTTGGTTGGGATCATTCAGGTTTATAGCAGTTCCATTCACTTGAGCTTGTGCGAATTGTGGTTGGGTACATGCTAAAAATAATATAACAATAAGTATGCGCTTCATTTATAAATTTTTATTGATGCTAAAGTACATCAATCAGTTGTTAATTTTTGTTAATTAAGAAAAATTTAAGAACCAGCAAAATATGACGGTTTAAAATCAGTTAGCAAAGTTACTAATAAAGATTAGATCTGCTCACTTGTTTTTCCAAATCTTCTCTCACGCTGTTGATAATCAAGAATGGCCTTAAATAGGTCTTCTTGTTCAAATTCGGGCCACATCTTATCTAGAAAACAAAATTCGGCATAGGCAATCTGCCATAATAGGAAGTTACTAATTCTGTATTCTCCGCTTGTTCGTATTAACAAATCTGGATTTGGGAGATTGGATGTATAAAGATTTTGTTGAAATACTTCAGTGGTAATCTCTTCGATGTTTAGTTCCCCTTTTAATACTTTTTCTGCAATATTTTTTGTAGCCTGTACGATCTCTTCTTGTGAACTATAGCTTAATGCCAGCGTCAATACACAGTTTGTGTTATGTGCTGTTATATCCATCGTTTCCTGTAATTTTTCTTGACAATTTTTAGGAAGTTTAGATAGATCTCCGATGGCATTGAGACGGACACCGTTTTTTTGAAAGGTTTTGATTTCTTTTTTGAGTGAAGAAACCAATAGTTCCATGAGCGCTATTACTTCCAATCGAGGTCTGTTCCAATTTTCTGTAGAGAAAGCATATAAAGTAAGATGTTTTACTCCAACTTGGATAGTAGCTTCTAGCGCCTCTCTAACAGCCTTGACACCATTTTGATGACCAAAAATTCGCAGTTTTCCTTTTTCCTTTGCCCATCTTCCATTGCCGTCCATAATTATAGCAATATGTTGTGGAAGCTTATTTTTGTCAATATGATCTATTGTGCTCATGTTCTATTTCTTTACTTCTGCCTATCTCCCGATTGGTAAAAACATTTATAATATACGACCTATTTAATACCTGCATAGGTGTAGTCGTAATTTTCATCAACATTAGCTTTATCTTTTATCCACAACTTTTATTGTGTAGTAATGATTGAATGTTGATTAGTCTACTTATGTCTATGATTGAAAATTACTTTGATAAGCAATTTCAGCTTGTCTACCTAAATATCTGTCCTTTTTGATTTGAATATTCAGTAGCCACCCTTTCATTAAATGTAGAATCGTCTAGTCAGCATTGAGCATTATTTGCTCTTTGTAGCACAACTCTTTGGTCTGGGTAAGTTAAATGAATAAGTTGTTCAAAATATTTTGTGGTAAATATAAATCTTTTTGATGAATAGAGAATTAGAAATTATTGCTAATATCAATAATTTCTGACGTCTAATCCCCAAAGTAATTTCTCTCTCAGGGTCTCAAAATAGCTTTCTCCATCTAATCTAATTAAATTAATATAGAAAGGTGCTTTTGTGATTTTCAATCTAACGTTACTTGGTACTGTTTCATTTTTTGAGTCACAGCTCAATATATATTTTTCGGAACGGCTTTCGATTTCTAAATCTAATTCAAATTCAGATGATATGACTACTGGTCGTACATTTAAGTTGTGCGGAGAAATTGGAGTGATTACAAAATTGCCGCTTCCGGGCATAATTATAGGACCTCCACAACTCAGTGAATAGGCTGTTGAGCCTGTCGGTGTAGCAATAATGAGTCCATCTGCCCAATAAGAATTTAAAAGTTCTCCGTTTAAGTAGGCATTGATCGTAATCATGGCAGAACTATCGTATCTAAATACGGTAATATCGTTCAAAGCATAATTGCTATTTCCTCCAAATAATTCCTTATCTGGGGATTCAACAGCTAAAAGTGCTCTTTTTTGAATTTTATAATTTTTAACAAGAATTTGATCAATGGATGTTTCAAAATCTGTTTTGTTTATCGAAGCTAAAAATCCTAATCTTCCGAAATTGATACCAGCGATGGGTATGCCTGAGTTGTGAATTAGGGATACTGCGGATAGCATAGTTCCATCTCCTCCTAAACTTAACATAAAATCTGTGTCGAGAGGAAGATCTGCATTGGAAGTGTACGTAGAAAAGTTTTTAGTACAATCAAATTGTTTCTTTAGAAAATTATAAAAACTATCATAAATCCATATTTCTACTTCTTTCGCAATTAAATATTCTAGTAAATGTCTTACATGGGGAATAACTGAAGGAGTAAATTCTCTACCATAAATTGCCACTCTCATATTGTACAGTATTTTTTATCTAGCAGTGATGATTGTATTTGTTTGCCAAAGATGAGAAAAAACTACCGTATTGCTAAATATTGATGTAATTCATTAATTGTTTGTAACGATCTTCTAGGTCATCAAACTCTTGTAGGGTATTAAAACTTGCCATAACCTTATAGTTTTGTCGTGCGAAAGAGGAAAGTAAATTTGCTATATTGGATTGATTAACCTTTATAGTTACTTGAATTGTCGCATTCTCCAGTATTGCTTGGGTTGAACAATTTAATATTTGACAGTTTTCGACTTCAACCAAATGAGCAATTTTAGACAATGAAAAGTCATGAGCTCCGACTTCTAAAACAATAATCGCTCCAACGTCATTGAGAGATTGTAGTACTGAAATCGTTTTGATTAGTTCTAACGAGGTCAATATTCCTTTATAATTATTATGTTCATCTAAAACAGGCAAGGTATCCATATGATATGCCGTCATTAAGCGAACTGCATCATAGGGGTGCTGATTTGCCATGACGTAAATAGGATCTGTTTTTAAATGGATCGTAGCAACAGTGAATTGATCATCTAGGGCGTTTAATAAATCATTTTGAGTTATATAACCCAAATAATTATCGCCATCTACGACTGGTAGTAAATGAAATTGGAAATCTTCCATTCGATCTAATGCAAAGGCGATCGTGTCAGTTTGCTTTATGGTCGTGTTTTGTGATAGGGGGATGTTCGCTATATACATGTCCGTTGTTTATCTGTATACTATTGACCTTAAATTTAATAAAATGTTTAAACAATCCGATTTTTATTAATAAAAAAGCTTTATCAGATTAAAGGTCATTAAATTTTTACTTTAACTTTGCACAGTTTATATATTATTGATAATGGATTGTACAAATTTTATCTACTTTTACAAAAGTGCGATTTATATTTTGAATATGTAAGGTAGTTAAATCATAGTACTGGAATTTTTATGGGTGAGGTTGCAAGTCAGAAATTTATTGAAGTTAGGGAAGTAATTCGAAAGAAGAGTCCAAAATTGGCAAAATGGATTCCTTCATTCTTATTAAAATATTTAGAGCGAACTATCCACGAGGATGATATCAATGATATCATGACTCGTTTTGCGAATTTGCAAGGTTTAGACTTCGTAGATGCGCTAATAAAGGACCTGGGTGTTCATGTCGAGTTAAAGGGTGCAGAAAATATTCCGATTGATGAAAGTGTAATTTTTGCTTCTAATCATCCATTAGGAGGTCTGGATGGTATTGCTTTCATGCATGCTATCGGACGGTATCGTAAAGATGTCAAGTTTCTGGTCAATGATATATTAATGAATGTAGGGAATCTACAACCCTTATTTATACCTGTGAATAAATTGGGTGGACAGGGGAAGAGTGGTATTGCTGCTATTGAACAGGCTTATGCTTCTGATACCGCGCTACTGGTATTTCCGGCAGGCCTGGTCTCCAGAAAACAAGCAGATGGAAGGATTGAGGATCTCGAATGGAAGAAAAGTTTTATAAATAAGGCAAAGAAATATAAAAAAGATATCGTACCGGTATATATTGAGGGTAAAAACTCTAACTTTTTTTATAATTTTGCAAGGCTAAGACAGAAGATTGGCTTAAAGGCAAATTTGGAAATGCTTTATCTACCTGATGAAATGTTTTCTCAACGCAACCAAACTGTGACGATTGTTATCGGCGAGAAAATATCTTACACACATTTTGATCAATCTAAGGGCGAAAAAAAATGGGCTGAAGAGGTTAAGCGATTGGTTTACGGAATGTCTCAAGAAAAATAAAATTATGCAAGAAATTATTGCTCCAGTTGATAGAGAGTTGTTAAAAGCTGAGTTGGGTAAAGAGGCTTTTATACGTTACACTAACAACGGAAATAACGAAATATACTTAATCAATTATCATAACGCACCCAATGTGATGCGTGAGATAGGAAGATTGAGAGAATTGACTTTTAGAGGTGCTGGTGGTGGTACTGGATTATCTATAGATATTGACGAAAATGATACTTGTGAAGATTGCTATGATCAATTGATCGCATGGAATCCAGAAGAAGAGGAGGTAGTTGCAGGTTATCGTGTTATTAAATGTGCTAATGCCTCTATGAAAGATGGTGTTCCGAATTTATCTACTGCACATTATTTTCAATTTTCCGAACGATTTAAAAGTGACTATTTACCTTATACGATCGAATTAGGTCGATCTTTTGTACAACCCAAATTTCAACCTGCAATCGATAACCGTAAAGGAATTTTTTCATTGGATAATCTTTGGGATGGTCTAGGCGCTTTAGTGATGATCAATCCAGATATCAAATACTTATTTGGAAAAGTAACGATGTACCCTCACTATAATAAAGAGGCGCGAGGTATGCTTCTTTATTTTATGGAGTATCATTTTCCTGATAAAGAGAATTTAGTTGTACCTATTCCGAGTTTGAATTGTGAAAATGATTTTTCTAAGTATGAGGGTATGTTTGACGGATTAGATTATAAAGAATCTTATAAACTCTTGAATAGTAAAATAAGGGCATTAGGAGAAAATATTCCACCTTTAATCAATACCTATATGAATCTTTCTCCAACTATGAAATCATTTGGAACAGCTATTAATGATGAATTTGGTGAGGTAGAAGAGACGGGGATCTTGATTACAATAGCGGATGTATATCCAGTGAAAAAAGAAAGGCATATGAATACTTTCGAGCGCGATCGCGAGTATGGTAATAAAAAATCAAAGAGAGGCTAAAGCCTCTCTTTTTTTGTATTTCTCTATTTAAGAATCTCTTCTTCTAGAAGTAGTTCTATTTCTATTTTCGGATCTTGGACCTGATGAGGTTCTTCTTCTATTTCCACCAGTATTTCCATTACTAGAGCTTTGTCCATTTCTGCCTGCAGATGCTGGTCTTCCTGATTTCTTCGCTGCAGCAGGCTTTTTTGGTGCTATTCCGGAGATATGTAATGCGTAGGGATGTTTTTCCACTAAAGGAATTTCCATACGAATTGATTTTTGAATATCTAATAGAAAAGCATATTCTTCTTCGTCGCAGAATGAAATCGCTTGACCATCTTTACCAGCTCTACCTGTACGGCCAATTCTGTGTACATATGATTCAGGAATATTGGGTAAATCATAGTTGATTACAAATGCCAGCTCATCGATATCAATACCACGTGCTGCAATATCGGTAGCAACCAATACGCGTAGGGTGCGGTCTTTGAAGTTTTTAAGGGCGTTTTGACGGGCACTTTGAGATTTATTTCCATGAATGGCCGCAGATTGAATATTCTTTTTTGCAAGATCTTTAACGATACGATCTGCACCATGTTTAGTTTTAGAAAAAACTAACACGTGATTTATATTTTTCTCCTTTAAAACATGGATTAACAAATCTTTTTTGTCGTTTTTCTTAACGTAATAAACTTCTTGTTGGATCTTTTCTGCGGTAGTAGATTCTGGAGTGACTTCGACCTTGATAGGATCAACAAGAATATGATTTGCTAATTTTTGAATCTCAGGTGGCATTGTTGCTGAGAAAAATAATGTTTGTCTTTTTTCAGGTATTATTTTAATTAGCTTCTTTACGTCATGTATAAATCCCATATCTAACATACGGTCAGCTTCATCCAAAACAAAAAACTCTAAATGTTTTAAATCGATATAACCTTGACCATATAAGTCTAATAAGCGACCTGGTGTAGCAATAAGAACGTCCACACCTCTTTTTAGGGCATCGCGCTGTGGCTGTTGTCCAACACCTCCAAAAACTACAAGACTTTTGAGTGGAAGATCTTTTGAATATTGATTAAAGTTTTCTTCAATTTGAATCGCCAGTTCGCGTGTTGGTGTTAAAACTAAAGCACGAATATTTTTTTTCGCAGTTTTAACTTTTGAATAACTTAACATTTGAAGTATAGGAATAGCAAAAGCAGCAGTTTTTCCGGTTCCTGTTTGAGCGCAACCTAATAAATCATTTTTCCTAAAAATGATTGGAATTGCTTGTTCCTGAATTGGGGTAGGAGTAGTATATCCAACAGCTTCCAATGCCTTAAGGATTGGAGCTATGAGTTTTAAATCTTGAAATTGCAATCTAATTATTTATTTGTAAGCGACAAAGGTAACTTAATTTTATGGATTGCAGTTGTAATTTGTTGAAACATTTATTTTATATTTCAGCTAAAAATAAGATTTATACCTACTTATCTTGTTCGAATCCTTCAAAACTGGGATCCACTATTGCTTTCCATTCAGGATGCTTTTTAATATAGGCATATACTAAGGGGCATAGAGGAAACAGTGTATAATGATGATCTTTTAAATAGTGAAGTGTTTTTTCAATAATTGCAGTTGCGACTCCTTGGCCGGCCAGTTGTGGATCGGACTCCGTATGTATAAGCCAAATTTTGGTAGGTCTTTCTTTGAATGCAATAAAAGCTTGATACTCTCCTATATGAAGCTCAAAATGATTCACTTGATCATTTTTAGTTAAGGATAGATTGATAAATTCTTCTTTCATAGTATTGTTGTTTATTTATATAGCATAATAACAATCGTATTGTTATTGTTTTACATGACAAATAATTATTTTTCTGTGGTTACGGTCTAAATAACATTGGATATGAGGACAGTTATAACGAGAGCGATTTATAAGGAATAGCTTTTGTGCTCATGCCATTAAATACTTTGTCTTATGACGCCTCTTCTAATCCTTTAATATTAATCTTTTTCATCTTCACCAAAGCTTCCATTGCTTTTGGATTTGAAATGAGTACATGAATTTTTTTTGGTATGATTTGCCAAGAAAATCCAAATTTGTCTTTTAACCAACCACACATATTTTCTTGCCCGCCATTTGCGGTCAACATGTTCCAATGGTGATCGATTTCTTGTTGATCTTCACATTCAACAACAAATGAGACAGCATCGGAAGGTTTATAAGATGGACCTCCGTTTAGTCCCATAAATCGAGTGTTATTAATTTGAAAAATAACGACCAAAGGATTGGAGGAAATGATTTTTCCATCTTTAAATACTGAACAGTAGAAGTTTGCTGCATCTTGGGCTTGACCATCAAACCATAAACAATTATAAATTGAATCTGTCATAACTATGGTTGCGTTAAAGTATTATACACCTAAAAATACAAATTAATCATGAATAACAGATATTAAATAAAACAAAAAAGGTTAGAAATGAAAATTTCTAACCTTTTTATTATCTGTTGTCTACGCTCTTATTGGTAGCCCAATAGTTTCATAACTTGTTTTGAATTTTGTTCTTCACCAAATACTTCATAATTAAATGTTTCGTCGCGGTTACGACGAATAAGTACATGTTTTGGTGACGGTAACAGGCAGTGGTGAATACCTCCATATCCACTTAGTACATCTTGGTAAGCTCCTGTGTGGAAAAAACCTAAATACTGTAACTTACGTGTTTTGGGCATAAAAACAGAGCTGGTATGTGCTTCTTGATTATAGTAATCTTGACCATCACATGTAATACCGCCTAAATTAACGCGCTCGTATTCTGAATCCCAATTGTTGATGGGAAGTAGGATATATTTTTGATTTAAAGCCCAAACATCTGGTAAATTTGTGATAAATGAACCATCGATCATAAACCATTTTTCACGATCGTTTTGTAATTTTCTGCCTAATACCTTGTACAAAATGCCTGAAGCTTCTGCAACGGTATATTTGCCAAACTCGGTGATAATATCAGGCTCCATTACTTCATGCTGCGCGCAGATCTGCTTGATTCTGTTCACAATCTCATTGACCATATATTCATAATCGAAATCATGAACTAGAGAATCTTTAAAAGGCATACCTCCACCAATATCTAACGTATCTAAATCTGGGTTTACTTTCTTAAACTTACAGAATAGGGTAACATACTTTTCTAGCTCATTCCAATAGTATGGTGTGTCCGATATACCTGAATTGATGAAGAAATGTAACAACTTAACCTTAAAGTTAGGGTTGTTGGCGATCTTGTTATTATAGAATTCTATAACTTCCTCAATACGAATGCCTAATCTTGATGTATAGAACTGGGAGTCTGGCTGCTCTTCTGAAGCGATACGAATACCCAAAGCACATGGTTCTTCCAGTTCAATTTCATCATCATAGAGATTGAATTCTTCTTTGTTATCTAAGACCGGGATAATATTCTTATACCCATCATGGATCATATCAATAATGTACTGTTTGTACTGATATGTTTTGAAGCCATTACAAATTACTGTAATGTCTTTTGTTACGGTACCTTGACGTTCTAAAGAGTCAATCATCGGCATATCAAATGCAGACGACGTCTCTAAGTGAATTTCATTCTTCAATGCCTCTTCAACAATATGTTTGAAGTGGGAAGATTTAGTACAATAACAATATTTGTAGGACCCTCTGTAGTTGTGTTTCAAAATTGCGGTTTGAAACAAAATTTTCGCTTGTTGAATTTTTTTGCTGACGATTGGCAAATAAGTAAAACGCAACGGCGTACCGTACGTTTCTATCATTTCCATTAAATTCAAATCGTGGAAATACAATTCGTCGTCGATGATTTCGAATCCGTCTTGCGGAAAACCAACACTTAGGTCAAGAAATTCCTGATAGCTCTGCATTTTTTATTATTTTTGCAAAGATATACTTTCAATATGAATACAAGAACAGGGAAGGTGAATTATTTTTGTATTCTATATCAGGGAGTTGCATATTTTACATAATCATTACATGGCGAATTCTATTCAAAACAGACTTATTGAAGTCACTGTTCAAGCTGTAAAACAGCTTTATAATGCAGATATTTCTGAAAATCAAATTGCTTTACAAGAGACACGCAAAGAGTTTGAAGGACAAATTACAATTGTAACTTTTCCTGTTACCCGATTTTCTAAGAAATCTCCTGAGCAGACCGGTACAGAGATAGGTGAATATTTGAAAAGTCAAATTACAGCTATTTCAGATTTTAATGTTATTAAAGGATTTTTAAATATTTGTCTTGCTGATGAATATTGGATTTCTCTTTTAAATGAAACAATCGTGAAAAGTGATTTTGGCGTATTTCCATCAAATGGTAAAAAGTTAATGGTGGAGTACTCTTCTCCAAATACCAATAAACCGCTTCACTTAGGACATATTCGTAACAACCTGTTAGGGTACTCTGTTGCTGAACTTTTAAAAGCTTATGGTTATGAGGTGATCAAAGCAAATTTGGTAAATGATCGTGGTATTCATATTTGTAAATCGATGCTTGCATGGCAAAAATTTGGAAATGGAGAGACTCCTGAGTCGACAGGTATGAAAGGGGATCATTTGGTAGGTAAATACTATGTTGTTTTTGATAAAGAATATAAAAAAGAAATAGAGACACTCAAAGCTGAAGGTCAAACTGAAGATGAGGCTAAGAAGAATGCACCATTGATAAAAGAAGCACAAGCGATGTTGCAGCAATGGGAAGCTTGTGATGAGGCTGTGATTGATCTTTGGAAAACAATGAATAGCTGGGTATACGCAGGTTTTGAAAAAACGTATAATCAGTTAGGTGTTAATTTTGATAAGTATTATTATGAGTCAAATACCTACTTGCTAGGAAAGGATATTATTCAAGAAGGATTAGATAGCGGTGTTTTCTTCAAAAAGGAGGATAATTCTGTATGGATTGACTTAACGGATGAAGGATTGGATGAAAAGCTCGTCTTGCGTGGAGACGGGACTTCAGTGTACATTACACAGGATTTAGGTACGGCTCAATTGAAATACGATGAATTCAATATGAATGATTCTATTTATGTTGTAGGGAATGAACAAGATTATCATTTTAAGGTATTGTTCTTAATTTTGAAAAAATTGGGCAAATCTTGGGCTAGTGGTTTATTTCACTTATCTTACGGGATGGTTGATCTACCTTCTGGCAAAATGAAATCTCGTGAGGGTACTGTTGTTGATGCTGATGATTTGATGAATGAGATGATTCAAACAGCTAAAGAGCGCACGGAGGAATTGGGTAAAACGCAAGGTCTGTCTGAGGAAAATAAAAATGCACTATATAATACCATCGGTATGGGAGCATTGAAATATTTCTTATTAAAGGTTGATCCTAAGAAACGATTATTATTTGATCCAAAGGAATCTGTTGATTTTCAAGGGAATACAGGTCCGTTTATTCAATACACATATGCTCGTATCAAATCCGTGCTTTCAAAGGCAAACTTTGATGAGTTGTCAGCAATATCGGTTCCTGCGTCTATATCGGCTTACGAGCGAGACTTAATCATGAGTTTAGGAAATTTTCCGAATATTATTGCGATTTCAGCTCAAGAATTTAGCCCTGCTCAGATGTCCAACTACATTTATGAAGTTGCGAAATTGTACAACAAGTTTTATCATGAGGAGACGATTTTGAAAGCAGAAATTGAAGAAGTCAAAAACTTCCGTTTGCATCTTTCAGCAGCAGCTGCAAAAATTATCGCTAAAGGCATGAATTTATTAGGAATTGAAGTTCCTGAACGTATGTAATTTAAAAGATGATGACTCAGAAAATTCGTGTAGGTTTAGTTGGTTTTGGTATTTCAGGACAAGTGTTTCATGCTCCGGTTATGCGATCCATTCCTGAACTTGAATTAGTGAAAATAACTGCTCGTAAAGCAGAACAAAAAGTAATTGTAAGTGAAAAGTATCCTACAGCATTAGCTGTGGATCATATTGATGATATATTAAATGACGAATCTATTGATTTAGTCGTTATCGCGACCTCAAACGATATGCATTATCCTTTTGCTAAGCAGGCATTGCTAGCAGGGAAACATGTGGTAGTCGAAAAGCCATTTACCAATACATCTGAACAGGCTGATGAATTGATCGCATTGGCAAAAGAAAGCGGTAAAATTCTATCTGTGTACCATAATTTAAGATTCAACTCAGATTTTAGAACGATCAAAGAGGTGATTAAGGACGAACGACTTGGGCAGATCAAGAATTTTGAAGTTCGTTACGATCGTTTCCGTAACCATCTTAGACCGGGTGCGTGGCGAGAAGATAATCTGCCAGGTTCAGGAATCTTTTATGATCTTGGAGCGCATTTAATTGATCAGACGCTACAACTCTTCGGTAGACCAAATGCTGTATTTGCAGATTTGACTATTCAAAGACCTGGAGCGGGGGCAATTGATAATTTCGAATTACTCCTTTACTATCCAGAAATGCGTGTTTCTTTGAAAGGAGGGATGCTTGCTAAAGAGCCGACTCCGCGATACACTGTATTTGCATTAAACGGAAACTTCTTGAAAAATGGTGTTGATCCTCAAGAGGAGTTATTACGTGCGGGTGTGTTTCCTGATGAGCATCCTAATTGGGGCAAAGAGGATCCATCTATTTATGGTAAATTGAATTTGCTTTATAATGGGAAAGATCTCGAAGAGACCGTTACTTCGAAATTAGGCAGCTATCCTGATTATTACCAAAATATAGCAGATGCTATTCTTGGGAAAACTCCTCTAATTGTTACGGCAGAACAAGGCCGTGATGTTATTCGTATTATCGAACTGGGGATAAAAAGTCAGGCGGAACGTCGTGTCATTTCATTAGATAATGAACTAATAGGCTATTAATAATATAAATATGAAGCAATATGATGCCATTATAGTTGGGGGAGGGGCGTGTGGGCTCATGTGTGCTGCTCAAGCTGGATTATTAGGTAAGCGAACTTTAGTAATTGAGCGAAATGATAAAGTTGGGGCTAAGATTCTAATTTCTGGAGGAGGAAGGTGTAATTATACCAATTTGGGTACTGACATCGATAATTTTGTGTCCGATAATGTAGATTTTTTAAGATCTGCATTTAGTCAATGGACGGTAGATGATACATTGAGTTTTTTTGAGTCGCATGGTATATTTGGTGAGGAGAAAACGTTGGGACAATTATTTCCTTCTTCGAATAAGGCTAAAGATGTTGTAGCCGTTTTTACTAAGATTTTATTTGCAACGGATCAGGATATAAGATTAAACACGGTTGTTAAGGCTATTGAAAAGCTTGAAGATGACTTTGTCTTAACAGTGGAAAGTGAAAAGGGCGTTCAACAGTTAACGACAAAGAAGGTTGTTATGGCCAGCGGAGGTTTACCTGTCGCGAAGTTGGGGGCCTCTGATTTTGCTATTCGTACGGCTAAGAAATTTGAGATGGCAATTGTACCTACCGCACCTGCTTTAGTACCTCTAACTATTACAGGAAAGGAGGCCGACTGGTATGCTTCTTTAGCTGGTAATTCAGTTTTTTCTAGAGTTTATAATCATAAGATTAGTTTTGAAGAGAACATCCTTTTTACGCATTGGGGCTTAAGTGGTCCGGCGATTCTACAGATTTCATCTTATTGGCGTGCTGGAGAAGAGTTCTATATTGATCTTTTGCCTCGGTTTCAATTGGATAAAATAATCAAAGATGAACGTAATGAAGGTGGAAAACGTTTGGTTTCGAATATCTTGAATGATTATTTTACAAAAAGAATGGTAGAAGCCCTCGGTAAATTTCTGCCATTAGATACTAAAATAGCTTCTCTAAGCAAAGTAGACGCCAATTTAATCATAGATACGATTCATAAATTCAAAGTTAAGCCAGCAGGCGATAAGGGTTATGATAAAGCTGAGGTGATGCGTGGAGGTGTTTCGACAGCAGAGCTGAACGCTAAAACTTTGGAAAGTAAAAACGTAAGTGGCTTATTTTTTGGAGGTGAGGCCGTAGACATTACGGGGTGGTTAGGAGGATACAATTTTCAATGGGCTTGGGCATCTGGTTATGCAATTGCACAGGCGATATGATACAAAATTTCATTCTTTTCTTTTTTTTAAGCGAATATTTATCAATCTAAATCCTACCTTTGCAGAAGAAGCAAACTGGTTCTATCGCTGCTCCCTAAAGGAGGAGAGGAAAGTCCGGGCAACGCAGAGCAACACGCTTCCTAACGGGAAGGATGCTATTGACTTAGTAGACAGAAAGTGCCACAGAAAATATACCGCTTTTCGGAGTAAGGGTGAAAATGTGAGGTAAGAGCTCACAGTCTTGTATGGCGACATGCATTACGGTAAACCTCGTGTGTTGAAAGACCAAATAGGTTGCGAAATTCGAAGGCTGCTCGTCTTCTTTTAGCTTTGGCTAAGATTCGTAATGGGTAGGTTGATGGAGCTAGTTAGTGATGACTAGCCTAGATAAATGGTAGAAACTCCGATTTTTCGGTTTACAGAACCCGGCTTATAAGGTTTGCTTCTTTTTTACTATATTACCAGTAATTTAAATAATCTTTAAAGAGGAGTAATAAAACTTATTTATGAGTACCATATTAATTATTGATGACGAACGGGCAATCAGAAATTCGCTAAGAGATATCTTAGAATATGAAGATTATAATATACTGGATGTAGATAACGGTAGTGACGGCTTAGAAATCATTAAAAAGGAAAAAATTGATCTTGTTCTTTGTGATATTAAGATGAATAAGATGGATGGTATGGAAGTTTTGGCAACAGCTCAAAAAATAAATCCAGATCTTCCTTTTATCATGATCTCGGGTCATGGTACTATAGAAACAGCTGTTGAAGCGGCTAAGAAAGGCGCCTTTGATTTTCTGGAAAAACCATTGGATCTGAATCGTTTACTGATTACGGTTAGAAATGGTCTGGAAAAAGTTTCTTTAGTAACGGAAACTAAAGTTTTAAAGAGAAAAGTTACAAGTTACAAAACAAAAGAAATTCTTGGTAAATCTGAGGCTATCAGTCGGATCAAAGAAACCATCGATCGTGTTGCACCTACCGAAGCTCGTGTACTTATCACTGGTGCAAATGGTGCTGGTAAAGAGTTGGTGGCAAGATGGATTCATGAGAAATCTAATCGTGCAGAAGGACCTTTAATTGAAGTTAATTGTGCTGCAATTCCTTCTGAACTGATTGAATCAGAACTTTTTGGACATGAGAAGGGATCTTTTACTTCTGCGATTAAACAACGTCTTGGTAAATTTGAACTTGCCACCAATGGAACACTTTTTTTAGATGAAATTGGTGATATGAGTCTTTCGGCTCAAGCTAAAGTACTACGCGCTTTGCAAGAGCATAAGATCACAAGGGTAGGTGGAGACAAAGAAATTGATGTCAATGTACGTGTTGTAGCGGCAACAAATAAAAATTTATTTAAAGAGATCGATGCTGGAAATTTTAGAATGGATTTGTATCACCGTCTTTCTGTAATTTTGATTCACGTACCTTCACTAACAGAACGGGTTGATGATATACCTTTGTTGTCTAAGAATTTTTGTGAAGAGATCTGTAATGAATATGGTGTTCCGGTAAAGGAAATCACTGCAGCTGCATTAAAAGAGTTGTGCAATCTTCCGTGGACAGGAAATATTCGAGAGTTACGTAATATGATTGAACGCTTGATTATTTTAAGTGATAAATCAATCACTGATAGAGATGTTATTGCATTTGCCAATCCTTCTAATACCGTCAATGCAATATCTACTACGAGTCATCCAAGTAACGGAGCTAGCCAATCTAACCAAAATGGTAGTAAGGTAGATCTTGATAATTTTGCTTCTTTTCAAGATTTTAAAGATTTTGCTGAGAAAGAATTTATTAAGTACAAATTAGAGAAAAATACTTGGAACGTTTCTAAAACAGCCGATGATTTAGATATTCAACGTAGTCATTTATACAGTAAGATTGAAAAATTTGGTCTTAAAAGAGATTAGTTATAAGATTTTATATTAGATATTGAAATATTCAATACACCATGAAAAAAGTAGCAAATTTGTTTGCTACTTTTTTTATGGTGTAAAATAATCAAACTAAGCTCTGTTAAGCCTTTTCTAATAATGTTAATATTTTATTTGCAGATATTTCTGTATAATCATTGATATATTCATGGCATATGGGTAACTGCTCTTTACTATGCGAAGATAGCACAGCTACAACGGTCATCCCCGCATTAAGCCCAGCTGTAATTCCTGAAAAGGAGTCTTCAAATACGACACAATTTTTTGGATCTACTGCTAAGTTATAAGCCGATTTTAAATATACTTCTGGATCTGGTTTATGGGCGGTAACATCCTCGCTACATAATATAGAGCCCATTTTAGAACGAAGACCCAAGCCATCTAATATTAAATCCATATTTTCTTTTGGTGCAGAGGTGGCAACACCTGTTTTAAAATTATAGTTTTTCAGCTCTGTTAAGAATTCTATATAACCCGGTATTGGAGTGATTTCATCTTTGTAAATGGTTCTAAAAAGTTCTTCTTTCTCAAATTCTAGTTGTTTTAATTCAGTAGCAGATATAGGTCTCTTGAAAAAATGTTGCATGATATAACTATTATGTTTACCATACATATGTTCCTCAAATTCTTTTTCACTGCTTTCAATATTATATTTTTTGAAAAAAGCATCAAAAGCTTTAGCATGATAAGGATTGGTGTGACATATAACTCCATCCATATCGAAAATAACGGCATAACTATTCATAGTGCTAAGGTACATTTTTGACCTTAAATTACCCTTCTATAATGTTTGTTATTCATAAATGAAATTATGAACAAAAAATTATCCGAAGCTGTTTCGAGATTGTATCTGATAGCTGGAAATAAGTGATGGCCTTACTTACAATCCTCTGCTGCAAATATGTTAATACCATGGAAAAAATGATAATAATAATCCAATTTAAATACCAATGTTTAAAATTGATTAAAAATATAAACAAGATATGCCATAGATAAATCCAAATAGTAGATGATCCGATAAAATTTAAAATGGTAACGTTTATATTTCTGAGACGGGGTTTTATCCAAAATATAATCGAAAAAATAATTATAGCATAATAAATATAAAATGAACGTGGTGGATATTTAAGTGCTCCAATATCAAATGGTTTATCTAAGTAAAATATAGTATATGCCATTCCTAGAATAGTTATGACCATGCAGGTCATAAATAAGGTAATTTTGGTCTTTGAAGTATAATCTTTGTATTGTGCTCCGAGCATAAAAAAAAGAAGAAACCCCAAGCTATAAGAGCCAAATTGATCTATATATCTCTGTACAGTAGGCTCAAAGAGATTTTTTGAATAGTGGATTACTATTTCATAGATAACATAATATAATAATAGTTGCCATTTATTTTTTATGAAATTGCTACATAATGGTCCTAAAATAGCGATCATCAAAAAAATACGGATTATCCAAACATATCCGAATCCATCCATTAACATATAACTTGATAGGATGATGTGCGGATATTGTGTGTAGTCGACCTTGAATAAATAGGGAAAGCAGTATTGAATACTATAAAATAGGGTTAGAAAAGCCCAAACAGGTACTACAAGACGAACAAATCGTTTCCATAGATAAGAGGTAATGTCTGCAATGGATTTAAATTCTTGATTTTTATCGCCAAATAAAAAACCTGAGATAAACACCATTAGTGGTACATCAAAATTTCGAACTTGAAAAATAAAGAATGGAGGGTTGACATGTGCCAATATAATGTAGATTAATCCTAAACCACGTATAATATCAATCGATCTATCCCTCTCAATCATCATTTTTTATTTGCGAAGGTAGTAAATCTGTTAAATTTTATGCACAAAAAATTCCATAGGATAGTGTAATCCTAGTAACACGATAGATGTCCCCTATATGAAAGGTAATATTGGTCTAAAAAATAGATACGATTTATTCGGGTTGTCTCAGTAATTCTTGTATTGTTGCCGTAATTGTTGTAGTATCCTCTTCATCTTCTAAAAGGGAAAACGCAATATAAGTTGCATAAATTTCAAGGCTTAATTTTTCATGTTTATCCGCAATAAACTCGTCAATTTGATGCTCGGTACAGTCAAATCCAATTTGCTGTAATTCATTGAAGAGATTCGTTGATATAGTTTCATGTTCTTCACCACAGGCAAATGCTACCAATATATGAAATAAAAATTTGTCAATAATTTCACTATCAGTTTGTTTGAATAGGGATAGGATGTGGTTATAATCAAACTTTGTTTTGGCACTATTGACAATACTATCCCAAATTTCATATTCTAAAGACGCTTGCATAGTTCAGTTGTTAATTAATTATAATCGGTTACTTAAATATAGTCAAAAACAATTAATAATAAAAATTTGTTTAGTATTTTTTTTAAAACTACCTCGGCTTTTTTTATTTCTATTGCTTGTATTAATCGACTGCATACGAACTAATTGAGACCTATAGGCATTGCTCAGTAAGCATAAATAGTGAAACAAAAAAACAACCTTAAAGTCAAGTGATCAGATAGCGTGCTTTTCTTATAGAAAGCGTGAAGTCTATTGTACGCAACGCTAGAAGTCATTTTTTTTAATTCGTAATTATCGATACATCTGCTTTGATCGTTTTTTGTTTCTTAATTAGATCTCAAATTTATTGGGCGTGGTATGATAATTGAATATCTGTTTATGTTATTTTTGAAAATTAGAGGCTTTTTATTAGTTTTAATAAACCAAGAATATAGATGCACTCATTTTATTTATTTAAACTTTTTATTTATGGCGATTAGGATTCTATTATTGTTTTTGATGATCTCATCACATATTTCCGCGCAAGAATTGAACCTCCTTAAAATTCGGAAAGAATACTCTTCAGCAGTAAAGAGTGAAGATATCTGCGAAAATAATTTGAATTTATTACGATCTAAAGCTAAAGCTACAACAGAAAAAGGTTATTTAGCTGTATACGAAATGGTCTATGCGAAGCATATGGGTAATCCATTTAAAAAACTTGGTCAATTCAATAAAGGAAAAAATTTATTGGAGAGTTTAATCGTACAAGAACCTAATAATGTTGAACTCCGTTTTATAAGATGGAGTGTCCAGACACATGCCCCTTCTATTTTAAATTATAGTGCAGATATACTGGAAGATAAGAAATTTATGATTAATCATCTTTATAGTATGCAAAATCGCGATGTTAAAGAAATAATATATCAATATATAAAAGGAGCAAATTCTTTTAGTGAAGGAGAGTTGAAAGAATTGGTTAGATAATTTCCTATTTTATTTCATTATATTTTGATTAATCTTTATAAATCAGTTATTTAACTTTTGAATTATAAAAGTCAGTAATTTGACTTTAACTTGATGAATAAAGGGTTAAATATTTTTTAAAATTATTATTTTTGCAAAAGTTAATCTTTAGCAATTTTATTAATAATTAGATGGTATGGCAAAGCGTAATTTTGTTTCAAATTCCACTGAATCTTCAAGGATGTTCAAAAGTGATTTATTAGAATCACTGACTAAGGTTCATTGGAGTGTTCCTATAATATTTTATTTACCTGTAATAGGTTATTTTTCATGGAAGGCCCTAGGTCCAGGTGAGCTTGGTATTTTTAGTTATATACAATATTTTGTCTTTGGACTTGCTTTTTGGACTTTATTTGAATATGCTTTGCATCGTTGGATTTTTCATTATCATCCAACCACCAAATGGGGGAAGAGAATCGCATTTATATTTCATGGAGTGCACCATGACTATCCAAAAGATAGATTAAGATTGGTAATGCCTTTATCTGCTAGTATTCCTTTAGCGGCTCTGGTTTATTATTTATTCACGTTCTTCTTTAGTTCTGATATTGTATTAGCTGCATTTTTTTCAGGATTTATGATTGGGTATTTAATATATGATGAATGTCACTATGCTATGCACCACGCTAATTTTAAAAGTGGAATATTTAAGCGAATAAAACAACATCATATGTTACATCACTATTCAGATCCTGAACATGGATTTGGAGTTAGTTCTTCACTATGGGATGAAATAATGCGTTCTGGATTTCCAAAAGAAGAGGATAAGTCTGAAAAAGTTAATATCGATAAATAATCTGTATGATATAAATACTACTCATCATATAAAATATAGGATTTTTAAAATACCCCCAAAAAGTATCTTACTTTTTGGGGGTATTTTTATTTAAGCTAACATTACTATTTTATCGGATATAAAGTCTATAAACAACAAAAGCCTAAATTGCTTTGGGCTTCATTTTTTGTTGGCGGAGAGCGAGGGATTATTACATGATCCCTTAAAGGGGGGGAGGCTTCATCATAAAATAAAGCCATTCGCTTTGCTCATTTACTTTGTTGTTTATGTCTTATTGTTGGAGCAAGCTCCCAAAAGTCTAAACAACAAAAGCCCAAATTGCTTTGGGCTTTATTTTTTATTGGCGGAGAGCGAGGGATTCGAACCCCCGGACCTATGACAGTCAACAGTTTTCAAGACTGCCGCATTCGACCACTCTGCCAGCTCTCCGCCACAAAAGTAGAAAAATTCATTTAGTCACCAAAACTTATTTTTTAGTTGATTGAAAATGAGGTAGATTAATTTTTAATGCTTTTTTTTAGGTTTAAAAAAGCATTAAAATGCCTTTAAACGCTATGGATGTAAGATTTCAAAACAATGTTTTTTGATATTACTTGCTATTTTATCAATCGGTAGATCATCAGTATCAGTTCCAAATGGTTCCTCAATTGACTCTCCAATTAATTCCAATGACGTCAGTACATAAAAGATAAAAGGGACTGCTGCGATCACAAAATAACCGATCGAAAAAACATATCCCATCGGTAAAGTTGCGGTATATATTATGATGAACTTTTTTATAAATGCATTATATGATAGTGGGATTGGAGTATTTTTAATACGTTCGCAAGCTCCACATACATTTGTGAAAGATTGTAGTTCATCGTTGATAATGATAAACTGATCTCCAGTTATTTTTCCGTCTTTATATAATGAATTAGTATTTTTAAAAATTAAAGATGCCACTTGGTTAGGTCCGTGTTTTTGATCATCTAAATTTTTAAGTTCAGGATGCAAAACCTCATCTAACATAAACTTGGTATAATCTGAATGAAGAAAGGTATAGAGTGTTTCGGCATATAATGGAATTGCTTTTCTGTAAAAACTTCGGTTTACTTTATCATCGGTCTCTAAAAAAGCATTCATCTTGTATGCTAAACTTCTACTGATATTTGTTAAAGTTCCCCATTGCTTTCTTGCTTCCCACCAGCGATCATAAGCTGTGTTTGTTCGAAAAACAAGTAACAAAGAAAGTACAAATCCAAGTAAGCTATGTACGATTGTAATATTTTTAATCCAACTTTTTTCAGCTAGTTTAAGATATTCAAGTTCGAGATATGCAATCCCCCAAGAGTACAGTGCTGCTAAAATCAGATAGGGAAATAATTTTCGAAAAGTATCTGTTTTATGAAGTTTTATAGTTGAGGTTAGCCAATCTTTTGGGTTGTAAACAATCATAGACAAAAATACAAAATGTTTATTTTAATTTTGATACTTTGCAAAAGATAGATTAATTTCATTTCCAAATGAAGAAAAAAAAAGTGCAGCTTAGTAAGCCTTATCATGCCGCTAACGTTAAAAATAAAAAATGGAATTATATTATATTAGGCGGAACGCTTATTTTACTTTTACTTTTGCTTTTAGCAATCGCATGGCATTATCGTGCAGGTATTAAATACTATATCGGCACATGGGGAGCCGGTCGTGCAGTAGTTAGTAAAGAGGCTAAGTATGATATTCGAAATGTAGAGATCATGTCGAGCCATTCAGATAAAATTTTTGGTATTGATATTTCACAATATCAAGGTGATATTAATTGGAATGAAGTAAATACAATAAATGATCAATTTCCAATCGATTTTGTATTTATAAGGGCAACTATGGGGGAACGTAATGTAGACGAAAGATTTAAAGAGAATTGGAATGCTGTTGCTAAAAGAGCAAATCTAAGAGGTGCTTATCATTATTTCCGACCTAATGAAAACTCTGTCAAGCAAGCTAAAAATTTTATTAAAGCTGTTAAACTTGTGCCTGGAGATCTGCCTCCAGTCTTGGATATTGAGGAGATGCCTAAGCATCAACCTATGGATAGTTTGAAAGTAGGATTAAAGCGCTGGTTGGATGAAGTTGAATCACATTATAAGGTCAAACCGATTTTATATTCAGGAGATAAATATTTCACAGATTTTTTACAACGGGAATTTAGCGATTATGTATTGTGGATCGCTAATTATAATTTTTGGGTTGAAGATTTAAAAGATCATTGGAATTTTTGGCAATTTTCGGAAAAAGGAACGGTAAGGGGGATTAAAGGAAATGTAGATTTAAATATCTTTAACGGAAACATTGAAGAATTGGAACGATTGACTCTTCCTTTTTAAAATTAGTATACAAAATAATCATCAGCGTGCTGCTGAACATCAGATAGCTTAATCAGCAACGCAATCATGCGTAATTAATCATCATGAAACATACATATAGAAACATAGCAATTTCACTTATACTTTTTACGTTCGTTACCTTTCTAAGTTTTGGAAAGTCGTTTGCGACAATGAATAAATCGCTTTTATCCAGTATCTATCAAGATAGTATAAGTCCTTTACCCTTAAATCTGACTCAATTTATGGCTTTAGAAGCTACTGGAGCGGTTATATTGGATGCTAGATCTTCTGAAGAATTCAAAGCGGGTTATATCCCCAAATCTATTCATATCGGATGGAAAGGTCCATTTAAAATTTGGGTGCAAAAAATATTCATGGACAAGCATCAGCCTATAATATACGTGGCAGACCATTCATCTATTACACTTGTATTTGAAATGCTTACAGAACTTGGCTATACACAAGTACTGGGTTATCTTCATGATGGAGTAGATAGTTATAAGAAACAGTATTTGTTAAATACTGTTGATGAGGTTGATGCAGCAACTTATTTAGATTTATCAACAAAAGGTCAAATAATTGATGTTAGGTCGGAAAAAGAGTTTGCAGAAGGGCATATTGACAATGCGATGAATTTTCCACTTAAAGATTTAGGTAACTTTAACATTAATTTACCAGAGTATAACAATTATTACGTTCAATGTCTTTCTGGATATCGCAGTATGATCGCTATATCTATTTTAAAAGCAAAAGGTATTGAAAATGTAGTTAATATAAAAGGTGGTTATCAAGCATTGAAAAAAATAAAGGAGGAAAAATAATGGCTACATTCGATGAGATTATAAAATCAAATGACGTTGTATTAGTGGATTTTTTTGCAACTTGGTGTGGACCATGTCAAACTATGGCGCCCATATTACAAGATGTAAAAGAATTTTATGATGAAAGTTTGTCAATTATTAAAATTGATGTGGACAAAAATCCTAAGATAGCGGCAATTTACAAGGTAAGTGGTGTACCTACATTTGTTCTGTTTAAAAATGGTACACAAGTATGGAGGCAGAGTGGAATGATCACAAAGGCTGACCTCCATAAGCTTATTGATTCGCACAAATAGAAAAAGGATGATGATTTAATCATCATCCTTTTTTCTGAACAAAATCTTGTCAATTCGATTACCATCCATATCAAGAACTTCAAATTCAATATTTTTATAGTGAACTTGTTCTCCCTCTAAGGGCACATGGTCAAGCAATAAAAATACGAGCCCTCCAAGTGTTGTGATATTATTGATTTCATCTTCATCTTCTTCAGAAAGACCAATTTCAAATTCTTCCATGAATCGATCTAATTGATATTGTCCATCGGCAATGTAAGATCCATCTTCACGTTTTCGAATTCGGGGTTTGCCTGTTGATTGATCTTCTGGTAAATTACCGACTAAATCCGAAAGAATGTCTCGAAGCGTAATTACCCCTTGTGTAGAACCGTATTCATCAATTACAATGGCTTGATGGATATGTGAAGCCCTGAGAATTGCCAATATACTATAGGCAGAGCTATGTTCGTTGACAAATTTTATAGGTTCAATCAATTGTTGTAAATCAATTGGTTTTTCTTTTAGGTATTGCGATAATAATTTTTTAACATGGACAACCCCTTTAATATTATCTAGATTGCCTTCACAAATAGGATACATGGTATGCTCTGTATTCATGATGATATGTCGATGCTCTTCGAAGCTATCTTCTAAATCTAAGAATGCTATATTACTTCTGTGTGTCATTAGGTTTATCGCTTTCTTATCTCCAAGGCTTAATAGGCGATCTACGATGTCATGCTCTATTCCTTCAATAGCACCGCTATCAACCCCTTCATCTACTAATGCTTTTATTTCTTCTTCGGTTACTGAATTGTGCGTGCTTTTGATATTAAATAATTTGACAATACAATCTGTTGAAATACTTAGCAACCATACAAATGGACGAACTATTTTACTTAATAGATTCATGGGATAGGCGATCACCATAGCATACTTTTCTGGAATCGCCATTCCAATTCTTTTTGGCACGAGTTCTCCTAATACTAGGGAGAAGAATGTAATGACAAAAACAACGATTATGACCGATAATTGCTCGCTATAAGGAGCTAAAAAAGATATCTGTACAAATAATTGTTTCAGATAGGTCGCAATGCTTCCACCACTAAAAAAACCTGTTAAGATCCCGATTAATGTTATACCGATTTGAACGGTGGATAAAAAGTTATTTGGTGATTCCTTTAATGCTAAAGCTATTTTTGCTGCGGGGTTATCTTTGTCAGATGCAGCTTGTAATCTGGCTTTTCTACTGGAGACGATTGCAATTTCAGATGCAGATAATACTCCATTAAGAATAATTAGAGCTAATATAATAAGGACTTCTGTGAGCATGTTTTTTTTATACTTAGGCTAAATGTAGTGAATTTTTAGAAATTAATCTGTAAAAAAGATTGATAGCTCTCTTTTGTCATCGTTTTAGCCTTCGTCTGAAATACAAAAGGCTTCTAAATCAGAAGCCTTTTGTGTGTTTTTATAATCCTCTATCGTCAAGCATAAAAGTGTTTTTCTTTGCTTTCCATTTTCCAGAAGTGAAATCAGGAAAGTCAACTGTTTTGTTTCCTTGTTTGATGGAATCAGTTGATAGTGGAAATACTGCACTCATGGTAACAGAGTCATATACGTCAAATGGAGTTTGTTTGCCTTGCTTAGTGGCTTGGATGAAGGAGTTAAATACAAACCAATCCATACCTCCGTGACCAGATCCTGTTGCAAGTGTTTCATATTTTTTCCAGATCGGATGATCATATTTTTCTACCCATTCTTTTGCCGGATCCCATGTATGTGGTTTAGATTTACCTTCGATGTGAATACCTTGTGCAACATCCATCCATATTCCCTCAGTACCTTGTACACGGAAACCGATCGAGTAGGGTCTTGGTAAGTGTGTATCATGCGTTAATAAAATGGTTTCACCATTTTGGCATTGAATCATGGTTTGAGTAATGTCACCATTTTTATAATTCAATTTTGCATTTGGATGACCTGGTGCTTTCTTTTCAACATAAGAAGCTAAGCCTCTCGCTTTACTTGAATACGAAGTCAGGTGTGTAAAACGATTTCCTGCGTTGATATTGATAAAAGGTAGAATTGGACCTAAACCGTGAGTAGGATATAAATCTCCATCTTGCTCTACATTGTATTTTGTACGCCATTGTGCTTCAGAAATAGCCTTTGGACCAAATTCGACACCGTTGCCATAGTAGCTTTTACCATCATTAAAAAGTACTTCACGTAAGTCATGTTGATAACCTCCTTCTAAATGTAGCAATTCACCAAATAATCCTTGACGGTGCATATTAAGGACAGCCATTACATCACGACGATAAGCAACATTCTCTAAAGTCATGTACGGCTTACCTGTCTGCTCAGATGCTTTAACAACATCCCAGTGATCTTGTAAAGTCAAACCTGCGATCACTTCGCAACCTACATATAGACCTGCCTTCATAGAGTCAATGGCTTGATCTTTGTGAAATTCCCAAGGAGTTGCAATGATGACAGCATCTAACTTTTCTTTACTTAACATTTTCTTGTAAGCATCGATACCACCAGTGTATTCCTTTGGAAGTTTAATTCCTTTTTTGTCAAATTGCTTGCGGCACTGTGATAAAGACTCTTCTTGTGTATCACAAATTGCTACAACTTCGACATCATCACGGTTCAATGCAATGGCAACATGGTTACGACCTCTAAGTCCTACACCTATAAATGCTAACCTTACTTTACCATCTTTTGCAAATAGATCTGTACTAGAAAGGATGCCCAATCCCGCAGTTGTAACTGCTGTAGATTTTATGAAATTTCTTCTGTCCATAATTTTTGTTCTTTTATAATCAGGATATTAAATATCCTTTTTTAATAACATGTGATTTTAGTTTGATATCACTGAATTCGCTATTAAACAAATATATCAAATTGGAAATATAAACTTAATGTGCAAACGTTTGTCTAAAATGAAAAAAAAGAACAATCGTTTGTGTTAATATTTTATTAGCACTTTTCACAACTATTTGAGATATTGCAATCCAGTTAAAAACTTAATTATTTATAGTTAGTAAAATTTTTAATGTCAAATTCGAATCAAATAAATGGTCTGAAAGCTGCAGCTGCGTTTTCTTTAAGTGAGGATATCATTAGTGTAGATGCTTTTGGTTCAGGACATATCAACGATACATATCGTGTAACAACAAAAAATACACATGGTAAATCCTTTTTATTGCAAAGGATAAATCATTACATTTTTCAAAATGTAGATGGTCTTATGCTTAATATTAAGCATGTAACGGATCATTTAAAAACGAAAATTGCACATTTGCCAGCAGATATCCAACAATCAAGGGTGTTGACCATAATTCCAACAAAATCGAATGATTTATATCATATAGATGAAGATGGCAATTATTGGCGTATGTTTATTCTTATCGATGACACCAAGAGCTATGATGTTGTAGAGACAACAATTCAGGCTTCAGAGGGTGGAAAAGCTTTTGGTCAATTTCAATTACAATTGGCGGATTTAGATGCATCTAAGATTGTTGAAGTATTACCTAATTTTCATAATATTCAATTTCGCTTAGACAATTTGAAGCGTGCAATTGCTAATGATTCTCATAATCGGGTTAAAAATGTACCTGAGATCTTAGATTTTATCTTGTCAAGAGAAGATCGTATGAAAACAATACTTAATCTAGGTGATAAAGGAGAGTTGCCGTTGCGCATTACCCATAATGATACTAAATTTAATAATGTGCTGCTAGATCAAAATGATCAGGCGCAGTGTGTCATTGATTTAGATACAGTAATGCCGGGTTATGTTGCCTATGATTTTGGAGATGCCATACGAACGATCATCAATCCAGTTGAAGAGGATGAAAAAGATTTATCTAAGATTGTTTTAAATATTCCTTTATACGCTGCTTATGCAGAAGGTTATCTCAACGAGGCGAAAGAGTTTTTAACGGACGTGGAAGTTCACTCTTTAGTAGAAGGAGTATTTTTGTTACCTTATATGCAGGGTGTACGTTTTTTAACAGATTATCTTGAAGGTGATCACTACTTTAAAACAAAATATACTGATCATAATTTAGTAAGAACAAAGACGCAATTGAAATTGGTTGAGGAAATGGAAAGACAGGAAGAAGAACTGAAAAATGCTATTAGCTCGGTTTTACAAGATTAATAATTACCAGATGAGAGTATAGGTAAAACTGTGCTCTCTCTTTGTTTATATTTAGTATTATTGTATATGACAAATTCTATCATTGTACCTTCTATTGATTTTGGAAATGAAGATTTAAAGGGATACCAGTCTTTAAATAAATTACTATCTGCCATTGCATGGAACGATATCGCTATTGCTAATTGGAATCATGATTATCCCTATGCACCTAAAGCAAAATTTAGACTTGCGTATGATCAGCAAGCAATAGTAATCCAATATAAAATAGAAGAAGAAGTTATAAAGGCGCACTATTACATGCATAATGATAATATTTGGGAGGATAGTTGTGTTGAGTTTTTTATTTCTTTTGATAATAGAAAACACTATTATAATTTTGAGTTTAATCCTATAGGAGCTGGCTTGATTGGTTATGGTACTAGTATCAAAGCAGAGCGTTCGAGGTTGACCAGGCAACAGATAGATCAAGTCGAAGTGTTTACGTGCATTGAACGCAATAATTTGGGAACACAGTGGAGCTTAATTCAGTACATTCCTTATAGTGCATTTAGTTATAGTCAAGTGACCTATGCTTTTTTGAAAGAAAATCCAATTTTCGCTAATTTTTATAAATGTGGAGACCATTTACCAAAACCTCACTTTTTGTCTTGGAATAAAATAAATCATCCAACTCCTAATTTTCATTTACCAGAATTCTTTGGTGAATTATTTTTTGAGTAAGAGTTGGATGACTCTTTAATGTTAGAGTTATTTATAGACACTTTCTTTTTTGAATTTCTTAACAAGTAGTGCATATACCAATACACGGTACTTGTTACGATTTGATTTACCAATTTGAGTGAAAACCTCATCAATCGCTGCGTCAAGTTTTGCATCATCTGCAAGACCTAATTTTTTAATTAGAAAATTAGTTTTTAATCTTTTGATTTCATCAGGATCGGAAGATGCGATTGTTTCGGCATCTGCTTTATAGATAGAGGGGCCGAGTCCTCTTGTAACAGATTCAATAAGAGAATCTTCCAATGGCAACTTTAATTTTTTTGCTTCTGCAATATATGCAGTGATTTTTTCATCTAATTTGCTCATAATAGGGTGTTATTAAATTGATTTTTATAATTGATCATTAAATTAAACAATATTCCTTAAATAAGGAATAAATATTGTCTTTTTTAATGTTAAAATTGCCTATCTTTGCAGTAGGCGTGAAGGATAAAAAATAAATCACTTTCTTAGAATATTTGTTACGGAATATTCTTGCAAATAAGGTTTTAATAAATTATCTTTGCACCTCAATTATTGAATATACGTAATCATAAGATAAAAATGAAAAAAGATTTGCATCCTTCAAATTACAGATTAGTTGTGTTTAAAGATATGTCAAATGACTATTCTTTCATCACAAAATCATGTGTTGATACAAAAGAGACGATCACTTGGGAAGATGGTATTGAATATCCAGTTGTGAAATTAGAGATTTCTCATACTTCACACCCTTTCTATACTGGTAAAATGAAATTGGTTGATACGGCTGGTCGTATTGATAAATTCCGTAGCCGTTATAACAAAAAATAATTTTTGTTATCCTAAGGGTATCACAATATTAAAACTCGATAATATTCATTATCGAGTTTTTTTTTGTTATTTTTATAGGGTGATAGTTGTGTTATTTGATCAATCGACGCAGTCAAGTTATCTGCAATGTTTTAATGGATTGGGGAATCTATTTAACCCCGATTCTTTATGGCCATTTACGAGTCTCAAATCTACTGCTTTGCTACGTGTGGGCATATTACCATTGTTTGAAAAATGGGCACATGCCTTAGATACTGTAGTCTTATACGATTCTCAGGCAAGTGAGGTGTCCCTTGATGAACAAATCGCTTCATGGTCACATGAAGGTCAGGAACTCTTCTTCGTTTCTGTAAATGTTATCCCTACCGAATCCTTTGTTGAAAAATTAATTTCTTTGGCAAAAGGACAATATTTACGATCCGATAATAACTTATTTGCATTTAGAGCTGATGTTGATCAACCCTTTAATGCCAGTATGGAAAAAGTCTTTTTTGGTCAGGATTGTATACAGCTACAATTTATTGAGGATTTATATTTAAACATCGGATCTGAAATCATACGTGAATTTGGAATCTTAACGCATGACAGACGCTCAGAATTTTATTCAAATACAAATATAGTTTTGGGGGATCAATTATTTGTTGGTCAGTCAGTGGAGATGGAATGCGTTACTTTGAATACAAAGACAGGTCCGATTTATATAGATGATGGTGCCATTATTATGGAAGGAGCTAATTTAAGAGGCCCTTTATATATAGGTAAAAATGCCGTTGTAAAAATGGGAACTACCATTTATAGCAATGTTTCCATTGGCGACTATGCTGTGGTGGGAGGAGAAATCTCGAACTCGAGTATAGGAGATTTCAGTGCTAAAGGGCATTACGGATATCTAGGTTGCTCAGTTGTCGGCGACTGGTGTAATTTGGGTGCTGGAACAATAAATTCGAATCTCAAAAACAACCTATCTTCAATCAAACTATATGATTACAGGTCTGATTCATTGCGTGATACCGGATTGATGAAGTGTGGCTTATTTATGGGAGATTTTACTCGTACGGGTATTCAATCCATGTTTAATACAGGTACTGTTGTTGGTCTGGGGTGTATGTTGTCGATAACCGGTTTTTATCCTAAATTTGTATCATCATTTACGTGGTTATATAACGAAGGGAACGAGACTTATCAACTTCAAAAGTTTATTTCTGATTTAGAAGTTGTATTTTTATCAAAAAATAGAAAATTAGACAAGAAGCTAATTGAAAAAATTATAGAAATTAATCAATCAAAATTTAAAAACTAAAGTATTATGCGTAAGAAAATTGTAGCAGGGAATTGGAAAATGAATTTGGATTACCAAGATGGGGTGAGTTTATTCTCTGAGGTAGTGAATATGGCTAAAGATGAGATCGTTGGTGATCAGCAAGTAGTGGTTTGTAGCCCATTTATTCATTTACATAGTATTGCGCAATTAGCAAAAACAGCATCACATGTTGCTGTTGGTGCTCAAAACATTCATCAGGCTGAATCAGGAGCGTACACAGGCGAAATTTCTGCAAGCCAAATTAAATCTATTGGTGTTGAATATGTCATTTTAGGGCATTCAGAACGTAGAGCTTATTTCGGAGAGACAAATGCGTTATTAAGTGAAAAAGTGGATGCTGCATTAAAGCATGGTCTATTGCCTATTTTCTGTATTGGTGAAACAAAAGAAGAAAGAGAATCAGGTAAGTTTTTTGACGTAATAAAAACACAACTGGAAGAGGCTGTATTTCATTTATCAAAAGAAGAGTTTTCAAAGGTTGTATTAGCTTATGAACCGGTATGGGCTATTGGTACTGGATTGACCGCTTCTCCAGAACAAGCTCAAGAAGTACATGCTTTTATTCGTGCTACTGTAGCAGCGCAATATGATCAATCTGTAGCAGATGAAACGAGTATTTTATATGGAGGTAGTTGTAATCCTAAGAATGCAGGTGAATTATTTGCACAAGCTGATATTGATGGTGGATTGATCGGTGGTGCATCTCTGAAGTCACGAGATTTCTTAGATATTGTAAAAGTTTTTAATAAGTAAGAATCTATTATGAAATATAGTGAGGTAATATTTACGAGAAAAGTAGGGGAAGAGTGGCAACAGGATCTGTTTATTGCCGAACTAGCTGATATAGGTTTCGATACTTTTGAACATACGAAATCGGGGTTTGCAGCTTTTATTCCAACTGCAAACCTTGATCTTCAAGCTTTGGAAACTGTTTTACTTCAACAAGATGGTTTTGAAGTTGAGTATGAGGTGGTAGATATTGAAGATCAAAATTGGAACAAACTGTGGGAAAGTAATTTTAGTCCAATTTTGATAGATGATCAATGTTATGTAAGAGCAACTTTTCATGAAGCTAAACCTGATATTTCATATGAGATCGTAATAGATCCTAAAATGTCTTTCGGGACTGGTCATCACCAGACTACAACCATGATGCTTCGTTATATTTTGGAAAATGATTTTCAAGGTAAGGAAGTGTTAGATATGGGGTGTGGAACAGGAATATTGGCGATTTTAGCCGCCCAAAAAGGTGCAAAACAATTACTTGCTGTGGATTTTGATGATGTCTGTGTAGATAGCGTCGAAGAGAATAAGCTCTTGAATAATATTACGAATATCGAATCGAAATTAGGATCTTATGAAACCATCGTCGATCGTCATTTTGATACCATTTTAGCTAATATTAATCGTAATATATTGATGGAACAATTCCCACAATACAGTAAATCTCTGCGACCAAATGGAGAATTATATATTAGCGGTTTTTTTGAAGGAGAAGATTTATCAATTTTAAAACAACGTGCAGAATCACTTGGACTGGAGTTTGTTTCTAATCAGGTGTTAGACAATTGGTGCTCGGCAAAATTCGTGAAAGTAAATTAATCATATGCGCATACATTTTATTGCGATAGGTGGAAGTATCATGCATAACCTTGCTATCTCTTTAGAGCGGCAGGGCCATCAGATTTCTGGATCTGATGATCAAATTGTAGAGCCTTCTCGCAGCCATCTAATTGATGCGGGATTACTTCCAGAACAATTGGGGTGGTTTGAGGAAAAGATTACGGATGATATTGATGCCGTTATTTTAGGAGCTCACGCACTTATTAATAATCCTGAATTAATAAAAGCTCAGGAATTAGGTCTTAAAATTTATTCTTTTCCTGAATTTATCCAAGAACTTTCTCAAGATAAAACACGCGTGGTCATTGCTGGTAGTTATGGTAAAACGACTATCATGAGTATGGTCATGCATGTTCTGAAAAATCTCAATAGACCTTTCGATTATTTAGTTGGAGCACAGCTTGAAGGTTTTGATAACTTGATTGAGATAACAAAAACAAATAAAATCATCTTAATAGAGGGCGACGAAAATGTAGCTTCTAGTTTGAGCAGTAAGTCCAAGTTTATGTTTTACAAACCCAATATTGCCTTGATTAGCGGTATTAATTGGAATGAGTATAGCACTACAATAACTTTTGATAATTATCTAAAGCAATTTGAAGACTTTATCAACACCATAGAGGCCAAAGGAACCTTGATCTATAACAAGGAAGATAAATACCTGCAGAAGATTATTGCTGAGACTAAATCATGTAAAATCAACCGGCACGGATATCAAATTCCTGAATATGCTATTAATAAGGGTATAACTTCTATAAAATCAACCAAAGGGGACGTTCCTTTGCAAATTTTTGGTAAGCATAATCTTTCTAATATCGCTGGCGCTTATACGGTATGTGAATGGCTGGGGATAAAAAAGGAAGATTTCTTTGAAACAATAAAAACATTTAAAAGCTCCATTCGATATTTGGAATTTGTATCTAGTTTTGAAGGTTCTGTGGTATATCAGGATTTTGCTCATACGCCTAAAAAATTGAAGGCAAGTATTCATGCGATTAAGGAACAATTTCCAAGTCAGAAGCTGGTTGCAATAATTGAATTAAATGCATACGATAGTTTAGATGAAAGCTTTGTGAATCAATATAAGGACACCATGAATGAAGCTGATCTTCCCGTTGTGTTTGTTAATATGGAGTCAATAAAGGAAGTTAATAAGTGTACTACTCATCTTTTGGAAGATATTCGAAGTGCTTTTAACCGGTCGGATTTGGATATTGTGACGAACTTAGGAGACCTATATAAGTTCCTTGAGAATTTTAAATCAAAAGGCAATAATTTATTGCTAATGAGCTCGGGCAATTACAGTGGGGTTAATTTAACAGAGTTAGCGGATCATTTTTTTAAGAATTATTAATAAAATTGCGTTAATACTTTGATTAAAGAATTTTTTATTTTATATTTGTTTTGTAAATAAAAAATATCTACCAAATGAATGCATTAGGAAAAAAAATTAGATTATTGAGACACCAAAAAGGGTGGAGTCAAGAAGATGTTGCAAAGAGATTAGATATCTCCATTCCAGCTTTTTCAAAAATTGAAACGGGAATTACAGATGTAAATTTATCTCGTTTAAATCAGATTTCAAAATTATTTAATTTGTCAGTAGTTCAACTTTTATCAACTTCAGATATGGAAGAGGATAAAGAAGCTGTAAATGAATTGGCAGAATTAACTAAAAAATTGCAAGTACGTGAAACCGAAGTGATCGAATTGCAAAAGAAAGTAATTGATCTTTACGAGCAATTACACAAGAAATAGATTTTATTCAATTTTGGGAATGAATAAAAGAAAGGCTTGCAGATTATCTGCAAGCCTTTTTACTTTCTTCTGATTGACAACTTAAGTTGTTTTCTATAGATAGCGTGATTTATTTAGATTAAAAGTCGTCTTCGTCCCCGAAATCGTCAAATCCACCAATAGGATCAATGTCTTCTAAATTAAAGTCATCTTCTAAGATGTCATCAGAATCATCATCAGGTCCATTGAATGAACCAAATTTCTCTTCATCTACTGCATGCATAGATTCACTTTTCATCATTGCCGTGTTCATAAAATTATACTTTATTTTTGCTTATTTAATATTGTAAAATTATATAACAAAATTCGAAGTTTAAACTTTTTTTGAAAAAAAATAATTGACGTAAAATATTGATTATTAGTGAAATTCGATAATTTGTTAATGATAAAAAAAATGAGTATTGAAACTATTCAGCCACCTCTCCGATTTCATTTTCAACAGTCACAATATCTTTTAATTGCGGCAGATCTCGAACTCCATTGATGCCAAAATGATTCATGAATTGCGAGCTTGTACTATACAAGAGTGGTTTTCCGATTGAATCCGCTTTTCCAGCAATTTGAATTAATTTTTTCTCTAAGAGTCGTTGAACGGAATAATCACAACTAACACCTCTAATTTGCTCTATTTCCAGCTTTGTAATAGGTTGTCTATAAGCTATGATTGCCAGTGTTTCTAACGCAGCTTGGCTTAATTTCTTCTTATCACGATGAAGCTGTAACTGATTGATCGTTTCATGATAAGCGGATTTTGTCAAAAACTGAAAAGTATTATTAATAATTTTCAATTCCAATACTTCGTCTTCGCTTTGATGTTTACTGCTTATCTTATCAATAAAAGTTTGCAGCTCTTCTTTAGAAATTTCAATGGCTAATGCCTCTTGTAGAACATGTTTAATATCCTGTAGACCAACACCATCTTCTGAGGCATATATAATGGCCTCTATATTACGAATAATATCTTTCACGGATTAATAATTGATTACTTGTTCAACCATATGTTCAGGAAGTTCACGGAATTCGTAGCGCTGTGTTCTCAGTTGAGGTTCAAATCCGGCCTCTTGTATTGCCTTCTGAATAGAATTTGCTGTAAATCGATGTGGAGCACCTGCAGCCGAAACAACATTCTCCTCAATCATGATCGATCCAAAATCGTTGGCACCAGCGTGTAAGCATAACTGAGCAGTTCTTTTTCCTACAGTCAACCACGAGGCTTGAATATTTTTGATATTTGGAAGCATAATTCTACTTAAAGCGATCATACGAATATATTCTTCGCCAGTGACATCATTAGTAATGCCTCTTAACCTTTTTAATAAGGTGCCATCATCTTGAAATGGCCAAGGAATAAATGCTACAAAACCAAAGTGTCCCTCAGGTTTTTCAGCCTGTACCTCCCTGATCCACACCAGATGTTCAAAACGTTCTTCAATCGTTTCGATATGACCAAACATCATCGTTGCTGAAGTTGGTAGATCAATTTGATGAGCAGCACGCATCACATCTAACCATTCTTTACCACCACATTTACCTTTAGATATAAGACGTCTAACACGGTCATTTAAGATTTCAGCCCCTGCTCCAGGTAGTGAGTCTAAACCCGCTTCTTTTAGCGCCTTAAGCACCTCTATATGTGACATGTTTTCTAATTTAGCAACATGCGCAATTTCTGGTGGACCTAAAGAATGTAACTTTAATGTCGGATATAATTCTTTTAATTGTTTAAATAGATCAGCATAAAATGTTAATCCTAGGTCGGGATGGTGCCCCCCTTGTAACAATAATTGATCTCCGCCATACATAAAGGTCTCTTCAATCTTTTGCTTATAGGTTTCGATATCCGTAATGTAACTCTCATCATGACCAGGTCTACGAAAGAAATTACAAAATTTACAGTTTGCAATACAAACATTTGTTGTATTTACATTACGGTCTATTTGCCAAGTAACCTTACCATGAGGTACTTGTATTTTACGTAACTCATTTGCAACATAGCTTAAATCAGCTGTGGCTGCATGATGATATAAATATATACCTTCATCTTTGGTTAAAAACTCAAATCTTAAGGCTCTTTCTAATAAATTGCTTACATCCATTAAGAACAAATATAAGCACCTTTTGCTTTATATTTATTGATTGACTGTAAGTTTTCATCAATACTAATTTGAAGGCTTTAAAACCGGCGGATCCCTTTTTTGTTGGTTATGGCATCACGATGTCGTCATCTTTAGATCATTAATTTATGATCATTACGTGTTATAGTTATCAAAATATAGATTGCAGCAGACTTCAACTCTTTTTTTGATTAAGAGATGTTAAATCAATTTTATATATCAATTTTCGTAGTTTTACGCTGATGAAATTTTTAAAGAAGATACTTTTTTTTCTAGCTGTAGGTACATATAGTTTTAGTTCTTTTGCCCAGCAGTATAATGACGTTTATACTAAACTACAGCAATCCCCAATACTTAACGATCACTTTTTTGGATTTTCCTTGTACGATTTGGATAGTAATCGATTTGTTGTCGATATCAATGGGCACAAGCATTTTACACCAGCTTCCAATACAAAGGTGTTCACACTTTATGCCGCTTTAGAGTTATTGGGTGATTCTATTCCAGGATTGCAATATGTAGAAAAAGGTGACTCTCTTTTATTTTGGGGAACAGGTGATCCGACATTTTTACATAGTAAAATGGACTCTCACATAGTTTATAATTTTCTAAAGAAAACAGATAAAAAACTATTCTATGTTCCAAGTCCGATGCGAAATCGATTTTTTGCTGCTGGGTGGTCTATGGATGATTTCGATGCATATTATCAACCTGAAATTGCCGTTTTACCTATTTATGGAAACGTGGTTACCTTTCGAGCGACCGGAAATAATAAAATGAGTATCGTTCCAGCTTATTTTCAAGATAAGCAAACCATACAACCCATGCTTGACAAAGGTCAATTTGCATTGAGTCGATCATTTACTGAAAATGAATTTTTACAATCTCGAGAAAATATTCCTGCCAATTATGTGAATGAAATCCCGTTTAAATACTCGGATGATCTGGCTATTAAATTATTGTCTGATACGCTAAATAAAAAAATACAAATCATTGATTATAATAAGCCCATAGATGTAAAAACATTATATTCTAATGCTACAAATTATGTTTTACGTGAAATGATGTTACCAAGTGATAACTATCTAGCAGAACAAATTTTAATGATGGCATCGCTACAGAATTTTAAAAAATTTGACACCTATTTAGTTCGAAATTGGATGCAGGATAATTACTATAAATATTATTCTGATGAGACTGTTCTCCATGATGGATCAGGATTATCATCCTACAATAAAATAAGCCCCCAAAGCATGGTCGATGTTTTAGTTGCTATAAAGAATAAGATTCCAGATGAAACGAAAAGATTTAAACTATTTTCTGCTGGCGGTGTTGATGGTACATTGAAAAGAGCTTATAGTAAAGATCTGGGTGTTCCTTTTATATTTGCAAAAACAGGTACGATCACTTCCGTATATTGTCAAAGTGGTTACTTAATCACAAGATCAGGTAAAAGACTCGCGTTTTCTTTTCTGAATAACAATTTTATTGATGAAAAAGGGAGTAATATTAGAAAGGAAATGGTTAATATCATGACCTATATCAGGCAAAATTATTAATATTTCAGTTTATATGGGTTAATCATTATTTTTATCAACTAAACCTCAAGTATGTCTGTCATTCAAAAAAATAATAAAAAATTAATTCGCTCATGGGCGATGTTTGATTGGGCTAATTCAGCCTATAACTTGGTTATAACCTCGACTATTTTTCCTGTTTATTATACCACAATTACGAATACAAAAGAGCATGGTGACGTCGTACGTTTCTTTGATGCTGAGTTTGTCAATACGGCCCTATCAAACTTTGCTTTGGCGGTTGCTTACTTGGTCATGGCATTGACGCTGCCTTTTATTTCGTCCTATGCTGATGCCAACGGAAAGAAGAAACAAATTATGAAATTTTTTACTACAGCGGGAGCAATCGCTTGTATGGGACTGTTTTTCTTTAAGTTAGAAACGTTAGAAATCGGTATTATCTGTTTTGTAATAGCTGCTATGGGTTATATTGGCGGTGTTCTCTTTAACAATTCATATTTACCTCTTATTGCGTCTGTTGATCAGCAAGATAAAGTGAGTGCGCAAGGTTTTTCATATGGTTATGTCGGATGTGTGACGTTGCAGATTTTGTGTTTCATTGTTGTCCTGAAACCCGAATGGTTTGGCATATCGGACCCATCTTTGCCCGCAAGGATTTCATTTTTAATGGTTGGACTCTGGTGGTTAGGGTTTTCACTTATTCCATTTAAATATCTTCCTAATATTCCTGCAACAAGAAAAGGAGAAGGCTTATCATTAGTTGAAAAAGTAAAAGCTGAAATTAGTTCTGTTTGGGGACATATTCAACAAATTCCAGAAATAAAAAAGTTTTTACCTGCATTTTTCTTTTATAGTATCGGTGTGCAGACTTTGATGATCGTAGCATCTGCTTTCGGGGAGAAAGTGCTACATTTGGGAGCTACTAAATTAATAGGAACCATTCTCTTAATTCAACTTGTTGCGATAGCTGGAGCATTCATTATGTCTGCTATTTCTGCTCGTATTGGAAATGTTAAAGTATTAATGTTAGTCGTTGTGATTTGGATCAGTATCTGTATTTCAGCTTATTTTCTCACAACAGAGATTCAGTTTTACATATTAGCGGCCTTAGTTGGTTTGGTGATGGGGGGCATTCAATCACTTTCCAGATCGACATTTTCAAAGTTAATTCCTGAAGATATACAAGATACGACCGCATTTTTCTCCTTTTATGACGTGACGGAAAAAATAGCCATTGTTGTAGGATTATTTTCATTCGCGATGATAGAACAAATCACACACAATATCAGATATTCGGCATTATCCTTATCTTTATTTTTTATAATTGGATTGTTACTATTAATTCGTCTATTGCGATATAATAAATCCTAAATTTAAATTTAAGAATATACGATATGAAAGTTGAACTTTTTGTTCCTTGTTTTATTGATCAGTTGTATCCGGAAACGGCTTTTAATACCATACGATTGTTAGAGAAAGCAGGATGTGAAGTTACGTATAATGCTGAGCAAACGTGTTGTGGTCAACCAGCTTATAATGCTGGTTTTTGGGATGAAGCAACGATAGTTGGGCAAAAGTTTTTAAAGGATTTTAGTGCAGATCATTATATAGTTTCTCCATCGGCATCATGTACGGGTATGGTTAAACATAGTTATAATGATTTGTTCACGGGCTCCATCGAGCAATCGCACTGTCGATCGATCCAAAAAAATATATTTGAAATTTCTGATTTTTTAGTCAATGTAGTAAAGAAAGATTATTTTGGAGCAGAATTGGAAGGAATCGGAGTTTATCATGATGCATGCTCAGCATTGCGCGAATGTAAAATCAAAGAGGAGCCCAGGCGCCTATTGAGTAAAGTACTTGGCTTAGAAATGGTGGAAGTTAAGGATAGTGAAGTTTGCTGTGGCTTTGGAGGTACATTTGCTGTTAAATTTGAAGGTATATCGTCTGCGATGGCAGAGCAAAAAGTGAGAAATGCTCTTGATATGCGTGCAGATTATATCATTTCGACAGATGCCTCCTGTTTGTTACAGTTACAAGCCTATATCGACCAATATAAATTGCCGATCAGAACTATTCATTTGGTAGATGTACTAACAACTGGCTGGGGTAATATTTAAAAGAACTTAAACTAAATACTAAAATTATGAATTCAAGAAGAGATTTTCTCAAAAATTTGGGTTTAACTGCTGCAGGAGTAGCGTTAATGCCGAGCTTAGATTTGCTCGCTGCTCCGAAGAACTGGTTTGATATTTCACTGGCCGAATGGTCATTGCACAAAACCCTTTTTAAGGGGGATCTAAAAAATATTGATTTCCCAGAGCTAGCAGCTAAAAAATTTGGAATTTATGGCGTAGAATATGTAAATGCCTTTTTCAAAGATAAAGCGAAAGACATGACTTATTTGAAAGATCTAAATAATCGCGCGAAAGATAATGGAGTTCGCAATGTATTGATTATGATCGATGGTGAAGGCAATCTAGGAGATGAAGATGCAACCAAACGTAAACAAGCTGTAGAAAATCATTACAAATGGATTGATGCGGCTCACTTTTTAGGTTGTCACGCTGTACGTGTAAATGCTGCTGGTAAAGGAACTCCGGAGGAAGTGAAAAAGGCGGTGGTTGACAGTCTTTCAACATTAGCCGATTACGGTAAAAAATCAAAGATCAGTGTTATCGTTGAAAACCATGGTGGGATCTCATCTCATGGTGATTGGTTGGCAGATACTTTAAAAACTGTCGGTAAGAAAAATTGTGGAAGTTTACCAGATTTAGGTAATTTTTATGAGTACGATCGTTATCAGGGAGTAGCAGATTTAATGCCGTACGCCAAAGGAGTGAGTGCTAAAACACATGATTTTGATGCTAATGGTAATGAGACTCAAATCGATTATGCACGAATGCTTAAAATAGTAAAAGATGCTAAATTTAAAGGTTACATCGGTATTGAATACGAAGGAAGTAAGCTTAGTGAAGAAGAAGGTATTTTTGCAACAAAAAAATTATTGGAGCGTTTGCGTCCTACAATTTAATAATGATATGGTAATTGTGGTATGAAATTTTACCATCAATATCTATATATTAAAAGGGGGAGATCTATTATTGATTTCCCTTTTTTTGTAATCGTTATTTTCGCCTAATACCCATTAGACTTGTTAGAAATTCAAAGATGCAAATCGTTGTCTAAAGATTTACCATTTCGTATAAGTTGGGGTTGAACGATTATCAATCGAAATATCCACAGATCTTACATGTGGTAAATGAATAGCGAAATTTAAGCCAATAAAATACTAATTTAATTCAGCAACTGAATTAAATTAGTATTTTGCAGCACCTTTAGAAACAATCAATAAAAAAACAAACCATACCTATGAATCAATTAAAAGATGAAGCCCTTGTTTCACATTTGGAGCAACTGCAAGTCGATAATATTTTAGTAAAAGGACATCCTGCTGGTCTATTTGTCTTATTTTTTACTGAGATGTGGGAGCGTTTCAGCTATTACGGCATGCGTGCCTTACTAACAATTTTTCTGATAAGTGAAATTGCACATGGAGGATGGGGGTGGAGTAATGAAGAGGCGATGAAGTTGTATGGACTTTACACGGGTTTTGTATTTTTAACACCGCTGCTTGGAGGAGTAATTGCAGACCGTCTGTTGGGTTATAAAAAAGCCATTCTAATTGGTGCGGTAACTATGACTGCTGGCCACGTTGCTATGGCCTTGGAAGGAATTCATACTCATTTTTTCTTCCTTGGATTGATTTTGATGATTTTGGGCAATGGTATGTTTAAACCCAATATTGCCTCCATGGTTGGAAAGCTCTATCCAGATTCCAGTAGTAAGAAAGATGCCGGTTATACCATTTTTTATATGGGTATTAATGGCGGAGCGTTTTTAGGAATGATGCTTTGTGGATATATCGGAGAAAAGGTGGGTTGGCATTTTGGATTTGGTTTAGCAGGTATATTTATGTTCTTGGGCATGTTGCAATTTTTCTTCGCTCAAAAAATATTTGGCATTATCGGTGATACTCCACAGTCGACTAAAGAGAAGGAAATAAAAGAAGTAAAGGATAAGAGTGAGGTAACAACACCAGCACATGTTACTCGCGACAGATTAATTGTGATCGGTATTTTCATGTTTGCAAGCATCATCTTTCACTTGGCTTTTGAACAGGCTGGAGGCTCGATGACTATTTTTGCAAAGAATTATACACAACGTATTTTAGAAGGCCAAACTGCAGTCCTTTTTAAATGGGTCGATGCAGCTTTGACTGTTTTTCCAATTCTTGTTGTATCGGCAGTTTTGTTTGCGTTAGCAAAAAAAATCTGGTTTAAGTATCCCCTTATTGTCATCTGCTCAGGACTGTCATTCGTGATCATCTGGGTGCTTTGCGGTTGGAAATTATATCGAGAATTTAATTCTCTAAGTTCCGAAGTCACTGTATCTTGGTTTCCTATGTTGAATTCATTTTTTATCATCACTTTAGCAACTTCTTTTAGTCGGATTTGGGAAAAGGTATGGAATCCTTCAGGTCCCATTAAGCTAGCATTGGGTTTGGCAATTGTTGGTTTAAGTTTTGCCGCATTATCCTATGGAAGTTTAGCTATACCTCCGGGAGCAAAAACAGCATCTGTTAGTATGATTTGGCTGGTACTGGCTTATTTTTTACAGACCGTTGGGGAACTTTGTTTATCACCCGTTGGGCTATCTTATGTCAGTAAATTATCCCCTCAAAAAGTAATAGGACTTCTATTTGGCATCTGGTATTGTGGAAATGCCATCGCCAATTTTATAGGAGGTTTTATAGGCTCTTACATAGATAATATTACAGCAACACACTCGATGTCTTATTTCTTTGGGATGTTTACCGTTGTTTCTTTTATATTTGCTATTATTTTAGTTTTGTGTAGTTCGGGTATCAAGAAAATGATGCACGGAATTCATTAATTCGATATCTTTTTATTATTTTGCTAAAATTATAACTTAGAGAACCCTATTATTAAATATATGTATCAAGAAAGAGATGAAGCTCTTGTTATCCATTTGAAAAAACAAGGCGTGGATGATAAGATGGTAATTGGACATCCTGCGGGATTATTTGTCCTATTTTTTACCGAAATGTGGGAAAGGTTTAGTTATTATGGCATGCGTGCTTTATTAACACTTTTCTTAATCAGTTCCCTTGCTGATAAAGGATGGGGGTGGAGTAATGAAGAGGCAATGAAACTATATGGTCTTTATACGGGACTGGTTTATTTAACCCCGTTGATAGGTGGTATGATTGCCGATAAATTGACCGGATTTAAAAAAGCCATTTTAATTGGAGCGCTAATCATGACAATGGGGCATCTATCTATGGCTTTCGAGGGAATAAACGCAAATTTCTTTTACGTAGGTCTTGGTTTAATGATTCTCGGTAATGGAATGTTTAAACCCAATATTTCTTCGATGGTTGGTAATCTTTACCCCGATGCAAGTTCTAAGAAGGATGCTGGTTATACCATATTTTACATGGGTATCAATGCCGGTTCATTTTTAGGTATGCTTTTATGTGGATATATCGGAGAGAAAGTAGGTTGGCACTATGGTTTTGGATTAGCAGGTGTTTTCATGTTCTTCGGTATGTTGCAGTTTTATTTTGCTCAAAAGATTTTTGGTGTTATTGGAGAATCTCCAAAAGCGACTAAAGCTTTCCATGATGAAAAAATCAAAAATCATGAAGAGGAACCCGAAGAGGTGATTCCTGCTAATGTGGTCAGAGATCGTTTGATTGTGATTGCTGTTTTGATGATCGCAAGTATTGTTTTCTTTTTAGCATTTGAGCAAGCAGGAGGATCGATGTCTATTTTTGCTAAAGACTATACGCAACGTGTCCTTTCAGGAAATACAGCTACTACTTTCAAATGGATCGATACGATCTTGACCATTGCTCCAATGGTTATTGTGAGTATTGTGTTGCTAACGCTAGCAAAGAAAATCTATAAACAATATCCATTAACGATTATCTTCACAGGAGTTTCATTTATTGTTATTTGGTGTTTAGGTCTATGGAAAGTTTTTAGGGAGTTTGGAGCAACAGAAACAGAAGTAGCTGCTTCTTGGTTCCAGATCTTGAATGCGTTTTTTATTATTTCATTGGCTAATTCTTTCAGTAAATTTTGGGAAAAAATATGGAATCCTTCAGGGCCGGTGAAATTTGCCTTAGGACTTCTTCTTGTCGGTGTTGGTTTTGCTGCATTAGCTTATGGTGCAAGTGAAATTCCGCAGGGAGCTAAGACTGCAACCGTGAGTATGGTTTGGTTAATTATAGCTTATTTCTTTCATTCTACAGGAGAGTTATGCTTATCACCAGTTGGACTATCTTATGTAAGTAAACTATCCCCTAAGAAATTATTAGGTTTGTTATTTGGATTTTGGTTCTGTGCATCAGCTATTGCTAATTTTATTGGTGGATATTTAGGATCCTATATTGATAAAATTACAGCTGAACATTCTATGTCATACTTCTTTATGATTTTTGCCATAGTTCCAGCGGCAACAGCTTTATTATTACTTATTTTAAATCCAGTATTAAAGAAAATGATGCACGGTATAAATTAATCCCATGCTCATTATATATTATTTTAAGAGACGTTTCATTTGAAACGTCTCTTTTTGTTTCAAAAATGAGCTCTTCTAATAGAGATAATACAATTATTCAGTAAAAAATGCGATTGTTTTTTGTTTCTTTGTAGACTATTATTAAAATTTTCAATACGCTTAATTAGATTTAAATTATAGATATGGGTCAAGCATCTAAGGCTTCATTTTCAGAAGGGACTACTTCTGATTTTTATAAATCAAATGTTCTAGGACAACGGTCAGGGTTATTTGTCCTCTTCTTTACCGAGATGTGGGAACGTTTTTCGTTCTACGGCATGCGGGTATTACTTATCCAATTTTTAACTGCTACCGTCATACAAGGCGGATGGGCTTGGAGCGCAGAACAAGCTGGAGCGTTGTATGGTACATACGCGATGATGCTTTACCTAACACCAATATTAGGAGGTATTATTGCTGATAAATATATTGGATCGCGAAAGGCCGTTATTATTGGTTCTATCATCATGACGATTGGTCACGCTGCTATGGCTTTTGATACGCAGGTCATGTTCTTTATTGGTTTAGCATGTTTAGTTATCGGTACAGGCTTTTTTAAACCCAATATGCCGTCAATTTTAGGAGAAATGTATAAAGACTTACCAGAAAAGAAAGATGGCGCTTACACGATCTTTTATATGGGAGTCAATGCAGGTGCATTCTTTGGCATGATGTTATGTGGTTATGTTGCAGAAACACAGGGTTGGCACTGGGGTTTTGGTTTAGCAGGTATTTTTATGCTTTTAGGTACATTGCAGTTTGTATTTGCAAAACCGTTGATGGGCAATTTAGGTGTCTTAGACCAGTCTAAAGAAATGAATAAGGAAGATCAATTATTAGCTGATGCAGATAAGAGAAATCCATTTACTACTCTAGATTATATTTTAATTGCTATTATATCGGTCGTTGGTTTCCTTTATGCTTTTAATGATCCTTTGTCCAAAAATGGCATTATTGATATGTTTAGTGCACTGGATCTGCCATTTTTGAGAGGTCAATATCTGATGATCATTCTTGCTCTGATTCTTTTTATCTATCTGATATCATCGCGTATTAAAAGATACGATAAAATCGTGCGTGATCGCATGATCGCAGTTGTTTTCTTAGCATTCTTTTTGATCTTCTTCTTTATGAGCTTTGAGCAGGGAGCAACATCTCTGGTACTTGTTGCACGTGATAATATAGATCGGAGTTTATCTGGTGGTGCGCTTCAAATTTTTAATATTTTGAATGCCTTGCTGACTGTTGTTCCTTTAGCACTGATATCTTGGGTATTGGTGAAATTGGCAAAAGCTACCTGGAGCAAAATTGCTTTATCAAATATCATCCTTATTATTTGTTTTGTTTTGATATGGGGAGCAGCAATCTGGATGCTGAAAAATGAGTTTTCAAAAGAAGTGTCTGAGATTAAGGTCTCCTGGTTTTCAACATTGAATTCATTCTTTATTATAGCACTGGCTTCTACGGTTTCTAAATTATGGGAATCAAAATACAATCCTTCTGCAGCTATGAAATATGGCTATGGATTGATATTAGTAGCTATTGGTTACTTCATTATTGGATTGGGATCTTGGGGAATAGCAGAAGGAGTTAAAATATCTATGGTTTTTCTAGTATTAACCTATTTGTTTCATACGTTAGGAGAGTTATTCATTTCACCAGTTGGTCTTTCTTATGTTTCGAAACTCGTTCCAGCGCGCATGTTAGCATTTATGTTCGGAATCTGGTATTTAGCCATAGCGATTGCGCAAAAAGTTGCCGCAGTTTTAGGTGGGCAAGTGGAAACCATTCAACAGGAGTATTCGTTAAGTCATTTCTTCTTTTTGTTTACTGCTATTCCAGCAGCTGCAGGTTTATTGGTAATGATACTCAATCCAATCATTAAAAAATTAATGCCTGGTATTAAATAATAAAATGTGATAAAGCTTCCTTTTTAGGAAGCTTTTTTAATAATAATCGAAATGTCAAAACAGGGACAACAAACATTAGAACAGGTTCAACAATTTGAAGGAAAGTATCCAAAGCAGATTTGGAGTTTATTTTTCTCCGAAATGTGGGAACGTTTTTGCTTCTACGGAATGCGTGGAATGCTGGTTTTCTTTATGATCACTCAGCTTAATTTTGCAGAAAAGGAAGCAAATTTACAGTACGGTGCCACACAAGCATTTGTATATGCATTTACATTTATCGGTGGATTATTTGCTGATAAGATCTTAGGATTTAGGAAGTCCCTTTTCTGGGGTGGGACTTTGATGATTGTTGGTAGTGCCTTATTGGCAACAGATCCTCATCAATTTTTCTTTTTTGGACTAGCCTTTATCATTATTGGTACTGGTTTCTTCAAACCTAATATTTCGACGATGGTCGGCGAACTATATCGATCTGATGATAATCGCCGTGATGCAGGATTCTCCTTATTTTATGCAGGTATCAATTTAGGAGCATTCCTCGGAGGTTATATCTGTGTAGCTATTGGAAAAGGATATATGTTAGCTTCCGTTATTGATGAAGCGCATCGTTGGAATGTAGCCTTTGGTTTAGCTGCTGTGGGTATGCTTATTAGTCTTATCAATTTTCATTTTACTAAGTTTCACTTGGGACCTATTGGTTTGAAACCCGGTCATCCAGATGCGATTGTTAAAGTCAAGGAATTGCCAAAATGGGCTGAATATGCGGTATATATAGGTACCTTATTATTAATTCCACTGGTACAGGTTATGGTTTCTAAAACGGAATATACGGATATCTTTATGTATCTGATCGGTCCATTGACACTAATCTACCTATTTTATGAAATGACAAAATTGAATAAGGTAGAAAGAAACAAATTGATTGCAGCTTTAGTTTTCATCTTGTTTTCTATCATTTTTTGGGGTATTTACGAACAAAGTGGTGGTTCATTAAGTATTTTTGCCGCAAAGAATCTGAACGATTCCATATTAGGAGGTTTATTTCATTTAGATCCAAATGGTGTAAACAACTCTGGAGGAGCATTTTTTATTATTATTTTAGCGCCAATTTTTGGGCTTTTATGGATTTGGCTATCAAAAAGAAAAATGGAACCTAATACCATTATTAAATTTGGATTAGGATTTATATTTCTTGGGCTGGGTTACTATGTATTATTTGGAACCAAGTTTTTTGCACAGGATGGTATTGCCTCTTTAGATGTATTCACCTTAGCACTTTTGGTGATCACTGTGGGAGAATTATGTTTGTCTCCTATTGGCTTGTCTATTATGACAAAACTATCTCCGGCCAAGTTGCAAGGGATCATGATGGGGATGTGGTTTTTGGCCAGTGCATACGGACAGTATGTTGCAGGTTTAATCGGTGCAAGCATGGCAGAAGCTCGAGAAGGAGATTCTTTAGCAGATAAATTGATCACTTATACAGATAGCTACAAACAATTGGGTGTCTATTCGTTGATTGCAGGGATTGTTTTAATTGCTTTATCGCCAATCGTGAAGAAACTGATGAGCGGAGTGAAATAATCCTTTACTGATAATTTTTTGATAAAAAAAGCTCGATACTTAATATCGAGCTTTTTTTTATTTCTGATCGTAGATCCATTTAAATTTATATTCTTTTTCTGGGATTTTCATTCTATCTGCCAGTCGTAATAAACGATCAGGAAGTCTCATTAAATAATCTCGTGCTTTTTCTCCTTTTTCGTTTAAGCCGCTCACTTGATCTATCTTCCAATCTGCATTAAGCTCTTTTAAAATGTCAACATAATCAATCGCAGTATAGATATTAAGACGTTGAGCCGCATCAGAGAAGTGTGCAAATGCTTCGCCTTGTGGTTCTCCAGATTCTCTTAAAAATTGAGCTGGCATTACAATTTTCTTGCGCATCATGTCTTCAAAAGCAATCATCACCTCACTCGGATCAACGACCAACGCATGAGATATAAAAGACATATATGCTTTAGCATGACGTGCTTCATCTGCAGCAATTACACCGCACATCTTTGCTAATAACTTATCCCCATTTTTCTTAGATAGCCCAGCTACACGTCTATGAGAAACGTTGGTTGCTAATTCTTGAAAAGAAGTGTAGATAAAGTTACGATAAGGATCGGCACCTGTACCAATGTCAAAACCATCTTTTATTAAATACTGGGTTGATATCTCGAATTGACGCATGTCAATTCTTCCTGATAAATAAAGATATTTATTTAAAAGGTCTCCATGACGATTTTCTTCTGCAGTCCAAGCACGTACCCATCTCATCCAGCCACCTTGTTCATTTTTCTCCACATCTTCTACCATGGTTAACCAGGATTCATAGGTCGGTAATGCTTCTTCTGTAATGGTGTCACCAACTAAAACAGCAACCAAATCATAGGGAAGTTCTCTCGCACTCTCTTGCAAATCTCTAATTTCATCAAAAAATGTATCTCTAGAAGCATCCGGTAGAAAATCTGCTGGTTGCCACATTTCGTCTACAGGCTTTAAATACTCGCTCATCTCATTCAGCATGAACGGTTCCAAGTAGCTCATCACTTCTTTTCTTGAGCCTTCGGGTAAATTTAGAGGTAATTCTTGCATATCAATACAAAGATAATTAAATAGCTTCAATAAAAATTGTATAAAAAGAAAGATTTATACATTTATATTGTAAAAAAAACAGCAATCTATCTCGATGGATAGGTAAGGATTAAATACTAATCTATATTTAAAAAGTAGATAATGAAGACATTTTTATGCTAAAATACTCTTAACTTTGTTCATATCATGGAACAAAAACAATTGAAAGATTTCGATATAGATAAAGTTCGGGCAGATTTTCCCATTTTAAAAAGGGAGGTCAATGGAAAGCCTTTAGTTTATTTGGATAATGGAGCGACTACTCAAAAATCGCAATCTGTTATTGATGCAATTACACACTATTATTCAGATATGAATAGTAATGTACATAGAGGTGTTCATTATTTAAGTCAAATTTCTACAGATGCTTTTGAAGTGACCAGAAGGAGTATTCAGGCTTTTATTAATGCCAAGCATGAGCATGAAATCATTATCACTACAGGTACTACTCATAGTATTAATATTATTGCTACTTGTTTTGGTAAAGTAAATATTGCTGCTGGAGATGAAATCATTATTTCTGCCATGGAGCATCATTCTAATATTGTTCCTTGGCAGATGTTATGCGAAGATAAAGGAGCTCTGTTGAAAGTGATTCCTATGAATGATGCTGGCGAGCTGGATATCAAGGCCTATAAAAAACTTTTTTCAGAAAAAACCAAAATTGCTTCTTTTACTTATGTTTCAAATTCTCTCGGAACAATCAACCCTGTAAAGGAAATGATCGCAATAGCACATGAACATCATGTTCCTGTTTTATTAGATGCGGCTCAAGCAATCCAGCATGTAAAAATTGATGTTCAAGATTTAGATGTTGATTTTCTTGCTTTCTCTGGACATAAGATGTATGGACCGACTGGTATAGGCGTGTTATACGGTAAAGAAGATGCTTTAAATGCAATTCCGCCATATCAAGGTGGAGGAGATATGATTAAAGAAGTTACATTTGAAAAAACAACTTATAATGAATTACCATTTAAGTTTGAGGCTGGAACTCCCAATATCGAAGCAGGTATCTGTTTAAATGCTGCTATCGAATATATTAACGCTATTGGGATCGACGAGATTGCTGCTTATGAGGAGGAGTTATTATCTTACGCACAAGAGCAATTGGAAACTGTACCGGGAATTCGTTTTATTGGTACTGCAGCACATAAAAGTTCGGTTATTTCTTTCCTGATAGATGGTACTCACCCTTATGATGTGGGTGTGATCTTGGATAAATTGGGTATTGCAGTACGTACAGGTCACCATTGTGCGCAACCTGTAATGGATCGGTTTGAAATTCCAGGTACGATTCGTGCTTCTTTTGCATTTTATAATACAAAAGAAGAAGTAGATGCTTTAGTAGCTGGTCTAAAAAGAGCAGCTAATATGTTAGTTTAAAAAATATAAATAGTCATGACTATTAACGAAATACAAGATGAATTAATTGATGACTTTTCTTTTTTTACCGATTGGATGGAAAAATATGAATATATCATTCAATTGGGGAAAGAGGTTCCATTAATCAGCGAAGAACATAAAAAAGATGATTACATCATCAAAGGATGCCAGTCAAAAGTGTGGCTTTTTCCCGAAGTAAAAGATGGAAAAGTGTATTTCACTGCCGATAGTGATGCTATCATTACAAAAGGACTGGTGAGTTTGATGGTAAAGGTGCTATCTGGTCATACAGCAAAAGAAATTGTGGAGGCTGATTTATACTTTATTGATCAGATAGGTCTAAATGAACACCTTTCACCCACTCGTGCTAATGGATTGCTATCGATGGTGAAACAAATGAAATTGTACGCTTTGGCTTTACAGGCGAGGGGATAAAAATATCTTTGAACATTAACGATTGAATACAAAAAAAAATCCCGATGTGAATTGTTCACATCGGGATTTTTTTTGTATAAGCTACTTTATTACACTTCTAATAATAAACGAGCAGGATCTTCTAATAGTTGTTTTACACGTACTAAGAAGCTTACAGACTCACGACCATCAATAACACGGTGATCATAAGAAAGAGCGATATACATCATCGGACGGATGACCACTTGACCATTTTCAGCAACTGGACGTTGAATGATATTGTGCATACCTAAAATAGCAGATTGAGGAGCATTGATAATCGGAGTTGACATCATTGAACCAAATACACCACCATTAGTGATAGTAAATGTACCACCAGTCATTTCATCAATCGTTAATTTATTGTCACGTGCTTTTACAGCTAATGCCCCAATTCCTTTTTCGATTTCATGTAATGACATCGATTCCGCATTTCTAAGTACAGGAACTACAAGTCCTTTAGGAGCAGAAACTGCAATTGAAATATCTGCAAAATCAGAATATACCAATTCGTTTTCTTCGATTCTAGCATTTACAGCAGGCCATTCTTTTAAAGCAGTTGTTACTGCTTTAGTGAAAAATGACATAAATCCAAGACCTACACCATGTTTTTCTTTAAAGGTATCTTTGTATTTAGCGCGTAAATCCATGATCGGCTGCATGTTGACTTCATTAAAAGTCGTTAACATAGCCGTTTCATTTTTTACAGAAACTAAACGTTTTGCAATCGTTTTGCGTAGAGAAGTCATTTTTTCACGACGCTCATTACGAGAACCAGCTACAGCAACCGGAGCAGCAGCTTTCGGAGCTTCTTTAGCAGGCGCAACAGCTTTAGGAGCTACTTGTGCTTTTTCAGCATCTTCTTTTGTGATACGCCCTTCTTTACCTGTGCCTTTAATAGTTGCAGGATCAATTCCTTTTTCTCTTAAAATTTTTGCGGCAGCGGGAGAAGCTGTACCAGCAGCATAAGAATCAGGATTCTCATCAGCTACATTTGCTGTTGCGGCAGGTGCACTCGCTTTTTCTTCAGCAGCAGCAGCAGGTTTTGCATCACCAGTAGGAGCACCACCTTCTTCGATAGTACATACTACAGCACCAATTTCTAAAGTATCTCCTTCTTGAGCAATGATTCTTAAGATACCTGCTTTTTCAGCTGGTAATTCGAAAGTTGCTTTGTCAGATTCCAATTCCGCGATGTTTTCGTCCATTTCAACGTAATCGCCATCTTGTTTCAACCACTGTGACAAGGTTACCTCAGTAATGGATTCACCTACGGTTGGTACTTTAATTTCTAAGCTCATATATAATGTTCTTTACAGACAATTGCGTCTTTTTGATAAAAGACGCAATTGGATAAAAATAGTTTTTATTCGAATGATTTATTTAAAATTTCAGCTTGTTGTGCTACGTGTTGTTTCATGTAGCCTGTTGCTGTACTTCCACTTTCTTTACGTGCAACAAAACCAGTGAAAGCAATTTCGGTATTCATTAGTTTACGACAATAGTAAGACCAAGCTCCCATATTTTCGTTTTCTTCCTGAACCCACACAAATTGAGTTGCTTTATTATATTTTTTGCGAATTGCCTTCAATTGTTCCTCAGGAATAGGGAATAGTTGTTCCAATCTCACAATGGCAATATCCTTACGTTTGTCAACTTCTTGTTTCTCTAATAAATCATAATATACTTTACCAGAACAGAACAATACTCGTTTTACATCTTTTGCGTTTACATTAGTATCATCAATTACTTCTTGGAATGTATTTGAAGTAAAATCTTTTAATGGTGATACTACTTTAGGGTGACGTAATAAAGATTTTGGTGTAAATGCTACTAATGGTTTACGGAATTCGCGAACTTGTTGACGACGTAATAAGTGAAAGTAGTTAGCTGGTGTAGTACAATTTGCTAGGATTAAGTTTTCATTAGCACAAAGCTCTAAGAATCTTTCGATACGAGCAGAAGAGTGCTCTGGGCCTTGTCCTTCCATACCGTGAGGTAATAACATCACTAACCCATTTGAACGCTTCCATTTGGTTTCAGCAGATGATAAATATTGATCCACGATGATCTGTGCACCATTATAGAAATCTCCAAATTGAGCTTCCCATATTGTTAATGCATGCGGATTAGCAGAAGCATAACCATATTCAAAACCTAATACTGCATATTCAGAAAGAAGAGAGTTGTAGATTGAGAATTTGTCTCCACCAGTGATATTTGCCAAAGGTGTATAAGTCTCTTCCGAGTTTTCCAATGTCAATACTGCATGTCTGTGGGAGAATGTACCACGTTGCACGTCTTGACCAGAAATACGAACACGACTTCCTTCATTTAATAATGTAGCGTAAGCCATTAATTCACCCATTGCCCAATCGTAAGAATCTTTTTCAATCATCTTAGCACGATCTTCGAACAAGCGTGAAATTTTACGGAAGAACGTTTTATCAGTTGGAAGTGTTGTAATCTCTTTCGCCAATTGCAAAAATGTCTCATCAGAAACATGAGTTTTGACAGGTGCAAAAGATTCTCCTTTTTTAGCAGGACGTAAACCTTTCCAAGCGCCTGAGAACATTGGAGTTTCTTCTGTTAAGTTAACAACTTCCTTAGATTCCTCTAGTTTTTCTTGTAAAACAGCTTTGAATTCTTTCTCAATTTTTTTAGAGTAAGATTCGTCTATGCTTCCCTCATCAATTAATTTTTTAGCATAAACCTCTTTTGGATTAGGATGCTTTTCGATGAGTTTATATAATAATGGTTGTGTGAACTTCGGTTCATCAGCCTCATTATGACCAAATCTTCTGTAACATAGCAAGTCAATGAAAACGTCAGTTTTGTATTTTTGACGATATTCTACCGCTAATTTAATTGCATATACTAATGCTTCAGCATCATCACCATTTACGTGAAATACAGGAGAAGAAGTTATTTTTGCTACATCAGTACAGTAAGTTCCTGATCTTGCGTCTTTATAGTTTGTTGTAAAACCAATTTGGTTGTTGATAACAATATGAATAGTACCACCAGTTTTGTAACCATCTAATTTAGACATTTGTGTTACTTCGTACACCACACCTTGTCCTGCAATAGCAGCATCACCATGAATAGCAATAGGAGCGATTTTTGAAGAATCTCCCTCATACTTCATGTCAATCTTTGAACGGACCAAACCTTCAACAATCGGATCTACTGTTTCCAAGTGTGACGGATTGGGTGCTAAACTTAAGTGTATTGTTTTACCATCATCGGTTTTAACATCTGTCGAATAACCTAAGTGATATTTAACATCACCACCAAAGTTTACTTCGGGATCTTCAGCATAAGTTTTACCTTCAAATTCTGAGAAAACAGTTTTGTAAGGTTTACCCATGATATTCGTCAAAACATTTAAACGACCGCGATGGGCCATTCCAATAACAAATTCTTGGATACCTAATTCTGAACCTTTTTCAATAACGGCATCTAAAGCAGGAATTAAACTTTCTGCACCTTCTAATGAGAAACGTTTTTGACCTAAGAACTTTGTTCCTAAGAAACTCTCAAAAGCAACTGCATGATTTAATTTATCTAAGATTCTTTTTTTGATGTCTAAAGAATACGTTGGTTTGTTGCGGTCAGCTTCCATACGATCTTGTAACCACTTAATTTTTTCAGGGTTACGGATGTATTTGAATTCTGCACCAATCGAACGACAGTAAGTGTCCTCGATGAGTTGTCTGATATCTTTCAATTTGGCTGGACCTAGGCCAACTTCAACACCAGCATTAAAAATGGTGTCCATGTCTGCTTCAGAAAGACCAAATGTTTCTAATTCTTTTCCAGGGTAATATTTGCGACGCTCACGTACCGGATTTGTTTGTGTAAATAAATGACCACGATCTCTGTAGCCATTAATCATGTTCAATACATTTATTTCCTTTAAAACATGATCTGGTGTTGCATCTGCTGAAACACCAACACTTTCACCTGCGTTTTGACCAAAGTCAAAACCTTCGAAAAATTTTTGCCAGCCAAAATCTACGGATTCTGGATCTTGTTTGTACGCTTGATATAACCCGTCGATATAGCTCGAATCGGCGTTACTCAAATATGTAAGTTTGTCCATCTATTTGAAAAAATATGAATGTGTCAAAGTTAGGAATAAAAATAGAGTTTTAGGTACTGTAATTGATTATTTTAGCGAGGAATATAAATTTTAATGTCGTTTTAATAAAGATTAGAATTATGACGATAAATCATCGATAATCTTTTATTTATTCAAAAAGGACATTAATTTATTTGTCCTAAATAATCTTCTGGAACTTGAATGCCTTTTGGGTAATGCGTGTTAATGAGTTTTAGCCAATCTATCGGCATATTATCTTTCTCGCTTGTGCCTACGCCTGCTATATGTGACCAGTTGCCGTAATTAGTGGCTGGCGAATAATCAAATATATTTTGTTCAAACCAATACGCGCCCTTCAACCAATTGATATTGTATTCTTGTACCAAATAGCTAGAAACAATAATTCGGGCGAAGTAAGGTAAATATCCTGTTTTTTGAAGTAGTTGCATGCTTTGGTTAACAAATTCATTTTCTGTTTCTCCAAATCGCCATTTGTCAAAAAGCAATTGATCGTTCTTACTCATAATCTGCTCTTTCTTAAATCCTTTTTCTTTAAAGAATACATTTGGATATTTTTTTAGCATGAATCTAAAATAATCTCTCCAGAGCAACATATCTATGATTTTATCAAAACGCTTGCTTTTCTTGCCATTTTCTCTTTTTTTGATTTCATGGTATAATTTAATTGGCGATAATGATCCTAAAGCTATAAAAGGTGATAACAATGTGTAATCATGTTCTGAACCTCGTGGATCATCTAATATCATTTGCATCGTCTCCAGACCTAAATCTTCTCCACCTTCGATTAATTTATTACTGACAAGAACAATTTCCTCAGAGCTATAGCCTAATTCTTCTAAAGTGGGAAGGGCTGTTTTTTCTAGATGTGGAGCAGTCATGAAATTAGTTGGATAGTCTGCGGTATTTCGCACAAAACTTTCACGTTCTATTTTCTTTTTGAATGTTGCAAAAGAATTTGGAATATCACGGATCGGAAAAGGTAGATCCTCTTTGTGATATAATGTATGACCAATAATATGTTTTAAATTAATTCTACTTTTCCAGAGTTCTTCCTCAACTTTTTCAGAAATTGTCGTTTCTCTATGAGCAACCTCACGATGATGATACACTTCATCTACTTCATATTTTTGAGCAATACGCGGTATGATATCTTCTGGATATCCGACAAAAGTGATTAAATCACTACCAAGAGATTGTAATTTTTCTTTCAGTGCTTTTACTGTTTCTAACTGAAAAGCAGCTCTTATTACATTGGTATTTAGAAAATCATATTGATTTTTAGCGTAATATCTAGGGTCGAAACAAAATACAGGTATGATAAAGGTACTTTTTGAGGATGCTTCTAAGAATACTTCATTGTCATGAAGCCTTAAATCATTTCTAAACCAAATCAACGCAGCCCTTTTTTCCATACAGATATAATTTTGTTGTACTATTTCCCCCAAGAAAGCATATAGGATGTACAAATATATAAGGTTATTGTTTGTTTTATTGACATTATTGACATATTGACAATAAAAGGACAATAACTAAAAATGTAAAAAAACGGTTTCAATTAAACCTTACTGTATTTTATTTGTTTAATTTGTGATAAAAGAAATTTTAATAATTCATTGATGGATGTATTAATTACAGGTTTAAATACGTATTTGGGAAGACGAGCTGTTAGCCATCTACATAGTGATGAATTTAAGGTTACGGGGCTAGTGCGGAATTTGAAAATTTTTAACAAAAGATTGGATGAATCTGTGACCGCAGATTTATTTGAAATTGATTTATTTAAGACTAACACGCTACCCAAAGATTTTTATCTAGAAGATCTGCAATTAGGAATATACTTTACTCAGGTCCCAGGATTGAACGATCCATTGAATATGCAGATGGAACTTATTTCACTCCGTAATTTTATTGAAGTGTGTAAGCAAAATTCTTGTGATCGAATTGTATACATGGCTCAATTGATGGATTCTTCTTATATAGATGCTATTCAAACATTATTTGAAGAATTTAGGGTCAAATATACGGTGGTATTGAAAAGTAGTGCAATTGGAAAGGGTACAATTTTAAGTGATATTTTTAGCAAATTGGCTAAGAGTAGATATATTCCTTACTGGAACCATATCGGTAGTCTCAAATTTAGCCCCATATCCTTATTGGATGTTTACCGTTGGATTAGGGTAATGCCGTGGAAGCATGATTTTATTAGTGAAGTTATTTATTTAGGTGGGGACGAGTGTTTAGATTATAAGCAACTTTTCTCGCGTTATATGCAAGTAAATCATCCAGGTGGAACGTACCGAACGGTCTCTATTAGCAAGTGGATGGTTAAATTATTTTATACCCGTTTTTACAATATCCATAAAGAAAATTTTGATGAATTTCGACGGATTATGAAGTATGAGTCTGACGTTGACAATACAAGTTGGTCTAGCAAAGTTCATTTTACTTTTACAAGTATGCATCGTAATTTTTTGATTGACAAATAATATTACTGAAGGTGTCATTTAAACTTTATCCTGCCAATTATTCTGTTATTTTTGTAGTAGAATAATAAAAAGAGGGCGTTATGGGGTATAAAAGTTTAGCAGAGTGTGTTGCCGACTTAGAGCAGCATGGACATCTAATTCGTATCAAGGAGGAGGTAGATCCTTATCTTGAGATGGCGTCAATACATATGCGTGTATATGACGTCGAGGGTCCAGCTTTATATTTTGAAAATATAAAAGGTTCTGATTTTCCTGCTGTTTCAAATCTATTTGGCACTTTGAATCGCTCTAAATTTATGTTTAGAGATACACTTGACCATATTAAAAAATTGGTCGATGTCAAAATGGATCCTACATCGGTCTTAAAAAATCCATTCAAATATTTAAGTTCTTCCGCTGTTGCACTAGGAGCGTTGCCCTGGAAAAAGAAAACTAATGCTCCCATTTTATATGGAAAAACAGCAATTAGCAAGCTTCCTCAGATAATTAACTGGCCTATGGATGGCGGAGCTTTTGTGACTATGCCTCAGGTTTATACCGAGGATATTACGAAACCGGGTATTATGCAGGCTAATCTTGGTATGTATCGTATACAGCTTTCGGGTAATGATTATATTCAAGATAAGGAAATTGGTCTACATTACCAATTGCATCGGGGGATTGGTATTCATCAGCAGAAAGCAAATCAATTAGGAAAACCTCTAAAAGTCAGTATTTTCATTGGTGGTCCACCGTCACATCCGCTTTCAGCAGTTATGCCTTTGCCTGAGGGATTATCTGAAATGATTTTTGCCGGAGCTTTAGGTAATCGTAGATTTCGTTATTTCTATGATAAGGAAGGTTTTTGTGTCTCTTCAGATGCTGACTTTGTTATAACGGGTACTGTTTATCCGAATGAAACGAAACCTGAGGGACCATTTGGTGATCATATCGGTTATTATAGTTTGACACATCCTTTTCCATTGATGAAGGTTCATAACGTCTATCACAAGAAGGATCCTATCTGGTCATTTACAGTTGTCGGAAGGCCTCCTCAGGAGGACACTAGTTTTGGTAATTTGATCCATGAAATTACAGGAGCAGCTATCCCTAAAGAGATCAATGGTTTGCAAGCGGTCCATGCTGTAGATGCTGCAGGAGTACATCCATTGCTTTTTGCGATAGGTCGAGAAAGTTATACACCTTATCAAAAAGTAGATCGTCCGCAAGAAATTTTGACTATCGCAAGTCAAGCTTTAGGTAAAAATCAGCTGAGTTTGGCAAAGTATTTATTTATAGCAGCAATTGAAGATGATCCATCATTGGATATTTATAATGTTGCAGGATTTTTTATGCATATGTTGGAAAGAATTGATCTAACGCGAGATTTGCACTTTCATACCAATACAACCATAGATACTCTAGATTATTCTGGAGATGGACTCAATGCTGGATCAAAGGTTGTTTTTGCGGCCGCAGGTTCAAAGAAAAGATCGTTAAGTAAGGAGATTCCGGCTGGTTTAGCGATCCCAAGGCCATTTAACAATGTTAAAATGGCTATGCCGGGAATTGTTGTAGTCGATGGAGCAGCATTTACATCTTATGAACAGGAAGAAACGATCTTAAAAAACTGGTGTGATGCTATGAAAGATGAAGAATTTTCAGGAATTCAGATGATTGTCTTGGCTGATGATGCAGACTTTACGGCAGCAAATGAGAATAATTTTGTTTGGGTCACTTTTACTAGATCAAACCCAGCATATGATATTTACGGTGTCAATAGTTTTACCAAATACAAACATTGGGGTTGTCACGGACCTCTTATTATTGATGCTAGACGTAAACCACACCATGCGCCAGATTTGATTAAGGATCCTGCAGTAGAGAAAAGAGTGGATAATTTAGGGGCAAAAGGCGGCTCATTATATGGGATCATATAAGAGTTTAATAAATCAGGTGTCAGTTATATCATTACAGACCCTAATTTAATTAGATTAAAAGGAACGCTTCTAAATAGCTAGTAAATTGCAAAAAGTCATTTGATTATTCCTAGGTTTGTATAGGAAAATATTTATAAAATAGCTATGTCAAAGACAAAACTTACGATCAATAATAATGGTTCGGTAAAAATAGAAGGTGATTTCGAAATCGTTGATAGAAATGGAGATGCTTATGGTTTACAGGGCAGAACAGTGCTCTCCATCTGTCGTTGTGGATTATCCAAGAATAAACCTTTTTGCGATGGTGCTCATAATGGACATTTTGAACATGAAGCGATCGCTTTCGACCTTCCTCCAAAAAAAGTATAAAAGCGCTGAGTAATCTTAAGGATTAAGATTCTTTTTAATAAAAAACACCCATTTGTGCTTCATTGTTACAAATGGGTGTTTTTATTATATTTATCCTTGTTATGATTATCGATTAAAACTTCAGTCGCAATAATACTTGTTTTTACATCTTTTTAATTTGTTATCCATAATCGTCAAGTCAACGAATATTTTTATTCTATTTCCCATATTCACCTCAAAGTCTTCCGTAATTACTCTATTACAGACCTGTGATCTTATATTTTTTAATGGATATTATGCCATTTGCGTAGACGTGTTGATTTGTCTATTATTTAAGATTGAGAGGTCCAATACGACAGTGATATTGTGTAGTATTACTCAGCATTAAGGCTGCATCATATTGATCAATCATAAAGTTATAATAGTGTAATTATAGAGGGTTCCTATAGGGTTGATATAGGTAAAACTCTATATAACCTCTATTATTCCCGTAGAATAATATAATAAATACTGGCTTTGATAAGAATATGGCTCCAATATGATATTAGCTTATTAAGGTGATCGCATTAATAGAATTATTTATTGCCTGTAAAAGACCATAGTCATACACGGTAGTCTAAGAAGAGCGTCCAAATTTTTCTTGCGAATATGGAATTGCTATTTATCGTTCGGAATAGTAAATGAAAAGATATGGCAAAAAATCTTAGTCGAACGGATCAAGGTTTCTGCGGAGTGTTAGGGATAAGTACATGATCCTGTAAAGGGGGGAGGTTAAAAATCATTAACCAAAGCTATCCGCTTTGCTTATTTCTTCTGTTGTGAATGTTTTGTTGTTTGATCAAGTTCAGGAGGGGACGCTATAAACAACAAAAGCCCAAATTGCTTTGGGTTTTATTTTTTTTGCCAAATTGTCTCAAAGTATTCGCAGACAAGTTTCATGTCCTGAAAAGGTTTTAAGCCGAGATCACTCAGTTCTCTTGTGTAATAATCCCAATGAACCCTTTGCCAATAGCTTAAACTTCTGTCTCCTTCACCTTCAATGAAAGCATATTCAGCTGTGATATCTTTATATTTTACAATCTCTACTTTAACGGTTTTGGTGATTGCTTTGGGCATTCCATGCCAATCGGTGACGATAGACAGGTCTCCGATAGCAGGTAGTTTCTCTTTATTGATTTCCAACCCAGATAAGGAATGTGTTGTAGCTCGTTTAATACCTTTTCGTACAAGTTCGGCACATTCATGTGCATCCTGTGCATTGTCACAAAAGTAATAAGACTGTGGAATTTCTAACTTTTTATATTCCGGCATTTCATGCTGAAATTCCTTCCAGTATTTATTTAAAATGATGTTTCGCATACACTATTTATATTTCTTCTGTAATAGATTGGCCAGATGAACGGTTGCTGTTGTTAAAATCTACTATATTTTTCTATTTAAATCTTCATAGTGCAAAACTTGCGGAAAAGGATCGTAATAGTCATGCAATAAGGTTTTCCATTTTTGGTATTGTGATGACTGACGGAATCCGATTTCATGCGCTTCGACGGAAACCCATTCAACCAATAAGATATATTGATTATCTACTTCTAAACATTTCATCAGTGAATGTTTTATATATCCCTTAATGGAAGATATGTATTGTTCTGCTATTTGAAAATCCAGTTCAAATTGTTTGGATCTTCCAGATTTTACCTTTAATATGGCGACTTCTAATATCACGATTTGTATTTTTTTAGTTCATGTTTCTTTAATTTCAAATAAAGTTTGAAATCTGCTCATATTCTATCAGGGAGAATATGGGCAGATCCCCATTACCCATTAAATGATGTTATTTAAATAACAGCGGTGCTAGTTCGCGCAAGCTACGGCGCCAAGTCTGAAATTCATGTCCAGTATTTGGTGATACGTAAGACACGGCGTTAACGCCAGCTTTTTTCAGTTCATCAACCGCTTGTTTTACTCTATCTGGATTTTCTCTACTGCCAGAACTGAGAAATATCAGTTTTACATCCGGTTTATGAGCTAAATCGGATGCGGCGTATGTACCTCCGCTTAATAATGCGTAGTGTGCGAAGACTTTTGGATTACGTAGTGTGATCATTTTTGTCTCCATTCCACCCATTGATAATCCCGCCATGGCACGGTTTGTCTTATCCGTTAATGTTCTAAAGTTAGCATCGACATAAGGTATTAGTTCTTTAATTAAAACGGTTTCGAATTCTTCGATTTTAAATTCATTGATTTTTCCCCATTTCACTTCATTAGTCATACCATAGGTCATGACAATGATGAATGGTTTTATTTTTCCTTCGGCAATCATATTATCCATGATTAGATTTGCTTTTCCTTGATTAGACCACGCCGTTTCATCTTCACCCCAACCGTGTTGTAGATATAAAACGGGATACCGCTTATTGAGGTCTTTACTATAGCTTGGCGGTGTATAGACAAATGCTCTACGAGAAGTGTTTGTGCTAGGGGAGGGGAATAATATTTGAGATACCTGTCCATGCGGCACATCTTTGACTGCATAAAAATCTTCATCAGGTGCTGGAATTTCTATCCCACTTTCCCAGCGTACAGATCCATAGTAATTCATCGATCCTGGATCGTTGAATTTTCCTCCATCTACCGTAATGTTATAGTAATGGAATCCTTCATCCATTGGACCTTCTGTAGTGCCTGTAAAGAATCCATCATTTTGTTTTTGTAGGACTGTGCCACTTCCTCCGCCTAAACCTAAGCTTACCCTTACACTGTCTGCTTTTGGTGCGTGTATTTTAAATCTGGCGTACCCCTGCGAGTTAACCTGTGGGAAGAGTTGTCCTGGTTGATTAGTTGTTGCTGGTTTAAAATCCTCTTTTAAAGATTGAGCAGATAGCATATTACTGATGAATAAGCCTGAAAGGAGAATAATTAGTTTTGTCATTAGAATAAAGGTCGTTTTATATAATAGGTTGTAATTGTTAACTAAATGTAAGGTTTTTTATTAGCATATGAAAAAACGAAATAAGAAAGATCAGTACTGTTCTAAAAACGTGAAAAAATGGCGATACATACAAATTCTAAAATTTAAGCAGTGAAATTTAAGCCGTTTTCAATTATTTATCAAAGTGAAGATGTCTTTAAGGTTGCTATAAGTTAACATTTTTCTATTTATTTCGTTACCTTGCACGGTAACGAAAGGCGTTGTGATGTATTTTTTTAGAGGATATGAGTAAAGGAAAAGTGTATGAGTCAGCTTTTTAGGATGAGAGATATTAGAGTAAATTACATGTTTAATTATTAACGATGAAGAAGTTGTTGTTTTTGTTTTCTGTTTTGTTTTTTTCGATTAATGTCCAAGCACAATTGATAGACCGATTGAATAGTAATGAAAATAAGTTTTTAATGGAGCTTCTTTTTTCACGAGGTAATAAAATTGATAATAATCGAATAGAGTATGATATTCACAATCGAATTAGCCGCATTGGGGATAAACGAATAGAGTATGATATTCAAGACAGGGTAAGGCAAATTGGTGATGAGCGGGTTGAATACGATATCCAAGACAGGGTTAGACAAATTGGTGATAAACGGATAGAATATGATATTCACAATAGGGTTCGTCAAATCGGTGATAAGCGGGTTGAATATGATATCAATGATAGAGTTCGCCAAATTGGAGATAGGCGGATTGATTATGATATTCACAATCGGGTTCGCCAAATTGGAGATAAACAGATTGATTATGATATCAATGGTAGAGTTCGTCAAATAGGTGATGAGCGGGTTGAATACGATATCAATGGTAGAGTTCGTCAAATAGGTGATGAGCGGGTTGAATACGATATCAATGGTAGAGTTCGTCAAATTGGAGATAAACCGATAGAATATGATATAAACGGAAAGGTTCGTCAAATTGAAAGCGATACCTTGGTCCTATATAAAATGATTGAAAATTATAATAGAAAGTAAATTTATTTGGATTCATCCCAAGTGCTGAGATACTCTATCGATAGTGTAATTGAAACAATTTTTTTGTTTTTATAATCTATCATATAGTTGTTATAGATTTTCGTTATGTAAAACTTGCGAAAAATGATTTTAATAGTTGTGCAGCAAGGCTTTCCATCGTTCGTTTTGTGTTGAGATGACGAGATCCAACTTCATGCGCTTCAAGTGAAATCCATTCCAATAATAAGAGATATTGGTTGAAATCACCTGTATCTATAACTCCCCAATCTTGGAATAGAGCTCCTTTTCCTTAGAATTATCAAGAACGGAAGATTTCTCTGAAGTAAAAGCGGATTCCGCATTACCTAGAACATTTCCGTTTCAAGGTTTTGATCTGCGTTGGGTACAATTCATATTTAATCGCTAACTACTGAATAATCTGTTGCTCATTAGTAGCTTCTATGTTAACCTTTGACTTAAAGTTTGTACTGAAATTCCTTCCTTCTTTTTTCATTGTCAATCGCTAATTTAAATATTTATGCAATTGTCTAGCAATTTGATAGTGTGATAACAAAAGAAAAACCCTACAAATTGTACAATTATTAGGGTTTTAATACTTTTTTCCTTGTTAGGATGCGAAGCGCTCGAGATTATTACATGATCCCTTAAAGGGGGGAGGCTTCATCATAAAATAAAGCCATTCGCTTTGTTCATTTACTTTGTTGTTTATGTCTTATTGTTGGAGCAAGCTCCCAAAAGTCTATAAACAACAAAAGCCCAAATTGCTTTGGGCTTTATTTTTTATTGGCGGAGAGCGAGGGATTCGAACCCCCGGACCTATGACAGTCAACAGTTTTCAAGACTGCCGCATTCGACCACTCTGCCAGCTCTCCGCGACAAAAGTACAAATTTTAAGGTTGTAACCAAATTTATTTTTGCATTTCAAGTCCTTTTGAGCTCATTTAAATTGTATGTTGTTGTTTTTTAGTTAGTTTAATTTTGATTTTTTTCTTTAAATCTTTATCCCTAGTTTGCAATCATGGAGAAGGATTATACTTTACTACGATCATCACTAATGGAATCATGTAAAATGCATGTTGAAGATCGGATTGCAAATTTGGAATTGGCTTTGAAATCGGCTCATGAAGCAAGTACTGATGATACCAAAAGTAGTGCAGGAGATAAATATGAGACCACGCGTGAAATGATGCAACAGGACATTGCCAGATGTCAGATGCAACTTGCTGAGGCAAAAAAGGATGAGTTAATATTAAATAATCTTGTTGAACCAAACCATACTGATTTTGTTCAAAATGGCAGTATTGTGAAGACTAATTTGGGTATTTATTTTATTGCGATTAGTATTGGTGTTGTCAAGATCGATGATAAGAAGGTATTCGTTATCTCAAATCAATCTCCTATTGGAAAGTTGTTATTAAGAAAGAAGGTCGGAGAGTCATTTGTCTTTAATCATGTAGAACAACATCTACTTTCTATAAATTAGTGTTTAAATCGAAACCATTTACTCTTTTAATTGTTAACTTTAAGTATCTATATAGGATAATTTAGGCTTTTAAAAAATAATAAAAACTGTGATTATGAAGTTAAAAAGAGTATTCCCAATGTTAATGATGGCGGGCACTTTAGTTGCTGCAATGCCTTCTTGTAAATCTAAAGTTTCTGATGCTGATTTGAAAGCAAAGGTAGAAACAGTAATTAATGGTCATCAAGGTATCACAACTTCTGTTAAAGATGGAGTTGTTACTTTGGAAGGTTTCGCTTCTTCAGAAGCTGAAAAAACACAGATTGAGACCGATGTTAAAGCAGCTGATAAATCAATCAAATCTGTTGTTAATAATATTATAGTGCAAGTTACGGCTCCAGCAGCAATATCTGTTAATACTGTTGATGAATCTTTAGCGAAAGGTATTGTTGATGCGACAAAAGATTTTCCGACGGTACAAGCTACCGTGAAAGATGGTGTCATCACCGTGACAGGAACTATTGAAAAAGCAAAATTAGTAACGTTAAAACAGGCTTTGGACAATTTACATCCTAAGAAAGTGGACCTTAGTGCAGTTGTAACTAAATAATTATTTCAAACTCGAATATCATGGCTTTACAAGAAAAATATAAAGTATTATTAGATACTGCAAGATCATTGGGCACTACGGATTTAAATTTTGCTGAACAGGATGGTGTTCTTCAAATTAGGGGAACAGCACCATCTGCTGATGTGAAAAATAAATTATGGGAAGTATATGGAAATATAGATCCTAATTTTGCAGCTGGAGATGTCGTTATGGATGTCAATGTTGCTACGGAGGTCCCTGGTAGCCAAGTAAAGGTTATTACGGATAATTCAAATCTGAATATTCGTAAAGGACCTGGCACGGATCAGCCTATTGTAGGAAAAGCAGCTAAAGACGAAATTATAACGTTGATTAGTAAAGCAAATGACCAGTGGTGGCTGGTGCGTACTAAAGATAATGAAGAAGGATATTGCTACGCACAATACTTGCAAACGGTTTAAGTTTATTTTTAAGTTTAACAAAGCCTGAAATAATTCTATTTTAGGCTTTGTTATTTTTGAATGGTTGTAGCGAGAATTTGACAATAATTAGGCTTGTACTAACTAATTGTAATATCATTTGAAACATTGTTATCTTTGACTTTTTAAGCAATTTCTTAATTATATTATGCGAAATTTAGTGCTTGTATATTTTTTATTTATACTATCATTCACCTCTTGTCAAACTAAGGCCCCTACTTTTGGAGATCTTTTAGCGACATCATTAGATCAAAAGCTATTTAAAGATTTTGATAGTATTGCCTACTTAAATGCCATTCAAATTGAATTGAAAAATAAAAATTCCCATTTATTTAATCCGAGATGGATGAGTGAAATTGCTGATTCATCTCGGGGTTTTACATGGATTCACAATCAATTACTTACCGGTGGTACAGATACATTGTTGCATTATCTAGAAAAATCTGATGAACATGGTGTTAATCCTTCAATTTTTCATACAGAAGAAATTCGCAAGGCACTTAATCGTCTTCAAAGCAAGGAAATTACAGAGTTGAATGAAGCTTATACGATATTGGCCAAAATAGAGCTTCTCTCTTCTGATGCTTTAGTAGCCTATCTCAACATACTCGAAAATGGACTCGTAAATCCTAAGAAACTCTATGGAAGATATTTTGTTGGGCATAATCGTTACACTTTAAAGAAAGCAAAACAGGTGTTGGACAGTACGTTAAATGTTGCTCAGATCGCTCGAGAAGCCCAACCTAAAAATGGTTTTTACAAAAAGTTTCAACAACTCTTGATAGCAGGAAATTTGAGTAAGGAAAATCGTACTGATGTGCTGATGAGTATGGAACGTTTACGCTGGATGGGACAAGATTTTCCGGATAAATATGTATTCGTCAATATTCCAGAAATGAAATTGCGAATGATTGAAGATGGTGCTATAAAGCAAATTATGAATGTTTGCGTAGGGGAAACTGAAAATAAAGCCTTCTCTAAAACAGGACAAAATCATGAAACACCGATGATGAGTGGCACGCTAGATCGGATGCAAGTAAATCCAGTATGGAATATTCCTAAAAGTATTGTAAAGAAGGAATTACTAAATAGTGTTCGGGCTAATCCAGGATATTTGGAAAGTCGAAATATGGTTGTCTACAATTTAAAAGGACAAATTGTAGATCCATATACGATTAATTGGCAAGCTGACTCCGTCGAGAATTTTAAATTTAAACAAAATCCCGGTTTTGATAATTCACTGGGAAACATCAAGTTTATTTTTGCAAATCCTTATGCCATTTATTTACATGATACACCTGCTAAACAAAAATTTAAAGCTAGTAACCGTGCACTAAGTCATGGTTGTGTTCGTGTTGAAGATCCAGCTAGCTTAGCCTCTTTTTTAGTTAATAATGAAAAAGAAGCAGCTAAAATTGCAACTGAAATAAAAGACTCTATTAACAACTCCAGATGGGTAAAAATGAAAACAGGTATCCCAGTTTTCTTGTCTTACTATACTACTTGGTTAGATGAAAATAATAAAATTGAGCAGTTTCCAGATATTTATGGATATGATGATAGATTGAGATTAGCTATGAAAAAATATCTGAATTAAAGTTTAAAATAAAAATTAAAGTCCCTTTTCTTTAATAAGCGAAGGGACTTTAATTTTATTCAGATTTGCTTTTACTAGCTTTTTTTGTTTTCTTTTCAGCTCGTTTTTCTTTTAGCGTCTTTTCAGCTTTCTTTTTATCATTCTTTACTGCATTTTGTTCTTTTGCCATAACAGTTATGTTTAAGTGAATAATAACATTTCTTACTAAAGCTACTGATAATAAATAAGATTATGCCAATATTAGCACATTTTAATAATATAATAAGACTTTTGTACGTTGTTGAAAATAAATAATGTACTTCGTACTTCCTATTGGAGTATTGAGATTAAACTTTAATCCACTGTCAAAGTCATAGTTAGTGGATTTTTATAATTTTAAACAAATGAAGAAACAATTTCTAGGTAAAGCATTGGCTTTATTTGAAGGATTCAGAAAACATAAAATTACAACAGCGGATTTAGAAGCTGCTGAGTTAAAAGCAAAAAAATTAGATGTTCGAAAAGAAGACTTTCAAATTTTAATTGCTATGTGTAAAGATACATTTGCAGGTAAATATAAAATGAATAAGTGGAACTTATCTGTCATTGTTGCTACTATTGTATATGTAATATCGCCATTAGATGCCATTCCAGATGTAATTCCTGTTTTGGGATGGGTAGATGATATAACTATTATTGGTTATGCAGTTGCCAAACTATCGGACGAAATATTACAATATAAGTTGTTTAGGAAACAAATACTAATGAATCAAAGTTAATACTTAAATTTACTGTTTTTGATGAGCCCTTGTTAAGATAATTTTCAAGGGCTCTATTTTGGCTTGTAAATTCTAATTTATTTTAGCATTATTTAATTTTTATTTTTTGTTTTAATTTAGCTTTTAAAATTATTTAAATTTTATTTGCATTTGTAAACTGCTGTTTTTCATTTAGTTATATCTGTGTAATTTAAACAATAAGCTAAATTTTGTTTGTATCTATCTATTAAATTTAGCTAGATTTGGACAATATTTTAAAACAAAAGTATGACTTTATCAAAGATTAAACAGTTAGCTACTTTAGGAATCCACCAACCTAAGGAAGTATTTTGTCAATTGGATAGAACTGCTCTTATTGCGCATGCTATCCAAAAAGGAGAAGCTTCTCTTGCCGAAAATGGAGCTTTGAATATTTTGACTGGGAAATTTACGGGAAGATCGCCAAAAGATCGATATATCGTAAAAGATGAAATCACTGAAAACAGAGTTTTTTGGAATGAAGTTAACCAAGCAATTACTCAAGGAACCTTTAACGAATTGTATGATTTGACTACCGAATATTTGTCGGCTAAGGAACTTTATGTTAGAGACTGTCAAGTTGTATCGAGTGAGGATCTAGCAAAACACATTCTGGTTGTATCCACAAAAGCTACTCAGGATCTTTTTGCTGCTAATATGTTTATCGAAAACCCTGATATTGAAAATAGGGAAGTGGATTGGACAGTGCTAGTCGCCTCTGATCTTCAAATTTCAAATCATCAGGAATTGGGACTTCATGCTGCTAATTGTGTTGCTATTGATTTTACCCGTCACGTTGTTTTGGTTATTGGTACTGGTTACACCGGTGAAATTAAAAAGAGTATTTTTTCAGTTCTCAATTTTATTCTACCAGTTGAAGATGAAGTTTTATCGATGCACTGTTCTGCTAATGTAGGAAAAGATGGTGACACCGCTTTATTTTTTGGTTTAAGTGGTACGGGCAAGACAACTTTATCGGCAGATGTAAACCGTTATTTGGTAGGGGATGACGAACACGGTTGGTCGGACCGTGGTGTATTTAATTTTGAAGGAGGTTGTTACGCAAAATGTTTAGGATTGGACCCTAAGCATGAACCAGAAATTTGTGGTGCAATTAAGTCAGGTTCACTCTTAGAAAATATTAAATTTTATGAAGGTACGACTATACCTAATTTTCAGGATGATAGCATTACTGAAAATATGCGTGTTTCATACCCATTGTCTTATATCTCCTCTTATAGGGAAGTTAGATTGGTTGATGCTCCTAATAATATTTTCTTTCTGTCAGCGGATGCATTTGGTGTATTGCCTCCTATCTCAAAGCTGACAGTAGAACAAGCGATGTATTATTTTATTAATGGTTATACGGCTAAGGTGGCAGGTACGGAAATGGGTGTCTCAAAGCCAACGGCGACGTTTTCAGCTTGTTTTGGACAAGCATTTATGCCTTTGCATCCTATGGAATATGCCGAACTACTGCGAGATCGATTGAAAAAAAATCCTGATACAAAAGTTTGGTTGGTGAATACGGGGTGGATTGGAGGTCCTTATGGTATCGGTCGCAGAATCAAATTATCTTATACACGCAGTTTGATTCAAGCAGCATTGTCTGGCGAACTGGAAGAGTATCCAATGGAAGTACATCTCATATTTGGATTAAAATACCCTACATTTTGTCAAGATGTGCCACAGCAGGTTTTAGGGGCTAAACAACTGTGGAACAATGATGAGGCCTATGACGAACAGGCAAAGGCGCTCAAATCACTTTTTGAAAATAACTTTAAAAAGTATCAAGATACCTACTTTACAACGGTTTAATATAGAGGTGATTTTAAATCAATAATTGATATATGAAAACGTTAGGTCAATTTATTATTGAAAAGCAGGCAGATTTTCCATTTGCAAAAGGAGAGCTATCTCGATTACTTCGCGATATCGCTATTGCAGCAAAGTTGGTTAATCGAGAAGTGAACAAAGCTGGGTTAGCTGATTTACTTGGCGCTCATGGCGATATGAATATACAGGGCGAGGTACAGCAAAAGTTAGATGTATACGCCGATGTTCAATTTATATCAGCGCTGCAAAGAGGGGGAGAGTGCTGTTATTTAGCTTCGGAGGAACATGAGTTAGGCATTGATCTATCCAATGATTATGTTTCTAAAAATGCGAAATATATGGTCTGTATAGATCCCTTAGATGGATCATCAAATATAGATGTGAATGTTTCATTGGGGACCATCTTTTCTATTTATAGAAGAGCAGGTGCAGATCAAGTAACCATGGCAGATGAATTGCTACAGCAAGGAAAAAAACAAGTGGCAGCTGGGTATATAATTTATGGCTCATCAACGATGCTCGTTTATACAACGGGCAATGGCGTGAATGGATTTACTTTAGATCCTTCAATAGGTGAGTTTTGTTTATCTCATCCCAATATGAAAATTCCGGAACATGGACAGATTTATTCGATTAATGAAGGTAATTACATCAAATTTCCGCAAGCGATCAAGAATTATATCAAATATTGTCAAATCGAAGACTCTGGTACCAATCGACCTTATACTTCTCGCTATATAGGTTCTATGGTTGCTGACATTCACCGTAATTTGATTCGTGGTGGAGTTTTTATTTATCCTGAGACGTTATCCTTTCCTAAAGGAAAGTTACGCTTGATGTATGAGTGCAACCCGATGGCTTTTATTATCGAACAAGCAGGAGGAAAGGCTACTACTGGTAGTGATCGTATCTTAGATATCCAACCTACAGAATTACATCAGCGTGTTCCCATAGTGATTGGCAGTAAAAAAATGGTGGAACAGGTAGAATATTTTTATAGTATGGAACTTGAATCTGCGTTAAATGCTTAAAAAATAGGTGATTGATGTTCTTTATTTACATCTCCTTTCTTTAAATTTGATTTCATATTTAAGTCGGGTCGTTGTCGTATGCAAAAGATTGTAAGAGTCATTGTGATATGCTTTGTTTGTATCAGCTTTCAACAAGCTACTGCGCAAACAAAGTCAACTGTAGAGAAAGATACGTTGTCATTTCCATATCATCCAGAAGCGAATGCAGAAGAGGAGTTAGATCAATTGATTCATGAGGCAGCTAAAGAATCTAAGCATATCATTATTCAAGCAGGTGGTAATTGGTGTATCTGGTGTTTGAGATTCAATGATTATATTCATAAGACAGCAGATATAAATTATTATCTACAAAACAATTATTTATATTATCATCTCAATTATTCTAAAGAGAATAAAAATGAGAACGTGTTTAATAAATATGTTCCAGATTCATTAAAATTAAGTTATCCTTTTTTTATTGTTTTAGATAGCGAAGGAAAGGTGCTCAAAATTCAAGAAAGTGGTGCACTGGAGGATGGCAAAAGTTATAATAAAGATAAGGTAATGGAATTTTTTAGAACTTGGGCTAAAAAATAATTGTTCAGTGAATATGTAAAGGCTTTAGGATTTTATTCTAAAGCCTTTTTTGTTTAGATAAAGATCGTTTATCGTATTAAAGTTAATATCTTTTTATGGATAATAACATCCTTATTATTTTATACCGACAATTTAGTTAGTTTTGCGAACTTATTCTCTTCATATTTTGTTAAAGAGATATTCTTGTCGGTAAAGGCGAGCACTATTTATGATAGATTGGAATGGAACAAAAATTGAGAATATTTGATTTGGCAGATCGTCAATTGGAATTATATCCAAATTTAGCCATGTTTTCTAGTAAAACAGATGGAGATTGGAATGCTTTAACTACTTCAGAATTTGTAAGTAAAGTCAATGGTATTTCAAAAGGATTAATTGAACTAGGAGTCAAGCCTAATGAAAAAGTTGGTTTAATTGCAGAAAGTGGTATACACTGGCATATTGTGGATTTTGCTATTCAACAAATAGGTGCAGTTGTAGTCGCTATATATCCCAATATAACTGATGCCGATTATCAATATATATTTAATGATGCAGAAATTCGGGTAACTATTGTGAGTACTAAAAGCCTGTATCAAAGGATTGTCAATCTTAAAGACTCTATCTATACATTAAAATATATTTTTTGTATTGAAGAACACGATCAAATCAGAAATTGGAGTGAAATTGTTCAAATTGGCCGACATATAGAGGATCGTGAAGTCCAAAGTCTGAAAGATCAAATCAGATCTACAGACCTCGTGACATTGATTTATACTTCAGGCACAACAGGTAAACCTAAGGGAGTGATGTTATCACATGATAATATTATTGCAAATGTAAGGTCTGCAACTGAGATCACACCATGTAAAGCGTATGATAGAGGGTTGACATTTTTACCACCCTGCCATGCCTATGAAAGAATGGTTATCTACACTTATTTTTATCTCGGTATTACTGTTTATATCGCTGAGTCATTTGACAAGATCGGTCAAAATTTAATGGAAATAAGACCTAATATTATGACTGCTGTACCTCGGATTTTGGAGAAGGTATATGAAAAGATCATTAAAAAAGGTCATGATCTGAATGGAATAAAACGCAAGATATTTGACTGGGCCGTATCGGTTGGAGAAAAATATGATCCTGTTCCTGAAAATAGAAGTTTTCTATATGACCTGAAATTAAATTTAGCGAGAAAACTTGTATTGAATAAATGGTATGAAGGTCTTGGAGGTTCATTACAAACAGTTGCGTCTGGCAGCGCATCTTTACAGAGTAAATTGATACGTGTATTTTTAGCTGCAGGAATTCCGATTTATGAAGGATATGGTATGACGGAGGCAAGTCCTCTTATTGCTGTTAATCACTATATAAAGGGTATTCGTGTTGGAACTGTTGGTCCCGCAGTGAAGGATGTGCAGATTAAATTGGCGAGCGACGGTGAAATCTTAGTTAAAGGACCGAATGTGATGATGGGGTATTATAAAAATCCAGAGGAAACGAATAAAACCATTATTGATGGATGGCTGTATACTGGAGATATCGGTGTTTGGGAGGATGGGATATTTTTGAAGATTATCGATCGAAAGAAGGAACTTTTTAAAATATCCGGGGGTAAGTACGTGACTCCACAACCTATTGAAAAGAAATTGGTGGAATCAAAGTTTATTGAACAGGCTATGGTGGTGGGCGAGGGGATGAAATTTGCATCTGCTTTTATCGTCCCGGATTATGGACATTTGGTCGATTGGTTTAAATCAGAAGATCCCAGTTTATTGCAATTGTCTAAGACTGATTTTCTAAAGGCGGATAAAGTTATAAAAAAAATAAATCAAGAAGTAAGGATCGCAAATCAGCATTTTGGTAATTGGGAGCAGATCAAGAGGCCGATCATTATTGCTCAGGAATTTACTATTGATGGAGGTGAACTCACGCCGACGCTCAAATTAAAACGGAAAATGATTTTGCAAAAATATAAATATGAATATGATCAACTTTATCACAGTGTGACCGATTAAAAAATTAATGCGTTATACAATCAAAAAATAAAATCTGCGATCTGCATCAGGCTATTGACAAAAGGATCATCATTATTTTAATTTAATGTTCTTTGTAATCTTAGTATGAAGTTTAATTATGAAAAGACAATTGGTGCTTTCAATTTTAATAATATGATTGTTCATTTAGGCTTATCAGATCTCGAATGTTGATCAATAAATAGCAATCAATGATTAGAGTTTGCTTGAGGTTAAATGGCTATACATACCAATTAATCCAATATAATTGGTGTGAAATAGTGGGGAAATCACTCTTGATTTTTGAACGGAATCAATATAAGTGAAATTTAAAATATTAATTATGAACGATGTAAAAATTTATTGTTAAAAAATATTAGAAACAGTTTTTAAATACCAATAATTGTTCTACTTTTGTAGCACAAACACGGTAGATGTAGCTCAGTTGGTTAGAGCATCGGTTTGTGGTACCGAGGGTCGTGGGTTCGAGCCCCATCATTTACCCAAAGCCAGTACAATATGTACTGGCTTTTGTTTTTTCAAAACTTTCTACTCGCATATACACTAAACATTATCTTTTATTTTTTGTTAACTTTAGCTAAAGAATCTAATGAAAATATACTTTTGTCTTGTTTTTATCTTGATCATTGGTCATGCTTCTATCTTTGCCCAACAAAAGTTACCAAAAGGCTTTAGTTATGTACAAGATATTATACCAGATATCAATTTTGACTTACGCTATTATGGTTCACATAATTTTGTTGGTAAAAAAATTGATGGATATAAATCACCTGTTCTTATTCTAACTACGGCTGCTGCTCAAGCTTTGGAAAAGGTGGAGAAAGAATTAAATAAAAAAGGTATGGCTTTGAAAATTTTTGATGCTTATCGGCCTCAAAAAGCAGTTGATCATTTTAAAAAATGGGCTACAAATGTTAATGATACCTTGGGTAAAAAGGAATTTTATCCTCAGTTAGATAAACGAAATTTATTTAAATTAGGTTTTATAGCAGGTAAGTCTGGACATAGCCGTGGTAGTACGGTTGATCTCACAATAATTACAATCCATGATCGTCAGGAAATAGATATGGGTAGTCCTTTTGATTTTTTTGGTTCTATTTCACATTTTGATAGTCAAGAGATCAATGGTGTCCAAAAACAGAATCGCACATTGTTGAAAAATATCATGTCTAAATATGGTTTTAAAGGTTATGCTAAGGAATGGTGGCATTTCACTTTGATTAATGAACCTTATCAAAAAACTTACTTTGATTTTAATGTTGATTAAGAGTGTTTTTACCAAAATCACCGACCTTTACCCTTGTTATAATTTATATTACATATTAAATGAAACAATCAAAATATATCTTAGTATTATTTTTATTACTTTTTTTTGGAGAAATTGGATTTACACAAATTGTTGTTGATACTAGTAATGCAAAGAAAAGTTCTTCTATTACAGGTAATTCTCGAAATCGTAAAGATTTAAGTCGTCGAGAAAGTCGAGCGCGACGTAGTCACGTTGATAGTTCAATTGTCCAGTCGGATCCAGCTATCGATAGTTTGCGAATGGACCTGTCAAAAATAAATGTTAAATATATTACGAATATCCGTGCGGCCGCATTAGAAAATGAGGCTATACACAAGCGTGATCTTCGGACACAATTTATTGAAAAGGTCAATGCTTTTGTGGGAACTTTACCTCCAGATTCTGTAGAGAGGTGGACCGTGCATGCTAGAAGTCAGATAGCAGATCTGAATACTTTTCAGGGAAGTTTGGATAGTTATAATCGAAGTCTCCACCTGACTTTAAGTCAATTGAAAGATTTTAGATCAAAGTATAGTCAAAGTGAAACGAGTATAAGATTGAATAATTATCTGACAACTGCCGAGCAGGAAGTTCAAAGTAAAATTGATTCGCTAAAAGTTTCTGTTGATATTACGAATGAAAATTTGAAAGCTTATTATAGTTTATCTCACCGTGTAAAGGAAATTGTTACTAAACAAATGAATAAAGAGCCTTCGGATTCAGCTACTGTAAAAAGTTCTTTGTGGAAAGCCGGTAATACAACAGTAACAAAAGAGAAAATTTTAAACAATTTAAAAAATAACTACAGAAAGAGTAGGTCAATAGATACTTATGTCAATAAAACGGCATGGACAAGTAGGATTTTATTGATTATTTTGGTTATAGCATATTTATATTGGATCACATCTACGGCCTTTGTTTTAAATAAAGATAATAATAGTAAGAGGGAGGTAAAGCTACCATTTAATATATGGTCTCTTATTGGCAAAGCTATTATTTTATTTTTGACCTTATTACCCATTGTCTCGATCGTAACCCCAACATTAGTCATTCAGGCAACACAGCTGCTGCTAATGGTATTTTTTGGGATTTTACTTCGGAAAAACTTTACGCTAAAACATGGTAAAATTGTTGGTTTTCTATTGTTGTTTTACATCTGTGATGTATTTGTAAATTCTGTTGTAAGTGAAGATCTTATCATGCGGATTGTCTGTATTATATTTAATATCGTGGCTCTTTATATTGGTTTTTATTTAAAGAAACACATTAAAGATCCTGCTGCAGCTGGATATATTCAATTACCTGTTTTTATCATATTTGCTATTTTAAATGGTGGTGCTATCTTTTTGAATATTTTAGGATATGTCGATCATTCTCGCAGTTTTAGTATTGCTGGCGCTGTTGGGCTTGCCCAGTCTTTTACGTTGACGTTTTTTATCCATATGATCAAGGACGATGTCAAAAATCAATTCGCCAGAAATCGAGTGAAAAAAGGTTTTTGGTTGCGATTCAATGAAGAACGAGCATTGAAAGCTACAGGCGATGCCCTGAAATTTTTGTGTCTTCTATTAGCGATTATTGTACTGGCAAATAACTTGCAATTTGCAGCTTCATTGGCAACATCTGTTTCTAAGTTTTTAAGTAATAATCACCAACTCGGAGGTATCAATTTTAATTTTGGTAATCTAGTGCTGGCCTTCTTTATATTAGCTGCTGCTAATTGGTTTCAGAAGAACTTGAATTTACTTTTGATCGGGGGAGAGAATGGCGCTTTAAGCAAAGATTACGATCATAAAATGACGCTTTTTCCTTTATTTAGGTTGATCATCATCGTTATTGGATTTTTTATAGCGATATCTGCTCTAGGTGTTAGTTTGGATAAGCTAACAGTCATTGTAGGGGCTTTAAGTGTTGGTATCGGTTTAGGGATGCAAAATATCATTAATAATTTTGTGTCTGGAATCATTTTAGCTTTTGATAAACCTTTTCGGGTAGGTGATCGTATTGAATTGGCTGATAAAAAAGGGCGCGTAAAGGAAATTGGTATTCGTGCAAGTATTTTGAATACGGGGGATGGAGCAGAAGTGATCATCCCTAATGGTGATCTACTATCTGGCCGGGTAGTCAATTGGACGTTATCAAACGATGATGCTAGGACGAGTTTTGTCGTTCAGGTAGACCGCTCAGCTGATTTGGAAACAATGAAATTGTGGATTAAAGAAGCTGTTGGGCATAGTAGCCATAGTAAACCTGAGTTGGGGGTAGGTATTAGTGTTCAGGATATCAGTGAAGAGATGATTTATTTGAGTATAGGTTGTTGGATCGATAATCCGGCCAATGGTGGAGATTTTAAAAATGATGTATTGATTGAATTGAATAATCGATTTAAAAAAGAGGAATTGAAATTCTTTAGCATTGTTACACCGACTAAATAGTTGAAAAATAAATACAGAAATGAAAGCTCTGCATGACCACACATCGTGCAGAGCTTTTGTTTTTAAATCTATATAACTCCAGCAAAATAATAGTAATAAGATCACAAAGTGGAGTAAAACAACGTAATTAACATTAATAAAAGAACTAGGTATAGCTCCTGTTTGGATAAAGAATTTGTATTTTAATAGATACAATCTATTATTTTCAAATCTGTTTCCTACATTTACATACCTAAAATACAATTTTAAAACATCTATTATTTAACGTCTAAACAGCTATAAATAAAATACGAAAACACAAAATTGTAATATAATGTATAAAAAACACAGAAAGGTGATGTTCGCTTTGGCATTTCCTTTAATGGTAAGTGTTGCTCCGACAGAGGCTCATTTTAAAACAATGCCGATTCAGCAGCAAACTAACCCAATGTTAACTATTGTCAGTGCAAAAAAAATAAATGCTACGACTGTAGAGGTTTTATTTTCTAATAATCAGCGATTGACATTCGATTTTTATGGTAATCATATTTTTCGATTATTTCAGGATAATGGAGGAGGAATCATTCGAAATCCTGAAGCTAAACCTGCGGCTGAAATATTGGTGTCAAACCCAAGAAAATCCATTCAACAATTAAATCTTAGCGATACCAACAATCAAATAATAATTGCTACAGGAGAAATTACTATCCTGATTGATAAAACCACAAATTTGTTGAAAGTGATCAATGAGAAAAATAAAGGTGAAGCGGTTGTTTTTACGAAGCCTATTATCTTTGAAAAAAATAAAGTTACCTTAAGCCTTCAGGAGAAATCCGATGAATATTTTTATGGTGGAGGCGTTCAGAATGGTCGTTTTTCTCACAAAGGAAAAGTTATTTCCATTGAAAATCAAAATAGCTGGACTGATGGAGGAGTGGCTTCACCTACACCTTATTACTGGTCGTCAAAAGGGTATGGTTTTATGTGGCACACTTTTAAACCAGGAAAATATGATTTCGGATCAAAAGAAAAAGGACATGTTCATTTGACACATGATATCGATTATTTAGATGTTTTCTTTATGATCAATGATGGGGTAGTTTCTTTACTGAATGATTTTTATCAATTAACCGGAAATCCAATTTTACTTCCAAAATTTGGCTTTTATCAAGGGCACCTGAATGCCTATAATCGTGATTATTGGAAAGAAGATGAAAAGGGGATTCTATTTGAGGATGGAAAGCGCTATAAGGAGGGGCAAAAAGATAATGGTGGTATCAAGGAGTCATTAAATGGTGAATTGAACAATTATCAATTTTCGGCTCGTGCTGTTATTGACCGTTATAAGAAGCATGATATGCCATTCGGTTGGTTATTGCCTAATGATGGCTATGGAGCAGGTTATGGACAAACAGAAACATTAGATGGTAATATTGCCAATTTAAAAAGTTTAGGAGATTATGCTCGTAAAAATGGTGTCGAAATTGGATTATGGACACAATCTGATCTGCACCCAAAATCTGAAATTAGTGCTTTGCTGCAGCGTGATATTGTTAAAGAAGTAAGAGATGCGGGAGTTCGTGTACTTAAAACTGATGTGGCATGGGTAGGAGCTGGTTATTCCTTTGGATTGAATGGAGTGGCAGATGTCGGTCATATCATTCCTTATTACGGAAATGAAGCTAGGCCGTTTACTATTTCATTAGATGGTTGGGCAGGTACTCAACGTTATGCTGGTATTTGGTCTGGAGATCAAACAGGCGGTGTTTGGGAATATATTCGATTTCATATTCCCACTTATCTGGGATCTGGACTATCAGGGCAGCCAAATATTACCTCAGATATGGATGGCATATTTGGAGGTAAAAATAATGCGGTCAATATTCGCGACTTTCAGTGGAAAACTTTTACTCCAATGGAATTGAATATGGATGGGTGGGGTTCTAACGAAAAGTATCCACACGCATTGGGGGAGCCAGTAACCTCAATCAATCGAAACTACCTGAAATTGAAATCAGAATTGCTTCCTTATACGTATAGTATAGCTAAGGAAGCAGTAGATGGATTGCCAATGATCAGAGCATTATTCCTAAGCTATCCAAATGCTTATACACAGGGGACAGCCACGCAGTACCAATATTTATATGGTCCATCGTTTCTAGTGGCCCCAATCTATCAAGCTACAAAATCTGATGATAAAGGGAATGATATCCGTAACGGTATTTATTTACCTGAAGGAAGTTGGATTGATTACTTTAGCGGAGATAAATTTGAAGGAAATGTCATTCTTAATAATTTTGATTCTCCGATTTGGAAATTACCTCTATTCGTTAAAAATGGTTCTATTATTCCAATGGCAAACCCAAATAATAACGTTCATGAAATTAATAAATCTCTTCGCATTTATGAAATCTATCCAAAAGGGAAAAGCTCATTTACGGAGTATGATGATGATGGTATTTCAGAAGCATATAAATCGGGAAAGGGAGCTTCGACATTAATTGAATCTCTTTTAGGTGAGCAGGATAAGCTTTCAGTAACTGTAAATCGCACGACTGGTGATTTTGAGGGGTTTGTGAAAAATAAACAAACTGAATTTAGAATCAATGTTACAGAGATACCTAAAAAGTTAAAGGCTACAATCGGTAAAACTAAAATTAAATTGGTGGAAGTGAAATCTATGAACGAATTCATTAACCAAGAAAATGTTTATTTTTATGATGCTGCCCCTAATATGAATAAGTTTGCCACCACGGGCAGTGAGTTCGAAAAACAAATCATAGTAAAAAATCCAGTTTTACATATTAAATTAGCCAATACTGATATTACTAAAAATGAGGTCAATCTATTATTAGATGGTTTCAAATTTGAGCCTGTTAATCGCTTCCGAATTTCGCAAGGATTATTAACCGCACCTCAACATGCACTTGTTACTGAAGATCATAGAGCAGCATATTCATTGACTCCTACATGGGGTAGTGTAGACCATGCCGACTATTATGAGATCGAATTTAATAATATGCTTTATTCGACAATAAAAGATAATGCACTGCTGTTTGAGGGGTTGGCCCCAGAAACGACATATACTTTTAAATTGAGATCGGTTAATAAACAAGGTTTCTCTGATTGGACGGAAATTCAGGCTAAGACGAAGGCAAATCCATTGGAGTTTGCTATTCGCGATATTAAAGGGGAAACTACAGCTGAAAATCAGGATGGTTCTGGTATTGATAAGTTGTTAGATTTTGACGAAGGAAATATGTGGCACACTGCTTGGGGTAAAAAAGCCATACCATTTGATATGATCTTAGATTTGAAATCAGTGAATCAATTGGATAAGTTTCAATATTTACCTCGTACAGGACGCGGCAATGGGATTGTATTGAAAGGTAAAGTTTATTATAGTACAGATAAGGAGAATTGGACTGAATCGGGAGTTTTTAATTGGGCAAATAATGATGAAGTAAAAACTTTCAATTTTGCTGGTCAACCTACTGCTCGATTTGTAAAATTAGCAATTACAGAAGGTGTAGGTGGTTTTGGCTCAGGTCGAGAACTTTATATCTTTAAAGTACCTGGTACTGAAAGTTATCTTCCAGGAGATATCAATAATGATTGTTTGATTGATCGAAATGATCTGACATCCTATACAAACTATACCGGACTAAAAAGAGGAGATGCTGATTTTGAAGGCTATGTGAGTAATGGCGATATTAATAAAAATGATTTAATAGATGCTTATGATATTTCTGTTGTTGCTACTCAGTTAGATGGTGGTATCAAAGAAGCTCAGGTTGATAAAGTGGCAGGTCAAATTAGCTTATCAACTGCAAAACAAAATTATAAGAAAGGGGAGATCATCGAAATTATGGTCAAAGGTAAAGATCTTAAATCTGTGAATGCCATTAGTTTTGGATTACCTTATCTATCACAAGATTATGAATTTGTTTCTGTTCAGGCATTAGCCGTTAAAGATATGGATAATCTAACAAATGATCGCTTGCATACGAGTGGTGAAAAAGTATTATATCCCACTTTTGTACATGTTGGAGATCAGAAGCATCTGTGTGGAAATGAAGATTTATTTGTGTTGAAATTACGAGCGAAGCGAGATGTTAAATATACATTGAAAGCTATTCAAGGATTTTTAGTTGATAAAAATCTGAATACGATTAAGTTTTAATCTCAAAAATTTTCATCTTAAAAACAGGCTTAGAAAGTGATTTCTAAGCCTGTTTTATTTTCATGGGCTTACTATATTCTGAACCATATATTGCTGTAAATTAATTATCTTTATATCAACGATTATGATTAAATATCTATTAGAGGTTGTTTTTGATGAAAGGCTTCTGAACGCAACTATAGTCCTATAGGCAATTGATACAGAAATATAAATGAATATACATGTGATATATGAAAAGATCTATAAAAATAATCAAGAACAGATCAGATATTGGAGCTGGGACTAGAGGATCTGATCTGGGGATAGATGCTATCGAAATTGCTGCTATAAATAAGGGAAGTCAATATTTTCACCATTACCCATTTATTGATTTAAAGACGCGAAATGATGTCGTTTACGATCCGGCTCTGCCGCCGTTTGCTAAACGGATCAAAGAGGTCTTGGTACAATGTGGTGAAGTTGCCTCAGCTGTAGAGAAAACATTGAAGGCCGATCTTTTTCCTCTAGTATTTTCGGGCGATCATTCTTCAGCGATTGGGACGATTTCAGGAATAAAATCTACATTTCCTGAAAAGAATCTAGGTGTAATTTGGATCGATGCACATGCTGATATTCATTCCCCTTATACGACGCCATCTGGAAATCTCCACGGCATGCCTTTAGCGGCTACATTGGCAGAAGATAATTTATTGTGTGCTATTAATAAAATTGATGAGGAAACAAAGGACTATTGGCAAAAGTTAAAGACTTTAGGTGACATCACTGGAAAGATCAAAGCAAGGGACCTCATTTATTTTGGTGTGCGGGATACAGAACCTGCTGAAGATATTTTAATTAATGATTTAGAAATTAAAAATTATATTGTAGAAGAGGTACGTAGATTGTCTGTTAAAACCTGTGTACATGAAGTCATAAAAAAGCTTGGAGATTGTGATCTGATCTATGTTTCTTTTGATGTGGATAGTATGGATAGCGAGCTCATCTCAGATGGTACGGGTACTCCTGTTCCTAAAGGATTTTATCCAGCAGAGATTATTGAATTACTGGAAGAGATATTAAGTTTGAAAAAAGTTGTCTGCTTTGAAGTGGTAGAAATAAATCCTTTATTGGATCATAAGGGAAATAAAATGGCTGAAGTGGCTTTTGAAATATTAGAGAAGGCTACACAAGCAATTGAAAAATAATTTATTTTACAATTCGTAATGACAATTATGGTTATATTTTTCACTGTTTGTCAATAATAAATAGAGATCAGGTTGATCTATCCTGATCTCTTGAAAAATATAGTAATTTATAAATCTCAAATATTAATCCTTCTGAAATTTAGTATCAATAAGTCTTATTTTTAAAGATTTGCATGTTATCATTATTGCATTTTTTTATTGCCTTCAAAGTGGATCATCCATGAAATACCATACTTGTCTTGAAATGATGAGTACAGTTCAGCCCAAAATTGTTCTCCAAGAGGCATTTCAATATTTTGAGCCGCCACTGTAAGGTTGTTATATAAATCTTTTGCTTCTTCAGCAGTTTGGGTATCTAACATTAAATAAGTAGTTGTACCTGCAGTAGCTTTGTGTCCAAAGCTTTCTATGCAGTCAGAGCCCATTAACATCACCGAATCATTGATCTTAATCGCCGTATGCATCACTTTGTCTGCGGCTTCAGGAGGTAATGGGAAGTTGGGGTCCGCAGGCATATCTTTGAACCGATATACACCTAAAGATGGGGTGTTGAAAACAGATTGATAAAATTCGAATGCCTCTTCGCAATTGCCATTAAAGTTTAAATAAGCGTGTAAAATAGCCATAATTTTCTTTTTTTAATTTATGTTTAATCAAAGTTAGGTGTAGTATTGACAACAGAATGTCAGTAATAAATACGAATTAATTTATTTTGCTCATATCACCCTCTATGTTTATTGCTCAAATCAGGGCGAATTATAGATCGGATTAAATATTAATGTTATCGTTCAGTAATAAAAGTTGCTATCATTTTTATGTTAAAAATAAGGTAAATTCTGACCAATTTACTTCGCATATGACAAGTAATCTTCAGGAGGATCTAAACATTTATTGTTCTTTTCGTATTCGACTTAAAGAAGTGTCTGTAATACCAAGATAAGAGGCAATATACTTTAAAGCTGCTTGTTTGATTATTTGTGGTTTGTGTTTGATAAGATTTAGATAACGTTGGGTGGCGGAGAGTGAAACCATATCAATAAAACGTTTTTTATTGCTATGCAGGGCATAGGTCATCCAGGAGCGTCCCCATTCATTAAATGCTGGAATGGTATGATATAAGGTTTGAAATGTATTGAAATCAATTTTCCATGCTGTACAGTCTGTTAAGCATTGAAGATTTTCTGGAGAAGGAAATTGGAGAAAAAGCGACGTTACTTCAATGACAATATCATAGTTTCCAAAAAAATCGGTTGTAATTTCATTTCCTTGGAAATCGTGAACGAAAGAACGCACCAGTCCGCTTTCCAAGATATAATATTCGTGAGCTTTTTCATCCTTCCGGAGTAAAAAGTCATTTTTAGAAAAATGAACGAGTTCGTGCACAAGCATAATTTTATCTAGGTCACTTTGATTAACTGCCAAGTTTTGGTAATGATGAAGTAAAGCATTCATAATTATCTATTTACTGTAAATTTTCTTAATATGAATTTATGCAAAAACACTATAGAAAAGTAAATATGGAACTATTTATTTCAAGAAAATGTAAGGGTATCATATTATAACCATAATGTAAATTTTTCATATGCACAGCGATTTCTTTATTTTAATATGTAATTGATAAAGAAATAAATATATTTATGTTAAATTTTCAATAAATTTTTAAAAATATTATGAATTTCATTATTATTTTTTTTACTTTGTATCAATAATTCAAGTAGTAGATAGAAACAATAAAATAATTATAATATGTGTGGTATCATAGGAGCATTTGATTTAAAGGAATCTGTAGAAATAATCAGACCTCAAGTATTAGAAATGTCGAAGCGTATACGTCATCGTGGACCGGATTGGTCGGGTATTTATAGTTCTGATCATGCCATCTTAGCTCATGAGCGATTAGCGATAGTAGATCCAAAATCTGGTAGTCAACCTTTATATAGTCCTGATGGGCAAGTGGTATTGGCTGTTAATGGTGAGATCTATAATCATCAAGAACTTCGTGATAGTTTACCTAATTATGCTTTTACTACACAATCTGACTCTGAAGTTGTACTTGCTTTATATTTAGAAAAAGGTCCTCAATTTATAGAAGAGCTAAATGGGATTTTTGGTTTCGCTTTATATGATGCACGAAATGATTCATTTTTTGTTGCCCGTGATCATATGGGGATCATACCTTTATATTACGGGACTGATCCGAATGGACAGTTTTTTGTTTCATCAGAATTGAAATCTTTGGAAGGGTTTTGCAATACCATGGATCAATTTCCTCCGGGACACTATATTTATAGCGTTGAAAGTAAAGAACCTAAAAGATGGTATTCTAGACAATGGGAGTCTTACGAAGCGGTTAAAGATGCTGAAACTGATATCGTTCGCTTGCGTGATGCTTTAGAGGCTGCTGTACATCGTCAGTTGATGTCCGATGTGCCTTACGGTGTATTATTATCTGGAGGCTTAGACTCTTCTGTTATTGCTGCTGTTACGAAGAAGTTTGCTTCAAAGCGTATCGAATCAGGCGACGAAGAAGAGGCTTGGTATCCACAGTTACATTCTTTTGCAGTGGGTTTGAAAGGAGCTCCAGATTTAATTGCTGCACAAAAAGCAGCGGATCATATCGGTACAATACACCATGAGATCAATTTTACTATTCAAGAGGGGCTTGATGCCATTCGTGATGTAATCTATCATTTGGAAACCTACGATGTGACTACTATACGGGCTTCGACTCCGATGTATTTATTATCGCGTGTCATTAAATCGATGGGTATCAAAATGGTCCTTTCAGGAGAGGGGTCTGACGAGTTATTTGGAGGATACTTGTATTTTCATAAAGCACCGGATGCAAAGGAATTTCATGAAGAAACGGTCCGTAAATTGAAAAAACTATACCTGTATGATTGTTTACGCGCTAATAAGTCTTTAGCTGCTTGGGGAGTAGAAGGACGTGTTCCATTCTTGGATAAAGAGTTTATGGATGTGGCGATGACGATCAACCCTAAGGATAAGATGATTAAAGATGGCCGTATGGAAAAGTGGGTTTTGCGCAAAGCATTTGAAGATTATCTTCCGGAAAGTATTGCGTGGCGCCAAAAAGAACAATTTTCTGATGGAGTAGGATATAGTTGGATCGATACTTTAAAAGAACAGGCAGAGGCTAAAGTCAGTGATGCAGTATTTGCTGAAGCTGCGGATAGGTTTCCGATTAATACGCCTAAGAATAAAGAAGAATTTTTATATCGTACAATATTTGAATCTCATTTTCCTTCTGAAGCGGCTGCGAGAACAGTACCTTCGGTTAAATCGGTTGCTTGTAGTACACCAGAGGCTTTATTATGGGATGCTTCATTTCAAAACTTAAACGATCCGTCAGGAAGAGCTGTTGCTGCAGTGCATAATGATAGTTATGCTAAAAAAGTGGTATTGACAGACTAGTTGGATTTAAATATTGGTCACATAACCAAGAATCGTTTCCTTCAGACGAGTCTTGGTTATGTAACTTTGATGTGTTTGGCATTTATCTTTTGACCGAAAAATATCTCTGCTTTTGATTCAAAATCGAGTGGATCATCAGTTGTATAAAATTGCATAGTTCCATTTTTAGAACTTTTGAGTTCCATATCATGGTGTACGTCTAAATATCTTTTCAAGCTATTTGCGACGAGCGGTCCTTGAGAAATGATGTTGATATGATCGGGTACAAATTGTTTGATTACAGGTAATAATAAAGGATAGTGTGTACATGCCAGAACGATCGTATCGATATCTGATGATTGTTTTAATAATTGATGGATATCCTTTTCTACGAAGTATTTCGCGCCGTCTGTCTCAATTTCATTATTTTCAACTAAAGGAACCCAAAAAGGACAGTCATGTTGAAAAACTTCAATTTCGGGATAGAATTTATTGATTTCAATTTTATAAGATTCGGATTTCACTGTGCCGGTTGTTGCTAAAATGCCTACGTTGTTGGTTTTTGTAAATTGTTTTACAATTTCTGTGGTAGGGCGTATCACTCCTAAAACTTTCTTTCCGGGAGGAAGATCATTTTGCTGGATAGAGCGCAATGCTTTTGCTGAGGCGGTATTACAGGCCAAAATGACCAAATTGCATCCTAAATCAAATAATTTAAATACACATTGTTTAGTAAATTCATAAACCGTTTCGAATGAACGGGTGCCGTAAGGAATACGAGCATTGTCGCCTAAGTAGATATAATCATATTGAGGCAATTTTTTTTTGATCTCCTTAAATACGGATAAACCTCCGTATCCAGAATCAAAAATCCCTATCGGACCAATTTGTTTTTTTTCTTGCTCCATAAAAAAGTGCTATAAGTGTTACCTTACAGCACTTTTAATACGATAGGGTAAAACTATATTTGTTTAAGCAAAGATGGTTTTTCTTTATAAATTTTCCATAATAATTCTCCAAATAAAGTGTTCTGCCAAGCGAACCATTTACGCGTGAAGTTTTTAGGATCGTCTTTGTGAAATGATTCGTGCATAAAACCGGTATCTCCATGTGTGGAAATTAACATTTTTACGCATTCTACCACTTCTTTATCATTATTGGATGTAAAAGCACGCATCATAATGGACATTGGCCAAATGAAGTCGCGACCAATATGTGGTCCTCCAATTCCTTCTCCTGCTGTGCCTTTGAAGAAAAATGGATTATTTTCTGACAATATATATTGACGTGTACGTTGATAGATCGGGTCTTCGACTTTTACAGCATCTAAGTAAGGTAATGAAAGTAGACTTGGCACATTGGCGTCATCCATCATTAAGAATGAACCGAAACCGTCAACTTCAAAAGCATAAACTTTTCCAAACTGTGGGTGATCTACTATTCCATGTTTTTGAACAGCAGACTCTACCTCATTAGCAAGAGCTTCCATTTTGGCCGCTAAGTTGTTGTTATTTTTGACTTTTCTTAAGATTTCTGCTGACTGTCTTAAACTAACTATTGCAAATAGGTTAGAAGGTATTAAGAAAGAAAAAATAGTTGAATCATCTGAAGGTCTGAAACTAGAACAAATTAAGCCGACAGGTTTAACAGGGTATCCGTATCCATCAACTTGTAGCGTATCTGATCCACGCGGAGTAGTTCGCATAAATTTATATGGACCTAAGTTCTCTTTACGTTGTTGCTCTACAAATGTTTTGTAGATCTTCTCCTGTGCTAATTCCCATTCTTCATTGAAAGGAGTTGCATCGTTTGTTTCTTTCCAGTAATGATAGGCGAGTCTTATCGGATAACAAAGGGAATCGATTTCCCATTTACGTTCGTGAATTCCAGGTTTCATGTCTGTGTGATCACTGAACCATTCGCCTTTTTTTGTTGGGTCATTATAGAATGCATTAGCATATGGATCTATATTGATACATTTACTTTGTTTGTGAATTAAACCTAAAATTAGATTTTTTAGATTTTTATCATCTTTCATAAAAGCTAAGTACGGCCATACTTGAGCACTACTGTCTCGTAGCCACATGGCATCAATATCTCCAGTGATTACATAGGTGTAATTACGGTTATTTTCAACATATGGAAATACAGTCGTGTCTAGGGTATTGGGAAGACAGTTGCCAAAAAGCCAAGCTAATTCTTTATTGTTTGTAGCTTTACCAAATGTTACAATAGCATTTTCAATTGCTTTACTGGAGAAAAGACGTTTATCTGCTGGAATACGCACCGTCGGGAATGAAGTCTGCATCGAAGCAAAAGATGCCTTGCTCGCAAATAACCCAGCTCCCAATACGGCTGAATTTTGAATGAATGTCCTGCGTTTCATTGTTAAATATCAAAAAGTTTATATATTATCATACTGGTTTTTATCAAATGCAAGGTAATAAAAAAAGGTTAAAACAGAAAGCAAATACGTTTTAGCATATTTTTTTTATTGCCGTTAAACCTTTTAAGTGCAAAAAAAAGTGTTATTTTGTTTTTAGGAATAGATTTTGCTGTTCCATATAGTTGTTTAAAAAAATCTCATGAAAGAAAAAGTTTCATTAAAATTTATAGCATTAGCAGGGTTATTTTCTACCGCTATGCTAGGTCAAAATGAAGTCCGCGCACAAATTAAAAATCAGCCTTATTCTTACCAGTTGTCACAAAAAATGAATGATGTTTTGTATTCGCCGCAAACACGCTTACATACATCATCAAAACCATTTCTTTTTAAGGATGAATTATTGGTCAAGTTTGATTCTATTCAATCAAATCAACCTGTAGCTTCTGATAATTGGTTTATGCGCAAGTTGTTTAACGAACACCTAATTGAAGTTTCAAAAGAAGACTATACTTTTTATGCCGATTTTTTACCTGATTTGACTATTGGAAAAGATATGATGGGAGATAAGCGTCGTACTTGGATGAACTCTAGAGGTTTTCAAGCAGGCGTAACATTGGGTGAAAAATTTACATTTTATACCAGTGCTACTGAAAATCAAGCCGTATTTCCTCAATATCTGAGTGATTATATTGATGAGAAAAGAGTAGTAACTGGACAGGGTACGACGAAATTTGGTTCTGGTAATGAAAAGGACTGGATGAATGCAACAGCTAGTTTGACTTATGATTTTAGTAAGTATTTTCAAGCAACTGTAGCTTATGATAAGAATTTTATTGGTGATGGATATCGTTCTCTTTTATTGTCTGATTTCTCCTCAAATTATACACATTTAAAATTTACAGGTACCATTGGTCATGTTCAGTATACTTCAGTGTGGGCGTATATGAATGATCCAACCAATAAAAGGTCAGATCAATTTGGTGCTACTGATCGCTACGGAGATGGAAAGAAGTGGGGTGTATTTCAATATATAGATTACAACGCTACAAATAGATTTTCTATTGGTTTCTTTCAAGCGATTACATGGGCTAATCAAGATGCCGCAGGCAAAAGAGGGTTTGATTTCACTTATATAAATCCGGTGATGTTTTTACGTCCTGTTGAATCTAATAATTCGAGTTCTCCAGACAAAATGTTTCTAGGATTGAATTCAAAATATAAAGTACTAAAAAATGTGACAGCCTATGGACAGTTCCTGTTAGGTGAATTTACGGCTAAAGAATTTTTTGCGGGAAAGGGATATGTACATAATAAGTGGGGTGCTCAATTTGGTGTAAGAGGTTTTGACATATTCGATGTTAAAAATTTGAACTTTTTAGTTGAGTATAATACAGCTAGACCCTATACGTATGCCCATTTTGATTCTGGTTCGAACTATAGTAATAATGCTGAACCTCTTGCTCATCCTTTAGGTGCTAATTTTAGAGAGATCGTTGGTATTGCTAATTATGCTTGGAAGAGATTTGATTTTTCAGCACAGCTCAATTATAATCAAAAGGGTCTAGATCCTGAAGATGGTACGAATATGGGGGGAGATATTTTTCAATCCTACCGAACTTTTCCTAATCGATATGGTAACCATATCGGGCAGGGGATAAAAAGCCAAGTTGTATATGCAGATGCAAAAGCAGCTTATGTCTTGAATCCTAAATATAATCTTAGGTTTGAGATCGGATATTCACAACGCTATCAAAAGATTGAATATGATACGCCGCTAACACATAAATCTGGTGTGTTTAGTATTGGTCTTCGTTCGAGTTTAAGATCTTTATATAGCGATTTTTAATCAGCACTCTATTGTTGATAACTGCATCTCTGTTCAATAAATTTGGGCATATTTCAAATAATGTTATCATCATAAATGAACGTAATTTAAGAAAAAAAAGTAGGGCTAGTGAGCTCAGTAATAATTATCCTGATGAAAAAAATATTAATCCTTAATGGACCTAATCTCAACTTATTAGGCGTGCGTGAAAAATCCATTTATGGGGCGCAAGATTTTGAAAGTTATTTTTCAACATTAAAAAGTAAGTATGATGTTGTCGAGCTTAGTTATTTTCAAAGTAACACTGAAGGATTTATTATTGATAAATTACATGAAGTTGGTTTTGAATTTGACGGAATTGTACTCAATGCGGGGGCTTACACGCATACTTCTGTTGCTATCGCTGATGCGATTGCAGCAATTAACACGGCAGTCATTGAGGTGCATATATCTAATGTACATACAAGAGAAACATTTAGGCATCATTCTTACTTAGCTAAAAATTGTGTAGGGGTTATCTGTGGTTTTGGTTTAGACAGTTATCGACTGGGGATAGAGGCACTTCTTGCCCGTTAAAAATAGTTATAAGTATAAAAAAATCCCCTTGATCATTGATCAAGGGGATTTTTTTATACTTATTTTTTTATTTCTTCAAATGAAGATCGAAGTATCTTGCAATTTTTTCATACATATGAATTCGGTCTTTTCCTGAAACATTGTGTTCATGAGTAGGGTATAGGAAATAATCAACTTGTTTTCCAGCTTTGATACAAGCTTCTACAAACTCCATACTATGTTGTTGTACTACTACAGGGTCTTGAGCTCCATGAATAATCAATAAATCGCCTTTTAATTGATCTGCTTTGTCAATGAGTGAGGTTAACTTATAGCCTTCTGGATTTTCTTGAGGCATATCCATATACCGCTCACCATACATGACTTCATAGTATTTCCAATCCATTACTGGACCTCCTGCAACAGCTGCTTTAAAGATATCATTGTGGTGTATCATAAATGATGTTGTCATGAATCCACCAAAGCTCCAGCCGAATATACCCATCTTGCTTTGATCAACAAATGATTTGGATTTCAAATATTCTATGCCTTTCATTTGATCAGCCATTTCTGCCTGTCCGAGTTGACGATGTGTTGCGGTTGCAAATGCACGTCCGCGAGCGTCCGTACCTCTATTATCCATGGTGAATACGATGTAACCTTGTTGCGCCATATACATATCAAAATAACCTGCGCCACCTAACCATTTATTGGTTACTAATTGAGAGTGAGAACCTCCATAAAGATAATACATGACTGGATACTTCTTATTTGCATCAAAATCATTAGGATAGATGATGCGTCCTGTCAATGGTGTTACACCATCTGCGGAGGTTAAAGTGACAAATTCTATTTTTGGAGGATTGATCTTACCTAAAAAGGGGTTTGTTGATTCGACTATTTTATCTACTTTACCAGATTTTGTTCCTTTTATTTGAACAATATTAGGAGTGGTTAGATTACTGAATTGATCTAAGATGTAAGTGCCATCACTGTTTACTTTAGCGTTGTGCGTACCTGGACCCTGTGTTAACTGTGTTGTTTTTCCAGTTTTTAGCTCTACTGAAAATAGTTGTCGATCTAATCCATCATTTGTCACTCCAGTATAATAGAGTAAATCTCCTTTGGGAGAAAAATCACCTAATTGTTGTACAATAAGATTTTGATGTCCCAGTTTTTTGATCAACTTACCATCAGTGTTGTACAGGTAAAGCTGATTAAAACCTTCTCTGTCTGATTGATAGATAAATTGTTTTGGGTTATTGGGTAAAAACAATAAATCATTTTGAGGTTCTACCCACGTGGACGCTGTTTCTTCAAACAGTGTTTTGATAAAACGGCCGTCTTTTGTATTATATTGATTTATTTTTAGATGGTTTTGTTCCCTATTTAATACTCCAACGTAAATGGATTGTCCAGATGGGTCCCAAGTTACGGCTGTTAAAAATTGCTCTTTTGGTTCTCCAGTTGCTAATGTAATTTTTTGATTTGTTTGAGTGTCATAGATGACCAAGGTAACTTCCTCGCTTTTCATGCCTGCCATGGGATAGCGAATATCCTTAACAGAAGCTACCCGAGTATCCCACTGTATTAAAGGGTATTTGCTCACCATCGTTTCATCTTTACGGTAGTACAATAGTTTGTCATTTTGAGGATTCCACCACATGCCTTTTTTGATGCCAAATTCTTGTCTATGCGTATAGTCGCTGCCGTTTAGAATACCATCTATTGTATCTATTGTTACACTGGTTAATCGTCCAGCAGCATTTTTGATTTGAATATTATTACCAATTAAATAGGCTACCTTACTATAATCTGTTGCATATTCTTGATTTGTTGCTGTGGCATCTGATGCTAATAGATGTACTATCTTTTTGTTTTTTATATCAAAAGCAATCTGATATTGTGCTTGTTTTGTATGAAGTGAAAAACTGATTGTATTGGCATTTTCCCATTTATAGTCACTGGGAAAGATCTGCAAATTAATCCGATCATTTGGAAGTTTTGCTTGCAAAGCACTTTGTAATTCGACTTTACTTAGTATGATCTCTTCCGCTCCATTATTCGGAGCATTTTTTTGAACTAAATTTTGATAACCTTTGTCCAAATAACTGAAGTTATTGCTATTGGGTACCCAGTTACTGCTTACAAGAGCTGTAGGTGCATATGTACGGGGGCCAAAGACTGTCTCTTCTATATTCAAGTTGCGCTGACCATAAGCCATTGAACTTGCTAATAATAAAAGTAGCGTTAGTTTTTTCATTCTTTTAATGATTTTTTTGTCTAAAATTATTGTTTTCTTTTGACTATTTCTCATTTCCACTACAAACATATCCATTTTCTAGGAAATATAAGATATCGGATTTCGGTATAAAACGATATTTTATATATGTTTTGCGTTGTTTTGTAAACTTTATAGTAGATGAAAATTTCTTTTTGTAGTATTAAATTTGGTACTTTTGCAAAAGTTAAATGATGAGCATAAGTATAATCTTTAATCGACATATTTCCACTTTAATAATATAACTTATATTGCGTGATCGTATAGAAAAAGTATGGCAAAAGACACGGTTTTTTGTTAATAGCCAACCGTTTCATGAGGGATTAAAAATAACTATTGCTGTCCTGATTCCAGTTCTCATGTTCACTTTTTTTGGTCAACTGCACCATGGTGTAACCTTGGGTATAGGTAGCATTATAGCAAGTACTCCAGATTTGGTCGGCCCCTATCGTGAGCGCCGTCAATCTTTGTTTATCAATGTTATCGTTATTTTCGCAATGAGTATGCTTACACGCATATTACCTTTTTCAGATTTTTTCTTGGGTCTATTTATGGCTTTTTTTTCTTTTGCGGCTTGTATGTTGACTGTTTTTGGTATAAGGGCGATGGGCATTGGTGCATCTTGTTTATTAGCGCTATTTTTTAGCTTAACGTTGACCCATGAAAGTAGTCATCCTATCACAGAAGCTTTATTGCTCACTGCTGGTGCAATTTGGTATATGATTTTTGTATTAGTCCTACGATACATGAGACCATATCGTGTTAGCCAGCAAGTTTTAGCAGAATGTGCTTACAAAATAGGTAGCTTACTTCGTATTAAGGCTGATTTTTTTGATGCTAATACTGCTATTGCAAAGACGCATAAACAAGTTATTCAAATCAATATGGTGTTAAATCAACGTCAGGAAAATGTCCGTGAGGTTTTGTTTTCTGCAGCGACCGAGAAGCAATTTGCAAGTTATCAATATAAACAGCTTACCTTTATTTTCGCAACATTGATGGAATTGTTTGAGAGAATTAATGCTTCCCATCATGATTATTATCAGATTCGTGAAAAATATGGACATACCAAGGTGTATCAAGTCATTCCTGAATTATTGATTAGTTGTGCCGAAGAATTAGAGCGATTGACCACTCCAATAAGTTTGCTAAAATCGCCAAAGAATGCCATTCAATTTACAGGCCTATGGGATAATGCATATGCAGAAATTATTGCTCTTGAAAAGCAAGAAGGAGGGACAACAATTGTGTTGAAAAAGATACTTGTTAATATCAGGTACGTGATGCAAAAAATAAGAGAGGTCCATCGTATTTTATCTAAATCTGAAGAAGTTCATGATCACTCTGAGCTGATCGCACATAAAGAGCGTTTCTTTAGGCAAAGGACATTTTCATGGCCAATACTGCAAGCGCATCTGAATTTAAAGTCACCAATTTTTAGACATTCTCTTCGTGTGGCTATTGTGATGTTGATTGCTTTTGTGATTACCAAAGCGCTGCCGATTTTCTTTCCTGATTACATTGCCTTAACAAAGCATAGTTTTTGGATTTATATTACCATTATTGTGATCTTACGTCCAGGTTTTAGTTTAAGTAAGCAACGGAGTATTGATCGGCTAAAAGGATCATTTTTAGGTGGCCTCTTGGGTCTCTTAAGTATTTTCTTGATTACAAATAGTTATGTACTGCTGGGCTTAATGTTGGTTTATATGCTTTTAACATTTACTTTTTTAAGGAGTAAATATGTTTATGGTTCATTTTTTCTAACTGCTTTTTTTCTTATTGCCTACTATTTCTTTACAGGAGTAGATGATTTTGGAATTCTCCTATTGAAAGAACGTTTATTAGATACTGTCATTGGCTGTGTTCTGTGTTTTTTATCTTTTCACCTTATTCTTCCGACATGGGAAAGTGATTCGGTAAAGAGTTATTTAAAAAATGTCGTACAGTCTAATGTTCATTTCTTATCCATTTGCTTTCGTAAACTGTCGGGCGATCATATTGATATTGCAGATTATAAAGTCGCTCGCAAAGAAATTTATCTGAGTTTGGCGGAGTTGAATGCCTTAAATGAAAGAATTCTAAATGAACCTATATATCAGCGCCCATTTACTAAAGAATTAAATGATTTTTCAATTTTTACACATCAGTTGATTTCTTATGCAATGGCATTTACCCATATGATTGATCATCGCTCAACTTCGAATTTTCATGATGAGCATGAACGGTTGATGAATAAAATTCTTTTAAAGTTAAAAAAAACATATGCTTTATTTGAGACTGACTTATTAGAAATTCTTCCTTTGAAGTCCTCGGTCTCTCGATCGCATGTGCTCGATCAGAGTGATGAGCTATTAATTAAAGAACAATTGCAGCTAATGCTCGGGCTTGTCGAGAAATTGTATCATAATTCCTTGGATATCTCTTTATTGGCCAAGAGGTCGCTATAGGTATTTATAAAGTAATAAAAAAGGATAGCTGACGTATAATTAGCTATCCTTTTTAACATATTTTATTTTATGCTAGTGGATTAATTTCATCTGCAACTGGAAATTCCTGACCAGTATTACCAATTAGTTTATTTAACTCAAAGCGAGCATTGTCTGTCATATCGCTGCCTCCAGCTAACTTAGCTTTATCTAATAAGTCCAATGCAAGTTTTTCTTCTTCACGTTGTTCATTAACAAGCCATTGAAGGAAATTCCATGTCGCCCAATCGCCTTCTTGCATGCTTAAATTTACTATTTTATAAATTGATTCGGTATTTTCTATTTCTTGTTGCAATACCATTTCAAAGCACTCTAAAATATTGGTAGGCTCGGGTTCAGGTTTTTTTATTGCATCAATTTTTACAGACCCACCTCTTTCTTGTATATATTCTATTATTTTAGCCATATGCACTCTTTCTTCTTGGGAATGTTTCATAAGGAATGAATTGATACCATCTAATCTATTGTCATCTGCCCAGCAGGCTAACATGAGATATACTTGAGCAGAATATGCTTCCAATGTAATTTGATCATTTAAAGCTTGACAAAGTGTCTGAGATAATCGATTGGTTGTTATTGCCATTTTATTAAGATTTAAGCACCGCACATTTTTAAATGTGAGTATGTGTAATAGATATTATTTTAGTTGGCACATCATAAGATGTATTCCAATTGTTAAAACAACAATTTGGATAGAAAAATGTTTGGAAATACCTTTAGTTTGGCTGCGGAATCGAGTAGAAGAGGATTAGTTATGGATATAGAATTATAAAGGTTTTTATTAATGATTAATTGTTCAAAATTTAGTTTTATATCTATCGTAAATTTTTAATTATGCAACCTATATTATTAAAGTATCTTGATCAAAGTTTTAAAATTTATTGTTCTCATAAGATCAAGTTTTATAAAGCATGATTATCTAGTTGGTTATGATATACTTTTAAAATTTGTGTCAAAGCCATCAAAAGCTTATTTTTATGTTTTAATAATTCCAGAGCTAATTAAAATATAGCGTAAATGAGTGTAGAACAGCAAAAAATTATCTTGGTTGAAGATGAACAAGGGGTAGCAGATCTGATTGTTCAAGGTTTGGAGGAGGATGGTTACCGAGTCATACATTTAAATAATTCGGAAGGATTAGAGGTACTACTTTCAACTCACGATATCTCACTTGTTCTCTTGGATATTTTATTACCAGGTACTAATGGATTGGAGATCTGTAGGCAGATCCGATTTTGGGGATATACTGATCTTCCTGTGATGATGCTGACTGCTTTAGGGACTCCAGAAAATGTTGTACTTGGTCTGGATAATGGTGCAGATGATTATTTATCTAAACCATTTAAATTAATCGAATTGAAAGCCAGAATTCGATCTTTGATACGTCGTAAACATTCTATTATTCAGGCTACTCAGAAGGATCAGGATCATTCTCAAGAGTATAAATATGGGTTTTTGAAAGTAGATGATTATAAAAAGGTCGCTTATTGTGACGATCAGGAATTGAATCTGACAAGCACCGAATATCGATTACTTTTATTATTTATACAAAGTCCTAAAAAAGTATTTGAGCGTAGTTTACTTCTGGATAAAGTATGGGGGATTAATTTTGACATCGGATCTAATGTTGTGGACGTCTATGTTAATTATTTGCGTAAAAAAATTGAAAAAGTAACCTCTAAAAAAGCCATTCATACTGTGATCGGTATGGGCTATGTGTTAAAAATAGAAGACTAAAAGCTGATGCATAATTATAATAGAAAACTCATTTATCTTATTGCCATATTGGTTATTTATGTCAGTTGTTTTGTTGGTTTTATTTTCTATTCTATTTCAAATTTTGCTTTTACAGATTTTTATAAAAGATTGGATTTGAGGAGGAATATAGCTGCAGAGAAGTTTCTGAATATCAATAATGCGTTGCGCAGTAATCAATGGAGTTTAGATTTTATTGAAGATTTGAATAATCAACATGAATTTCTTGTTGAATTTGATGCAAATGAAAAGATATTGAACAGTCATGGCTTTAATCCTGAACTATGGAGTAAAATCAATAAAAAGGGAATTTCTAATTTTAAGGAAGGCAACCAATTTTATTCTACTAAATTTTTCACCAAGGATAAACGAAACTTTATCATCGGGGCATCTGCAGAAAATTATTTTTATACCCATCATCTGGCATACTTAAGAAATTTGTTGATCATTAGCTTGATCCTGGGCATATTATTTATCTTGGTCGTGTCTCTTTTTATGAAAAGATCGTTTTTGAAGCCTATCCTTACGATGATGAAGGAGGTGCAACAGATTGGTTCTGAAAATCTGGATAAAAGACTGGATGAGTTTAAATATAAGGGCGAGCTTAAAGATTTAGCTCGTACTTTTAATAATATGCTTACACGATTGGAAACCTCATTTGAAACACAAAAAAACTTCATTAGTAATGCATCACATGAGCTTAATACACCTTTAACTTCTATTATAGGTCAGGCAGATTTAGCGCTTTCTAAAGAGCGAAGTCAAGCAGAATATCAAAGAACGCTTTTGAAAATTATTGAATCTGCAGAGCATTTAGAAAAAAAGACAAAGGCTCTTCTTTTGCTGGCACGTACTGGATTTGTTAGTAATTCATCTTCGTTTGGTCCTATCAGAATTGATCAGGTCATAATGGATGCAGAACTGATGGTCAAAGCGATCAATGATAAGTTTAAGATCATCACCGATTTTAATCTTTTACCGGATGATAGTATGCGTCTTAAAGTTAGTGGAAATGCAATTTTACTTCAGTTAGCGTTGTCTAATATCATCAGCAATGCCTGTAAATATTCTAGTAATCGAACGGCCTACATTGCTTTAGGTGCTTTGGATAAAAAAGTGTTTATTCTAATAAAGGATGAGGGAATAGGTATTCCTTCAGAGGATTTGCAACATATTTATGATCCATATTTTCGAGCGTCTAATACTGATGGGATTGACGGGTATGGTATCGGACTACCATTAGCCCGAAATATCATAAAGTTGCATGAAGGTTCATTAAAGGTAACTTCTATTGTGGATAAGGGCACTACTGTTGAGATCGAATTGCCTACTTTTCTTAAATTTTAATCTCATTTTAATCTTTATGACGATTCTAATCTCATTTTAATATCAGCTTTGATATTCTAATTAAAAGCTAACTTCAAGTTCATTCCATTGCAATCTCTGTCTTTTAACTTTGTTTTAAAAGTAAAAGGCATGAATAAACGTATATTGATTCCAAGTGATTTCACGATAGATTCGCTATTTTTTGTTATACAGAGCATCGAACAGTCAAAAGCTAATGAATTGGAAATCATATTGGTATATGGCAACAGGAGCAGTACTTCAATTACTGAACTGTTGGGAATTACCCTCGAAGATCATTTAAAGGAACTCCATTCTGAAGATTTCATTAAAGCTTGTCAAATGATCTGTCATCGGTATGAAGATCGTAAACTCAATATATATACCGATATCATCGGTACGGAGAATGCCAATTACTTACATAACTATTTGAAAGGTGCTGCGATTGACGAAATCAGAGTACCATCAAATTATGCATTTGAAAAAAGAACAAAACATTTTTTTGATGTTGGAAAGGCGTTGTTACGTTTAAACGAACGTAATCGAGGTCGTGTTGGGATCATCCAAAAGACCGGTATACAGAAAATTGAGCGAAATGTTTTGTCAGATTTATTCTTTAACAAAAAATGGGATGTCAATTATTAAAAGAAAAATATTATCAAGATTTAATTTCATCTTTCTCGCCTTACTTCTGTTTGTAGCGACGACGATGGTCATGTTTTATGAAAATCCAGAACGTATGCTGGAAGGTGAGTGGGTAGAGCAGGGTTGGTATTTTGAAAAGGTGGAAAATAACCCATCATTTAAAAAACAGGCTATTATACATGATGAAATAAAAACAGCGGCTATAGCGCATCTTCCACCTCTTCAAGATGGTTTGTGGCATTTCGAAAGAAATGGAAATGATAACTATGTTGCTCATCATGAGGATAAAAGATACAATTGGTTTTTAAAGGGAAGAGGGCATATTCTTGAATTGAGGAAAGACGATAAACTTGTTGAGAGTTTTGTTATCCATCAATTGAATAGAAATGAATTGATCCTGTATCTTAATTTGGATCTTCAAGCTAAAGGTATTGCACGTATAGTATTGAAAAAAGGAGGGAGAGTAAATTATGCTGAGAAAATATAGTAATCATCGTACGATACAGGACAATATCAAGTTGGGTGCATTGACTGCTTTTTCAGCGGGAATGGTCAATGTTGCATCGGTCATTGTATTCTTTTCGTTCACTTCAAATGTGACGGGTTATTATGCGATTTTTGCGCAAGAAATCGCTAAAGGTAATTGGTATCAAGGCGCTGTTGTTTTGTTTTGGATTCTACTATTTCTTGTTGGTAGTATGCTTTCAAATATGATCATCATCCATGGAAAGGGACGTTTTAGTACTTATTTAACACACTCTATTCCGTTAGGATTAGAAATATTCAGTATTTTATTTGTCGGTATCTATTTAGATTTCTTTTATAAAGACTCTTTGCAAGAAACAGAAGTATTGGTAGGGGCATTGCTTTTTGCAATGGGGTTGCAAAATGGTCTAACTGCCACTATTTCCAATTTTGTGGTAAAAACAACTCATTTAACAGGGCTTACGACAGATTTAGCGATATTGATATCGATGTTTACAAAAGAATCTAATCGGCACAACAAGGCATTGGTGGACAAGTTTCATTTACTTCTCAGCATTGTTATAGCTTATGTAGCTGGTGGACTGATTAGTGGACTGTCTTTTGCATTTTTAACATATAAAACGTTTTATGTTGTTTGCTTTGTTTTACTTATTATTGGTTTTTATGATTATTATAAACTGTATATCATTAAAAAACAATACTTACAGCGTCATCGCCAAGATCCTGTTTCTGTATAGGTTTTATGCACAATATCATGTTCTTAGTAGATTAATTAATTAGATTTTTTCTTTAGCTATATTTCCAACTTTGCTTGTTGTACTGATCTCTCGACTTATTTTAAGAAGTTGCGATGCTATACAGCTGGTATTTATATTTTAGTTTTTTGAAGTCGTTTCTCAGCTCTTGCAATACCAGCTTGTAACTTCCTTATCTTCCTGTACTTATTTTTACATATATTGTGGATAAATAAAACAACTATTTTTATGCCTTATAAAAACCAAGTTGTTTACATGATGAATGATATTTTAATGATAGAACTATCATTATTTTTATAATTGTTATCCTAGAATGGAATTATTATTGAACCATATAAAGAAATATGTTGAATTAAATGATGAGCAGCTAACGCATATAAGTAAGTCCTTTAATATCATAACTACAGCTAAAAGAGAACTACTTTTAAATGAGGGAGAAATGTGTACCCACCTATATTTTGTAGTGAAAGGATGTTTACGGATGTTCTATGCTGATGAGAAAGGGGTGGAACAGACAATACAATTTGCTTTAGAAAATTGGTGGATGACTGATATTGATGCTTTTAATAAGAGAAAAAAATCCTTATTCTCTATCCAAGCTCTAGAAAAAACTACTTTAATAGGGATTCATAAAACTGATTTTGATTTTTTGCTCAGTGATCAACCAAGCTTGGAAAAATATTTTAGAATAATTTATGAAAGGGCATATTCCGCTTCGCTTTACCGTATGAAATATGCTAGATCATCAAAAGAGGACTTCTATTATTTGTTTTGTTCTAAATATCCTGATTTTGTACAACGCGTGCCTCAAAAATTATTAGCTTCATTTTTAGGTCTTACCCCTGAATACCTGAGTGAATTGCGAAAAAAAAATAGTAAAGTTAGGTCCTAATTACTTTCTTAAACCAGCTTAAGTTTTTTAGAAAATGAAATCATGAATTTTGTTTTATGATCATTGATCACAATTAATACTTGAAAAAAATGGAAAATAGAATTAAAATTCAGGACGTACAACCTGCAGCATGGAAAGCAATGTATGGTTTATCAAATTATTTAACTCATACGGACTTATCAAAATTACATTTGGAACTCATTAAAATCAGAGCTTCGCAAATTAATGGATGTGCTTTTTGTATTGATATGCATACCAAGGATGCTTTAAAGAATGGTGAAACTACTCAACGTATCTTTTTACTTAATGCATGGCATGATACAGATCTTTTTACTGATGAAGAAAAAACCCTGCTTGCAATGACTGAGGAGATAACTTTAATTAGTAACGATGGGTTAACGACTAAAACTTATAATCAAGCCAAGTTGTATTTTTCCGAAGAAGTAATTGCACAGATCATCATGGCAGTGGTAATCATCAATAGCTGGAATCGTATCGCAATTAGCACTCAAATGCCTGTGAAAATTTAATCACTGTGAGAGCTATGTAAACCTATTAATCTGCGATTTATAAAAATTAATAGTTTTACATAGCTGCTTTTTTAGAATCGAATATTACTTCATCTTTTGATACTTTATAGTTGATCGCATCTGTTTATTTTATTAAATCATTATTATTTTAATTATAGCAGATTTTTAACTGAAATAGTTGTAAAAATCATCAGTCCTTATATCCTAATTGCCAAAATAGCCATGAATTTTTATAATTATGACTATATTTAATGATCTATTTTTAGCAATTAAGATGTAGTACATCGTTTTTATGGGGTGATTTAATTTTTAACGATTCAATGAACATCTAAATGCAATAAATGGGTGTTGCAATCTAATTTAGATATTTTGAAAATAAATTGTAACATAACATAAAAACATACGACTAACAATGAAAAAAACTTAATTAATTATGAGGCAGATTTTTTACACAATTGTATTAATAATTTTGAGTATGTCAAACACGAATGCACAAATTAAAGGTGATTGGACAGGCACTTTAGATTATCAGGGGACCGCTGTCGGTATTATTTTTCATTTGACAGAGACGAATGGGGTGGTTCAAGGTACTATGGATGTTCCTCTTCAGGGAGCTGTCGGTATTCCGTTAACTTCAGTAACTTTTGAAAACAATCAGCTAGCGTTGAATATCGAACAGGCAGGAATCAAGTATGAAGGCACATTGGAGAATAGTAAAATCACTGGCACATATAGTCAAGCTGGTATTAAACTACCTTTGGTTTTAGCTAAAACTGTGATTACTAAGCCTGGGGATACCACATTGGTATCAACCGAAACTCAGTTAGCAGAACTTATCGCCTTAGATAAGGGGAATCATAAGTACCAAGTAGCGGATTATTTTGCTAAACCTAAACTTTCATCTTTTCAATTGTCACCAAATGGCAAGTATATCTCTTATCGTGAAAAGGATGACAAGAATAAACGCCACGTGATGGTTAAGGAAGTCAAAACTGGCAAAATAATTCGTGCGATCGAAGAGAAAGATGAACTTATTCGCGGTATGGGATGGATCAATGACGATCGTTTGGTCTATGTTATGGACCAAGGTGGTAATGAGAACTATCATCTATATGCCATAAATATTGATGGAAGTAATAATATAGATCTGACTCCTTTTGAGAATGTGCAAGCATCCATCTTGAATATGCTTAAAGAGCAAAAAGACTATATTATTATCCAAATGAATAAAGATAATAAGCAAGTATTTGAACCTTACAAAGTAAATATCAATACAGGAGCTTTAGAAAAACTATTTACAAACGAAGACCCTGCAAATGCTGTTGTCGGATATGATTTTGATAAAGATGGTAACCTTCGTGGATATAGCAAAATGCTTAATGGTATCAATACCCAATATTTCTATAAGCCACAAGGAACTACAAGTTTTGAAGTGTTTCATACGACCAAGTGGGATGAGACATTCAATGTAGTCTCTTTCAATTATGCTTCAAAAAATCTTGATGAAGCTTATGTATTGACCAATTTGGATTCTGATAAATCAAGAATTGTGCTGTACGATCTTAAAAATAAGAAAATAATCAAGGAAATTTATTCCAATGAAGAGTATGATGCGAATTTAATTTCGTTATCAAGAAAACGCAATTGGGAGATTGATTTTGTCGGTTACGAAGGTGAAAAAGTTGTAATCAAACCCATAAGCGAAACATTCAAAAAGATATATAGTAACTTAGATAATCAATTTAAAGGTTATGAGTTTTCTATCTCTGGAAAAACAGATCAAGAAGATCAATTACTTGTAATTGTTCAAAGTGATAAATTATATGGACGCTATTACCATTACGACACTAAGAGCGGAAAAGCAACATTATTGGTTGATTTGATGCCACAATTGAAAGAGGAAGATATGGCGGTGATGCGTCCTATCACGTTTAAATCTCGCGATGGTTTAACACTGCATGGATACATTACTTTGCCAAAAGCAGCTCTTGATGGTAAGCGAGTACCTTTGATTGTCAATCCTCATGGAGGACCGCAAGGTATACGCGATAGTTGGGGGTTTAATCCTGAAACTCAGCTTTTCGCAAGTCGTGGATACGCTACTCTTCAGGTCAATTTCCGTATTTCTGGTGGTTATGGAAAGGATTTTCTTCGAGCTGGTTTTAAACAGATTGGACGTAAAGCTATGGATGATGTAGAAGATGGAATACAATATGTCATTGATCAAGGGTGGGCTGACAAAAGCAATGTTGCGATTTATGGCGCAAGTCATGGAGGATATGCCGTGTTACGTGGGCTGGCGAAAACTCCTAACCTATATAAAGCAGGCGTAGACTATGTCGGAGTTTCTAATATTTTTACGTTGATGAGCTCAATTCCTGAATATTGGAAACCGTATAAAGAAATGTTGTATGAGATCTGGTATGATCTGGATAAAGAAGATGAAGCAGCTATAGCAAAAGAAGTTTCTCCAATTTTCCATATTGATGCGATCAAATCACCCTTATTTGTAGTTCAGGGAGCAAATGATCCACGTGTCAAAATTGCCGAGGCAGATCAGATTGTAAAAGCATTGCGTGATAAAGGAGTAGATGTTCCTTATATGGTTAAATATGATGAAGGTCATGGATTTGGTAAAGAGGAGAACCAAATTGAATTTTATAAGGCCATGATGGGATTCTTTAGCAAGCATCTTCATTAATAAATATACTACTTAAAAGATTAGGAAAGCTGTCTACTCAATTAGGAGGGGCAGCTTTCTTTTTTATCCTTATTTTGTGATCTCTTTAGACAAGGGCATTGCATTTATCAAGTACAGTTTGTTGGAAATATACACGATACATCATATTTGCTCAGGACAAGTAATTGGAGCATATCAAAATGATAAGATTTGAGCATATATTGATACGAAGTAGCGATTGATTTAGAATTTTTAAAGCGTTATTTGACTAATGAAATTAAGCTATACTTTTTAGAATCATAATACTCCTTGAATAACTTATTTTTTGAGGTATTAGCTTATTTGAATTTAATAATATGTTTTAATCCTTTTTATAACCTAATTACTGTGATGAACGAATTGAAAAAAATAAATATTTGGTATTTTTTGACCTTTTTTTTGGCCATATGTCAAGTGCAGGGGCAAGATAGGAAAGCGCCTGCATATCCTCTAATTACGCACAACCCGAATTTTAGTATATGGTCAACTACTGATAATCTGAATGAATCAACGACTAAACATTGGACTGATGCCGATCATTCGCTATTAGGATTAATCAATGTAGATGGTCAAATCTATCGTTTTTTAGGAAAGGAAGAACCAAATTATAAAACGATACTAAATGCGTCTGATACCAAGCCTTATGACGTGCAGTACACAGAAGTTAAACCTGGTGGGGATTGGATATTATCGGACTACGATACGAGTCATTGGAAGTCAGGTATGGCCGCGATTGGTGATGATGAAAAACATGTGAAGACACTTTGGAAGTCAGATCATATTTGGGTAAGACGTACATTTAATATTACAGATCCTGCGAGTATCAATGATCTCTACTTAAAAATAAATCATGATGACAATATCGAAGTATTTTTGAATGGGAAAAAGGTATATCAAAAAAACGGATGGACCAATAGTTTTCAATATCAGCCAATTAGAAAAGCTGATTTGAAAAAAGGAAAAAATGTGCTTGCTATTCATGTAGCAAATACTGCAGGTGGGCGGTTTCTTGATTTCGGTTTGGTTGATAAATTGAAAGAAAGCGGACCAAATGTGCAGATAGCGGTACAAAAAGATGTGGAGATTACTGCAACTCAAACCATCTATAACTTTGTAGCAGGAAAGGTCAATCTTAAGCTTACTTTTACATCACCTTTGCTTATGGATGACCTGACATTATTGTCTAGACCAATATCGTACATTACTTACAGTGTAAGGGCTAACGATGGTAAATCGCACGCTATAGATGTGCTTCTAAGTGCTTCATCAAATATTGCTGTATATAAACCATCGCAGGAAGTAAGTGCTCAAAATTATGGTACAGATCACTTATCAATATTGAAAACAGGTACTGTGGAACAGCCCATATTACAAAAGGGTGCGGATAATATGCGAATCGATTGGGGATATTTCTATGTAGCTGCATTAAAAAAAACAGGTGCAGTTCAATTTGTCACTCCTGTTGGTGCTGCAGTTGATGCTTTCAGAAGAGGATCTAAAGTTTCTACCGTATCAAATGGCACATCACTAGCTTTGAATACAGTCATACCCTTTGGTAGCGTAGGCAATAATGAAGTAAATCGTTTTGTTGAGTTGGGCTATGATGAAATATATGCTATCCAATATTTTAAAAACAATTTGAGACCTTGGTGGAATAATTCAGGTAAAGAGACGATAGAAGATCAACTCAATAAAGCTGCGTTAGATTATCAATCTGTGATGGACAAATGTGCTGCATTTGACAAACAAGTTTATACAGATGCCATTAAATCTGGGGGAAAGGCCTATGCACATCTTAGTATCCTAGCTTATCGTCAAAGTATCGCAGCTCATACATTGGTTAAAAGTCCGGCAAATGAACTTTTATGGCTTTCAAAAGAAAACAATAGCGGTGGTTTCATTAATACCGTGGATGTCACTTATCCATCAGCTCCGCTTTATTTAATCTATAATCCCGAATTATTGAAAGGCATGTTGAATGGGATTTTTTACTTCAGTGAAAGTGGTTTGTATCCACATCCTTGGGCGGCACATGATTTAGGGACCTATCCTTTGGCCAATGGTCAAACTTATGGAGAGCCCATGCCAGTAGAAGAATCTGGCAATATGATTATTTTGACAGCGGCTATTACTAAAGTGCAACAAGATGGTCGTTATGCTAAAAAACATTGGAAAACTCTTACCACTTGGGTTAATTATCTTGTTCAGGAAGGATTTGATCCCAAAACCCAATTATGTACAGATGACTTTGCTGGGCATCTTGCTCGCAATGCTAACCTTTCAGTAAAAGCTATCGTAGGTATTGCCTGTTACGCACAAATGGCTGAAGTATTAGGAGAAATTGAGACCGCTAAAAAATATCGCAACATCGCCGAAAATATGGTTGTCAAATGGATTGATCTTGCGGATGCTGGAGATCATTATGCGCTTACTTTTGATAATAAAAATACTTGGAGTCAAAAATATAATTTAGTTTGGGATAAAGTGTTGGGATTAAACCTGTTTCCACAGCAGGTATATGATACTGAAATAAAATACTATTTAACTAAACAAAATAAATTTGGAATACCGTTAGATAGTAGAAAAGCTTATACAAAAAATGATTGGATTTTATGGACAGCAGTTTTTGCGCCTAACCGTGAACAATTTGATGCTTTGATAAAACCTGTTTATAGGCATGCTATTGAAACTGAATCACGTGTTCCTCTTAATGATTTTTATGATTCCAATACCGGTATTCGTGAAAATTTCAAAGCTCGGAGTGTCGTAGGAGGTTTTTATATGAAAATCTTAGCGGATAGGCTTCAGAAAAAATAAAACTAGTTGTATGATCTTAAAAAAGATCTTAGAACCTAAATAAGCTAAAATAATGATCGGGACAATGGTTTCGATCATTGTTTTAGCTTATTTATTTTGATAGAAGTCTCCCTTGTCAGGCTCGTTTAGAGTCATTCAAATTTTCCCAGTTGAAATTTAAAAAATCTATCCCCTCTCCATTTAAATAATTTTAGCACCCTCATAGGATATAGCACTTTTTCATTTATAGGGTCCGCTTACTATTCTAATAAGATTGATTTCAATTGTTCTTCGTGGAAAAAAATAAAAAGTGTTGATTAAGTAATCGTTGTTATCAAGTATGCTCTAACCAATTTAATATGAAGAATTAAAGAAATGAGTAATTATTTCATTACGATATATAAAACTTTAATCCGATTTCTTATCGATAACTCAAGATAAGTTCATGAAAAATTAATGGTGTAGAAATAGAAAAATCGATTTGTATATATGGGTATTGTTTGTATATTTGCTCACTATGTTTAATTAATCTAAATAAGAATGAAATACCTAAAACACTTGTCAATCATGATAATGATGCTTTTTGTAAGTAATCAAATGGTAAAGGCACATGCTATATGGATCGAAAGCAATCCTATAGGCAGCAAGAATCAATCACATACCATCCGTATTTATTATGGAGAATATGCAAGCGGAGAAATTGAAAAAACGAAGAATTGGTATTCGGATTTAAGTCAATTGAAATTGAATTTGTTAGATTCAAAAAATAAGCAAGTTGAATTGCATTTGACGGATAAAGGAACGTATTTAGAAAGTAGTTTTATCCCTGATGAGGATGGTATTTACCAAGTTTTCATTTCTCATCCTGCAAGAGAATTGGGCGGAACTACACGTTATGAATTTATCGCACAGAATCGTATTCAAGTAGGCGAAGCCTTAAACTATTCGTCAATTCCTTTGGACACTCACTTCGTATTTACTAATCAAGTACTGAAAGTAAAAGATCTAGTAGAAATTCAATTGTTACGTGGGAGTAATCCAATTGCAAACGAAGAAATTTTATTGATGTCTCCCAGTGGTTGGAGTAAAACCTACAAAACAAATAATCAAGGAAAGATTCAGGCAGAGGTTATTTGGCCAGGTACTTATGTGATCGAACATAGTCACATGACTGATCAATCGGGAAGCTGGAATGATAAATCTTATACTAAAAATTGGCAAGGTCTTACGGCAAGTTTTCAAGTAAAGTAAGTTACAACAGATTGCTATAATTGCGCTACTATGATAGCGCAAGATTTGAATGTTGTATGCTATAATGGCGCTTATGAACATGTTAATATCCCTGTTCTGTTTTTCAATATAATTTATTTTATAAAATCATGATGAGTACTGTTTGCTTTATTTTATTTGTAGCTTTTATGTTATGGATGAATACCTCCAAACGCATTGCTTGGAAAGATAAATCTAAACTTTTGACCTATATGTCTGTGCGTCAAAAGCAATCGCGATTAGTGGCAATAGCATTATTTTCTGTAGCAATAATTATGTCAATTTATACCATAGGGGTTGCCTGTGGTTTGTTTGCCTTTATTGTTATTTTGATGTGCATGGGATGTCTAATTGTATTATTCTTTCCATTTTCTTATTTCGGAATTAGAACTGTTTTAGGTCTCTATTTATGTTCCTTTCTAATTGAAATCCTTATTCATTAATATATGCCTGCTAATAAGAAATATTTAACAAAATCTCCTTGGATAAGACTTTGTAGAATTTTATTGGGAACCATTGGTGGTTATACGGTGATGCTCAGTTTTCATGTTTTGCTAACCGAATTTTTCCCCAAAGAGAATGTGATCGCTACCGCATTTTTTACAGGATACTTGCTTTGGGCATTTTTATTGTTTTGGGCATTTTTAGAACCTAAATTGCTTCGCTTAGTCCTCACATACGTCGGTCTTACTTTGCTGTTTTCTTTGCCTTATCTAATCAATCATTAATATTATGGATCAGAGAAAATACAATATTTATTTCCATACGCACACAATCAGTGGTATTATCATTGCTGCATTGCTTTTTGTCATCTTTTTTGCAGGTTCATTTTCATTTTTTAAAGATGATATCACCGCATGGCAAAAGGGTAAATCACATAGCCATGTACAATCTCAGGCTGATTTTAATTATGTGCTGGACTCGATGGGTACTAAACATAATTTGCTGGGTAGAAATTTTGACTTCTACATATTGAGAAGTGGACAAGAAACTTATGTTAATATGAGTGTCTCTCAAGATACAACCATTAGTAAGCCACAAGCAAAAAGTGAAAAATCTAAAGGACGTCGAGGCAGAGGTTTGAGAAACGAAGATTCAGCCTATTTTTTACACTCATTTGCTGATAAATCTCAAAGTTCTTATGAGGAGGGTTATAATATAGGTGAATTCTTGTATCGATTACATTTCTTGGCTCAGCTTAATCAAGTTCCAATTCGATTGGGAACACCTTTTGGATATTTAATTGCTGGAATTGTCTCATTCTTATTTTTATTTGCGTTGATAACTGGGTTATTTTTACATTGGGATAAAATCAAAAACAATTTTTTTCTATTTAGACCTTGGAGTAAGTGGAAAACTGTGTGGACTGATATGCATACCGTGCTTGGAGTCATAGGGTTTCCATTTCAACTCGTATTTGCTATTACTGGAATTATTCTTATTGTCAATTTTGCTCTAATTGGACCTTTTAGCAAATTACTTTATAATGGTGATCAGGAAGAATTATATCAGGATCTGCAGTATAATCGTAAAATGGAAGTAACCTATAGTTATCAACCCTTGTCCAAGTCTTTTGATGTAAATGCGTTTGTCAACAACTGGATGAAAGAGTGGCCTGAATCAAATATTTCTAGACTCTATATACGTAATTATGGAGATAAAAGTATGCAGATTGCATTGGAAACAACACCAAAGTCTAATGCCAATTTTGCGGGGTCTGGTTATGTTAGAATGCAAGTTCTTGATGGAAAGCAATTAGAAGTCAAATCTCCAAAAACGGATGCGACTTATGTGGATTGGGTGAAAAGTTTGGTTTATCACTTGCATTTTGGCGATTATGGCGGTCGTACGCTTCGTATCGTTTATTTTGTACTAGGCCTATTAGGCTGTGTTGTGATTATTTCAGGTATTATGATTTGGTTAGTTGCTAGGGAAAAACCCAATATTCCAACTTATAAAAGAAAGTTTAATTTCTGGGCAGCAAATTTATTCGTATCGATTTCGTTAAGCATGCTTCCAGTTACTGCATTTACGCTGATTATGCTAAAATTCTCTCCAACTATTAACCAAAGTTTAATCTACAATCTTTATTTCTACAGTTGGCTAGTCATGATTATCTATTTATTGATTTTACGAGATCTGACCAAGGTAAATAAGCATACACTCGTGTTATCAGCTATTTTAAGCCTAGGCGTTCCAATAGCAAATGGTGTAACCACCAACTTGTGGCTATGGAAGACGCTACAGGCAAAGTCTTATGATATTTTCTTTATTGATATACTTTTTATTACAATTTCAATATTATGCGTGTTCGCATTTCTCAAAGTAAAGAAACAAGGTAAATCTTTTAAAATATTGAAATAGCTCAAACGTAAATTGAAAATTATGCGAGTTTAATAATTGTTGTTAGCTTCATCTCTGAATGCAGAGATGAAGCTTTTTATTATAGATCTGATATCAGCAGGTAGAGCAATAGGAGCATAGAGATAATTGTCTTTCCAAAGTATTATCTTAATATTTTTCAATACTTAGGTTGATAATTTCAGATTATAGTTTATGACAATATGAGTCTTCTTTGATTAGGACTTTATCGCTAATTGATTTTTCTTCTCTACATAAACCTTTTATATATTTCGTGTCAAAGGTATCATTAGTATCACATCGAACCTGATGATGAATCAAAACGATTTTTTAATTTCCCAGGAGAAATGCCAAATTTCTTTTTAAATGCTGAAATAAAATGTTGCGGATTTTTATAACCGATATCATCAGCCACTTCATTAACATATTTATCTTCATCTAGTAAGAGACGTCTGGCTTCTTGCATTTTCATTTCGGTGATATAAACATGAATAGTAGTTCCAAAGAGCTCTTTAAACCCCTGCATAAGCTTTCTTCTGTTCATACCACTAAGTTGCGACAATTTTGAAATGGTTAAAAATTCATTGATATGTTGATCTATGATCTGTTTTGTTTCATATATACGATCTCGATCTCTCTGTCCATATGAAAAAGAAGTATGCTGTTTATGATCTATATTTTGCTGTATTTGCAATAGAAAAAGCTCCATCATTTTTGCTTCCAAGAATAAAGCTCTCATCTTTGAGCTATATGGATTATTTACTATTTGCGCAAGGATACTGTACATTGCCGGGGTAATAGCCATTGCATCTCCTTGGTACATATTAGGAGTATGCATCGTAAAGTCATTCATCAACTTTTCAAAATGAGATATACCGATTCTGATCTCAAAAAAACTTCCATCTTTTACCGGAGACATCAAGATTTCTTGTTTATTATCTTTTTGATAAGTGAGCATATTGTTTCCATGGGTTAAATCTATCGGTTTTCCTGAGCGTTGGATACAGCTTGCTCCACTGACTCTAAAATGCATCTCTAAGACTTCCTTTTCTATATCAATATGAATATGTTCATTATGGTTTAAAGAATAATCGCATTGTATAAACTGTAACGAATCAAAAATGGTTTCATGAAACAAAAATACCCCTCCTGATTTTGTTTCGACCTGATTTTCTTTTTCTAAATAATGTGCAAAGTTTTCACTTTGTAAATTATACCGGTGAATAATTGTCTTTTCCTGATTTTGCATTGTTACGTTACTTTTAATCACGATTGCGTTATCATCGCTACGTATAGAATAATGACCTTTGTACAAAGCTAAACAATTAGTGTTTGAGAAGCGAAATGATCATATTCAAACTAATTAATAAGGATAAATATTTGTCTTAAGTCTACATAAGTATTAAAGTAGAATCTGTCAATAGTTTGTGAAACAGACATCTGAAATTTTAGTGAACGTATGTGTGCATTAAGCATACTTCAGTAAAAGCGGTTTTACGGATGTTGATATCTTGACATACAGTATTAATAACACATTAGGAAATGATAGTCCTGCTATAACAACTCATAAGATTAGAAGATCTGTTTGCAGGGGCTCACTCAGGTAGATGAATTGGACCTAGAAAGTGTAAATTTTACTATGATATCCAGGTATAGAATAAGAACTGAATTTTATAAATAATTAAAAAATGGAAATATTTGATGTTATCATTATTGGTGCAGGACAAGCTGGACTTGCAACTAGTTTTTATTTAAAACAGCATAAAATCATACATGTTGTCTTAGAACAAGATAGCATTGCTTCTTCGTGGGAAAAACAACGTTGGGATTCTTTTAAGATGAATACACCCAATTGGATGAATCTGCTACCAGGCAGGGAGATACATTCTCAAAAAAGACATCATTTTATGACCAAAGACGAATTTGTAGATTATTTGAAAACGTATGTTTTACAATTTGATCTACCGGTTTTAGAAAAGCATAAAGTAGTTGCTGTTGAAAAAGTATCCGAAAATTTTATAGTAACGATCGATGAGGAAGGAATGCAACATAATATCTTGACAAAAACAATAGTTGTTGCATCAGGTATTATGAATAAGATTTTATTCCCAAATTTATCAGACTCGATTCCAGAGCATATTTTACAAGTCCATGCGGCCAATTATAAAAATCCTATGGAGCTACCGGAAGGAAATGTACTGATTATTGGGGGAGGGCAATCTGGCTGCCAACTAGCTCAAGAGTTAACCTTGGGCAATAGAAAAGTATATCTAGCTGGTAGCAAGGTGGCTAGAGCTCCTCGTCGTTACAGAGGTAAAGATATTATGGAGTGGATGGAGCAGTTAGGAACAATGGATATATCTACCATAGAATTAGCAGATAACCCAAATTTGGATGCTACCCAACCTCAGGTTTCTGGTGTGGGCTTGTTGGGACATACTATAAGTTATCAATCTTTGCATCGGATGGGTGTGACTATTCTAGGAGGATTAAAAGGTGTTGATCATGAAAATTTATATTTTGAAGATAACTGTAAAGAGCATATTCGATATGCAGATGAGACTTCAGATGCGATTAAGAAGAATGTTGATCAATATCTTAAGAAATCTCCTGAGATCGCTGTCTCCAATACTGATGAAGATCCTTCAGATGTTCCGGATCATGCTTATCGATCAGCGTCAGATCTTAAAATAATTAATTTCAATGATTGTGGAATAACTACACTACTTTGGGCTACAGGATTTGGATATGATTTTAGTTATTTGAACAGTTCTTTGCTGGATAAAATTGGAAAACCTAAACACATCGAAGGTAAAATGATGATAGAAGGGCTTTATTGTATAGGATTTCCTTGGCTAAGGAAGAAAAAATCAGGGTTAGTATATGGCGTAAATGAGGATGCGAAAATAATTGTAGAAAATATTTTACATCAGCTTCAAAATTTGGGCTAATGTTTACCTGTTTTTTATGAAATCTTACTTTAAATCTTTAAAGAATTTTTTTCATCTCAAACTGAGCTAAATAATCGACAAGTCCTAATTGTTTGAAAAATGATATGGCTTCTAAAGAGATATGATCTACATTTAATACATATATTTCTTTAGAATTGATCTGTTGAGTCATCGTCATTACAAGTTGTGTAGCTATACCTTTGCGTCTATGTGCTGGAGAAATTGCTATTTGTTGTATTTTTTTTGAGTTAGCATTATAGATGAGATAACCAATTAATTTTTCGTCTATAAAGGCACCTAATATCGTGAGATGTGGTCCAGCTTTTTCTAAAGTTGGAATAGCATTTTGCCAAGAAGGTTTTATTGTCCAAAAACGAACAAATTGATCCCATTGAAAATCCTGTAATTCTCTAATTGTTGATGCACAGGATTTTTTAACCGTTTGCACAGATCCTTTAAAACAATCTAATGTTCTATTAACTTGATACCCCATTTTTTCATACGCTCGTATCGCGGCATTGTTACCTATTATTACTTCCAAACGCATCTGTACTACTGCACGTGTTTTTAATTTTGGTAATAAATATTGGTACATTTTACCGACTAAACCTCGACCGCGATATGCTGGAATAATACCTGTCGCAGCATTATAAGCTGATAATTTTCCATCAACAATCTGTAGTGCATGAAGCATAAAACCAACTAACTGACCAGATGAAAAAACTCCAACTGATAAGTCCAAGTGTATATTCTCGGTAACAATTTTATACTCTAATTGCTCGATATTAAGGTGTAAGGGCACTATATAATCTGAAAATGATGCATTTAAAACATCTGCTATATCTGCAGTTGTACAATTTTCTAAAGTGGCAATCTCCATTATATATTAATCTTCAAATTAGTAGTCTTCAGCCAAGATTTACTAAGTTAGAATATTTCATGGTAGTTAGTGATTTTTCTCGGTTGTTTGTTTTCTTATTTCCAGTTATAGTGAGTCGGAGAGACACCTATGATTTGTTTGAATTCTTTAAGAAAATGATTGTAGTCATAGTACCCTGATGTAAAAGTATGTGATAATACATCTTGCGGAGTATTTTTTTGACACTTACCGTACATAAATATAAATCGTTGTAAAGAAATATATTTTTTAGGTGAAATTCCCAAATACTTCATAAAACTTCTTTGCAACCATTTGCGGTTTACTTTACCTCCGAGTTCAAGAATTAAAGCTGATACTGTAATATTACCTTTTTTGTTATCAATTTTTTCCAATGCAGATTGTAAGAGATAAGGATGATTTTCAGCTATTTTATAAGTGCTGAATATTGATTTTAATAACTGCATTTGATCCGCAAGTGTTTCCTTTTGGTATAATTGATTGAGAATTTCTGTCCAGTTTTTATTCATAATATCACTAAAACTACAGAAAGGCTTTTTTAGAAAAAAATGGGGTTCTATATTAAAAATTTTATAAAAAGAAGCCGGTTTAAAACGTATTACAATCATATGTGATAAATCTACCGGTAACTGCCAATATGTATTTTGTATAATACCACAACACACCCAGGCCGCATTTAGTTTAATGAGTTCTTCGGCATTTTTAAGATGAACAACATCAGTTTTCTTTGGTAGAAAAATTAAACAAGGATTTCCATCATTAAATAAGGGTTGACTTGGTTGTATATCTGTACATGAAAATACATAAGCTCCTAAGATATGTTCAGATTTAAAAAATAAATCCGGCATGTTTAAAGGATCTAATAATTCTGCATTAAGAGACTCTGCTAATTTAATATTTCCTAAAAAATTGATGGGCATAGTTTTACAAAATTACTTAAATAATTGTCAATTCTATTACAAAATAATTGTCCAATTTTTACTTTCTGACTCTAATTGATTAAAGTACTTTTGTTTAAAATGATTTTAAAATCAATTGGTTATACGATTATAATATTCTGTGTGGCTTATCTTTATATAAAAGAAAGTCGCTCCATGATTTAAAGCCAACTGACATGACTAAAAAAGAAATATTTTTATGAATCCCATCATCTATAAAACAGAAGAAGAAATAGCATTAATGACCATTAGTACCAGATTGACTAGTGAAACATTAGCAGCCATAGCAACGATCATTAAACCGGGTATAACAACTGTTGAGATCGATAAATTTGCTAATGAATTTATTCGGGATCATGGAGCAATACCTTCTTTTTATCAATTTGGTGGGTTTCCATACCATATCTGCACTTCTGTAAATGATGCTATTGTGCATGGAATGCCCAATCATCAAATTTTAAAAGAGGGAGATATAGTTTCTGTTGATGCTGGGGCGTATAAAAATGGATTTCACGGTGATCAAGCATATACCTTTATCATTGGAGAAGTCAAGCAAGAGGTATTGCAGTTGGTGAAAGTCACTAAGGAATCCTTGTTAAATGGTATTGAACAAGCTGTACATGGAAATAGAGTAGGAGATATTAGCTATGCAATTGAATCACATATTGCACCATATGGATATGGAATCGTGAGGGAATTGGTCGGTCATGGACTAGGTCGTAACTTGCACGAGGGGCCAGATATTCCTAATTATGGACAGCGTGGCAAGGGCAAAGTCTTGAAAGAAAATTTAGTGATTGCTATCGAACCCATGGTCAATTTGGGTACACATTACAATCATAGGGCAGAAGATGGTTGGACGATCCGAACAAATGATAGAAAACCAGCTGTCCATTTTGAACAAGATGTATGTATCAAAAAAAATGCTCCTTTGATGCTAACAGATATTAAAATTATTGAAGAAGCTGAAAAATCAAATTTTAACTTAAACTCTTCTTATTACTAGTCCATATCGTTTTTTCTTATCCGAGTGATAACTATATCACTCGTGTGGATTATTTAAAAAAAGAGGGTTTTCTTTTTGATTGTGATTTGCTTCGCATATATTAGATGTTAGTCAAAACATAGACTTTAATAGAGAGTTTATATCTCTAATATTACCCTGCATAAGAATTGAGAAAGAGATGAATAAGATTAAACCCGTGCATATCGGTTTAATCTTATCAAATAATATCCACCAAACACAATTGTAAGGCTTTATCTTTCTTTGCGGTGGGTTTTTAAGTTATCCCTATTATCACTGTTTTGGATGGTAGTGGAGTAAAGTGATGATACAAGTTTTACAATAGCCTTGTGATCATATCCATATAATCTATGAAGTTGTTCTTGCGTACCTTGTATTGCAAATTTATCGGGCAAACCTAATCGTTTTAAGGTTGCATTATAGCAGTTTTCTATCATAAATTCCATTATTGCGGATCCTACACCGCCGGAAATAGAGCCGTCTTCAACAGTAATTACTGTTGAAAATTGGCTGAATACTTCATGAAGAAGATCCTCGTCAAGAGGTTTAAAAAATCGTAAGTCGTAATGCGCTATATCCATCTGTTCTAACAGCAATTCTTGACAAGCTGCTATTACATATTGCCCTACGGGTCCAAGGGAAAGTATAGCAATATGTTTTCCAGACTTAATTCTTCTACCTTTCCCGATTGCTAACTTTTTAAAATTACTTCTTGGATTTCCAGATCCTGAACTTTTTGGATAACGAATAGCGAGAGGTCCTTTTATCGTATTAGACTGTGCTGTAAATAGTAGATTTCTGAAATCTTCAAGATCCATTGGTGAGGCTCCGGTTATGTTTGGTATACAACGAAGAAAACAAATGTCAAAAGCACCATGATGTGTAGGGCCATCTGCACCAACTACTCCTGCTCGGTCTATGCAGAAGATAACAGGTAGGTTTTGTAAGGCGACATCATGGATAATCTGATCGTATGCGCGTTGTAGAAATGTGGAGTATATAGTGCAGAATGGCAGCATGTTGTCAGCAGCAAATCCTGCCGAAAAAGTGACGGCATGCTGTTCGCTGATACCAACATCAAAGACACGCTCAGGCATTTCTATCTTCATTTTATTTAATGCACTACCCGAAAGCATAGCCGGCGTGATCGCTATGATACGCGGATTATCTTTTGCAAGAGCGATTAACGTATCACCAAATACTTCCTGATAGGTTGTATTAAGGCTTTTAGTACTGCTTTTATTTATTTTTGCTCCTGTATATTTGTCGAAAGTGCCTGGTGCATGCCATTTAGATTGTTCAGTCATTGCAGGTGCAAACCCCTTTCCTTTGACTGTAATACAGTGCAATAATTTCGGGCCAGTTATATTTTTGAGCCGTTCCAATGAGTTAATCAGTTTTTTTAGATCATGTCCATCAACAGGTCCAAAATAACGAATACCTAATGTTTCAAATAGATTGCTGTAACGGATTGCTCCAGCTTTAATCGCTTTTTCTAATTTTCGAATGGTGCTAATAGCCCATTTTTGAGATGGATTTGCTGCTGAAAGGAGAGTTTTTAAGTATAACCTTAAATGATTATAATGCTTTTCGCTCGTTAAATCCGTGAGGTGATTTTGCAATGCTCCGGTATTGTTATCAATTGACATATTGTTGTCGTTCAATACTATTAGCATATTTGGTTGCTCATATCCAGCATTATTCATGGCTTCAAAGGCCAATCCTGCGGTCATTGCACCATCTCCAATAACGGCGATATGTTGACGGTTGTGCTCTCCTCGGTATTTGGCAGCGATAGCCATCCCAAGGATTGCTGAAATAGAAGTAGAGGAATGTCCTGTTCCAAATGCATCAAATTCGCTTTCATCTATGTTTGGAAAACCGCTGATACCTCCTAACATTCTATTGCTATAAAATCTTTTTCTCCTTCCAGTAAGTAATTTATGAGGATAGGCTTGATGTCCAACGTCCCAGATCAACTTATCTACAGGTGTATTAAATATATAGTGTAACGCAACGGTGATTTCGACAACCCCTAGACTAGAACTAAAATGTCCACCATTTTCAGAAACATGATCGATAAGGAAAGCTCGTAAATCTTCACAAACTTGCTCTAGAGATGGAATTGATAAATTTCGTAGATCGACTGGACTATCGATGAGATGGTTTTGTAGCATGTACTTTTTTTCTCAAAGGTAAATTACTTAGATTTGTGATACAGATGCAGAATGTGTAAATACTAGCAGTACAGATATGAAAGCGTATAAATTTGAACTATTTACCAGTACTATTGAAAAGAATATAAGAACTGGTATTTTTAAACCAGGCCATAAATTACCTTCTGTACGCGAATTAAAAGAAGAATATAGATTAAGTATTAGTACTATACAACATGGATACGAGTATTTGATGATCCAGGGTTTGGTAGAAAGTGTTCCAAAATCAGGTTATTATGTTTGTTACCGCCCTGAGTCTTTTAAAAAGGAATTAAAATCCAATCTTATTCCAACTGTCAGAGATGCCATATTCAGTAATCATCTTCAACTGACCACCTCATTACGTTCTGATCGTAAATTTTCAGAATTTAATGTAGCAGCTCCAGGCGACTTACTGATCCCACAGAAGTTAGTTTTACGAACTATGCAGCAAGTGGTGAGAGAGCAAGGGGCAGGCTTACTACGCTATTATCCATCAAATGGCTCACTCGAGTTAAAGGAAAATATCATTAAACGTGCGGCTGCACATCGTAGCGTTATCCATATAGACGAATTATTGGTTACAGACGGCGCCCTACAAGCCCTTTATATAGCTTTAGCTTCTACATGTATGGCTGGAGATATCGTAGCAGTAGAAAGTCCCTGTGTATTCTCGATATTGGAGGTCATAAGAGTTTTAAATTTGAAAGTCATCGAAGTTCCAATAGATCCCGATATCGGTTTTGATATTGACTTTTTCAGAAATGCTTGTCATCACAATAAGATCAAAGCCGCAATCTTAACACCTAATTTTCATAATCCAACTGGAATATTAATGTCTGATGAACATAAATTGGCTTTGGTAACTATAGCTTATCAATATCATATAGCGCTTATCGAAAATGATATTTATGGTGATCTAAATTTCCACGGCACACGACCTACAACATTAAGAAGTTTCGATGAAACCGGTTTAGTTCTTACTTATTCATCTTATGCGAAAACCTTAGCTCCAGGAATACGGTTAGGTTGGTTAGCAGCAGGTAAATTTATGGAACGAGCAGAACAGATTAAATTCTCCTTGGGTAGTACCGTTTCACCAATTTATCAAGAAACGGTCAACAAGCTGTTGACTGGCAGCAGTTATGACCGTCATATTAGAGCATTTAAGGCACAGCTTGCCAAGAATGCTTATTTTACGGTTAATTTGATTTCGGATAACTTCCCTCAAAAAACAGCTGTGTTAATACCTTCCGGCGGTTATAATATTTGGGTCAAGATGCCAGATCATATAGATATGGACTATTTTTATAAAAAATGTGAGCAGATTGGAGTTCGGTTTACTCCAGGCTTTACTTTTTCATTTTCAGGTGCTTTTGATCACTATTTTCGAGTGGTATTTGCTGATAAATTTTCTGATCGAAAAATTGAAGGAATTAAACTTGCTGGGCAGCTATTTAAGTAACCCCTGTACTGGTGTATGTTTCATAACCTGTACGGGTTATTGTTTGAAAAGAGTTCTAGTTTTGCAGATGTACATTTATTTAGCAAATATGAACATAATAGCAAAATTTACAGTAGCAACAGAGCAAAGCTTAGATATTCTTGTCAAATTGACACGTCAACTAGCAATAGAAAAGTTTTCCATGCTTCTTGATCCACAAGTCATGGAAAATTATATAAACCAATATTTTAATACAAAAGCTTTGGTCGTTGAACTGAATAGCATGTCAAATCAATGGCTAGTGGTATATGTGGATGATCAACCGGTGGGCTATGCCCAAATTACTTCAAAAGGTAAGAGAAACCCTTATTTAGAAGAGAAAAGAGCTATTCGTATTGCCAATTTTGGAATATTAAAACAATATGATTTACCTGTAGTTTGCGACGTATTGTTTCAAAAGTGCTTAAGTGTTTGCAAATCATATGAAGTAATCTGGATCCATGAATATATGCAAAGTCCCTGGATGGAGCTTTTTGAAAACAATGGGTTTTCGAAGGAACATGAAACCTACCAACTCGATGAATTGCCCCTTACTTCATTATATCTAATGAGATAATTTGCTTATAAATATTTTAGTATTTGGACAAAACCAAAGTTTATGTTAGGCTATCAATGTTCTGATAGAGAAATTATATTAGGATCGTATTCCGTTTTTTACTAAATTAAATAACCATTTGATCGTTATTTCATGTAGCATCAAATTTTGCAGAAATATAATTTTAAAAAAATGTCCCGAATTGCTAATCTAATTTGTCATTAGGGTAAATAGTTTATTCATTAACCTTAAAAAAATTAAAAATGAAAGAATTCCTAATGCTAATCCGTGAGTCTGCTGCTTATGGAAATTTATCTGTAGAAGATATGCAAGTTGATATTCAGGAGCATATCAATTGGGTCGAAGAATTAGTCGCAAATGGACATTTCTTAGAAGGAAATCCATTAGAATCTACTGGAGTTACTTTAAAGCTAAATGTCATTTCAGACGGCCCATATATAGAAACAAAAGAGTGTGTAAGTGGCTATTACAAACTATTAGCAAACAGTTTAGCAGAAGCGACTGAATTAGTGAAAAGCTGTCCAGATCTTAAGAATGGCGCGACTTTAGAGTTAAGGGAAATTATCGATACTGATGAACAACAGTGATCATAATACGATTAACAAATTTACAGATCATCTTTTCAGGGAATCCCATGGAAAGATGATCGCTTTATTGTCTGCAAAATTTGGTTACCAACAAATTGATAATATCGTTGATGCGGTACAAGAGGCTTTTGAAGTCGCATTAAATGAATGGAAATACAAAGGAATTCCAAATCATAGTTTTGCTTGGTTGATTCAAGTCTCTAAAAACAAATTAATTAATAAAATCAAACGTGAAGCTATTGGTCGTCATATTACATGTCAATTTCATGCTGAAGATCTACAGTTAGATCCAGATGAAGCAGAAGATAGTCTGATTAGACTTTTGGTTTACTTTTCTAAAATTAATCTTTCTGACCGAAATAAGGTTATCATTGCATTGTTTTATTTATGTGGTTTTGGATATATCGAAATCTCTCATGCATTGATGCTACCCCTTGAAACAATTAAAAAGATGATAGTTCGTAGTAAGAGCATGATTAAGGATTTTGCTATTCAATACGAAGATTATGACCTAAATGTTTTGCATAAGGAAATGCCTTATCTACTGCATGTTTTATACCTGATGTTTAATGAGGGTTTTAAATCATCCCGAAAAAATGGCTCCATACATCATGATCTATGTTTTGAAGCCATTCGATTAGCAGTTTTAATCAAAAATTATCAACAAGAAAACTGCGAATTGAATGCGATTTTAGCTCTATTCTTCTTTCATATAGCTCGATTTCCAGCACGAATGGATAATAACATGTGGATATCTATGGAGCATCAAGACCGAACATTATGGGATAAAAATTTAATTGCTGAAGGTTTTGCTTATTTGAATCAAATAGATCTAAAGAAGAACAGACTAAATAAGTATTATTTAGAAGCATTGATTGCCTCCGTACATTTATCTGCAGTTCAATATGAAAAAACAAATTGGCAATTGCTTTCAAAACTATATACACAATTGACATTATTAGAACCCACAATATCGGTTGAAATCAACAAAATCATTGTTGAAAGTAATTATTTACCAATAGCAGGGTTAATAGAAAAAATAAAAAATTTTGAACCTGATCTAAACGAGTTCCTCAAATTTCCCTTTTACACTACATTGGCTCATCTTTATGAAAAAAATAAGATGAACCAATTGGCTTCAACATATTATTTACGCGCTTTATTACATACTAAAAATCAGTTTGATAGAGATTATATTGGTCAAAAAATCACGAAGATAGTCCAGTAACAGGATTTTATATAAAATTAGCCGTTAGTAAGTTAAGCTTGCAAAACATAATAAATTGAGAAAACCCCAACTAGATAGTTGAGTTTATTTTTTGATAGCGGAAAGGGAGATATGGTTTCACGATCCCTAATCGGGAGGTTTCATCTAGCGATTCATTTTAGAGAGACCCTAGCTAACCATCTTTTAGGGGCTCACTATGGTCTCGCTGGAAATGAGAAGTATTGAAAAAAACGATATGAGTATATAAAAGAAAAACCCTACAAATCGTAAATTTATAGGGTTTTGATACGTTTTCCTTGTTAGGATGCGGAGAGGGCGGGATTCGAACCCGCGGTACCGTTAAGTACACACGCTTTCCAAGCGTGCTCGATCGACCACTCTGACACCTCTCCGTAGTCTACTGGCAAAAATAGAAGTATAATTCTATTTTCCAAAACAAATTTCAGCAAAAAGTGTTATTTCCGCATTAATAAAAAAACTACCTTTACTTAAGGTGTTTGAAATTAGAAAATTATGGTCAATAAAAAATTATGGGCAATATTGCCAATTGCTGCTTTAGCATTTGGCTGCCAATCCAATAAAAGTTCAGATCAAAAACAAGCAGATCGAACAGTGTTTTTAGATGTATCAGGCATGGACACCACAGTACATCCAGGCGATAACTTCTTTATGTATGCCAACGGGCAATGGTTAAAAAAGACCGTTATACCACCCTCAGAATCAGGTTGGGGATCATTTTATACCCTTAACGATGAAAATCTACAAAAGCTTCATGGTATATTGGAAAAAGCGGCACAGTCTAATAGTAAAAAAGGGACTGATCAACAGAAAGTTGGAGATTTCTATACCAGCGGGATGGATACAATCACGATTGAAAGGCTTGGCATTAAACCTATTGAAGATCAATTGAAAAAAATTGATGGGTTAAAATCTATTGATGAACTTATTGCTTACAGCGCTGATGGTTTTAAAGAAGGAAATGGAGATCTATTTTCCTTCTATATTGCTGCAGACGAGCGTATGAGCAATAAAAATGCAGCTACCTTTGTTCAAGGTGGTCTTAATCTTCCTGAAGCTAGCTATTACCTAGATCAAGATGATAAGGCTAAGAAGATCCGTGAAGCATATACGAGTTACCTCACCAAGTTATTTACATTAGCAGGTCAGCAGGCAACAGCCAAAGTGAATGCCGAGTCTGTTTTGAAAATAGAAACTGCTATTGCTAAATCGCATATCAGTCCTGTTGAATTACGAGATCCCATTAAAAATTATAATAAAGTAGCTGTGGCTACATTTCAAAAGCAAACTCCAAACCTCAATTGGAATGATATTTTAGGAAGATTATCGATAAAAACAGACACATTATTGGTGCAACAACCTAAGTTTTATGTTGCTCTAAATAATTTGTTGAAATCGGAGTCATTGGATACATGGAAAATGAAGTTGAAAGCAGACCTCTTGAACAGCTCTGCTCAAGCTTTGACAAAAGACTTTCGTAATGCTCAATTCGAATTATATGGCAAGACCCTGCAAGGTCAAAAAGAGCAAAAGGAACGTTGGAAATTAATGGTGAGTACAGTAGATGAAAGCTTAGGTGAAGTCATCGGTAAATTGTTTACAGATGAATATTTTAAACCTGAAGCCAAGAAAAGAATGCTTGAGTTGGTCAATAATCTTGAAATCTCTTATCGCGATCGTATTGAAAAATTAGATTGGATGACCCCTGAAACTAGGAAAAAAGCCATTGATAAACTGCAGTCTTTTACTAAGAAAATCGGATATCCAGATAAATGGAAAGATTATTCAGATGTTGAAATCAATAAAGATAGCTACTATTCAAATTTACAATCAGCATCACGTCACGCTTATAAAGAAATGATCGATAAGATGGGCAAACCGGTAGATAAAACAGAATGGCTGATGACAACGCCAACCGTTAATGCCTATTACAATCCTCCATATAACGAAATTGTATTTCCAGCAGGAATACTACAGTTTCCTTTCTTTGATGCCAATGCAGATGATGCGATTAACTATGGTGCTATCGGTGCAGTGATTGGACATGAGATGACTCACGGTTTTGATGATCAAGGTCGTCAGTACGATAAAGAAGGAAATTTGAGAGATTGGTGGACTCCAGAAGACGCGACCAAGTTCACAACAAAAGCCAATCAGGTGGCAGCATTGTATGATGGTTTTACCTTATTAGACAATCAGCATGTCAATGGAAAATTGACATTAGGAGAAAACCTGGCTGATATAGGAGGATTAAACATTGCATTTGATGCTTTCAAAAAAACAAAACAAGGTCAAGAATCAACAAAAATAGATGGATTTACACCCGATCAACGTTTCTTTTTGAGTTTTGCTCAAGTTTGGCGCATCAAGAATAGCGATGAAAGAATGAACATGCGCTTAAAAGTAGACCCGCATAGTCCAGAAGAATTTAGAGTCAATGGACCAGTCTATAACATGGAAGCATTTTATCAAGCATTTCAGATTCCTAAAACAGCCAAGATGTATGTGGCACCAGAAAAGCGTGTTGCCGTTTGGTAGGGGGAGAAATAAAAAGTGTAATATATTTTAGAAATTGAATAATAATTGCTAATTTTGCCGTTCATTAACAATAAACACATTTAATTAATTTATTAACAATGTACGCAATAGTAAATATAGCAGGACAGCAATTCAAGGTTGCAAAAGACCAATTTCTTTTTGTGCACCGCTTACAAGGAGATGAAGGCGCTAGTATTGAATTTGACAATGTATTGTTAGCAGAAGATGGTGGTAAATTCACAATCGGTACTCCGAACGTGGCTGGTGCTAAAATTTCGGCTAAAATTTTGTCTCATTTAAAAGGTGATAAAGTTATCGTTTTCAAGAAAAAACGTCGTAAAGGCTACAAAAAGAAAAACGGTCACCGTCAACAATTCACTAAAATCCAGATCACTGGTATTACATTATAATTGAATTTTTAATCAGACATTAGTCTTAATCTAAGATAAGAAATGGCACATAAAAAAGGTGCGGGTAGTTCCAAGAACGGCCGTGAGTCACATTCGAAACGTCTAGGTATCAAAATCTTCGGTGGTCAAGCTGCTATCGCTGGTAACATTATTGTTCGCCAACGTGGTACAAATCACAATCCTGACTTAAATGTTGGTATTGGTAAAGACCATACGTTGTTCGCTTTAGTTGACGGTAAAGTAGTTTTCCGCAAAAAAGCAAACAATAAATCTTATGTTTCTGTAATCCCTACAGAGCAAGCATAAGTTTTTGCTACACAATATTTGTAAAAGGCGTTAAGTTTACTTAACGCCTTTTTTGTTTTTCACCCTAATTACGAGCTTGTTAATATACTTGAACATAATTATTTGTATCAATAATAAGAGTTTGGTACAATTTTATACGTAAAAAGCAGTTTATAGATAATATTAAACGTTCATGATTTTTAAAAGTCTATCATACGGTATTCCAGCAGTTAGCTTATTACTACTATCATCCTGTAGTTCGATGTATATGCCCAATGTCCCAGCAGCCCCTATGTTCAAAGATGCAGGTGAGGTATATGTTTCTGGAAATATCAATTTAAAAGGAAATGTTTCTGCAAGTGGTGGGGTCGCTGTTTCAGATCATATTGGAGTGATTGCAAATGGTTCTTATATAGATCGAAAAGATAGTCCAACTGATTTTGCTCAAAAAATGGGCGAATTAGGCATCGGATATTTTACTACTTTTGGACAGCGACGCAATCGTATTTTAGAAGTATATGCTGGATATGGAATAGGAACTGTGAATGAAGTGGATACCAGAACATCAACCGCTGGCCCCGCTGTCGTTGAAAGTAGAGATATGGATTTTGATAAGATATTTGTTCAGGTCAATTATTCTTCTACAAAAAGACAAAAGATACATTTATTTGGTGGAGATCGCGCATTAAATTATGGAACAATTTTAAGAGTATCCCATGTGAATATGACTGATTTTAAAATTGATCAGGTACATGCACATAAGGAACGTAATGTATTGATTGAACCTGTATTTTATACCCGTATGGAAGTGGGGCGTGGCTGGCAGATACAATATATGACAGGAATGAATTTTGGATTGATGAGTAATGATTATTTAAAAGCAGGTCATCCTATCAATAGCTTAGGAATTCTTTATAAATTTGGAAGGAAAAATTAAATTATGATAAACGTGTTGAAAAAGAATTGGTTATTCGCATTTGTGAGTATCGCAATCTTGACTAGCTGTGGAGTTAGCAGACAAAAAGCCCAAATTGAAAATTTAGGCAAATGCAAATACGATATACAATCCGTAGATAGTATCCGTGTGGCAGGTACTTCTATTCAAAAGATTGTTAAATCAGATGGTATTGATCTTTCAGCATTGCCAAGTGTAGCATTAGGGATGTTGCGTAAAAATATACCGTTAGATGCTGTTGTTCGATTGAAAATTCAGAATCCGACTCTTAAGAAAGCTGCTATCAATCAATTTCAATATATTATCTTATTTGAGAAAAAACAATTAGCAGAAGGTATTGTCAATCAGTCGATATCGTTAGATCCAGGGCAATCAACAATAGCATCGGTGCGATTGAATACTAATATTTATGACTTGATCAATAACGGTGATTTAGCAGGATTTATCGGATCTAATTCCAATACAAAAAAGGGATTATTTACAATTAAGATAAAACCTTCAATCAATATTGCAGGTAAGTCAATTTTTTATCCGGGCTATATTACAATAGACAAAGAAGTGAGTCGTAATATTTTATTGTAATAAAATACGTCTGTACTACATTAAGGCTTGTGAAACTTTGTTTTACAAGCCTTATTTTTTTTAAGCACTTATCATTTTTAACTTTTGTAATAAAAAAGTTATGAGGCTTATTGTTTATAATACACAATCAAATTAATATCTTAGACAAATAATACGTCTGGATTAGTGGGAGGGTGATGACCAATTATTTATAGAAAAAAATAAAATGCATAAAAGTTTACTTGCTCTTATCTTGTTAGGAATTTCTAGTACGTCGTTTGCACAGCAAAAGGTGGAAAGTTATGTACAAGAAATAAAGGGTACAAAATTGAAATTTGATATGGTTGCAATTCCTGCTGGAGTATATAAACAAGGCGGAAATGTAAAAGCAGATGAAAAACCTATTCATGAAGTGAAAATAGCACCTTTCTGGATTGGTAAGTATGAAGTAACTTGGAATTTATTTGAACCCTTCTTGTATAAGGATTACGAACTAACTCAAAGTTTAGACGGCAAGATAGCACCAGAAGTTGATGCAGTTACACGTCCTACAAAGCCTTATTTGGACATGACTTTTGGTATGGGTAAAGAAGGGCATCCTGCCTTAGCCATGACACATTATAATGCCATTCAATTTTGTAAATGGTTGTATGTTCGTACAGGAGTTTTTTATAGACTTCCAACTGAAGCAGAGTGGGAATATGCGTGTCGTGCAGGAAGTGACAAAGCATTTAGTTTTGGCGATGATGCATCTCAATTAGATCAATATGCTTGGCATAAAGGAAATAGTGATGGATCTACACATCTTGTCGGCACTAAGAAACCAAATGCATGGGGTTTATTCGATATGCATGGCAATGTTTCTGAGTGGACTTTTGATCAATATATTGAAGATTATTATAAACAATTTGAAGGTAAAGTAGCAGACAACCCAGTTGCAGTACCTACAAAATTATATCCAAATAGTGTAAGAGGTGGTTCTTTTGATAGCGAACCTATGGATTTGAGAAGTGCCGCTCGGTTGGCATCAGATCCTTTTTGGAAGCAATTAGATCCACAGATTCCTAAGAGTAATTGGTGGTTTCCTGAGGCACCATTTGTGGGGATGAGGTTGGTAAGACCAGTTACTCCACCTTCACATGAGGAGATCATGGCTTATTATGATAAAGCTCCAATTAAAGATTATTAAAATATCAATTATAACCCTAAATACCTAAAATATGGAAAAATTTGAACGTCGTGATTTTTTAAAAACGACAGCAGCTATTGCAGGTGGGACAGTTTTAAGTTCCATGCCTATCGTAGGAGCATTTGCAGCAGGAAGTGATGTGATTAAAGTTGCATTAATCGGTTGTGGAGGTCGCGGTACAGGTGCAACTTTTGATGCTTTAAGCTCTGGTTTCAATATTAAAGTTGTAGCATTAGCTGATGCTTTCAAAGATAATTTGGATAGCACTTATAAAACTTTAAAAGATAAATGGCAAGATAAAATCGATGTATCTGATCAACATAAATTTGTTGGATTTGATGCCTACAAAGAAGCCATTAAGTTAGCGGATGTTGTTATTTTAGCAACTCCTCCTGGGTTTCGTCCGATGCATTTCGAAGAAGCAGTTCGCCAGGGCAAACATGTATTCATGGAAAAGCCAGTAGCTGTTGATATCCCAGGCATCCGTAAAGTTTTAGCAGCAGCTGAAATTGCTAAAAAGAAAAAATTAAATGTCGTTGTAGGTCTTCAACGTAGATATCAAACAAATTATCGAGAAGCGATCAAAAGAATACATGATGGTGCTATCGGTGATGTTGTTGCAGGACAAGTGTACTGGAATAGCGGTGGCGTGTGGGTAAGACCACGTAAACCAGGACAAACAGAAATGGATTACCAAATGCGTAACTGGTATTATTTTAACTGGTTGTGTGGAGATCATATCGTAGAGCAACACGTACATAATATAGATATTGCCAATTGGGTAAAAGGTGCATATCCCGTACGTATTCAAGGTACAGGTAGCCGTGCACATAGAACAGGTAAAGAGTATGGAGAGATCTATGATAATTTTGCATTGGAGCTAACGTATCCCGATAATTCGGTTGTGTACAGTCAGTGTGCTCACTTTGAAGGTGTCACTAACAGAGTTGATGAGCAGTTCCAGGCAACAAAAGGTCGAGCATACCTATCTGCAAATGGCCAAGCTGTACTTTGGGATGCCAAAGGAAATGAAATCTATCGTCATGATCCTAAAGGTAATCCAAATCCTTATCAACAAGAACATAAAGAATTGTTCGAGGCAATTTCAAAAGGAGAATACAAATTTGATAATGCCGAATATGGAGCTTACAGTACTTTAACAGGTATTATTGGTCGTATTGCGTGCTATACAGGAAAAGTCATCAAGTGGGATGCGGCATTGAAATCGGACATTGATATTATGCCAGCAAATTACGCATGGGATGCTTTACCAAAAGTATTACCAAAAGAAGATGGTTCATATCCGGTAGCAATACCTGGTCAGAATACAAATTTATACATTTAATAAGGGGATGCATTCATGTATTTTAAATCATGGATACTGCTCTCAATAAGTTTGTTCAGTTTGTGCGGCATCGCTGCTACACAAATTGAACAAACTTCTTATTTTGTACAACCTCTCCAAAAAATTGTCTTGTCAGGGCCTGCACAGGGCACCTCTTACCACATAACATATTTCGATCAATATGAACAAGTTTCAAAAAATGATGTCGATAGTATATTAAAAGTGATCGATTTATCCATGTCAATCTATAATCCATTGTCGACAATCAGTCAGTTTAATAAACAGGAAACAAATATTGTCAAACTGGATCGACACTTTCAAAAAGTAGTTGAAGCATCATTTTACTACCATCAGATCACGAAAGGTATTTTTGATATCACTGTAGCACCTCTTGTTCAGTTATGGGGATTCGGTACTACACAAATCAAGCATTTTCCCGATTCCAATAAAATTACTTCCACTTTATCGTCGGTTGGGATGAACAAATTGATCTGGGAAGCACCCTATCTCAAAAAATCAAGACCCAACATTAGTATTGATGTAAATGGTATCGCTCAAGGATATTCGGTCGATGTATTGGCTGAATTTCTTGAAAATAAAGGTGTCAAAAATTATATTGTTGAATTGGGAGGTGAAATGCGTGTCAAAGGCAAAAATTTGCAAGGTGATTTTTTTAAAATTGGCATCGAAAGACCAACTTCAAATCATCATTTGCAAACAGAGGTAGTATGTATTAAATCTGGGGCGCTAACCACGGCCGGCAATTTTGAGAAATATATGATGAATGGCAAACAGAAAATCAGCCACCATGTCAACCCATTAACTGGATATATGTTTTCAAGTCCCATAGTGAGTGTGACGGTATATGCAAAAACTGCTATGGAAGCCGATGCTTTAGATAATTATTTTATGGCACTGACACCTGACGAGATATTAGATTTTGTAAAGAAGAGGAAGAATTTAGAAGTTTATATTATATTTAACAATGAAAGGGGAGAAATAGAAGAAAAATACTCAAAAGGGTTTTCTGATTTTTTTCTACAAAAAGCAACATAATGAAATTATGAAAAGATCTGATTTTTTAAAAAATACCTTACTGGTAGCTGGTTCAGCAGTGAGCTTGACCACCTTAGCAGGAGAGCAGCAACAGAAAAAAAATAAAGCTGGAGCCACATTTAATTTGGATTATGCACCCCACCAAGGAATGTTCAGTGCTACTGCAGGCAAAAGTTTTGTTGATGAGATCAAATATATGCACGAGTTGGGATTTCGAAGTATCGAAGATAATGGTATGACGGGGCGTAGTATTGACGAACAAAAGAAAATAGGTGAAACCTTGGCGGCTTTGGGTATGCGTATGGGTGTGTTTGTTGTTCCAAAAGGCGGGAACGGTGCCAATACATTAGCAGCAGGAAAACAAGATTACATCGATATCTTTCTGAAAGGCTGTAAAGAGTCTGTAGAAGTTGCAAAACGTGTAAATGCAAAATGGGTAACGGTCGTACCTGGCGACTATGAACGCAATTTATCAATCGGTGTTCAGACGGGTAATGTCATTGAAGCATTAAAAAGAGGAGCAGAGATATTCGAACCTCATGGTATTACCATGGTATTGGAGCCATTAAGTGATACTCCCGATCTATTCCTAAGATATTCGGATCAAACGTACGAGATTTGTAAAGGAGTAGGAAGCCCTTCATGTAAATTATTATATGATGCCTATCATATGCAAAAAAATGAAGGAAACTTGATACATAAAATGAATGAATGTTGGAGTGAGATCGCATATATCCAAGTAGGAGATAACCCTGGTAGAAAAGAGCCTACAACAGGTGAGATCAACTACAAAAACGTCTTTAAATGGCTTCATGAGAAGGGCTTTAAAGGTGTAGTGGGCATGGAACACGGCATGTCCAAAGGAGGCAAAGTGGGAGAAGAAGCTTTGGTTAACGCATACAGAGAAGTAGATAATTTCTTAGTGTAATTTGTACAATTGTTTTTTTTATGCTAGATTGTCATATTAAAACCAATTATTGATAAAAATCTCTTATTTTAAAATAAACTAAACATATAATGTCTACATCTATTAGATTTAAATTGTCGTTCATGATGTTCCTGGAATTCTTTATCTGGGGCGCATGGTTTGTTACATTGGGTACCTACCTAAGTAAAAATTTACAAGCACAACCGCTTGAAATTGCGAATGTCTTTTCTACCCAATCATTAGGAGCTATTATCGCCCCTTTTATTATCGGTATGATTGCCGATCGATACTTTAATGCAGAGCGTATACTTGGTGTATTGCATGTAGTTGGTGCTGTTCTGATGTATCAAATGTATAACGCTACTGAAATATCATCATTTTACCCTTATGTATTGGCTTACATGGTATTGTATATGCCAACACTATCATTGGTAAATTCGGTATCTTTCAGACAACTAAGCAATCCTGAAAAACAATTTTCCAATATCCGTATCTGGGGTACAATCGGTTGGATCGTGGCAGGTTTATCGATCAGTTACCTATTTAAATGGGATGCAGCAGAAGCATCTTCTGCCGGTGCTTTGAAAAATACCTTTTTAATGGGAGCGGTAGCATCATTAGTATTAGGTTTATTTTCATTCACTTTACCTAAAACACCTCCCGTTAAAATTGAATCCGATCAAAAACCTTCGTTTGCATCCATTATTGGTTTAGATGCAATCAAATTATTGAAAGATCGTAACTTCTTGATTTTCTTTATTTCTTCCATATTGATCTGTATTCCTCTAGCATTTTACTATCAAAATGCTAATCCGTTTTTAGATCAAATTGGAATGGAAAACCCGACAGGCAAAATGACTATTGGACAAATTTCGGAAGTCCTATTCTTATTAGCATTACCTGTTTTCTTTTCTAAATTTGGTTTTAAGAAAACAATTTTAGTGGGTATGCTTGCTTGGGCTCTAAGATATATCTTATTTGCATATGGCAACGCCGGCGATCTTTCTTTCATGTTGATATTAGGTATTGCTTTACATGGTATTTGTTATGATTTCTTCTTTGTATCAGGTCAAATTTATACCGATAGTAAGGCAGGTATTAAATATAAAAGCGCAGCTCAAGGTTTGATCACATTAGCAACTTATGGAGTAGGTCAGCTGATTGGATTCTGGGTAGCAGGATTTATTGGTGAAAAATATGCGTATCTTCAAGAAGCTAATGTTGCTGATTTCTGGAAACAAACATGGATTATTCCAGCAGGAATTGCATTCGTAGTTTTTATTATTTTCTTGGTTGCTTTTAAAGACGAGAAAGTAGAAAATAAAGTTATATCCGAATAAAAGTTAATTAAAAAACTAAACTAAACATAAATATAAAATGGCTGAAAATAACACTTATGATGCTATTGTCATTGGTTCAGGAATCAGTGGTGGATGGGCAGCAAAAGAATTGACAGAAAAAGGTTTAAAGACCTTGATGTTGGAGCGTGGTCGTAATATTGAGCACGTGAAAGATTATCCGTCGCCGAATAAAAATCCATGGGATTTTCCGCACGCAGGTGGTCGTACACAACAAATGATCAAAGATCGTCCTGTTTTGAGTAGAGATTATCCTTTAAATGAAAAAAACTTAGACTATTGGGTGAATGAGCAAGAAAGTCCTTATACCGAGACAAAACGTTTTGATTGGTATAGAGGATATCATGTAGGTGGTCGTTCATTGATGTGGGGAAGACAATCTTATCGTCTTGGTGATTTGGATTTCGAAGCAAATTTAAAAGACGGTCACGGAGTCGATTGGCCTATTCGTTATAAAGACATTGCACCTTGGTATAGCTATGCAGAGAAATTTGCAGGTATCAGCGGTAATCGTGATGGTCTAGATGTTTTACCTGACGGTGATTTCATGCCAGCAATGGCGATGAATATCGTGGAAAAAGATTTAGCAGCTCGTTTGAAGAAAGAATATAATGGTAATCGCCATTTTATTATGGGAAGAACAGCTAATATTACTGTTCCTCATCACAATCGTATCAACTGTCAATATCAAAATCAATGTTGGTTAGGTTGTAACTTTGGCGCTTATTTCAGTACACAGTCGGCAACTTTACCAGCTGCGGTAGCGACAGGTAATTTGACATTACGTCCTTTTTCTATTGTCACGAAGATCATATATGATAAGAATACAAAGAAAGCTAAAGGAGTGGAGATTATTGATGCAGAAACAAATCAAACCTATGAATTTTTCGCTAAAGTAATCTTTGTAAATGCATCTGCATTTAACTCAACTTGGGTCTTGATGAATTCGGCTACTGATGTTTGGGAAGGCGGACTTGGAAGTAGCAGTGGCGAGTTGGGTCATAACGTAATGGATCACCATTTCCGTTGTGGTGCCGGTGGTACAGTTGAAGGATATTTAGACAGTTATGTTTTTGGTAGAAGACCAACAGGATTATATGTGCCACGTTTTGTGAACGTTGCCGGTGACGAAAAGAAACGTGATTATGTACGTGGTTTTGGTTATCAAGGAGCTGCAGGTCGTGGTCGCTGGTCTGGAGAGGTCGCAGAGATGAGTGTAGGTGGCGCATGGAAAGATGCGATTACCGAAGCTGGTGATTGGAGCGTAGGTTTTACTGCTTTCGGGGAGATTTTACCATACCATGAAAACAAAATTAGCTTAGACAAGACTAAAAAAGATAAATGGGGTCTTCCTGTATTATCAATGGATGTTGAAATCAAGGATAATGAGTTGAAGATGCGCGGTGACATGCAAAACGAGATGAAAGAGATGTTGGAGAAAATTGGTGTTAAAGACACATATACCTACGATAATGTATATGGTTTTGGTCAAGGTATCCACGAAATGGGAACAGCTCGTATGGGTAGAGATCCTAAAACATCTGTTTTAAATGGTAACAATCAGGTTTGGGACGCGTTAAATGTTTTTGTAACAGATGGTGCAGCGATGACATCAGCAGGCTGTGTTAATCCTTCATTAACGTATATGGCATTAACAGCCCGAGCGGTTGATTTTGCTGTAAGTGAACTGAAAAAAGGCAATCTATAATCATCAATAAATCTAAATTATGGAAAAAAATAATTCATCAAGAAGAGACTTTCTAAAAAAAGCAGCCTTGTTTGGAGCTGGAGTAACAATTTTACCTCGTCATGTTTTAGGAGGTACTGGTTTTACAGCACCAAGCGATATGTTGAATGTTGCATCTGTAGGGGTTGGTGGTATGGGTGGATCAGACGTTTCACGATTTGCCGCTAGCGGAAAAGCAAATATTGCTTATTTATGTGATGTAGATACACGTCGTGCCGCAGACTCAGTAAAGAAATTTCCAAAAGCAAAATTTTATAAAGATTATCGTGAAATGCTCGATAAAGAGCATAAACATATCGATGCTGTTTCAGTGTCAACACCAGACCATCAGCATGCAATCGTAGCTTTGGCTGCGATGCAGTTGGGCAAGCACGTGTACGTGCAAAAACCATTAGCACATGATGTGTGGGAAGCCCGTGCATTGACACATGCTGCCAAAAAATATAAAGTTGTAACCCAAATGGGCAATCAAGGAGCATCAGGTGATGGAGTGAGACAGATGAGAGAATGGGTTGATGCAGGTATGATCGGCGATCTGAAAGAAATTTATTGCTGGACTGATCGTCCAGTATGGCCACAAGGAATCCAATGGCCAACTCAAAAAGCAGAAGTGCCAAAAGAACTGGACTGGAACCTTTGGTTAGGTACTGCGCCAAATAAAGATTACGTTGAAAAATTAATTCCTTTTAACTGGAGAGGTTGGTGGGATTATGGAACTGGTGCATTAGGTGATATGGGCTGCCATAACATGGAAGCACCATTTAGTATCTATGGTCTACAATATGTAAAAGATGTACAGGCAACTGTAGGCTCGGTATATGTTGATGAATTCAAACGAGGATATTTCCCAGAAAGTTGTCCACCGTCCAGTTATGCGGTTATGACTTTTCCAAAGACCGACAAGACAACAGGTGATGTTAAACTGCACTGGATGGATGGCGGAATTCAACCACCAAGACCAGAAGAATTAGGACCAAACGAAGCTTTTGGAGACGGCGGTAATGGTATTTTATTTATCGGTACCAAAGGTAAAATATTAGCTGATACCTATGCCGCAAATCCAAGATTGCTGCCAACATCTGCTTCTTATACCAATCCAAAACAAAAGTATGCACGTGTTAAAGGTGGTGCTGATGGTCACTGGGCGCAATGGGTAGAAGGATGTATTGCTGGTTACGGTAATATGCAGATGTCTTCACCTTTTGAAATCGCTGGACCATTAACAGAAGCCTTGCTAATGGCTAATTTAGCCATTCGTGGATCTGATTTGAAAGTGGATAATAAGTATCCAGGAAGAAATTTACGCCTATTATGGGATAATAATAATATGCGTGTGACTAATTTTGATGAAGTAAACCAGTTCGTAAAACGTAATTATCGTCCAGGCTGGGAAGTAAATTATACATTTTAAGTATTAAAAAAGAGATTGATTATGAATAGAAGAGAAGCAATTCAGCGTGTAGCCATGTTGATGGGAGGCGTGGTCATCGGCTCGAGCCTTTTTCTTGAAGGTTGTTCACGCTCTGCTACTAAACAAGTAGAAGTTTTATTTGAACCTAAGACTACTGATCTATTGGGAGACTTAGCAGAAGCTATTTTACCAAAAACCTCAACTCCAGGAGCAAAAGAAGCTGGGGTAGGAAGTTTTATTCCTGTAATGGTTAGAGATTGTTATACTGACGAACAGCAAGCTGTTTTTATGGATGGAATTAACAACCTAGATAAAAAAGCACAAGAGTTAATGAAGAAAAACTTTTTGGATCTTTCTGCTGAAGAACGTACAAGTTTTGTGAATTTATTAGACAAAGAAGCAAATGAGTTTAATAAAAAACAGGATGAGGAAACAAAAGAAGAACGTGAAAAGAATGCAGTTAAGCAGAATGAATTATATCGAGAGGTCGCTGGTAAGCCACCACATTGGTTCACGATGTTTAAACAATTGACCTTAACGGGCTACTTTAATTCAGAACTTGGATTAACAAAAGCATTACGCTATGTTAAGATCCCAGGAAAGTTTGATGGAAATTATCCGTATAAAAAAGGCGATAAAGCTTTTGCAGGTTAATTTGCTTTATCATCATATAAAAAGGGGCTGTATCATCAAATTTGATACAGCCCCTTTTATTTTGTTTCAATTTCTAGAGCAAAAGATATATGTTCCTGCTTAGCAACGGTCATGAAATAGCCCAATTCAGTTGAATTGCCACTAATTTCCACCGTATCATTATAGCGAAGTTCTCTCAAATAATTCATTTCTATAGCAGCTATTTGATTGGTTAATACCAGTTCCATGGGTAGTCGGTCCATGCACCAATCCAAGTATTTAACATTGTTTGCGTGATTGACAATATCTAGATCCGATATTTTAACCGTATAGTTTTCTATTGATTTGACTGCCTGAGCTAAATTCAATTTTGAAAAAGGTTTTTGCGTACTAAAGCGATCAGGAAAAGTTTTAAAATTTCCGAGAGCGATTGCCAATTCTTCAGGTCCTCTTTTCACCGTATTGATTACAGCCCAATAACTGCTTGCTGCCACATACAGTTGATTATTGACATAAACTTCAAAATTACGGGTAGATTTAGCCCCCTCTAGTCGTTGAATCCAAGTTTTAATAGTCACTTTATCCATCCACTTTGGCAAACGACTTATTTCAAATCGGATACGGCTTAGAACCCAGGTTTGATTATTCTTCGCCATTTCTTTAAAACCAAAGCCAGAGATAGTAGCATGCTCACCAGCTGTCAATTGCAATAAGTTAGAAAGATCAGAATAGCGAATTCTAGCATTTGAATAGCATTGTGTAAAATTGATCTCCCAGTTTTTTTCAAATGTTGAATTGTCCATTTTTGATAAATTTCAACAAATTTAGGGATAATTATACGAGTGATGATCTGGATTTGTAAAATAAATGTTAAAAACAAAATACTATTGGTATTTTATTTAGGAATTCTTACATTTAAGTAAGGTTAAGTATATGTTATAACAATTAGGAACGTTATAAATGAAATGGCTTATTTAATCAAATTGTCAATTATAAATTATTAGGAGTATGATCGGAGAATTGATAGAAAAAGAACAAATCTCTTCATTCAAAATTGTTGCAGCGAATGAAGATAGAACTCAGACGTTCTTAGAAACACTAAAAGGGGCTTTACGATTAGGTAATGAATTCAAGTCCAAGACAACGATCGCTTTTCAAACAGAGGCTGGTCCCAAGAGAGTGGAAACAACAGTTTGGTCTTTAACAGATAAGTATCTTCAAATTAAAAGTGGTGTGTTGATCCCACTGAGATCAATTTTAGCAATAGAGTATTAAATATTATAATTTGCAATAAAGAATAAAAAGTGCTGTACGATCAGCACTTTTCTTTTTTCTCTTTAGCCAGTGCTATATCTTCTTGATCTACATCCAGTGTATTTTCTTCTTGTTCGATATCAGCAGATCTCTCATATTGCAATTCTGTTAAAATCGGGAAGTGGTCCGAATTGAAGTTATACAACCTTTTCATCCGCTTCAATTTAAAATCTGTGCTGCAAAAGATATGATCCAATGGAAAACGCATAAAAAAATGATGCGCATGGAAGGTGTTGAGAAAGAAACGTCCCCTTCTAGGATCTAGCAATTGACTTGTTTTTAAGAATAGTTCAGTCGTATAGCTCCATGCAACGTCATTTAAATCCCCACAAACAATAACCGGTACTTCAGATTTTTCAGCTTCATCTGCAATCATTAAAAGTTCTTTATCTCTTTCCGTTGATCGCGGGTTTTCGTTTGGAACAGGTGGAGTAGGGTGTACTGCATACAATTGGACAAGCTCACCACTCGGTAAAATTACCTTTGTGTGGATTGAGGGAATATCATCTTCAACTAAAAATTTGACTTTACTATCTTTTAGTTCCAATTTAGAATACAAAAGCATACCATAGGTATTGTCGATTGGCTTTTCGATACGAAAGGGATATGCATCCGTAGCCTCTCTTAATTCTTCCATCCACTTATGACTGGTTTCGAGCAAAAGAACAACATCTGCACCCGTCTTTTTAATCTCCGCAATACAACCCTGATAATTGGTGTTATCCTCAAATACATTGGATATCATTATACTGATCGATTGATCAGGTATATCCTTTTTAGCTCTTAAAATTTGCTTTTTTCCAATTGGAGTAAAGGGGAGAATCTGCTTTGTTAAATAGATAATAGTACCAGAAAGCAGCGTAATATAGATGTAGAAAATAGTTGTTTTTTCGCAGAAAATCACTAATAGAACTAATGATACAATCGTGAGCACCAGCTTTTGTAGTCTAGGATATTCAAAAACACGAAATGTCCAATAATCGTTCCTGATTAATGGAACAAAACTTATAATGATCAGAATGGAAGAAAAAATATAAAGAGCTGTGTGCATATGTCATCTATTGTTCGATAAAAATATAAAAATAATCGAGAAAAGCTGACCGGTACACAATAAAATAGCAATTCAGAGGTATGTTATTAAGGTGATCATAGGATCCATTAATTGCTAATCAAATAATTGACTCAAACCATAAAGGAAAGTCTAGAACATAAAATTTCCTTTATGGTGTAAAAACGGATGATCTACTCTTATTCTTCATACAAGCGTTCAACAGCAAACCCATTTTGCTTGAGCTGAAATGCAATCTCAAAAGCTTGAATATTGAGAGCTTCTAATTTTAGTATAAGCCCATTACTGAGTCGCTTAATATTAATGGTAACAATATTTGGGATATTCTTTAAAGTCGCCTCTAATTGATGAATTTTATCATCATTGATAAGCATAGTTTCAAAAATATATTTTTCCATAACAATAAATATTAGGGTTTTAAAATTAATGTACTTGGTAGCTGTTTTGTCCATTGTTCTTTTTCAAAGGAGATCTGTTTCCATGCTAAGAAGCTAATCAGTATAATATCAAAAGAAGAATATACCACATCTTTACGATCTGCTTCATCTATGATATTGATATGATTAGGAGCTGCGTAGTCTAGCGATCGAATCGCTTCCTTAAGTTCTACAGAAGTTTTAATCACTTGATCTTCATCTAAGAAACATACTTTTACATCATTATTTTGGATTAGTTTATGGATATAGATCAATAAGAAACTATCACTGAGAGTTTTGATAGGTACCAGTATATTTTTTACCGCATCAGGAATACCTCGATCGACCAATATCCCACAAGGAATATGAATAGATTTGAGAAGTGCTGTCGTTTTATCTTCAAATCCACTGTGATTAAACAGACTTTCTTTTCCTGTCAATGATCCTAACAATCGTTCAGGATTAACCACTTTACTCGTAAATCCAATGATACTTCCAAGGACAGACCCTTCATAGACGGATTGACCAATTCCAGTTAATAATAAGTCAAAGTCTTCTTCATTAGCCATTTTAGCAATATCTTCATTGATGTTGTCTGTACCTCTAAAAATAGGCGTATAGGGTTGATCTAATTTTTGACTTTCATCGTTTAACAATGAAAAATTATCTCTTTCATATTCTATCGAATTAAACGTATTTAATTCATTCCCTAGAGAAAGGTGTAACGCTGTTACGGTACTATTTTCTTTAGATTTTTTCGTGAGCATATTGGCAATTCGAAGTAGGATTTTACCTGAATTTGGATTGCTAAATGAAATTAAAATGTTGTATTTATTTTTCTTCGATATCAGCGTAGCATTATCTTCTATTTCGGGTTTGAAAAATTTATTAATCAAATCTAATGCTGGTCCAGTCATAAACGTGGTGATCAAGGCCATCAGTACCAATATGGCGAACATTTCATCCGTCAGTACGCCAAGATCATAACCTATATTGAGCGCAACTAACTCCATCAACCCTCTGGTATTCATTAAAGCTCCAATGGTGAGGCTACTGTGCCAATTTTGTCCTACAAACCTTGCAGAAAGCGCACTTCCAATAAATTTGCCCACTACAGCAATCAGGACTACCCAAAAACATGTGTGCCAATGTTCAGCTTCATTGAGCAATCCAATCTGTGTGCGTAATCCCGTAAATACAAAAAATAAGGGTAAAAGAAGTACTTGTGCTACATCCTCTACTTTTTCAATAAATATACTTCTAAAGCTCGTGTTATTGGGCATGATCACACCTGCCATAAAAGCCCCAAATAATGCGTGGATACCAATAACTTCAGTCGTCCAGGAAGAAATGAGTAACGTCAGGAAAAATATGCCTACAATAGATTTTCCCAGACGCTCCTTCGTCGTGTGCAGATCTCCAATACGTTGCAGAAAAGGTTTCACAAATCGTACCATTAAGAAAACGTAGCCAATGGCAAAAGCAATGGTGTAAACAGCACTGATAACAGATCCTGCTTTTACGACTGCTATGACCGCTGCCAAAAGGCACCATGCAGTAATATCATCTGCCGCCGCACAGGTAATAGCCATGGAACCCAATCTTGTCTTGTTCATACCCCTTTCTTGAACAATTCTGGCCAGTACCGGAAATGCTGTAATACTCATCGATATACCAATAAATAAAGCATATGACAAAAAAGAAACGTTATCGGGAGCTGTCGATTGAAAGATCACATAAGCCAAGCCCATTCCAAGCAAGAATGGAAAAATAATACTAACATGACTAATCACAATAGCATCATGAGCTTTATTTTTTAGGATTTTTAGGTCAAGTTCCATACCCACTACAAACATAAAAAGGACGAGACCGATTTGGCTAAGTACACCCAAATTACCTAAAGAACTAACTGGAAAAAGAAATGAAGATATCTCAGGAAAATAATTTCCTAAAAGAGAAGGACCAAGTGCTATACCCGCTACAATCTCTCCAATAACAGAAGGTTGACCTATTTTTTTAAATAATAAACCAAAAATTCGAGCTACAAAAATAATGGTTATGATCTGTAGTATGAGGACTGCTAGTGGGTAGGAAAGATTTTCATGCAAGTGATCTAAAAAATGTGACCAGGCAGAATGTATAGGAACGTTTATATTTCCATGTGTTTCATGTTCAAATCGCGTCCCTTGATGGATAATAAAATAGCCAAGTGATATCCCAATTATTAAAATAATGAGGTAAAAAAACGTAGATCGGTATTTACTATTTAACATATATTTTCCTATTGTAGACAACAAGATAATAGCTGTAAGGTTCTTAACAAACTTAAATTGTATTTTTTGTACCGAACAATAAAAAAAATGTACTAAACAATCAGACTGTTAATAAAATGATCCCTGTAGGGTGCAGATAATGTAAGTTTTATCATCGCAGATGGCTCCTTTATTTTACAAATCACATACTGTGCAGTATACGAAGATACCGTTGCTAATGCAATCACATTTCGCCTATTGATTCGACAGAATTTTCCACTAGGTAAGAGCATCAAGATTTCGTCCAGGCTTATGTTTTTTGCCAGAATATCAGGTCCGTCAGTCATCTTTATATACTTGTCTCTTCTATCATGATCTGCGACTTCGATGTAAGCAATTTGTGAAGTAATGATTCGAGTTTTCCCTTGATTACTATTCAATTCAATGATATCTTCACTGGATACCGCATTTGCTATAATCCATTTCATCGCTTTATCAAAAGCAATTTGCAAGCGATCAGCTTGATAAGGTTTACGTAAATAATCTACAGCATGCAAATCAAATGCATCCGCCGCAAACTCTTTATATGCGGTCGAAAATATAATAGCCTTATTGGGTAAGAGTTTTGCAATATCGAGACCATTAAGATTAGGCATGAGGATATCCATGACACATGTGTTAAAATCAAGCTTGTCGACCTGGTCTAAAAATTTTTGTGGATTATTAAAACTTTTGACAATTTCGACATCCTTAAAATTTCCACATAAAGCCTGAAGATAGCTTAGTGAAGGAAGTTCATCATCCAACAATATACATTTAATCATTCTTATACAGTTTTATTTTTACTGTTACGGTGTAAATATCTTCTTTTTGCTCTGTGTTTAAACTATAATCTTCACCATAAATACTTTTTAATCGTTGTATAAATGTTTTGTTTCCTAAACCACCTAAAGTATTCGTTGTACGTTGTTTTGACTGGATGCGATTAGATACGGTCAGATAAAAATAATCTTCAACAACTTCAAAAACAACAGAGATATAACTATTTTCATTTTGGACATCGGCATGTTTAAACGCATTTTCGATTGGATTGATAGTCATAAAAGGAGCGATCAGCATATCTCCAGCTTCGGGGCTAATTTTTTTACGAATATGCAAATCAAATAAAGGACTGATTTTAAGTTTGTTGATCTCAATCAGATTTTGAGCAAAAGCAATTTCATCCTTTAATTTAACAAATGTGCCATCTGTCTCATAAAGAATATAATCCAGTACATTGGATAACTTATCGAGGGCATGATAACTTTGATAAGCATGCGATTGAATTGCGTTTAATGCATTTTTTAGTAAATGTGGATCTAACTTATAAATAGTTGTTTCATCTGGAAGAGTGATACTATATACATCACGATTCTGTTTAGTAAGTAATTCATTTTGCCGTTTCAAAATGCGGATTTTCCAATATAAAAATACAGTCAATAGCACAAGAACTAAGAATGCAAGAAATAATAAACTATAATAAAAATTGAGCATACTAACTTTATTTTACTTCGAATATAGCAATTTTCTAAAAAGACATTGAATTTTCTGGATTTCAGTTGAAAATTGAAATCGCCAATTGGATCGTTTTTAAAACAAGAAAAGCTCATCTTTTGGATGAGCTTTCTTGTACCTAGGGCGGGAATCGAACCCGCACTTCCTTAACGGAAACAGGATTTTAAGTCCTGCGTGTCTACCAGTTCCACCACCTAGGCAGGTGATATTAATGTGGAGCGAAAAACGAGATTCGAACTCGCGACCCCAACCTTGGCAAGGTTGTGCTCTACCAGCTGAGCTATTTTCGCATTGCTAACAGTCAACAAGTTGTTTTCTGTTTTGGTGATGCAAATATACGGCGATTTTCCTAATATCAAAATTTGAAACCATCATTTTTTAATAATTATATGTAATCGCCTCAAATATTGCAGATTATTTTTTAATGTCAAATTAAATTAGGTAAAGTATCAAGCTATAAACGTGATTTTCGAGGATATAATCTCCCAACGGATAATTATGGTAAACATTTAGGAGCACATCTTAAGAAAAGGTTCGCAAGATTAGATAGTCGATTTTACTTAATTTTGGAAATTTTGATCTATAGATTTAGATATCATGACAAGCATCTCTCATTTTAAGTAAAATCATCGATTAGCAGGAGTACTACCAATGATCCATCCTAAAAAGAGTTATATACAAGAAAAGCTCATCTTTTGGATGAGCTTTTCTTGTACCGTGGATGGGGCATCCTTAGAACTTCTTATTGACTTTTTAAAGGTTTTGAGTAAGGTTTTAGAAAAATAGTTCTCCTTATTCGATATCCCAATATAATCACAACGCCTACTGGAAAGTAGGCGTTGTTTTCGTAGTAAATTTTGAACTATTTAGTTTCATTGTATTTTAATCCCAAAAATCTTTTATCCTTTGTGAATGATGCTCGTTTTACACTATTTACATCGAAAAGCAAGTTGTTTCTTTGAGAAGCAAGTTCTATTAAGTCGCGGTTTAGTGTAACAATATATTGGAATTCATTGGGACTCTTTTCATTGTAAGCATAAAGAAAATTTAAACTCTTTTCAATTGAATCGTCATCTTCAAAAATGTTATCGTGTATTACAAAGCCTGGATGATAAATTTTTGTATATTCATTTAGCATTAAAGATATATCATATATAAAAACCTTCATTCTTTCTGTGGAATGACTACCATCATCATCGGTTCTCATAATAAACTCTACAACATTTTTGTTTTTTGTTGTCTTTATATCAAAATGAGCTTCTCGATTTCCCATTATCTGTTCGTGAATTTTTAAAATCGTTTCTTTGAAACTCTTGATTACTTTTGATTTTTGATACAATTCTTCATCGAAGTCTGAGATTAATAAAGTTTTCTCTGCTTCTAAAAGTTTCTTATCTCTTTCTGCGATATCATACCTTTCAATTAGTGATCGAAGATTGCTTAACTCGCTATTCTTATCATTGAAAATTTTTATCGAAGTTTTCAAATCCCTTAAAACCTCACCATTATCTATTAGGGAAAGCTTTTCAGAATAATCATTGTCAAGCTTTCGGACAACTTCATTTAGCTGATTAAGTTCTGTTTTAAGTGCAACTAATCGATCATTTACAATAGAACTTCTAAAGCCGTCTATTTTATTTTTAAACTCTTTTAAATCATCTAATGATTTTTCTACTAAATCACCGAGTCCCTGTTTAAATTGATTGAATATTATCGAAATTTCATTTTCGTTAATTGTTTCCGGCTTTGGTAATGAATCTATTTGTTTAATTTCATATTTAATAGCTTGTTGACGGGTTCTTAGTTCAGATAATTTACTTTCCAATTTTACTAAGTCTTCTTGAAGTAAGTCAAAAGATTCGTTGCTCTTTAATCCTTCGATGGATTTGTTGACTTTTTGAACTTCACTTTCAAGTTCATTCAAATGAGCTTTAGCATCTTGAATCTTTAGTTCATTGTTTTGTGTTACTATTTTTTTTATTTCGGAAAAATAATCTTTCTTCTTTTTTAGATTCTCATTCAAAGTTCTAATTTCTGAATATTTTTCAAGCCCTAAATTCAAATAAAAAAGATGTGGTCCAAAATCTGGCGGAATCCTCTTTTTTGTGTCATGGCATTGAACTAAATCTTTAAATTCCGATCTTTCGTCTCTGATAATTGGTTGTAATAGATTTCTAAAACTCAATCGCTTTAGATTTACGGGGAATTTTTCAAAATATAAATTTCCTAAATAGTCTGAAGCGTCATCTAATCTCTCAAAATTCTTTTCTTCTCCATTTACTAAGATGGAAATTTGATCTTGATTCTGTATTGATCGGGAAATAGTTAATTTCTTGTCATTAAAATCCAGATCTAACTTAATTTTGCTGTCCGTTATTTCAGCATACTTCTTAGGAATTAAGTTTAATCTACTATCTGTTATTCTTTTAAGTAAACAAAAATTTATGCATTCTATGCAAATAGACTTTCCTACACCAATTTTCTTATTGGTGCTTTCCGCTTCTTCCCCCATAATAATATTGACACCATATTCGAATGTAATTGGCTCAAATATTTCAGGTTCACTATATAGTCTATTAATTTTAATCATTTTTGTTTGCGAACATAGATAAAAGGTTCCTTAAAGTCAATTATTCCTGAAGAATATAAAAATGCAAGTCCAAAAAATAAGTGTCGATAACGTGTAATATTATATTTTTTTAGATCCTTAGATAATTCGAAAATAGAAATCTTGTCAACTTTTTGACGTTGAATGTTTTTCAAAATCAAAGAAGCAACATACACTGAGGAGGTTTTTATATTTTCGTCTTTAGATATTAACATCTTTTAATTATTTGGAAATACATTACAATTAATCAACTCATCTAATAGATAGAATTTTATGGCAATCTTATCAAATTTAATCCCATTTTCCGAAAGTTTGTCGTAAATAATTTCAACAAATTTTTCTAATGCGATTTGTGGATTATTACCTTCCGAGGTTAAAATTTTATCACTTTCATCCTTTAAATAACTTGATATTTTAATTGCTTTTACACCATCAATACCTTGTTTACCTTCCAATAATGGTTGCTGGTAGACGGTACAAAGTTCCGAATATAAATTTATCAAAAAAACACTATGCTCAGAAAACCTATTGTAAATTTTAAACTGAGGATCTACAATTTCAGGTTTTTGAGATATACTCCGGTTGTCATCTTTGCTTAAATATTCAATCAAAGCCATAATAGTTTCAACCTCGTTAGATTCTGTGTTTTTTCTCTCTTGTAATATCTGTTCGTTGAGAAAATCAGCAATACTTTTAAGTTTATTTAAGTCGGTAATGTTATTTATTATTGATAAAACCTTCTTTATATCCCAAACATCTTCTTTGTGATCAAAGTTATTACCAAATTTAGTTCTATAATTTTTAGCATCTTTGGATATTAAAAGAAGCTTCAATTTATAATCTTTGTGTTCAGATTTTTTGTAGAACCCTGTGACTGCTTCTGTTATTTTCTTGTTGTCATTTTGGGAAGTTACTTGGATTGCCAGCTTGTTTTTACTATCGATTAGATCGATATAAGCAAAATTATTCTCTATGAAGTTGGTGTTGTCAAATTCGTAACCAAGTTTATTGAAAAAGTCTCGGTAGAAATTTTCAGCATAGACATTTATATCTGTTAAATTCAGAGAATTAAAAAGTTCAACCTCGGTTTTAAGATAGGCTAATCTTCTTCCAATTAAAGTTAAATAAGATTGTCTGTTATTCATAAAGAATAATTATGGCTTTTTTGTCAAAGATAGAAAATTAAAAGCGATGTTAGATGTCACTAATTTATGCTTTACAGGGAGAGATTATTATTAGCAAATTGCTTAATTGCAGCACAGGTTTCGTAATCTTCTTTTTTATCGGCGATTTTGTTAATTAACCTTAGAACTTCAATAGGTGGATTTCTTTGGGTTAAAATTTCTACTCTTTGATCTTTTTCCGGGATACTTCTTAGTAAGGCAGAGATTGCTTCGGCTATTTTTTCTTGCGACTGATTGTGTAGCTCATCAAGTTTATCTAAATGTTTCATGTGACTTCGGATTTTTAGTGTGTTTTTTACTGATTGTTTTTTTCTTGGATTAAAATTTATATTGTGTCCTATTCTTATTTAGCAGTTGTTCATGTTGGATAAGGTCAAAAGTAACGGATTATAGTTAGTTATTGGATTTAATAATCACAAATTGCAGTATTTAGTATTGTTGTATCCTGATCAAAATTTATAACCCTGTTGTCTGTATAAAGTTTTTACCCTTGTCTTTATCCTTATTAACCTCACTCTTACATTCACTTCAGACAAACCTAATTTCTTTGCTGTCTCTACATGAGGAAGACCTTTCAAATAGCAGATAAGCAAAGACCTTTCTAAAGGTTTTAACGATTTCAATATTTGCATGAAATTTCGATGACTATTTTCTTTTTCAACATCGTAATCGTCAGTGAATGTATCCGGTATTGACAAAGGGTAATATAGGTTAGGTTTTTTTCTTTCTGCCTCTAAGCTTTTTATAGCTGTATTGATGGCAACACGAAACATCCATGTGGAGAATTTGCTTTCCCCTCGGAATTTGTTGTATGAACGCCAAAGCTGAACAATAATGTCTTGTTTGAGATCTTGTTGATCTTGTTTGGTGTGAGCATACATCTTTATTATCTTATATAAGATACCTTTATGTTTTTCTAAGTAACCCAGAAAAAGTTCTTCCATCGTTTTTTGCATGGTTAGGCTATACGCATTTGGTGGAAACAAATAAATAAATGTTCCACGTTTAACTAATCGCTTAAATAGATGGGTTTACTTAGGTTTAAAAATAATATGAACAGGTTTTTGGATAGTCTGTCAGAGTTTAATAATTATGACTCATCAATATAAGGTAAATCAAAAGATGATGTGTAAAGGATAATACCGGATTATACTAAAGCTTTAATTTCGCTGTTGCTCCAAGTTCAGCGATGTAATTGTCCTGAACAATTGCATAAGGTCTGACACCAAGTCGTTGCAAAGTGGTAATCATTTGGTAGGCATTTGCCATGTTACGGCTGAATTTATCCCAATGGGTAAAAAGTATCATATCGGACTGTTTACGTTTTTTACGTAATATGGATAATAATTTTGCCCAGGCGGGGCGTTCGAATGTTTCGGCTGAATAATCCTCGTAAATAATATAACGTATCTCTATGTCGTTATTGATACAGTATTCTTTTAATGAATCTTCCTGTTTACGCTGCGCCAAATCTTTGTCGGAATCTTCTTCTGAGTCTACTCTAATGTATAAGTCTGCTATTTTCATAATGCTGATAGTTTATTGGTTAAAATATTGTTTGCTAATTGGTTATGGTTAATTTACGAAATTTATTTTAATCAATAGTGTTAACGTACCTAAATTCTCTCTATTTCAATTTTGCGATATAGGCAATTCAATTTGATAGTTTGAACTTCTATAAAGCGATCGCTCTTGTATAAAAGCATTGGGAATTCTAAAAAGGCTCCAAGAATTTTAGCGGTTTTCTTTTGCTTCTTTTCTTTGCCGCGTCAAAAGAAAAGAAGTTCCCGACAATCTGGACAACTTTATCCGACTGCGGAAACCTTAAACAGGCTTATATTTTTATTGGACTCTTATCGGCTCGGTACGGAAAGTGGCAAGGTTAAGGAAAAAGCCGCGATAGGGTGTCATTCCATTTCGGAACATATCCCACAATAAAGAGCCTGCCATATTAACAAGGGTTGAGTTAATGAATAAATCCTGTTTTTCCAGTGCGTCTGCTATGGAACAGCTTGGTACATCTGTTTCATCCTGTGAATTTAAAATTTCTGCATATTCCTCCGTAACCATTGGAAGATAGGATACAGGCTTATACAGTTTCGATTTCGGCTGTTCGATATAGCCCAATGTCGAAAGTATTACCTGTCCTGTTTTTAACGAATTTCCCAAATCCATCCAATATAAGGGCGTGTCCCGTTGGTTTCTTCCCGATGGTAGTTTCTTTAGAATATCTGCAATAACAAATCTTGCATCAGCCGAATCTACACAGGAAATATACAGGTTTGCCCTGCCGTGATTAGGCATTGAACGGAGTTTGCCTTTTTCAAAGCGATACGTTATCGCTTTCCAGTCCGTTCCGAAAAATCGGTTTATTCGGTTAATGAGTACTACGGATTTATACAATCCCAGTTCCGATTCTGCGAATAGCTGTCGTCCCTGATTAGCTTCCGTTACTGTATCATCGTCAAATATATTTAATTGGATGCCTGGGTGTCCCAAAGCGATAAGGCTATGGTTCATTCGGGCAAGAGCCGTGAGCATGGCATTGCCCGACCCCCCTGCACCAATGAGATTGATTGTTATCGGGTTTGTTGGATTTAATAGGTAACTATCCACGTAGTGCATTGCGGTTTGTGTTTTCATTTTATGATGCTTTTTAGGGTTAAACCATTTTTTAAAAGTGCCTTTTTGGGAAACTTTTTCTTTGTATTAACAAGGCTCTGCCAAATCTGAATGAGGTTTCCTTTGGCGGGTTTTGAGTTTAGGAAGTGGCTGAAATAACTATTGTAAAAATAGTTCTGCCAATTCTGCATGAAATCTTCCAACGTGTGTCCCAGTTTAATATCAATCTTTACGTTTCCCATGCAAACTTTTCCGCTATTATCGATGTTTGGGAATGGTGCGTTATATAGTTCCGTAGTGATTTCTATATTTTCCTCAACAATAGCATATACGCTAAGCGAATCTTTTGAAGCCTTCCAAACCATTGCCGGAACAAAAAACTTTCCTTCGGTAATACCGAAATTTTTGGTGAAGAAAAGTTCGGTCTGCAATTCGGGAGTATGCCAAATTACGCTACTGTTATAGTCGGGGTCAATATGCAGTACATTAGTAGGCATTAGTCCTTTTGGTCGTAGATAATTTCTGTTCATCTGTTCGGATTTATCCAGTGCCTTTGCGAGGTTTCCGCATTCCGAAGCTGTTAACGGATGTGCATTAACGGGGTAGCCGTTTTCATCCATATCAAAACTTTCTACATAGACAGCACTTTTTTTTCTTGGTATTCGATAAATTACGAAAGCCTTTACAGGTTTGTAAAGCGAGCCGAAATCATTAGTTATTGTTTTCATTGTTCATTTCAGTTAAAAGGGTGCATAAATCTTCTAAAAAAGGAAACATCAAGGCTTCAAACTGTAAATCAACCCGTTCGATTTCGTTCGTGTCAAAGTGTATGATATAACGGGGTTCTTCTTTCTCTGAGCAGTTACCCAATTCATCATTAATAGATTGCGACATATTGTTAAATAATAAACCTGTGTTATCGGAGATAAAGGAAACGTATTGCTGTCCCGTAATAATGTAATCTTCATCATCTTCCTCGAAAGTTGTAAAATGATCGAACAGTTTTCGCTTGGGATAATTTTGCATCATCTGACAAGCCCTTTCTGCCAATAAAAGGCATTCTCTGTCAAATTGTGAATGCGGGGTAAATCTGTCTATGCGTTCAGCAAAATTGTCTACATGATAGTAGCTGTAAATTCTTCTCAGCATAACATCCCCTATGTAAAAAGCAGCGTCAATTTCCTGATAGTTCTGTACTACTTCTTCCTCATCATCCCATCCATCCGCAAGCCAATCGACCTGAAATTCGTACCATCTGAAAAGCTCACTTTCTTCCTCCCGATAGTAAGGTATTCCTGCGATGTGGTATAAGTAGCTAAACACAGATAGCAGTAATTCTGCCGCCTTTTTATTCTTTCTGCTCCGTATTAGTCTGTAAACAGGTGCAACGGGTATATAATATAAACGGTATCCTGTACAATATCCAATATCAGCAGTAAGCCTTATTTTTCCATATTCAGATACGGTTATCATCAGGTCAACATCCAGTTGACCTTCTGCACGTTGAACTTTAGTAAAAGCATCCTCGTAAGCCATCAGGATATTATAAGGGTAGGGGAATTTATCCGTATCAATGGTTTGAAATCCATATATTGATTTTAGAAATTCGAGAGAATCAAAGAAATCCTTTTCCGTGGATTCTTTAGGAGGTAGTTTTTTGCCTACCTCCAGTAAAGGCAAAAAGCGGTGTTTTAAAAAATCATTGGAAGTAACGGTAGCGGAGCCGATTTTGATTTTGTGTTCAGAATTTGGTCGGCATCTTTTATGCCGTCCATTGCATCCACGAACTTTGCTATATTTTGTTGAGTTTTCCATTGCTGATATTTTTTAGTTCCGAGTTTTGGTATTGCATTACGTATCGTTCTCATCCTTTTGTGCCGATTTGAGTTAAGAATTTATACTGTATGGTATCGTTTTCGATTTTTGGACCTTCTATTGTAGCCGTTGTCAGGATAGGGTAGGTCTGCGCATAAAAATTCAATACATTTTCGGGCGTAAAATCAGGGGACGGATCGGAGAGTTTTATCTCCTGTAATTTATCTTTAAAGATAAATAGGCGTGGAAGTACTTTAGCTATTAACATGGCTTTCGGATTTTGGTGAATTAAATAAATCGGGTGCAAACTGAGCCGATAGGCTTGCTCTACGAGCGCGGATTTCTTCTGTATGTTCGGGGAATTTTTCTACTGGTGGGACTTTCATCCATGCCTGTTGAAACTGTCCTTTTGTTTCCAGTTCGTCAACCTCTTTCATAGCTTTTTCGTACGGGTTGATTGCTTCGGCTTTTTCGGGTTTCGGAGACTTTGACTCTGTGCTTACCTTAATTTTGTCCCGTTCCTTTACATAGGCTTCCATATTGGTAAGAAGTTGTGCTGTGTCCTGTATAGGTTTTTGAATGGCTTGGAAAAAGCCGTTATCCAGTTCCTCTGCCGTACCTCTTAAAATTAAAGGGAGTATGTTTTTTTTGACGGTATCACCTGCCTTTTTATTTAAAAAAAGTACCGAAACAACAAGGCTGTTTTCTTTGTCGTGTGCTACTGTAATTGTCCAGTCACCCTCAATCTGAAGGGCGTTAATGGACTGAAAAAAGGTATTGCTCATGGCGTTTACTGTTTGTTTTTGTTATCAATATTTGTTCTAATTGCAACCAATTTTTCGTATAAATCCTGCCAGTACAACTGTGTAGTATCTACTTTTACGAAGTGTTCATTGTAATGGCTGTATTTTCTGTATGTATCGGCTTGTTTTATAGCTTTCTCTAGGTCAGTTATTTCTAACTCATTTCCTTCTCTGTCTTTAACTGTCATAATTTCTATGTTTTGATTAAACTATCTGTGACTTTTAAAGATTCTGCCAAACCTGCGCTGTAATAAGTTTTGCTAAATCTTCTGTTAATTCCTCCATTTTTAAAACCTGAAACGGTGTTATATCGCCTGTTTTTGTTTCGGCAATTCGGTGTACTTCATCAAAAGCGCTATTAATAGCTTTGTCCGCTTCCAAGCGAGCCATTTTTAAGAGTTTCTTATGCTTAATTTTTTTCATCACATACAAGTTTTAAGAGCGACCACCTCGAAAGGCGGTCGCCAAAGGGTTACTAATTCATCATCAGCGCATTTTCACCGATTCGGGTAAAATCATTACACAGATTAAATGCTGTCTGTGCGCGTAATTGTGCTGTTCCGCCCAACAGGATTGATTTTACCTTTGCTTCATCATCCGTATATTTTCTGACGTTTTGGAAATAACCAGTGATGCTATTGTACGCCCCGAAAACGGTTCCTTTGGTTGTTTCCAGTTGTTGAGTAGGGTTGCCCATAGCGTATTCAAAAGCAGCATCTACCATATTGATGTACTGGGTTGAAAGTTCTTCCTCATTACCTTCCAATACATTTTTAAGTACATCTTTACTTGGCGCAAGTGCAATTTCAATCAGTCTTTTCACTTGATCATCCGATATACGTACGGTTGTCCAATGGTTGAAAATGTCCTGTATCTGAGTAGAAAGATTGTCCGTAATGCCCATTAATTTGTGTGCTTGCTCTAAACGGCTTTTTGCGTTTGCCGTGTGTCGTATGCGTACCGCATTGGTCATATTACGCATGGCTGCGTTTAAGGTGTTCATACACACTATGCGGATGGGGGTAAATGCCGCGGTAATGCTTCCCGAACCATCATGCGAGGTGGTGAGAAATAAATACTTTTCGATTAAATCCTCTTTACCCACACGGATATAATTTGGAAGTTTAGCCGTAATAAATATTTTTTCACCATTACCCAAAGCGCCCGCCGTTTCGTACATAATACCGTCACCACCGCCGACAATGGAATCGAAAAACGAAAACGCGTCCCGATTCTGTACGATATGGTAGTCTTTGCCTACTACACCTAACACGGTATTGTTGTCGGTACGTACTGTTGAGTAGTAGTTAGGTACATTCAATTCGATCGGTTCTGTTTCCATTCCCGAATCACCTATTGATATTATAGAACCTTGTGTGTACATTGGAGTTTTGATCACATCAAAATCCAACCCTGCGAACCGCATTGCATCTGCGCTTGTCGGGTATTCCGATACGATCTGCCCTAGATTGTGCCATGCTTTTTGTTTCACACTGAAAAAACTATGCTGTCCTGTTGTCTCGTTGTAATTAATATTGTGTGCCATGATTTCTAAAATTTAATTGTTAAATACTTTTACATTGAGGGTTAAAATGGTAAACCGTCATTACTGTCGATTTCTTCCTGTGGTAGGTTCGGTTGAGCGGAAGGGGTTTCGTTCTGTGACTTTTTAGGGAAAGCCAAAACTTTGAAGTCCGTTACATGAAAGGTCAATGTTCCTTTTGCTTCACCGTTATTTGACAAGTAGGTATTAATCCCTACACGTCCGGTTAGTTGCATCAAAGTACCTTTCTGTAATTTCTTTGCCCTGTTGGGATTGATCCAATACGAACACGAGAAATAGTTGGTAATTTCGACAGGTTCTGTACTGCCTTTAGCTTTGTAGCGATTGTTCTCTGCGATACTGAAGTTTGCTACCTGTTTGTTTGCGGAGGTGGTTTGTACCATTACGTCCGCTGTTAATCTGCCTGTGATTTCCATGATAAGAGATTTTAGTTTATTACTACTTTTTCTTCTCTCCCTTTTCCATGTTTTTTTTTCCAAAAAAGCTTTTATTCAAAAGAAAAAAACGGAAAAAAAAGAAAGCAAGTGGACAGCGGCTAGGTTCGTTGACGGTGGGCTATAAGTCCAGAAGGGTGGCATTGTGAGCAATGCCATTATGCGCCCAACGTAACGAAAGCCGCTAACTTAGCTTGGCTTTTTAGTCCGTTTCGCATTGAATAAATGTCATTTGAAGAAACTTCTTTCAAGTTTTACTACAGTTTAGCGATGCTTAAAATGGCTGCTATGAAGATGATTAGATGTCAAAAGAATATGCTTGTATTCCTGTGTGTTCCAATTGGGCAAAAAGCAATGCGTAATTTTGACTAATCATTACGTAATTATACGTAACGACTTGATTTTCAAAAGGGGAAAAAGCCCCATTTTTATATTTTGACTTGCTTCGTATGGTAAAATTGCTCTATGTTTGGCGTTCATAAACTCACATAAAACATTCACCATGTCTTACTCATTTAAGTGCAGGTTTCAATTCCTGCTCCTGCTATTGGCATGTCCATTTTTAGGATTTTCCCAGGATATACTTTGGGAAAAGTCGTACGGCGGAAAGCACGCCGAATTTTTAGCAGATGTACTGCCCACCCCCGACTATGGGTTTCTTTTAGCGGGAAGTTCCTTATCCGAGAAAAACGGTAACAAGGAAATGGCTTCGAGCGGTAATTTCGATTACTGGCTCTGGAAGATGGACGAACACGGTTCCGCCGAATGGCAAAAAAGCTATGGCGGATCCGGTATGGATTTTCTACAAAGTGTACTATTAACAGCCGATGGCGGCTTTATTTTGGCTGGAATCTCCCAATCAACAGAGGGAGCTGGTAAAAAAGAGAAATCTCGTGGTCAAGACGATTTTTGGATTATTAAGCTCGATGCAAAAGGAGGTGAACAATGGCAGCGCACCATCGGTGGCAGTGGTCAGGAACAGGTAGCCACCATACGCAGAACTAAAGACGGGGGCTATATTGTTGGCGGATCATCGGCATCGGGCAAATCGGAAGACAAAACCGAAGAAAACTTCGGCAATTTGGACTACTGGGTGATTAAACTTGCTTCCGATGGAAAAATCGAATGGCAAAAATCCTATGGCGGTAAAAACCTTGATCAGCTTAAAACAGTTGAACAAACCCCGGATGGTGGCTATATCATAGGAGGCTATTCAAATTCTCCGGCTTCGGGCAATAAGCTTAACGATAACATCGGTGCAGGAGATTATTGGATTATCAAAACCGATAAAAGCGGTGCTATCGAATGGCAACGGACAGTTGGCGGTGACGGTGACGATCATTTATCGGCACTGATCCAATGTAAAACGGGCGGTTATCTTTTGGGCGGCAGTTCCAATTCGAATCCGTCGCATGATAAAAGCAAAGCCAATGGCAAAGGTACCGACTTTTGGTTGGTACGATTGGACACTGACGGCCAAACCATCTGGCAGGAAACCTACAACAACGGTAATAGCGATCTACTGACCTCAATCATAGAAAATGATGATCAAACTTTACTAATTGGGGGCTATGCTACTACCGAGGTAGCAGACGGGAAAAAAGATAAAAAAGACATCAACGACTATGTTGCCCTAAAGATTAATGACAAAGGCGAAGAACTATGGAGTAAAACCGTAGGGAGTGATGGTGAGGACATTTTGAGTCGATTAGTTGAAACCCGTGATGGCGGCTACCTATTAGCCGGAACGTCTAAAGGAAAACCATCGCGCGATAAAAACGGCGGCAATGGTGGTAGCGACTTCTGGGTCGTAAAACTTAAAGACCGTTATAAAAAAGAGCTGGACAAACCGGCTATTGAAGCCTTACCCAACCCGGCGCAACAATTTACCAACATCATTGTGGGTTACGATTTCCAGACGGGAACCGCTTCGGTATTCGACCTATCGGGACGTCAACTGCAACAGTTTTCGATCGACAGTCGCACGGTACCGGTTGACTTAAGTCAGTACCCGGAAGGCATCTATATCGTTGAGATCCGTACCAACGTACAACACAACTCGGTAAAAGTGATCAAGGGTATCCAACCTAAATAAGAAATCATATGAAAAAAATACTACTCACCTTACTGCTTTTAGGGCTTTATGGGACAACTATGGCCCAGGAAACACCTCCACCGAGCCCTACCGCAATGGTCGTACCTGATGTTACCAAACCTTCAGTGGACGCCTTTGCCTTAACCAAATTCGGGGATATCCCGATTAATGAATACACTGGAATGGTTAATGCTTCGATTCCGCTGTATACCCTGCAATCCGGACATCTGTCTTTACCGATAAGTCTAAATTATAATGCCGCTGGGGTTAAAGTAAGCCAACCGGCCACCTGGACGGGAATTAACTGGACACTTAGCGCTGGAGGGGTGATCACCCGTACGGTAAATGATAAACCCGATGAAGCCGAGTATCTGGAAGGCCGCCTGACCGCTGAAATGATCGATCCCAATGGTCTTTATAACGGTTCTTCACATGCTATCTGGTTAAACCGGATTTTTGCAAAGCTACGCAGGATATGGGATGTGAAGCCCGATCAGTTTTATTTTAATTTTCCGGGCTATTCCGGTAGCTTTTTCTTTGACGCGGATTTTGTCCCACGTCTGACTAAAGCGGATAGCAACCTTAAAATTGAAATAATGGGAAGTGATTCTGATAACAAGGTTCGTTTCCGTCAGTCGCAGGAATTTCGTTTGATCACCCCGGAAGGAATCAAATATTATTTTGGAGGTGCTACTGCCACCGAAACCACCTTTGTCGGGACGCGTATGGATAACCCATATGTACCAACGGCTTATTATCTAACCCGGATTGATCATCCGGAAAGTGGTACCATCCACTTTGAATACAACTCGGATTCCGTAAACAAAACCATCCGTATGGATCAGGTGGAAAACCTGACTATTAAAGTGTATGAATTTGATACCAGTAACCGCGATTGTGTTCGTCCGCCAACGGTTGAACAGGATCATACCACCACAATTAATAATACGATTACCGCTAATGGAAAGACTTTAACCAAGATAAAAGGAGCTGGCTCCGAAATTACGTTTAACAGCACCAATGGTTCTTCATTACATTATCGAAAAGTGTTAAACAGTATTGAAATTAAACAGGGAGCAGCGGTGGTCAATACGATCAACTTAACCTATCTGTTCCCAGGTTTACCAACCTTTTCAGAGCGTTTTTTTCTGACCAAAGTCGAGTTCAATAAAAATAACAACTATGGTCACGGACGTAAATACGAACAATATACTATGGAATACGATGATCCGTTAGCATTACCAACCCGGACGAGTTCGGCGCGCGATGCACTAGGATATTATAACGGTAAAACCTTTAATTCGACGGCACTGCCACAGAACAACGACTTGTACTTCCATAATTACTATCCGAATCTTGCCGACAGAAGCTCCGATTTTGCCAGTGCGGTAAAAGGATCGTTAAAGAAAATTATTTATCCGACCGGAGGATATTCGGAATTTGAATACGAAATGGAAAAATCCAAAGATTATGTTGATGGAGGAATCACAATGGATATCTGGCGTAACAATCCGGGGAGAAATCCGGTGAACAAAACATCGGTAAACAGTACGATTACAGGGGATTTATACCAAAATCCGGATGGAACCTTTGGCTTCACAGGTGCTTTTGAAAACCAGACCATCAAAGGGATTATCAATGTACTTTCGAATAGTCAGATGGGACATACCGATGTTATTGTGTTGAAAATTTCGGATTTATCAGCGAATACCATACAGGAGATTACCTTCCGCATGCCGGATGGCAACCAGGAGATAGGAACCGGTAGGTATGATTTTTCAAGGGAGTTTACTTTTGATATTATAAAAGACCACCAATATGCTTTCCAACTCTATAACAACTACCAGTTTTCGACCACGCAGTTTGATGCGCAACTTTATTTTACCTATCGCAAAGGAACCAAGTTAATAGACGACGGAAAACTGCGGGTAAAGCGTACAACGGATTATACGACCGCAAGTGAGCAGGCTTTTGTAAAACGGTACTACTATACTTCCATGGAAGATTATTTTAAAAATCCACTGGATCTGGTAACCTTTAAAAAGAACCACGAGTATATTACCGATTGGCAATTGACCAAATGTTGTAATGGAGGTGGCGAAGCGCCACTGGAACAAAAGCAACAGTTTGAGATCAACTTTAGAACGTTTTCGTCCAATCCGCTTACCCCAATTAGCGAACTGGAGCGTAACTACGAGCACGTACTGATCAGCTATGGTGGCGATAACTTTGAACTGGGTGGAAAATACAAACGCTTTAATAACTCCGTTTTGGGAGTAAATATGGATATATACCCGATACATCAAACGGTATTCCAGCAGGAACGCGCCAGCTATAAAGGAAATGCCGGGGATATTTACCAGGGCACCTTACTGGAAGAGATTGATCTGACAAAACGCGGCAGCACCTTGTATAAGGTTCGCCAAAAAAACTGGCAATACCGTTATGAAGATCAGGCGAGCATCACTGGTGTTATCGGAGGATATGCCTACTTTAACTGTTTGTTCAAACAAAGTGGAATTACCAACTTTGACCTTCGTAAATATCAATTGTTATCTCGAAAAGTACAGTTAGTCAAAGAGAAAACATATGATTTTACAACACCGGTACTCTATACGGTGAATCCTGACAATACTCCGGATGCTTATTTGTCCACTACAACTGACTATTGGTATGATGGGCTAATCGGTTTACCGACCATGATTGTAACCACCACAAGCGAAGATGGGATGGTAAGTCGTGTACATTACACGTATGCGGATCAGGTGCATCTGGTGCCGGATGCGACACCTGCACAGATCACGGCTCTTAATAAGCTTGTCGAATTAAATAAAGTATCGGAGCCGATTACGGTTCGAACTTTCTACGGACTTGCTAATGGCATTCCACCTTTGACCGGAACCAAAGTCACGTATTATAAAAGCTGGAACGATAACCCGAACCGAATCCTACCGGAGCTAGTGCGTTTTTCGAAAGGAAGCGGCGCTTTGGAAGATCGGGTGCTGATTGAAAAATATGATGCCTTTGGAAACATGACACAAGTCCGGCTTAAAGATGGTGCCCCTACCTATTACCAATACAACAATCGTAATCAGGTAACGCTTAAAATTGAAAACTACGCCCCGGCTGATCCCGTTGACGGAAATGAGGGAGTGTTTATACCGGAACCAACACCGGGAGGTCCTTGTACGATAAGTCAAAGTTTTCCCGGATGTATCGTAACCTTTTATTACTATGATTCCACGACGTATTTGTTAAGCCGAATACTGGATACTAACTGTAGAAATACCTACTATGAGTATGATAGTCTGATGCGTTTAAAGCGTATTAAAGATCATGATGGCAATATTATCGAAGAGTATGATAATAATTACCGAACCAACTAAAACCAGTCGTATGAAAAAATTACTTATAGCCTTGATGTGTGCGCCGGTTTTAATGGTGGCACAAACCAATACGCAAAACTGGACCAAGAAAACGACCTATCGGGAAGCCAATAGCGGCCGACCGGCTTCGACGGTGACCTACTACGATGGTTTAGGTCGACCAGTACAGCAAAATATAAACAAACAATCCGGAAACGGAAAAGATTTGATCACCCATATCGAATACGATTTAGGGCGCCAGTTAAAAGAATACCTGCCGTATCCGGCTTCAACCAACGATATGAGTTATCAGACCGGAGCGCAGTCGGCCACTTTAAGCTATTCCCAATATAGCGGACAATATCCCTTTAGCGAAAAGATTGTAGAAGCATCCCCACTGGCGCGTACCTTAAAACAAGGTGCGCCCGGGACGGATTGGCAGGTCAATCCGAATGCGGATACCGACCATACCATAAAAATGGACTATCAGACCAATAGTGCCAATGAAGTCAAAAACTATTTTGCCGCAACTACCTGGGATAATGCCAATGGTGTTTACACGATACAGTTACAGGATAAGGGCTATTATGCCGCAAACCGTTTGTATAAAACAGTAACCAAAGACGAAAACTGGAAGTCGGGAAGCAATAATACGACGGAAGAATTTACCGATAAAAATGGCCGTTTGATTTTAAAGCGTACCTACAACGAAGGCGCACACGATACCTATTATGTTTACGACCTGTATGGGAATCTGACCTACGTAATTCCGCCACTGGTAACCAATCCGGCTTCACAGTTAGACGATTTGTGTTACCAGTATAAATACGATTCCCGTAACCGTATGGTTGAAAAAAGCTACCGGGCAAACAATGGGAGTTTATCGTGTATGATAAAATCGACCGTGTAGTGGCCACCGGGCCGACTTTATCACCTTTTGGTGGTACACAAACTGGTTATTTGATCACCAAATATGATGCCTTGAACAGAGCCGTTTACACTGGATGGATGCAGACTTCCTCTACTCGGACAACTCTACAAGGGCAATACAATACTACATTTAATTTATCGGAAGAACGACTAAAAGTTGGTGTTACGGAAAACGTGGATAACATCGCGATCAGTTATACCAATCGGGTTATACCAACCAGTGGGATGAAACTACTTACAGTAAGTTATTATGATGATTATAAGTATGTAAATGGTGTTACACCGCCATCGCTTGTCGAAGGGCAAACGGTAGCTACTTCGGTAACCGGTCAAGAAACGGGAGGTTGGGTGCGTGTACTGACCATCGCATCGGAAACGTTAAACGAACAAAGTTATACGCTATACGATGCGAAATATCGCCCAATTCGAGCATATACTAAAAACCATTTGGGTGGTTACACCCGAGTGGATAGTAAGCTCGATTTTGCGGGAAAGGTGTTGCAAACCCTAACCTTTCATAAGCTAAACAGCAGTGCAACGGAGCTTAATGTACTAGATACGTATACTTATACTGAAGAAGATCGTTTGCTATTGCACAAGCATAAGATTAATGGCGGAGCCGAACAGCTACTAGCTAAAAATACCTATGATGAATTAGGACAGCTTGTTTCTAAAAATGTTGGTGGTACTGATATAACCGGAGCCGTAGGATTACAAAAAGTTGACTACCGCTACAACATAAGGGGTTGGATGACCGATATCAATAACAATGCACCACTTGGAAGTGCTGAGTTTGAATTAGGAAGTGGTGATTTGTTCGGTTTTAAGATCAATTACAATCAGGTAACTGAAACGGAAACTGCACGGATCGTTTTTTCGGGATCAAGTGCTAACGGTGAGGTCAAACCGCTATATAATGGAAATATTGCAGAAACCTATTGGCTATCATCAACAGATAACCAAATCAGAAAGTACGGTTATAAATACGACCCTTTAAACAGACTGCGAAAAGCATACTATCAAAAGCCTTTAAATATTGTCCCTGTTCCGAGGTCGTATGACGAAGAAGTTAAGTACGATAAAAACGGAAACATTATCAGTCTAAAAAGAAATGGAAATCTTGATAATCCATTGTTTGCTATTGAAATCGACGATTTAACCTATACCTATAACGGAAATAAGTTACTTCGGGTAGACGATGCGACCAATAATCCGGAGGGCTTTAAGGACAATGGATATGGAAATACTTATGATGATTATGTATACGACGCTTGGGGTAACATGACCAAAGACCTAAACAAAGGGATCATTAGTGTAACCTACAATCAAGCGAATCTACCTACTGAAATTATCTTTAGTGACGGAGGTAAAATTGCATATCTTTACAATGCTGAAGGTATTAAGGTACAAAAAAGGGTAATTACTTCGGAAAGTAACATTGTTACGGATTACCAGCAAGGTTTCCAATATTTGGATCAGTCCTTAAAGTTTTTCCCTCATTCAGAAGGTTATGTAAACGTAACCGAAAATACGTTCTTTAATTATGTATTTAACTATGTCGATCACGTTGGTAACATTCGTAGTTCCTGGGTATGGAATGATAAGTTAGAGGTTGTACAGGCGATAACTGAAAATCATTTTTACCCGTTTGGAGAACGACATAAATCCTATAACAATCAATCCTATGTTTTTGTACCAAGCGAAAGTGGTCCTTCATACTACCGTGCTGAACTGGTTCAGGAAGGTACCAGAACCCCGACAAATTACTATAAATATAGATTTCAAGGTCAGGAAAGGCAGGAGGATTTAGGGCTTAACTGGGATAGCTTTAAATGGCGAAACTATGATGTTGCAATAGGACGATTTATGAATATCGATCCTTTAACAGAGGAGTATAATACTTGGTCACCTTATGCATTTAGTGGGAATAGAGTCGTAGATGCTGTAGAACTTGAAGGTTTAGAACCTTATGATTTTCGTTTTAGACAAGCTATGATTGCTAAAGGAGGCATTCAAGCTAAAGCTGAAATTGATAATGGAAGAGCAAACCAGGCCGCATTTGAAACAGCAGTGAGAATTGCCTCCCCAATTGAGGATGTATATAGCCTGTGGACCGGCAAAGATTTTGATGGTAGACAAGTAAGTAGGGGGCAGGCTGCGGGAATGATTTTCTTGACCGTAACACCATTAAAAGCAGAGGCTAAAGGTGCAATTATAGCGACCGAGAAGGCAGGAGTGAAGATTGCCGAAAAGAATTCAGAAAAGGTTGCAGAAAAGATTGTTGTAGAAGTTGAAAGTAAATATAAAGTTGATCGAAAATTATTAGATCCTCCTACTAAACCAGGAAATGCACCAACATTTAAAAGCGATGGACAACCTGTTGAAATACATCATGTTGGACAAAATCCAAAAGGACCATTTAAGGAAATGAGTAAAAAAGATCATAGATTAGGTGAAAATTATCTTAAGAACCATCCTAAAGGACAAACGCCATTGACAAAACAAGAGCGAAAGGAGTTTAACAGTGCTAGAAAGGAGTACTGGAAAAAAGAATTTCCAACTAAATAGAAGTAAATTATGGAAGAAAGTGTAATAAAAGAATGTGAAAGGGCGGTGAATGAGTTGTCTAAATTTGATAAATCAATGGTTTATCTAGGCCCCCATATTTTAGATGATAGATTGAAGGTATTTGAGGAAAAAAATGGGTTTTCCTTACCAGAAGACTTTAAGTATTTAATGACGATCCATAATGGGTTTTCTTTAGAAGGAACTGAGGTTCTTGGACTTGATAATGAATTAAGAGGTAGTTCTTTGGATAATGTTTACGATTTTGAGATCAGTTCATCAAGAAATGGTATGCCAAAATATTTTGTGCCGTTTTCACCTGATGGAAGAGGAAATCATTATTGCTTAAATTTAGATAAATTAGAAGATGGTATTTGTCCAGTTGTATTTTGGCAATCTGATTGCGATTATCAGGACATTTCAGATGTTGAGGAATGTAATGACAATTTTGTTTCATGGGTTCATGAAGTAATGATTGGATGGACTTTGGAAGACTACAACTATGATGGAACTGAAAAGAGTTAAATGAATTCTAAAAGTAGTTAATCATAGATCATCTTTATCATCTAATTAAAATGAGACCAGATATAGTGAAATTCTTGGCCTTGCCACCTGGCTATAGATTTTTCCATGATTCATTAGGTGCAGAAGTTTGGAAAGATGAAGAATGATATGTACTTCTTAGATTATGGGATGTAATGGAAAATAACCAAACAAGTTTGATCAAGCGACAAAAAGAAATCTGTGATAAATATGGTTTTGAGTTTGAACCATCCGCTTTGAATTTTAAGGTGGGGATTTCTGTAAATGTAAAAGATAACGAACAACCTATTCATGCCTTAAGACATCCTGGAAAAGATGATACGACAGGATGGTACATTTGGGCTGGTGAATACTCAGAACAAGATGATTTTTTTCAACCTCTTCACACAGTTCATTTGTTAAACTGGTGCCCATTAATTTTACCGTACTTGGGACTTCCAGCAGGTTGCCGTGTCTTGATTGCGGAAAATGGTAATTATGTGGATGTTTGGGAGGATAGCACATTGTTGAATGTTTAGATCATATGAATAATTAAATTATAGAATTAATATAGTCACAAGTAAAAAAGTAATATTTCTTTCTATGGAAATCATATTAGAAGTCTTAATTGTATTGCTTTTTACGTATCCAGGCGCATTCATAAGATGGGTATTTCTTCGTAAGCGAAGAACATTTGAATCGTTGTTAAAAGACGATCCGTATATAAATGCTACATTGTCAATCGCAATATTAGGTGGAATTGTGCTTTTAATTATTTATATCAATACAAGGTAAATAGAATATGAATAGAATTATGACAATTTTAAATATCCAGATGCTTGTTTGTAGTTCTTCATTTTGCATCAGTAACCGCCTAATTAATGGCTAAATAATTTTTCCTTATGATATTGCAGTATAAATTTATGTACTGCAATATCTCCCTTTATTTTATGAATTTCCTGTGTCATGGTTAAATTAACCATTGGCTCGCTATTGTGTAAACTGAAAGAATTAATGTTCGTTGGCATTTGAGTTTCAGAATCCACATTTGTAAAAAATAAATTATGATGTCCAAGCAGATAAACTTTTTCCATACGGAATCAGATATTAAAGAGTTTTTAGATTTTTTTAGAAGTAATGTGTACAAACTATATCCTCATAAGGTAGATGACCTAAATAAACTAAGAGAAATCAATTTCGCCCATGATAGAAGGATAATAATATTTCGTGATTCGAAAAAATTAGAATACGAGTATATTGAGAAGCAGGGCTATTATCTTTTAAATCCTGAAAACTCAGAAGCAATTGATTTTTTAATCTCTGCACAGCGTGAAGATGGAAAAAGCATCGAAGCAGGTCGGTTGTATTATACCGAGAAGATCTTTACCAGTCAAAGCCTACTTCACAAAAGCGATGATTTTGTGAAGGCTTCAAACCGTCTTTATACTTTGTTCAAACGACGATTTTTAAAGAAGACAAAATTCAGTAAGGGATGGTACTTGACCCAAAGCATAATTAATTCGTTCGAGCAAGGAGAAGCCGTATGGGAACGAAACAACAATGTAATTCGCTTTCATAGTAAAAATAGTGTTTAAAAGCGATTGTTAGCCTAAACAAAAAATATTCAATATGAAGGAATTGATCTATCGATATTCGGAGAGACCGAATGATTTTTTTAAGAGAATCTATATAATGGTTTTATTTGCAAATATCATTTTCGTATTATTCAATATGATACTGCATTTATGTGGTGTCTACCCTGAGAATCTTGATGTAGATATTCATTTTGGTATAGCCGGACTAATTATTACGATTATTATGATGCCGATCTTAGCATTACTTATTTCTGTGATGATATGGCTATACTTCATGGTCGGGATATCGTGTTTAAAAATGATTAGATTTTTTCTTTACACCTAATCTTAGTTTCAAGGTATTGGTTTAAATATTTACAATTCGACTATGATTAAACAATTTAGCCATTAGATATCTACAGCCTAATTTTAACTGAAAAGATTATGCCGAACCGTATCGTTAAAGAAAGATTGATGACCTTACATAATGAAGTAAAGTTCCAGCAGCCTTTAGAGTTATATTATCCGGGATTGGATAATTTCGATCTCCAAGCGGCTCTGACGTCAATCGTAAACAAAACAATTTTTGAAGTGTACTCCAAGGTAGATCTTGGTCTCGTTAGATGGGAACTCATCGAAATTCTAAATCAAGGCTTACGTAGTTTTGATAGCTTTAATTTGAGTTCAGGTGATTTATTTGTTGTCAGAAGTTACTATATACGCATCCTTATTATTGTAGAATGGGACTGTGATTCTGATGAATTAGAAAGCCTTATTTAGTTATTTTGGTACATCCACCTTTTGGTTGGGGTGGATGCTTTGTTTGCTTCCTGAAAGCAGATTTTTTATGGTTGAGAACAGGGCAATTTGGCCCTGTTCTTTTTAAACTAAATTTTTATGAGCAGAAAAAAACTGATCGAAGCTTCCGTTACGATTTTAGTCATTACCATTCTTTTTTTATTATGTTGTGGCGTTGTTGTCGCAAGTTTACCGACAAATGTATTTCATATAAAAACCAGTAGCAGTAAAATTTGTATATCTAAGCTTCTACCAAAATAGAAGATGGTATAGTTTATAATCCCAAACGTTTTCGTTTAGACCGTGGACTGTTTAATTCTTCAAATGATATTTTATAAATATCCTCTTTGTCCTTGCTACATACTTCAAAGCATTCGTCTAACCTCCAATTTAGTATTTTTTGTTCATCTACTGAAAAAGAGCTTTTACTTTCTGAATCCACATAATCTTCAAATGATGTGTCAGGGTGAAAGTTCACTTTGAGTGTATGAAAGCAATTGTTTATAAATCTACGAACATGGTCGATTTCTGTTATTTCTTGTTTGGTAACGTTTTCAACGTTTTTTCTGATTTTCGAATTCATCTTTTTTGTCTTTAATATCAATTGAAAAATTACTTCTTGATAATCAAATGTGAGAGCGCCGGATCGTTGAGCATTCGATGTATTTCTGCATCTATAATATTCTGTACATCCTGTTTGATCTGCATATAATTACGCTGTACCATATCGGCATTGATCTTTCTGATAACAGGTATTTCTTTGTACGCTTTCTCCTCTCTTTGTATCGATTCAAAATCGTTCTGTATTTCGCAGTGAAAGGCTTTCAGTTCTATCTTCTGACTTGGTGTATCCGCTACCATTCCGACGAATTCACCGGAACTCAGCGCGGCAATTTTTGAAGCTGGTACAGCGTAGTCTAACTGTTTACTTTTGCTTATGGATGTATCGCCGCTGTTAATAGAAAGACTCTCTCGCTCCTGCATTATTTTTCCGATGCGCTCGGACAGTTGTTTTGCGCTGTCACCCGTGACCTGACCTGAGATTATATTTCCAACCGTATTGGTTATCACATCAGCTTGTTCTCTGCCATAGTCCTTGCGTAACTGACTTGCATCCTGAATGCCCAGGCATACCGAGATTAAATTTGATCGACCAGTTACGATCGTTGGTATTATGTCTGTTGTGAGGGTAGGGAACTCGTCAAATACCAACATGCTTTTAAGTTTGTTCTTCTGGTTTACAACCTTTAGCATACGGTTGACGTAAAGCGAAAGTACAGCACCATAAGTCTGTATCTTTTGTGGGTTGTTCCCCATGCAGATGACCTTTGGGTTATCCGGATTGTTCAGGTCAATCGTAAAATCGTTTCCCGATAAAACATAATAAAGTTGCGGAGAAGCCAATCTTGCCAATGCGATTTTTGCACTCGCGATCTGTCCTTCCAACTGTTCCATGACATCATTGAGATAAGCGTTCACAAACGGATTGATCAACACCTCGATTTCTTTTTCCGTTCGTAAGAGCGTAAATAGGTCGTCATATGGCAGTTGTATTAATTCGATCACGTGGGGAAGTGTGCAGAATAACCCGTCCTGATACCTTCGTAAAAACCAGATAATTGCCGTTACAAAGTTGATGGCACTTTCGACAAAAAATTCCCCGGTTTTTTTCTGCCACTCGCGATTTAATCCGAGCAATATTGTTCTTGCACTTTCAGTAGCATCCGTAATATCGGTCATTCCTAAAGGATCGAAAACATTACCTCTATGCGAGCGAGACAGATCATCAAAATTGATGAAAATGCATTCCGATTTACTTTTGTACCTATGTTTATTTTTTAGCCAGTGGTTGTAGGCGATGAGCGATAGATCAGGAAATTTAAAATCATAAACAAAAAGTGTATAAGGATCGGACTTAGCTAATGCTTGCGTGATAAAGTGTCGGATCACAAATGCCGATTTTCCGGCACCAGGGGAGCCTGACACAATCGTCGCGCGGACAGGCGAGATAATATTTATCCACGAGTCCCTAAATTTGTTTTTGAGCCTGTACCGAGCAGGTAGATTAATCGATAGTTCGTTTTCAAGTAGGCGTTCTTCCTGTGGGAATGTCTCGGCCTCCGCATTGAAAATATCATTGTTATTGAAGCTACTTTTAATAATTCTGGAAAGCAAAGTGCCTCCGGAAAGAATAAACAAGTAGCCTATTGCCGTTAACATTATATATACCACCGCTATGGTAGTAATATCTGTGCCTACATAAAGTGAAAAGTAGCTAATAAAGTAAATCAGCAACCCACAAACTATATAGGTAAACGCTATTTTGTGATTTAACTTTTGATCCTTTTTACCTCGCGCTCCGATCAAAGAAATAATTAAGAAACCTAAAGCGATAAACTTCGGTTTATGAAAATCAGTCAGCAATCCCGTTTTAATGATATTGCTCAGTATTTTATCGGAAAAGGGATTGACTAATTCCCATTTCTTGAACGCCGAGTAGCATGCGTAATAAACGTGTATTACTAATATTACTACACTAATTAACCGTGTCATATCCAGAATTTTCCTCAGCGCCTGTTCATTCTCTCCTGTCTCGTGTGCCATAGCTTTATGATTTTAAAAGTTATTGTTATTATCCCGTCTCCTGCGTTTTCTTCTCTTTTTCTTTCTCCTAAGTTGGTTTGGAATAAAGTCGCATGCATTTTCGATTTCAAATAAGGTGTCAATTAGTCCTTTGTCATCGGTTATGGAAGTGTCGGATACAGCGTTTGTATCCGGTATTGGTTGCGTAAGTGGAGCTGCATTTTGATCCGTTGGGATTTCTGTTTCCGGCTCTTTTGTACGAATCTGTTCAGTGGCTCGGTTATCTTTTGCAGTACATCGTTCGAGAATCGCTTTTGCACTGTAATTTTTACCGAGGTCACTACCATTAAATACACATTTGGAAGTATGATCCACATAGGTGATACCGTAGAGTCTGCCATCTTCACTTGTTCTTTTGACGATAGCGATTCCCTGTTTTGACATTAGATTTATAAACTCATCAATCGAAATACGTGAGTTCGTCAAAATCTTATCCGTAGCGTTCTTGATCCTGCTCTTAAAAGGAGTCCGTTTTTTAGCATTCTCCTGAAATCTTTCTTCCAGAAATTTCATCGTGGGTCTGTTATAAAAATCACTGGCTTTAATGGGTACTCCTGTCGGATTACCTGCCTGATCCAATATTCTATACACCATACCATTTGCTTTAAAGACTCTTGAGTTTTCACTGCCTCTATCGGCTAAAACATTATATTGGCTGAGAACAGCATTAAGTTCTTTTAAGCTGGTAAAGTTGTAATTCGTAAGGATCTGATTTAGTACGTTAGCGATAGCTTTCTTTGACTGTATTTTTCCATAATTCACTTTACCTAAAGCGATCGGTTCCAGTTTATTATTTAGATTATTACTTCGACCTTCAGCTACCACCAAATCAAACTTTTTTTCGATTGCTTTACGGGCTTCTTCGGACTGGTTTTTACCTATATTCTGCATATCAATACGACTACCATCCGACCTTACTTTGACTGATACTAAGTGAATGTGCGGATGCCCCGCATCAAAGTGTTGATAGACTAAATACGGTTGACTTCCAAAACCGATCCGTTCCATATACTCGTGAGCGATATCCATCATCTTTTCTTTTGATAAGTTTGCTTCAGATGGGTCAAAATTTAATGAGATGTGTACGCTATTACGTTTGCAATTTTCATTCAGTTCAGCCTGTTTCAACAAACGGTTAAGCTTCATGGGGAGCGTTAAATTCTCTAGGTCCACAGGGTAATTTCCTTCTCCAATACATTGTGCAACGCCCTCCTTAACTTTGTTCTCATTGTAATTGAAAATCCGATGAATAGAATGACCTGTTTTGATTATTGCAACCATCTTTCCGCATACTTTTGGATCAGGTTTTTTATCTCCTCGATCTTGTTAAACAGTGTCTGTTTTTCGATATCATGCTGCATGATCCAGGCTTTAAACTCTCCAATCGTTTTAAGCGTATGAAGTTTTTTTACAGCCTGATTGTAGTTGTTTCCGATGCGGTTTAACTCCAAGCGCAAAGGGATTAGTTCTGCCATTAAATCGTCATTGGATTTATCCCGGTAAGCTTTTACTATGGGTCGTTCGAGTAGTTTGTCGCGAACATATTGACTTAATTTTCGGCTTGTCGAAGTGCCGAAATGTTTATTTACTGTACGGTATTCTTCCTCTGATAGCCGTACATGCAACCATTTTGTTTTTGCTTGATTTTCCATCTTCACCTATCATTTTTAATCGTTCAAGCTTCATTTTAACGTTATTTTGTCCTGATCTACGAGTTCCGAGTATAAGATCAAAAAAGGCGGTTGTGATACAACCGGACATCTGGCCGTTTGCAGGAACGTTGCAAACTCCCTAAGTTTTACTTAAAGGTTTCAGGATACTTTTAAAATGGGAAGGTTTTTTGTGCGTAGTAGAAGGTCAAAGTTAATGATTGATTTTCTGATCATTGTTACCTCATTATATTTTGAGGTGGTGGTTCATATTTACGTAATTAATAATAATGTTGGAGAGAATCGAAAAATTGGTAAGAAATATAGAACGTAGAATTGTTAATATGTAATATCAATAAGAAGAATTTCATCAGTTAATTTTCGTATGTTAGTGTAATCGAAAAACATCGATTTTTTGATGTTTTCAAAAGAACTATTAGCCAAAGTGAAAGAATAATGAATCAAGATAAGTTTTTAAATACGTTAGCTCAAAAAGGGTATGATATTGGTTTCGGGGCAAAGAAAAATTTTGCATCTTACGATATTATAAATAAGTTGCCAAGTTGGATCGGATTTGTTTCTTTAGCCATCGGTATTATTCAGATTGCATATAACAATATACCTTTTGATAAAGAGCTATCAATTATCTTGATTTTTGTCGGGATCGGTATAATGTATATCGATGTTTTCAAAGGGAAGGTCGACGATTATAATAATGAAGGGATACGATTGACAAAACTATTTAATCAAACTAGAGATCTGTACTATAAAGTTAGTGGGGATAATAATTTCGATTATAAAAACTACGAAAATGAGTATAAAGATATTCTTAACGATTTCTATTCAAACACAATCAGTAAGCAGGTGTTCCTTTCTCAATGGTATGCGCATTTTAAATTCTTTTATGAATCACAACCAGACTGGGTTGTAAAAGAATTAAAACTTACATTTTTTAAAGATAAACTACCGAGATCACTTGCAAGCGTGCTGTTACTTATTATCATTATAATTTTGATTTATTTATTTTATGGATGTATACCAAACCTTCCAAGATTTTGCCAGTAACCTTATCGTCCAAAACCAAAGTAGTATAGAAAATAGATTCGGTTTAATAACCCAAAGACTTAACAGAGATTTCCGCGATATTGAATCTAAAGTAGATAATGGTATCTATGTGGGGAGTTATGGTCGTGACACTGCGATTAATGGTGTCAGCGACCTTGATCTTTTATTTGTTCTACCGGATGAACTCTATTATACGTACAATAATCGAGAAGGAAATGGGCAAAGTCAATTGTTACAGGACGTAAAAAAGTCACTTTTGAAAACATATTCTTCATCAAAGATTAGGGGAGACGGTCAGGTTGTTGTAATACAATTTACCAACGACTTTATTGAAGTCTGTCCTGCATTTCTTGAGGCAGACGGAAGCTACACTTACGCAGATTCAAATAATGGAGGTCGTTGGAAAAAAACTGATCCTTCGCCAGAAGCAGCCAGCTTAAAAGAATTGGACGATCAATGCAATGGTAATGTTGTCAATTTATGTCGGATTGTAAGAGCATGGAAAAACAAATGTGGTGTGAAAATTGGAGGTCTTTTAATTGATACATTTGTTTACAATTTTTTTTCTGCTAATAAGGAATACGCCGATTACGGCTATGCTGATTATGACGTTTTGGTTAAAGATTTCTTTGCGTATTTAAGTGAACTTAATGACAATCGCGCCTACTGGTTCGCTCCAGGAAGTAATCAGCATGTTTATAAGAAGAAGAATTCAAATTTTAAATCAAAGGCAAAGAAGGCTGTTAAAAATATAGAGAATGCCATATCCAAAAATGATGAAGATACGGTTTACGAGATATGGCGTCTGGTCTTTGGAAAAGTCTTTCCGTATCCTCAAGTTATCAAAGAAAGAAGCTATAACTATGTTGCGAATGAACAATATATTGAAGAGCGGTATCCGATGGATATTAGCAATATGTTGCGGATAAACTGTGAAGTCCAACAAGCTGGGTTCAGAACAGAACTTTTACGTACAGTGAAATTTTTACGGAAGAACAAAAAGCTTAAATTTTTTATTGAATCAACGGATGTTGAGGAACCGTATAACGTATTATGGAAAGTAAAAAATGAAGGTTGGATTGCTAAACAGAGAAATACTCTTCGGGGTGAAATCCTCGAAAGTAACTTATCAGGCAATATGAGAAAAGAAAGTTCAGACTTTGAAGGGGGGCATTTTGTTGAGTGTTACATTATAAAAGATGGATATTGCGTAGCAAGGGATCGAATTGATGTTCCAATCAGTAACGTTTAACGAAAAGTAGTATCATACAACTTTAAGCCAGTGCAATAGCATTGGCTTTTTTTGTGGTTGCAAAATAGGAAAGACTTAATAACACCTCCCCATATTTTGATTAGGATAAATTCATTTCCGGTATATAACTTTGTATAAGTTTTTGAGTAGGACAGCTCATTAGAGAAAGTATAGCGTAGGAGGTTAAGATGGGGTTTGGTTATTTTCTTTATTTACTTTATGGAATGCACTTCATTCCGGGTCAACATCATCTTTTTCATTTCACCTCTTTTGTTTCCCAGTTACCACAACACGTTAATCAACCCAAAAGGTCTATTAACAAATTCATAAAAACAAATCGAATGAAAAAGTACATGATGTATTTTGTGCTGGCATTTATGCTGGTGGCAAACGTTGTTCGTGCGCAACGTTTTGAAAAGGGTGAAGTCGCTCTTGAAGTCAGGGGAGGTCTGGCAAACGGGTATTTTTTTGGTAAGCAGCAGAACCCGACATTTTTTGGTGGAGTTGCTGCTAATATCTATACTGGAATTGACAGCAAATGGGTGGCGGGAGGCGAGTTCTACCACAAGAAGTATGATTATCAAGACGGTTCTATTAAGCTGGCGCAGTTTACTGGTGAGATCGGTCATTATTTTCCATTGGTTTACGACTGTAAGCAGGACCTTGTGATCTCCGCTGGTTTAAGCGGTATTGCCGGGTATGAACGGATCAACTGGGGAAGACATACTTTATATGACCAGGCTATTCTGTTGAACCAGGACCATTTTATTTTTGGAGGCGCAGCTACATTAGAAGTTGAGTTTTTCCCTTCAGACAAGATAATCGTTTTCGCGACCGGGCGAGAGCGGGTGTTGTTCAAAGCGCTTGATAAATTTAATGGTCAAGTAGGAATAGGTGTCAGGTTTTTGATTAATAGATAGGAGGGTTTGGGTATGAAAAATTTATTTTTAGGATTGGTGATTTTGATGGCTTTAGCATTAACAGGCTGTGACAAAAATGAACTTAGTATTTATAGACCGGAAGAACCTGTTGTTACCGGGTTCGATTTCAATCTTACGATGGAAGTGGGAACTTCTATTATCGCCAAGTACGGAACGCAGGATTTAAAGTTCCGTATCGTTCCACTTGGACAGGAACCAAGTACAACGTATAAAGTTAGCTTTATTCAGTTTATGGGTACGGGAACTGTACAGGATGAAAATGGAGATTTCTTAGGTCAGAATATTGATTATGTACTTAATGATAGAACTTTTAAATTAAAGTACACGTCCCACAGTGATACGGATCATTTTTTTGAGGTTACGGTCAAAGATAACTTCGGACATATCAAAAAGAAGATCGTAAAATTTATGCCGGAGAACGAAGTCGCTCAAGGTAAGTAAATGGATTTTAATTCGTATGAAAGCCGCTTCATTTTTGAAGCGGTTTTTTTTACACATGACCTCCCCATATTTTGAGTAGGTGTCCTACGCTTTTTAGCCGTATTTTTGTATAAATGTTTAATGTATAAAAACCGAATGGATATGACGACGAATGATGTAGCGAAGGTGTTTGATACAATTTTAAGTATTCCAGGCATGGGGGAGGTCGTGAAGATCGATTTAAGGATTTCCCGAAAAAATGTATTATTACTCAATCAGGTTATTGAGTTGGGGCTAGAAGCCAAAGAGCAGGATAAAACCGGATTGCTCAGTACTATTCCGGAAGACGATTTAAAAGAGCTTAAATCCTTATCGGTAGATTGCCTGACCAAAGCAGGGCTGACCGACCTCAGTGAAAAGTTAAAGTTATTGGGAGCTAAATAAAGCAAAGAAAGGTTGAAGTAAAATTCAACCTTTTTTATACTTAAAATCGCGGGTTTTACGCATATACTAGTTGTTGAAAAAACATAAGCTATTACATACCAATTGATGTTTTATTTCTCGTTTAATATAAACTTCCCTTCATCCTTCTTGTTGAATCGTTCGATAATGTACGGACCAAATTCAGAAGGGTATTTTTCAAGTCCTGTGGTCAATATTACCTGGTATGATTCACTATCTGCATTTACATTACTTAGTACTTTTTGAAGTAATAAGAGATCGTTTTTAAGATTATCGTCATCAATTCCTGAGTCTTCAGGAGTATCAATTATTAAAAGTCTGGGGTGTTTAACCGTTTTATATTTGATTGCTAAAGCTAATATTGTGTAATAGTATATTAATCTAACCGGAACACCAGCACTTTTATTTTTATAGATACCCTGATCAATTATAGGCATATAGTCTTCATTGATTTCGGCTGCGTTTGCATCAGCAGAGGACTTCGTAATTAGATCGTGGTAAATTGAATTGAAATTTGAAATTATTTCACGATTATTTTTATCGAAAATTTTCTGGAGGTCATCCAATTCTGTTTTGATCGTCTTATATGTTTCAGTAACTTTTTTAAAGTTCTCTTCTAATTTCTGTTTTTCAATGGCAATCTTCCTCCTATAAGAATAACTTTCGATTCTCTTCATTAGCTCCAGTATTTCTGCATGCAAATGATCGATTGCTTCATTATTTTTATTTACATCAGTAGAATTAATAAGGGCTTTGAGTTTTTCCGTAGCGTCTTTAATTTTGCTTTGGATATAATCTCTTTTTAAAATGCCTTTATTTATATCGCTACTATACGAATCTAAGGCTGTCTGGATTGTTTCAAGGCTTTTCTTTTTATGTTTAAGGATGTTCTCATATTCCTTTGAAGAATAAATGAATTTTTCATAATCTTCATCCTTGATTTCTGCTCCACATAGACAATGATTTTCCTTAGGGTCATGTTCATTCATACAAAATGGACATAATCTAAAAGAGAATAAGTTTAATTTTTCATTTGTGAAAATAATTTTCTCTATTTCATTTATTTCACTTGTCTGTGCTTGAAAATACTTCGATATCTTTTCAAATTCAATTTGGTTAGCTTGAATATTAAGACTTATTGTTGATAATTCGATCTCGTCTTGAATGATTTGTTCTTGAATCTCCGATATTAAGTGTGTTTTCTTATCAACTTTTTTATTAGAGCTAAGAAATAGATCTCTTTGATTATAAAGGGTTTCCAGTTCAATATTTTGGGATGTTAGATCCTTTTCAATTTTTTCGATATCTAAGTCGATTCCAGAATACCTTTCATTAAATGCTTCGATTTTTAGATGTTCTTTATCTCGAAGAATTTCAATGTTTTTGAATTCTTCGAACTTTCTAAAATATTCATCAGATGATATTCCCAGTAATACCTCAAAGATCGTTTTTCTAATCAGAAGTGAGTCTGTGACGAAATTAAGGTTGGTTGGTTCTTTATAAATTTTTTTTGACGGGGTGTCCTGATCATAAATGATTAACCTAAGTAGATCGTTTATATTTAATTTCCAGGTTTTTGTTCCTAGGTTTAATTCTTGCTTTGTTATACTAAGCTTATCTAACATCCAGTCCGAAAAAATCTCGGACTCTACTGTACCTTCCAACTGTTGCCGATAAATTGGAAAAGAGTTGTATTCCTCGCCAGAGTTGACATAAACAACGTTTCCTCCAATAAATCTCTTGAAACCATAGAGTTCACCATTTAGTAGAACTTCTATTTCAGCATAATTATTAGTGTCACTTACAATCTCAATGTATTTTTCGGTTTTATTATCTACATTGAAATACTTTAGATAACCTCCTAAACAATATTCTATTAAATAAGTGAAAGTGCTTTTTCCAGAACCGTTATCACCTATTATAATGTTAATTCCACTATTTAGTTCAGGTGATTCATAGACATAGTGATCACCCTCATATCTTACTCTTTTTATTATTAAACTTCCCATGTAATAATATTATTTTTTGTAAATATGGTATCGACCATCGTTTTTAATGTTAGTACCTTTAATCTTGGTAATTCCGATTTTAATATTTTGGTATTGTCTATTTCTCTTACGAATAGGCTAGTATCAAAAAATGATTCTGGTATATTTTCTTCTATTAGCCATATGTCTAGTGAGTTACGTTGTAGATTGAAATGTACTCCGATATAGTTTTTATTTTTTAATATGAGGACAAGATGTGATATTAGTTGCTTCTTTAAATGGCTTCGATTGTAAGCTTGACTTAATTCGACCTTCGAATATTCATTGAATCTTGGTTTGGTGGACAAAAACTGAATTAAATATGCTATTTTTTTATAATCTTGGAATTTACTCTCAATAGAAGTGGCACCAAGTATTTTTAATAAGATTAAAATGTGATATGTCAAAAAGTTATAATCCTCTTTTTGAATAAACATAAGGCGCTTTTTAGCTTCTTGTTTTGTATTGTTCATGAGTAAATGCCTTTTTCGTCAAATGATAGATAGCAGTCATTAATAAGTGCAAGTACGACCTTTTTAAGAAGGTCTTCATTCTTTAAAGGATAACTATAGTCTTTAGACTTTTGTTGGATAATTAAAGATGCCCGATCAGTATATTTTTCTATTAATGTGTTAATAGTAATAAAATCAACTTCTTGCGTTGTGTCATTAAGTTCACAAAAATCAATTAATTCTTCTTGGCATACTTCAAAAATTCTGTATTTCATTGAGGTTATCTCTCTGTCGGAAAATTTACTTAATTCAGCTTCTCCGGAAGCGATGTCTCTCGAATATTTTTGTAGGCGGTGTGTACTAATTGTTGGACAAACGTCTAATAATTTATCTGTGATATTTCTAATATCTTTTTGTTCTAAATTATCATATTGCTCCGATGCCGAAATATCCTTGGTTTTGGAATAATTATCGTATAAAGAGGGAGTGATTTGATTTAGCACGATCTTCTGAATTTCTAAGATCTTTTCATCACCTAAATTTTCAATTTTTTTACATAAATCTTTGATTGACCATTCTTCAACTTCAATACTGTTCTCTAAATTTAGATCAACTGAACGAGTAGGTTTGTCAACTTTTGCATAAAGCATTATAATTTTGTTATAACCGTATTCTGTTTGGTACTTTGTGATGGTTTTTCTAACTTTTTGCAGCGTTGTTGTAGAAGTCACTTGAATGGCTAAATCTTTTTTATCATCACCTAAATCAATTGCAGTAAAGTTGGCTTCTTGATTATTGAGGTTTTCAAAAGTTCTATCGGAGTAAATTATATTCAATATATCTCTGAAAAAGTTCTCAAGATAAATGTTGATGTCTTGTAAATTCAAATGATTATGAATAGCAACTTTGTTCGCAATATGAGACAAAGCCTCTGTTATAATCTCAAAATTTGATCTGCTCATTTAGGATAATATATAACGTAAATATATAAAGAAATGCAATATTCGCAATATATCTAAGCATTTCTTTTAGAGAGATGTCATGTTATAAAATCAAAAAATATCCAAGTCCTCTAATTTTTGTTTTTTAATTTTCAATAAGCGAGTTCTTAACTTCAATTAACTCTTTAAATGTGATTAACCAATAAACCCGACAAGGCGACTTAACGACTTGCTGGGTTATTTTTTTGGTTATCTTTATACAGTAGTATAAGTAAACTCAAAAGTCAAAGAACCGGTTGCTGTAGGTTTACCTTCCCCATCCGACTTCACAGCCAGATTGTTCGATGAGCCTGTCCATTTTAAATACTGTCCCGTATGTGGAGTGGGGTATATCAAATCGATCGGTAGTTTATTTGTAAAGCAAACTGAACATTGTGAACCGAAATAATCAGATGTCTGTTGGTTCAGATCATCCAGATAGTCCTCCTGGTTTGTGGTCAACGTGAATTGGTCTTTTACCCATGCCTTAAAATCAGCTTGGATAGCCAATGCTTCAACCTGAATCGCAGTAGAAGTCAATTCGTAAAGTTCAGTTAGTTTGTCTTGAACACCGGTCGGTGTTAACGGTTGTTTTGTCATTTTACTTGATTTTAAGCGGAAAAAATTATTGTTAATTAAAAAGTGTATATCTGTTTGGTTTGGCAGATCTATTTCAAAATGTAGAGTTAGAAATTGAAATTCCGAAGAATTGATTATGATACCAGAGTTATAATAATTATCATTACGCTATGAAAGCCTGTTAGCATTTCGCTAACAGGCTTTTTTTGTTTACGGTTTAGCCGCGTAAGAAATCTCAAATGAGATTGATCCAGTAGCTATCGGTTTTCCGCCATCAGATTTAACAGCTAAAGCATTGTTACATCCGGTGTACTTTGTGTACTCGGTTGTGGGAGGTGCTGGGTATATCAAGTCGATTGGCAATCTATTTGAAAAAGATACCGAACAGCTTGCACCAAAAAATCCCAGAATTTGACCACCTAACTCATCTAAGTAATCTTCTTGTTTACTTGTCAACGTGAAGTTTGCTTTAATCCAAGTCTTGAAGTCGGCTTGTACTGCTGCTGCTTCAGCATCTAATGCTGTGTCCGATAATAGGTACAATTCGTCAACTTTGTCTTGGACTCCAGTAGGGGTCATTGGTTGTTTTGTCATAAAAATGTAATTGAATGTGAAAAATTTATTGTATTTTAACTCCTTGTTAAAATTCTTTAATTAATTAAGCATGCCGTTACCGACCTACTTAAAGCGTAGTTCCCAACTCGCTATATCATTTGTTGCCGCACTTTACATCACTTTTCATGGCAGACCACTTAATTTTGGTGAAGCAATTTTATGCTTGGACTTTTATAGTGCATTTTTACCCAGTTTGGGTGTGGCTTATGCCATGGTTTGGATTGTCCAATATTTTACTATTTGGCTAGACCAAATTGTACTTTGGACGGAGAAGTTTTGGCCGCGATTTATTTTGCAAATTGTGCTGGGTTTTATCTTGCCATCACTGTTGGATATGTTTGTTTTCTACGTAATTTTTGCCAGTACTGGCCGTGCAAATATCTTCGGTGATTTTTTGCTTATTGATTACCCCATGGTAGTATCTTTTGTAGCTTTGATGAATATGTTTTATGTGCTTCTATTTTATAGGCATCAACATAAGCGTGCATTAGAAGTTATCGCGTCAGAATTGACTATAGAGATAGAAAGTAATGATGCTTCCATCAAAAAAGTAGAACAGGAAAAAGAGGAGACATCACTTTCAGTTGAATATTATGGGCGGCTTTATGAACTAGACGTGCGGAAAGACATCATCATGTTTGCAACCGTAAATAAGCAGGTACGTGTCTTTACGATGGCTAATAAATCTTATCCAATCGCTTTGTCACTGGCATCCCTTCGTGAGAAATATGCGCTCCTAAATTTTTACCAGATCAGTAGGGGAGTAATTATTAATATGTCCGTTGTTTCTTCCTATCAAACTGGTGAAAAAAGAGATACTTTGGAACTTATTTTAGATGAAAACAAACTTAATTTGATTCCGAATTCAACATATTTGGTCGTGACCAAAGAGAATATTCCCTCAATTGAGTCTTTTTTTCGAAAATAGCTGTGCTATTTCGGGGGGTAAATTTGCGATTTGGGTAGTGAAAATTTGCTTTTTCGGCAGTTAAAGTGTTTGTGTGTCGCATTTTACGACTTTCCGTATTGCGCTATATTGCAATTTGTACTAAGTTTACCATTATCAAAATCAGTTAACTGTTATGTTTTGAAAGTGAGTGTCTTACCACTTTGATTGATCATTAACTCTTTCCGTATGGAAAGTGAAGTAAGGGATCGATAATCTGAATTTATCAATCCCATATTAAGCCCGAATTGTATTTCCAAATTATTACCTACTATGTACGACGTAAGATCCCGTACTGTGTCGTTCAGTGAGCGATACGGTAAAGCCATTGTCTTGATTATTTCCTGGTTAGCAATTTTCCTGTTCGTTTATACTGCTTATACGAAAGCGGTCGAATTTGACCGATTTCAACGCGGTCTAGCCAGGCTTGCTATCTTGCGACCATACAGCACATTTTTAGCAGCATTCATTATTGTCAGCGAGTTTGTGATCGCTGTTATGTTAATGTTTCAAAGAACAATTCTGTGGGGGCTCTACGCTTTCACAGCAATGATCACCGGATTTACGGTATTTATACTGTACTTACTTATTTCCGGAAGTAAGCTGCCGTGCTATTGTGGTGGAGTGATCGAATCGCTCAATTGGGTGCAACATTCTTGGTTCAATCTTGCCTTTATCATTTTAGGTCTCATTGGGATATACTATGCCGGGGCTACAAAAAATCAGTAACCAATTTTAAATTTTAATACTATGAACAATTTCAAAAAAGTGGCTTTAAGCCTGCTTGTTGCAGGATTAGCCGTAGGTTTCAGTGCATTTAGAACTTCTGATAAAAAAGCGGATGCGTTAGCAAACACGTATTACATTTTATCTTCAAACACCAACTATCAAAAAGTGTCTGGTTCACAAATGCCTAACTTAGAGGGATGTCGGGAAACTGCTGATCATCCTTGTGTAATATCTTTTGCATCCGATCCTGGGCCTAGCAATTTAAATCCTACTAGTTTACCGGCCACACCAAACTTTCAATCATCTGAAAAAGGTGTTTGGGCTCCTTAATTAAAAGATTCTATTATACAAGGTTGTCATCGACAACCTTGTATAAATTATTTATATAGTTGAATGTATCTTTCAATATTGGGTATTACTTCACTTTGATTTTTATAGGGGTTTGCTGTTATAACATTTCCCATCTTATCAATTATCAAAATATTTGGATAAGAATAATATTGATAATGTGAAATGAACGGATCTAATTGACCTTTACCGCGTGTCCAGGAATGGATAACATTTTTATTTCCATATAAGCCACTTTTGACTCCTGATAAGAATCTTTCCCTTTTATAATCTACGTTGACACTTAGAAATGTGACCGTTTTAGTTTTGCTGTACTTTTCTACCAATGGTGCCAATAGTTTTGCAAGTGTAACGCAATTTGTACATCCATTATACCAAGTATCGACAATTATTATCGAGCCGCGAAAGTCAGAAAGTTGTATTTCCTTTCCTTCGGCAGTTTCAAATGTAAAATTAAACGCTGGTGAACCTTTACTTTTTCTATTTATGATTTTTAGTATTTCATCTACGCTTGGCTGAGTTTTAACGAATTCGAGACTTTCTTTTGCGAATTGTTGGAGTTCAGGATCTAAATGAAGCTGTAACAGTAAGGATGTGATAAGTTTATCTCTCAAAAGTCCTGAGTAGTTATTTTGAAATTCTTTGAAAGTTTTTTCTAAAGAAATCTTTTCATACTTATTAACACCATTTATTATTTTACTAAAGTTTACTTGTGTTGATTTCAAGTAGTCTGCATAGTTTATGGCGTATTTTATGATTGTAGTATCTGACACAGGATAAAGATGTTGCTGTTGTAGAGTCCATCTTAAAAAGTTAATTGTCCGTGATTTTTGTTTTTGATCATCTGTGAAATAAAAATCAAGTGCAAGTATGTCTTGATAATTATTTGAGATCAACGATATTGTATTTATTCTAAGAATTTCGATAATTGTCGGATCTGTTGTTGATTTGAGCTTCTCAAGTGAATCAAGACAAATTTTAAGTGATTCCTGATATTTTAGCAGCCTAAAGTCTAGCGGATTCTCTTTATATTCTAAACTATCTTCGTGAGTGATGAATTGATATTGTTGAATTAATTTACCGGCAAAATGTTGATAATTTAATTTTTCGCTTCCTCTGCCGCTGAAGGAAACATTCGTTTTTTCTTTAATATCCATATATATGCTATCACCTTGCTGTACAAGGAAATAATCAATACACAAGGACGGTATTTGTGTTGCTCTGCACCTGAAGAAACCATACTTGTCATTGTTTTTAATTTTTACATTAAAATTTCCATTATCCATTGTAAATTTATGGTTCGAGGTAATTATGAAGTCATGTAATGGTGCTTCGTTATAATACCAGAATTCCGTATCGCGAAATATTTCGCTTTGTGCCTTTTTTGAGAAATGTCCAGATATGGTAATGTCCTTATATTTTTTCGTTTGTGATACTAAAGTCAATGCGAAAAGTTGAAGTATGATTATTGAAATAGTAGTTTTCATTATCGTTGATTCTGTTTAATTCCACTTAAAATGATTTCTTCGTCCGGAATTGGCATTATGTATCGTAGTGAATTTGGTGCAATTGAATATGATATACCTTTTACATTACGTGTCAAAGTTTTATTATAACCTTCGGCATTTAACCGACGAAGATCTTGCCAACGTAGTGCGCGCCAAACTAATTCTTTTCGACGTTCTTCCAATATTACATTAAGGGCATCTTCTTTATTTGTTGCAGTAAGAGGTGTAAATTGCAATGCTGGATTCGTCATTGTGGCATCCCATCTATTGACCAAAAGTTCGTTTAGAACATTCATTGCAGAATTAACTTCGTTACGTCTTGCTAGGCATTCGGCTTTGATCAGAAAAATTTCATCAGTTGCCAAACCTGAAAAGTGATAATTTCCAGAACCTTGATAACCGATTTTTTTTCCATAATAGCCTCCGGTAAGTAGTCTGAAGTATAGTGGTTTTCGAGTATCGTTTGGCTTATAGAGTGCTATCAATTCCGGTGCGATAAATGCTTTGGTAGTTGATGTATTTATTGTTGTTGTTGGGTATTTTATTACTTGTCGAGAAAAGTAAATTATTTCTTCATTATTAAATGTAAACGGATTGGATGCGCTTTTGTTAAGAGTTTTATAATCCATTAATTTTTTATAGGTTGTTAACGATTGATCAGCATAGAACTCGGCTTTTTCGTAATTTCTTAGGTCGAGATAGATTCGAGATAATAGGGCATAGACAGCATTTTTCCAAGGGCGATTTAAGTTATTGCCTGGCCTTTCTTTAGGTAGATCAGTAAGACTGGTTTGCAGATCATTTATAATTAAATCCATACAGTCTTTGAGCGACGATCTCTCTGCAAGATAATCGATGTTTGGGGAGAGCCTAATAGGTACCCCAAGATCGGTGGATGCTGTGGTTTCATTGTAGACTGGGCAAAAGGTTCGAATTAGATCGTAATACGCAAACGCCCTAGCGTAAAGTGCCCATGCGCGCGTATATTTTCCGGTTTCCGTCTCTGAATGATTGTTTTTTTCCAATCCCTCCAAAACTACATTTGCATGAAAAATTGCTGAGTAGGGGATGTTCCAGTCGCTTACGTTCTGATCGCCATCGTAAATGATGTCATTCCATATATAGGCATTTCGTTCTGTTGCTGTTGCGGTTTCCCAGTTTGCATCGGTCAGGTAAAGATCATCTGCACCTATTTGGGTTAATGCTCCAGTCAAGTTGAAAATAGTCGTATTCTCAAGTAAATCCTGAAAATCCGATATTTTTGTTGGCTGCGCTATGCTGGAAGTGGGCTTTTCGTTCAAAAAGTCCTTTTTGCTACATCCGACTAATATGCAAACCAAAAGTATAAGTATGTATATGTTTTTGTTCATATTGTTAACGTTAAAAGTCTGCCCTTAAACCAAGTGAAAAATTGCGCATAAGTGGTATTCCTGCCGGATAATCCGGATCAAGGTTTTGTTTATTTGCCCGCCATACAAAACCTAAATTGCTCGCATATCCGTAAATATTTAATCGCTTTATAATGCTCTGTTTGTTTATATTAAGATTATAGCCGATCCGAATATCTTGAAGTCTTAAGTTATCCGCTTTTTCAACCAGACGATCTGAATACCTGTATAGATTAGTCCGGTTAAAATTAGCTGGATATATTAGCGAGGGAACGTCAGTTATAAGTTCGTCACCTGTTTTTTGCCAACGAAGATCGTAATCTGTATTGCTATTGTAGGCTGGAACTGAAGTTGTGTACAAGCTAGAATTATTTAAGGATACTCTTCGGAAGTAGTAGCCAAATTTGTAGTTCAGGATAAAAGAAATGTCAAATTGCTTATATGCAAAAGTGTTTCGTAAACTTCCGAAATGTGTAGGCGATAGGCTTCCGTGGTAAACCAGATCATCACGGTTTAATGAGTTGGCAATTCCATTGAAATTTTTACTTACTTCTCCATTGATGTAGCCTTGCGGATCACCTACGTTGTCTAATCCAGCGTACCTAAAACTAAATAGGGAATAGTAGGGATAACCTTCTATTGGATTGTTGTAATTAGCCGTGATTACATTTAAGTTTGATCCATTAGTAACTAGGTATTTCGTTACTTTACTATCGGTATAGTTGTACAGTAATGTGGTGTACCACGAGAATGCCCCATTTAGATTAATGGAATTAAGCTGTAAGTCAACTCCCTTGGTAATCGTATTAGCCGAATTACCGGTATATTGTACAATACCTGTTTGCGGGGCTATTGTGCTGTTACCAATAAGATCCAGTCCGGTTTTTCTCCAATAGTCCACACTACCGGAAATACGATTGTTTATTAAACTAAAATCAAGACCGATGTTTATGTTCTTTATTTTTTCCCATTTTAACGACGGGTTTGGGGGATTAATTACAGTATTGAAAGGGGCATTAAAATTGTTGCTACCAGTTCGATTTGTGGTTAATAAGGCGGAAAGTGAATTGTTGACATTACCCGTGTAGCCGAAAGTTCCGCGGAGTTTTAGGTATAGAATCGCATCAACTTTGAAAAAACTTTCTTTCGATATTATCCAGCCTAATCCCGTACTCCATAATGGCACGCCTTTTTGGTTACTATTGACACCAAAAATATTAGATTCATCTTTTCGTGCACTAAAGGAAGCGAGGTACCGATCGTTATAAGCGTATCCGATATTTGTATAATAGGATATATAGTTATTAATTCCGCTTTCAATTATTGAAGCATTTGGGACGCGATCACTGCCACCATCATATGAGTTTGTATAATCTACATTGTAATTTACACTATTGTTTTGGTTCAATTTGGTTTCATCATTGTAGCCATAAAAGCGATCACTGCTTCTCTCATTTGTAACGGTTCTGATCTCCGTACCTCCAATGGCATTTATGGAATGAAGGTTCCATTTCTTGTCCAAGTTAATCTGAAAGCGACCATTATGGCTTGTTAATTTGGAATTGGTATAGTCCAATATTCCCCCGACCGGAACGGGATAGGTTAGAAGTTTTGTTACAGGATCAATTTGTGTGTACGTATTTATCAGGTCTCGTGCGAAAAAAGATTCGACTGGATTGAGGGTTTGATTATGATATATCCCGTTCTGGAAACTATAAAGAGCAGATGCCTTTAGACCATCGACAATTTTGTAGGATGCCGACGAATTTATTCTGTAATCGGATAATGTTTCTTTACGTACTCCCCAACCATTTCTTATTTCGTCCAATGGTCGGTAGTTCCAATCCAACAATCCTTTGGTCATCATTTCCATATTGAAACTATCCCTAATTTTGATCGGTACATTGATTGCGTTTCCACTTGAGTCAGCGAGCATAGTATATGGTGTTGATTGCTGAATATTATCGCCACGATTACCTGTGTTTGAAGTGTAGGTGATATTGGAAAAAAGTTCCAATCGCTTGTTAAGCAAAAGCCATGTATTGCTCATGTTTAAGGTAAAACGATCAATCTGATCGTTTACTTTTGAGCCCTTATTTTGATCGAATCCGGTTGAAAAGTAGTACTTGTTTGTCGCCCCACCTCCGGCAATACTAGCTTGATATTGCTGATTAAAGGCATTTCTATATAAGTACTTAGATAGATCATCACGAACATCATAAGATTTTAATTGATTGATGCGAGCTAAAGAATCCGCTACTGAAATGGTACCATTTCTACGACCTAAGAAAATATCCATTGCTGGAGTAAGGTAATCGTAACCGTTATTTATCCGGGAGTCAAAAGCGCCTTTATTGAACAAAAACTGTTCTACTTCCAAGTATTGCGCTGTGCTTATCTGTGGAGAGTAGTATAAATCCGGTTTTGACGATACTGTCAGGTTTGATGTTAACGAGACAGTCGGCTTACTTTCTAAAGCACCTTTCTTTGTTGTGATTACGATAACTCCGTTCCCACTTCGGGAACCCCAAGCCGATGCTGCGGCCGCATCTTTCAAAACGCTGATCGTTTCAATGTCATTAGGATTGATGTTCGTTAGATCACCTTCGTATGGAAAATTATCAACGATGATTAACGGTTCAGCATTTGCAAAAAGTGTACTGCGACCGCGCACGGTAATAGGCGAATTGTTTGGTAAATCCGTAGGTCTGTTTTTATTGAAGATCATACCGCTAACCACGCCTTCAAGCCTGTCAAGTATATTTGGTGTAACTGATCTTTCGATTGTTTTTTGATCCACAAAAGCAAAGGAACCTGTTGCTCGTTCTCTTGGGAGATTTTGATAGCCCGTAGAAACGGTAACATCGACTACATCAAGGGTTGCAAACGTGCGAGATAGTACAATTGTTCCAATATCACTGTTACTTTCAATTTCGCGAGATTCAAAGCCCATATAACCGATGATTAGCGTTGCTCCTTCCGGTGCATTTTTGATTAGAAATGTTCCGGATTGATTTGTGGATGTTTGAATATCTTGATCTTTAACTTTGATGGATGCTCCGGCAAGGGGAGAACCTGTTTCGTCAACAACTCTACCTCGAACCGGATTTTGTTTTTCTGCCGGTTTTGGATTGTCTTTTGATTTGTCAACGGTCGTAATTATTTTTCCTTCTATTACATAACTAAAAGGCTGCTCTTGAAAGATAAGATTCAACGCTTCTGATAGTCTCTTATTTTTAAAGTTTACGGTTACAGGTTTAGCTTGCTGCAAGTGACGTCGTGCGAAAGTGGTTGAATATCCGCTTTGCTTTTGTACATCTTTCATTACGGATTGAAAAGATCCACGATTGACATTTAAAGAAACTTCCTGTGCGATCAATTGCGAGGCAAACGATGAGCATAGCAGTGTTAATAGTAATAGGAGTGGGTAACTCCGATACCAGGACAATGTTTGTCTTTTGATCAGGTGGTTCTGCCGAAATAGAGCATACACCAACCTACCATTTTCATAATCGGTATTAATCATTATATTTGTTTATCTGGTTAATGTTTTTTTGTGAACTTGAAATCTAAAAAATCACCCAGTAACCGCCGTCCCGATTCGCCAAAAGGGACGGCATTTTTAAGTCACTGAGAATAAACATAGAAACTATTTTTGCCTGACGTAAACCTCCTTCCCAGCTATTTGGAATTTTACACCGTAAATGTGTTCCAGTGATTTAAGCACAGATGATAATCTTTCTTTCCTATTTATATTGATAAAACTTTCTTCGTTGCCTGTATAGTTGCTTTGGAATTTAAACGTTACATCATACCATCTTTCTAAATCAGATACTACTTCTTTTAAAGTAGATCCATTGGCTACAATCATACCTTCTTTCCATCCAGTATAGGCATCGGTATCGACATTTTCAATTCGGATAATTTTTGAGCTTACCGTAGCATTCTGCTTTGGATTAAGTATAGCGAGTTCTTTAGTTATCGAATTTCTTATGGAAACTTTTCCTGAAACAAGGGTTGTTGCTTCACTGTTGTCATATGTGCGCACATTGAAGACTGTACCGAGTACTTGAATGTCTTGTTTGGAAGTTAATACATGGAAAGGCTTCGTTTTGTCGTGCGCAACCTCAAAATAGCCTTCACCACTTAATTTAACTCGCCTTTCTGATCCCGTAAACTTGACCGGGTATTCAAGTGATGATTCGGCATTTAGTGACACTTTTGTTCCGTCCGGTAGAACAATATCATATTGTCCGGCACGTGGGGTTTTTAATGTTGCGGTTTCGACGTTGGCTAAGTTTGCCAACGCCTCACCATCCTCATAGCTAAAGCTGGAATCAGTTAATACGATTCCTTGTTTTTGTTCATCGAGATTTATTGTTTTTCCATTAGATAGAATTAAGGTCGCTCTGTTGGTTCCGGGAAGAATATCGTTCGATATTTGACTTGTATTGATTCTCTCTGTATCCAATATTCTGTTATGTTGAATAAGGAAGTATGAAATTGAGAGGGCAATGATTAGCACCGCTGCTGCGGGTAGGAACCAAGTTTTGTACTTACGAGTAGATACTTGTTTATCCAGAATTGAATTTAGATCCTTTAGCCCTTCCTCTGTCGCGGATTGATCATAGTTGATTAGATCAGATGATAGTAGGTTTGTATCAGAAATCCTGTCAAAAATTTGCTGATTAATTGCGCTTTTTTTTGTCCAAGATTCAAGCATTGCTCGCTCGTTTGCCGAAAGTTCAATGCCTCGTGCATACTGTGTGAGTAACCTTTTTATTTCTGAATTTTCAAACGTGTTATGATCTTCCATTCCTATCCTTTTTATATAAGACCGGAAAGGTTGATCGGCTCTCTAAAGGAAAATGAAAATTTTAAAGAAAAAAAGTAAGAAGTGAGAATCCAGCGTTTGAAAGCCGTTTTCTAAGTAGGGATACCGCGCGCGATTTCTGGTTATTGATTGTGCTAACCGTTATATCCATTTCTGCGGATATTTCATTTGCAGTTTTTCCTTCCATAAATTTCTGCATAATAATGCGACATTGTTCGGGAAGTAACTCAATCGCGGAATGGAGTTCTGAAATAACTTCGGTGTATATGATCTGGGAGACTATTACATCTTCAGACTCATCAAAGTCGACAATATACTTATCAAACCGTTTAAGGCGTACCTTCTCCTTTTCAATGGCTTTGAAGCAATTGTTTTTTGTAGCGGTGTATAAGAAAGCTTTTATTCCTCCTATTGAGGTGAACTCTTCTTTGTGTTCGATCACTTTTAAAAAAGAATCCTGTACTATGCTTTGCGCATCTAAAGTTTCGTAATTATATAAGATCCTCTTAGAAAAAAATAGTAGTGCGGGTTGGTACAGTCTGTATAATTGTTCAATACTTCGCCTATCACCGCTTTTGAAGGAATTAAGCAGTGCCTTTTCATCCATGGAATTTAGGCGTTTCATCTAAAAATTAGGCTTGTAGTAAATCAAAGTTAGGAATTTATTGGTAAAAGAATATCATGTCGAAAAAATTATTAGTTTAGAGTTTTATATCACCCATTCCGAGTAGGTGGTAATAATGACAAATTAATGGTAGTATTTTATTAAAATTTTGAATTCTTAATTTTTAAAGCATATATGTTTACAGACGAAAATGCTCAGGCAGCGGGTAGTTATTTGCTTGGTTTTATGTGTATGACTATAAATACAGACGAAAGCCTGAATGACTTAAATATTGTACTTCGTGACAATAAAAGAGTAATGTCTACATTCTTACATGAGTACATCCATTATTTGCAAAATTTTACAAGTACTAGTGGACTTTATTCGTCTGGCCACTACACCCAATTAGTAAAATATGCAGTTGATCAAGTGAAAAATAATGTGGCAACTTCGATTCAATTGCCGTTGAAAGTTGATCATAATCACAATAGATTAGCTATTCATAAATTAAACGTAATTTATCGAGGCGATTCTCAACCTATAAGGCGAGTGATTTATAATGATAAATATAGTTTTCAAGAAACTATTACTCCTAAAGTAGGAGAGCCTATTCGACCATTTAGGTATGTAGTTAATTTAACTTGTGTTGATACACGAAAACAAATAAATTATAATTTTGGAATAACTGCTTTAAAAGAATTTGTAGCTCATACCATTCAAAATAAGTTTTTAGAGATAGAGCATCCTGATGCTCCCTATTTACTAGTTGACTTGATTATTAATAAGGAATTGCCAAATTTTACTGACGAAAAATTAAAGATTGTATTATGTGACGCGTGTTTAATGCACTACCATCCTGGGGAATTATTTTTTGGAATTATAGACAAATTACAGCAAGTTGGTGATATGTATCCGAAAGATCCAAAAGAGTTTTATGATTTCCTGTTTGAAGGTGTATCATTGAGTGGGCTGATGGGAGATTTTGATAATGTTAATGATCTTTTTAGTGAAACTTTTGATTCGGCGGAAAAGGATTATGATAATTTGTTCGGGAGTTACATTTTTGAAAAGGAGTTGAAGTGGATCAAACACATTCTTACTGAAGCGAGAAAGATTAGATTGGAAAATCCTACTTTTCTATTGGATCTGGTTGATGGGGATGGGAATTTGACATGGGAATTTAAGAGGATATTTGAAAATATGGGAACTCCTTTTTTTTTAAACATCAAAAAAGAAGCCGGATTAGTTCCACCAACTGATATGTTGCAAGACCCTCCAGATCAGCCATATTTACTGTACACTGCCTCAATTGTTTTGGAACAAATTTATGGAGATAGCGGACGATGTTCTATGTACGAATTTTGTAAAAAATCCAATGAAAGTAAGGACTTAACGGATGATAATTGTCAAAAAAATCCGTTTCTGAAAATGAATGATAGCGAACTATGTCCGTTTGGTCAATTAACGAAAACATGGGGACTAAGTGCGTTAAATTTGCAACGCTAAAATGAACATAATCAGTTTAGATTAATACTGCTATGTTGGTTGACGCTGAACTAATTTTTCTACTACTAGAAAAGGATTATATATAACCAATAAAACCATATGGATAAACCAGAAATTACCGAAGACAAATTTTTCGATTGCTGTTTTACGTTGGCAGTAGAAGATATTTATGAATTGAATAAGGCTGACAACGGGCCATTAAATAACGTGATTGTTAATTTGGAAGATCATTGTTACGGCGTTGAACTTTGTGATGACGAACATGGATTAGATGTTAGGATGTTCTTTGTTGATAATCGACAAGGTTTGCGGGGAGATATAATTATATTGAATTTGATGGATGATGATTATAATTTGCTTTTAATGAAGTTTTGTAATTTGCTGGCTGAAAGTTATGAAAATGTAGATGCTATTGCTGCTGTGAATACTTACCAAACTAAGTTACGTGGGTTTATAGAAAAAAGTGGATTTTTTACTGTCTCAAATCATGAGATTGAACCATATTTAGGACAAGGTGCTGTATTGTTTTCTAATGCGGAAAGAGGCATCTTTAAAATGAAATTTATAAGACATAGAGATTATTATAGAGATTGGTTTGGTAACATTCATGATGGTGAGATCGTTGAGAACGCGGAATATGTATATTTAATGGTTAATGAAGAAACAGGTTTGATTAAAATTGGTAGAAGTAAAAACCCTAAATATAGAGAAGGAACACTGCATTCCAAAGAACCTGCGGTTCATCGTGTGGCTTTCTGGAAAGCAGATAAGGAGCTGGAAAAATTGCTTCACGATAGATACGCAAAAAATAGGGTAAGAGGAGAGTGGTTTAGATTGACATTTAAGCAGTTGAATGATTTGGAAAGATTTGTACAAGAATACTTACAATCGAACGTAAAAAATTGATTTAATGCCCCTGAAGGGGCATTTATTGTGTTTAAGATTTGTCCATTTCCTTTTGGCGATTTCTTGGATCACCTTCTTTAGTAAAAGGATCAAAAACTTGGTGGATCGGGGATTGGATTTTTCCGAAGAATGTTCTTTGATAGAAGAGTCGATTTTTCAATTATGGGAAGCTTTTGCAGTAGATCTTGTGCGGTTGCCTTAGTTAAGAAGGGCTGGAATTGGACTTTCCATAAATCATCTTCTTTGATAATATCTATCCCATCTATTATTTTTTGCTCTGTTTCCTCCGATGAAAAGCAGTTTTCAATTTTTCTTTTAAAAAGTTCTTCTATGTCAGTTGTTGCCTGGTCTAAAGAATCTCCAATTAAATGCCATAAGTCTTCATGCTCCCTAAAAGATGACAATATGTGATTGTGGCTTTCTGATTCCATCACATTCATAATTAATTGTCTTGATACGGGTAAAGTGTATTCACATTGATAAAAATCCTTCTCAAAGAAATTAGAATCGTTAAACTCGACTAGACTGATACTTTTATTGAATATCAGTCCGGGGGTATAAGAAATATTGTTATAGTCGCCAACGTCGTGCGAAAAGCAATCTCCCAATAATATTTTATTGTGGTATTTTTTAAGGTCTGTTTTCGTGAATGGATAATACGTACTTAATAATTCACGACAAAAATCCGGATATTTATAGAGTAGTGCAATGTTGTTATCAATGTAGTTAGCGTTAGTCAGAAATAAGAAAATACGTTTGTAGTATTTGCAAAATTTCTCTGATTCCAAGACAATAATGTTTTCAATATTTTTATTTGCGTTTGCGGACAGGTTGTAAGATCCAGTAATGTAAGTAAGGTTGTCAATTAATATAACCTTATTATGCATCAATTGTGATTTCCTATAAAGTGTTGTCTTTATTCCAACTTTCGACATCGCTGCGCTATGCTTTAGAAAATAAGTACGGTTTACGTGATCATTTGTAACAAGAATTTCAATGTCGAGATTAGGTACTCGTCTTTTTCGAGAAATTAGTGCATTTATTATTTGTTCATTGGTGAACCATGCTGACATAATTGTAATATGACTACGTGCGCTAGATATTTTTTCAAGTATTTTATCTTCAATTCCAGATGAAAATGATTCTATCATGTTTTTTAGTTTGTGTCGTTAATGCTTACCTATAATCGGTTTTAGTTCTTTAGCCATGATAACTTCAAATGCAGTTAAATAAGGTTTGAATTTTTTTTCAAATCTAAATATGTGAACTCTTATTTTAATTGCCGGTAAAATATCTTTCATCCAATATGCTAATTGTAGACCGTGATTGCCCGGCTGGACGTAATATCCTAAATGTGTAACTAGCCTGTTTCCAACTGCTGTTTCCACTTTTCCCAAGTATAAATATTTTGAATCTTTTGGTGGTTGTGATTTTAGCGCTGGAATAGTACGCTGGATCAATACTTTGTCAACCTGTGTAAAAGCCTGTAGTACTCTATCACCATCCAATATGTCAATCAATTCAAAGGCATAAATACATGGAAAATCATTTATGTTTCCGTCGACTTGATCAAATTGGTGCAAATGAGAAAAGAACTCGTGTTTTAGATTTTCGGGAAGATTTTTACCGTTTGTCCCAATTTCGGGCAGTCTGGAGCAATCGTATTCGGGAATTATAATATGTTTGAAGTTTTTAGCTACTTCTAGTATTTGAATAGCATTATTTAGTTCGCTGAATAGCGTGTTTGATATTTCTTCCATGAATCAATTGTTGTCAAATTCGTCAATTAGCTTTTTCAATTCTTTAACATATCTTCCATACACAATGCGACAATAGATATTTATCAATAATAAAAATAAAATCGTTGTGAATGTTAAGATGACAATTATTGTGATCAACTTATTCTGAGAAACAATAAACTGGTGAAGTTCCTGATCATAATAGTTGTCCAAAAATGAAATTAGAAGCGCTAATAGGGCGTAAGGAACTATAAATAAACTGAATGATTTATATCTTTCAATAAATATTTGCAAGCGCACATAAACTTCATAGAGTCCTTGATAGGAAGAATAGTGTAGTACATTAAGGCTCTGGTAAAACTTTCTGAAAGAAAGAATATAATAACAGGCAGAGACAAAAATCATGGCGTAAACTATAAAGTATACTTTTGTCAGTATTTCCGAAAAGGAAAATAGAAAAGGAAAAAATGCTAAAAAAATAACACCTACGATTTGTGCAATTATTTCACGGTACAAAGTCTTTTGTAACCTTCTCAACGGGTGATTTGATGATTTGGAGAATTGTATTTCTATTTCATCCTGTTCCGACTTCCAGTTATTTTTAAAATCGTCAAAATTCATAACCTTGCTTTTTAATGATTTCCTTAATTTTTTCTTTAATCCTGTTTAGTTTTACTCTAGCGTTCACTTCACTTATACCCAGCTGTTCTCCTATCTCTTTATGAGGAAGTCCTTCTAAATGATAAAAGATTAACGCTTTTTCGACTGGTGTAAGTTTGTAAATCGCCTCATAGAATATTTTAGTCTGTAATTCTTTAATATCCGTATCGTTTTCTTCACCAATTTCGGGTAATTTTTCGTAAGAGTGAATGATTGATGCCTTTTTTTTCTGCTGAAGATATGTCAGTGCTGTATTTACAGCTACTCTATACATCCAAGTAGAAAAGGAACTTTCCTCACGAAAAGATGGAAAAGACTTCCATAGCTGATAAATGATCTCTTGTTTTAAATCTTTTCGGTCTTCTTCAAAATCAAAATAAATACGACTCACGCGGATGATAATTCCGGAATGTCGTTTTAAACGTTGTAGAAAAGCATCTTCGTCTGATTTCCTTAAAAACACGGTAGTTTTCTAATTGGATTTTGAACTAAAAACTATAAGTCAATAACGCAAATAAAAACTGAAATTCAATGATAATTCTATAAAATATTTTTTAGAGTCTCAAAATATCCTATCCTTAAAATATGTTGCAGGTCAAAAAAATAAACGTGGTGGAACTTTGAAAAATGTTTGTTCTGCTTTCTAAGTATTATTCATCTGGGATATACCTTACAGGCGATTTTACTATTCTGAAAGAATTTTTTTATTTTTTTTGTAACGAAACTCAATAAATCCGTACCTACTGTAAAATGTAAATGAAAGATTGTTAGCTTTTTGTCTAATTAATTTATCTATGAATTATGCAGAATAGTTATCCTTTGGAGTCGATTGATGTACTGGCTACTATATCGCTTAATCCTAATGTCGTAGATCTTAATGATTTGAGTGGTGAACAATGTCGTAATCTTGATAACTTTTTACGGGAAGAATGCATCCGTATTCAGTCTTTAATAAAAAGCCATGTGTTCGGCGCAACAAAGAGAAAAGAGATAGAAATCATCATACGTAAGTATTATATTTCTACTATTAATATCATTGATATCGTGTTTGCTAACCGATCAAAGCTTCCAGACGATCATTCGGATTTGGTAAAGGTATATGAAAGTTTGTTCAACGTTTTAAGCGATATTTTACAATTTATTGAGAATCGCTATCCAGAGTTTTTAAGTCAGGATGAGCGGGTTGCCAGTACTTATCTTTTAATGTCAAGGCAACGATTACGGCAAAAATTGGAAGAATTTAAAGCGCGATTAAAGCTTGATCAAGTAATTCATCAATATCCTTACAAATTACTCATAAGCCGGCTCGAGCGTTTTATAAAAAAAAGTGATTCTGATTTTGAGATTACTTTTCGGACGCTCTTCTATAAGCGAGAACTTGTGAAAGGTTTGCACGAGATTAATTTACAGAAAGAAGGAACGACTTTAGATTCCACTTTTAGGGAGATCGATAAATTACTTATCTACCTGAATTATAACAGTAAATCCTATATCGATGATTTAACTCTTCGATTATATCATCAGATTAGCACGTTCGAAAATCCCCAAAAAAAGATAGAACGTCTGTATTATTTTCGAAAAATTTTTAGGCAATTGCATCGCAAACCAGGATTTATTCTCAATCCTAATTATCATAATTTGGATGTGGTTATGGAAAATTGGTTTGAGGAAGAAATCAGCTACTGGGAAAAACAAATCACTTTTGCAGCTAATGGAGATATCATCGATTCAATTGAAACCAAGAAAGACTCGTCGGATACGGTTCAAAAGATTTTATGCAGTCTATCCGCAGATCAGATTGCTTTAATTCTTCGGGGTGCTGATGAAGCGCGAATATTTGTTGCAAATTCCATAACGGAAGTTTTTCGAACGGTAGTACCTTACCTTTCGACACCACATAGAAAGGATCTATCCTATGAATCCATGCGAACGAAATCCTATGTTGCGGAAGACCGCGATAAGCAGTTAGCCATTGAAGCACTACAAAAAATTGCTAAACGAATAGAAAGCTATTAATGGTAGAACTAGGTTTTGCTACCTAGTTCTATTAATTCAACAGATTGATCATAGAACTTTTTATACAGTTCTTGTGAGTTTGTTTTCAGATTTGTGGTTACATCTTTGTGGGTATCTATACAAAGTTTGTATTCCTCGACACCAAATCGATCTAGTATTTTTTGAAGTGGTTGAATACCCCATATATCTTCATATTCACCATTAGGATGCTTAGCTAGACTATGTACGTATCCAAGATTATTCCTTTCAAATTCACTGCCAAATTTAAACTTTTCTGCTACAATGGCTATTGCTGTGACATCGACATTATCTTCCAAAGCTTGCGCATATACAGCACATTTGCCCCAAGTGAAATCAGCAGCTATTTCGGCAGGAACATGTAAATTTTGTCTTTTCGGAATACGTTGTAAAAAGCTAGTATTATTGAACAAAGCTTCTTTTGCTTTTGCAATATCCTTGTCATTAGGTTTTATTCTTAGCGGTAAGTTTCTAATTTTTTTTTCGTCATAATACCGTGTTAAAACATTTCCATATCCGTGAACTCTCCGTCTTGCTATATCCTGTATTATCTTTCCATTGAATTCATTTATTGAATAAATTCCTGTAAAGTCATAGATTCTATCATCATTGCTACCGACGTAAACACGTAAAGGAATCATGTGTTCTTCTGGTCCATCGACGTTTGTACTAAACCAATCTACATGTATTATCCATTTTGTAATTTGAGCTAGTGCGATTGCAAAATTTACGCCATCTGATTTTTCCCAATCCTGAATTAAGTGTTTTGGAAAAGGTTTGATTTTATTTTGAATAGTCATTAGGTAAGCTATTTATTGATTAACATTTTATTGGACTCTAATATAGAGAAATAATCTATGCCTTAATTTATTCAAATACAAATCTACGTTTTTTCTATGCCAAGCATTGATTTTACATAGGGTAGCAAAGGTAGCAGTATAGGTAGCAGCTAAATTCGTACTTGTTGTGCCTTGATCATCTTTGCAACTTTGCTTCAGCTTAAAAGGAAAACCCGGTAGGAGATCTGGGTTAAATGTTGAACAAAAAAACAATGATGTTATGCTTAATCAATTTACTTGGATCGACTATTTTATCGGAATCTGTGTTGCCATGGTAATTTACTACCTCTGGCTGGCGATAAAATATTTTAGAAACGACATTACCCATGCCATTCTATCAAAATCAGATGAACGTTTTGGTTCTGATCTATTTGAAGATGAGTACCAGGATGTGACAGAGGTAAGGCCAGCTTCGGTTATGCAGGATGGAACTGCTATTCTCAATACACTGGACAGTGATTTTGAGGAGATCGAATTTCTCATCCAGAAACTTAAAAAGGTTATTGCTGATACGTCAAAATCTAAGCCGGTAAAGGCTGAATTCAAAGAATATCTACGATTAGTCTTAAAAGAGTACCCCTCAGTCAAAGATTCCGCTTTACGCGAGTCTGTGAATGAATTGATTGTCGCGGAGACTGAAAAATATGGAATCGTTATACTGAGCAGGGAAGAGGTTGATGTGTTGTGGTAGAACGTGAGGTTGACGGTTCCTAACGAAGTTGGCTGTCCTATTCGTCCCGGTGCGGTATGGTAAGTGTGATGGATTTGCGGGTAGTGTAATAGCGCAGCCACTTCGTTTTTCTTATGTAAAAATTAAACTTCGAGTGAAATGGAAAAGTGTGAATGGATAACGAAGAATAAAATTCGTTCAGGGCTGCTCTTAGTCCTACTTATTGTTAGCGTATCGTCAGTGTATGCTCAAGACGGAATTGCCGGAATAAATGCTGCCAATCAGCAGGTGCGGAGCTACTTTGCCGCCGGCACGAACTTAATGTACGCAGTTGGTGCCCTATTAGGACTTATCGGTGCTGTCAAAGTGTACCAGAAATGGAATTCAGGCGATCAGGATACGGGCAAAGTTGCTGCTGCATGGTTTGGAAGTTGTGTTTTTTTAGTCGTGGTAGCGACTGTCATCCAAAGTTTTTTTGGGGTTTAATCAAGATCATATGTTTACCATTCTTAAAGAAAAATTGTGGGCATATATCATTGAACACAATCCGGAACTTATGTTCGACTTGCAAGAGAACTATTCTGTTGGTTCTTATCTGGATGAACAGATCAAATCGGTTATGCCGCTGGCTGATGAACTTTTAGAAGCCGGGCAACCGGATTACATCGTCCAGGAACAATGTATGGCAGAGCTTACTGCTGCGTTGAAGCCATCGAAGTTTTTGTATATCAAAAGCGTCATCGAGGAGGAATTTCCAGATGATTTTGATCGTCTGAAGGAAGAAGGAACATTGACCTATGAGGTTATCAATCTTCTGCAAATCTGTACGGAAACATTCAATCAATTTGATTTTTCGGTAGAAACAGAAGACAACAGGCATCTACGGTATGCCATTATAGCGGAAGTTCATAATTACCTTTTGTAGAGGTTGTTTGGTTAAGTGAGAGAGGTAAAGTGCGGGGGAAATGGCTTACAATGTTGGACAAAAATTAGCAAATAATATCAATGCTATACGGATAGCTTTATCTTGGGATGGCGCTACGTCTTTGTCCGATGGTGAGCTGCAATTACTTCGGAAGTATGCTGGATTCGGTGGGATTAAGGTCATACTGTATCCGCCAACAAATGTTGAAGAATGGCGGAGTCTCGGTGCAACGGATAGTGATCTTAAACACTTTGACAGTATTTGCGACTTACATCAGTTGTTATTAAATAGTTTGGATAGTCTAGTTTATAAACAGACTGTAAGTTCGCTAAAGGAAAGCACATTGACAGCTTTCTATACACCCGAAGTCGTACCCCGTACTTTATTTGAAATTCTAAAGAATTATGATGTCCCTATCCAGCGGTTATATGAACCGTCTGCAGGAAGTGGTGTATTTATCGAAGAAGCTATCCGAGCATATCCGGATTTGCAGCATATCACCGCCGTGGAGAAGGACCTGCTCACGGGGCGTATTCTATCAGCAATTAACCATCATAATTTAATAAAAACCGATACCCATATCATCGGATTGGAAGAAACTTCGAACGATGAAAACGGAAGTTATGATCTGGTTGTAAGTAATATTCCATTCGGTAATTTTCTTGTTTACGATCCCGAATTTAAGGACAAAGAATTAACTGGTCGTATTCATAATTATTTTTTTGCAAAGGGTCTTAATAAACTAAAAGAAGGCGGAGTAATGGCTTACATTACGACCGATGCTTTTTTTAATAGCCCATCCAATGCTCAGATACGAAGATACCTGTTTGATAGGGCGGATTTTGTTTCGCTTGCAGTGATGCCAGATAATCTAATGAAAGATTCCGGAAATACGCAAGCTCCCAGTCATCTACTCATTGTACAGAAGAACAGTCAAAAGGAAGCCCTTGCCATGCATGAGCAGGAATTGATTGCGAGTGAAAAGGTAAAAGGTCTCTTGGGAGACTATTACCAGAATACGTACATCAGTGAACATATTGATAGAATTGTTATCGGAGATAAGATAGAAGATGGTTTAAACCAGTACGGGAAGCCCTGTAAAAGTGTATGGCATGAAGGCGATATTAGCCAGATAGCTATACCGCTGAAAAGAATTCTTACAAGTGGTTTTGAGCATAATTATACCAAGAAAGCAGTCGAAGCTCCTTCTGTTCAGGTAGATATTTCTGATGTCGGCAAACTGAAACTTACCTATCTGGCAATGCCGGAAAATGCGCAAAGTAATTTCTCAGGACAAATAGGACTATTTGATTCGGTGGAATACCTGGATCGGGCGGCAGCCTATCTGTCGGAAAAAGATCTGAAAATTGTAGATAAGCAATCCGCAAGAATCATAACTACAATACGGACAACGGATAAGCCTTCGCACGAATGTATTGTGGCAATTGCTGCAAAGGGAATAAAAAACAATCAATACCGATATAAATTGTATTCCAATTTAAAAGAAGTTGATTACCTGTCGTCGGACTGGCTTAAAGCTAAAGACTTCGGTTCGGAAATCGTGCGTACGTCCATTTTTTTATCGGGCTATGCGCACACTTTTACATACGAAGGCGACCCGTCATTAGAAAACCGTTTCAGTTTACTCCTGCAAAAAGCTACTCACTATTATCGTTTACAACCTTTCTATAAAGATGGTACACTCGTTTTGAATAATGGAGAAGTGGGGTTACTGGAGCAGGTAGATATTGATCATGACCGTGCGCTTTTCAAGAATCTGGATCTCACAAGGAACCTTTCGCTATATAAGCATTACATAACATTAAGGGATTCTTACATTACGCTTTCTGAACAGGAGAAATATAATCCTGAAGAGGCAAGCGATCTGCGGGATAAGCTCAATAATTCCTATGAGTCGTTTGTCGAGAAATATGGTCAATTGAATAGACTGGCGAATAAAAAACTAATCTTGGAAGATCGGGCATTTGGTCTGACCGTTTTGTCATCGTTGGAACGACGGGAAGCTGAGCAATTTGTCAAAGCGGATGTTTTAACAAAATCGGCTAAAAAAATAAAGGAAGCGCTCCGCACAGATGATCCTATCGTTGCTTTATCGCATAGCCTTAATGATCTGGGGCGGGTAGATATAGCTTTTATTAGTTCGGCAATGGGCGTAAGCCCTAATGAAGCTGTGGAATTGCTAGGAGATAGAATTCTGCTTAATCCGGACGGTGATACCTGGGAAACGGCTGATCATTATCTCAGTGGTAACGTGGTAGAAAAAATGACGAAGGCTGAATCAGCCCTTTCCCGAAGTAAGGATAATATTCAATATAAGCGTAGTTACGATGCAATAGTTGCTATTCAGCCTCAACGTATTCCATTTGAATTATTGGATTTTAACCTTGGTGAGCGTTGGATACCACAGAAATATTATAGCCGATTTGGAACCGAATTATTTGAAGGCGATACCAAAGTTCGATATTTTCCCTCGATGGACAGCTTTAAAGTTGTTGTTGATCATAACATTAAGGTAGACCGTGAATATGCGATAGTAAATGCTAGAGGAAGTAAAGTATATGGATATACACTATTTGAGCATGCGCTGGAAAATACAGCACCTTTCTTTACCTATGAAATTGAAAAGGACGGTAAAAAAAACGGGTTCCCGATAATGAACTGATTCAGTTGGCGCATCAGAAGATTGAGTTGATGCGGAACGGATTTGTCAGCTGGATGATGGCGTTACCGGAAAAAGATAAAAGAGAAATTGAAAAGCTGTACAACGATACCTATAATTGTTATGTACTCCGCGAGTACGACGGTAGCCACCTTACATTTCCGGGGTTAGATAAAAAGGCACTCGGTATCGAGGATCTTTACGTATCTCAAAAAAATGCAGTCTGGCGTATTATCCAAAATCGGGGAGCATTGATCGATCACGAAGTGGGACTAGGAAAAACATTGACGATGATTGTTGCCGGTATGGAAATGAAAAGGCTGGGAATTATTCAAAAGCCCATCATACTTGCACTAAAAGCAAATGTGGGAGAAATAGCCGAGACCTACAAGAAAGCTTATCCATCCGGCAAATTGTTGTTTCCAAGTGAGAAAGACTTTGAACCGCGGAACCGGATTAGGCTGTTACATGAAATAAAAAGTAACGATTGGGACTGTGTGATATTGACGCACGATCAATTCGGGAAGATACCACAGTCTCCCGAAATTCAGCAACAGATCTTTAATGTTGAACTCGAAAATGTCGAGCGGGATCTGGATACAGCCCAGAAGGAAGGAGGGGATATTTCAAAGAAAGTGCTTAAAGGTCTTGAGATCAGAAAAAAGAACCTTATTGGTAAATTAAAAGCTGTACGATATAATATTGAGAAAAAGAAAGATAGGGGTATCACATTCAATGATATGGGGCTCGATCATATGTTTGTGGATGAAAGCCATAAGTATAAGAATCTAACTTTTACTACAAGACATGCACGGGTGGCAGGACTGGGTAATGTAGAGGGGAGTCAAAAAGCGCTTAATATGTTGTTTGCCGTAAGAACTTTACAATTACGGTACAATGCAGATATCTGTGTGACTTTCTTGACGGGTACACCAATTTCAAATAGCCTAACGGAGGAGTACCTGATCTTTAAATATTTTATACCGCGTGAAATGGAGCGCCTCGGGATTGAAAACTTTGATGGATGGGCTGCTGTGTATGCAAAAAAATCTACAGATTTTGAGTTCTCGGTTACGAATGAAATTATAGCAAAGGAGCGGTTCCGGCATTTTATTAAAGTTCCTGAACTGGCTTTGTTGTACAATCTGATTACGGACTATAAGACAGCAAAACACATTAGCCTTGATAAGCCGGAACTAGATGAAAAACTGATCAATCTTAAACCGACACCCGAACAGCAGGTGTTTATTGAAAATTTAATAGAGTTTGCTAAAACAGGGGATGGCGTATTGATCGGAAGAGGGCAGTTAAGTCAGGCCGAAGATAAAGCGCGTATGTTGATTGCAACCAACTACGCTAAGAAAATGTCGGCCGATATGCGGTTAATTAATGAGATAGTTTATTGCGACCATCCCGAAAATAAGATCAATACCATAGCCCGCCAGGTTGTTGCCGAGTATCACGACAGTACACCATTTAAAGGCACACAGATTGTATTCTCCGATATTGGTACACCGAAACCAGATCAATTCAATCTTTATGATGAGTTGAAAACCAAGCTTGTCAGGGACTTTGACATACCTGAGCATGAAGTGACGTTCATTCACGATAATAACTGGGCGGGTTGGAAGCGTTCGAATCTGTTCAAAAAAATGAACGATGGGGAGATTCGTATTCTCATTGGTAGCACGGAAAAAGCCGGTACAGGGCTTAATGTGCAACAGCGGGTCATTGCCATGCACCATGTTGATATACCGTGGACTCCCAAAGACTTAGAGCAACGAAACGGCCGAGGAAGCAGGCAAGGAAACTGGGCGGCGAAGCAGTATCGTGATAACAAAGTGAGGACCTATTACTATGCCGTAGAACAGAGTTTGGACAACTATAAGTTTAACTTATTAAAGAATAAGCAGACCTTCATTTCTCAGATGAAGAACTGCGAGCTAAATGTAAGAACGATCGACGAAGGCGCTTTGGATGAACAGTCCGGGATGAATTTTGCGGAGTATATCGCTATCCTGTCCGGAGATACCTCATTACTTGAAAAGACGAAGTTGCATAAGAAAATAGCTGTTTTGGAAAGCTTGAAAGCGAGTCATTTTCGTGAAGCTTTTGTGAATAAGAATCTTTTGCAATCGACTATCCATGAATTGGAAAAAGATACTGCCACTTATAGCCGGTTAAAAGAAGACTATTTGGTTTATGAAAAAAACTTGTATTACGAAAATGACGGTACAAAAGCTAATCCTGTAAAACTGATCGGTTGCCCATCTACGGAACCGGATCTAATAGGTAGGCATCTTCTTGATCTATTCAAAAATTGGAAACCCAAAGAGGGAGAAACAGAGCAGAAAATTGGAGCGCTTTATGGATTTGATCTTTACATCCGTAGGATTAACGAGACACATGAGTATAACGGAAAAATTGCCTACGGTTACAGTCATAATCTTTATGTTCAAAGGAATGACGGCATAAAATATACCTCGAATCAAGGTTTTCCTAATGCAAACAATGAAAAGCTTGCGGCGCGCTATTTCCTAAATGCGCTGGAACGAATTGACGGATTACTGTACACATATGATCGACAAATAAGGAAGCATTTCTCTAATATTCCAAGATTAGAGGAATTGTGTTCCCTGGGTTTTTCACAGGAAGAGGAATTACAGGCGCTTAGAATCGAATTGAGTAGTCTTGAGCGGGAAATATCGCTCAAAATCAAAGAAAATAGATTAAATGAAGGTGAGGTAGTCGAAGAGACAGCTGTCATTGGACCAAACGAACAGCATCAGGCTGAAAATGCGGAGACACTCGAACCGGTGGTAATACAGGCTTCGCGTCAGAGAAATAGCGGATTAAGAATGTAAAATTACAATATGTCAAATAGTGTTTACAAAATAAATAAAGGGATTAACCAGAGCATCGAATTTAAAGGTCTGAAAGCTCAGTACATCTGGTATTTGGGCGGTGGAGTTGTGGGATTATTGATTCTGTATTCGATTATGTATATCGTGGGTTTGCCGACAGTGGTTTGTCTGACCCTAATCGGAGGATGCGGCACATTGCTGGTTATAAAAATATACAAAATGAGCCATACATACGGAGAACATGGTTTGATGAAAGCGCTTGCGCGAAAGCAGGTGCCGAAAGTTGTGAAATGTAATAGCAGAAATGTTTTTCAGGCATTTGGTAAGGAAAGGAAAAAGTGAAGTTTTAATAAAATAAAAAGATAGGAGGTAGAGTATGAGAGAGGATGAACGTTGTTTTATTGGAGAACATATGTATCGTATTGATACAACATTTGAGGAACTGATCCAGATTGGTAATCCGGATAATATCATATCAATCGATGACATGGTAGAATATGACAATTACTATGCGGTAAAGATTGATCCTAAAACGGGGCAGCTTGTTGAAAATGAAAATACAAAAATGCCATCTGTTAAGATTCCTAAGATATGTTTTGAAGAGGGCTATGGCGAAGGATCTGCTTATGCTGAAAATTTTAATAAAACGCTGAGCAAAAGCTATGGTGTGAAATTGATTGATAATCATGCGTTGGCGGAACTTGAAAATATGCCTATGCCCTGCACAATCCGGGAACTCCCAACTATTGAGAAAAATGGCTTTCAGTACGAGATTGATGTTTCGTTACGTGAGATACGAAAAAAAGATGAACCGCTTGTATTTATTGATCTTAATGGACTCGAACCCTACAAAGGAAAATACGGATTTTTTATCGACGAAAACGGAAAAATAATTGATACAGACGATGAGAAAGCGACGTTGGTAGAAATAAAACACCTGGTTAAAGAGGTTCCTGAAGAAGTTTCCAGAGTGTATGGTATTCCTGTAGAAAACCTACCTAAAAAGGATTGGAAAATCCGTTCTAATCCAGACTATGTGGATGAAAGAATTAAGGAAGGAACGCTACCTGTTATCCGGATTGTTGATGAAGATTACTTTGTAGATACCCGATTAAGAGAATTGAGGTCGTCCAACAAGTTCTGGAAAACAATTGAATTGAATGAAACGGGCGGTCGCGGTAATGATGAATACGATGACAAGTTTGTTTATATCTATGATTATCTGAATAGAAAGATAATTCCGGACAATGGGGATTTAAAGGAACTTCCACCACATACAGTAATGATCGTTGTACCTGATATTGAAACGTTAGATCCCATAAGTCGAGGACGTGAAATCTACGGAGATCCTTATCATCTTCTCGATAGATATCCGTATCAAGCGAAGATGGAGGCGCGGGTTATACCCATCGAAAAGACACAGTATGCTTCTCTTATAAAGGCTAGTAATCCGGTGTTGGAGCAGAAAGATCAGCTTGATAAAAATACAGCTTTGAAAACCACGCGAAATAAGGGACAGAGCTACTAAGGTTGATCAATACAGGTATTTAAGGAATGATAGCAAGTGCTTCGTTCTATTAGCGGGAAGTTTGGTGCGGGAGGAAAAATGAAATTAAGTGATGAGCAAGAGAAACTTTATCAATTAAGAAGAAAGGGCGTTCTGCCCGAAATTGAATTACCAGGTCAGGTGTATGTAGTGGATTGGCCGGAGCGAGTACTACGAGCCAAAGATCGGATCGATGTAGCGCCACTTGTCTTATCGGAGCGAAAGCGAAACTTTTATGCAGACATCTATTTTTTTTACTATAACACAGTCGAAAAGAAGTTTGTTGATCTGGATATGAAGCTGACGATGCTTCCCAAAGACGTTATGATCATAAAAATACCCGGTGGATTGCAGCTTGACCCTGTGGGGGTAGCAAGAGAATATGGGATCGATGAAAAGAAATTTGTAAAGGATAATCCGTTGTCAGAACGAATCGTAGCAGATGCGATTCCGTTAACGATGACCAACCTAATTACGATTGCTGAACGAAACCGCGTAAAGGAACTACTTGCTAAAATTGAATCCGAGGTAGAGGCACAGATTGACGCCGAAGCGAAGTCGACGCGTGAAGCTACAGCTAAAGCCGAAAATAAACCTTCACAAAAGGATGAAAGCCAAAAAAAAATTAAGAAAGAATCGAGAAGGGGACGACAGGGGCGTAGAAAGTAAGCGGTTGTTTGGATATGGATAGGAGGTTTTAGCGATGGGAGAATACGTAAAGTATCGAGGACAGGATGTAAAGATCGGGACCTGCGAGAGTTTATACTATGTTAGTTACGATAAATATGTGGATTACGAGCGGGAAAAAAATAGTATTCGTGAGCGAACATTTACACCTATCTACCTTCAGGTAGAACAAGGTTTTTTGTTCCGATTCCCTTTTCCGGATGAAGACCGATTGCGGTTTGGCCGTATTATCGACCCGCATGACAGAACAGTTGATATTGTTATTAATAAATCGGTCAGGGACAAGATCTTTGGAGCGTGTGATAGACAGGGTGAATCTAAAATAGGAATTGCTATGCAAAAGCCGGTACATAGACGGTCGGACGGGCAATTCTGTTTGGCACTGGTTTTTAAGGACCAATTAACGGGAGGACTGTACCGGATTGAAGAACAATTTGAGGCAAAGCTTATTGCCAGTCAGATTGTTCGACATCATATTCTGAACGAGACGGATCAAGATAAAAAGAAATTTTACAGGGAGATTGCTTGCCGGATGCTTAAAGGTTATCGTGCGGGATTGCAGATCGGACAATATAGAGATTTACACTCCGCAAAAGAAAATCAAAAATTCAATCAGGAAGTTAGAGACGAAAGTGAGATAGAGTTGCAACAACGAAAAAAGGGAAAAAGCATTTGAGGTAGATTAAGGTGTGGAACGGGGAGAAATCCCCAAATGGGAGAAAGTGCGATGGAGAAGTGGATAGATGATATTATGCCGATCATGGGCATTGAGCATGATTGTATATTAAGCAAACAGGGAGATATGACAATTGGGTTTCGGGTTGAGTTGCCAGAAATTTTCACCTTGTCAAATAATGAATATGAAGCGTTTCACCAAATCTGGATAAAGGCAATCAAGGTACTTCCAAAGTTTACTGTATTGTATAAGCAGGACTGGTTTTTAGACACCAAATATAAACCAGACTTTACCGCGGATGATACCAGTTTTTTATCGAGGAGCAGTGATCGTTTCTTTAACGAACGTCCATTTCTGGATCATAGTTGTTACATCTTTCTGACAAAGAAACCAAAGGATAGAAAAGTAGGTAACTCGATGTTTTCGAATCTGATCCGAAAGACGATAGTTCCCGACGAAAACCTGAATGTAAATCATCTACAGGATTTTGTTGATTCCTGCGGTCAGTTCAAACATATTTTGGAAGAAAGTGGCTTTGTCAAATTAATACGACTTGTAGAAGCCGATTTGAGAAGCAGCAAAAGAAATGTCGGTGTAATTGAACGCTACTGCAATCTTACATCGGATCGGGAATCCATCTTTATTAAAGACATTGATTTTAGTGATGGAATCCGTGTCGGAGGACAAACCGCACAGCTCTTTACACTTGCTGATGCCGCCGATCTTCCTGCTTTATGTGGTAGCCGGATAAACTATGATAAATACTCCACCGACCGGACAAAGTTCAGTATCGGATTTGCCAGTACATTGGGACAATTACTTTCATGCAACCATGTATATAGCCAGTACATCTTTATTGAGGAATCGGCAAAAACGTTGCAAAAGCTGGAAAGTAAGCGTTTGCGGTTACAGTCACTGTCGGCTTATAGCCGGGAAAACAGTATTGCCAGGGATGCTACCAATGATTTTTTAAATGAAGCCATCAGTCAGCAACGGCTCCCCGTAAAAGCACACTTTAATGTATTGGTGTGGAGTGATGAGAAGGAAGAATTGAAAGAACTCAAAAATAAAGTTTCTTCGGCTCTTGCGCAGATGGATGCTGTTGTTAAACAGGAGACAGTTGGCGCACCACAGATATATTGGGCGGGAATTCCCGGTAATGCTGCCGACTTCCCCATGAATGATACGTTCGACACTTTCGCGGAACAAGCTACCTGTTTTCTGAACCTTGAAACCGGTTATCGCTCTTCGATCAGCCCGATGGGAATAAGGCTGGGAGATAGGCTGACCGGAAAGCCTGTTCATGTTGACATTTCAGATGAGCCGATGAAGATGGGTATCTGCACCAACCGCAACAAGTTTATTCTCGGTCCTTCCGGTAGCGGCAAGTCTTTCTTTACAAATCATATGGTGCGTAGTTACTATGAACAGGGGACGCATATTGTATTGGTCGATGTTGGGCACTCTTACAAAGGTCTGTGTGATATGGTTAAGGGGTACTACTTCACATACAGTGAAGAAAATCCAATCCGGTTTAATCCGTTCTACATCGGTGAAGGAGATAGCCTGGATACAGAGAAAAAAGAAAGTATCAAGACTTTGTTACTTGCATTATGGAAAAAAGACGACGAAGAATTTAAACGATCGGAATACGTAGCAATGTCTAACGCCATTGGCGGATATTATGCCTATCTGGAAAGTAATATAGAGGTATTTCCCTGTTTTAATACCTTTTATGATTTTTTGCGTGAACATTATGTCGGAGTGTTAACCGATGATAAAGTGAAGGAAAAGGATTTTGATGTTAACAATTTCCTGTATGTGCTTCGGCCATATTACAAAGGCGGCGAATTTGATTATTTATTAAATGCTAGCGAAAATCTGAATCTCCTTCAAGAGCGATTTATCGTTTTTGAGTTGGATAACATTAAAGATCATCCTATTCTTTTTCCGACTGTCACCATTATAATAATGGAGGTATTCATCAACAAAATGCGGAAAATGAAAGGGATTCGCAAAATGATCCTGATTGAGGAGGCTTGGAAAGCCTTAATGAAAGAGGGGTTCGCGGAATATATTAAATACCTGTTTAAAACGGTTCGAAAATTCTTCGGTGAAGCTATCGTCGTGACGCAAGAAGTCGAAGATATCATTTCATCCCCTGTGGTGAAACAGGCAATTATTAATAACTCCGATTGTAAAATCCTACTTGATCAATCTAAATACCAGAACAAGTTTGACCAGATCCAGGAACTGTTAGGCTTGACCGAGAAAGAAAAGGCGCAGGTGCTATCCGTCAATAAGGCGAATGATCCCTTGAAAAAGTATAAAGAGGTTTTTATCTCCCTTGGTGGCGTCCTATCCAAAGTTTATCGTACCGAGGTTAGTCTGGAGGAGTATCTGGTATATACGACCGAACAGACGGAGAAGGTCAAGCTAATGCAGTATGCGGATAAGTTTGGGGGTGATCTGGTCAAAGGTATTAAAGCTATGGCAGATGAGTTAAGGAGTAAAATTTAAAATTATGCGTATGAGAAAGTATGTAAAAATGTTGATCATCAGCTTAATGATGGCAACGGTGATGGTTCCGGTACAACCGGTACAGGGAGCAACGGCGGCGTTCGGTATTTTCAGTTTAGTTACTTCTGCGATCAATAAAGCTATTAAAGCAATTGATCTGAAAATCCAGCGTGAGCAGAACAAAGTTATCTGGTTGCAAAATGCGCAGAAGACATTAGAAAACACATTAACAAAGCTAAAGTTGAAGGAGATCGGGGAATGGACGGATAAGCAAAAAAAACAATATGAGAGTTATTATGAAGAACTCACTAAAGTAAAAAGTATCATCAGTTATTATCAACGGATCAGGGATGTTATCGAAAAGCAAGGTTTGATGGTACAGGAATATGGTCGGTTCTGGAATCTGTTAAGACAGGATGCCAATTTTACGGCAGATGAATTGGACTATATGGAGGACGTGTATTCCGGCATACTTGGCGAGAGCTTACAGAACATTGATCATATCAGTTTGATCGTACAGTCCTTTACCACAAAAATGAGTGATGCAAAAAGATTGGAGCTTATCAACGAAGCTTCCAATCAGATCGATAAAAGTTATAATCGTTTACGCCAGTTTAATAACCAAAATATTCTGTTGAGTGTACAGCGGTCAAAATCACTATCTGAGGTCGAAAGTGTAAAAAGATATTACGGAATTCAACAATAGGACTATTATGGAAAGGATCGAAAAGGCATTGAAAAATTTGGTCGATGAACTTGAAGGAAAGGGTTATGATACTAAAGCATTTCAAACCAATGCTTGTTACAGTGAAACTCTTGAGAAAAGTGTGAAACAGTATTTGTATGATTCTCTGTTAGGTCTGGAAGATGGGCTAAAGGAGGAGCTTAGGTTAGCTACCTATCTCAAGTTTGAAGGAGACGACAAAGAAAGTATATGCGGTTGCATGTTTGTGAAGTATGAACCCGGTATAATTGGAAAATTTGAGATATATGGGATGAACTTAGTTTATCGAAATGCGGGTATTTGGATAAGAAATGTTGAACTAAAGAATCTTACTACAGCAACGTTACCCACTTGTGAAGAAGTTATTCAGAAAGTTGAAAATCCTAGAAATATAAAAAGTAAAAGATTCAAATTTTAAGTATGAAAAGGAATTTAATCATGTTGATTGCGCTTTTACTCACTTGGAGTGGCTTAAAAGCACAGACCTGGGATGAATGGTTTAACCAAAAGTCAACCCAAACGAAGTATCTACTTCAACAGATCGCGGCACTGCAGGTTTATATCAAATACACAAAAGATGGTTACAACATAGCAAAGAAAGGTTTAAAAACAGTCGGAGACCTATCCAAAGGAGAATTTGATATTCACGGTGACTATTTCGAGTCTTTAAAACTGGTAAACCCCAAAATTAAGGTATACCCGAAGGTATCTTCTATAATGCAGTTGCAAAAACGGATCATTAACCGATACAGCATAACAAGAGGTGAGTTATTTGCCAATGAAGTGTTTTCGGATGAGGAGAAAAGAAGTATAAATGAGGTGTATTCCCGACTTATTACTGATTGTGAAAAAACGCTCGATGAACTTATAAGCGTAATAACAGATCATAAACTGGAAATGAAAGATGAGGAACGTATTGAACGAATAGATAAAATCCATGAGGATATGCAGGAGAAATTTATGTTCTGCGAAAGTTTCTCCGCCGAAAATAAGATGTTCGCCATTGCCCGGCTAAAGGAGAAAAGGGAAGTAGAGCGTAGTAGGATTCAACAAGGTTTAAACAGATAGCTATGAAAAAAATATTAGTAGTGTTATTCCTGATCAGTATCGGGATAACCAGCACACAGGGACAGGTTCAAGAAAGTATGCAGTTGGCATTAAATATTGAAAAACTTGCTCAATTCAAGCAGATTTTAAGCAACATGAAAAAGGGATATGAAGCCTTGTCAGGAGGATACAATACGATAAAGGGAATCTCTCAGGGCAATTTCAAACTGCATCAAGCTTTTCTTGATGGCTTAATGCAGGTAAGCCCGACCGTAAGAAACTATAGAAAGGTCGGGGAGATCGTCAATTATCAAGTAACATTGGTTAATGAGTATCGTGGCGCATATGAGCGTTTCAGGAGCGATCAAAATTTCACGGCTAACGAAATTGAATATTTGGCTACCGTCTACAACAATCTTTTAAAAGAAAGTATAATGAATCTTGATGAGCTGACCAACATCATCACGTCCGGTAAGATGAGGATGAGTGATGACGAACGATTAAAGGCGATAGATGGGATTTACAATGAAATGGAACAAAAAATCTTGTTTTTACGCCATTTCAATAATAAGACGGGTGTAATGGCGCTGCAACGTGCAAAAGAACGTAAAGATGCACAGACCATAGCAAGGATTTACGGAATTAATCACTAGGGAAATGAAAAGAGATAAAGTAAGTATATCTATACTGTTGTTGAACCTGTTGGTTCCTTTATTCAGTACTGCTCAGAATCTCGAAGATGATATGCACTCGCTTCATGGAGTTTTGGACCAGCTTTATGACGAAATGATGCCCATGTGTAGCCAGCTTATCGGTGTAGGGCAGGGGTTAGCAGGATTTGGCGCATTGTTTTATATCGCCGTACGTGTGTGGAGACATCTTGCCAACGCGGAACCGATAGACTTTTACCCGTTATTCAGACCGTTTGTCCTGGGTTTCTGTATCGCTATTTTTCCGTCCGTGTTAGGGTTGATCAACGGCGTTATGAAGCCTACGGTAACAGCTACAGCATCAATGGTTGAAGGATCAAACAAGAGCATTGCATCCTTGCTTCTGGAAAAAGAAAGAGCAATTAAAGAAACGAATGCCTGGCAGATGTATGTAGGAGAGACCGGTGTAGGAGATCGTGATCTGTGGTATAAATATACCAAGCAGGGAAATGGAAATGGAGGTAGTGAGGGTATGTGGTCGCGTATAGGGAATGACTTAAAGTTTGCAATGGATAAAGCTTCGTATAATTTCAGGAATTCAGTTAAAGAATGGATGAGTGAAGTTTTGCGGATTATATTCGAAGCAGCTGCATTGTGTATCAATACACTGCGTACGTTCCAATTGGTCGTACTGGCTATTCTGGGACCGTTGGTTTTTGGTTTAGCAGTTTTTGACGGTTTTCAACATACCCTTACCGTCTGGTTAGCCCGGTACATTAATATCTTTCTTTGGTTGCCTGTGGCTAATATCTTCGGCTCCATTATCGGAAAGATTCAGGAAAATATGTTGCAGATCGACCTCAGTCAGATCCAACAACAAGGCGATACCTTTTTCAGCCGTACCGATATGGGCTACTTAATTTTTATGATAATAGGAATTGTAGGTTATTTCACCGTTCCTTCCGTGGCAAATTACATTGTTCATGCCGGAGGTAGTGCGCTTGGTCAAAAGGTTACTTCGGTCTTTGGTAGTTCTGCTACCACTGCATTGAATAAAACGGATATGGTTGCAGATTCTTTAGGGGATGAAGCGAATAAGATGAAAAATGATCTAAGCTCGTATAAAGCATCTTCACCATATTTCGGTAGTAAAGGGAATGATTACATGGGGAATAAAATTAAGGGCAATTCTTAACGGGAGGGATTATGTTTAAGAAGATGAAAAATATCGATACCGCCTTTCGTCACGTGCGCAGTTTTACAATTTTCATGGTGGTTGCCTGTACACTGATCAGCTGTTTTGCCATTTTTAAAAGTGTCAATCTAGTAAGTCAGATGCAGGAAAAGATCTATATACTGGCAAACGGAAAGGCGTTGGAAGCATTTGCTTCCGAACGGAAAGACAATATTCCGGTAGAAGCCAGAGATCACGTAAAGACATTTCATACACTGTTCTTTACCCTTGACCCCGACGATAAAGCTATACAAGCCAGTATCACAAAAGCGCTCTATCTCGCGGATGGAACAGCGAAGCGTATTTATGATGATTTAAAAGAGACGGGATATTATTCCTCGCTCATATCTGGTAATGTTAATCAGACAATCAGTGTTGATAGCGTGGTCGTCGATATAAATGATTATCCCTATCGCTTCCGGTGTTACGCAAGGCAGAATATTGTTAGACCAACCAGTATAACCTCACGTAATCTTATTACAGAGGGTTCACTGCGAAATGTCGGCAGGAGTGACAATAATCCGCATGGATTTCTGATCGAACGCTGGAATACGATTGAGAATAGGGATTTGAAAACGGAAAACAGGCGATAATATGAGTGTATTTAAAAAGCGAAAAAGTAATGTGGACGATAAGGCTGCATCTGAAGGATTAAAGAGAGGGTTTGATTATTTGAGAAGTGGCTGGGTGAATTGGATGAATGCCAGGACATCTTCTTTTTCAAAATCGAACTGGATTGTATTACTGTCGGTACTGGTTCTGGGCGGTTCTCTCTATAATGGGCTTATTATTTTTAAAGCTTTTGAACCTTCAGATAAAAGCACCTTCAAGGTACAGAAGATAAAACCGCCTGATCATTTTTCAGAAACGGGAGAGCCGGATATCCGTATAAAAAGGGATAGTCTAACTATATATAGGGATGAAAATGAATTTAATAAAAAAAGTGAATTATGGAAAAACAAGTAAAAACAGCAAAAGAAATTAAGAAGCGTAAATTCCTGCTTATGTTGCCCATTCTTGTGTTACCATTTCTAACCGCTTTCTTTTGGGCGTTAGGTGGAGGTAGGGATGGTGAAGTAACAAAGGGTGAAGATGCTAAACAAGCGGGACTAAACAGTATGCTACCGGATGCAAATCTTAAAGAGGATAGAGTGCTGGATAAAATGGGTTATTACGATCAGGCTCATAAGGATTCTGCAAAGTTTGAGGAATTGATGAAAAACGATCCAAACTATCAAATGTATCAAGACGAAATAGCCGGGAAACCTTATGACTATTTTGGTAATCCTCAAAATTATAGTGGGTTGAATAGATCGCTTAATGGTCGGGGTAATTTCAATAATCCGAACGAAGAAAACATTTATCGGAAGCTAGCAGAATTAAATAATGAGATCAACCGACCTGCTGTGCCGGGAGGTGATGTTTCCGGGCTAACTACATATCGAAGTGCCCCGTTATCAGGGTATTCTGGCGTAAATAGCAGTGACATTGATCGATTGGAACAGATGATGGGGATGATGGGGCAATCCGGGGGAGAAGATCAGGAGATTACCCAATTGAACGGGATGTTAGAAAAAATACTGGATATACAACATCCAGACCGTGTACAGGATAAGTTAAAGCAAAAGTCTCAGCAAAAAAAAGGACAGGTTTATCCCGTGAGAAAGGTGGTAAACGGAAACAACATCAGTTTGCTGCAAGCGGTCCGTAATACAAATACCGGGGAAAATGGATTCTATTCATTAGATAAATCTTCAAATGATTCTGTTGATCAGAATGCAATTCCGGCAGTTATTCACGATAACCAGGTACTTGTCAATGGTTCAACAGTAAAACTAAGGTTAACCGAGGATGTACAGATCAATGGCGTGGTTATACCAAAGGGCAATTTTTTGTTTGGTATAGCTTCGCTAAACGGAGAACGCCTTGGTATAGGTATCGATAATATCCGTTACGGTAATTCTATTTACCCCGTTGAATTAACAGTATTTGACATTGACGGATTGGACGGGATATATATTCCCGGAGCGATATCCCGTGATGTAGCCAAAGAATCAGCTGATCGTTCACTACAGAATATAGGTTTAACCAGTTTAGATCCGTCAATCGGAATGCAGGCGGCGGGGTTCGGAATTGAGGCAGTAAAAAGTCTAACGAGCAAGAAAGTGAAGTTAGTGAAAGTCACTGTAAAGGCAGGTTATTTGGTCTTGTTGCGTGATGAAAAGCAAAAGCAAAGTTTAACAAATTAAACATAATTAAAATTCCATGAAGATGAAAAAGAGAAGTGCGGAAATGATAATGGGATTAATCCTGTTCATTTCAGGAGTTGTAGGTGCGTTTGCTCAAAACGGAATGTCTTTAAAGACTAACGATGCCGTGCCGCATCGTATCGAGGTCGGCTATTTTAAGACAAGTAATATTGTGTTCCCTCATGCCATTGTTAGTGTGGATCGGGGTAGTAAAGATTTATTGGTTCAAAAAGCCGCTGGTGTAGAAAATATTTTACAGGTCAAAGCAGGAAAGGAAGGTTTTTCGGAAACGAACCTAAGTGTCGTACTTGCCGATGGGAAACTATGTTCTTTCATTGTAGCCTATGCAAAAGATCCGAATGTGCTTAATTTCTCCTTAATGAGTACGAGCAAGAGCAACACGGTATATCTGACACCGGAATCGATCAATGAGTCCGAAGTGAAAAAATATGCCGACTATGCGCTGTACACAAAGCACGGTAGAAGCGGTGTAAAAAGCGAGAGTAATAGTATTATGCTTGATCTCAATGGGATTTTTATTCATCAGGATATTATGTATTTCAAGGCGAAAATTGAGAATCGTTCCAATATAGGTTATGATATTGATCAGTTCCGGCTGTTTATCCGGGATCAGAAAAAAGCTAAACGTACAGCTTCTCAGGAAGTAGAGATTGAGCCGGTATATGTACATAACCAAGTTGACAAAATAAAAGCTCGCTCCATTCAGATTATGATTTTCGCTGTCCCCAAATTTACAATTCCTGACAAAAAGTATCTGAATATCCAATTAATGGAAAAAAATGGTGGGCGACACTTGGAGTTAGCGGTAAAGAATAAAAGTATCATTAATGCTATCCCTTTGAAATAGCTTGGTCAGTTTGATCAATACAGAAAAATAGAATGAAAATTTATTTAGAAAGTTTAGAAAGTGTTCTGGATGAACTGAAGGGGTTGTTAAAAAATAAATTCTACTATATCGGTGAGTCAGCATTTCCGATTACCACTATCCGTAAATTGGAAGTTTTAAAAAACGAATGGGATTCTCTTCAGTATGGATATGATAACCAATCGGATATTGCCGAAGAATCTTTACATGCATGGAGCGTCAAGAGCTTGTGCAGTCTGATTGAAACCGCACTCGAACAGCCAGATTTGGCTCCGGCGGTAGATGGTGTGGTAGATATTGCTGCATTAGATTATAAGCTTTTTCTAAACGAAACACTATATGTAAAACAAGAAAAGGAAACTATGAATATGAGTAATTTAGAATATCTACAGGAGCAAGTTAAGTTCACCGGGTTTGGTGATGAGCTTACAGATAAAATAGCAAAGGAGGTTGAAAATACGCCCGAAAAATTTGCCATTCCCTATGATAAGGAGTTTGGAAAAGACTCGGTATCAGTTAATTTGAATTTCAGTAAAAGCAAAGAAAGTGATATGTATTTCTTTAATTCTTATGAGGTCAACCTTCAAAAGCAAAAAGAGGAAAAAAGTACCAATCAGACTTTTTACATCAACAAGAAGAATAATATAACGCTTAAAGAAGCATATAATCTGCTTTCGGGCAGATCGGTTTATAAAAAGCTCTCGACAAAAGACGGTAATGCGTATAGTGCCTGGATTGAACTTGATTTTAAACAGACAGATAACTCCGGAAATTTCAAACTCAAACAGTTTAACGATAATTATGGGTATGATCTGGAATCCGCGCTAGGTAGATTCCCGATTAAAGAACTTGAAAGTGATGAGCTTAAAGCGAACTTATTGTCTTCGTTGAAAAGAGGTAATGTTGCGGTTGCTACGTTTAAAAAAGGGGACTCAGAAGTGGAAAGGTTCATAACCGCAAATCCACAATTTAAAAACATAAATGTATATGATGTCGATGGTAAGAAAGTTGGAGCTAACCGATCCACTGGACAGGCTCAAAGCAATACAGAAGGAGAAGCAGTCCAAACAGGTGCGGGAGAGCGGGAAGATGCAAAAGCGGAAACTTCGGTTGGACAAAGCGAAAGTAGCCCAGCTCCGGAGACTGTGGAGTCTACAAACAAAGTAGTTCCGGAAGGAACAACGACTAATGACATAAATGTTGTAGAACCAGAATCGCAAGGCGTTACGAATGATTCAGTAAACAATCATGTGGATGCAAGTAAGGAGGTGGGAGATACGGGTAAAAATGCTAAAGAATCGACAAAATCTCACGCTGAAAAGCAATCGCAGGCACCAGAGATAGAGGCACCTGATGTGCCTGAGCAAAAAAAGAGAAGGGGCAAGTCAAAATCTATTTAAGAAGGTAAAAGGAGGGTGAAGTCATGGAAAACCAACTAGGAGCAAACAGAGTCGAAGCTGCGATTGCGGAATGGAACAAACGAGAGGACAGATATAGCAGCATATTCTCAACAAATATGGGAAGTAATAAAACACTGTTAAGAGAAAAGCTGCGTTATTTTGACCGTGTTGCGGCGAATTATTCAGGTACAAAAAATCTTGATGAGAAGTTTGCGCTACGTCTAATGAAAGATGAACGTAGAAAAATCGAAAAACAATTGTATTCGAGCCGCATTCTCCGTTTGCTCCGGCGTTGGGTTGTGGTACCTGTAAGGCAACAGCTGAGTAGAAAGGAAGGATCACGAGAACTGGCGGTACAAAAGGCACATTTGTTAGATCAAATTAGTCATTTAGGATTTAAAGTGCCCGCTGAAAAAATTGATAGTCATCTTAAAAATGGCACTCCTCAGTTCAACATTGAAATTAGTACCTATGTGAATGAGAACGAAAGATTAGATCATAAACTAAAATTTGAGAAAGATAATACGGGCCAGTATCAATTTGAAGGACACCGAACTGCTTTAATAAATAATAATAAGCCAGCAGAAATACGGGAACATTTTTTTTCTGTTGACAACTCAAAAAATATTAGAGAATCGGAAGCTTATCATCTGTTGTCCGGTAGAGCAATCAAAAAGGGTGATAGTTGGTTGCAATTAGATCTAAATGATGTGAATACTAAGGGAGAGTACCGGGTTAAGGAGTTTGGTAATATGTATGGTTACGACCTTGATAAGGTATTGAATGAACTGCCTATTAAGGATGGATTGCATCACACAGAAAGAGAGGACATCAAAGCAGCCTTAAAGCGAGGTGGTAGACAGGAAGTTTCTTTTCTTAAAGACGGAAATGAAAAGCGTTTCTATATTGAAGCGAATCCACAGTTTAAGACATTGAATATCTATGATGAGCACTCCAAAAAAATAACACTGAACTCATTGAAGGAAGGAGATGTTTCTGAAGCCCTAAAAGCGGCAAAGAAGGTGGATATGCAGCAAGATAATAAGTTGCAAAACACAAAAAGGCGTAACGGCATGAAATTAAATTAGGTAGTGACATGGAAAATAATAAGCTCTTATCAGATTTTTTTGCAGCTATTTCTAAAGATGCTAGGATTAGTTCAACTCATATCGGTGTCTTTGCTGCTCTATTGGAGTACCGTAATCGCTGTGGACTTTTAAATCCCATCCGGGTTTATAGTTATGAGATTATGGAGCTAGCCAAAATTTCGGCTTCAACGACATATCATCGATGTGTAAGAGATCTTCATAAGTTCGGGTATATTGATTATGTAGCATCGTTTAATAGTGCGGTAGGAAGTCAGATATATTTTCAGGCTACAGGAAGTTAGATGTTTATCAATTTAGGGAAAGGTACTTTTGAGTTGTCATAAGTGCCTTTTTTTATTTAACGTGAGAAGGATGAAAAGAAGAGGGGATAATAGTAATAGTGTTGAAGATCAGTTGTGTACATCTGAAAATAGTCCTTTTAATATTAGTAAAGAAGAAGAAAAATTACTAATTTTAATAGCAGAAATTCTTGTAAAATTTATCACAACAGAAGACTATGGAAAAAACAGCGTACGCCCTGGGGTATCGGAGACTAAGTAGTCGCGATCAATCCAATTATTCATTGGAATATCAGGAAAAGGCAATAAAGGATTATTGTAATCGCTATAATCTCGAACTGTTAACTATGTTTACCGATAACGGGGAATGTAGTGATACTTTTGATCGGGCTGACTTTATAGCATTGGAAGATTACATTAAAAACCAAAAGGGTAAAGCCCGTTATCTGATCATATTTGCGCATGATCGCTTCAGTCGGGACTTATCGGAAGCCTTAGCTAAAATCAAATCATTAGAGAATAAGTATAAAATAAAGGTTTTGGCAGTTGATGAGCCAATTGATCTTGACATTGAAGATCCTGATGTTTTTTTACAGCGAGCCTTTAAATATCTAATGGCTAATCAAGAGCTGTTGAGGATTCGGCAAAGAACCCGTAAGGGAATACGCATGGCTACTGAAAGTGGAAGATTTATCAATAAGGCTCCGTATGGATACCGTAACTCCACAGATCGTTCAGGTAAAGGAATTATTGTTGTTGATTCTGATGAAGCAGAAATTGTACGTATGATTTTCGAGGAATTTCTAAAAGGTACTCCGTTGTCAGGGATTGTCGAAATGGCAAGATCAAAAGGTTTTGCGTTAAAGGGAAAAAGCGCCATTCCTCGAATACTTGAAAAATGTACCTATGCAGGCTTGGTTCGCGTGAAGGCAGATAAGCATAATCCGGAGAAATTCGTAAAATCTCTTCATCAACCCATTATTCGTGAGTTGGATTATTGGAGAGTGCAGGAAAAATTAGGGAATAGAAAGCCCTGTAAAGTGCAGCCAAAAGATGACTTCCCTTTAAGAGGTATAGTTAATTGTTGGTGTGGTAGAAAAATGACTGCTGGGTATTCAAAAGGTAAATACAAGTACTATATGTATTACAGGTGTCTTGATCACGGAGATAAGAATTATCCCGGTGAAAAACTGCATGCGCAGTTCGAGGATATCTTATCGGAGATCAGTCTTTCGGAGAGACAGTTGGCATTTGTAAAAAAGAACTGTAAAGCGATGCTCGAGAAAAAAAATGAATCTAGTAAGTTATTGCTTCAAACCAGAATTAAAAACCTTGAGGAGGTTGATAAAAAGATCGATAAGCTAGAAGAGCGTTTAATTAATGAAGAAATTGAGGGCTATACATACAAAAGATGGCATAAAAAGTTTATGGAGGAAAAGGCTATTTTAAAAAGTGAAATTGATGATACTTTATATAATAATGGTTCAAAAGAATGGGCGGAATTACAAAGGTATTTACCACACTTTTCTAATTTAAAAGAGATCTATCAAAAAGCTGATATTAGGGATAAACATGCACTGGTTAGGGAGTTGTTCAAAGCTGATATCACATACTTTGAGGGTAGCTTTCGAACTTCTGATGTTAATGCTTTATTTTTTGACAATGCATTGGGAATCAATGAAAAAGGGTTCCTCAAAATTGAGAAACCCTCTTCTTTTTCGGGGTCTTCCCCCTTCCGTACCTAGGGCGGGAATCGAACCCGCACTTCCTTAACGGAAACAGGATTTTAAGTCCTGCGTGTCTACCAGTTCCACCACCTAGGCAAGGTGTATTAAGTGGAGCGAAAAACGAGATTCGAACTCGCGACCCCAACCTTGGCAAGGTTGTGCTCTACCAGCTGAGCTATTTTCGCTTTTGATACTGCAAATATAGGTAGATTATAGAGACTACAAAATGTTTTTTTATAGCTAAAGCGTAATTCCCTCAAATGAAGCGAGATAAATTTTAGTCGTTTTTAAAGTAGGAGACCTTTGGACTCAAATTTAATATCAAATACCCATTGCTGTCTGTAATCTATGATAGCCATCTTATTTTTCTAATGTCCAAAATTTTAAAATTCAATTGTTGTGAATCGCCATAGGTAGGTGTCGACAAGTGTCAGTTTGTTGAAATCGACAGGAAGATCCGTTACTATTTTCAGTACCTGCATAGCCATCATACTACCAATAATACCTGGAAGCGGACCTAATACGCCGTATTGGTCACAAGTTGGTATATCTTCCGGATGCGGAGGCTCAGGAAATAAATCTCGAAGTTGCTTACTACCTTTATAATTAAAAACCGCCATTTGCCCTTCAAAAGCAAAGATACTTCCATAAACTAATGCCTTTTGAGTACGTGAGCAAGCATCATTGACAAGATATCTAGTGTTAAAATTATCTGAACCATCGACCACAACATCATATGCCGCAATGATACCATCTACATTGTCAGTACTAATTTTTGTCATTAATCCGGTCACCTTGATGGAAGAATTTAGTTCTTCAATATAAGCAGACGCACTTTTTACTTTGTCTACATGTATGCTTTTTTCGGTGTGAATAACTTGTCTATTGAGATTATGGATTTCGACATGATCAAAATCAACAATCCCTATATTTCCAATACCAGCCGCCGCAAGATATTGAAGTACGGGTGAACCCAATCCACCTGCACCAATGACCAATACTTTTGCCTCCATGATTTTTTGTTGCCCCTCGATACCGATTTCATTAATAAAAATTTGGCGGGAGTATCGATCAAAAGGACTATGCTGTTTCATATAATAGAGAATTTAAATTGTTATCCCGAGTAGCTTATGTCCCAATCTTTCATAACAGGATCATAACCGGCTTTCCTAATGATACTTTGGATCGTTTCCATGCTTCGCTCATCGCTGATTTCAAATTGTTCTAGCGATTGCGGATCGACAACATAGCCCCCAGGATTTGTTTTGGAAGCCGCACTCATGCTCGTCACACCGATAGGAATGATATGATCCCTAAATTTTTCACGCTCACGTGTTGATATGGAAATTTCAAGATTTTCATTCCATAGACGATATGCGCATATTAATTGAAGCAAATCCCGATCTTCCATGATAAAGTTAGGCGTTGATACCCCTTCAGCAGGACGTAGTCGTGGAAATGAAACCGAATATTTTGTACGCCAATATTGCTTCTCTAGATAGTCAATATGTAAGGCATTAAAAAAACTATCCACGCGCCAATCCTCAAGACCTAAAAGTACTCCCAAACCGATTTTATGAATATCTGCTTGACCGATACGATCTGGGGTATCCAAACGATATTCAAAGTTGGATTTCTTACCTTTTGGATGATAGGTTTTATAGACCTCTTGATGATAGGTTTCTTGATAGACAAGTACAGAATGGACACCCTCTTTCTGTAAAATCCGATATTCCTCTAATAATAAAGGCTGTACTTCAATGGATATCTGTGCAAAATAAGGCTTCAATAACTGAATTGCATTCCTGAAATAGCTGATCTCGACAGTTTTATTTGCTTCTCCGCTCACGAGTAATACATGATTAACCCCCATCGACTTTAGTGCCATCGCTTCTAACATTAATTCGCCATTGGAAAGCGTTTTTCGTTTGATTTTATTGTCCATACTAAATCCACAATACGTACAGATATTTTGACATTCATTACTCAGATATAACGGTGCATATAATTGGATTGTTTTACCAAATCTGCGCTGTGTGACCTGTTGTGCCAGTCTTGCCATTTCCTCCAATTCGGAAGTCGCAGCAGGAGATATCAAGGCCAGAAAATCGTCCAGATTTCTTTTTTGCTTCCGAAGACTTTTTTTGACATCCTCACTTGTTTTATGGTATATTTTTCCCTTAATATCATGCCAGTCGTATTGTCTAAATAAGTGTTGAAACGTATGCATCATAATAGTTTAATCGATTAAAAATGAGGTTAGAGGACTAGATGCCATGGCTCGATTTTCCACTCCGCCTAAGCCCGCATGATAGGCTTTTCTTCCTGCGATCACGGCTTCTTTAAATGCTTCAGCCATTTGTACCGGATAAGTTGCTGTTGCGATTGCAGTGTTGACCAGTACGGCATCGGCACCAATTTCCATTGCTTTTGCAGCATCAGATGGTGCGCCGATACCAGCATCTACGATCACAGGCACTTGGCTTTGCGCAATAATCATTTCTAAAAAATCTATGGTACGCAATCCCTTATTACTCCCTATAGGCGCTGCTAATGGCATGACCGCTGCCGTTCCAACGTCCTCCAGACGCTTACAGAGCACGGGGTCGGCATGTATATACGGTAGCACAATAAAACCTAGTTTTGCCAACTGTTCAGTAGCTAATAGCGTTTCAATAGGATCAGGCATGAGATAACGAGAATCAGGGTGGATTTCCAATTTTACCCAATCGGTTTCCAAAGCCTCCCGAGCGAGTTGTGCCGCCAATATAGCTTCCTTAGCATTGCGCGCTCCCGAAGTATTTGGCAACAAATGTACTGATGGAATCTGCAAAGCTTCTAAAAATGTATCTGAGGAAGACTGATGATCCAAGCGTTTTAAAGCCATGGTAACCATTTCAGAACCCGACGCAACCAAGGATTCTTGCATTTGATTGAGGTGACCAAACTTTCCTGTTCCTAAGAAAAGTCGAGAATGAAATATGCGATCTGCTATTTTTAAAGTTTCCATTGCAGTTTATTTTTAAGTTCTTGAATAAGTTGAGGTTTTTTTGTGATCAGACCTGAGAGTGCTACGCCATATATACCCATTTCTTGAAGAAGGGTAATATCTTCGAGTAAGATTCCTCCGATAGCAAAAATAGGAGGAAAGTCAGTTCCTTTTGTTCTTAAATTTTGAATGATCTCCTGATATCCTATGAATCCTAATATAGGACTTAGCTTTTCTTTAGTAGAGGTAAAACGCAGCGGTCCAAGACCAATGTAATCGCAGTTTTCTGCTATTCGTTGCTGTACATCAGATAGACTATTTGCTGTACCTCCAATAATCTTCTTTGAGCCCAGTAATAATCGTGCGTCCCGTATGCTGCTATCCGTCAATCCCAGATGAACACCAGTAGCATCAACAGCTTTAGCAATGTGAACATGATCATTGATGATCAGTTTTGCACCATATTGAAAGCACAGTTGTTTAATACAGACGGCTAATGTTAATAACTGATCTTCATTGCCTTCTTTCCAACGTAATTGAATCCAATCTGCACCAGCTTGTAGTGCGTTTCTAATATTCGTTTCCTGTTCCAGAGCAGTATTTCCCTGTGATATATATTGAATTTTACTAAACATGATGTTGACCGATAAGATTGTTTTAACTGTTTAAAAATTGTCTGATATAGATTTTCATAATTGACATAGTTCAATATGGTTATATCCTATAAGCTTACTGCTACCCGTACCACCATTAGGATCAAGGTCTACTATGATGAGTAAGAAAGGTCTATCTGTAGACATTCATTAAAACTGATCAAAGGTTGTTCGCTTTTCCAGATGGCTCCCAGTAATGCTACTCCATCAACGCCATCCTGATATAAAGAGATGATGTTTTCGGCGTGGATGCCAGCAAGTCCTATTAAATGAACCTGCTGGTTGTCACGGTATATGAGTTCTTTTTTTACGGTGTGTTTAGACCCATGATTAAGTTTTGAAATGCTTAAAAACATTGGACTAAGCAAAGCGTAGGACCATCTGTGATCCAAGCTGTTAAAATCGTGGATGCTATGTACTGATGTTGATCGGATGATCTGTTGACTGAACTTATTTTGTATCCCCAATTTTCGATCATGCTCATTAAAATGCAATCTCTCGATGTTCAACGATTCCGCCAGATGATGATGACTATGCATGACAAGGCGATTTCGATAACGAGTTGCTATTCCGTTAATAAATTGAGACATTTCATCATCAGAAAAGCTATACTTCCGAATGTGTAACAGTTCCAATCCCGCATCTAGTATATCATTGATCACTTGTAGTTCACGAGGTACAGCCTGTTCAGCAGTCACAACTAGGATCATAGATATAGCTCTTTACCTTGCTCGATAAATTCTTTAGACATATCCATCATTCCCTGTTCTGCAGAATCGCGTATCTCTTGGGTAATCTTCATCGAACAAAATTTGGGACCGCACATCGAACAGAAGTGTGCCACTTTTGCACCATCAGCAGGTAGTGTTTCATCGTGAAATTCTCGCGCTGTATCGGGATCCAATGAAAGATTAAACTGATCTTCCCAACGGAACTCAAACCTAGCCTTGCTCAAAGCATTATCGCGATATTGTGCACCAGGATGCCCTTTGGCTAGATCCGCAGCATGTGCTGCCAATTTATAGGTAATGACCCCATCTTTCACATCTTTTCGGTTAGGCAATCCAAGATGTTCCTTAGGAGTAACGTAGCAAAGCATGGCACATCCAAACCATCCGATCATAGCCGCGCCAATTGCAGATGTAATGTGATCATAACCCGGAGCAATATCTGTTGTCAATGGACCCAACGTATAAAAAGGTGCTTCATCACAGACTGCAAGCTGTTTGTCCATGTTTTCCTTGATCATGTGCATCGGTACATGACCAGGCCCTTCAATCATAACCTGTACATCATGCTTCCATGCAATTTTAGTTAATTCACCTAAAGTCTCTAATTCAGCAAACTGTGCAGCATCGTTCGCATCGGCAATAGAGCCAGGGCGTAGACCATCACCTAGCGAAAAGGCCACATCGTATTGCTTCATAATCTGACAGATATCTTCAAAGTGCGTATATAAAAAGTTTTCCTTATGATGAAATAAACACCATTTTGCCATGATCGATCCACCACGAGATACAATTCCCGTTACGCGTTTTGCTGTCAGATGAATATATCTCAACAATACTCCTGCATGAATCGTGAAATAGGAAACACCCTGTTCCGCTTGTTCAATTAAGGTGTCTCTAAATATCTCCCAAGTCAGATCTTCTGCTACACCTTTTACTTTTTCCAAAGCTTGATATATCGGTACTGTGCCGATTGGAACGGGCGAATTACGGATGATCCATTCACGTGTTTCATGGATATTTTTACCCGTTGAAAGATCCATTATCGTATCTGCACCCCAGCGACATGCCCATACCGCTTTGTCTACCTCTTCTTCAATACTGGACGTCACTGCACTATTGCCAATATTGGCATTTATTTTCACTAAAAAATTACGTCCGATAATCATCGGTTCACTTTCTGGGTGATTGATATTATTCGGGATGATGGCTCTACCTGCTGCGATTTCTTCACGTACAAATTCCGCTGTGATCAGTTTCTTGGGTGTTCGAGCACCAAAACTATGTCCCGCATGTTGATGTTCCATACCCATTGTCGCCGCTTCTATTTGCTCGATACGTTGGTTTTCACGAATAGCCACATACTCCATTTCTGGAGTGATGATCCCTTTTCTAGCATAATGTAATTGACTAACGTTATGACCTGCTAAAGCTTTTTTAGGTTTATGGCTGTATTCAAAACGAAGTTCATCCAGATCCGTATCTGCCAATCGTTCTTGACCATAATCCGAACTGATCTGGGGTAAAATTTCAACATCTTGTCTATCCAATATCCAACTTTCTCGAGTGCGAGGTAGCCCCTTACGGATATCGATCTTTGCATCATCATCGGTATATGGACCTGATGTATCATAAATGGTAACAGGAGGATTGATTTCTACACCACCTTTGCTCAATTTAGTTGCACTGAGTGTAATTTCACGCATAGCTACCTGAATTGGAAAGAGTTTTCCAGGGATGTAGACTTTTTTCGAATTTGGGAAAGGGGTTTGGGTAATGGTTTGTTCTAACATAATGGTGTATTATAGGTGTAAATGAATTATCCGCCTTGCGTAGCAGAAATGACGAGAATTGAATCTTGATGGCGTAATGGGGTTGTTGCCCAAGCCGTTTTGGGTATGACTTGGTTATTAATGGCAACAGCAATGCCTTTACTTTTTTCTGGAAATTCCAAAAGCATCAAACCTTCCAAAGAGGAGGGAGGCTGTTCAAAAAAACGTGATTGGTGATTGATCGTAAGTTCCATTCCTTTAAAAATTTTTAAATAAAAAACTTTAGGAATGGCCACAGTTATGCAGGTATATGCACAATGAAGACATCTTACTTTTCCCTACGCCAGTATGACCCGGATCAGGTTCTAAGGGTAAAATCTCAGCCTGCAAATCTTGCAGACACCCCTAAAGTTTCCACTAAACTAGAAAAAAAATATGAATAAAAGAAAAGAGGTAGATTTATTTTTGTCTATCCATTGTTTTGTGACACAACAATATACCCGCTCTTGTTATTGGCATATATAATCAGCTATAGTAAGGAGAAGGAATACAAATTGCTATTTGCAATTATAAAATACCGTGTAATTTAATATATTGCAGCAACATAATTGTTTTAGCATCTTTGACCTCACCGCTCGCTACCATCCGCATAGCTTCGGAGATATACAATTCTAATACCTCAATATTTTCTTCTTCATGGTCCAGTCCTCCACCTTCACTGACTTTCATTTCTTTTGCATATTCGGCTATAAAAAAATGCAGAATTTCTGTAACGGATCCAGGAGACATATAAGCTTCAAAAATCTTTCTTACATCTGTAATTTTATAGCCTGTTTCTTCCTCCGTCTCTCTTCTAATACAATCTTCTGCATTATCTTTATCCAGTAAACCTGCGCAAGCTTCAATCATCAGGCCTGTTTCATTTCCATTAATAAATGTTGGAAGCCGAAATTGTCGGGTAAGAATCACTGTTTTCTGCTCTGTGTTGTACAATAAAATAGTTGCGCCGTTTCCTCTGTCATAAGCCTCTCTACTTTGGGTCATCGTTGTACCATCCTTTTTTAAATATTCGTAGGTTATTTTTCTTAGGATGTACCAATTATCGGATAAAATTTTGCTTTCTGTGATCTTGATGTTAGCTATCATAGGCAAGGTTTTTTTAATTCTTTTTTCTCTTAGTATTTGTGCAACTTTTGAATAAGGGATCAGATGCTAAAGGTATATAAATTTATAAACTCGCATCCGTATTTCTTAAGGAAGTGTAAATAAAGTTAAAGGATTTTTTTCTAGGTAGCGTCAATCATGTTTGCAAGAGCGTATAATGATTCAGACGGGGTGATGGTTAGATTCTATATTACTTCAGATATACAACAAAATTTATAGTGATTTTCTACAGGTATTATAGAGATTTATCTATAGAAACCCTATACAAATCCTCTATAATAGCTCTGAATTATATCTATGATATAGTTACTAATTAACAAGGTGCTGTTCATTAATTACGAAGTGTGAATGCAGTGTGCTGGCTTAATAAATTAGAATGAAAAATCCCTAAAAAGTTGTCCTTTGTAGATATATTAATGGGAATCGGATTTATAAATTCTTAACGAAAAACAGGAGTTTAATTTTTAGCAGATGGAGTTCATTACATGCAAAAAGAAATCGGATTTTGGTCAACGATGCTGAATACAGAGGTGTGTATTACATTAGCTTTAGAACAATTGTTTAAAAACAAGAAAGCTCATCTTTTGGATGAGCTTTCTTGTACCTAGGGCGGGAATCGAACCCGCACTTCCTTAACGGAAACAGGATTTTAAGTCCTGCGTGTCTACCAGTTCCACCACCTAGGCAGGTGATCTTAATGTGGAGCGAAAAACGAGATTCGAACTCGCGACCCCAACCTTGGCAAGGTTGTGCTCTACCAGCTGAGCTATTTTCGCATTACTAACAGCTAACAAGTTGTTTTCTGTTTTGGTGATGCAAATATAGAGCTAATAATTAAAAAAACAAATTTTCATACCAGCTTTATTTTGTTTTTTTTATAATCCCTTTTCTTTCAGGACAGAAGAAATAATATCACTTTCAAAACCGCGGGATAAAGCATATTGAAATAGCTTATTCTTGATTATATAAGGATCTTTATCTTTTATTAAAAGCTTTTTTTTATCGATCAGCTCGTTGAGCTTATCCTCATATTCATCCATATCAATTTTAGAAAATGCAATTTTAATTAAAGGTTCTGAAACTCGTTTAAATTTTAACGACTGTTTGATCTTTATTTTCCCCCAACTCTTCATCCGGAGCTTACCTAAGGTATAAGCGATCGCAAAGCGTTCTTCATTTAAGAAATTCTCTGATATCAATTGCGAGATGATTTGTTCAACATCTTCTTCGTGTAGTCCCCAATCATATAATTTATCCCGTACTTCTTGTTGCGCCCGTTCTTGATACGCACAATAACTCTCCGCTTTGAGCAACGCCTGCTTAGGTGTGTATATTTTTTTTCTTTTTTTCTCTTCGTCAAACATCTTTACAAATTTCAAAAATATATTGAACTTACTGAAAAAATGTGGAGCTTTGATTGAATAAAATTTTTAATCATGTACAGCATTGCGGATATTTCGGAGATTATAGGCCCTAAGAGATCAATTATAGTTAATGGTCAATGTATCATTCAAAATTTGATATACGATACACGCAAAATCGTCAATGCAGAAACAGGGTTATTTTTTGCTTTAGTCAACCGTCGGGATGGGCATGAGTTTATTATGGATGCCTATAGCAAAGGAATTAGAAATTTTGTGTTACAAGATGATTTTCAACAAGAACTGGTATTGCAAGATGCTAATATTTTATGGGTAGCCGATACTTTCTTAGCCTTACAGGCCATTGCTGGTCATCAACGGATGCAGTTTAAATCCCCGGTCTTAGGGATTACAGGGAGCAACGGTAAGACTATTGTTAAAGAATGGCTTTTTCAATTACTATCTCCTGAATATAAAATATACCGCAGCCCTAAAAGTTATAACTCGCAGCTTGGAGTTGCTTTATCCTTATGGGAGTTAAATGATCAGTACAATTTTGCCATTATAGAAGCTGGGATCAGCGAAGTAGGAGAGATGGCAAAACTTCAACATATGATCAGACCTACACATGGAATACTGACCAATATTGGTGTGGCACACAAAGCAGGATTTGATTCTAAAGAGGAAAAAATTGCTGAAAAACTGAAACTCTTTACAGATGCTGAAGTATTGATCTATCCAAAAAAATATTTGGAACATATTTATATGCCTTCTCAGCTCTATAAATTTGCATGGGGCGAAGATGAGAGCTGCCAACTGGAGGTCTATTCTGTTAAAAAAGAGAACGATCAAGCAACTTTGCTCAGCTTATGTTTCTCCAGACAGTTTTTCACGGTAAAAATTCCTTTTGTCGATCAAGCATCTATTGAAAATGCCATTTCATGTATTGCTGTCATGATCACATTTGGATATGATTTCAAAACCATAGCAGAACGAATTGCAACATTGCAACCGATGGAAATGCGTCTTGAACTGAAAAAAGGAAAGCATAATAGTTCCATCATTGATGATTCCTATAGTAATGATTTAGTTGCATTGCAGATTGCGCTGGATTTTCTAAAACAGCAGAAGCAAAATACGCGTAAAGTATTGATTCTTTCCGATATTCCTGGTGTTGAGTTGCATGATGAGAAAAGCATCAGTAAATTGAAACGATTGATTGACGCTAGTGATCTGACCGATCTGATTTTTATTGGACCGATACTGAGTCAGTTGCCAGCTCAATTTTCATTACCAGTTACCAGTTATCCAGATACAGCATCGTTGATAGAAGATTTTAAGCATATTGAATATAGTAACGCCACGATCTTGATCAAAGGAGCGCGTGATTACCACTTTGAGCAGATCAGTAAACGACTGGTTGCGAAGTCCCATGATACCATTTTAGAAATCAATTTGAACGCCCTGGAACATAATCTTAATATATACCGAGGCTTATTGCCTGCAGGAGTAAAATTAATGGCTATGGTCAAAGCCTTCTCTTATGGTAGTGGAAGTTTTGAAATTGCTAATTTGCTGCAATTTAACCATGTGGATTATTTGACAGTAGCTTTTGCCGATGAAGGTGTTGATCTTCGAAACGGAGGTATCACACTTCCAATAGTGGTTATGAGTCCTGATGAAAATGCTTTTGATGCCATTGTACAGCATAAATTGGAACCCGAAATCTATAGTTTTAGAATTTTAAGTTCATTTCTCCGTTATTTGGAGCTGCATCAGTTAAAAAACTTTCCCGTCCATATCAAAGTTGATACGGGTATGCATCGATTGGGATTTATGCCTGATGAAATCGATGATCTGCTTGCTGTCCTGAAAAATCAAGAGGCAATGAAAGTAAAATCTGTTTTTTCGCACTTAGCATCAGCAGGAAATAAGGTGGATCATGCCTTTACAGAAAATCAAATTCATCTTTTGGATATATTTACGATCAAACTTAAGCAGGAGTTAGGTTATTCCTTTATACGGCACATCGCTGCTACATCGGGAATAGATCTATGGCCAAGTGCTTATTTTGACATGGTCAGATTGGGGATCGGTCTCTATGGAATTGATATGGATCGTGATGATCTTCCCGTTAGAGAAGTCAGTGTTTTGAAAACTAATGTGACGCAGATCAAATCGCTTGCTGCTACCGAGACAGTCGGATACAATCGTGCAGGCGTATTAAATCGCGCTAGCCGTATTGCGACCATTAAGATTGGTTATGCCGATGGCTACGACCGCCGTTTTGGAAACGGTGTGGGTAAGATGTCTATCAATGGACAAGTAGTCCGCACAATTGGTAATATCTGTATGGATATGTGTATGTTAGATGTTACCGATATTGATGTCAATGAAGAAGATGAAGTTATTGTTTATCCAGATCTGAAAGAGGCCGCATTAGCAATTGGGACCATTCCCTATGAATTGTTGGTGAATATCTCACAACGGGTTAAAAGAGTTTATTTTTACGAGTAATTCAAGGCTTATTTCGCATCTTTGTAACGTCAATAGGTACAAGTAGTATGTTATCAAAATTAATTAGAGCTTTTTTAAATTATCTTATAAAAGGAACCTTAGTTGTCGTTCCTTTAGCTGGTGCTATTTTCTTGATTGTCTGGATTGTAGCTTCTGTTGATTCGGCATTGAATCTTACGGGCATGTTTTTAGAGGATGAGACTGGACATCCCCTGTATATTCCAGGTATCGGTATTTTAACGGTTATTTTAATCTTGGTTATAGCAGGAATTGTTTTTACCAATTTTGTCACGGATCCTATTAAGCACTGGTTGAATAATCAGATTAATCGTATTCCATTGTTGAATACTTTGTACTCATCGATTAAGGATTTTACAGAAGCATTTGTTGGCGATGCCAAAAAATTCAATGTTCCTGTTTTAGTAAAAGTGAATGAAATTGGCGTGAGTAAGATCGGTTTCTTGACACAATCAGATCTATCAAAAATTAATTTGACGGACGAAGTGGTGGTTTATTTTCCATATTCTTACTCATTCGCTGGACAAGTTGTTGTCGTAAAATCTTCCTTAGTAACAAAATTAGATATGTCCGCTACAGATGCGATGAAGCTTGTTGTTTCAGGTGGTGTCAGTGGTTTGGAATAAGGTACAGAAACAATTTTTATAAAAAACAAAAGGGAATCATTGGTAAAATGGTTCCCTTTTGTTTAAATTTATTTTGTATTTTAAGATCATAATCAACGATGAAGATTGAGTTTAAAACGGTAGACGAATATATCGCTTCTTTTCCACACGACGTGCAACAGATTTTGTCGCAAGTACGGAAAACCATTTTGGCACATGCTCCAGATGCAACAGAGGGTATTGCCTACGGTATGCCAGCATATAAATTAAAAGGAAAACCACTCGTTTATTTTGGCAGTTATCAAAAGCATATTGGATTTTATGCTACACCTACTGGTCATGAGCAATTTGAGGACCAACTTGCTCCTTATAAACAAGGTAAAGGTTCTGTACAGTTTCCTTTAAAGCAACAGATTCCTTATGAACTGATCGTAAAGATGGTGGAGTACAGAGTTGCGGAGATCTTAAAAAAGCTTAAATAGATCATTAGAATTTTAAAATAGGAGTTGCGATGGATCGATTATGGAAACGTTTGTGGAGTAGTAAGGTTCCCGAAAATGTACAGTGGCAATGGAAAGATAAGGCCGACTTATCTTTTATAAATAGCCAGATGGATGTCGACCTTATACGCATCTGCCTAGACAGAATTAAGAGTGAACTCACAGATCCTGCCATTTTACGAGCACTTTTAGATTATCAAGATATTGCTTTGCAACCCTATAAAACACATGCTGTTATTGCCGAAATCGAGTTTATGGAACAGTATGTTTCTTTATTTAGTCAGATTTCTGATGTAGACCTTTCCATTGTGTGGACTAAGAAGATCGAATATCCTACTTTATCAGTACCGCGGTTTATCCTACTCCCATTAGTTCAGAATGCCTTGTGGCAAGGATATCATGCCGCAAAAAAGTATCCAATGAAAATCAAGGTTTCAGTATTTGAAAAAATCATTTCATTGGATGTAATCAATCATGTCAATCACCATATTGTCGATCAAAAAGATCATGCTATCATGGAAAACTACCAAGCACGATTACAGTATGAATTTGGTGATCAACATACGTTGATCATGAATAGTAATGCAGATACATTTCGTTCAAATCTTATTTTGAGATTTTAGATAACCTCAAAATGTGCTAGAGCATTAAAGATACCATCATTGTCGACATCGTCAGTAATATAGTCTGCGATAGCCTTCACTTCAGGATTAGCATTCCCCATTGCAATTCCATAAGCCGTATGTTTTAGCATGGTAATATCGTTTCCACCATCCCCAAATGACATGGTTTGTTTTATGTCGATATCAAAATGATCGATAAATACATCGATTCCTACCTGTTTACTTTGTCCTAAAGGATTCACATCAGCAAATAACGGTGTCCAACGGCTTGCCACAGAATTAGGCATCACAGTGTTCATAAATGTTTCCTGTTCTTCCGGTTGAATAAAGATATTGGTTTGCAGCACCGATGCCATATCAAAGTCAGCATAAGATCTTTGTTGAGGGACAGGTAAGTTTAGAAGTTCATACATGGAAGCGATCTCTGGCGTAACTTTAAAAATAGATATTTCGTGCTCCGACATCAGTGAGAAGCTGACTTCATGTTGCTCAGCGTGGTCGATCAAAGATTTAATATCTGTCGCATGTATTCCCTTTCTAAATAGTACATCACCTTCTTTCGTAATACAATAACCACCGTTAAAAGTAATAAACCCATCAAAGTCCAAGTATTTGATGTGATCTAAACTATTAATAGATCTACCCGTGGAAACAATGACTTTTATACCTTTTGATTTTAACTTTTGAATGGCTTTTTCGGTTGAAGTTGGTACTTTGTGTGTATCAAAACTAAGAAGGGTACCGTCGATATCAAAAAAAACTGCTTTAATCATGCTACTATGTAAATGTTTGTAGTACAAAGTTAATGATTAGAAAAATGTTTTTTGCCCTAGGGATGTCATAATGAAGATTAGTGTCATATAACACCAAAGACAAGAAAAAATAATATGAACTAATGTTTCAAAATTTTTGCCTTTCCAAAGTTTACTTGAATATCCAAAAAATTGAATAAGTAATCTCAATAACCAAAAAATACCCATTCCCACAGATAATTTGTTTCCGAGTTTTGTTTCGATGAGTTCTTCCGAAGATGATATGCATAGAACACCCATTAAGATTATTGTGATTGCGATAAAGAAAGTGTGGATAAACATCATCTCTTTGTTGATCAAACTCAGTGATTTTAATTCTTCCTTCCAATTAAAATATTTAGGGAAAATTAGATGTACAATACCTAAAAAAATTAAAATAAAACCAATGAATTTAAGGTGTACAATCATTTTTCATTAATTTAAATATGCTTATAAATGGAGTATGTTTCTTTTCTTCAACAATATCAAAACCAGCGCCCTTAAAATTATTCATCCAGTTTTTTTTACTGTAAAAATGAAGAAAACCAATATTAAAAGCTAAAAAATTAGGTATATTCCTTAAATGCTCTACCATATATACCTCACCATTAGGTTTTAAAATTCGATGTATTTCTTTAAAAAATAAAGTTCGTTCATTTGAATCACGAATTTCATGTGCAGCTAGAACAAGAAATATCAAATCTATTGATTGAAATCGAATAGGAATATGCAGCGTGCTGATTGTTTGGCAGGATTTAGCTAATGGATATGCTTTTCGAGCTCTTTTGATAGAAATTTCTGTGTGTTTTTTTGCATCATAAAAATCAAGTATTTGTATCGTTGATTGTGGAAATACCTGTTTTAAATATACAGTTGTTTCGTCAAATCCGGCATTAATATTCACAATTGATTTGTTTTCATAAGATTTTTTTAACCATTTTAAAGAATAGAAATCGCTGAAATCATAAATATAAAATGATGCAAGTAAAGACATTCCCGTAGAGAGGCAGACTACACTCAGCAGTATCAGAAAATAGAATTTAAGATGATCATCAACGAGAAAATAACCCCATAGTAATAAACCTATACATAATAAGGCAATGAGATAGAAGTGCCAATTGAATCGGATGATATTTCCTAGACCTTGAAGTGGTTTCCTTAATTGCTGCATTTTTCTTTAATTCCTTTTTTCCAAGAATAGGGTATATGATTAATAATAAAAGCATTTGCTAATATAGCATCATCTAATTTTAGCTCTTTCAAAAATTCGATATGGTATTGAGATACTATTATTGGGATAGGTTTCCAGTTATTTCTAATTCCTTCAATAATTAGCATTTCGTTTTTCTTTATATCATAATTAAAAGTAAATGGAAGTGGTCCAGCATATTTCCTGGCCTCTTTCCAATTAATAAAAGGAGATTGTGCCGGTAATTCACTGTTAATATCTCCCTCGCTATACTCAATTTGAAAATTAGATTTTTTGGAAGAAACGCAATGCTCTTTACCTTTTTTTTGTTGTTGGATATCGGTTGTGCTATAATTATAATGACTAAATATATTGCCTAAAATTTCCATTTTTTTTCGATTTGTTTCCGATTTTAGAATATATAATCCACGACGTTTCTTCCCTTTTTCATTTTCATATTTTACAAAAATTCGGTATCCAATAAGAAAGAAATCATTTCCGAATACCTTAGGAAAACCTTTAGGTCTTAATTGAGTTGTTTTAACTAAAGCTACAGCCAAAAATCCGTAGTGGCCATCAAGAGTATCCAATGTCAATGTTTTAGGAATCAGTTGAACTAATTTCTCCTTAGAAACGGCAAATGTTAAAACAATAGAACTTTCGAAATATGCTTCAACAGCAAAAGGGTGATTTTTAAGAAATGCGAACATGGCCTTTATTTTTAGAAAAATAGTATTCGTTGCTGTAGATAATAAGGATAAATATCAAAGCGTATAAGATATTCCAGTGACCCCATAGCAATAAATGAGGTGCAAATAATAGTTCTAGACTGTTCATCATAGCAATTACAATAATTTGAACAATACAATTTAAACGTGACTTAAAACCGCTTACAATCCATATAGCCATAATAATTTCTGCGAGACCAATAAGTAAAGTTAATACGCCTGCATATTGATCACCTAAAATTATGGAGACAATTTTTTGATGTCGTGGAACCAAATTCAGCACTTTACAATATAAACCATTTGCAAACCAAACGAAGGCAATACTATAAGTTAAGAAGGTGTGCAAGGAACTATTTCGCATGATTGATGAAGTTTTTTACTAACTATTCAGGATTTCAATTCAGTCAATATTTTAGTGATACGCTATTATAGCTCATATTCGTCACCATCTTATTTTTCTGACTGTAACGTTTTCACCTTTTCAAGGATTAGCGCTATAGCTTCCGGAGATCTTAATATTTTTTCATGACCAACAGCGTTCAGGTTGATAGCTTCTACTTGAGGATGATCATCCAAATACGAATGCAGATAATCATAGGGAGCAATTTTATCTTCCTTGTCATACAGGACCAAATGTTGTTGGGTGTTATCGAATGTATATAGACTATTTAAGTGAAAGTAAGCAATTTTCATATTGAACTTTTCTTCAAAATTCTGGAAGAAGTGCTCTTGAACATGTATGGGAATACCTACATAATCCATGCTGGCCGCAAAATTCGCTTTTAAGTTTACTAGAGGAGTAAGGCTAATGATCCAAGTTGGCTTATGTTTGATATTGGCTAAAGCCGCAACATTGGCCATAGCTCCAAGAGAATGACCAATCGTTATGGCAGGCATGCCGTAGGCAGTTATAATAGCTTGCACAGCTTCCATATATAAGATTAAGTTGGATAGCTCACCCTCAGCTTCTCCATTTCCAGGGGCATCAAATGCAATTATCGTTAATTCTGGATTTTCCAATAGCTGCTCAATAAGTATGGAAAAATCCGCAGCTTTTGATCCCCACCCATGTGTTAACAAAACGATGTCCTTACCCGCTCCCCAACGAAAGACAGGAAAGGATAATAGATGGCCACTGAAAAACTCATCTTTTACCGTCAATTTATTTTTTGAGGCTAATTCAATCAACTGTTCCTGATGATGTCTCAAAGGCATTTTAGGAGAATAGCAGATATAAGACCAAATATCATGTATGTTTTCTGCAACAGAAATCTTTTCTAGAGATTTCAAATATTCCACGCTTTGCTTTAATTTTTTCATTGGAGCAGTAGTTTTTTCTATAATTCGTGTCTATTCAAATAGTGCAAGTAAACGCTCTTTATTCATGAAATCCGCTATTGGATTGTATTTGCTGGAAATGATATTATCCGCTATGGCTGTTTTATTTGCCTGCAGTTTCATGATTTTGTCCTCGACAGTATCTGGGCAGATCAAACGTATAGCGGTCACATCTTTGGCTTGACCGATCCGGAAAGCACGGTCGATAGCTTGCGCTTCAACGGCTGGATTCCACCACGGATCTACCAGATAAACTAAACTCGCAGCCGTTAGATTTAGACCTGTTCCACCAGCTTTTAAACTGATCAAGATAACCCTTTGCGCATCATTTTCCTGAAATTGCGATACAATATATTGCCTATCTCTTGTTTGTCCTGTCAATTTTAGTGCCGTGATATCGTGTTTGGATAATGCTGTTTCGATTAGATTTAACATACTCACGAACTGTGAAAAGATGATTATTTTTTGATAAGGACTTTTATCCAGCACCTGTTCGACCAGCATTTCAATTTTACATGCATCTTGCTCCACACTTAGATCTTCTGTTTTTAGCAATTTTGTTGAGTTGCAGATCTGTCGCAGCTTAGTCAGTCCTTTTAACACATGCATCGGACTTTTACGGATTTCATCTCCATCTTTTACAGAGATAAATTCTCGAAATTCTTTTTCATACGTATCATAGATATGCCTTTGCGCAGGTTTCATCTCGCAGTAAAGTACGATTTCATTTTTTGCAGGCAACTCTTTGGCGACCTCAGTTTTCGTGCGTCTAAGAATAAAAGGTTTTACTTTGCGTTGCAGTTCTTCCAGTCTTTTTTTATTACTAAATCCATCGATAGGCGTCGTGTACACATCTTTAAAATATTTTTTTGAACCTAATAATCCGGGATTAGCAAAGGATAGCTGAGCAAAAAGATCCATGGTGCTGTTTTCGATTGGTGTTCCAGTGATGACGATACGATTGCGCGCAGTGAGTTTGGTGACCGCTTGGTATCGTTGCGAATTGGGGTTTTTTATCTGTTGCGACTCGTCTAAAAAGATATAGTTGAAAGCCTGTTTTTTTAAATGATTGATATCGGTCAACAGGTTATGATAAGAAATTAATATCAGTTCATATTGCTCAAATCCTTGAGTGTTTTTTTGCCGATCTGCACCTTGAAGTACAAGTGTTTTAATCGATGGTGCAAATTTATCCAATTCATTTTTCCAGTTGAAAATAAGCGTCGTTGGCAGTACCAGCAGATTGCAATTGTTTTTAACTTTGATACGTTGGTCTAAAATAAAGGCAATGATCTGAATCGTTTTCCCGAGTCCCATATCATCTGCTAGGCAACCTCCAAAATTAAACTCATCTAAAAAATTCAACCAGTTCAGTCCATCATGTTGGTAACTTCGTAGGCTGCCTATAAAATCTTTGGATAGTACTACTGGCTTGACCTGATCGATATTTTTGATTTTATTTTTGATTTCCTCAAGTCGTTCTTTTGCTTTTTGGGATAACCACTCTTCTTCAAAATATTGATCGATAGCCGAATAATTAGTTTCTGCGATCTGTAAGAGGCTGTCATCGATTATTTCACCAGCTAAAAAAAACTGCTCAAATTTATGAAGCCATTCCTCGGGCAGCATACCTTGCGTACCATCATCTAGGGAGATGAATTTTGATTTGTTACGAATGGCTTTTTGAAGGTTTTTAAGAGACCCTTTACTTTTTCCAAATTGCATATCGACATGGACATTAAACCAATTCTGCCCACTTAGCACATGAATAGCTATTTTACCCTTAAAGGAATTGTATGTATTTGCTTTTATTTCGTTAAATCCGATGATAGAGATGCGGTGTTTACGCCACTCCTCAAAGACATTTAGAAACCAGTCCAATTCAAGGAAATGTTTACGATGCAGATAGAAGTGCTGAAAATCTTCATCCAGCTGCTCCTCAAAATAGGGGTGCTGTTTGATGATTAAACTGACAATCTGGAGTTCGGCTTCGAGATCCCGTTTCACTAAAAATTTCTTTCCTTTTTTATCAAATCCAAAAATGGACCGTCTACTCCGTACCGGCACCTCTACATCAGCGTACCGCATCGTTGGAATCAGATTGATGTAATCACCAGATTCTTCAAGATAGATAATTGCTTCGGTATCGCTATAGAATTGCTGTTCTTTAATTTGTTTACTACTTGCCTTTGGGATGTGTAGGTAATTGACATCTACCACTTCTTCCATGATCATTAAGAAATCCCTCTTAAAATCCTCAAATTTGGACTGATGTACTTTAAGGTGATCAGCTGTAGTATGAAACAATTTGAAAAGGGTCAGGATCTGTCGATTTTCAATAAAATAAAAATGCTGCTGGACTTGGGTGAAATAGTCAAATACTAAAGGAAGTTGCTGTAAAGGATGATCTTGCCCCGCAATTTGGACCGTACTCCGGATGGTAAAAAAATTACCAATTTGATCGATATCGATACGAATTGTTTTTGGAAGTTCTCTTAATGTGATCTGTGTTAGACTATTTGCCGAAATACTTTGGGCTAGAGATTTATCATGCTGATAAATCTCCAGTCCCAGTGGATTTTTAATCAACTTTTTAAATGCTGTTATCTGTTGATTCCCTTCTTCTACGGTATTCTGTCCTAAAAAATGAAGTGCCGTAAAGAATTGTCCTTCCGTGATATCTTTACTTGTCCAGATCATTTCCTCACAAGAAATCAGTTGTAATGGATTTTTTAGAGATCCATTTTTAGCACGTGTAGCACGATAGAGCAAGACCTGTGGATGTTTATAGTATTTATGCTCCTTTAAGACCAAGATATTGGTCTGTTGTTCGACTTCTTTGTCGTTACGTTTTAGATCAGTACCTGTTGCGGTGTTGAAGATATCCGCAGATAGATCCAGCAAATTATCTTGTTTTTTGTGAATTTTTACAGCTCTATCCACCCATTGGATTTCAAAATAGTCTTCCAGTCCCTGTTCATCCTCAAGCCCGTATTTGACTGCTATTTTTTTCAGATGATCGTGATATGCATATTTAGAAAAAAATAAATTGACGTGATCATTCTTATAGATTTCATTTAAAATCAGTTTTTGATGGATACAAAATTCTTCGTGGTCAGAACAATTACAGAATAGTGAGAGTACCGGACAATCGTACACGGCAATGATATCATGGGTGATACCAAGAGAAAGGATGGAAAAATGGCCTTCATTTTTCTTGAGAGACAAAATTTGTATAGGAGATTGGTGGTCGGACAAGTTCGACATCCAGGAATAAAAGCTGTATCGATGTTCATTGTCAAAATGAATATCTGAAAACCGAAACTGGTGAAAATCATCTGAACCCTGTGGCGAAACGTCTTTTGTATACATGCTATTCAAACTTAGATAAATTTGTTTTATTTACCATTTTAATTCCGTCATTTAAAACCAATTTATTCATTAATGTTTGTTTATCGTATAGTTACCTTTGTTTTGTAAGTGTTGATATCACTTCTGCAGGGTAGAATGATAATCTTAAAGCAACTAGAAAAGAGTAGAGAAGAATATTTTTTTCAATTTTTAGCACTGAGCTGTAACATTTGATAATCTGCATGCATCTAATCAGAAAAATATAAATTATGAATGAAGAAACAGTGATTGCTATTATGGTTGTATCCTTATTTAGCACAATTTTTTTTACGCTTTATTACTATTTTCAAGCTCGCAACAAAGAGCGTATGGCATTGATAGAAGCGGGGCTTGATTTATCTCAGTTTTATAAAAAGAAGGTGCAGATCTCACAATGGCTACGTTTAGGTATTTTAGCTGTAGGAATCGGAGTAGGACTGTTGATTGTTGGTCTAATGACGCAGTATCAGGTGCAGCCCGTTACTGCAGTTTTAAAAGTTTCGATTATTGTACTTTGTGGTGGTATTGCGATGGTTGTTGCAAGCTATGTAGATAAACCCAAGCAAGACAGGGATTGATGGATCAACAGTATATTGATAAAGTGTTAGCGGGAGATCGGCATTCCTTTCGGTATTTTTTACAGAAGTATCAGGATATGGTCTTTTCTGTTGCAATGAGTATTGTGAAGAACGAATCGCTTGCCGAAGAAGTCGCTCAGGATGCTTTTGTCAAATGTTACCATAAATTGGATACGTTTCACCAGCAGTCTAAATTTAGCAGCTGGTTGTACCGAATCGTCGTCAATACAGCCTTTATGCGATTGCGCAAGATTAAAATTGAAGTATTAGATTTTCAGCCTGATTATAATCAGGAGGTGATCGATGAGCATGAACTTACGTTACTGGAAGAAGAGGAGCGAAGTCAACTTATTAATGAAGCACTTTGCTTACTACCTGCCAATGAAAGTTTAGCATTACGCCTATTTTATCTGGAAGAAGAAAGCATTAAAGAGGTTTCCCTCATAACCGGATGGACTGATGCCAATACACGTGTGATCTTGCACCGAGGTCGTAAACGCATGTATGGCATATTGAAGAAATTAATGAATAAAGCAAATGTGTAGCATGGAGAATAAAGATGAACTAATGAAATCGTTGATGCAGAGCAGCAAAATTAAAATGCCTTTTTCAGATTTTGAAAGTCGGGTTATGCTGACTATCGAGCAGGATGAGAAAAAGTCTATTGCCGTTTTGCAAGATAGAAAAAAAGGAATGTACTTTTTTTTGGCCGGTATGCTATTGGGCTTAGTATTGAATTATTTACTAAGCAGATCTTGGAGAGATTTTAACATTAATTTGCCACAACAGGAAAATGCACTATTGGTTTCCCAAATCATTTATGCCTTATTGATTCTGTTTTTTATTGACAGACTTGTCAAATTATATCAATTGAACCGTTTAATAAAAAATTTATAAAGAAAAAAGGAGCAAACCAATATGCTCCTTTTCTATATTATCCCCGTTCACGTTCGAGTAAGATCATCATCATAAAACAAAGAATTAATCTAGTTTCATCTTTGGGATCGACTTTTGCGAGCTTGTCCAATGTGAATTTACGACCGAAAAAAGAAGGTTTTTTCTGGAGTTGTAAGACCTTGTTTCCCTCTTTATCATACATGGTATAAGAAGGGTTGAAAAGATATCCCGTGAGGATATTGAGGATCGGGATCTCTCCTAAAAAGCTATCACCAACTTTTACCCATCCATTATCTTCTTGGATCTTGTAATCTTCTGCACCATCTCGGTCAAATGCATTATAATTTGCTTTCCAAATGGACCGCATGCCTTTACGCCCTACCTTTCCAATGATTTCAGTCGTTTTATGATCCGTAAACGTATAGTTGGCATTGAAATCTAGCCAACGGTCTGCCTTTATACTGTATTGTTGTTCTGATCGACTTTCATCGGAAAAAATCATGATTTCCTCTTTTAATTTGAATAGTTTTTGACGAACGTAAAATAGCGTACGATCCTCACTATCCTTGATCGTAAAATCATTATGAAAAGTAGAAATCTTAAATAGAAAGCTTAATGGATAATTGAAATTGCTCATGGTTTTAGATACGCTTTTATATAAAGCTAGTATTTTTAAAGATATATATAAATGACTATATTATGATATGTTGTTTTTTAATTTGTTTACGTTTTTAAACGATATGAAAAAACAAGCATGTGCTTCATTTGTATGCCATGCTCGATAATAGGAACAGCATAATGGTCCAAAAAGAAATTCTTGCGGATATGATCCATTTCAAATCCATTGCGCATGTAGAAACGATGCTGTAGATATCCGATATCTGCAGTACCCACCCATATCTGTTGACATTGTTGATCTCGTGCGTAAGATTTTAAAAAAGAGAGCATATCACTTCCAAAACCCTGGGACTGCTCATGGGCTGCGATTGCCATATTTTTAAGTTCAACAGTATCTTGATCCAGTTGTAAGATCGCCATCACCCCAACTAGATCATTAGACTTTTCATTGATTAAGGTAAAGATGGTACAATCAAAAATATACTTGTTAATAGCTTCTTTGGTTTCGTCCGCGAGCAACAATAGCTCATAAGGAATAGGAGTACCATCAGCAAGTTTTTGAATAGCGTAGTTCTCTTTCATTTAATAACTCAATTTTAGTCCTGCAAAAAAGTTTCGAGTAGGAGCTGCGTTATAATATCGACCCCCAAAAGCATTGATATCATTACCTAAACTATATTTTTCATTTAATAGATTGTCAACACCAAGATAAAGGTTAGCCTGTAGGTTTGTTAAAAATTTAAAACCCCACTGCATTTTTGCTTGAATCAGATGAAAAGATTCAGCATAAGCCGTATTAGCATCATTTAATGGCATTTTTGAGGTATAATTATGTTGCAGATTAAGACCGATCTGATGAGCAAGATCCAACTGCAGCGTATGTACAACAATCCAGTCGGGCACAGCCGTAAGCTTGTTGTTGTCGTAACGGTCTTTTCCTACTTGATAGGTGGCAAATCGATAATTATTATAGGTAACATTCGAATTGATGTACAGTGATTGTACGATATCATGTGCTGTAGACCGTGTCATGAGATAAGCTGTGATCGAACTTTCCACTCCTTTTTGTTTGATCTTACCCGCATTCTGATAATATTCGACAGCATTCTCATTCAATTGACGAATGATGGCATTATTCATTTTGTACTGATAATACGAAATATCAGCGATCAGGCGGCGATTCATTCCTTCCCATCTTATTCCAATTTCTTGGTTATAACCAGACTCCGGTTTTAATGTTGTATTGATGAGATTGTCTGAAGACCGGATTTCAGCAATGGTTGGTGCTGAAAATCCAGAGGATATCGAACCGCGTATAGCTAGATTTGGCGTCAGCAAATAAGATGTCGCCATCTTGGGCATCCAAGTTGTACCCAAAGAAAGGTGTTCCTTTTGTGCTGAAGCCGTCGGGTGCAATTGTCTATAAGCGATCTGATTTTGATTTAATCCAATAGCACCTTCTACTGTCCATCTGTTGGCGATAATCATTTTAGCTCTCGCATAATAGAAGTTTTGCCAGTTCTCCAATTTATCCTCAGCCTGAAGATCGGTCGGAATACCACCTTTGTTATTATAGTTAGCGATATCGTACCAACCCTTTTGACCTTCCGTACCGACTTGCAATTGCCAGTTCCATTGATCTTGCGATTCGTAAGAAAAATAACTTCGGTAACCTAGATTGCGCTCGTCCCTAAATTCGTAATTGGTGATAAATGGATTTTCAACCTTGGATGAAGAACCAAAAATTGTAGTTGTATTGCTCAGTCTATCACTGAATTTAATTTTATGAGATACTCCTCCGTACCAGGTTTTATTATCGATTGCTGCTTTTTGTTGTTTTGCAGATGGGACACTTGCCGTGGCAGGTCTTGCAGCACGAGGATTTTCTTGATATTGTTCCAGCGTGAGTCCTCCCGGTGTCTGATAGTTTAAATCACTGTAAAACGCCAATACTTTTAAACTTGCCTGTGCACTATAATCCCAGTAATGCGCTGTCTGAAATGTTTTTTTATTTAATGCTGTATGCTCTCTATAACCATCAGATCGTGTAAAGCTTTGATCTACTGCAAAGCGATATTTTTTATTGATATGTTGGAGCGTAGAAAATTGCTGTTGTGCAAATCCAAAAGATCCACCCGCCATATTAAGTGATGTTTTAGATGCGCCCTCTTTTTGAAATCCATTGGGTTTTATGATCATCACCCCTCCCGAATTTGGTCCAAAAATAGAACCATCAGGTCCTTTGAGCACTTCGATCTGTGCTATGGAAGCAGGATCAATCAGATTCAGGTAGGTATTTCCTCCAGCATCAGTTATAGGAAACTCATCGCTGTATATTTTTACATTCCGGATACCAAAAGGCGAACGGATCAGACTTCCGCGGAGTGCCAGACGATAGCTACCGGGCGATCGTTCCTCCATACGTAGACCCGGTACCGTATTTAAGCCAGGCAACAAGGTCGCACTATTTTGACCAAGGATTGCTTTTTGCCCAACGATCGATACCGAGCTTGGCGTGGTCAGTAGGGCTTGTTCTGTCAAATACCCAGAAACCTTCGCCGTTTCTAATTGATAAGAAGCGATGGTGTCTTTTTTTGCATCTTGGGCGTAGAGGCACGTCGGAATAAATAATAAATAGGATAAAGCAGATTTAATCACAGGCATAGGGTATCGGGTCTCAAAATATTTGCTCTAAAATAGTGAAAAACTTTTATTAAGACTTTTTTAAAAAGTTTCATTGAGTCCCAAGAACACACCTCTTTGATGATATCCTCCTATAGCATAATCAATACATAGATTCGTGCGGGTCGCTTTATTAAATAAAATGCGTAATCCCGCACCACCTGCAGCCCGCCATGATTTAAACAGTTTGCTGTCCATATCATTGTTGGTAGACTGAATATTGAAAAATGTGGCACCACTGATAAATTTGTTTCGAAGGATCGGGAAACGATATTCAGCTTCATTATAGAAGTAAGACAGTCCTTTGAAAAAACCGAGGGTATAGCCCCTCCCTGATCTCAACGAATTATCTTTTGCAGTTCCCGGCAGGTCCAAGTAGGGGAGTCGTCCCGATATACGGTACGATCCATAGTTCCAAAAAGCAAGGACATGCTCTGGGTTTTCCTCCGAGAGGCTAAAATATTTTCTAAAATCGGTCGTAAGCTGTATCGCGTTTTTACTACTCCCCATCCATTCTTGGTTCATCCGTATTCCGATATCCGAATATATCCCTTTGTAAGCACGATTTGGGTTATCACGGGTCATGTATTGCACATTGAATAGGAGACCATTTGAATTGTATTTTTCTGGATTAAATCCATAACGCTGGCTATAGACATAATTAGGGTTGTCGTTATTTTCAGTCGATGCTGTGATATTTTTGCGGATATCAAATGCAAATCCGGCACCTAGAAAAAGATTATCAGAAACGCGTTTATATAACTTTTCATTGATGCTAAAGGAAGTGTACTTGTATACAAACAAGTTCTTGTCCGGATTGGTCAGGATATCATCGTCACTTTGCCCCGAAAATGTTTTTGTCATCCCTAAGCCTGCATCTGGATTGACCATTTTAACAATCGCCCATCCTCCTTGGATATTCCATTTATTCTCTTTTGTGTAGATATTGTGACTGACATAAAAGACCATGATCCCTTTTGTGGTAATAGACGCTGTCGATGCTGCAGTTGACATCATGGTGTTTGCTTTATCCCCCAATACAATGCCTGCGACGCCTTTGATACCAATTTGTGCTCCAATAGTGGGATTTAGTGCGATCCCTGGCATAAGGGTAATTCCTGAACGTTTTTTATATGGATTTCGCTCTTTTTTGGGATGAAAAATATTACGAAATAAATCCGAAATATCGTATTGATAGGTGGAGTTAGAGTCAATCTTATGCTGTACATAGTTGGATTGGGATTCAACACGTGACGAATCCGATACAAGTGTAACTTGAGCTTGGGTAGGACTAATAAAAGTGATGAAAAAAAGCGCTAAACAGGCTGTTACGATGTCAAATATGTCTAATTTAAGGAGCTGTTTTTTCATTTATCAAGTTTATTTTTCCTGTTTTTTATAAATTTTATCGGATATTATGTGCAGAGATTGTGTACAAATATAGTTAAAAGAAACACTTCTGATATTTCTTGCCCCTCATTTTTCATACAGGCAGGCGACCTGAGTTGTACGGCGTTATCTAACTCCCTATCTTTAACAAAAAAATCATGACATGAAAATAAAGATTCTCTTCAGTTTAGTATACATTTTCACTTGTAGTCTTTTAGCACATGGGCAGGAGCTTTACTCGCCACGTCATATCAAGCTGGCATATCAAAAGGAAACAAGGAGTTTAACAGGAGCACCTGGTGCAAATTATTGGCAAAATAGAGGGCAATATACGATCCAAATAACCGTTGATCCAAAAACAAAAATAGTGTCGGGTCAACAACATATTGTTTATGAGAATAATAGTCCCGATGCCCTACATGATCTCGTGATCCACTTTGCTAATAATGTGCATAAACCCACTGCCGCGAGAGCATCTGACGTCAATACCGATTTCCTTACTTCGGGACTGAAGCTAAAGTCATTCAAATTAAATGGTCAGGTGTATGGTATAGACAGCAAGGATTGGACAACTGCTAATCGGGTTAAATTAAAACAGGCTATTGGTGCCAGATCGACTGTAACTGTGGACATGGAATGGGAGTATCCTTTATCATTATCCAGTGATCGGGAGGGACAGATAGATCCAGGAACATATTATTGCGCGTACGCATATCCGCGTATTGCCGTGTATGATGATTACAATGGTTGGGATATGTTGGAACATAATGGACGTCAAGAATTTTATCATGATTTCAACGATTATCAAGTTGAAATCCGCGTACCTAAAAATTTTGTAGTCTGGGCCACTGGAAGTTTTTTAAATCCTGAAGAAGTTTTGCAGCAAGACATCTTGCAGCGCTTTAAGAAATCATTGGGCACGGATCAAGTGATTCAAGTGGCGAGTTTAAAAGAAATGCAAGATCAGCAGGTTACAAAACAGCAAACTTGGAATAGCTGGAAGTTCAAGGCTGACCATATTTCTGATTTTTGCTTTGCTTTGAGCAATCACTATGTTTGGGATGCTTCCAGTGTGCAATTGAAGACCAAAAGAGTCAGCGTACAGGCAGCTTACCTCAACGGTACTAAAGATTTTGAGCAATACGTCGGTTGGGAACGATATTGTATCGATTGGTTTTCTAAAAATTGGCCAGGAGTAGAGTACCCATTTACAACGATGACTGCTGTGCAGGGATTTGCCGATATGGAATATCCCATGATGGTCAATGATAGCAGTGTGCCCGACAATTTTATGGATGCGAGGCAAACAGTAGATCATGAAATAGCACACACTTACTTCCCATTTTATATGGGGACTAACGAAACCCGATATGCATTTATGGATGAAGGTTGGGCGACAGCGTTGGAGTTATTGATCGGAATAGAAGAAAATGGGGAAGAGGCGGCAAAGCAGTTATTTAAAGAATTTCGTGTGCAGGGTTGGATTCAAGATCCTGCTACGGAACAAGATCAACCACTGATATCTTTATCCTCGCAGTTAAGTGGCAAAGGTTATGGTAATAATGCCTATATCAAATCAGCATTGTCCTATCTGGCATTGAAAGACTACCTCGGGGACGAACTCTTCAAAAAAGCTTTGCACCATTATATGGACAACTGGAATGGTAAACATCCGACTCCTTGGGATTATTTTTACTCTTTTAATACGGGATCCGGAAAAAATCTAAATTGGTTTTGGAACAATTGGTATTTCAGTAATCATTATATCGATCTGAAGTTGGCAAAGGTCGATCAAAAGAAAAAGGGAATGACGTTGACCATTGAAAATGCAGGCGGGTTTGCAATACCATTTGATGTTATTCTGAATTATGCAGATGGTCAAAAAGAAAAAGTTCATTTTACACCACAAGTATGGGAAAAGAATCAAAGTTCAATCGTATTAAAACTGAAAACAAAGGGTCAGGTAAAAGAAGTTGTTTTGGATAATGATATTTTTATGGATTACACAGGCGACGATAATCGGGTAAGGCTGTAAGTCTCCTTTTATCGCTTCTCATTCGTGATCTTATTAATAACGGTTTGGGTATATTATTTTTGTTGAAAATAAAGATAACAGTACTCAGACCGTTATTAATTTATGTAGGACGTTAAGCGTCTTCGTTAATTAAGTATGATAAAACGAAGATGCAGATCTCCAGATCAATCATTTAATTTCTTAGGATGGCGTCTTTTTCTTTTTTCCTTAAACATCATCCTGCGTAGCTGAAAGATACCCAGAGTCATTTTATGATTGGATCGTAGATAAGGTATGCTCATGATGACGAGTAGCGAGATACAGGCAGAAGTACCCAAGGCACCCCCAAAGCCATCAAAAAATTTGCTGGTATTGATATAGATCAAACTATAGACAAGACCAGATAAAGAAACACCGATGAAGGTCGACAATTGATTGCTCGAGACCATACCAACGAACGATGAACCAATGAAAATAAGCGGGATATGACTGACCAGTTCTTGGGGTATATACGAAGGAAAAAAATGAACAAATCCAGCAACTATGCTACTTAGTAACGAAGAGGATAGGACACCTCCGAGTTTGAGTTTGTTGTTAAAATAGTAGGTCAGTAAACTCCCAAATATTCCTGTAAAGATGAGGATGGCTGTATAGATCATGCTCTTGAAAAAAGAAATAATATCAGATAGGTAATGGCTACTCCAGCAAAAGCAAGTGTTCCCAGCTTGCCACCAACTCCATTTAGTAAACTTTTTGATATGATTAAAAGAACTGCTGTACAGATACTAGCAGCTAATATAAAATAAATATCATGTGCTACTCTCGTGTTGGACATACCGACAAATGAACCGCAATAAATAGCAGGGGGCAGGTGCGATAGGTAGTCTGACTTTTTATTGAGGTACGGGATTAGTGCACCGGCCAGTCCAACCAAACTTGCAGAAAAAACAGAACCTAAGCCAAATTGATGATTTAAAAAATAACAGCTCACAGCTCCAATAGGTACCCAGACCGCAATATAAACTTTTTCGTAAGCTAATTTATTGTGATGGACAGGTGACTTAAAAAATGAAAAGAGTAATAGAAAAGAAATCAGAACGATGAAGAACGATAGTGCAATAGTGGAATTGTTTTCTTTGAAAATCGCTAATAAAAACAATAGTTGTATGATGAAAAGCATCACCAGAGAGCTATAGCGAATCACTCTATTTGAGGATATTTTTGACATTATTGGGCAAAAATACAAAGAAAATTGATAAAGAAACAGTAAAATCACACAATTGTTAAATACTTAAAATCGATAGGCCCAGGATTTTACTTCAATAAATATGAAAATCTGAAATAAATATTTCTATATTTAGCCTCAATTTCATAACTAAATCTAATTAATCTTACATAATGAATACTATTTTAAGTACGAAGGATTATATTGTATTTTTTGTATACTTTATAATCGTTGCTTCTTATGGTTTGTGGATCTACTACAAAAAGAAGTCAGCTTCAGAGGGTGCAAAGGATTATTTCCTAGCAGAGGGATCATTGACCTGGTGGGCCATTGGTGCTTCATTAATTGCGTCAAACATTTCTGCAGAACAATTTATTGGGATGAGCGGTTCCGGCTTTAAGATGGGACTAGCTATTGCTGCGTATGAATGGATGGCTTCCATCACATTGATTGTTGTGGCTATATTCTTTATGCCTGTCTATCTTAAAAATAAGATATTCACCATGCCTCAATTCCTCAACCAGCGTTATAACGGAACTGTAGCGATGATCATGGCTGTGTTTTGGCTCATGCTATATATCGTGGTCAATTTAATGTCTATCCTTTATCTTGGAGCTGTTGCCATCAGCGGTATTTCTGGTTTAGACTTGACCCTCTGTATTATGTTATTAGCTGTTTTCGCCATTATTATTACTCTGGGAGGAATGAAAGTAATTGGCTATACAGATGTTATTCAGGTATTTTTCTTAGTATTAGGAGGTTTAGTTGCTACGTACTTGGCATTAAACATCATATCAGATGGCAACGGGGTATTAGCAGGTTTTACGACGCTACACAATGATGCTCCAGAGCATTTTCATATGATATTTAAAACAGATAATCCTAATTATATGGATCTGCCAGGTATCAGTGTATTGATCGGGGGGATGTGGATTGCAAATTTAAGTTATTGGGGCTGTAATCAGTATATCACACAGCGTGCATTAGGAGCTTCTTTACCTACGGCAAGAAATGGCCTCTTATTTGCCGCCTTTTTAAAATTACTGATGCCTGTGATCGTAGTGATACCCGGTATTGCTGTGTACTATATTGTCAATAAAAATCTTGGAGCTATCGATTCTTCCAGTTTATTGACCTCAACAGGTGCGCAAGATCCAAATAAAGCATATCCAGCATTGCTGACGCTACTTCCCGCAGGCTTGAAAGGTCTGTCTTTTGCTGCTTTAACCGCTGCTATAGTCGCATCATTAGCAGGAAAAGCAAATAGTATTGCGACCATCTTTACCTTAGATATCTATCAAAAAGCAATCAATAAAGATGCTTCTGAAAAGAACTTGGTCAATGTGGGTAAACTAGCAGTCATCGTTTCCATGGTCTTAGGTACAGGTTTAGCACTTATCTTGGGCGAGTCACTGATGGGAGAAGGGAAACAAGGATTCCAATATATCCAAGAATATACAGGATTTGTTTCTCCAGGTATTTTTGCCATGTTTATTCTAGGTTTTTTCTGGAAGAAAACGACTTCAAATGCAGCTATGTTTGCAACAATTGGTGGATTTATTTTATCCGTACTTTTCAAAAAATTACCCGATCTTATGGATCTTTCATTTTTATCAAGTACAGGTTTCTCGGTATTAAATCCAGCTACAGGTATTTATGAAATTCCATTCATTGACCGGATGAGTTTTGTATTTATCATCTGTGTCATCTTTATGGTGATCATTAGTTTAATTGACAACAAACGCGGAATTGTTCCTAAAGGACTGGAAATCGATACCAAAATGTTTAAAGCACACAACGGTTTCGTAATCGGATCATTGCTGGTCGTGATGATTGTGGTCGCTTTATATTCTATTTATTGGTAACAAATCTCGTATATAGATGCGGACAACAGGGTCGATATATATACCATAAAAAAACGGCATCCACTGGATGCCGTTTTTATTTCCCTAAGATTTTTTATTAGACGCTGGTTTAGCGCCTTTCTTCAGATCTAATCCAGATTGCCTACTCAGGCGGTGCTGTTTCCGAAATAAGTGATTCAATAGGTTCTTCCGGGAGAAATTCCTTAGGGCTACAATTAAACAATAGCGCTAGTCTATTCAATTGATCATAAGAATACATACTGTCCGAACTTTGCATTTCTATTTGACCAATATAACCCGCAGAGACCTGTATGAGTGCGGCAATCTTAGCTTGACTCATATTCAAATTTTTCCTTTTTTTGCGGACCAGGCTGACAATTTCAAATTCTATAAGTGATTTAGGCATAATAATTTAAAAAATATTTGCTTAGTATTAGCTAAGTAATTATAATTTGTTTTACTTAGTTTTTACTAAGTTTTCTACCAATTGCTGTTGATATTCACGATTCAAATGGATATAACAGCAATGAAAACAAAATAAGTTGAACAAGATTCAATAACCAATTATAAATTATGAAAATGCAAACTAGACACTGTTGGCAATGTCAATCTCAAATTCAGGTTCATTGCGTTTTCCAAGTAGTATTGACAAAGAACATCAAATGTTATCGAGAATAAATAGATAAATCTTTAAAAATTAATAGGTTATTGGTCTTCCTTTGCAGTATGTTTTCGCCTTCATGCTGTAAGAAAATGATTATGGATGGTGGCCTACCTTATAATTTTTACCGACCCGCTTTTCTATTGAATGATCCGATGAAAAGAAATCTGCTATTTTATTCTTGACACGATAAATATAGTATTTTTTCTTTGGTAAGTCAACGATAGCTTTATGTATTTAGACGTCTTGTTTTTACGTAATGAAGGTGGGTCGGTTTTTAATAATAAATCATGGATGGTGTCTATGGGAAGATTCGGGGAAATTTGGTATTGGACAAACTTCGTGATAAAATGTTTAATAGGTAGGATAACCAAATTATAACTAATTACAATGAAAACATTACTGCTAGAACGCTTTAAGACTCGTCAGACAAAAGAATTTCAATCCCATAATCGGGAACAGCCGCTCAAGAGTATTTTAAAGATAAAGCCTAGAGAACGCTATTATTCGCAGTTCATCCCATTATTAGAAGATTTGGATTCATACAGTTGTGTAGTCCGCGATGAGCATGCGGATGTGCTCCGAATCTCCTTAGTTAATATGGCAATCTATGAATTTTATCTGTTTGCTTTTGGCCTATCTGGTGCTTTTCCTGTCTCCCGTATTTTTGTATACAATTGCGACCGATGTCACTATGTCCATGATCAGGAATGTGGAGATCTTAGAGTCTGGAAAAAAAACCATCTTTATTGTTATGAACTCACATTGCCGGCAGCAACAGAGAGAGAAGAATATCAACAGAGAATCCTGAACGATCTGAATACTAGATTTCATCTGGAGGTGCGATTAGAAAAAGAACAGGTGGTTTCTGATATTTATTTTAATGAAATGATGGGCTGTCCAGCTGCGACCAGCTGGCACGAACAGACGGTTATGACCATTAAACCTATGGTCATGATGTCGTGATAGGCGCAGTCATGAGACCGATGTGAGGATTGCTTTTTTCTAAAAAAGTTTTGCAATTTCATCATGCATGATGGAGATGAGATCATATTTTTACCAATTATTATATGAAAGCGTAATCCGCTAGAAAGGCCTGTACGAGTTGTATAGGCCTTTTCTATTTCTTTCTGCAGTCTGTCACCTAGCGCTGTCCAGGTAAGTAGATTTGGAAACCAAGTCCTACGCCCAGACCTGAGGCTTTTTCGCCTAAGTTTACATTTGATTTTGTGTAATTATAGCCCACAGTCGCCTCAAGTGCTACTGTTCTTGTGATGAAGTGCGCATAACCGAGATTTGCACCCAAGGCCAATGATGCCCCTTTTCCGACTGAGCTACCCGCGATACCGATATCTCCCTGTCCGAAAAAGCGACCTGACGAAGATGATCCCTCTGGGAAGTAATAGCGTACAAATGGTGCAATACCATAATTCCACTCATTATCATGATCTTTTACAGCTATAAAACCTAAGTTAGCTTGAGCTCCAATAGCGATACCATCCGAGACAAAATAACCAGCTCTTGGTTGTACATTGACATTAAAGGCTTTTCCTTCAAAACTATAACCGAGATTTGCTAAGGAACCACCGACCATCCAGTTACCCTTTTTGATTGGAGCAGTGCCAACATCTGCTGAACTTTGTGGAATAGTTTCGATTCTTTGAGCATTTGCACCAAAAGCTATTCCCCCCATTATTGTAAGTAGTAGTGCTAATTTTTTCATGAGTCTTAAGTTTTTCTATATAATTAACGATTCTTGTTTATTATATAACAGTAAAAGAAAATAAAAGTTTTAATTTCTTTTAGTTTTAACTTACAAATTACCGCTACAGCAATTTCATCTTAATTTTTAACTGTAAAATTTTTAATAGCTAAAAAACTAATATACACGCATTAAAAATAGAAATTTGGTCTATTGACCGTTCATGTGTTACCGGATTTAAAATCTGGGATCAACTTATTGTTTTTGCAGTGCTGTTTGTGCATAAGCGCAACAAGGTGAGCGCTCAACGAATGGTTTTAAGATGGATAATGATCCATTGAAAAATGATTGGATGTTGAAGTAATGATCGGGTTCGCTTCTCTATGATCTTCAATTGAATTTGCTTTGATAAACCCCATTATAGCCTCACTACCATCTATTTTTTTTACGTATTTTAATCATTTAAAAACTTTGTAAATCAGCTTGTTGTGTATTTTTGATTACACTGTGTATTGCATACAATTTTAAGATATTTCCTCCTCGTTATTTGCATTTTCAAGTTTTATTTTTCTTATCTTTAGCAGAAACGGAGGTTATTGAGCACCTTATAATTGCTGAAAAATAGTCTCTAAAAATAATAAAATAGGTGTCATGCATCACAGCTCGGCTTTCGCGCTAATTTTATAATATCCAATTATATGATAAAAACCGCAGGTCTTCTTTTTAGAGAAGCGATCAAGAATGAAAAACCATTACAAGTAGTTGGCGCTATCCATGCTAATCATGCGCTATTGGCTCAACAGGCCGGCTTTCAAGCCATTTATTTATCAGGAGGGGGTGTAGCAGCTGGTTCATTAGGAATTCCCGACCTTGGGATCACAACACTGGAAGATGTCTTGGTCGATGTTCAACGGATTACCAATGTATGCCCGCTGCCATTATTGGTCGATATTGATACTGGATTTGGCCCATCGGCATTTAATATAGCGCGGACTATTCAATCCTTGATAAAAGCTGGTGCCGCGGCCGTACATATGGAAGACCAGGTTGGGGCAAAACGTTGTGGCCATCGACCGGGAAAAGAATTGGTGTCAAAAACAGAAATGGTCGATCGTATCAAGGCTGCAGTAGACGCCAGAACGGATCAAACCTTTGTCATTGGTGCCCGCACGGATGCCTTAGCCTCAGAAGGACTGGAGGCCGCACTGGAAAGGGCAGTGGCCTACAAAGAAGCAGGCGCAGATTTTATTTTTGCAGAGGCTGTCCATGAATTGCAGCAATATCGAAGCTTTAGCGATGCTACCCAGCTTCCTATTTTAGCCAACATCACCGAATTTGGTCAAACGCCGCTGTTCACCCGAGAAGAATTATCCCAAGCGGGTGTTTCCATTATTCTATACCCACTTTCTGCTTTTAGAGCTGCAAATAAGGCAGCGGAAAATGTATACCAACATATACGGCAAGATGGTACGCAAGCTGCTGTAATACCCCATATGCAGACGCGGGAAGAACTGTACCGTAGCATTAATTATTACGCATATGAAAATAGATTAGATCAATTGTTCAATAGTAAGCATGATGATAGAAACAAATGAAAAGGGTTTTAAACCCAAGAAAAGCGTGGCATTATCCGGTGTGGAAGCTGGCAATACAGCGTTAAGCACAGTTGGCAAAAGTGGTAACGATTTACACTACCGCGGTTATGATATTTTGGAACTTGCCGAACAAGCTAGTTTTGAAGAAGTAGCGTATTTGTTGATTTATGGGAGTTTACCGACCAAGGCTCAGCTCACCACTTATCAAGCGCAGTTAATTAGCCAGCGTGGGTTGCCGATTGCGATACAAAAAGTATTAAAACAATTGCCAACTACAGCGCATGCCATGGATGTGCTTCGTACCTATGTTTCCGTATTTGGGAGCATTCAACCCGAAAAAGAGAGTCATCCCATTGCTGGAGCACGTGATATTGCCAATCGTTTGATGGCCTCCATGGCTTCTGCTTTGCTATATTGGTATCACTTTAGCCAGCATGGACGTGAGATCGATGTGGAGACCACGGATGGAACATTAGGTGCACATTTTTTACATCTTTTACATGGAACTCCCCCGCCAGCATCATGGGTCAGGGCGATGCAGGTATCTCTTAATCTCTATGCCGAACATGAGTTTAATGCTTCAACCTTTACCGCACGTGTGATAGCAGGTACTGGTTCTGATCTTTATTCGAGTATTGCTGGAGCTATCGGAGCACTGCGTGGTCCAAAACATGGCGGAGCCAATGAAGTTGCTTTTGAAATACAGAGCCGGTATGCCGATGCTGACGAAGCAGAAGCTGATATTCGAAAACGGTTAGCCAATAAAGAAGTAATCATTGGTTTCGGACATCCTGTATATACGATCTCTGATCCACGCAATCAAGTGATCAAGCAGATTGCTAAAGAGCTTTCCGAAGAAGCTGGTGATATGACACTTTATGCTATTGCCGAACGTTTGGAATCAGTGATGTGGGAGGAAAAGAAAATGTTTCCAAATCTGGATTGGTATTCGGCGGTTTCCTACCATTTGATGGGCATTCCGACTGAAATGTTTACCCCTTTATTCGTCTTGTCACGGATTACGGGCTGGTCTGCACATGTATTTGAACAGCGACAAGATGGTAAGATCATTCGACCGAGTGCGCACTACATAGGTCCCGAAAATCGATCTTTTGTTCCTCTTTCCGAGCGGTAAAATAGGCGACAGCATCTGAGGATTAGCATGGTAATTTATATATACACTTAATAGTTTTTTTAAATAAAATGGCATCACAAATTTCGAATGACAGACCGCAAGCTGATCAGGTATTAGCTGATATTGCGGATTATGTCCTGCATTATAAAGTCGAAAGTAAAGTGGCATGGAACACCGCATTTTACTGTTTTTTAGATACACTGGGATGTGGCTTTGAAGCGTTGACCTATCCCGCTTGTACCAAATTATTAGGACCTGTTGTACCGGGCACCATAGTCCCTCATGGGGCTAAAGTACCAGGCACTTCCTATCAATTGGATCCGATTCAAGCGGCCTTTAATATCGGTGCCATTATTCGCTGGTTAGACTTTAATGATACCTGGTTAGCTGCCGAGTGGGGACACCCTTCGGATAACTTGGGCGGGATCTTGGCTACGGCAGATTGGTTGAGCAGAACACGGATCGCTAATGGGGAAAAACCATTAAAAACAAAGGCGGTACTGGAAGCGATGATCATGGCACATGAGATCCAAGGTGTGCTGGCTTTGGAAAATTCTTTTAATAAAGTCGGTTTAGACCATGTTATATTAGTGAAAGTGGCATCTACCGCTGTTGTTGGTAAATTGTTGGGCTTGAGTCGCGAGGAGTTGATCAATGCCATTTCTTTGGCCTTTGTCGATGGGCAGGCATTGCGTACCTATCGTCATGCTCCTAATACAGGGAGCCGAAAATCATGGGCTGCCGGTGATGCGACATCTCGTGCAGTGAAGTTGGCATTAATGGCTCAAACGGGAGAGATGGGATACCCTTCGGTACTTTCAGCACCTGTATGGGGATTTTACGATGTGTCCTTCAAAGGACAAGCTTTCAAATTTCAGCGGCCTTATGGCTCTTATGTCATGGAAAATATCCTATTTAAGATTTCTTTTCCAGCCGAATTTCACTCACAGACAGCAGTTGAAGCAGCGATGCAATTGCACGATCAGTTAAATGCTATCGGAAAAACAGCAGCAGATATTGCCCATATTCAAATTCGTACCCATGAGGCCGCCATACGTATTATTGATAAGAAGGGACCGCTGCACAATCCTGCAGATCGGGATCATTGCATACAATATATGGTCGCAGTACCTTTGTTATTTGGTCGACTGACTGCTGAAGATTATGAAAATCAGGTAGCAGCAGATCAACGTATCGATATATTGCGCGATAAAATGAGCTGTGTAGAAGATATTCAATTTACTGAAGATTACCATAATCCTGAAAAGAGAGCCATTGCCAATGGACTTACGGTCACGCTCAACGATGGTACCGTGCTCGCAGAGGTTCTGGTTGAATATCCAATAGGCCATCCCCGTCGTCGCGATGAAGGAATTCCTAAACTAATTGAAAAATATAAAATTAATTTAGCCCGTATCTTTGCAGATAAGCAACAAAAACAGATCTTAAAGGCAACATTGGACTACGATACCTTTATTGATATGGATATCAATCATGTCGTTGATTTGATGATGAAATAAGGTTAGAAAGTTACTAGCTCACTCCCTTACTATTATCAAAAAAAAAGCCTGCTTATCAAATGAACAAGCAGGCTTTTTTTGAATACATCAGTTTTTGTTTTCAATAGGCCAATTTGACTGTAGTCCTGAGTAAAATTTATAATTTTCTTTTGCTAGCTCCTCCAGAGATTCTGGAATGATCCATTGCTCACCTAAATGTGCAAAAGTTTGACAGTCCTTCACAAATTGCTGAAGGCCTACCTGATCCATATGACCAAATACACCACCCGTCTGTACAGGATATCCTATACCCAGGGTCGCACCAACATCGGCATCTATGGGACGATCCAATACACCCTCTATTAAGCATCGGTAACTATCGAGTGACATCACGTGCAACAACCTATTTTGTATGGTTTCCAGTTTTGGTAAGATGTCCAATTTGGGTAGGGTAGCATCCTGCCAGATTGTTTTTTTTCCAGATCCCATATCGTAATCGTAAAAACCCTTACCCGATTTTCGACCATTTCGTCCAGCCTCTACCAGTGTCTCCAAATAATGGTAACACCGTTTTTGGCTAGCGTGCAGTTGTGGCAACTGATCATACACATGTAGCATCAACGCTAAGGAAATTTCATCAAGTACTGCAAGCGGCCCTACCGCAAATCCTGCATGTTTTGCTTGTTCATCAATCAATGCCGCTGGAATACCCTCTAGCAACATTGTGACGGCTTCCAATAAATAATTAAAAAAAATACGGGAAGTAAAAAATGCGGGACCATCATGGACAATAATCGGAATCTTATCCAGTTTGCGCACGACTTTTAACGCTTTAGCCAAGGTCTCTTCACTCGTTTTTTTTCCTTTAATGACCTCCACTAAAGCCATACGATCTACCGGTGAAAAGAAATGCAGACCAATAAAGTTTTCTGGATTAGGACTGACCAATGCCAATTTACTGATGGGTAGAGAGGTCGTGTTGGATGCAAAAAATCCTTCCTTGCTCAGGAAAGGAAGTGTTTCAATGCTCACTGCAGCTTTGAGTTTTTTATCTTCAAATACAGCTTCGACAATGAGATCCACTTCACCAAAATTGTCGACCTGATCTGTAGGATGGATACGGGAAAGGAGTACCTGTCTTTTTTCCTCATCCATCCTTCCCAATTCCACCCATTTCGACGATACTTTCTCAGCATATGCTTTTCCTTGTTCCGCCTGATGTATAGTCACGTCTTTCAAGATGACATCAATACCTGCCCGAGCGGCTTCAAAAGCAATTCCAGATCCCATCATCCCGGCACCCAGCACCGCTATTTTTTTTACGGTGTAGGCACTGTTGTCTACAGGTCCGGAGGAACTGATCGCTTCTTGAACAGCAACATGTTGTGTGCGGATGATACTCCATGTTATTGGATCTTGGAGGACCTTGATATAGTTTTCAATTTCAAGTTCTAGCGCCTCCCTTTTTGAAATTGCTATACTCTTATCGATTACTTGTAGACAACATGCGATGTTTGGGCTGAGAGCATACCGTTTTCTAATAGGGTCAGCTAGTTGATGCCAAAGTTCTTCGTCCCAGATACTTTTTGTACTTGACTTCGCACGGTTTACAGGATCGAGGATCCATGCTCGCGCAAGCTGTAGTGCAGCGTCTTTATCGGGTGCGATTTCGTCAATAAGTCCTATCGATTTTGCTTGTTCAGCTGTTATGTTATTCCCTTGTGTCAATAAAGACAATGCAGCATCTAACGGAAGTAGTTGCGTAGCCAGTACGGTAGCTCCCAATCCCGGAAATAGACCCAGTTTAATTTCTGGAAACCCCAATTTTACCTGTCCTAAAGCAATGCGATAATGTGCATAGAGCATCGCCGAAAGTTGAAAGCTTTGACTATCATCCAAGATGATCCCCACGATAGGTTTACCCTGTTCTTGTAGCTGGTTCCAGCTCATAACCAGCTTGGTCAAGCGCTTTTTGACGAGAGATCCTTCTTTTGCTTGGTTCAGCAATGCTTCGTAGTCGATGGCTTGTTGACCAAGGGGGTTGTTGAAGACTATTCCTATCACCTCTGTATCTTCGATATTTTTTGTCATAACAGCAACAAATTCTTCCAAAAGATCAAGGCATTCCCCTTGATTGGTATCGGCCGTATGAATCGGTCTGATGAATACCATTCCTTTTTCATCTTTTTCGCTCTGGAAATGCATGAAGCTGATATTTTTCACAATGTCCATAATAATCATTTATGTAAAAAAATCGATCTAAACGATCGATCTCGAAATTAATTTGAAGCAATAGGCGTGCTAGCTTGTTGTTGATAGTTGACCTTATCAATGGTCATTTTAGCAATGATTTCCAGCATGATCTCAGAAGTACCACCGATAATCGTACCCACGCGAACATCACGGTACAAGCGAGCTATTTTATAATCTTCTGTAAAAGCATATCCACCAAAAAATTGAAAACACTGGTTCACGACACGAACCGCGAGTTCACTAGCTTGTAGTTTAGCTATTGAACATTCTTTAACCGCATACATTCCCGATTGCTGTAAGTCACAGCATGAATAGATAAAAGCTTTTGTGACCGCTATATCGGCGACCATTTGTGCGACACGATGTCTGACCACTTGAAAATCCTGAATTTTTTGTTTGAAAGCCTCTCGTTTATTGATGTACTCCATCGTATACGCTAAAGCCGAGTCAGCAGTGGAGATACTATGAATCGCAGCCGTAAGACGTTCCAGTTGCAATCCATCCATTAAATAACTAAAACCAGCACCTTCTTCCCCAATCAAGTGCGATACCGGCACTTTGACTTGATCAAAACCCAATTCAGCAGTATCCGAAGCGTGCCATCCCATTTTGTTGATTTTGGTAGCACTCACACCAGCCGCATGGCGATCGATCAAAATTAAACTGATACCCTTACTTCCCTTGCTCGGATCAGTCTTTACCGCGGTGATAAAAAAATCACCATAAAAACCGTTCGTAATAAAAGTCTTAGAACCATTGATCATGTAATGATCTCCCTCACGGATCGCAGTTGTTTTTATTTTTTGCACATCGGATCCCGCCCCTGGTTCAGTGATGGCTACAGCGCTGATCAGATCTCCAGCAATAACCCCTTTTAAATATTTTTCTTTTAATTCTTCAGACGCGTACTTCAATAAGTAAGGAGCAGACATATACTGGATCACCAATGCCGTAATGGTAAATCCTCCAGAAAAACAATGAGAAAGCTCCTCGCACAGAATCATCGAATAATAGAAATCCAAATCAAGTCCGCCATAAGCTTCTGGATAATTGAGTCCTGTGAAGCCCATATCGCCCATTTTTTTCCAAATAGAACGATCGATTTTTCCTTCCTCTTCCCATTGATCGATATGGGGGAGGATTTCTTTGCGGATGAATGCTTTTAAACTTTCGCGGAATACGTGATGCTCAACGGTTAATTGTGTTGCTTGCATATGCTATTAAGTTATATTGGTTATACTTTAATTTGGACTTAGTGTTCCAAATAAGTTTGAAGCTAAATTAAATTAAAAAGATGATCTTTTCATTTATTTGAAGGTTAAAATTTTGTGAAACTCTTTTTAAAACAGGTAGTTCCCTGTTTTTAGCTTGTTTTTAGCCTTTTTTTAGCAATTTTTCAGGTAAAATTAAAATATCTCCTTAAGCTGTTGATTTACTGTTTACTATTTTTGTACCTTTAAACATAACTTTATGATAGAGCTACTCCTAAAAGTTTATGTTTAAGTGTACACCGATCTGTATTCACGCGATGCAGATTTCAGGCTTACACAGGACAAGGTAGTAGCATAGATAACCAAAATAATAAACGATGACTAAAAAAGTATTTATTGTCGCTGCACAGCGTACAGCAATCGGAAGCTTTGGGGGAGGACTATCCACCTTGAGCTCAACAGAGCTGGGCGCTTATGCTGTGACTGCTGTTTTGCAACAGGCCACTGTTGATGGAACAGAAGTCGATGAAGTGTTAATGGGCTGTGTTTTGCAGGCTGATCTGGGACAGGCCCCAGCACGGCAGGTGGCGAAATATGCCAGTCTACCAGATCATATTCCCGCAACTACCATTAATAAGGTTTGTGCAAGTGGCATGAAGGCGGTGGCATTGGGTGCGCAAGCTATTTTATTAGGCGATGCCGAAACGGTATTGGCAGGAGGTATGGAAAGCATGAGCCGGGTTCCTTATTATGTACCTGCTGCACGTTGGGGAGCGAAGTATGGAAATCAAACTTTGGTCGATGGTGTACAGCGAGATGGACTCAGTGATGCTTATTCTCAAGATGCCATGGGTGTTTTTGGCGAATTGTGTGCCGCTAAATATGGCGTTAATCGAGAAGAACAAGATGCATATGCCGTCTCTTCTTATACCCGAAGCCGTGATGCATGGCAGCAAGGAAAGTTTGATAAAGAAGTGACCCCCGTTACTATATCCACGCGCAAAGGTGAGCAGATTGTAAAACAGGATGAAGAATTCACACAAGTTAATTTTGATAAAATATATACCTTAAAACCAGCTTTTCAGAAAGAAGGAACCATCACGGCTGCCAATGCCTCCACATTAAGTGATGGTGCCGCAGCATTATTGTTGATGTCAGGCGAAAAAATGGAAGAACTCGGTTTAAAGCCTTTAGCTGAAATTATAGCCTATGCGGATGCAGAGCAAGAACCCGAATGGTTTACCACAACACCAAGTCTGGCAGTGAAAAAAGTACTACAGAAAGCCAATCTGACTTTGGACGATATCGATTTCTTTGAATTTAATGAAGCATTCTCCGTTGTGGCATTGGCAAATGCGCGGATACTGGATATTTCCTTGGAAAAAATAAACGTTTACGGTGGAGCAGTTTCATTAGGACATCCCTTAGGCTGTTCAGGTGCACGAATTCTAGTAACCTTAACAAGTGTGCTGCAACAAGAAGGTGGACAATATGGATTAGCAGCGATATGTAATGGTGGCGGAGGAGCATCTGCCATGATTCTTAAAACATGTGAGTAGTCTTGCGGAAGTGGGTTTTTAATGACCGATTATCCATGTATAATGGATAATCGGTCTTTTTGTTTGATATGGTTTATGGATCAAAAATGAACTTTAATGGCGTGCAATTCATGGGTGATGAAAAAATAAAATAATAAAAAAATTGCTTTTTAAATTTCCCTTTCTATATTAGTGTATTAATTAAATAATACAGTAGTATGATAACTATTAAAAACCTAAATTTCAGCTACAGCAAAACGCGACCATTATTTAAAAATATGGACTTAACATTAAAAGAAGGACATATTTATGGTTTGTTGGGGAAAAATGGAGCAGGCAAGTCAACCTTACTTAAGAATATGGCCGGTTTGGTCTATCCTGTCAGTGGTACGATTGAAGTGTTACATTATAATCCCTGCCATCGCGAACCTGCTCTGCTTCAGGAAATCAGTTTTATTCCTGAGGAATTTCATTTACCTGCAGTGAAATCCGCCACTTTTGTAAAGGCGAATGCCGTCTTTTACTCCAAATTTGATCATCAGTATTTTCAGCAGCTGATCCACGAGTTTGAGATTCCGATCGAACAAAAGTTGGCCAACATGAGCTATGGGCAGAAGAAAAAATACATTATATCATTTGGTTTGGCTTCCAATACCAAAATCATGATTATGGATGAACCGACCAATGGACTGGATATTCCTTCAAAAGTACAATTTCGTAAGATTATGGCTTCAGCGATATCGGACGAACGCTGTGTTATTATTTCAACCCACCAGGTACGTGATCTTGACAACCTGATCGATGCGGTTATCCTACTGGATGAACATCGTGTGGTCTTGAATGCAGATGTGAATATCATTACAGATCGGATCAGTTTCAAAAAAGTACGGGAGTTAAGTGACGATGTGCTCTATTCAGAACCCGCAATAGGGGGCTATAATACGATAGAGCTGAATACATTGGGCGACGATTCTAAATTAGATCTCGAACTCTTGTTTAATGCCGTTTTACAGAAAAAAGAATTGATTACAAACCTTTTAAACGTTACAGAAGATGTCGAACGTATTTAATTTTAATCGCTTATGTGCATTGATCCGCCGGCAATGGATTGCTGTGGGTAAAATCTATATGATGTCGATAGTGATCATTGCTGCAATCTTTATTGCTTTTTATGGATTTAGTATCAGTATGAGTTATGAAGATTTGAAAACTAATCCACAGCTGATGGCTGGCGTTTTGACTTTTAGACAACCTTTATTTTATTTTTTAGGATTGTTTTTTATTACGATTATATCAAGCAGTTATTTTTCTGATTTGGGACAGAAGACTAAGGCTATTTTTGAATTAATGATTCCCGCTTCAAGGCTAGAAAAATTTCTTTCTGCGGTATTTTATACCGCGATTGTCAGTTTGTCTGCTTATATCTTACTCTTCTTTTTAGTTGATCTAGCATTTGTATCTTATTTAAGAAGTATTGGATCTTCCATTACAACTATTCAAATGGAGCCCGGCGGGCAAGTGGTGGTCGATAATTGGATGTATTTTTTCCAAATTGAAAAATCTAAATTTTTGCCCTATTTTTATTTTCTACCCTTTATATTGAATGCCTTATTTTTATTTGGTTCCATCGCTTACCAAAATTATCAATATATTAAAACAGCTATCACCATGATCATCTATATAGCGGTCTGGATCATCACATTTATCTACGTGATGAAATTAACAACCGATAATACCATTGACATAGATAACAATAATTATTTTGATGAGAAGATCCATTCACTTCAACTTGTTCTAGCAATTGGTATATTTTTAACATTAATATTTTGGGGTTTAGCATTTTTGAAATTAAAGGAAAAGGAGGTTTAAGATGGATTTTAATGCTAATAAAGCCATTTATCTCCAGATAGCAGCGTATGTATGTGATCATATTCTGCTGGGGACTTGGAAAGTGGAGGATAAGCTGCCTTCGGTACGTGAACTTGCCGTACAATTGGAAGTAAATCCAAATACCGTGATGCGCACTTATGATCTGCTGCAACAAAAAGAAATTGTTGTCAATAAACGAGGGGTTGGATTTTTTGTGACCGGTACATCGGTAGAAAATGTAAAGGCATATCGCAAAGCCGTTTTTTTAGAAGAAGATCTCAATCCGTTTTTTAGAAATATCTATTTATTGGAAATTAATTTAGATGAACTCAAGCAACGGTATCAATCTTTTATCGAACAAAATTTTAAAAATAACGAATTATGAAACTGAGTAGTAAAATATTGATAGGCTTGGGGATAGCATTATTTATTATTCCTATAGTCACCACTTCTTATATTGTTGGCCATAATCGAGTGGACACAAAAGTGTACGAGGATATTCTTCGTCAAGAGGGAACCGATCCCAATAGCAAAGATACCTACCTAAAAACCTTTAAGACTAAAAACTTTAATAATGTAAATGTTATCGGTAATCAAAAAGGATCGATCGGTCTATTTCTAGTAAAAAGTGATAAATATGCCGTTAAAATGGATAAAAATAGCGAGAGTGAAGTTGCTGTTTCCGTCACTGCGGAGGGTCAGTTGAATATCGAATTAAAAGATAATGCAAAATCATTTTATAAACGTATTTATATTTTTACCCCAAATATTGCCCAGATTAAGTTGTCTAACCTGAGTGTCAATGATTTCTCTGGACAGTGTGACCAGCTGCACATCATCGGAGATACCATAGAAGAATTTAAATTTAATTCAAATATCGCGATTAATAAATTGACCTTACATTTGAGAAAATCTCTTCTTAATAGTACTCAATCAGAATCGATACAGATACCAGATTTCAATTTGAATTTAGATAGCAGTGTAGTCAATCTTGTCAATCAAAATAATGGACAAGTCTTTGTTCAGGCAAAAGATTCAAAAGTAAATTTCTCTGGAAAGGATCCAAATGTAAAACTAAAGTCTTTGCATTTGAAAACGGTGGGAAATACTGTGATTAATTTAAATGATTCTCAAGTCGAAAATATTGACGGACAGCTTTCAGATGAAACGAAAACAGATTTTACAATTTCTACCTTGCGCAAATTTTTAAAATAACCATTTAAACAAGGCTCTTATTAAACTAGAATCGCTCTTCAATTTAAATTGAAGAGCGATTCTTATATCCCATCAAACTATTTTGTACTTTTAACAGTAACTTCCGCCGCTTGATAGGTTTCAGGTTCTGCCTTATAAATTTTAAACTTTACTTCATAACCTTCTGGAGCATAAATGACGATTGGCATTCTACCATTATATTCCGTCATCACCGATGGAGCTTGCACAAAAGTATTCTTTTTTTCACCTTGACATAGCATTTTAGTCATCCCAACATTCCCATCTGTTTTGAATACATAGTAATGATATCCCCAACCCTCCAAATCTTTCTTCTCAAATTCTCCTGCAAGAAAATAACTATTGCACGCATCCGTCTCCACATATTTACCCGCAAAAAACTCAATTTTTTTATTGTTATCAGCAGCTATTCCAGCATGAGGCACTTCGATAACATATTTGACCATGCCTTTTTCTGGAGCAGGAAACACATGAGTGTCCTGTTTAAGTAATGTTTGCGCCATAGCAGATATAGAAATCAATAAAGTAGCAACGACCATTCCTGTTTTTAACATTAACTTTTTCATATCTCTCGTTTTTTATCCTGTTTATTATAGAGGATTGGAATGATAATTAAGCTATAGGTTTAATCAATACCCGCTTATTTTTATCTTGAAAGACTATTTATCTCTTGATTGTAACGTTATTCGCTTGGTAAATAAGTTGTTGCTTGGTTTTTATGATGAAATAATTTTTTTTAGATCAGTGCACACCGTCAAGTGTACCTTTTGATTTGACAATGGTTACTGGGGCAGATAGCTCGCTTTGACCGTAATATTTGCTGTCTTCTTTCTAGAGGTGGTATTGAAGGCTCCTCCATATGAAAATTCCTCATTATCGTTTTGACCGGTGATCTGAAATACGCCAAGATCAGCCTTCACTAATTGTCCCAAAGAAGAAGCCGATTCTGCCGCAATATTTGCAGCACGCTGATGGGCATTTTTAGAAGCTTGAGAAATAAGTTCCAGTTTTAAATCTTCTAACTTAGAATAATAGTAATTGGGGGTGCTGGAGCTTAATTCCAATCCCTGCGAGATCAATGTAGAGATTTCACGAGATGCATTGTCAACCTTATTAAGATCACGTGACTCAACACCAACGGTCTGCGACAAGGTATAACCTGAAAACGTATTATAACTCGTTCCCTTACCATCCGTATGGTATTCAAAGTCCTTAATGATATTAACCGCTTCAAATCTAATCTCTTCGGATTTCAGTCCTTGAGCGATCAAAAATTTACGTACTAATTCCCGATCTTCAGCAAGCTGATCAGAGGCTATTTTTAGATCAAAATTTTTGCGACTATAACTTGCGTTCCATTTTACTAAATCAGACTCAAAATCTTTCTTTGCGTTTCCGTTTACGGTGATCGTTTGCGATGACTTAAATTTATAGCGATAGGCGTTGCTAAAAAGACATGCCGCAACAATAATGACAATACCTGCAATGAGGGCAATGATGATTGGATTGTATTTCATAATCAGCTATTCTAATAAGGTTATTTGTACTTATACAGATTACATATGTAGCAATCATGATACCAAAAAAACTGCTAAATTTGAATTTAAATAGATAATTTGCAGTTTTTGAATTAGAGTATTAATATAAGTGATAAATAATGAATAAAAAAATCATTCTTATAGGATTGTTTGCAATGCATGGGACAGCATTATTAGCCCAAAAGAAACCACTGGATCATACCGTCTATGATAGTTGGCAAAGTTTGAGTGCCAGTGAAATAAGTGTAAGTGGTCAATACATATCATTTCAGGTTATCCCTCAAGAAGGGGATGGCAATTTCTATGTAAAAGATAACTTAAATAAAGCCGTATTTTCCTTACCGCGAGGCTATAATGCCCGTCTAACGCGCGATGAAAAACATATCATTTCATTAATAAAGCCTAAGTTTGTCAATACACGCCAGGCAAAGATCAAGAAAAAGAAGGCAGAAGATATGCCGAAAGATTCTCTTGCTGTGTATGCGATAGCAACAGGAAAACTGACCAAGTACGCGGATGTTAAATCATACAAACTGGCAGAAGAGGCTAGTGGATATTTCAGTTTTTTGACTGACGGAAAAACAACTGCACCTACTGATACAACCGCGTCAAAGGCTAAAAAAACAACTAAGATCAGTACTTTACATCTTTTTGATTTAGCGACGGGTGATACCCTTAATTTTCAGCAGGTCGATCAGTACGATTTTAATAAGGCGGGAGATAAACTTGTTTTTACCAAAAAAGCAGAAGCAAAAGATTCAACTTCCAATATCGCGGGCGTTTATTTATATGATCTGACAAATAAAACCCTTAAAAAGATCACAAATGGTCGTGGTACGTATAAGAACTTTACTTTTGATGACTTCGGAAATCAATTGGCCTATTTAGGCGATAGAAGTGCAGAAAAATCGTTGGTCAAGGATTTTAATCTCTATTATTATACCGCCCAATTGGATACAGCACGTATTGCTGTTCAAAAAAATACCACAGGAGTACCTGCGAATTGGGCTGTAAGTGGCGACGGAGATTTAAAATTCAGTAAAAATGGTCAAAAGCTATTTTTAGGTTTGGCTCCTATACCACGTGTCAAAGACACCACATTAGTTGATTTTGAGCATGCGAAAGTGGATGTCTGGCATTGGCAGGACGACTACCTGCAGCCGCAGCAATTGGTAAACTTAAAAAAAGATCTTGCCCAAAGTTATTTAAGTGTATTTTATCCGCAGCAGGGAAACCGAGTTATCCCTTTAGTAGATGACAAATTCAATCCAGTACGGACAACCGTTGAAGCAGATCAAGAGTATGTGTTGGCAACCACGGATTTTGGTAGAAGAGTGCAAACACAGTGGGATTATCGCAGCAAGCAAGATGTATATGTCGTGTCAACTGTTTCAGGAGCTCGTCAATTGGTCGCTGAAAACTTATCTGGACAGGCGGTTTTATCTCCTGATGCACAGTATGTACTTTACTTCAACCAAGACAATGGCAATTGGTACTCCTATCAGATTGCTTCAAAGAAAGTCATCGTATTAAATGATGGTCTTCCAGTATCTTTTGTCGATGAAGATAACGATATGCCGGCCAAACCTAGCGGTTATGGTATGGCTGCGTGGGGAGCTAACGGCAAAGGGGTATATCTCTACGATAAATTTGATATCTGGTATTTTGCCTTAGATGGATCTGATAAATATCTGGCGACAAACGGATACGGTCGTGCATCAAGTACAGTATTGCGTTATAAGAATTTGGACCATAGGCAAACTAGTAAATGGAAATCAAACACACTCGATGAGCGTCAACGTGTGATTCTGACTGCTTTTAACGAAAAAACGAAGGAAAACGGATTTTATGAAATGCGTGGAAAACGTAAAGATCCGAAAGTGATCATGATGGCACCTCACGTTTTTAGAAACCTTCAAGCATCTGACGACCAAAAGCAATTCATCTATACCAAAGAAGATTATATTCATAGTCCTGATTTATATGTGAATACCCATACCTTTAAAAAGGAAGAGCAATTGACAGCGTTAAATCCGCAACAGGCCAATTACAATTGGGGAACAGCAGAGTTGGTACAATGGTCGACACCAGCAGGTCATCAAGCAGAAGGAATTCTGTATAAACCCGAAGATTTTGATCCCAACAAGAAATATCCTGTTATTGCTTATTTCTACGAAAAGTTAACAGACGGCTTGTATAATTATCAAGCCCCTGCACCGACACCATCTCGTTTGAATATCCCATATTTCGTGAGCAATGGGTATTTGGTTTTTGCACCAGATATTTCTTATGTAACAGGACAACCGGGTAAATCAGCTGAAGAATATATCAATTCGGGTATGAAGCATCTGGCACAGAATAGCTGGGTTGATTCCTCCAAATTGGGTATTCAAGGACAAAGTTGGGGAGGCTATCAGGTGGCGCATCTCATCACGGCAACAGATATGTATGCTGCAGCATGGGCAGGTGCACCAGTTGTAAATATGACCTCAGCTTATGGCGGTATCCGTTGGCAAACCGGTATGTCAAGACAATTTCAGTATGAAAATACGCAAAGTAGAATAGGTAAAACGTTGTGGGAAGACCAAGATGCTTACTTGGCCAATTCACCGCTTTTCCATCTAGATAAAGTCAAAACGCCAGTCGTTATTATGGCAAATGATAATGATGGAGCAGTGCCATGGTACCAAGGTATAGAAATGTTTACGGCATTGCGTCGTTTACAGAAACCGGTTTGGATGTTAAATTACAACGGTGATGAACATAATTTGTTGTTAAGACAGAATCGAAAAGATATCCAAATACGAGAGCAACAGTTTTTTGATCATTATTTGAAAGGTGCTCCTGCACCAAAATGGTTGAAGTCAGGAATTCCTGCTAAAGAAAAAGGAATAGATTGGGGATTTTCCATAGATTAATATTGAAAAAGAGCTTATTTGTTACAAATAAGCTCTTTTTTTTTAGCGCTTATTTTATTTGTTGAAGGTTTTTAATAAAAAAATCAAAAAAAATTTCAATTTTTATTGAAAACAACATATTTTTACAAAGTAATTTGATGAAAAATCAAAACAAGGGTGTTAAAAACTTAAAATCTGAATCATATAATGTCTAACTTAAGATTTCAATCTGTTGAAGCAGCTGCATCACGCAAAAACGCTTCTCTAAAAGTAGAAACAAAAAAAGCAACCGAAATTTACGGCAAGAATGTTTTTTCAATAGCGAAGATGAAAGAATATCTTCCTAAAAACTCCTACAAAGAGTTAGCACAAGCTATAGAGGAAGGATCTGCAATTTCTCGTGATTTGGCAGAGCATATTTCACAAGCCATGAAAAGCTGGTCACTATCTAATGGTGCTACACATTATACCCACTGGTTCCAACCGTTGACAGGATCTACAGCTGAGAAGCACGATGCTTTCTTCGAACCGGATGATAATGGTGAGGCTATTGAGAAATTCACGGCCGATGCGCTGGTACAACAAGAGCCTGATGCGTCAAGTTTTCCAAATGGTGGTATCCGTAATACATTCGAAGCGCGTGGTTACACTGCATGGGATAGTTCATCACCCGCTTTTCTTTATGAGACAGGTTCTGGTAAGACATTATGTATTCCCACAGTATTTGTATCGTACACAGGAGAAGCATTAGATTATAAAGCACCTTTGTTAAAAGCTGTAAGTGCTATTGACAAAGCATCTACAGATGTTGCACAATATTTTGATAAACAAATTACGAAAGTAAATGCTTCTTTAGGTATTGAACAAGAGTATTTTTTAGTAGATCTTTCATTATATAATGCACGTCCAGATTTACAATTGACTGGCCGTACATTATTTGGTCACATGTCTGCAAAAGGACAACAATTAGATGATCATTATTTCGGAGCGATTCCAGAACGTGTTTTAGCGTTTATGGTAGATTTAGAAAATGAAGCACTGAAATTAGGTATTCCTTTAAAAACTCGTCACAACGAGGTAGCGCCATCTCAGTTTGAGTGTGCACCGATGTACGAAGAAATGAACCTTGCCATCGATCATAACCAATTGTTACAAAATCTGATGGACCAAGTTGCTTTGCGTCATCATTTCAAAGTCTTATTACATGAGAAGCCTTATAGCGGTGTCAATGGATCAGGTAAACACAACAACTGGTCATTAATTACCAACACAGGTGTTAATTTATTATCCCCAGGTAAGACTCCTAAGACCAACTTGATGTTTTTGACTTTCTTTGTCAATATCATTAAAGCCGTATATGAGCACGCTGACTTACTACGTGCATCGATTGCAAGTGCGAGTAATGATCACCGTTTAGGTGCAAATGAGGCTCCTCCTGCTATTATTTCGATCTTCTTAGGATCACAGTTAGATGATCTTTTAGAAGAGGTAGAGTCAGCTCGTGTGGCTAAGAAAGTAAAATCTGAAGCAAACTTATGGCACGGTATTCCTAAAGTTCCTGAATTAAGATTGGATAACACAGATCGTAACCGTACATCACCATTTGCATTTACAGGTAACAAATTTGAGTTTAGAGCAGTAGGTTCTTCAGCAAACTCAGCATTGCCAATGACCGTTTTAAATGTCATTGTCGCTAATCAATTGATTGAATTTAAAATTGAAGTTGACAAACAAATTAAAAAAGGAATCAAGAAAGATTTAGCTTTACTTAATGTTGTTCGTAAATACATCAAAGATTCAAAATCAATCCGTTTCGAAGGTAATGGTTATAGCGAAGAGTGGGAGAAAGAAGCAGAAGCAAGAGGTCTGTCGAATATCAAATCTACTCCTAAAGCATTAGATGTATATGTTAAAGAAGAGACGATTCAATTATTTGAAAGACTAGGTATCTATACCAAACGCGAGAGTGAAGCACGTCACGAAATTTTGTTGGAAAACTTCTATAAAAAACTGCAGATCGAAGCACGTGTTATTGAAGAAATCGTTAACAATCAAATCGCACCAGCATGTTTGATTTACCAAAATGAATTGATCAAAAATGTTCAAGGCTTGAAAGACTTAGGTCTAGGTAAAGAAGCATATAGCTCACAATGGAATTTCTTAGAGCGTATCTCTTTACATGTAAACACGGTTCTTGAAAAAGCGGAAGCGATGCGTAAAGAGCGTAAAAAAGCAAATCAGATCGAAGATATGCGTGAGAAATCAATCGCTTATGATGAGATCGTGAAGCCTTATTTTGATGATATCCGTTACCATGTCAACAAATTGGAGAAAATTGTTGATGATCAAAAATGGCCATTACCAAAATTGCGCGAATTATTATTCATTAGCTAATCTCACTATTAAATAAACAAAGAAAAGCGATTCCATCTGGAGTCGCTTTTCTTGTTTTAGCACATTTTGTAACAATCTCCTGTATTGTCATATTAATTTCATTTTATTGTAGGTTATGATCGCATCATTTCTTACATTTAGTTATTAAAAAAAGAAGAAAAAAATGAAGAAAATTAATTTTAAATACCGGAAATTATGCTTGGTCACGGCAGTCATTGCTGCGACGCTTTCTTTGAGTGCATTTATTCCAAATCAAGAAAAACCAAAGGAAGAAAAGTTTTCCAACCTCAAAGTATTGCCCAAAAATACCACTCCAGATCAATTGAAAGCAGTTATGCATGAATTCAATGCATCCCTAGGCGTAAAGTGCGGATTTTGCCATGCCCCTTCAAAAGATGATCCTAAGAAAATGGATTTCGCCAGCGATGAAAATAAACATAAAAATGTCGCGCGCGATATGATGAAAATGACTGCTAAAATCAATAAGAAATACTTTCATAAAAACGATAAAGAAGGGGAGATCAAAGCCATCTCCTGCAAAACTTGCCATAACGGACAGAAACATCCCGAGATGAAAATCGCAAGTCTGTAAAATCGTACATAAAAAGGAAGCATCAGCTTTCTTTTTCTAATCTTTTATGCTCATTGGGGATATTTTGATTCACGTTATCGTACGCACTGCGCGATCTTGGAAGACCAGATGCATATTTTCTGAGGAATGATTTTATTTGATGTAAAAATAAAATCATTCATAATCAGATATTTCCTTGTTAAGGTGTATTTTTATTTTGCATATATCAAAAGAATATCTACCTTTGCATCACTCCAAACAACGAAATACTTGTTTGAACGGACCGCCCGGATGGCGGAATTGGTAGACGCGCTAGTCTCAAACACTAGTGGGAAACCGTGCCGGTTCGATCCCGGCTCCGGGTACCGAAAAAGGATCTGAAGTTAATTCTTCAGATCCTTTTCTTTTTACATCCCCTCACACTTTATGCGCGTCAGCAGAGCTAAGCTAGATTAGAATTTCATTAGATAGCTATATTTTTACCCATTTTACCCCTAGCTTTCTTTAAATTTGTGAATTAAAGTACAATACCATGCAGATTTTAGTTGTAGAAGACGATAAAAGGATCAGTGATTTTCTAATTAAAGGATTAGAAGAAAATGGTTATATGGTTACCTTATGTCGATCTGCTGAAGAAGTGATCGCAGATTTTCTGAATATCGCATGGGACTTATTGATTGTTGATATCATGCTTCCGGGTATGGATGGCAGGCAATTGGTGAGTACGCTGCGTTACAAGAACTGTCATGCGCCAGTGTTGATGTTGAGTGCATTGAATACGGTACAAGATAAGGTCGATTCCTTGGACCTCGGAGCGGATGACTACCTCACCAAACCCTTTCATTTTGATGAATTATTATCCAGGATCAAAGCATTGACCCGCCGCAGTCAGATTGGTTTCGAAGTTAAAAAAAGTCAATGTATTCAAGTTGGTGCGCTAACCATTGATAAGGATCAGTACAAAGTCTTTGACGGCGATCAGGAATTGGAACTTTCTCCCCGAGAATTTAAACTGCTGATGTACCTCGTCGAAAATCAAAATAAAGCGGTCAGTAGAATTCAGATCCTCAATGCTGTTTGGGGAATTAATTTTGATAATCAGACCAACGTGGTTGATGTGTATATCTCCTATGTTCGCAATAAGATCGAAAAGAAACAAAAGTATATATTTACAGTAAAGGGGGTTGGGTATCTATTTAAATTGGAGCCATGAATTTAAAGAATCGTCTTTCTGTATATGCTGCTGTTATTTTTGGAGTGATTATTTTGATCGCTTCGACGATCATCTATGTTTCCTTCTATACCAGAATGGAAGGGCAGGAGTTTCGAAATCTGGAAAGTAAAACCCTGCTGTCGGCACTCTTTTACTTGGAGAAAGATGAGGTTTCCTTTATTGAACATGAAACCATTAAAAATCAGCTTCAAAAGAATATTTCTAAACGTAATATCTTGGTCGTCGATTCGCTCAATCGACGTTATGACGGACAGATGGAAGAAGATATCCCCATTTCGGCCGATTTTTTTGATTTAGTGCGTAAACAAGACGTTGCACAACTCAAAACAGATGCATTTTTTTATAATGGACTCTATTATCATGATAATGAAGGCGATTTTGTAATCGTCACTCGAGCTTCAACCGCTGAATTTCAAGATCAAATGCAATTGCTGCTCCATATTTTATTAGCAGTTTCTTTTATCGGGCTCATCTTGATCCTGATCTTTTCCCAATTTTTAGGCAATATTGCTTATGATCCCATCCTGAAGATGATCAACCAGATTAAAAAAAGAGATGATCAAAATTTTAATGAACCGATCGTTTTAAACAAATCTTATCAAGAAGTCCAGGAGCTGGTGGATACTTACAATCATTTTGTTGAAAAACTAAGCGAAACCTTTTCCATTCAGAAAAATTTCATTGACTATGTGTCCCATGAACTGCGGACCCCACTTGCAGCCCTCTTGGGTACGCTGGAAGTCAGTAAACAGAAACCTCGTACCGTCGAGGAACATGAGCAGGTCAATTTGCAGCTCAAACGGTATACCGAAGACCTTCGCGATACGATCGATCATATGATGATCCTTTCGGGAGCAAAGACCAATTTCGAAACCAAGATCATCCGTATTGATGAGGTGCTATGGGAGATTATAGAACAATTAACTTTGGTGCATGGCGCTCAAATCAATGTTGATATCCAAGTGGTGGACACGGACATCCTAAAAGTCGATGCCAATGATAAGCTCTTGCAACTTGCCATTCAAAATATCATTTTGAATGGGGTGAAATACTCCAATAATCAACCCATCGTGGTGCATCTCAAATCGCATACAGGTAGATTATTAGTTGAAATTATAGATCAAGGTATTGGTATCGCGCCAGAAGAACTTATTCGGGTCACCGAAAACTTTTACCGCGGAGAGAATGCGCAAGATTTCAATGGAAAAGGAATCGGTCTATCCTTAGCCAATGTGATTTTTAAATTGCACCATATCCGTATGGACATCAGCTCCAATAAACAGGGAACAACAGTTTCCTTGTATTTCTAATCAAATTCTAATCTACTTCGAAATTCCTGTTAATCTACCAACACTAGCTTTGCTAAAAATATTTAAGAGTGAAGATATATTGGTTTATCGGTGTTTTGCTGTTGACAGTTGGTCAATCGCGAGCACAAACGTACACGTTACAGGAATTGAAAGATATGCTCTTGCAGCATAATGGGCAACTGATCGCTCAAAAATATCAGATAGCAGCCTCAGATGCGCTGATTGTGCAAGAAAAACTATGGTCCAATCCCACCTTAAGTATCAGTGAAGTCAATCTCTGGAAGAATGGTACATCGGAGACATTGCCTTATCTGTTCGGAAAATATGGACAACAGCAACAAGTTGCGGTAGAACTGGAGCAACTGATTGAAACGGCTGGAAAACGTCAAAAAAGAGTCCATCTCCAATCTTTAGAAAAGAAAGACGCCTTGCACGAATACGAAGAACTGCTACGCCAATTGCAGTTTGAGCTCGATGAAGCCTATTGGAACTATACGGGAGTTTCGCGAAAAGAAGCGCTTTTAGATACCATAGTCCATTTATATCAAAATTTAGAACAGCAATATAAACGTCAGTCGGATCTTAATAATATTCCTAAATCTGATTATCTGCGTATTCAATCGGCCTTGATGAATTTTGAGAAAGATCGGGTAGAACTCTATGCCGACAAGAATAATTGGTTGACCAAAATTAAAATTTTGACTCAACAAGAAGCGATTGAAAATCTACAAATTGAACAAGCCGATATACGCTTGGATTTAACTCAAAAAATCCCTCTTGATATCGAAGATCAGTTATGGGATCAAAATATTGGCTATCAAAAGCAGATCAACGAACGGGATAAAGCACAGCAACAACTACGGATTGAAAAAGCTGAAAAGACCCCAAATCTAACCTTTCAATTGAGCTATGATCGTGGTGGAAATATCATGCGTGATTTTGTAGGAGTAGGGCTGAGCATGGATCTACCCATATGGAATCGCAATAAGGGAAATATCAAAGCGGCAGAAAGTAGGACCAAGCATGCCGAATCCGAACAACAGGTCTTGCTCCATCAACTTAAAGGGCAGCTCCAAGATTTGAAATATCAAGTGCAACTCTATGAAGCTACCCTATTGAAATCACAACAGATCGCATCCGAAGAACGAAAAGCCATGATTGCCAACTACCAAAAACATTTACAAAAGAAGCAAATCACCTTATTGGAGTTTATAGACTTTATCGAAGCCTATCAAGAAACCGAAACGGGTATTGTCGATATGACCCTATCTTATCAATTGGCGTTTGCTCAGCTGCAATATTTAACAGGACAAAAATTTTAATAAGATCATAATGAAAACCAAATTAACATATGTATCGATGGTTGTTTTGATAAAATTGCTATCAGGATGTGCAGCTGATAGCACCACAACTACAACCGGGCATGTTGCTGATACTACCAAATTTTGCCTGAGTGAGCAGATGAAAAAAACGACTGTTATCAGTCCAATTGATCGTTTACCGATCACCGAACAACTGTCTTTATCCGGAAAGATCGATTATAATGAGAATGATCTGGTGGCTTTTAGAAGTTTATTGGAAGGTACAGTAGAACGTGTCGGATTTGAACTGGGTGATTATGTCAAGGCAGGACAAATATTGGCCACCATCAAATCAACACATGTACAAGAGCTATTTCAAGAACAGCGCAATTTCCAGAATCAAATCGCGATGGCGACCAAACAATTGCAGACCAAAAAAGAATTGCTACAGGACGGTATGGTCGCAGGTACCGAAGTACTGACCACAGAACATGAGTTAGCAAGCTTAAAAATAGAATTAGACCGCGTACAACAAGTCTTAAAAATGTATCGCGCCAAGGGGCAGGGATCCTTTGAAATTGTAGCACCCAAAAACGGCTACATTATTCAAAAAGCAGTCAGTGTCGGTCAGAGTATTTCAGCAGATCAAGATCCGCTTTTTTCGATATCCAATCTCAAGCAAGTGTGGGTGATGGTCAATATCTACGCCAATAATTTGAAATACATCAAGGAAGGCGATGCGGTAAAAGTAAAAACGATCGCACAGCCTGATATTTTTTATGCCGGTAAAATTGATAAAATATACCATGTATTTGATGACAATGAACACGTATTAAAAGCGCGTGTGGTTTTGGAAAATCAAAATTTACAGTTGATGCCCGGTTTAGCAGCCGATATCATTATCGACAAGTCCAATGCAGGAGCTGAAGCCTATGCGGTGCCCAATGCCGCCATTGTCTTTCACAACAATAAAGAATATGTCGTTATTTATAAAAATGACTGTGCTATTTCGACCAAACGCATTACGACACTCGCATCCAATGAGCAATATACATTTGTTCAGGAAAAATTCGAGCAAGGTGAGCAGGTCATCAGTAAAAATGCCTTGTTATTATTTGAACAGTTAAACCCCTAAGGCATGCAAAAGTTAGTACAAAATATCGTGACCTTTTCGTTGCGAAATACCACCGTTATTCTATTTGCAACGATAGCATTGCTATTTGGGGGTATATATGCCCTACGCCATACCGCTATCGAAGCATTTCCTGATGTAACCAGTACGCGCGGTCGTATCATCACGCAGTGGCCTGGTAGAAGTGCAGAGGAGATGGAAAAACTGGTCACCTTACCGATATCAAAGGTGATGAATAGTATACCGCACAAGTCCAATATTCGGTCCATATCCTTATTTGGTCTCTCCGTGGTGACCGTACAGTTTGAAGATGGAGTCGATGATTTTTATGCACAGCAGTATATCTCCAATAAACTGAGCGGCGTCCAGCTGCCCGAAGGTGCCAGTGCTGAAATTGAACCTCCCTCGGGAGCTACAGGAGAAATCTTTCGCTATGTGATCAAAAGTGATCTTCCATTGAAGGAAATTACAGCCATACAGGACTGGGTGATTGAGCGCGAATTGCTTTCTGTATCTGGAGTTGCCGATGTGGTGAGTTTTGGTGGAGAAGAGAAAACCTATGAAATCAAAATCAATCCAACAGAATTGAAAAATTTTGACCTTTCTCCATTAGATGTTTATGAAGCCGTATCCAAGTCCAATGTCAATGTGGGTGGAGATGTCATCGAACAGGGAAGTCAAGCGTATGTCGTGCGTGGAGTAGGTCTATTGGATAAGATCGAGGATATTGGCAATATTACGATTAAATTAAACGGTTCTACCCCCATTTTAATTAAGAATGTGGCCGAAGTGGTCATCTCCCATAAGCCGCGTTTAGGGCAGGTCGGCTACAATGAACACAACGATATGGTCGAAGGGATTGTGGTCATGCTGCGTGGAGAAAATCCATCAGCTGTAATTGAAAATCTGAAAGCAAAAATTACCGAACTGAACGAACGCACATTGCCCGACAATGTGAAGATCGAAACTGTTATCGACAGAACCAAATTGGTAGACAATACCGTCAAGACGGTATCTAAAAACTTGGTGGAAGGGATCCTGTTGGTATCACTGATTGTTTTTATTTTTCTTTACAACTGGAAGTCCACCTTTATCGTCGCCTCGGTCATACCGCTCGCATTTCTGTTTGCGATTATTATGCTCAAAATACAAGGATTGCCGGCCAACCTGATCTCCATGGGATCTTTAGATTTTGGACTGTTGCTGGAGGGAACACTTGTTATTGTCGAAACTGTTTTCGTTGCCATGGCTACCTTATCGCATCGGGTAGGGGCCGAGCGTTTTGCCAAAATGAGCAAGCTGGGGGTGATCAAGAAAAGTGCAGGTAGTGTAGCTTCCTACATCTTCTTTGCATTGCTGATTTTGATCGTTGCACTATTGCCGATCTTCTCCTTTCAAAAAGTAGAGGGAAAGATGTTTACCCCATTGGCATTTACATTGGGTTACGCGTTATTAGGATCGCTGATCTTAAGTTTGACCTATGTTCCGGCGATGTGTAAATTGTTGTTTACCAAAAATATGGAGGAGAAGGAAAATATGATCACACGATTTTTCCAGAAAACAATTTTTGGTATGTATGCCACCGCATTCCGATATAAAAAAGCTACTATTGGTCTATTTTTAGGCATTTTAGCCTTATGTCTTTTCAAATTTATGCACTATGGATCCGAATTTTTACCCAAACTCAACGAGGGAGCCATTTACATCCGTGCGACTTTGCCCAATAGCGTCAATTTGAAAGAATCGACCCGTTTGACGACAGAAATGAAAAAACTGATGCAGAAAGATTGTGAAGAGATTGATTTTATTTTAACACAAACTGGTCGGCCAAATGATGGAACAGATCCTACCGGATTTTTTAATATCGAGTTCAATGTTCAGTTGAAAGATGCGAGCGACTGGAAGAGAAACGTATCCAAAGAAGATATTATTCAAGAAATGCGAGCCAAATTAGATCACTATCCCGGTATTACATTTGGATTCAGTCAGCCCATCCAAGACAATGTGGAAGAATACGTCGCCGGTGTCAAGAGTTCATTAGTCATCAAGATCTTTGGCGACGATCTCTACGATCTGGAGAAATATGCAAATCAAGTGGCCAAATCCATTTCAAAGGTTCAGGGTATTACCGACCTCAATGTGTATAAGAATATTGGATTACCGGAATTGAAGATTCAGTTGCACGATTCAAAGATGGCAAAATATGGGATTCAGACACGCGATGTACAGGCTGTTATTGAAATGACGATCGGCGGACAGGCAGCGACGACCTTTTATGAGGGCGATCGACAGTTTGATGTCATCCTTCGTTTTCAAGAAGCCTATCGCGATACGCCCACCAAAATTGGCAATATTTTGATCCCCACCAGTAATGGGCAGAATATCCCTTTACAGGAAATAGCAAGTATCAATTACCAGACAGGACCTGCATTTATCTATCGTGAAGGCAATAGCCGTTATATCGGTGTTGGATTTAGCATCGACGGTCGTGATTTGGGCAGTACCATCGCAGAAGCCAAAGAAGTAGTAGCCGCAGAAGTCAGTCTGCCAAAAGAAAATCACATGGAGTGGGCAGGAGAGTTTGAGAGTAAAGAACGTGCTGCCAAGCAATTGGCTTTAGTAGTTCCGATTTCGTTAGTTCTGATTTTATTGTTGCTATATGCCAACTTTGGAAATGTAAAAGATACCGCTATTGCCTCGCTCACGTTGCCCTTTGCGTTTATCGGAGGATTTATCTCACTTTGGGCCACAGGTACCATCTTTGGGATATCGGCAGGTATTGGTTTCATTATCCTATTTGGAGTCGCCACGATTGATGGGATTGTACTCATTGGAGTCATCCGCGACAACCTTAAGCATAAAATGAAATTAAAAGATTCCATTATACAAGGAGTCCGAAGCCGGATCAGGCCTGTAGTCATGATCGCCTTAATGGGATCGATGGGTCTACTGCCGGCAGCCCTATCAACAGGGATGGGTTCTGAAATCCAGAAACCACTGGCCATTATGATTGTCGGTGGACTGTTGATCTGTTTGGTGCTTTCGTTCACCATTTTACCCGTTGTTTTCTATCTCGCTTATCGTAAAGAAAAAGCGTAAACCATATGGAAATATAGCGTATAAAACCCTCAATGAGTACATTGAGGGTTTTATATTGATGTTATCTGTGGTTTCGATAGGGAGGTTGATTTAAGATATCGCGCAGCTCTTCTTCCGAATATTTTTTACCTCCCCTAAATGCTAACTTAAAATGACACACGAGCCGAAGACCATTCATAGAAAAAAACCTCTTTTCGTAAATATCTCTTGAATATCCGGTCAGTTCCTGTAATTTATCCCGGGGCATACCATTTGGATATCCATTTGCTAAGCTTTTTGTTTTATAAAGTTCGGCAAGTTGTTTTTTCGTGAGCTTACATCTTGTCGGTGTTTTATGTGCAGGTTCATGTCCTATCGATAGAATAAAATCATTCAAAGGTTGGTTGAGATTCCAAACGATACCACTAGGTGATATTTTCATCTTTTTAGCCAGTTCTTTTGCGGTTGGCTTACTTGTATTTTTCTTCAGATTCAAGTAGTGGTCTTTAACGCTAAATTTAGTCACCGGTATCTTTGTTCCTGCCATATAGCACAGATTATTCCACCCAAACTTTTCTTTCAGGTACCATAGCGAAGGAAAATTTTCAGGTTTCAGTTTTTCATATGTTTTGCCGTATTTAATTTTATGTTTTTTGATGAGGTTGATGACCTCTTCTTTCGCTTCGGCATCAGTCATCGTTGTGATTCTAAAATAGGGACGGAGACCGACATATTCGAGCACATCTGGCCATGAATTAAGTCCAAAATGTGTAAAATACGACAAATGATTGTAAAGACCATTCTTGGCTCGGCAATCTCCAATAGTTGGGACCTTTTGATGTTTCAGATAGTATTGCAGTAAGGAGTTTTTAAGTTTCATCTTGGACGGTACCCTTCGCGAATTAGGTTCATAGCCGGCAGCAGCTATAAATTTATTCCACGATCCAAAATATTTACATATAGTACCATTTTTCCTGGTAAATTCTCGACGCATCGGGATGCGTCCATGTAATTGATAAAAATCATGTACCATTTTAAACAATTCCTTGGTAATTTGTGCTGTTGTTTTTTTTACGTTAGGTTGATAGCCTGCAGCAGCTATAAAATTATTCCAGGTTCCAAAGTACCGACGCGCGATCGTATTGATAGCTTCACGTTCACGCCTTATCGGAATCCGGCCATGTTGATCATAAAAATCTTTGATCTCGGAAAAGGCATTCGCAATAATTTGATCTTTATTTTTATTCAAGACTTATTATTTTATTAAAAATAGGGTTATAATATTGTCTTTAAATTAAGAAGTTAAGTGCAACTTTCAAAATATACTCTAAAATAGAGGATGATACAGGCCTATTTTTAATAATTTTACAACAGGATCAGATTGATCGCCAATCATTTCTTCAATTATGAGTAAATTAGCACATAGAAAGAGTAGGATTGCGTATTAAAGACCGCTCCTCTCATTTTTCTGTTCAATATATTTTTATTAAAAACTCATATGGCAACACCTGATATTAAAATAGCCTGTTTTGGCGAAGTACTATGGGATATATTCCCGGGAGGAGATCGAAGAGCTGGAGGAGCACCTTTCAATGTCGCTTACCATCTCTCTAAAATGGGCGTTGAAGTCAATATGATCAGCAGTGTTGGAAATGATGAATTAGGCCGTGAACTATTGCAAAAAATACAGGACTGGAAAATCTCGACAGCAGGAATACAGATCAACAATACCTATCCAACAAGCACCGTTGTCGCTACGATCGATGAACATCATGATGCGCACTATGATATTGTTAGCGACGTAGCGTGGGATTATATGGAGTTCAATCCTGTCAACCAGGCTATGGTAGCCACATCCGATGCACTGGTTTTTGGATCATTGGCTACCCGCAACGAACGAACAAGAAACACCCTATTCCAATTGTTAGAAGCGAGTTCATACCCTGTTTTCGATATCAATCTGCGTGCACCACATTATGATGTACATGTTATAAAAGATCTGTTGTATAAAACGCACTTGGCCAAATTTAATAAAGCCGAACTGTGTATGCTGATTGATTTTATGGGTAAGTCCTATACCACAGAAGAGGATAGTGTAAATTTTCTGCGAGATACCTTTGGTATTGGAGAGGTGATCGTATCCAAGGGAAGTAAAGGAGCGCTATATGCCGATCATCATGATTTTTATTCCATACCGACCATTCCTATTCAAGTAAAAGATACTGTTGGTAGTGGTGACTCCTTTTTGGCCGGTTTTTTATCCAAAAGATTGGAGCAGGGAACTTCCGCAACCGCAATGATGCATCAAGCCGTTTCCTTAGGCGCATTTGTTACTGCTCAGGAAGGCGCTTGTCCAGAATATACATTAGCAGATTTTATTTCCTTTCGAGAAGATGCCGCTCGGAAGCATGGATAAGAACTAAGGTACTTTTTCATTTTACTTAATGAGTGATATTTGAGGCATAAAGTAGTTATTTTGCTCTTTATGCATTTTATTTCGTACATTAGATTGTAATTATTTTATATTACTTTAATGAATGAAATAATACGCATTAATACTGAAAAATTATGCTTATGAATGATATAGTAGACATTAGCTTGCTGTCGGATAAAGCCATTCTTCAAAAAGTAGGTTGGTTTATTCAACAGACCCGGATCAAGCAAAACCTAACCCAAAGCGAGTTGGCAGCACAAGCCGCCATTAGCCGCTCTACCTTAAGTTTGGTCGAGCGCGGAGACAATATATCGCTCATCAATCTGATTAAAATATTACGCACCTTACATGCGCTTTATGTGTTAAATGATTTTGAAGTAAGAGAAGAATTAAGCCCTTTACAACTGGCAAAGGGCGAAAAGCAGCAACGTAAACGAGCCTCTAGATCACAATCTGAGCATCCAGATATAAACGATTTGGGATGGTAACGACAGCATTTATCAATATCTACGGGCGGCGCGTAGGCGCAGTCGCCTGGGATGCAGACCGAGGTCTTGCTAGTTTTGAGTACGACCCCAAATTTCCAATAGACCGCTTTCCTATTGCCCCCATTAAAATGCCGGCAAAAAATAGAATATATAATTTTCCGGAATTCAGGGATAGTGAAACTTTCAAAGGTTTGCCCGGGCTTTTAGCAGATGCTTTACCAGATCGTTACGGGAGAGATTTAATCAATGCCTGGCTTGCCCGACAGGGGCGTCCTGATAATAGTCTGAATCCCGTAGAGTTGCTCTGCTTTATTGGTAAACGTGGAATGGGAGCCTTAGAATTCGAACCCGTGTTGAGCAAGGAGTCAGCTTCTTATGAGGTAGAATTAAGTGATTTGATCGAAACCACAAAAGCTTTATTGGAGAACAAGGAGATAATCAACCTAAAAACCAATAAAAGCATGGAAGATGTGATGTTGGATGTGTTGAAAATGGGAACTTCGGCTGGAGGTGCACGTCCCAAAGCCATCATCGCCTATAATGAACAGACGGGACAGGTGAGATCTGGACAAACGTTAGTTGACGAAGGTTTTGAGCATTGGTTAATCAAGTTTGACGAGGTAAGCGACGTGCAATTTGGTGTGTCAAAAGGATACGGAAGAGTCGAGATGGCTTATTATCAGATGGCCATAGACTTTGGTATTGACATGATGGAATCGCGATTGATTGAAGAAAATAATCGGGTGCACTTCATGACCAAACGTTTTGATCGTATAGCCGGCAATCAAAAAATTCACAGCCAGACATTGTGTGCCTTGCAGCATTATGATTTTGCAAATATTTCCTCCTATAGCTATGAGCAAGTCTTTCAAACCATGCGTCAGTTGCGGTTGAGCTATGCAGAAGCAGAGCAAATGTACAAGCGCATGGTCTTTAATATCATCGCACGAAATTGTGACGATCATACCAAGAACTTTGCCTTTTTAATGGATCGCAGAGGAAAGTGGACATTAGCACCTGCATACGACATCTGTTTCGCATACCGTCCTGACAGTGTTTGGGTGAGCCAGCATAATTTAAGTGTCAACGGCAAGCGCAAGGATTTTTTGAGAGCAGATCTATTGACGATAGCCGAGCAAAATTCCATTCGATATCCGGAAAATGCAATCAATGACTGTCTGCAAATTGTACGTAATTGGAAAGATTATGCCACGAGATGTGAAATAGATCAGGAGAAAAGAGAATTAATAGACCACGCTCTTATGAAGGAATTGAAATAAACCGTTTTCTATCCTGCACCAGCAGGTTAAAAGTGAAGACATCTTTCCCGTCGGAATGAACGAGCGGAGGTATTAACCAACCTCCTTCTTCAAGGTGATAAATTCCTTTTCAAATGCTTTAGCATAGTTATATCCAAACTGGTATATCTGATCCACTTTACTGGTGTCAAATGTTTTAAACTGATTGATCTCCTCCGGCTGTAAGAATATATCGCAATCACCAGGAGCTTCAGCCCTAATATTGGAAGTCGTGATCCGGATGATGCGTTCCACAATCTGTTTGTAGTTGAGTCGACCTTCAGAGCGGTTGACCGGATTGACATTGATGCCGATACTTTTGTTGCAGGTCGCTTTGATCTGCTCCACCGGAAAGTTATTCACTATTCCTCCATCACACAGGAAACGGTTGTTTTTATAAGCTACAGGTTGAAATACCAAAGGAAAACAGCAAGAAGATTTAACCGCAAAAGATAGTGAACCTTGATTAAAGATCAGCGACTCCGCATTAGTTAAATCCGTCACGGCAACATAAAGCGGCATTTTTAAGCCTTCGAAACTGTCGTGAGGAATATACTTTTTAATGATTTTTTCAAAAATATCTGCACTAAACAGTCCATCCGTTCTAATAGAAAAGTCGGAATAGGTGAAGAATTTTTCTACTTTTACCAGTTCTAATATCTCTAGCGGAGCGTATCCTTCCGCTATAAAAGCACCAACCAAGGCTCCAGCACTTGCTCCAGATATCGCGTGAAGTTGTATATCCAATTCCTTTAGATATTGCAGGATGCCCAAATGCGCGATTCCTCTGAAACCACCACCAGATAGTGTAATTCCTATTTTGTTGTTTACAATCATTTCAATTTTCTGTAAGAATGCCTATTTCAACTCAGCACCATTCCAATATTTTTTCTATGATCGGATTGATGCCTTTTAATTCAAATTTAAGTTTATTTAGTTAAATAACCAGTAAGTTGTAGGGTTTAAATATGGACTGGAGGTTGTTGTTTGCTTGACTGCAGAAGGTGATCATTAAACTTAGTCAAGCATATTATTTTTGCTTATGTTCACAGGTGTATAATGCTATTTTACAGGTTGTTTAACGGGAGTTGCGTGATGTGATTTTTTAAATTGGTGATATGTAATTTATTGAAATAAGACGTATCTTAGCTGTAATAACTAACTATGAATTTGAAAGAATAGCTATCATTTAAACGGAATTAACCTCATCTAAAAGAGGATAGTACTGGATTAAAGTAGTCATTAGGTTGATCTACTTTTAAGAAGTTAAATGTTTAAATATGCTCTAAAACGCAAATAACCAATTATTAAAACAAAAAAATGCCCCGTAGATAGACGAGGCGCTAAGCTGTTGTAAATATCGTTAAATCAAAGAACCGACCGAAGGGAGCTCATCTATTCCAATAAAAATAAATTATGTGTAGATAATGAAAGCAATTCCCAACGCTCTATATATTTGCTCTAGGTTTTTGCTGGGTGTTGTAAATATCGTTAAATCAAAGAACCGACTGTAAGGAGCTCATCTATTCCAATAAAAAAACAAATTATAAATAGATAATGAAAGCAATTCCCAACCATCTACGAAATCGGCAAACGCATTAATAAGCTGTTGTAAATATCGTTAAATCAAAGAACTGACCGAATGGATCTCATCTATTCCGCTAAAAAACAAATCATCTATAGATAATGAAAGCAATTCACAGCGCGTTACCCTTGGGGGAAATTTAGGGGGTGGCTGTTTTAAATATGGTTAAGCCGCTTAAAATTAAAATCTTAAGCGGCTTTAAAAAAACTAATCCCTACTTTTTGAATGACCTATCCATTCACTATTGCACTCGCCGTTTGCAAGCCTGATGTGCATATATTCGCCACCACTAGTACTCCAATGGAGACAGCTTTCACCTCTGGATCTTTCACATTGACAGCTACGGCATAAGAAAGCCTGCTGATATATGAAGTCATATTGCTTGTTTCATTAATGATCGCGACACTTCGTGTAGCACTTTCTTTTTCCTGGGCTAGTTCGTAAAAATGCCAACATGAGCAGAACAGAGCCGGAAGTATAAGTATGCTGTTTACAATAGCTCCCGTAGCACGCCCATCACCAGCAGCGAGTTTATTCATAATTCCCGGAGAGGCTTTGAATTTTGATTGTGCAGGACCGCTGAAAACTATTTTGGAAAGAATACTAGTCACGGTAGTCCCCGTGTTAATCCATGAAACCACTTTGTTTTTAATCGGCATTTTAGGAACTAATGTACTGCTAATTCCAACTGATCCAGCGCCCAAAACACCCAATACGGCAGAGAAAGTACCAAATGGATTTTCTCCTGTTGGGGCAGCCGCTTCAAAAGGAACAATAAATATGGACATCAGCGAAAAGAAACCTGCAAACATATTTCCAACGGTAGAAATTACCTTTGAGTTTTCTGGTGATATAGTCAAACTGTTACTTTTCATTTCCCTAAAAAGACCAGCATCGACATAAAAAATTTGATTGGGATTTACGGATAAGGTAACGGCAGTACTTTCAACTTTCAGATCTTTCTGATGCGTATACAACACAATTTTTGGCGGGTTGAAAGCCTTTTCTACTTCTTCGAAAGTGGAAGCTTTGATTAAAAAGTTTGTAAATTCATCTTGTGGAAAAGGTACTGCACCTTTGGCCATTTTGTATACTACAGTTACCGGCACTGCACCTATATAGCAGAGCAGATCTAACATAGAGACTTTGGGCACACCAAAATATTCGAGGATATCGCTTACCACTGGGATATAGATTGGTGTATCTAGTATCTCTAAAGCCGATTCCAGCATTTTTATAAAAATGTCAAAAAGGACGTCAAATATATTTTGTGTGGTTTCCAATACACCAGAGCCAATGATAGCGACTACTCTTTTCAGGATTTCCTCAAGGGTCATGTTTTGATACTCGGAGACAAGTTGATCGATTTGATCGAGTACGGCATCGAAGATCACACCTTCTTTTTTAAGGGTGTCGAACAGTAAATCGATAATCGACTGATTGTCCATGTTGAGTTTGGCAACGAGTGGATCTGCCTTAATATGACTGACATTGTTTTGGAAATGAGATAGTAGAAGATCTGCAGGAGCTGAATCTCCCTTTGCTGGCTGCGAACTCGCGTCTGCTGGCAAAGTTGCCGCAGCACCCAAGCCTTTCCAGTCTGTAATGCCTCCCCATTCATTGCATATTTTAACCAGCTTTTTCATCTCGCCGTCAAAAGCAGTTTTCAATTCGCCTACCTGATCGATCTGATGTCTAAGGTAGAGTTTACTAAGATTTTTGAATACTTCCTTTGTGCGGGTAATGTCTTTCCACTGGAACAGGAATTCGAGATATTTGAGCAGATCTTTTATAGCTGTTTTGATGATGTCATAGATCCAACGTACCGCACCGACAACTTTTTCAACACAATTAAGCACACCTTGGTAAATTTTATTGCCAATTTGGACGACAAAATGCCATACACCTGTTACCACATTCTTTACGATATTGGCAACATATTTTACTCCACTTGCCAGCCACCTGAACAGGTCCCCGACTTCAGATACGATGGTGTCACCTATTCCTTCAAGATAAACGGTATTGCCATATGCCATATTCATGAGCAGCCCACCTGATCTATGACTAAAATTTTCGGACACCTCCTTGTAGGCCTGAGATAAGCTGCTGTTCGCTATTGCTACTTGGTTCAAACTATTATTATCGACATCTGCACTTACCAGTTTTCTAGTTTGTCCGTCAGAATTCACAATGACTGCATCTCGCAGTTTACTGGAGCTATTTAAAGAGGCTATTTTTTCAAATGGCTTATTCATGGGGTTGATGACAACGGAAGTGCCTGCATCGTCCGAAACCATAATTTGAAGCCCTGTAATATCTTGAATCTCTTCGACAACTGTGATCACGCCCGCATCATCAGTACGGATAGCAATCGGATCTGGCGTAATCACATAATAAAGATTGTTGATAAGTACAGGCATTCGGCTATTCGAGCTGATATTTAAGACTGTGTCAGATAGTACTTTATCGTTGTTGTCCGTTAGTTGTATACGTGTAGTATAAGAACTGTAGTGCTCCGCTTTTGATTCAACTGGTATTTCTAACGTTATTTTCTGAAATGACCAGATGCTTGTCTCTGGCGACTGTTCCGCTTTTATCAATTGATTTCCAGCCACAGCAAAAAATACATTGGATGAATCAACAATATTCAATAAGGGTGAAAGTTGCTCTACACCTGTTAGTATGGGTACTGGAAAGGTCCAATAGTTGGCCTCGGTTATATTTTGTTTGAGACAAGAGGTGTAAAATATTTGATTGGCCCGGTTTTTACCCCAGATCACATATTTCTCCTGGTCAGAAAAGGCGAATACATCTTTTACACCATCAAACAGATCACTCTTCATCAAAGGAATTCCAGCGTCTCCATCCTGTTGCTTATCAGCGGCAAAATAGTAGAGTGTTTTTTCACCTATGACAAATAAATCGGTCAGATTGCCATTTACATTCACTGCAGCCAGTGCGCTTGCTTGCGATGGAACCTGTAAACGTGTAATGGTCGTTGGAGCTTTTCGGTCGAAGGGATTATACAGCGGCGCATACAATAACTCCGTAGTGCCATTGATCGATCCGAGGGTATAGATACCATCTACCCGGTCACGATCTTTACGACCCAAAGTGCTGCTAATGCCTGGATTGAGATCACCCCCCATCGAAAGGTTATTCCAATATCTGCCACTCAATTTTTTGGGATCGATATAATACCGTTCGAGAAAGTCAGCAGGTGGATCAAAGGTAGATCTTGATATATCTACAACAATATATTCCTCATTTTTTGTTTGTGCTATGTATAGGTTTTTAACATCCAGCTTAATACTGGTATGTTTAGGATCGTCATAGGGGATTAATTCCCACTGAAAAGTAAGGTCGTTAAGTGCCTTTAAATTGGAGCTATTATTTAATGATACATACAGGTAGTCAGTATCATCCACGGATATAGCAAGTACAACATCAAATTTTCTGCTGGTGAAATTTTGGGATACCGCAAATGTTTTGGCAACTACTTTTTTTCCACCGTGATTTTTGCTCAGCAGGCTACTGAGATCATCCTGTTTCCAGCCGCTTGTCGTACCCGATGTTTGTTGGGTAAGATAAAATACCTGATCAGTACCTATCGAAAAAAGAAGAGAATAGCCCTCGTCCGTTTGAAGTGCTTCAAACTTTTTCTGTGGCGCAACTGATTTTGCCTGTTTAAAATTTACCATTAATTCCGTAGAATAATTTATTTTTTTTTGTGGCATAGCATTAATTTTTAGATTAATCTTGTTTAAAATCTTGTTTTGCAATCATTAAGAATGTTGTCGTAAATCAATGGCGTATATGGACCAATGGTAATAGAATTGTCAAAGCCATTTAAATTATTACTTCTTTTTAATGTTGTTTATAGTCTAGGTATGAAGCCTAGTTATGTTCCATTTCTGCAATGAGTGCAGACAATTGCGGTATTTTACGAACCAATAATTTTTCTAGGCTATCGGCGCGTTCAAGAAGGATCTCAGGTTCACTTTTTACTAAGGCAAGCATTTGAGCGATCACTTTACGGTCGGTTTTAGGAGAAATGTACAAAACGTTGGTTACAAGATCTTGATGTTCAGAGAACTGAGCGTTCATAAATGCGTATGTTCTTGCGCCCGGGAATGTCCAGCCGCTCGAACTGTTGAGCATCTGTTGAATTCTGTCCGCATCTGCTGCAAGGAAACCCTCAAGCCATCCTTTAACGGAGTTTTTCACTGTGTCAACCATGTCATTTATAGCACCTAAAGTCAAAAATTTAGTCCACCAGCTCGGATCTACAGAATCGGAATGATCGGTGATTTTGGGTCCATTCGTTGATACGGTAATGCGACCGTAGGCATCAACACCAAGCGTATAGAGTGTTGTAGATGACTTTTTCGCAAAATTACCTTCCGTCACACCGCCGCAGACATTGATGTGCATCCACATCGTTGTGGTGGTTTCAATACGAATGCTTGTGCCCTCCAAGTACACATCAGATTGTACATTATATTTCGCTTCAAAATTTCCCCAAGTCCCGTAAATTCCACAATATTGACTATCATCGTCAAATGCTCTTTTATTATAGGAATAGGTCAGTACATGCGCTCCATTCTGGTTCACGATATTATAAGTTTGAGGAGTTTCTTCCGCGTCATAGCCCCAGCGTATACCACATTCTATACAGTTAATGTGGAAATAGGTGGTAGGCTTCCTCGCAATGGTACCAAGCCCCTGCGACAGCAAATGGTGTAGGTAAGTGATAAAGGTATTTCTATTCACCGCCATGACACCGGCATACTGAGATACCTGATCTTTTTCTACCCAGTTCCAGCTAAACTGTACAGGCGCTGGCAATGGTCTTCCTTTTGACATGATGAGATAGTTCAGCGTATACCCATTGTAATCAGGAGTAGCTTTACCCGACGAATCTTTATAGGAAGAGATCATAAAATTCATATCAGTAGGGATGATGGATACATTTTTAGGGAATTCTTCTTTTGATACCACGCTATACCCGAGCATGATGCCACCATCTTTACTGATCTGAGCGACGTAGGTGTTGATGAATATCTGGTTGAGGTATACAAAAGCTACACTATTTTTATCAAGTCCTTTGATCGTAACACTATCAGAAAGGCTTGCAGCATTGAGATCCAGAAAAAGCTGCTGTACGCTGAACATATCGATCCCCAGATTTTTAATTTCCTTTTGTGTCTCTTTTGGTAGATTACTAAAATGATTGTTGATATTGTCTGTGCGCAAGTCGAGGTCTATCGTAAACGAGAATACCCATGGATCCGTTGCATCTTGTTGATTGAGATTGATCCAGGTCGCAGGACCATATAGTCCGGGCTGTATGACCACAATTTTGAACGTCTTCGCAACCATATTATAGGTCACATACGAACCTTCTTTGTTAAATTCGATGATAGGCGGGATCTTTTCTAGCGGGAAATCCGGAAGCCCAAGTTCGGTGTAAAAGGCAAACATAAACCGCTCTTCCAGCAACTTGACTAAATGAGGATCTGTCATTGGCGTGTTTTCAGGTATTGTGAAGGGATCAAAACCGAGTTTGGCTACTAATTCGTCATAATTTGTCAGGGCGGGCCCACCACTTCCGTTATTTGCGGAAGGATCATAAATATAAGCCTGAATAAACGGCTTGCCACTGTACTTGGATAGCCACTCCTTCATGGTGGCATTGACTGAAGTTTGTGTAGTCGCGACTACCATGTCATACCCATATTTTGGGTTTGACAAATCTGAATTTTTTGCACTCATAATATAATTGATTTAAATTAAATGGATCTATGAAATGACGCTCTACTAAACGCCTCGGCCTTTTAAAACGGCGTGGTTATCAGTTTAAAAAGGTATGCTATTCTATTTTTGATACTTAACTGTTCTTACCCAATTTTTTTCAGGTTCGTTTACCCTTGCAGATGCTTGAAGATTAGCTGTCAGCTCGTTTTGGGCAGCTGAATCATCATTTGCAGTATATTTTAAAGGTTCGGTTGATGGACCAATTTGGGAATGACTGATGTAATCCCAATTTGCAGAAATATGGATATACTGTTGTGTTATACGGTCTATTACATCTTGATTTAAAGCTTGGATACTTTTTTTATTAATCAGCAATTCATTCTTTTCTTGAAGTGCTGTAAAAAGGTCTCTTAAGTCCGCAGGCAAACGATATAGTTCAAAAAATGCTTCTTTATTAAAAGGACAGCCAAATTGCACAGCAGTATCGAGCATCAATAATGCATATGCCCACTGTAGTTCTGCTTGTACATCTGTACGTTTTGATATCGCATAGCTAAATCCTGGAGTGGGATAATTGTAGTATGAGATATTTTTGTTGTCAATCAATTTCTCCCACAGTTTGTTCTTTTGTAGACTGGCAACTTCTTCTCTAGAACCTTTTTCGGTATATGTACAAGTGATTGACGTTTGTTCAATGAGATGGTTCAAATAACCACCACCGATATCGGCATGGCACCCCGGTACATAGAGTTCAAAGAAATTTTTATTCACGAGGAATCCGCCACCGGTTTTGTCGGCATTTTCACTCATCTTTTTATCAAAGATCGATGTAAAAGGAAAGTTTTTACGACATTCATGCATCGCCCTGAGGTGATAGACGCAATTGGCGTTTAGATCCGATGTTGAGGTATCAAATTTTCCTTGCAAAAAGGACTCTACCGTGTCATACAGTCCAATGAAATTCAATACCACGCCTTTAAGCGACTTTTGGGATTTGCTTAATGAAGAACTTATTTTGTTATAAACATCTGATCTGACTTTGGTCAGTTGATTGGCAAAGTGCCGAGCCAAGGCTGCTCCTCGCGAGAAGCCAAAGATATTAAATTCAAGCACGACCTCCTTTTCATACGTATTATAGTTAAACAATTGTGTTAGTTCTTGATGAATACCTTCAAGTGCAAAACTAATTTTACTACTTCCGCCATAATATCTTGACCAATCTCCTGTTGCTTGGTTCCAGTACGAATCTTCCTGATAGGTAAGTGTGCCAATGCCTTCGACATAAACGGCCAACATGTTTGTATTGCCAAAACTTTCATGGCGATAGTTATTGTATAATCGAAAGATGTTTGATGGAGAAGCGTGATAACTGCCCTCATCAATTGGATTTATAGCGGTGCTATTGTATCCGTTATTTCCTGTACCGTCAAAAAATAACCCGACTTTTATCGTCGAAAAATTTTCTTTTGTATTCATATTTATTAAAGATTTATAAGTGTTCATATCATCCAGCTCATCTATCCAGTTGATTATTGAGTATATCAAAATTAGCGAGCGGAGCTGAAGGGTTTTAGGAAGGAATTACCTAAAATCTAGGACAGGTAATATTACCTACCATACCTTTTCGAGGTGGGTACGGTAGGCGTATAATAAAGAGTTGCGAGTTAGTAAAAGTTGATTTCGTTTAGATTGATCATGCCTTTTTGAATACCAAAAATGACTAATCCAGCTATGTTTTTTGTTCCCGTTTTAGAAAATAGATTGTTTTTGTGGCCTTCAACAGTGCGAGGAGCGATAAATAAGATTTCAGCAATTTCTTTTGCTGTCTTTTGTTGGGCTATCAATTTTAGTATTTCTATTTCACGTTCGGTCATGCCATGAGTTGAAAAGTCTGGCGCAGTGGTGGCATGAGCTACCTGATTTCGAAGGACATCTATTTGAGCGGGCAAAAGATAAAATCCATGTTCGCGGACACCTTTTATGACGCGCAGTAAAATAGCTAATGAAATTCCTTTGGGTACGAATGCAGCCACCCCGTGTTGGATCATATAGCTGAGGTGATTATCTTGGTAATGGGATGATATGATAATGACGGTTATACACGGATATGTTTCCTTTATTATTTTGAGCATATCTACCCCATTGATTTCCGGCATTTTAAGATCTAATAAAAGAATATCCGGACGCATATTCTCTTGAGTAAGTAAGTCTAGAGCTTCTTTACTTTGGGTGTTAGAAAAAGTAACATCAAATAAATCTTGCTCCTGCAGAAACCTATGCATCAGCTCTATTAACAAATAATCGTCGTCTATTATGGCTAATCTTGTACGCATCTTGGAATATATATTAATGTTTTAAAACCTTTACCCTGGGTATAAATTTTACTGGTTCCCTTCAGTTGCATCATTCTATACTGAATACTCTGTAGACCTAATCCGGGATTATTTTGAACGACTAGTCCTTGACCATTATCGGTATACCGCAATAGAATATTTCGCTCAATCCGAATCCTAATATTGACTACCGAGGCTTGAGCATGTTTAATCGTATTGGTCAGTAATTCTTGTATAATACGAATGATATGCAATTTTTGTTCTTCAGATAGCATGATTTCAGACCGCATATCCGAATGATAAGAAATAGCAATAGCTGTTTGATAAGGCTGTATGCAGCTTTGAACGAGTTGATCTATAGAAGAATCTTTTAGCAGCGGTGGGTAAAGCTGATGTGACAGGCTTCTTGATTCAATAATACAGTCTTCTAACAGACTGTCAACTTCTATTGGAGCTAAATTCATTTGTAGACTATACCTTATGGCCGTCATTTTTCCAATTATACCATCATGTAATTCGGATGCGAATCGCTTTCGTTCTGATTCGATACTTTGCAGTGTAGCATCATGTAGCGCTATTTTATATTGGAGTTCGGCTTTTTGACGTGCTAATTTATTTTTATAACGTTGATGGATTGTTAATGTAAATATATAGATGACAATTGCTATCAGGACGAATATAAAAATGATGGATATTAAAATCCAATTCGAGATTGTTTCTTGTTTTTGCCATAATTCATTAGATGTTTCCATAGGTATAAATAAAATATCAATAACAAAATAATCTTGAATATCCATAATGAAATATTAATCGCTACAGAGACGTTGATAATATAGTTTATAGGCAAGTAGAGTATAAAATTCAAACTATAGTACAGCAGTAAAATTCCATTTAACTGGAGCAATTCCTTATCTCTAGTATATTCCGAATAGATTTTTTTATAATATAATAAACTACTGACTACAATGTATAATGAACTGACACTACGGGTATAAGTTTGATAATCCGTTAAACGATTGGTTTGGAATAATAGCATATCTAAACAGAGATAGGCCAAAGCAAAAATAGTGAGAATGTTTCCGAGCAGATGGTTTGTAGATGACAATATTTTATAATAAAAAATATAAAATATGATAACTTCTATGATCGCAAAGATGGATATAAATTCTAAATTTTGTGCAAAGGCGAAGGACCAAAAACGACTTAGGAGGTCTACAGATAAAGAGATCAGTAGGAAGATATAAATTACCTTCTGGTAAGGTTTTAATACTTTGTAATATTTGGCTATCGAATAGCACATTAAGCTCAGAAGAAGGGGCACAAGCCATGTACCCCAATCCAATAATTTAATCAACATTGAAATGATTTAGTCGTTCAATATCTCATCTATCAAGTAAAAATTTTCAGTACTTGGTGGAAATGGCGGAACCAATCTGATGGTATCATAGGATATATTTGATTCCTTCATGTTGTGCATATCTATATTTCTTATAATCAGATCGATCTCATATTCCAACGGACGGGTATCTTTCGCTTTTTTGATGGCAAAATAAGCTCTATTTACTTTCGTCCGTAAATCATCAGTTGGAATTGTAAAGCAACGTACCACATTGGTTTTCTCGGAGAAACTGCCCTTCAAATATGATTTTGGAGATTTTTGCCATCTTTTTATTCTTTTCATGGCTTTCTTATCGCTAATTTCTGCCTGCAGTTGTTCTGAAATTCCAAATACTACAGGATTAGCTACACAAATATGTTTTTCGATATGGGGTAGTGTCTTCTTTGAATCAAAAGTATCCGTGATAATAAAGAGTTTGACGTCTTTAAGATCTTCAGAAATGCCCAGATAAGCATGTACATACTCCGAGTTACCCCCCAGAAGCTGCTCCGCATCAAATTCAAAATATTGAAATTTTTCTAATTTTTTAACCAATCCCTTAATTCCTTTTTGTAGCAAATATTGGTTCCAATTTCTTATGTATGATTTTACTTCTTGAAGATCCATAGGTTATAGAAATATTATTTATTACAAGTATAAATAAAAAAAACAGGAGGATCAAGTTTTTAATAAAAACATATAAGCCTTCTAAATAATTAAAAAATAGTGATATTTATAGGCAATGTAAGTCTATTATGTTATCAGATATTTCTCATAAAAAGAGTGATTTTCCGCTAATTTTCGATGTCAAATAAGGCCTAATAATAGATTGTGTATGTATCGATCAGAAAATCTTTTTCCAAAAGAAATTTTACTTTTTCACAAATTGTAATCAATAGCTTTTCTGTCGGTTAGTATGCTACTCCAGTTCTAATTCTTTCGATCATAATAAACTTGCTATAGCATACAGCTTCACAAGCCATTTTTTAGGCAGACTTGTTTACAAAAAATATTTAACCAATCGACCTCGGCGCTTAGTATACTCAAATCAAAAATATCCAAAAATGATTCACCTACTTATTTCCAACATTCACCGAGTTTTTAGTTGGTTTAATCTAATTGCCATAGGGTAGGGACGATTTACACCCTACTTTTGAATCAACAACTAAATAAAAAACTAACAATATAACATAAAGACAATATGAAAACTTTAGCAAAAACATTCGCAGCAGCAGCCTTGATCGCAGTATCTACGTTCACTATGGCGGCAGCAAAACCAGTAGGCGACCACTCTAAGAAAGCAGCTATCAACTTATCCACAGCAGATCTCGCCATTGACCATTATGTAGCCGTGATGACCGAAGGAGAGTCCGCAGGAGTAGAGCAGTTGTTCGCATCCGGTTTCAGTCAAAAAGTACAGGCAGCAACAGATAAAACCAACAGCCGGGGAGAAGTTATTTCATTACTGAAAAAACAAAAAGGTGAGCATTTGAACTGTAAAACAAGCACCACCATCGTTGAGCAGTCAAGTGACTATATGATTGCAAAAGTAATCCTGCAGTTTGAAGGTTTTACCAAGATCGATTTAGTTACTTTGGTCAATGACGGTGGTAACTGGAAAGTATCTCAATCCATTAACTCTTATCAATAATTTACTGTTTAATTCATATGTTTAGTAAGGGCCACGTCGTGAGATGTGGCTTTTCTATTTCCTGTTCTATCTGACAGGATAAGTAGGAAACTCATGTTTTTAAAATCAAAGGACAAATATTTTCTGGGTTATTGTATGTAATCAAATATAGGTTCTGAAAACGATCAACTTCCTTATATTATATGATGTAATGTAATTTTATCTGTGGATGTCTATTTATCCTTGATAGAAAACTTGTCCTTTTTTAATTTATTTGAACTTTCTGAATTGTTACGTATGTGAAATCATGTATAAATTAAATTCAAAATATAGGTCAATATAATGATTGGTAAGATAAGAGAATCTCTAATTTTAAGTAGCAATTCAAAACGAAGGCATCGAGCTACTGATTCATAAAATATTAATTTTTAGTCGTAAAAATTTTAAGATTAAATAAAAATGCTCCCAAAAAATTTATAACTTCTTGGGAGCATGGCATATGCAGCTTTAGTGTTAGGTTAGAAAACAAAAAAACTTTAAGTAGTAATATCTTAATTATTTAGAACTTTTAATAGTGTAATATGATTTAACCATTGGAAAAACTATTTGATTATTCACTATGAATTTTTGATTTGATACAATTACTAGCTGCTTCTCATTGTTTTCAAGATTTATACTTGTAGGTTTTGAATAAGTATAAACATGATTATCACCAGATAATCTTTGCGTTAGATTTATTAGTTTCTCTTTATTCTTATTAACTAGATCTCCATAAAACTGGTTTTGCACGATATTATAAGTGCTTATGTCATATTTCTTTTCATAAGATTCCTCAATAGTATGAATTAATAATTTATTGTCAATAATGGGTTCTGCCCATAAAATATTTATATAAGTAATGTCATCTATATCTTTTATTTGTACAACTGATCCCTTTAATTCTGGTATTTCTTTTATTAAATTCTCTGAAATACCATCCTTGTTAACATCATAATCTTGGTCTGTTACGATAGAATCCAATAAATAAATATTATCCCTCTTCAGAATTTCTTCATTACTTCCTACCTCTTTACATCCAATAAGAGCTAAAGAGGATATTGCAACTAAAAATATTCTCATATTTTATTTAGATCTTAATTTCTTATTACGGTAATATAACCAATATAAATTAATTTTTATAAAATCGAGGTGTTAAAATTTCAAAATCATTGTTTAATATAGTGTTAATTTAATAATGAATAAATATTTGTAGCCTTATAATTTTGACCGATTGGATTTCTTAACTATCAGAGCAATAATGGAGTAGGTAATCTTTGTCCATTAAAAAAGACTACAATGACAGAAGAAATATAATGATAATTAAGATCTGGGGATATATGTTCGATAACTATTTAAAACTGACGGAGAGCTGTTATATAGAAAGTAGCTGATATCACCTAAAAACCCTATCCCTAAAAACACTTCCAAAAATAATGTTGTGCAAGCAACTAACGTGTGATTTATCAGTCAAAATTCCTTCGGTAAATATTCACCTGCTACACGATAATTCCCCGAAGATGAGCCGAACAAAATTCGAGCAGCAGTAGACCAGAATCCAGCGGACAAAATACTCACCTTTTCCTAACCAACTTCGCCCCATCTTCTAGGTCGCTTCTAGGTCGCTTCGAGTGGGCTCCGAGGTGGCTTCGACTGGGCTTCGACAGGGAGTGAGGGGACACTCGAAGCCGACTCGAAGGAGACTCAGGTGGAGGTAGAACAAGTCTAGAAGAAAGGTCGAAGAAATGCAGAAAAATACCAAATTGTATGTTTCGGAGGAGTTTTGGTAGCAACCAGCTCGATATCAGCTTCATATCAGATTCGGACAGTGTTTTACCGAAAGCCGTCTGTACACCGCTTCTGCACCGCCTATTTCCCGTCCCTGACCCGGGAAATGGACGGTGCAGGGACTTTGCAACTGCGGTGCAGGGACAAGAAAGTTTAAAACAAGGTACGAACAAGGTTAAAACAACGTACGAATCAGATCCAAATAGCCTGGACATCCCTGCTTTTGTTTTTGAAGGAAAATAAGGCTTTCAAGTGGCCAAGAGTGTACCGTTAGTGTACGGGCTATTCACGGGGAGTGTACCAATCCTGTACCAAGAATGTACGGAGAAGGTACCAAAGAGCTACTAAAAAGGTACCGGATATCTACTCAGCGCAGTAGCTGGATTGAAGATCAGGAGGCCCCGCCTAGACCAGCACGGGAACAAGGTGGTTCATGTATCTCCCAAGCATCCGTAGTGCATATGCTAAGCAATGGTCAAGTATGGATAGTGCGTAAAACATTACCTGTTGATAAAGTATCAACGCACTATCCACGCTTCATCTTGCTTCATTCATACTTGACCTACATTTCAAATGTGTTTTATCTTAAATAAGGCGTTTTAAGTCCTTAAGTTTCTTTTTCCATACTCTAGTGTGTTTTTGCAGGGATTATCTTTTAAATCGCTTAAAATAACTCTCAAATGAAAGGAAATTAAGTAGTCATCATGATTGAATGAAAGGATTGGTGATTCGATATTCAGTTAAGATATCTGTTGTGTAGCTCAGCAATGAGTCTAAGATTGACCGATTTGGATTAAAGAAATTAAATGGCTGAATATAATTAAATAATATTATTGCCTAAGCAACTAAATACTTTAAATGGTCCGGTAAAAAAAGTGATATCTATAGCATCTAAGTCATTGTTCGTTGCTATACCACTCTGCTAAAAACTCTTTTAGTAGTTTGTATGATATTTAGTTCATTCTCTTCTATCAATTCATGTTTTCATACAAGTTTTTACAATTTCTTTTTCTCATTGGTATTTTGTGCTATCATACGAGAATAATATCAATTAATCCTACGGCTAACCGTAGCTTTTAAATATTTGTATTCGATAGGTTTGCCAAAATTTTAAGCTATGTATACAATATTACGATCAGTTTTACTTGTATTATCACTTACTTCTTGTACCAGTTATAAGTATGCAACAGAGGGTAATACACAAAAGAGTAACCTCACCATGGGTACAGTAAAAAGCAAGGTCATTAAAGGGGAGACCACACAAGATGAAATCATGAAGTTGTTTGGTTCTCCAAATTTGGTTTCTAAAAACAAATCGAATAGAGAGGTTTGGAGTTATAATCGTATGTCTGTCGAGAATAAAGCTGGATCTACAGATTTTTTTGCAGGGCAGCGTGCCAGCCAAAGTAGTAGTAGTAAATCTTTTGATCTCATCATCACGTTTGATGAGCATGATGTTGTAACCGATTATTCGGTCGTATCCACCGCATATTAACTTTTAGAATTATATTGAAATGAAAAAAACGACAGTATTGTTATGTTTTATCGCATTGTTGAGTTCATGCGCTACTCAAATGGTAACTAAATCACCTGCTGAGGTAAAAATGATGACAACGAAACAATTTGAATCAGGTCATGATTTGATATTTAAGTCCATTATTAGCTTATTGCAGTCGGAGAGTTATATTGTGGACCGTGCTGATAAAGAAACGGGTCTAATCAATGCGAGTAAACGTCTCGAAAATAAAAATGCGAATATGCAACGCGCATTATGGGGCTCTTCTAAAGATGCTAACACTTCTAAAGCCATGTTTTATGTGGAGGCCGTTAATGATGATGTGACGGAGGTTAAGATCTCGATGTATGAAGGAAGCGAATCCAGTAAAAGTGGCTATTGGGGGCAAGTGAATAAGGATAGTAAGGAGCAAATGATCTATGAGCCTCGTGTCTATCAGGAATGGTTCCAGAGTCTCCAGGCTGAGGTGGAGCGTAGAAAAGCACTGGGTAGATAAGTTTCACAATCAGTGATAAAGTGAATATCGATTTTAAATTCAATTTTGCAACGCCCGTTGCAAAATTGAATTTAATCATTTAAAATGATGTTAATAATTCTTTATATATCTTCTTTCAATTTCTTCACTTCACTGGCAAGATCTAATACCGCTTTGCTTAATGCAGCAATAGATTGGGTCTTGATGCGGTCTTCTTCAATAAATTTTTCTAATAGTGCGAGCAGTTTGTCTGACCCATCAGAATTAAATGTTGGTTGGGTATGCTGACTAGAATTGGTAGATTGGTCGCTAAATAAACAATAGAACCCTATTTTGGTATCAAAGTGTTGCGTGTCCATAAGCCCTACCATAAATCGCTAATGCTTCGTAAAGAAGCAAATCTGCTAACCTCTTTTACGATTTTTTAAATAGGAGCTTGTCATAAAAAGCGCTTTGTAATACCTGCCGGTAAATCAGAATGTTCGTTGTTGGAATCTAATTTTGTATACCATGTTTCGTGTATATCTATTTAAAGTGTGGTACATGCAGATATTTCTGCTATATCTTCTAATTATAGCTCACGATAAATTTTGCAGCATATCTACCCCCAATGCCTTATTAAACAATCTAAGCAACAGGAAAAATCTTCCTCCCAGCACAAAAAAACCAATACTTAGCATTCACTAAAAATGGGCTATTTTATGATAAAATAATCGTATCGTAATTTTATCATTCAATTAATCAGGATTTTACATTTTTATTTGATGATTTTTTATGAGGAGTATTTGTTATTTACGAATATTTCGTAAGTTTACAAATAAATCGTAAACATTATGAAAAAGATCTTACTAACCGTATTGATTTCAGTCAGTTTTATGGCTGTTAAAGCGCAAGAAAAGGCAATCGCCAAAGTGCATTACATATTCAAGCATGTCAATGACACGACAAAAAGAGATAAGCATACCCGTGATGAAGTCGTTACTTATTTAGGTCAGCAAACAAGTTATTATACCAGTTATTCAACGACCAGAATGCAGGAGCAAACCACAAAAATGCTTTCAGCTCCAGATTTTGACGGTAATTTAGTGATCTCCAGATCCACCAGTGGCATCAAAGAATCTTATCTGCTCGAACCTGCCAAATCCCAGATGGTAGAAGTGAAGCGTGTTGCTTCAGATGAGTTTTTATTAGAGACTACCTATCCTAAACAAGATTGGAATATAGCCGATGAAACAAAAGTAATAGGTGGATATACCTGTCAAAAAGCCACCACCACTTTTGCAGGTCGACATTATACCGCATGGTTTACAACCGATATTCCGTTTTCTTTTGGACCGTGGAAATTACACGGTTTGCCAGGACTTATTCTAGCCGCAAAGGATGATCAGAATGAGGTGGAGTTTGAATATTCAGGTTTTGATAAATTGGCGGCTGATGTCCAAGTGACCATTGGAACTCCCGCAAAGGCTATTTTGTCGACAAAAGATGAAGTCGAAAAATTAGAAAAGGCATTTAAGGCAAATCCCAGTGCCTATATGCAATCGAAGTCCAACGTGAGAATTGCAGGTCCAGGTGTTTTTGTGAGCAGCGGAGGTAGCGGCACTTCATCTTCCTCAGCTATCGACGCATCAAAAATTAAATCCATGTCCATTAAAAATGACAATAATTATAAACCTTCTTCGGTCACGAATAATCCTTTAGAATTAAAACCGTAGTATGTTACAACGCGCTGTTTTTATTGTTTACCTGCTGCTTTCTAGTGCACAGCTTTTTGGACAGGAACATGTGATCGAAGGATTTTTAGTGGATAAAAACACGAAGAAAGCCTTAAATCATATCCATGTCCTGCTCAAATCTAGTGACCATAAATTGTTAACCTTCAAAGAAACAAAGGCGGATGGTGCTTTCTCTTTGGCTACAGTTAAAGATGTGGATGGAGCGTATCTGGAGATCAATCATCTTGGTTATCACAAAAAAATAATCCCATGGACAGAAGTTGGCTTAAAAAAAACAATTGAACTGGAGCAAAAAGTAGTGCTATTGGAAGATGTAGAAGTCAAAAGCCGACCGCAGATCAGACAGATTGGTGATACGCTTGCCTATAACGTGGCTTCGTTTGCAAAAGAGGAGGACCGTAGCATTGGTGAGGTATTAAAACGGATGCCGGGTATTGAGGTCGGGGACAATGGAAGTATCAAATATCAGGGAAAAGCGATTTCGAAATTCTATATTGATGGAGATGATTTATTGGATGACCGCTATGCGATCGGAACCAAAACGATCCCGCATAAGATGGTCAAGGACATCGAGGTGCTGACCAATCATGAACACATGAAAGTGCTCAAAAATAGACGCTATACCGATGAAGTGGCGATCAATCTCGTGATCAAGGACGATGCGAAACTGAAGTTGACGGGTCAGGCAAAATTAGGTGCAGGACTACCCAAGCAATATGACGGCGAACTCAATACGATCCTGTTTAATAAAAAATATAAAGTATTGAATGTCTTGCAGGGCAATAATATTGGAAATGATCTGACGGGAGATTTTACAGGATTTAACCAAGCTACTGTGCTCTCGCGAATGGGGTATTCGGCAGTTAATAATCTACTGGCTCTAGGTACTGTCGGTGGTCCACCTGTAGCCAAATCAAATTATTTTATGAATAATTCGGTGGCTTTAAATGCCAACAATCTATTGAATATCAAAAATGGTTTCCAATTGAAATCCAATATTCAGCTCTTACAGGATAAAAATAATACCAATTTTAAAGGAGAGACAAGTTATTTTTCAGAAGATGGCGATTATATTTTTGATGAAAATCAGTATACCCAAACAACGGAATGGCTAGCGGCACTGCGCTTGAGTTTAAATAAAAATATAGAGAAACGCTATATCAATAATGCTTTTTCATTTGAGTATGAAAAGGAAGATCGCGAGGCGAATATCGAGAGCAATGGGGAGACTATTTTGGGCAGTCTCCATCATCAAATAAAAGGCTTTTCAAATCAATTGGAATGGGTACCTGCACTTAAAAATGGTGATATAGTACAAGTAAACTGGTATCTCAATTATGCGAATAAACCGCAAACTTTATCATTCTCCCCAGGGCTCTTTCCTGATGTGTTCTCAGGAGGGGTTCCTTATGAACAGACTTGGCAGCATGTGGAAGTTCCAACAGTTTTTACGAAAGCAAGTGTCGGATATAGACTTCCTAAAGGGAAATTAAAACAATACTACAATCTCGGTGCGATGGTCGAAGATCAAAAATTGAGATCCAATATCGCGATCCATAAAGCGGGCAATATCGCGGATGTCGCGCTAGATTCTACTCAAAATAAGCTGCACTGGAATCGCTCCTCCGTTTCTGCAAATGCAGAATATGAATGGAGCAATAGGAGATGGGCCACTCGACTGGTATTGCCGGTTTCATGGCAATATACCTGTTATGCGGATCCTTATTTTAACCTCGATAAAAATCAACATGATATTTTATTCAATCCTACATTTTCCGCTAGGCTTCGTGTGAGTCAGGAAGATGAACTTAGTTTTTCTTATCAACGAAGCCATTCATTTGGAAATATAGAAAATGTGTATCAGGGGCTATTGATTAGAAACTATCGCACCTTCTCAAGCAATAACGGTGTCATCACCGAAAATAAAAACAATGAGTTTGGCTTAAATTATAAGGTAGGAAGAACGATAAAATTATTATTTATGAATGTAGGATTGAATTATAAACAATCCATCTCCAACACCATACTATCCAATGTGGTGAATGATCAATCGACACAGACACAATTGATCGAACAGGAAAATATCGTCAATTCTTATCAGGCGTCTGTCGGATTTGACAAATATATCTTTGCCTTATCCAGTACCATGAAGCTGGCAGCATCGTGGTCCCTATCCGATTATAACCAGTTTTTCAATAACGAGATCCTTCCATTTCAAAATATAGGCTATACCTTGAGACCTAATTTGGAATTAAAAATCTGGAAGCAATTGAATCTTTCGTACACGGGGCAGTTGTCGTGGATGGGCAGTAAACAGAAAGGAAAGGTGCAGGGATTGGATCGAAATACATTCCAGGCTTCCCATCAGCTTGGGTTACCGATGACCTTGTTCTCCGGTTTTCATGTACGGTTCAGTGCTCGTAATGTCTATGCGCATCAACCTGGATTCAACGATTTTAATTACTTGTTTTTCGATACCTTCATCCGCTATCGTCACAAAAAATCAAAAACGGACTTTGAACTCAACTTGACGAATCTGGCGAATGTTAAAAAATTTGAAACCTATTCGGTATCGGCTAACATGCAAATGCATAACAGCTATGAGCTAAGAGGGCGAATGGCAGTTTTAAAAGCGGTGTTTAATTTTAAATAAGCACTCATAACAGCACTCACCGATTCGCTTCACCATATGCTTTTAATCGAGTTTGAAGTAACAGCAAAAGTTGTGGTTCAGAAATCGCTAAAACATCAACATCGATCCAAAGTAAATCAGGTTTTGATCTGAAAAAACGACCTATCGCATTTAAAGCAGTTAAGTAAGCCGTACGTTTAACTTGGTCATATTTTTTCTCATCCTTAACCTGGATAAAGATTTGATTCTGCGCGCGATAAAAGCCAGTTTCAAAAGTTTGAATATCATTCCAAGGAATAAAAATGGGGGTATCTGCTGTGTTATTTACTAGTCCTTGTTCTTCTATGCTTAATCCTGGTCTTCCTTTTTTATGTTCGATCCAGAACCTAATTTTATGAAAATATAAGATATGAAGCGTGACGAATATTAAAAATAGTAGTATGGGAGCATAGCTGTTTGACGAGTTAAAAATAAAGAAAAGTAAAAGCGCAATAAAGGCTATACATAGGAAAATACCTGTACTAATTTTACTGTTCTTAAATTGTATATCTACCATAAGGATCTCAAGTAAATATAATAAAATTATCTCTTTTATTTGATGCCCAACAACTTGAAAAACTCTTCCTTTTTATTTAAAGCAATAGCTATTGATTTACCATTTGTCAACTCGATCATATTTCCGCTGACGGTTTTGACAGCTTCGATGTTAAGGATAAACGAACGCTGCACACGAAAAAAGAGCTGCTTATCTAGGATTTCGTCCATAGATTTGAGCGTAGCTTGCGTGGTATAGCTATTTTCGGGAATGACGATCTTCAGGTAATCGCCCTGCGCTTCTATATAAAGGATTTCATTCAATACAATTTTGACTAACCTTCCTTCCGATTTGATAAATATACGGTCAGGCTTAGTCTCTGGGCGTGTAGTAGCCTTACTTGTCAGGACTCTTTCTTTAGCTCTGTTGACAGCCTTTAAAAACCGATCGAATCGAACCGGTTTTACCAGATAGTCGGTTGCCCCAGCATCAAAACTATCCAATGCGAAATCGCGATGGGCAGTAACAAAAATAATAACAGGAGGATTGACCAAGGCATGTACCAGCTCCATCCCATTTATTTTTGGCATTTGGATATCACTAAACATAATATCAACCTGATGGTTTTGTAAATAGAGCAGCGCTTCTACGGAATCACCAAAGGATGCCACGAGGGTCAGAAAAGGAATTTCTTTTATAAACGTTTCGATCACCTCTCTGCCGAGCGGTTCATCATCTGCAACGATGCACGTGAACTTATCCATGAGTTGTTAAATTTATTTTTAAGCTGACAACAAATTTATGTTGGAGATTTTCAATCCTGAGTTCATGTTTATCGGGATATAACAACTGCAAGCGCTTTTGAACATTCGCAATCCCAATACCTCCAAACTCTTTTTGGGAAACATGGTCATCTACATCATTTTCAAGATGAAAGTAAAATTGATTGTCCTCAATTTTTATACTCAAATATATAAACTGTTCTTTGTTATGGCTAAGACCATATTTAAAGGCATTTTCTATAAAAGTAAAAGTGAGCAATGGAGCAATATATAATCCTATCAAATTGTTTTCATCAGGAAGGTGTAATACAATCTTTTTATCAGCCGGATAGCGCATTTTTTCAAGTTCGCTATAGTTTTTTATAAATTCCAGTTCTTTTTGTAAGGATACCTTTTCTGTATTGGATTCATAGAGGGTGTAACTCATAATATCCGAAAGATTGACGATCACATCTGGCGTTGCGGGATCTTTTTTTATCGCAAGCCCATATAGATTGTTTAAGGTATTGAACAGAAAATGTGGATTGAGCTGGGCTTTTAAAAAGTTTTTTTCAATATGGATATTTTCTATTTCTAAGCTTGCTTTTTCCTGCTGAATTTTTAAAGTTTTACTATAAAGTTTAGAGATTTCAAATAGAATTTTCACAAAAAAGAAGGGCGATAGAATCGAAATCACGATGAAGGCCTGCGAGATCATGCGTTTGAAAGAAACAGCCTGTAAAAACGTTTGATCGGCACTCATCTTAATCGCACCTTTAAGTTCCCCATTTTCGATTTCAAACCCCAAAGCATGATAGAGCTGGGAAAAGAAATAGGTGATCGCAATCCAGATAAACAACAGGAAAGGCAAACTAATGATCAATAGTATAATGATCTTATTCCTGCCTCCAGCTAAAATCTTGGGTAGCAAGACATAAAAGAAGAGATAGAATACGAGCATATTAACAGTCGTCATCCTGATGGTGAGGATCACAGCATTAAACAGAGAGAGTTTGTATGCCAGTATATAGCTCAGCAGCAATAAGACTGAAAAAGTAAACCACATGCATACATGCAGCAGCAGTCGATTTGTTTTGGTATATAAACGCTCAAAATCAAATTCTGCTATCTTACTCGTTAAGTAGCTGGAGAAAACCTGTGTATCCTGCGACATGAAATGTGTTTAAAAAGATCAACCAAATATAGTTTTTTGAACGCTTTATAGGGATAGTTTTTGTATAAAAAATACGGATGACTCGGGTAATATTCATTACTAATTTGAAGCTTCTTAACTTATCCATTGCGCTTTCTAAGCAATCTTTTAGTTATAATATTCGGATCAAGGCATTTAATACATTGATCATATTGTGACCTATTACTGGGTAAACAAGATTGCCTGAAAATTTCCGTAACAAACCCACACTTAACGAAGATATCAGCGTGAGGTAGATGATCGTGATGATATCAAATTTGAGTTGATGATCTTTCGTGAGCACAACACCATGTGCAACACTGAATAAAAGCGTCACGATAACAAATCCCCAACCCAATGAGATCCCTTTGATATTCCATTGGGGAGTAAAAGCTTGATCAAGAAGCCAAAAGCAAATCCCCCTGAAGACCAATTCTTCCGTTAAACCGGGCATTGTTGCCTGGAAAGCGAATGTCTCAAGATTAAAATGACCTCCTTTAGGGAATAGGATCAATTTGAAAATCAAATCAAAAAGTAAGAATCCAAGGAATAGAAAAATCCCGAATCGGACCTGTTTCTTTGTATTACTTTTCGAGGTGAATCCGATCTGCTCACGATGAGTTTTGCTTACCGAAAAAATGATGGTCAGCGCTAACAATAAACTTAAGATTTTACCGACCCAAGAAAATTTTAATCCAATGGAATCAAGGCTAACATACTGTCTGCTAAAATGCTGGATATAACAATCAGCTAAAAAATAGACGATGAAAAGGATTAAAAATTTTGAATTTACTTTTTTCGTTTTGGCAAATGCAATAGCTATTAACGGTAGCATGAAAGAGATCCAAATAAGCGGTGTGTATAGTGACATATCTTTTAATTTTTCTTTAAAAGTAGAGCAACGCCACATCCTTTAAAAATTCTACCGATGAAAAGGTATGATCAACCGATAGAAGCTATTTTTTGATCGATTAAGAAATGGGGTATAATGCTTTAAAACACGATCAAAAAAAGTCGGTAATGGCTTAAATCACTTCATGTCGAATGAAGTGATTTAAAAAGAACCTAGCTACCGCTTTAAAAACTGAAAGTAAAATCCACAGGATATGCGTTTGAATGGATTGCTCAATCCTTTCATTGCTGTCATTTACTCGATCTTAGAAAGAATGGATAGGTGAAGAGATCATCTAAAGACTGATTTTCAATCTTAAAAGAGACGGTTACCCAGATAGGTAAGGTTAATGAATTTGCAAATCTGATTTATACTCAAAAATTTCAATAATCTGTTTAGCCACATCCTTTCCAAGTATATCTGTTACCATATATAAGGCCGCATCTATACCTGCTGTGATTCCCGCTGTTGTTACCAAATTCCCTTCATCAATGTATCGAGGTCCTGTCATCACTTGACTGTTCGGATTTAATTCTTGTAAAAGATCTGTTATCATAAAATGACTGGTAATCGCTTTTCCATCTAAAATATGGGTATTAGAAAGTAATAGCGCACCTGTACAAATACTGGCAATTACAGTATCACGTTGTGCCTGAGCTGTAATCCATGCTGTGAATCGGGATTCAAAATGCTCGTCTTTAAATAATTTGATCACTGTCTCAGGAAATGCTCCAGGTACGATAATCAGATCTGCTTGTGGACAATTATCAATTGTATAATTAGGAATAATTTGCATGGTATTGGATTCTGCAAATATAGGCGTAGCATCCAAAGCCACCGTGTAACAGTTAAAGCTATTCGGTACGAGTATATTTGCTTTTACAAACACATCCAAAGGTCCGTTTAGATCCAATACTTCTACTTGGTCAAAAACAAAAAATGCAATGTTCTGAGTTGTTTTATCTTTATTGATATTCATTTTTTAAAAGGTATATATGAATTAATGTTGAAATGTTTTTCGATATTGGGAAGCACTAATATTATAGTATTTATCGAACAGTTTATTTAAGGAACTGACCTGATCATAGCCACATAGCACACTGATAATAGCTAAGGTGTCAGCAGTATAGGCGAGGAGCTGTTTCGCTTTTTCTAAACGTATTTTTTCGACAAATTGTCCCGGAGGAATAGTAGCTTCTTTTTTAAAGACACGGGAGAAGTTGCGTGAACTCATGTGTACTGCGTCCGCCAGTTGTTCAAGAGTGAATGTTTCTCCAATATGGGCGTTAACATAGTGATATACTTTTTGAACAAGTTCACTCATATCTTCAAGAGCAGGTAATTCTTCAGAAAAAAGTGATTGATCCGAGAGTCGATGTACTCCAAATACCAGATGCTTGGACACCTGTATGGTTATGTCTCGTCCCAAATCCTCCTCAACTAAATGCAACGCCAGATTAATGCCAGAAGTGATTCCGCCAGAACTGTAGATATCGCCATCCTTTAAAAAGATGGATCGAGCATCAACATCGATCTCAGGATACATACTTTTGAGCAATCCTGCATATTTCCAGTGTGTGGTCACCGTTTTATTTTTCAGCAGACCGCTTTTGGCCATCAGAAATGTACCGACACAAATTGAAGCTAGGCGATTTATTTGGGGGTATATCTGGTTGAGCCACATGTAGACCGTTTCGTCAAGATTTGCAAATAAATTGGGGTGCGTACCAGCAATAATCAAGGTATCTAGCGGTATGGCTATATCATAAATGCTCGAATCGCATTGGAGCTTGATACCTGAGTTCGATACGACAGTTTCTGATTTTAATGCCGAGAGGTAATGAAGCTCATAACGAGCTCCATAACCTGCCTTTTTTACAATTTCATTGGCCGTATGAAAGACATCAGTAGGTCCTGCTACATCTAATAATTGTACATCTGGTAATATCAAAATGGCTATATTTTTCTTATCCATGTCTCAACGTAATTTGCATATCGATTAAGACAAAGGTACTCGATCATGATAGGATCATCAATGACAAGATGCTGTGTTATCTTGCCATTTTTTTTAGATAATTTATTGAAAGGTTATGGATAGACGTGAAGGGATCCTCCATTATTTTGATCTGCTCAGGTTTAGAACTTTTTAAAAGTAAAGCTTATGATCAGTTGAATTTGATGATGAAAAGAATAATGGCAGGTTGATGTCCCCTGATAAAAAAATAACATGGTGCTTATGTATGCAACCATGTTATTTCATTTTTAGTCAAGATGATCTACCTTATATATTTGTTGGAAAAGGATCTTCAAACCTGATATTTTTATCAAACAGATAAAACTCATCTTCTTGGAGTAAGCATTTTTCCAGATCCATCCTCACCTTCTTTTCATTGATGTCTTGTCCAATAAAGACAAGTTCATTTATTCTATCCCCCCATTGTTTACTCCAGCGACCTTCGATATAGTCTTTATTGGCGACGTAACTTTCAAATTGTATGCGTTCGAAGTAGGACATACTGATCCACCACACACCAGCAGTCTCTAGGCGCGAAGAGCCGCCAGCCTGAGAAAAATTTAAAGCTTCATCACGACGGGAGGCTAGCCAGAAAAGACCCTTGGCACGTATAATACCTGCGGGATACTGATGGTTTAAGTAATGCCAAAACCGCTCAGGATGAAAAGGTCTTTGATTTCTGAATACAAACGAACTGATGCCATATTCTTCTGTTTCGGGAGTATGCTGTTCCGACTCCAATTCCTTTTGCCATCCTGCCGAAGTCTGGGCTTCCTCAAAATCAAAAAGTTTGGTGTTTAATACTTCTTTTGGACTTACTTTTCCAAAAGCAGAACTGATTATTTTTGCTCCAGGGTTTAATTTGTGTATCGCAGCCTTTAAAACACCAACGGTCCCAGCATCCACCAGATCTGTTTTATTCAAGATGATGACATTCGCAAACTCGATCTGGTCGGTCAGCAGGTTGACGATCGTTCGGTCGTCACCTTCCATATCTGTTAGATTGCGATCCTGTAGCATTTCATTTGTACCAAAATCTTTGAAAAAGTTAAAGCAATCCACCACCGTCACCATGGTGTCGATATAGCTGAAGCGAGACAAGTCTATACCTTGATCTTCGTCAACATAGGAAAAAGTCTGCGCTACCGGAATAGGCTCACTGATGCCTGTGCTCTCAATCAATAAATAATCAAATCGACCTTCATTCGCGAGTTTTTCCACCTCAACCATGAGATCTTCGCGCAGGGTACAGCAAATGCAACCGTTGCTCATTTCAACCAATTTTTCTTCTGTACGTGATAGCGTGTGCTGATGTTCAACCAAGCGCGCGTCCACATTGACCTCGCTCATATCGTTGACGATCACTGCTACCTTCAATCCCTCCTTATTATGTAAAATATGATTGAGGAGGGTTGTTTTTCCAGCACCAAGAAAACCGCTTAATACGGTAACGGGGAGTTTCTTTTGCGTGATCCCATCAGGAGTGGATACGGATGTTTTTGTCTGCATGTATTTCATTCTTTAGTATTTTAATGTAAGTGGTAGGGGTACTTGCGTGAGATAAAGTCCGCACGTGTAAAACCTAGCTGATCTGATCCTCAATCGAACCTTCAACTATTTTTGTAAACCAGCCAATGATGTTTTGATGGTGTTGAGGGCCATATAAGCGGATGAATGTTTTCGTTTCCGACTTATTGAAGTCCTGGTAAACAGCAAGTCTTGTTCTTGCAAATTCTGCTGTTAGCGGGATCTTGCAATCATGTACCAAACAGGTTTTCCATTGTTCAAATGTTTCAGGTATCATATATAATCTGTTTTCTTAAGTGTAATACAAAAACAAAGATATAAAACTAATATAGTAAATGCAATATAGTTGCATTTGTAAAATTAAAGAAATTGAGAAAACAGATCAGGTACACATACAGATATGATAATATACCTTTTAAATGATCCGGATAAAGGCATCGGATATTTTAGATAAACTACAGGGGGCAGGTACATCGTGTGCCGAGCTGCTGCTCGGCTTTATATGGAGGATCAATATGACATGATTTGGTTATTTATAATTAATGCTCTGTTAATATGCGTTCTATTTCTTTGTAAAGAAAAGTTAACCGTATGATCTTGAATTTATGTCTCTTATAACACGTCACGAACTGAAAGAACACTGGAATACATTTGTTGCAGCAGCATGTGAAGAAGCGTTTTATCAGATTTACGAATACTACCATCATTATCTCAGCTATGTAGGTACCAAACGTGGTTTTGCTATCGATATCATTCAAGATGCTATCAATGATGTGTTTCTTCATTTATGGGAAAACAGAGCTAAAAGTAGCAGCATACACCATCTCCATAATTACATCATTACCATCTTTTTGCGGAAACTATTTCGCGATGATGCCAAGAAGTATGAAATGATTCCGACCATCGCCACTTTATTGGAAAACTGCGAGGTCCCTTCTGTTGAAGATGGATTTATACAGCGCTATACGGAAGATGAGGTCGGACGCTTTGTAAAAGAAAAAGTTGATGAGCTGGGCGAGAAACAACGTTTGCTGATTTATCAGAAATTTTATCTTGGATTATCCTACCAAGAAATAGCTGCTGCAAATGGTGTTTCCATCAATACCGTCTACAATACCATCTATAAGTCTGTGGATAAATTAAGAAATCTGTTGACTGCAGAACAAGAAACCTTCCTTAAAATAGCCATTGGAGCCCTTTCAACATTTTTTTTATTTTTTTTAGAAAATCAGTAGTGAAAATAGCATACTCCATGCTCTATTGATCAAATGAAGAGAAATAAAACATGGAAGAACTGAATCTGAAAGCATTGTTAGCAGATGAGAGCTTCATCAACTATTGTAAAGGATACCCAGCTCAGGATGTTGCCAAATGGGAAAACTGGCTGCAAGACCATGCGCAGTACCGTAAAGAAGTAGAAGAACAGAAGCGGATAGTCCAAACGTTGGCCTATCATACTGCCGTAACTACTGTTGAAGATCATTATCTCCGCCTCAAGGAGCAGATCGCAAAAAAAAATAAGAAAACGGATACCCGCTTTCGAATTTCCCCATGGCTAAAGATCGCGGCTTCACTACTGCTCATCGGTTCCCTATCGTACTTGATGTTACGTCAATCTTTCCTATCTGAACCTGATCACCATAAGCAAAGTGTAGTAATCCCTGGAGAAGATAAAGCCTTATTGACTTTGGCAGATGGTTCGACCATCTCATTAGATGAAGTTGCAGTCGGAACATTGGCCTTAGAAGGCGGTGTGCGTGTAGAGAAAACAAAAAGTGGTCAGCTTATTTACAGTGTTTCCGAATCCCAATCCAGCAACAGGAATTCTTCCAATACCATTACCACTCCTAAAGGAGGGCAGTATCGACTTACCTTACCCGATGGCTCTAAGGCTTGGTTGAATGCTTCATCAACCTTACACTATCCCCTGCATTTTGAACATCACGAGCGCCGGGTAAAAATGACCGGTGAGGTATATTTTGAAATTGCCAAAATGGAAAAGCGTCAACATGGTCGGGTCGAGCGTATCCCTTTTTATGTGGAAACAGCGCATCAGGAGATCCAAGTATTAGGTACGCATTTTAATGTGAATTCCTATCCTGATGAACCTGGAATAGTTACCACACTGCTGGAAGGAAGTGTGCGGGTAACTTCATCTTTAAACGGCGAATCGATTCTGTTGCGTCCTGGACAGCAATCATTCTTAGATAAACACCTGGTCGTAAGTACAGCAGATGTCGAGCAGCAGGTAGCGTGGACTGCGGGAGATTTTGTGTTTAAAAGTGAGCCATTAGCCAGTATCCTGCGTAAAGTATCGCGCTGGTACGATGTGGATATCGTATGTCCACCACATTTAGGAAAACTCAAATTTGATGGCATTGTTTCGCGTTCTCAGCCATTGAATGCTATTATGGATATGGTTGAAATAACGGGAAAAGCAAAATTGAAATTGACAGAAAGGAGGATTATTGTGACCGATTAATACCTCTATAATACCCGATCGGCTTAAAAAAAAGGCCAAAGGTGCTCGTAACACCTCTGGCTAGTGCGTTAAGCTGATCAATAACGTTGTGCGAACAAAATCATCAATTAATATTAACGACAACAAATATATAAAATATTCATTTGCATTGGGTAAACACCCGTCATGAATCTGCTATATAGTCTTGTGAAAGGACAATAAATACATATGAATTTTTATCAATGCATGCGTGTTATGAAAATCACCATGATGTTAATGACTTGCTTGTTGGTTCAGGTCAGTGCGTCTACTTTTGGGCAGCGTATTACACTGAATAAACAAAATAGCAACATACCATCCATATTACAGGAATTCAGAAAACAAAGTCAGTACGACTTTTTTTATGATACTGAATTATTTAAAAATACCAAACCGATCCATATTAACCTGAAGGATGCTTCCATTGAACAGGCATTAATGGCTTGTTTTTCCGATCTACCTTTTCGATATGTGATTAAAAATAAATTAGTAGTGGTGACCGATGCTCCAGAAAATGCTGGAAGCAAATCCAAACCCGAACAGCAGCAATTTACGATCACCGGAAGCGTCCAAGATGTGAATAATAAAGCGGCTCTTGCAGGGGTCACCATTCGGGTCAAAGGGCTTCAATTAGGAGCTACCACCGATGCCGCGGGCAATTTTACAATCATTGTTCCCAAAAGCACACAGGTGTTTGTATTCACCTTATTGGGATACCAATCCCGAGAAGTATCGATTAACGCCGCCGAACGTAATATCCTAATCCAACTGCGTTCTGCTTCAACAGCATTAGATGAGGTGGAAGTCAGGGTACAGGCGCGACGTAAAGCAAATACCGAAGTTGCCGTTTTGGAAGAGCGTAAACGAGCATCTATTGTTCAGGATGCCATTTCGGCTGAATTGATACAGCGTACGGGAAGTATTACCACGACTCAAGCTTTACAACGGGTCACCGGAGTAACCGTTACTGACGATAAATATGTTGCGGTACGCGGTCTTGGTGACCGATCGGTGATTGGACAGCTAAACGGAGTACGTCTAGCATCATCGGATCCTGACCGTAGTTCTATCCCTTTAGATTTGGTACCTGCTTCCTTACTAGATAACATCACCATTTATAAAACGGTGACACCTGATAAACCGGCAGATGCGGCTTCGGGGATTGTAGAACTGAAAACAAAGTCTGTCCCCGATCGGATGACTTTCGAAGTCATAGCACAGACCGGATTAAATTCCAATATTGGGATGGGAGGGAAGTACAATAGTTTCTGGAATAGTGAGATGGGTTTTTTGGGCACAAAGATCAATAATAAAAATCTGTCGACTGATTTCTTACATCTAGCAAAAGAATATCCCGCAGGCTTATCATCGATCCACAATATGATCGCCAACAGTAATTATAGCAACGATGCTTATCAGGAGGTGGGACGGATTAACGGCATTATGCAGGGCTTTGATCCTGTGATGACCAGTACCTATAAAAAAGCGCCATTGAACCAGTTGTATTCGGCCACCTTTGGAAACAGTTATGACCTGTTTAATAAGAGACATAAGTTAGGGGTCATTTTAGGTGGTAATTATTACAGAAGAACAACCGACATCAGTGGCGGTGACTTGACACAATATAGTATCTATCAAGGAGTCGTAACTGGTAATCCAGACGTGTACAGTGTCCGCAATATTCCAAATTATATTACACCCAATAGTCTGTATATGGGCAAATATCAGACTTATAAGGAAAATACCGGAACCGAAACTTTGAATTATGGAACGCTGGTGGGACTGACCTACCGATTTAATCCACAGCATGAAATCAGTATGCAGTACCTCGGGAGCTGGGGCGGTGAAACGAAATCTACTCACCTAAATGGTCGATACGAATACACGGGTTTGCCGGGAGAGGTGAGAAGTACAACCTATTCGCTTAAACGGACGTTCAGAAACTTGAATACCTTCAATTTACAAGGAGAACACAAATTTTTAAAAGGTGATCTTTCTCCTCGTCTAAGTTACAATGTGGCCAGTTCAAAATCCAAACAGAATGATCCTGATTTTCGTTTCGCGAGTTTAGCAGACTATATCCCGCGTGGTGGAGGTTATTATAGCAGACCGGTTGTGGGCGCAAATAATGGTGAAACACAAGAGGTGTATACTCAACATTTGTATGCCTTGACTTCAGGTTATGTCAATGGATTTGGTACCTATGGTATTATGCAGGCGGAGCCGAATGGCCGGAGATGGCGAAATCTGACAGAACAGAATTACAATTACAAAGCTGATATCAGCATTCCTTTCCGATTTCTAGGTCAGAAGCAAGAGTTCAAAACAGGGGTAAACTATTTGTTTCGGGATCGGGATTTTACAGAAAACCAGTTGTTCTTACCAGGATCGAATTTTACCAGAAATAAAGCATTACCGCTCTATGACGTTGAAGGTAATCTGAATCGTCTGGTCAGTAATGAAATCATTGGAGTGAAAATACCAGCAGCAGGTCAGGGTGAAGGAATGATGCCTATCGGCGGATTTTTATATAACAGTCAGAAATCACCGAACAATTATACCGGTTATTTTGAAACCAATGCCCTATACGGTATGCTTGATCTAAAATTGACCGACCGTTTCCGTATGGCAGGGGGTGTTCGATTTGAAATGACCAATATTGGCTCTACAGTCGATACAGCTGGCGTATTTTTGGATCCTTCATTGACAACAGGCGCCAATGGAGAAGCTCCAATACCGCTTAATCCGATTGATCCAAATTCGGTCTATAAAACAGGTTATAAGCCTTTTTATTCGTTGAATGCAACCTTTACCTTAAACGATAACATGAATTTTAGGGGCGCTGTCAATACGACCTTGGCAAGGCCGGAGCTTCGGGAAATAACCAATGTATTTGAATTTGACGCTTTTCAAATGGGATTGGTCGTTGGAAATCCAAATCTGAAAAATCAATATACTCAAAATGCAGATTTTAGATGGGAATGGTTTCCGGCAAAAGGCGAGGTTATAGCCGTTTCGGCTTTCGGTAAGCGTATCGAAAACCAATTGGTCAAGGTGTTTAATCTGGAAACTCAGGGATTGGCCGCTACTTACCCAGAATTTCCGACCATACAATTCCAGAATGATGTCAATGTCGGTAAAGTCTGGGGAGTAGAGTTTGAAGTGGTTAAAAACTTGGGAACTTTGATCGATCCTTTACGCAATTTCTTCTTAGGCTCCAACCTGATGCTTGCTCAAAGTGAGATCCAAAAATCAGCGGCGCGCTATGAAGCCAATCGCTCATTGGATCGACATTCACCAAAAAATAGCCCCCTGTTTGAACAAGCTCCCTATTCGATCAACGCTTGGTTAAATTATGATAATGATCAATCAGGAACAGATCTAACGTTGACCTTTAATATGGTCGGCGAACGCTTGGTCCAGATCAATCTAACGGGCGAGCCAGATCTATATACACAGCCAGTGCCTTATCTGGACTTTGTCTTTAGTCAACGGATCAATAAAAGAATTCAATTTAAGGGATTTGCCAAAAATATCATGAATCCAGCGATTAAAACGGTGTATGCTAATCCGCAAACGGGAGGAAAATGGTACGGCAACGAGTACATCAACCGTAGTTATAAACGCGGTGCGGAAATCATGGTAGGCTTTACATATAATTTATTGTAGTCATGCGATATCAAAAATTAGACTTTAAACAGTACAAACGCGATCATACGCAACAAGCTTATTGGTGTCGCCTAGTGGATAACCACCTCATGTATGTGGCCATTTTATTTTTCACATTCGTGTTTACGGCCTGTCAGAAAGAAAAAATGGATATGGGTGTTGACAATCGGGCGGTAACGGAAAACCGTGAACGATCCAATGTGCGGATTATAAATATGGCTGGATTTAATCAGGTTATTTCAGGTAAAGATAGTTTAACCAATTTTATCGTGCGTCGTCCAGACGCTCCAGATACGGATCGCTATCCGGGTACATCCTATTTTCCTGTAGACGGACGATTGGGTAAAAGCTGGGTAATTCCACAGGATCTCTTTAACCAACAGGATCAAGTAAAGCTTACGTTGGGGATACGTCATTATCAGGGGGCTTTAGATCGGGACATTACTTTTCAGGCTGCCAACGATTACCGTAAACCGATGGATTATTTCTTGCTGCCTACGTTATTTATGGATGGACAACCGGATATAGTAGCGGTGCCACGTGCGGTTTCCGCTCCTTCAAAACCGGATCATTTTAAAATCCGAGTCGTCAATCTGGGTGGTCCTATCAAACATCAGACCATGGGCCTTTTGGGTATGCAGGAAGATATTACGGGGGCCGTATCTTTAGCGTATGCCGATGGTACATTGGTCAGTACACAAACCAATAATATACAGACAAATGCAGTAGCTTCTGATTATATTGAACTGCCTTATGGTACCTATCAGTTTAGGTTATTGCTCCAAGACGGAAGGCAGATTCCAGCTTTGGGAGCAGATACTTACGCATACACTGTCCTTCATCCGTCGACATCCACGATCGCTATCGATCATTCGAGCAATAGCAATTTGCATTACGCTCCCGTCACGACCTATCAACCCGGTGGCGTGTATACCTTGTTGGTTGCTCCCGGAGAATTTAATTACTACGTCGATGAAATCGGAAATACCTCTTCCTATTATCAGAATGCTTTTCAGGTATTGACCGATGTAGCAGCTCCTGCCAACCGAACCTATTCCCGTATTCAAGCAGCTAATGCGCGAGCAGGTCAACCGGTCAATTTTCGGGTTGATGGTAAACCACTAGCCAATGCTTTGACTTTTGGTCAGGCCAGTAATTATCTCAATATGATTCAGGGAACACATATGATAGAAGCCTTGGATGCATCAGGCAAAGTATTGGCGTCTTTGGAGCAGGCGATGCAACCGGCACAAAATTATACCATTTGGCTTTATCCCCAACAAGATGGTAAACCTCAACTGCTATTAGTAGCCAATGACTTAAGTGGTTCGGTCTATACAGGAGCTCAGGATGATGCCAGTTTTGCCCGTTTACAATATCAGTTTTATTTCCCAAAACGCTTTTTAAACTTATCCGTTGGAAATCCATATGTGACGTTCACTGTGGGCAATGGACAGTCTCCTGCCACGTCTTTCGATAATCGCGACGCGGTAGAAAATCTACAACCTGGAATTCCGAAGATGGAAAGACCATATATCGGATATCGAACGCTCTATAATCCTTTTGAATTTATGGTCTATCGTTCGACACCTGATGTCGTTCCAGGTATTTGGGCAAGCGATATCAGCGTGTTGACACACGAAGCTTTTATCGCCAATAAAAAACTTTACGAGAAATCAGGACGCCCCGAACCCATACAGGAAGCAGGCGTATATACGGTTGCTCTTATTGGCAAGAGTTCAAAAGATGCTACTGCGACCGATAAAGCAAGAATGATTTTAGTTAAACATACCCGATAATGGAAGGCATAAGTATTCTTGTCTGACCATGATTTAAAAAAATATTGATATGAAAAATCAACGATTAACGATTTACTTAGCACTATGGCTGCTGTGTGTTTCCCTATTTACAAGTTGTAATAAGGTGGAATATACAGCCATCGCCGAACCTGCCTATCTACGGGTGTTCAACAACCTCAATTATGTTCAGACCTTAGGCAGTAAAGATGATAAAGTGCCCTATTTCTGTATGTTGATCAATCCTACCTTTGCTGCAGGAGGAGCAATAACAGGCGCCGAGATTGTAGGTGACTTTCTGGATAAAAGAGCAGCTTATGCTCCACCTTATCCCTCACATATCGGAAATAGTACCACAGTGGATAACCCAGAATATCCAGGTAAAGAAAATGTACTGGTAGGCCCGATCTTAAACGGATTTGATTTAAGCAGCTGGGCTCAAGTTCCGTCGGGAGACCTGCGCATTATTTTCGCCTATCGACCAAAGAATACCATTCCTTTTTTGGAATTAGAAAGTCACCTGAAGACGGATATCTTAATCGATACAGTGATCCATTTAGCAAGTAAAGAGGTGTATACCTTGCATCTGCTGCAAAAAGATTTTGTGACCAAAACGCATGGATTGCTCTTGCGTCAGGAGAATTTTCATAAACTGCCACTTTCCGATTCCTTGGTCTATGTCAATTTTTACAACATGAGTGCAACAGGTTTCTTAGAGGCCGATCTGACGTTGAAAGATGATGATTACTTATTGCGGAGTTTTAAAAATGGGATCAAAGACGAGATGAATATCTTTCTTTCGCTGTATGAAAGTCAAGAAAAACCGTCTGTTCAGGCACAGACAGTACCTGGTTATAAAGGTAAATTTTTAACGCGATTGACCCGTAATAATACCAACGCTGCGGTCAGTCCTTATGTGAGTTTTCCGCTGTGGGCAAGTAGTAAAAGTAACGGTATCCAGACTGATATCTGGCAACGGTTTGATTTCTTTATCCCAGGTATGGATATTACCAATAATCCTTTTTTCTCCGGTGATATTGCTACTGGAGGCAATTGGGCATCCGTGAACTGTCTGAAGAATGGCAAAGTATCATTTGAAGGATCTGATAATGGAACGCAGTTGCCAAATCTCTTGGTCAATGTGCATTCCGGCACCCATAATCCACAAACTTTTGCAACAGTCAACACATTAGAAGTGGTCAATGGCCGGATTTACCTGACCACCATTCAACGCAAATATGCACCACCAGTTTATTAACAGTTAGCTAGGAGATTTTAAATATGAACTATAAGATAATCGATAAGAGGAGGAATCAAGTATGGCAGTACGTATTGTTTATGCTTTCGTTTTTCCTTTTCTCTTGCGAACATCCGGATTTAACGGAGGTCGCACCCAACGAGAACTTACGTCCGGCATCGGATTTTATCAAAAATAATTATGAAATGACCTTATTCAGTGCCGCGCTGCAAAAAGTGGGATTGACGGCAATGCTAAATGAAAAGGGACCTTATACCGTTTTGGTGCCTACAGATGCCGCATTTAATGAATTAGGCATATTTAGACCTTCAGATTTTGATAAGATGAATCTGGACAGTTTAAAAAAAGTGATCCAATACCATATTCTTCCTCGCCGTATGCTCTTGCGGGATATCCCATCAAATGGGGTAGATGTGCGCTATGCCACGCTAGCCGGTTCGGAGTTATATGCTTCGCTAGGTTCGGTGGGACCAAATGGTGGTACGCCTACAAATGAGCTTTTCTTTAGTGGAGCAAAGGCGTCTAGAAAAGATGTGATTTTAGCCAATGGCGTTTTGTATGTTTTGGATAAAATGATGAAACCACAATTTGATACCTCTATTCAGGCCTGGTTGGCAGCACGTCCTACCTACCGTGTTTTTGTAAGTGGGTTGAAGAAATTTGGTTTATGGGATCAACTGGCAACGAATGGGCCCTTCACCATCTTTGCGCCGACCAATGAAGCATTGGAAGAAGTGGGTATTACCGAAGAAACATTACAAACATTAAGCCCAGAAAAATATCGTGCTGATGTGCTGTTTGGATCTTACCTCATCTATGACAAACACTTTTTTGTATCCGATGCTAAAGTTATGGGGATCATTGCGACTACTGGGGGCTATACCTATCAGTTAAAGAACAATCTGCATGAGATGAGTTTTGCTGCCGGAGAGGACTACCCCAGTTTTATATTAAGTTACTACCTCAGATTGCGTGCAGACCGTACCGTCACAGCACCTATAATTGCTCAAGTATCGTATGGAATCAGGGCAAAGATGGACTATCTGTGTCGTAATGGTGTGGTACATGATCTTAATCAGGGGTTGGTAAGACCTGAACAGGCTATTAAATAATATCACAAATTATGCTGATGAAAATGCAACAAATCAATACACTATATAAGCTGGCCTTTATGGGCTTGCTCATGACGCTGTTATTTGCCGCCTGTAAAAAAACAGAGTTTATGCCTGCAGCGGAAGGCGAGCAGGTGCCTTATAAACCTGATGCGACCGAGAGTGTTACCGAAATATTAGGTAAAAATCCGGATGCGACAATATTTTATACGGCTTGGAAAAAGAGCAGCATGGAGGAGAAAATCAAGGAAAAAGGAGGGAATACCACCTATACTTTGTTGGTTCCCAACAATGCGGCGATGATCGCGTCGGGACTGACCGAAGCAAAGATTGCACAAATGCCACGGGCAGATGTAGACAGCCTCCTGTTATTTTATACGGTTTTGGGTATGATATCCCGTGATGAACTTCGAGATAATAGTTTACCTGTAAAAAGTATGCTGATGAATCCGGGTTTACGAGTTCCTTTTTATGAAGGTGGAGTGGGATCAGGTCTTGGCCAACGATATGACCCCTACTATTACAAACATTATCTGGCTATACGCGATGAACAATTGCTGATCAATGGAAAGAAAGCCGGTAAAATGAAGTATCAACCGGCACGTAATGGTGCGCTTTATTTTTTGGAGCAAACCGTTACCAAACCGACAAAAACTGTTTTGGAAGCCTTGGAGCAGGATGGGCGTTTTACCATGTTTCTCGAATTGCAACGTCTTTCTGATGATGCTTTCGTGGAAGTGATGGTGACTCAAATGGAGCCTTTATTTGGTTATAAAATGTCTCCTGAAGAATATTGGCAGAATTTTCCTGATGCGCGGGAGCCCTATACAAAAAAATGGATGATCGGACCAACACCCAATCCCGACTATGCTGATCCCAATATCACCATATCGACTTGGTTTGCACCGACAGACGCTGCATTTAAGCGTGCAGGATTTAAATCTGTAGCAGAAATGCTTCAATTCAATGAGACTCGAGGCCATGTGTATTTTGATGAGACGACGTTCCAACCCTCTGGTGGTTATCCATTGGATAGTATCGTCAACTATCATCGGGATTGGGGACGCTTTTTTGCGATCAAAGATCCGGCTTATGGGTTGGCATATCCCAATAGTACGGTATTTTTTAGTAATGATCTGACGGCCGATTTCCTACAGGATTATTACGTCAACATCGGTGGAAATGCGCAGGTGCAATATGCCTATAAAAATCCTTTTGCTTTTACAGCATCCAATGGAAAGCTATCCATGACCATAAAAGAAAGTGGTCAGGCAACTGTACAGATTATCGATACCGATATCAATACCCTCAATGGACCGATACATGTTGTGGACAATCTGCTGTTGCCTAAGGGATTTAAATTAAAGTAGACGCTTAAATCGTATGGAAACTGAAAAATAACAAGATACCGATACGATTTCAGGTGAACGCTGAATAACAAAACGAGCTGGTAAGCTCATGATTAATAAACGATAGATGAAACTACAGCTAAGATATTATAAGCAATTGGGGATATTGCTTTTTGCAACTTTCATGGTGACCTCATGTAAAAAGGACGAGGTACTGAATAGTCATGACAATAATAGGGTCAATTTGGTCATAGCCGACAACTTTAATCTGTCTAGTTTTAGTGCCGTTTTGCGTAAAAGCGGAATGGATAAAGTTTTACAGGATGGAGAAGGACCCTATACCTTATTGGCACCTTCCGATGCGGCTTTTTCAGCAGCAGGTTATGGCGATGCGGTATCAGTTTTGGCGGGAAATACGAAAGTGATCAGCAGAATTGCTCATTATCATATGTTGGATGGTAAATATGAGTTAAATAAACTTCCTTTTTTGTTTAATCAGGAATTACGCACGCGCGGAGGAAAAATGTATGCGACCCATTGGTTAAAGGGAGGGGATACGGTATTGACGCTCAACGGATCACGTGTACTGGCTCAGAACATCGCCGCATCCAATGGACTGATTCAGGTCTTAGATCGGGTGCTGACGCCCTATGTGCACGATTTGATTGGAAATGCTATTGCTGCTGATCCCAGTATCACCTTATTTGCACAAGCTTTAAAAACTTCTGGACTGCTACAGACGATAAGTGATGCCGGCCCCTATACGGTATTTGCACCAAATAATGCAGCGATGCAGGCTTTGGGATATAGCACGGTGCAGCAGATCCAATTGGCAGATCCAGATAAGCTCCGAAGTTTGTTGCGCTACCATATTGTGAAGGATAGACGTTTTGTATACGACTATATTCTGAGTACGGGTGCTTCCAATAAGGCGCAACAGGGCATGATGGACGGTAATAGCATCAGCATCTCACTGGTCCCCAATCCAAATGCTCCTAATTCTTTTCAAGGGATCAGCTTACGTGGAATAGGGAATACTTCAGAGATCAAATTACTGAAACAAGATATGTTAAGTGGAAATGGGGTACTGCACGTGATCGATGGCGGTTTACGGATTACCCAATAATCAAATTAGGATTAGCTAAAAGAAATAAAAAATGAACAGTTATAGCAATAGTAAGCCAAGATCTGGTCCGTCTTTAGGGAAAGGGATGTTTTGGTGGAACCATATAAAAGTAGCCTTGTTGTGCTTCTTTTTTCTAATAAGTACCTCACTTTTCGCGCAGGAAACATCAGGTGCTTTAACAGGGCGTGTGCTACATGTTGATGGGCATGCTGTCGCAGGGGCTTCAATTCTGGCGGTGCATACTCCCTCGGGCACACGTTATTCACTTGCTACGGATAAAGACGGGCGCTATACCTTAAACAATCTGCGTATTGGTGGACCCTATACGGTGACCGTGAGTATGGTCGGGATGCAAAGTGATACACGTACGGATATTCAAATCCGTCTTGGTGCCGCACAGGAACTCAATTTACAATTGCAGGAAGGCAATCAGGCATTAGCAGAAGTTGCTGTAACTGGTCGTTTACAGCGACAACGTGCGGATACGTATGGCGCAGGACGCAATATCAGTGCTGAGCAGGTCCGCAATATGCCTACAGTGAGTCGTTCGATTACAGATGTGACCCGCCTGACACCACAAGGAAGTCGAGACAATAGTTTCGGAGGAACTAATTTCAGGTATAATAACGTCACCGTAGATGGGGCAGTCAATAACGATGCGATCGGTTTTTCACCCTCTCTGGGTGGACAAACAGGGACTTCGGGCATGGCCGGAAGCAGTACGCGTACCAACCCGATCTCCATGGATGCCATACAGGACATGCAGGTCTATCTGGCACCCTACGATGTTAAAATCGGAAATTTTACGGGAGGTTCGGTCAATGCCGTAACCCGAAGCGGTACCAATAAAATCGAAGGCTCAGTCTATGGATATGGACGCAATGCTGCTTTAACGGGTAAAGACCGTGTGGGAAGTCTCGGTAAAATGGATCATGATTTTTATGACTACCAGTCCGGATTTAGAATTGGTTTTCCAATTATAAAAGATAAACTTTTCTTCTTTAGCAATGAAGAGATTACCCGTCGTCAAGATCCTACACAACTGCAAGTGGGGACAGCGGAGACTGCTCATATCCTGAGCGAAGAGGATGCCAAATCGATTGCCACGACAGTAGGTAACCGCTATGGTGATGTGTTTGATGCAGGTACAGCCGGTAAGTACACCAACTGGTCAAAATCCACTAAGTTTTTTAACCGTATCGACTGGAATATCAATGATAGACATCAATTAGCCATTCGTAACAACACGATTTTTAGTAGTGCGACTCACATGGACCGGGATCAACAGGATTTCCGCTTTTCGAGTATGGCGTTTAAGCAGACGAATAATCAGAGCAGTACAGTAGCTGAATTGAAAAGCCGCTTTAGCAATAATCTTTCTGCTAATGCGGTACTGGGGTTTACCGTAGTAAACGACAGACGGGATCCGTTGAGCGACCCTACTCTTCCACAGGTTCAGATTCAGGGACGTACTCCAGGTACGACAATTTATCTTGGAACTGACCGTGAAGCGAGTATTTTTGATATGCAACAGCGCACTTGGGAACTGACGGCAAATTTGAACTGGAACCTTGGCCGGCATAAACTTCTTTTTGGGACCCATAATGAGCTTTACCGTATTCGCTATGGTTTTGTGAATGCTTGGAATGGACGTGTAGACTACAATAGTATTGACGATTTTTTAAGTAATAATCCTTACCGTGTACGCGGTAGTTACAACTATAAAAACAATACGCGGGACTATATTTTGGACCATCCTTCGGCAGATTTTGGAATCAATATGTACAGTCTTTATGTACAGGATGAGATCAGGGTAAGTGATCATTTTCGCGTTACGCCAGGTTTACGTGCCGATTTTACACACCTACCGGAAATGCCATTATTAAGTGATAAGGTCAGGAATATACAATCTGATCCATACTTTGGGACTACTTATGACTATACGCCTTTGTCACGGATTTCAAATGATTTCCTTAATCGCGTACAGTTGTCGCCCCGTGTGGGATTCCGCTGGGAGGTGTTGGAAGATCAAAGTTTAGTAGTACGTGGTGGAGCAGGACTTTTTACAGGACGGATTCCTTTTGCATGGTTAGCCTATGCGTTCTATAATACAGGGGACAGTTATGGTGCTTTTGATCAGCGTGCAGATCAGAAACCTTTTGCTCCGGGCAGTGATGCGATTAAACCCAGCCCCAATGGATTGGCCGATTTTATTGCCGCAAATGGAGCTGTAGTAAATGATCCGAAGAGTGGTAAAACGCAGGTTGATCTGGTGGATAATGGCTTTACAATGCCTCAGGTACTGCGTGGTAGTCTGGGTATTGACTATGAAACAGCGAACAACTGGAAGTTTACAGTCGAAGGTTTGTATACCAAAAATATCAGCGATGTGCTCTTTCAACAGTTGAATGTCCATGATAATCCACTTTATTATGGTTATGATATTCATCAACAGCAACCGGTGTATCAGGGTGCGGTTGATGATCGTTTCTCGAATATTTATGTATTGAGCAATACCGATCAGGGCTACCGTTATAACATCACGGGGACAATCAGTAAGCGAATGAAGAATTTTAATGGAACAGCGAGTTATACGTACGGAGAATCAAAGGATTTGAGCAACGGGGTGCGTAATTCTATGGAATCAAATTGGCAACTGAACCAATCGCTTATACCGAATAATCCAAAGTTGGCCTATAGTAATTTTGATATCCGTCACCGCGTCGTTTCCAGTATCAGTTACGATCATTATTGGCGAACGGCAGGAAAAACAAACATCACCTTGTTTATCAGTGCACAATCGGGATCTCCATTTACTTATGGTATTGTCAACAACAGCATTCAAGGATTGCCACAACAGGTGAGTTTGGTCTATATCCCAAATCAGGAGGAGGCAATCCGTTATTTTAAAGATATTCCTAGTGGAAACACGGCGGTGCAACAAGCTGAAGCATTTAACAAGTACATCGATGGCAATGCTTATCTCAGCAGCAGAAGAGGAGATTTTACGGAACGTAATAGGGGACGTACACCTTGGAATGTGCAAGCGGATCTCCGCATTGCACACGATTTGCCTGTGAGCATTAAAAAAGGACAGTTTATGACGATTTCTGCCGATTTGGTCAATGTGACAAACCTGCTGTACAAAAAGTGGGGAGTACAATATTTTTCGCCTAATACGTTCAATTCGACCAGTAGCGTGGGTTTGACACCGACCTTGTTTCCACCACAGCAAAATAATGGAAACTGGCCCGTATTTACGTTCAATGAACCTGGACAAACCTATAGTATTGATTATTTCAATTCAAGAGCACAGGTACAACTCGGAGTTAGGTATACGTTTTAAGCCCTAGTAGTAACCTTTAGGAGTGATTTAACAGCTGCTAAGTGCCCTGAAATCAGGGTTAGAGGCAGGCAAAAGATAGTATCTTTTGCTCATGCGAACGCAAAAAAAAGAGAGCATATGGATATTCCATCTGGTAAAATAAAAAATGAAAGTCATGAAAACATGGACAAAATATAGCCTCAGTATCATCCTCTTTATTTTGGTACTTGCAGGTAGTGCAGGTTGTGAAAAGAAGGAAGATGCGCTTCCCGAGACTGCAATGAACATAATCGATTATTATCCAAATTCAGGAAAAGAGGGTACGCTTGTGACCATTGAAGGCGAAGGCTTTGGCACCAGTATAGATGCCTATAAAGCAACGGTAAATGGTCAAGATGCCGCTGTGATCAGCGCTACAGCAACGGCTGTTGTCATTCGTATACCGGTGGGCGGGAGTACCGGAAAACTGGTATTGAGCTATGATAACAAGATGATGGATGTGGGTACCTATACCTATCAAAATTTAAGTGTACGTCAGGTGTTTCCTGCTAATGGACCTGCTGGTTCCCAAATACGCATTGGAGGTACGGGATTTGGAAGTATTACTCATCCGGCGGAAGTCTTTATTAATGAAAAAAAAGCGTTGGTCGTCAGTATCAGTGATACCTTGATCGTAGCAGAGGTGCCCAATGAAGCTGGTTCCGGATCGGTATTGGTTAAAGTGGATGGCATGGATGCGAAAGGGCAAAACTTCACTTATCAGGCCATAAAAGGTATCAAGCCATTAAGCGGAGGAAAAGACACGCGTGTGGTGATTTCGGGAGAAGGTTTTGAGCAATTGACTACCCAAAATATCGTAGAATTTAATGGTAAGAAAGCTCTTGTGGTTGAATCTACCCCAGAGCGTTTGGTCGTAAAGGTTCCAGAAGGAGTAACCACAGGACCCTTATCGGTCAATATCAATAATCAGAAAACAACAGGCCCGTCTTTTACTGTGGTAGATAAACCAATCATCCAAACAGTAACCCCATTAAGCGGTCCCAAGGGGGCACAAATGACGATCAGTGGATCTTTATTCAGTAAAGAGCTGGATGAAAACCAAGTATATATCAACAATATATTGATACCGTTGACCTCAGCTAATGAATCGGAGCTGAAACTAACCGTTCCGGGAGGCACAGGATCTGGCGTTATCCGTGTTGTAGTGAATGATCAGGTGAGTCATGGTCCGCAGTTTAAAGATCAAAATCTGGGGATTACGGCGATGACACCGGACAACGGATTGACCGGTACGAGTGTGACGATTAAAGGCACAGGTTTTAGCACAACAGCATCAGAAAATAAAGTGTATTTCAATGGCGTATCAGCAATGGTAAAAACAGCCACGGAGAATAGTTTAGTGCTCGAAGCACCTCTAGGATTAAGCACTGGAAATGTGAAAGTGGTTGTTGGTGGGCAGGAAGCCCTTGCTCCGCAATTGTTTAAACGAGCAGGTGTAATGACTTTGGCGGGGGGACCTAGCAGTAATACCTTTGCAGGATATATGTCTGCTATTGCTACCGATCAGCAAGGCAATATCTATGTAACCGATACGAATAATAAACAGGTGAAAAAAATAACTCCTTCGGGAGCTGTTTCCATTCTGCAGGTCAATGGAGCAGATGCGGTTTTTGTCAAACCGTATGGCATCGTCATCGATAAGCAGAATACCATGTATGTGAGTGATCAGGGAACCAATCAGGTGATCAAGATTACATCGGCCGGTCAACGTTCGGTCCACACGTCGGGATTTGCACCTGGGCATATGAGTATCGACGATGCTGGAAATCTGTATGTCAATATCAACGGATTTGCTGCAGGAGTCAATAAGGTCAATACAACAGGAAATTATAGTAAAATTAATGGCACAGGTTGGGTGACAACCCGCACGGTGGTAGATGCTTTAGGAAATTACTACTATCCAGATCAAAATGCTATCAGTGGGAATGGTTTAATGCGTAGGGGAGCTGATGGTATAACGATGAATGCATGGATCGGTTTTTCAGATGCAGGCTATGCGGATGGTATTGGAAGTGCTGCACGTTTTCAGGGTATTAGCAGTGTTGTCCTTTTTGGAAGTAATACCATGTACGCTACGGATAACTTTAATTATGCATTACGAGAAATTGATGTGGCAACTCGAAAGGTATCCACTATTTTCAAGGCGAATAACAGGGGTTATACAGATGGATCTTTAGTAGAGTCACGCTTTGGAGCTTTGGCCGATATGGCGGTCGACAAGAATGGTAATATTTATATCTTGGATCCGGACAATAAAGCCATCCGGAAGGTTTTCTTGAAGTAGGAAAGGTCTTATTCTTTAAAATAATGGGTCAACATCCTGATAAATTGGTCTTATGATCGGTTTGTCAGGATGTTTTTTTGTTATATACTTATTGTTCAGTAGCCCAAGGTCTAGTCGTTTGTGTGCGGAGATCGCCATCGGTATAGATTGTCTCCATAATGAAAACTTGAGGCATGTGTCCCATCAGTTATATTCAATAAACATTTCAGCATGAGATTGGTCATATTCAGCTTTCAATTTTGAGGGTTGAGTGCGTAAGTATGAACTAATTTGCGGAAGAAGCACGATCTTTGTAAAAGAAGAATAGGAGGACAGATGCTCACGCAACACGTAACCAAATTTATAACCTAAGCGCACAGGTTTTGATCAATCAATAGCGAAGACCTGAGCGCTATACCGGTACCATCCTACTACCGATCAGTTCTACTGATCTGCCCTACGGATAAGGGATGTCTGGCCTATTTGAATTGACTGGAGTCTAATGAATAAAAATGAAAGCATTATTTATGATTTAATATCATAGCAGATATGAAAGAAAATAGCGATCTGGAACAGATAAACAAACGATTTTTACCAACCCGTTTAAGGAAAATGTTGTTGGTGTTTTTTGCGTTTATCTTATTTTATCTGGTATCCTATATCCTCAATCCCTATAGTGATTTCTGGAAAGAGTATCTGCAGAGGCAACCTTATGAGATCGTTATTGAATGGCTCGTGACCTTTTTGTTCTGCTATTTAATTACAGAGTCTAGCTTCCTGATTCATAAAAAACTAAACCTGCGTGTTCCATGGACGCAAAATAAATCTAAAAGGTTGTTTCTCGAAGTGATCCTCAATTTTGGGGTCGTGGTCATTTTGATCATGATCAATATGCTTTGTTTTTCCTTGATCTATCCTGATTTACCAGATACCGATATTTCGATAGAAGAGATTAAAGGTTGGCTCCAATGGATGGTGATCAGCTTATTAATTTCATTTATGAATATATCCATCAATACGGTTAGTTATTTGATCGATAACTGGATCGATACGTCCGTGGAGATGTCTCGACATAAAATTCATGCTGCAGAATTGAGACAAGCTTCTGTGGAAGCGGAGCTCAATACCTTGAAACTGCAGCTCGATCCACACTTTATCTTTAATAATCTCAGTGTATTGTCCGAATTGATTTTGGAAGATCAGCAACTGGGGTTTGAGTATTCCGAAAACTTTGCCAAAGTCTACCGTTTTTTACTGGTTAACAGTAAGAAGAATTTAATTTCTTTAGAAGAGGAAATCAGATTTCTGAGGTCTTATATCTTTTTGATCGAAAATAGGGTGGGTACCGGTGTTCATTTTACCATCGAAATTGATGAGCGGAGCAAACAGCTGTATATCCCGCCGCTTACGCTGCAGTTGTTGATCGAAAATGCAATCAAGCATAATGCGACCCATCATAAAAACCCCCTTATGATCAGCATTTACAATCCTGAGATTGATCGGGTGGTCATAGAAAATACACGTTCGCCTATCGATCGGACACAGATTGCATCTACAGGTATCGGATTAAAAAATATAAATAGTCGTTTTAAACTTTTGGGGAAGAAAATTCCAGAAGTATTTCAAAATGAACATACCTTTATGGTATCTATTCAATTAATAGCGTATGATAGAGAAAATAGTAATAGTTGAGGATGAAAAACTCAATGCAGACCGTCTGAAACGTTTAATAAGCGAAATCAATCCAAACGTAAAAATTATTGCCGTATTGGACAGTGTGATGGATACGATAGAATGGTTCAAAGAAAATGACGAACCGGATGTCGTTATGATGGATATTCGCCTTTCTGATGGGGTTAGTTTTGATATTTTTGAGAAGGTGGCTATCCAATGTCCTATTATTTTTACGACAGCTTATGATGAATATGCGGTACAGGCATTCAAGTACAATAGTGTTGATTATATTTTAAAGCCTGTTGAAAAGGAAGAGCTCCATACCGCATTAAACAAAGTGGACGATTATAAATCAAAAATGGAACATCAGTTGTCCATTGATAAGCTGATCAGCTATGTTAAACAAAAGGAGTATCGGACTCGTTTTCTGGTTCCCTTTAGAGATGGTTTTCAAACCATATTGGTGACCGACCTGTCCTTTATTTATATGGATATGAAATTGACAAAAGCACGATTGAAAAATGGTAAAGATGTTGTGTTAAATTTGAGTTTGGATGATCTTGAAAAACAGCTGGATCCAAAATTTTTCTTTAGGGCCAATCGTCAATTTATTATCCATGTCGACTCTGTAGATCAACTGGTCAATTATTTCAATAGAAAGCTCAAAGTTATCCTGTTTAATGCTGATTGTGAAGTGATCGTGAGTAGGGAGAAATCCAATCTCTTGAAAGAATGGCTGGATTCGTAACGGCATAAGCAATAGATCCATTTTTTTGCTGATTAAGGCGCATATCAGATCTGATCAGGCCGAGATTGTGATCTAAAAACCCATTTCCATGTTGTATATAAAAATAAAAGCTGTACTCTTGGATAGAAGCACAGCTTTTATTTTTATGATAAACAATACTTTTTTAATCTACGCCTCCGCCCAGAGCACGGTAAAGATCCGTGGCGGCATCAAATCGCTCTTTTTGGATCGATATGGCTTCCAGATCATTCTGTAGCGAATTATTCTGTGCCGTGATCACTTCCAGATAAGTCGCCATTCCGCTTCTATACAGCAACATGGCATCACTCACCGCTTTCTGCAATGCTGTTTTTTTCTGTTCGATAAGCGCTACGCGCTGATCGGCGTATTGTCGTTTTGCTAATGCATCGGACACTTCGCTTACGGCTGTCATAACTGTCAGTCGAAATTGCTCTGCTGATTTTTCTTGTTCAATTTTGGCTATTTCATAAGCTGTTTTCAACTTCTTGTTCTGAAAAATCGGCTGGGTAATATTACCTGCGATATTTTTCACCAATGAACCCGGAAGGTCAAACCAGTTATTAAACTGGAATGAATTGGTTCCGATAGAAGGAGTCAATCGTAAAGAAGGATACATCTGAGCCTTTGCCAGACCAGTACCCGCATTGGCCATCACGACAGCATATTCTGCGGCACGTACATCTGGACGTCTACTGAGCATGTCGGCAGGCACGCCTATCGGGAAGCTTTCTACAAAAGGTGTCGTTTCCATAGTCGACGCACGTGCGATGCTATCTGGAAAAGAACCACAGAGAATGCTTAATACATTTTCCTGTATGGCGATATTTTGCTTGGCCAGAGGGACAAGCAATTCAGCAGTCTTCTTTTGTGCTTCAGCCTGATCCACAGCTAATGAATTGGTCTGTGCCGATTCAAACTGCAGCTTGATAATCTGCAAGGTCGTATCGCTCAACGCAATGTTTCGGGAAGCAACTTTAAGCTGCTCATCCAGTGTAATTAAATTATAGTAAGCCTGCGCGACTTGACTGACAATACGGGTCCGCAATGCCGATAGATTTTCATGCTGCATGAAAAAGTTGGCTCGAGCGGACTCTTTTTGCATGGCTACTTTGCCCCAGATATCTGCTTCCCAGGAAACAGTGAGCGAAGCTGAATAATCGTCCATGTGTTGATTTCCTGTAAATTGCTCACTCAAAGAACCATTCAAAGAACTTTTTGATAGGTAGTTTCGTGCAGCAGAGACAGAAAGTTCTGCCGTGGGAAGAAGTCCCAGTTTTGCCTGTTTATAAGAAAGATCCAACTGACGGAGATTCATCATTGCGACCGATATATCCTTATTCTTGTCCAGCGCCTTATCGATCAACGCGGTCAGATAAGCATCTTTAAAGAACGTTTTATAGGGCAGACTAATGGTATCACCCGTCAATTCAACCGTATTCCTATAACTTGTTGGAGTCTCCAACTCTGGACGACTATACTTTTTGTTTACCGAGCAGGAGGACAGTAAAACTGCCACTCCAACACCGTAAAATATATGATTTATAGATAATGCCATTACTCAACACTTTGAATTTTTTGATTTTTGTTTTTACCGGATACCTTTTCCTGAAGATATTGAAACAGTATATACAGGATTGGGATGACAAATACACCTAGGATCACGCCCGAAAGCATCCCGATGGCTGCACCTGTACTGATCGATCGATTACCCATGGCAGAGCCACCTGTTGCAAACATTAAGGGAATCATACCGACAATAAAAGCCAATGAGGTCATGATGATCGGACGTAATCTTGATTTTGCTCCTTCAATTGCCGATTCAACGATCGTATAACCTGCAGCGCGACGCTGCACCGCAAATTCAATAATCAAAATCGCATTCTTCGCTAATAGCCCAACAAGCATAATTAAACCAACCTGAACATAAATATTATTGTCCAATCCGATTGCCCTAATCGATGCAAATGCACCAATAATACCTGTAGGAATGGAAAGCAATACCGCTAGTGGCAACAGATAACTTTCATATTGTGCGGCCAGTAAGAAGTACACAAATAACAGACACAGCGATAAAATAATCAAGGTCTGGTTACCGGCAGATTTTTCCTCTAAACTTAATCCTGTCCATTCGTATCCGTAATCTGATGGCAATTTGCTCAGCACGTTTTGCTCCAGATTGGTCATGATCTGACCATTACTAGCACCTGGCTGGGGCACTACACTGATCGTAAGCGCATTGAATAAGTTATATCTGCTCAACGATTCAGGACCATATACCTTATGCAGGGTGACCATGGAATTGACGGGCACCATTTGGTTCTGATCATTGCGAACAAAGATTTCATTAAATGATTGTTCATCCGTTCTGAATATCCCATCTGCTTTTACGTTGACGCGATAAAATTTACCGAATCGGGTGAAGTTCATCGATTGATCACCTGCAAAATAGGTTTGGATCACATTCATCATACGACTGATTTCCACACCCATTTGCTGTGCTTTATCTTCGTCAACTTCCAGTTCAAGCTGTGGATAGTCTGTGCGGAATGTGGTATATGCAAACTGAACACCGGGTTGCTGCATAATTTTTCCAATTACTTCATCAGACATCTGTTTAAGTTTTTCTGGCGATTTTCCCGTCTTATCCTGCAACACGATTTCGGCACCACTGGTGACTCCATATCCGTCCACAGGAGGACTCCTAAAAGCCATGATTGTGGCTTCCTTAACCGTCGCAAATTGAGCTGTTAGATTGCCTAAAATCTGATCAATATCTTGTTCCGCACCACGGTCTTTTTTATCTTTTAATTTGATAAATCCCATGGCATAAGCTGGACTGGCACTGTTTGACAAAATATTGAAACCTGTGATCGTTGTACTATTTTGTACGGATTCTATCTTTTTCAAGATCTCATCCACACGTGCAGCGGCAGCAGTTGTCCGATCGAGCGCAGTACCCGGAGGCATGCTTAAACTGAAGATGATAAAGGAATCATCTTCCATAGGAACAAAGCTTTTGGGTGTACTGGTCATCATCCAACCTGCTAGTGCAGTGATCAGGATCACCAGGCCAGCACCGATCCATTTTCTACCAATTAAGAACCGCAGTCCCTTGATATATTTACCGGTTAAATTCTCAAAACCAGCATTAAATGCGGTAAAGAATCGTTTTCCAAATCCTTTTTTATCAGATGCTCCGTGCTGACCATCGGCATGATTATTTTTTAATAATAAGGCACATAGGGCAGGTGTGAGCGTCAGGGCATTGACCGCCGATATAATAATCGCAATTGCTAATGTATAGGCAAACTGCTTATAAAATATACCTGCAGAACCCGTCATAAATCCAATCGGTATAAAGACCGCCGACATGACCAAAGTGATCGATACGACTGCACCCGTGATCTCGCCCATGGCACTATGTGTCGCCTCTTTTCCGGTCATGTTCGTGCCTTCCATTTTACTATGGACGGCTTCGACGACTACGATGGCATCATCGACGACAATCCCGATAGCGAGTACCAAAGCAAATAAGGTCAGCACATTGATGGTGAATCCAAAAGCGAGCAGGAAGAAAAATGTACCTATAATCGCTACCGGTACCGCAATAGCGGGTATAATAGTCGATCTAAAATCTTGAAGAAATAAGAATACGACGATAAACACCAATATAAAGGCTTCGATCAAAGTCGATTTTACTTGTCCTGTTGCTTCGTCCAAACGTTCTTTTGTACTCATCAAGCTCGTATAGTCTACGCCTGGGGGAAAGTTTTTAGATGCACTCTTCAACACTTCCTGTACCCCAATCTCAATATCGTTGGCATTAGACCCTGTGGTCTGTAGAATGGCCACTGTTACGGCATTCTTTCCACTCATGGTCGTATTGCCGCTATAATTAAGCGAGCCAAATTCGATACGGGCGACATCTTTCAATCGTACCAAAAGCTCACCATCGCGTTTCACGACAATATTTTCGTACTCCTGGGGCTGATTCTTTTTACCCTTATAGCGCATGACATATTCCAGCGCAGCATTGGATTCTTCGCCCAGCTTACCTGGTGCGACTTCTATACTTTGTGTGCCGATGGCATTACTGACATCAGCAGGCTCTAAGCCATAAGCAGCCATTTTCTGCGGATTGAGCCATACACGCATGGAATAATCTTTGACGCCAAAAACTTGTGCCTGTCCCACTCCAGAAACACGTTTGATCTGTGGAATGACGTTGATATTGACAAAGTTTTGCAGAAAAAGCTCATCATATTTTTCATTATCATCCGTATATACGTTGAAAATGAGGATCATGCTATTTTGCTGCTTGGAAGTCGTCAATCCCATCCGGATCACCTCTTGTGGAAGGATTGGCGTAGCTTGCTGCACCCTGTTTTGTACGTTTACAGCCGCTTGGTCAGGATCCACGCCCTGCTTGAAGATAATGGAAATAGAAAATGAACCATCATTACTCGCAGTGGATTTGATATACTGCATATTTTCCACTCCATTGATCTGCTCTTCGAGCGGTGTGACCACCGAACGAATAACCGCCTCACTGTTCCCTCCGGGATAACTGCCCGATACCATCACGGTAGGCGGAGAAATATCCGGAAAACGCGTTACAGGGAGTCTTAACAACCCTATAATACCCAATATCAATAGCACAACCGAAATTACGGTGGCCATGACGGGTCTATCTATAATTTTTTTTAACATGTTGATACTAGTCTAGAAATTAATGTTTCAAAGAGTCTTGGCTCACGATCTTAGGTACGACCACGACTCCTTCTGTTAATTGGTCTATACTGTTGATAGCGATTTTATCACCCGATTTTACACCCGATTTGATGATATAATCTGAACCTGTGCGGCCATCTATTTCGATCGTTTTCATCGCCACCTTATTGCTGTCAGCGAGTACATAAACAAAAAATTTGTCTTGTATATCTTTCACTGCAGCCATTGGTAGTGTCAGAGCACTAGTCAGATTTTTGGTCAAAACCACGCGCGCAGCACCACCGGAACGTAAAATTTTATCGGGGTTTGCAAATACAGCCTTTAATGATATCGTTCCTGTATTACGGTCAATGTTACCACTAGCAATTTCTACCCGACCTTTTTGGTTGTAGCGGTTACCGTCTGCCATGATGATCTCTACGGTATTCATCCCTGCATCTGTTTTTCGATCATTCATAAAGGCGATGAATTTAGCTTCATTGAGATTGAAATAAACAAAGACTTGGTCGATCTCCGATAAAGTGGTCAATGGATTTGCATCGGTAGGGGTGACCAAATTGCCGACCCGACTTGGAATACGTCCTATGTAACCACTTACTGGTGCTTTAATAATGGCAAAAGCAGCATTTAACTGCGAAGAGCTCAAAGCAGATTTTGCCTGTGCGACTTGAGCAGTTGCAGCATCATACTGCGCCTGTGCACTTTTTAACTGTAGGTCTGAAACTACTTTTCCCTGAACTAGAGGTTTTATTTTTTCCAATTCGATCTGCGCGTTGGCCAGCGACGCTAAGGCCGATTGTAATGATGCTTTACTATTAGTCACCTGCTCATTGAAGACATCGCTCTTGATTTTGAACAGCGATTGTCCTTTTTGTACATATTCTCCTTCTTTGACATAACTAGCCTCTAGATAGCCCGATACTTGTGCCCGAATATCGACATTGACTGTTCCTTCTATAGTACCAGGATAAGTCTCGACGATGGTCGTCGGAGACTCTTGTAATGCGATGAAATCAGCATGTAATGCCTGTTGTTCGTATGATCCTTCCTGTTGTTGTCCTCCACATGAACTAAACAAAATACCGAAAGCAAATACGGCTATGTATAGATTGAAATTGATCCTTGCTTTGAATTCTTGCTTTACCATTTTATATACGATTAAAATTTCAGGTACAAATAACAAGAGTTATAATCATTTAAGAAAGAGATAAGTGACTGAACTGGCGAAAATGGCTTCTGAAACGAAACTGTTGTCATCTGAATCAACACAGTATATTGCTGTATAGGACGGAACCCGTATGCCGCACAATTAAAAGTTGCAGGCGCTATAAGTCGGGGTAAAAGTTCAGTAAGATGGATCGTCAAGAAAATTGGTGAGGTACGGTTCAGCGGGTTGACGTTCCCAATTCAGCATCGAATTTTGCCAGTTGAGCTATTTTTCTCTTAACAATAAGGTACCTCTTCTCTATTTTTGTATAGGACATTCGAAGAGTTATCCCTTAAACACAACTTCTACCATGATGATGGAATATATTTTGGTTTTTTCAATCTGTAAAGATATGATCGTAAGACGGCAGGAGATCATGTCTTATCTGCAACAGCATCTCGATCATTTGGAATTAACGACCATTGAGTTACAAGATCGGAAGTTTACGATGTCCATCAAATCTAGAGAACGCCTGGAATACCAGATTCAGAAATTGATCAGATCAAAGGGTTTACAGATCGCTTTTATATCAGGCGAGCGTATCGCATAAGTCAATGCTTATGGATTGTGTATAGGGCTTATTTTATGATGAGCTAGACCATCCGTCAAAACTGCCGGAATTATTCATAATTAAAAAATGCACCTTCCTGTTATGAGTCAAATTTTGACGGAAGGCACATTCTCTAATTTTTACTTCTTTTATTTGCACGGATCAATCTTTTGGTATTCGATGCAGTAATTCTAAGCAAGCTCGCGTATTATGGTAGGGGCATTTCCAGATTCCGACCTTATCTTCTCCCAGCATAAGTTCACCCTGCGCATCTCTTCCCCAGAACCATTCGCCATGTTTAGTATCAAGAAGATTGGATTTGATATAACTCCAGATCTGATACACGACTTTCAAATACTTTTCGTGTTGTGTAAGGGTATAAGCGCAATAAAAACCCACTAAAGCTTCAGCTTGTACCCACCAATGTTTTTCTGCATGCAGATGTCGGGTAGCATGGTTGTATTCATAGTTGAGCGCACCACCTTCAAATCCTTCTAAAGCGCCTTCGGCAAGTTGAATGGCATGTCTTTTATAAATTTTGATCCACCTTTTATCTTGGATCGTTTCAGCGCATTCTAACAGGAGCCAGGAAGCTTCAATATCGTGACCGAAGGAGAAAAAGCGTTGTGAACTTTCCCACCGATCATTCATAAAGAGGATCAGATGTTTGCCATTAATGATGTATTGGTCAAATATGGATAATAAATGATCTATTTTCTCTTTTAAATAATCAGTAGGCGCTACACGATATAAATTGGAATAGGCTTCAATAATATGGAGATGGGTATTCATGGTCTTTCTTGCCTGAAGATCCTTGTCTGAAAGGCGCACATCATCGATCTTAGACCAATCCTGACCTAATGCTTCGATATAGCCACCATATACAGGTTCAAAAGCATATTTTTCTAGTTTTTCAACTAATTTATTTGCCCAGGCAAGTACTTCCATATCCTGCGAAATTTCATAATATTCCGACAGACCATAGATCACAAATGCGATGGCATAAGTTTGTTTTTTACCCTCCAATACTTCCCCTTTATGGGTCAATGACCAATATACCCCTCCATATATGGGGTCTATTCCATAAGTTTTTATATAGTGATAAGCGCGTTCGGCAAGAGCTAGATCAGTGGGGTCGTTACTGTTTTTATAGGCTGCGGAAAATGACCATAGTAGACGTCCCTGTAGCACTAAACCCTTTGCCGCAGTATCATCGACCTGATTACCTTGCGTGATTCTTCCCACAAAACCACCATTGATTTCGTCGATGGTATTGTTCTTCCAGTAACGGAGGATATTGTTCAATGCGATATCCAATTCTTTACGAAGGTTAGTTGTTGCCGGCATTTATGCGATCTTATTATTGGATTCAATCAAAGCGATAATTCTTTCTACAGAACTTTTGGAAGTCAATAAATCTTCCGGAGTTTGCGTGACGTAATCAATCAATTGTTTTATAGTGGTGGTCGCTACATGCATGCGTGTATCTGAAGAAGCATAATAGATCAATACATCGTTTCCATCCTGAATCCAGCCATTAGAAAATACGACATTGGAAACATCTCCAATACGCTCATCACCTTCTGGAGCGATAAAATAGCCTGCAGGTTTATAAATAACTTGCGTAATGTCATGAAGGTCGGTCATAAACAGGTAGAGTACATAGCGAAGACCTGCAGCAGTATGGCGTACCCCATGTGCAAGATGCAACCAACCTAAATCTGTTTTTAAAGGAGCAGGTCCTTGACCGTTTTTAGCTTCGTAGACAGTATGATATACTTTTTTATCAATCACAATTTCATGATCGATGATCGCGTTTTCCATTTTATCACAATAACCAATGGCGATTCCACCACCTTGTCCAGCTTCAAGGAATGAATCTTGTGGACGGGTGTAAAGGGCATATTTTCCTTCAACAAATTCGGGATGTAAGACCACATTTCTTTGCTGTGCAGCATGGGTTTTCAAATCGGGTAAACGTTCCCAGTTGACTAAGTCCGAAGAACGAATAATGCCGCATTGGGCAATTGCTGCTGTCTGATCATTTTCAGAAGCGTTTTTATCTCTACGTTCTGTGCAAAATAGACCATAGATATACCCGTCTTCATGTGCCGTAAGTCGCATATCATAGACATTGGTATCTGGTTCTTCTGTTTGTGGCAGTAAAATCGGTCTATCCCGAAAACGAAAATGATCGATCCCATTGGGGCTTTCAGCAATGGCAAAAAATGATTTCCGATCTGCGCCTTCTACACGTGCAACTAATAGATATTGGTCATGGAATTTTATTGCTCCTGCATTAAAAACAGCATTTATAGCAAAGCGTTCTATAAAATAAGGGTTTTCTGTTTGATTAAAATCAAAGCGCCATGTTAAAGGGATATGTGCCGCAGTAAGAACAGGATACTCGTATCGATCGAATATACCATTGCCTATTGCTTTTTTGTTGTTTTTTCGAACAAGTAATTCTTCTTGTGTTTGCGTGAGTAGCTGTAATCGAGATTCGAATATTGTGGTCATAAGAAAATATAAATTGTATTAATGGTGATTTCTGCGCTTCTCCAATTCTTCGGATATCGCATACATTTTCGCATCAGTAAGGCTATAGAAATAAATAAAAATAACGGAGATCAATGCCCCTATGGCAGGAATAATACTCATCATTAAGCGAATTCCATTTTTTGCACTATCGGTTTGTATTGCATTGGCTTCGAAGCCATAGATGGCCAATATCCAGCCTGTCAATGCTCCACCCATCGTCCAGCCTAACTTTTGAGACATCGAGGAGGAGGAGAAGATCAATCCTGTTGCTCTACGTCCAGTTTTCCATTCCGAATAATCGGCAATATCGCCATACATGGACCATAATAAAGGAAAAATTGCTCCTGCACAGATGGAAATTAAGCATTGTAAAATAAAAATATAAGCCACCTGTGTCTCTTCTAAACTATAAAAAAATAAACTCAGGATCCCGGCAAGGATCATCGCCGAGGCAAATGTTTTTTTCTTTCCTAATCGATCTGCAACGGGCTTGACAAGTAATACCCCAATAATATTAGCCCCTTGACCTAATACCAGGTAGAGTGTGGAATAGTTTAAATGGAGATTTAGAAATGGAATATGTATGGCATTTTGATTGGTAAAGTAGTATTTAAAATAGAAAATAGCAGAACCATCACGTAGGGAATTGAAAATCAATGTCGCAATCCCTGCAGCAAGCAATATAAACCAAGGCTTGTTGGTAGCTAAATCACGCAGGTCATCCCTCAGCGAATTGTCGGTACTTTTAACAGGAAGGATTCGTTCTCTTGTCCATGCAAATGTAAAATAGAATAAAATAGAAGCGATACAAGCAAAAATAATCATGGTATACTGCCATCCTCTTTGAGCATCGAATAGACCATTTTCCACTTTTCCAAAATAATCAACCACCGGTTCTGCTAATCCTAAAACTAAGATGCTTCCAGCAAATGCAAATACAAATCGATAAGAAGATAAGGTCGTCCTTTCTTTGATATCAGCGGTCATGACACCCATTAATGAGGCATAAGGCACATTGATAAGCGAATAGATCATCATCATCAAGGTATAGGTACAATAAGCATAAATAATCTTACCCGATTGACTCAGTTCGGGGGCTGAAAAGGTCAGGATGCCAATCAGACCAAAAGGGAGCGCAATCCATAAAATAAAAGGTCTAAATTTCCCCCACTTGGTGTGTGTACGGTCGGATATGATCCCTACAAGAGGATCAAATGCGGTATCCCAAATCCGTGTGATCAAAAACATGGTCCCTACTACAGCGGCGGAAATACCAAATACGTCAGTATAATAATAGAGCAGGTACACGGAGAATATTTTCCAAAACATAGAAGATGCAAAATCTCCAAAGCCATAGCCCACTTTCTCCTTAAAGGATAGTTTTTCTGTTTTCATCATTTATTTATAGAGATTTAGCGCTTTAGTTTTCTTTCCAAAATAGACGTTAGGTAAGGCGTAGAAGTTTTTGAAATCTGAGGAGGAGGGATGTCCCTTATATGGAGCATAATAATGCATTTGATTTTCTTCTTTTTTCAAACCATGATTTCTCCAGATCAAAACATAACAGATATCAAAATCTTGAACAGATGCATATAAATTCTGCGTCCACCAAGTAGGATCGGGAATGGTTTCAAATCCTGTTTCCGCGAGTGCCATCGGTTTTTGATTTTTCTGGGCATATTGCTGCAATACGGCTAAATTATTCCGTAGCAAGGCCGTGAAATCTTTTTTTGATTGTTCAAGTTCTGCCTTAGAAGGGGATGGCTTGGCGAATTGATACGTATCGAAACTCATCATATCAGCATAATCATTGCCGGGGTATCTATGGATAAATTCCTCTTCAGATTGAAAATTATTGGTATTATAGACGTAGATCAGGTGGTGAATATTCTTTTTATTTTTCAGATAATCCACGGTAAACTTCCATAACTTGATATAATCATCTGGAGAACAGTGTGGATTTCCCCACCAAAACCAGCCACCATTATGTTCATGAAAAGGTCGAAATAGAATGGGGGCATATACGCCTTCTTTCGTTTTAAGTTCCTTCAGAAAATCTGCGGCACGATCTAACCATTGGACATATAACTGATGGTTTTTACCACCAGGAATAATGCTGGCGACTGCCGTTGTGGTATCCCATGAGTTTCCTAAGCTTTGTGGATTGTCCATATGCCAACTGATGGTGTTAATAGACCCAGCTTCAAAACGATCCACGATAAATGCTTTCATTTTAGCAAATGATACCTGATCGATATTATGCGAACGTTGGTGCTCAATGCCACCAATATCCCATCCAAAGACAGCCGGATAGTCGCCAACGACGTCCTTGACATCCGATCGATTCGGTACATCTTTCCAAGTGACACCGTAGGCTAATGCATCTTGGTGTCCAAATAGTAAAGCTTTTTTATCTTGTAATTTGAATAGGTTTTGATACAGGTTTTTGGTTTCTATTGTTGCTTCTTGGTCGATCAATACTTGCGCCCTTAACGGAAGTAAATACATGGATAAGAGTGAGCACATGAATAAATTGAATATTGAAAATCGCACTATAAATAGATTTATTGGTAAAATAATCAGGTTGCTAATTGTTGATTCAATATTACAAAGTAATTATAAAATAGGCTAATACTATTTTAACAATATTGATTGATAATCTGACATTATCATTTGTTTAAATGATATGAAACCTATTTTTATTTAAAATTTATTTAATATTTTTTTATCACATCTGATAAAAAATACTAGATTAGTATACCAATTGTAAACATCATGGATCATACCAATATCATTAAGGAAATAACACCACTAACGCCGTCAGATTGTTTTACGATGTTCAGTCGCATCAAGAAGGAGTTTGATTTTCCGCTGCATTATCATGATGAATATGAATTAAACCTGATTATAAATGGACAAGGAGCGAGGCGTATTATCGGCAATCATATCGAAACGATCGATGAGCTGGAATTGGTATTGGTAGGACCCAATCTTCCCCATGCCTGGTTTACCCACCAATGTCAATCTGAGGAAATTCAGGAGATCACGGTACAGTGGCATAAGGATTTATTTGATGAAAAATTTCTAAAGCGCAATCAACTTAATTTCATTAAAAAAATGTTCGAATTATCATCCAAAGGCTTGAGTTTTTCCAAAGAAGCCATTGAGATGATAGCCCCTCGGATAAAAGATCTGGATAAAAAATCAGGATTTGATTCTGTGATTTCCCTGATGCTCATCTTACGGGATCTTTCTTCTTCACGCGGGGTGCAAACCTTATCGGGAGATAATTTTATTCAGGTAGACAATTTCTCGTATAATAGCAGACGGCTTGATAAGGCATTTGAATATATGAATGCCCATTATGGTAAGCCAATATCGTTGAAAGAAATTGCCAAATTGGTCAATATGACAGAGGTTTCATTTTCCCGATTTATAAAAAAGCGAACGGGTAACACGTTTATAGATTCGTTAACAGAAATTCGATTGGGGCATGCGACCCGATTATTAATTGAAACCACACATGCGGTAGCAGAGGTGTCATTCACCTGTGGCTTTAATAACATCTCCAATTTCAATCGTATTTTTAAAAAGAAAAAGGGATGCACGCCGACCGAATTTAGGGAGAATTTTTCGGGCTCGCGGATATTTGTGTAATGTAAAAGGCGATCCGAAGATCGCCTTTTACTGGGTACTATTTAATAAAGATGAGATCATCTAAATAGATATTTTGATTAGCATCATCAGGACCCGGAAGCCAAAATCCCAATTGAACGATATTTCTACCGTTGACAAACTGATCTATATCTGCGGTTTTCAATTTAAAGTAATTCCATTTATTGGCCTTGACAATAAGTTCAGTATTCCGATCCGAATTGCCATAGGCAACATTTCGAGTATTCGAGGTGATATATAAAGTCTGATCCGATGTACCACCTTTTAACCAGAATGAAATATAGGTATATTCGACAGGAACGTTAATTCCTCCTGACCAATTGGCAATTCCATTAGCGGACCAATTTCCTTTATTATAAGTCATCTTGAAAGAATGTGTTCCTGATTTAGCCGCTTCACTTGATACTTCTGCCGGTCCCCATGAACCATTGACAAGACCTTGTTCCATATCTTCATAAAATAACACTAAAGCTTTATCTAAATTGACAAAATCATCTTTGCTGGTGATACTACCTGCTTCATTCGTCAAGATTAATTTGGATTGTGTAAATTCAACTACAGGTATTTTCAAGGTGATGGAAGTAGCCGTTTTCGAAACAATTTGAATCACAGCTTGCTCATCCTTGACAAATTTAGCTTCGGAGATATCCGCAAAATTCTTACCCGTTAGTGTAAGCTCACCATTTCCTTTAAAGTTATAATTGGATACTTCGAGTATGTTTGGAAGACCCAGTACTTTAAAAGGAACGGTAAATTTGACGTCTTTGTAATTGATAAAGACAATATTTTGGTCTGCAGGTATTGCATCATCTGGAATACGGAAGATCACGGCATGGTCTGTATTGAAATTGGGATTTAAGGTGGCTTCAATACTATCTTTTTCAAAATAGATCGTTTTAATTCCACCTAATCCTGTCCCTTTTAGTGTCAATACTTCTCCTGCGGCACCTTGGCCCGGTGATATTTCTTGTGGATTGGGATTGGTGGAAGGCTCACTTAAGTTGCTTTCTTCTTTTTTACAGCCTATAAAAACTCCGACTGCACATAACATCCCGATGGATATAAATAATGGTTTTAATATATTTTTCATTTTTATAGGGGATTAATTCGTGTAATAAGGAACTGCTGGTTTTAATAATTCAGGATCAGAGACAGTTTCCGATTGCGGAATAGGTAAAAACAACTGCGCTTCATTATTGATCGTCGTTTTGAATGTGCTGATTCCAGTACCGGTATAAGAACCACGTTCCTGTTTGGACACAAATTGCTTCGCAAAATCAAAACCTCTTCTTTGCACATCAAACCAAAAATCGCCTTCATAAGCAAATTCGGCACGTCTTTCTTTAAAGATTAGGTCTGCAGTTAAAGATGTAGCTGGGATGTTGTTGAAATTTCCCGCTCGATTGTGAACCTTATTGAAAGCATTTAATGCGGTTGCATCTGAAGTGCTCGCTTGGGTTCCTAATGTCGCCTCGGCATAAATAAGTAGAACATCGGCATAACGTAAAATATAGGTACAGATATCAGAAGATCCATTATCAGATAATTTTTCACCATTGGAACCCGGACCTACGACATATTTAAGCGAATTTGCTCGAGAACCATTTCGAAAAGTAGTCGTTGTTTCATAGTTTGTGCCGGTGGTATCGTAGGTAAAACCATTTGGAAAATTGACATTTTTCCAATCTGCGCGGAAAAAACCATGTTCCATATTTGACCATTTACGACGTCTATCTTGTGCGGCATAAGATTCTAACATATCGATAGTTGGATAGACTGATGAGTACCCAGTTCCTTTGTCGGGTTTCATTAAGGTACTCGGTGCTGCATAAGCATTGACAGCATTGGCATAGCCATAACCACCATCTGCTATCCACTGCAATGCGAATAAAGACTCTTGATTATTATTTGCTTTAGAACTGGTGAACATTTCCTCATAATTTGGATATAAATCATATTTTCCGGAACTAATGACGAGTTGCGCCTTTTCTTTGGCCTTTTCATAATTCTTTTGATATAAATGTACTTTAGCCATCATTCCTGATGCAGAAAGGGACGAAACTCGACCTTTTTGATAGGGAGTGGTCGGAAGATTTTGTTCTGCAAATGCTAAGTCTTCTAAGATAAAGCGTAATACATCCGATTGGATATAACGAGGCACATTGTAATTACCTGATCCTGCTAAGGCAACTGGATCATTGACAATAGGAATATCCTTGTATATTCTGGTCAAGTAAAAGTAGGCAACTGCGCGAATAAAACGCGATTCGGCAATAGCGATATTCAAATAGTCTTTATCTCCAGAAGTGGATTTTTTCTGTTCGAAAGTCGAAGCCAAAACAGTAGCTGTACCCGCAACTTTATAGAGCGAGCGCCATGCAGAAGCAACCAGTCCATCGGTACTCAAGACGGTGAAATTATTAAAACTACCCCCATCATAATTGGGTCCAGTTTCGGTTAACATATTTCCAGCTAGTGTTTCCCCGATAGCATGGAACGATTTGTCGGTGTAATCGTACCAAACCGAATTATAAAGATAACCAGTAGCCGCATATACCTCTTCTGCAGTATTGTAATAGGTATCTAAGGTTGGATTATTTTCCGAAGGTTTATTTAGAAATTCTTTTTTACAAGCTGTAAGCATAAAGCCAAGCCCGAGCATTATATATATAAATTGATATCTTTTCATGATGATGGAAATTAGAATTGAATGTTAGCTCCGATCGTAAATGTTCTTGGATTTGGATAGTGACCATTATCCACATTTTGAGACAAGACTGATTTATTGAAAGAACCGATCTCGGGATCATATCCGGAGTATTTGGTAAACGTATATAAGTTTTGTGCGGATAAATAAATTCTTGCACTAGAGGCTTTCACCGATTTCATCCAACGTTCCGGAAGGTTATAGCCAATGGCAATATTTTGAATCCTCAAATAAGAGCCATCTTCAATATAGCGGTCAGAATTTTTGGTATTGTTACTGTGCCATTGGTTGACAAAACGCGGAATAGATGCGTTGGGATTGGATTCTGTATAGCGGTTTAAAACATCAGCAGATTGATTTAAAAAAGGATTTGAAAGTGATTCGGTATATTTCTTTGTCCAGTTAAAAATTTTTGAACCCTGCACTCCTTGTAGGAAAATAGATACGTCAAAGTTTTTGTAGGTAAAATTATTAGTGATCCCGTAATTGAAGGTCGGGTTAGGATCTCCAATAGTGGTCACGTCTTCAGATCCTATTTTTCCATCACCATTTAAATCCTTATACCGTACATCTCCTAAATATAAACCTGTTGGACCTACAGCCAATCCCCAATCCGTGCCATTATTGAGTTCGTCCATGGAACGGAATAATCCGTCCGTGACATAACCATAGAAGGTACCGACTGCATGTCCTGCTCGCGTAATGTTAACGACAGAAGTAGAACCCGTGAAATCTTGCTCTACGCCACGCAATAACGCATTTTCCGAGTTTAGGCTAACCAATTTATTTTTATAGTGTGAAAATACAACGCTTGTTTTCCAAGTGAAATTGTCCCGTTGTATATTGTAACTGGTGATTCCGATATCAATACCTTTATTGGACATTTTACCCGCATTTGTAACCGGAGGTTCAATTTCTTTATAGGCATTGTAGGGTGGGTTTGGGTCTAATCCTGCAAATACTGGTAGTGTTGTGGAAAGAATCATATCCGTGGTCACTTTATTATAAACATCCACGGTTATTTCTAATTTTTTCTTCAATAGGGTTAAGTCAAAACCTGCATTTGTCGTTTTCACAGACTCCCATCCTAAATTTGGATTTCCGACATTGGCGGGAATACCTCCTTTGCCAAATGGAGAAATAGGGAAGAGGCGAATATTGGTAGAGTATGCATTTTGAACCGGAGAATTCTGATTTCCTACTGTACCATAACCAACACGAAATTTGAGATAATCGATCGCATTCCAGTTTTTAGCAAACTTTTCCGAAGTCACTGTCCATGCACCGGAGATCGCTGTAAAAGTTCCATGTTTCCTATTTTCTCCAAAGCTCGAAGCCCCATCACGACGTAGGGATCCGGAGATCGCATATTTATTGTCGAATGTATAGCTCGCGCGACCGAAATAAGATTCCATAGCCCATGAACTGGTGGTGGAGTTTGTTCCGGAAGGTACCACAGTTCCTGCATTAATAGATTTGATATTTTGATCCAGGTCGATGGCACTGATGTAATGTCCATTATAGTGTGATTCCTGAGCTTCATGTCCTAATACGGCCGACACCCAGTGTTTAGCACCAAATCCTTTGTTGAAATTTAAGAAATTTCTCAAAGCCCAAAAATGACTTGTGTTTCGATCTTCTCGCAATTTACTGGGAGAAAGAATACTTTGACCAGTATTCTGATTATCTATTTTGGGCTGGAATGCGGTATTTTCTGCTAATTGGAAATCATAGTTTACTTCATTTCTTAGCGTCAGATAATCGGTAAATTTCAGTTCCGCATAAATATTACCAAAAGCTTTATTTTGGATCGCATTTACTTCACGCAAAAGTGCAGTAGCAATTGGATTGCCATTGGCATTGCCAAAGGTATTGTTACCTAAAGAACTTGTCGTGATATAGTTGCCATTTGCATCTTTAATAGGGGTTGCAGGACTATTGTATAAAACGATTGCGGTGGGCGTTTCTACTCCGTCGGTAAGTGTAATCCCTTGATTAGAACGGGATAAATTTGCGGTAATACCTGCTTTTAACCAAGGTTTCACTTCTTGGTCCAACGCAAACCTACTGGCTAACCGATTAAAATCTGAACCAATAATGGTACCCTTTTGATCAAATGAATTGAGCGAAAAATAGTAAGACGTTTTGTTGTGCCCTCCAGAGAATGCTAATTGATGATTGCTCGTATGGCCAGTTTGGAATAATGCATCTTGCCAATCGGTACCCTTACCCAATATTGTGGGATCTTTGAGTTCACCGATCTCGTTGAGTGCAGTTCCAGAAGCTTTGAATACTTCGGGGATTAATGAATTATAATAGGTTGCGTACTGTGGCAAGTTCATGATGTTGAGTTTTTTTGCCACCTGCTGGATACCATAATAGCCATCATAGGTAAATTTACCTTCACCGGCTTTTCCTTTCTTAGTTGTGACTAGGATTACGCCATTGGCACCCAATGATCCGTAAATAGCTTGTGCCGAGGCATCTTTTAAGATGTCAATCGATAAAATGTCATTTGGATTTAATGTGGCGAGGACAGACTGCTCGGTCTGACCACCTTTTCCTCCAAGTTGGTCTTGTGAGACCGAGTTTGTACTGGTTAGGATCGGAACTCCGTCGATCACATAAAGAGGTTCTGTTCCATTGACTGAGGTAATACCACGTACTTTAACGGAAACGCCCCCTCCGGGCTGACCGCCATTGTTGGTCACCGTTACACCTGCGACTTTACCCTGCAGTGCTTGATCTATTCCAGCTACGGGTTGGTCCTTAAAATCTTTTTCAGAGATAGAAGAAATGGAAGAAGTAACATTTGCTTTACGGACAGAACCGTATCCGATCACGACCAATTCATCCAAAGTATTGCTAAAAGGCTCTAAAGAGATGTTAATCGTGTTTTTATCTGCAATAGTAACTTCTTGAGCTTTGGAACCGACAAAGGAAAACACTAAACTCTTAGCGTTTGATGGGATCGTGATGGTATATTTTCCTTGACTATCTGTCGCGGCAACGGTATTGGTCCCCTTTACCGTAACGTTGACGCCAGGAAGTTTTTGTCCCTCTGCATTTTGGACTATACCTGTGATTACCCGATTTCCGGATTGTTGGGCATAAGCAGAATGGAGACATAATGTAAAAAAGCCCACTGTAAGTAGGGATCTTTGTAGAATGTTTAACATAGCTTTATTTCTTGGTTATAATTATCCAAATATGGAGATAATTCAAGTAGATCTTTAATACTATTATGACCAATCTTAATAATATTCGAACTATTTAAACCAGAAAATGTTTATTTAAGCTATTTTTTGTAGGTTACTGTATTGATACTATTTTGCTATTTTTTGGGTTCTATTTTTTCCAGTTATATTGTTTTAGGATAGCATGCTCCAGTTCTTGTGCGATCTGCACATGTTCCTTCGCATCAGGATGGCTGTCGCATCCAGAATTGTAAGATTTTTGAAAGAGATAATAGTTGATGTTCGTGTCATCTGCACGCTTCACAATTTCAGGTAATTGTAAGGCAAAATAGGATTTAAGTTCCGGATCTGCCATTGGGCTGCTTAAACATAAAATTTCTGCTTTAGGATATTTTTGACGTAGCTTCTTTAGAAAGTCAATATAATTCTTTATAAATAATTCAGCAGGTTGAAAACCATCATTCTGTCCAAGTGTCACACAGACTAAATCGGGTTGATAAGTGGAAAAGTTCCAATTGATGCGATTGTCGCGTAAATTTATTTTATCATAAATATCAGGCATTGTAAATTTTAGATCACAACACGAATGCATAAGACCTATTCCTGAGTATGATGTCAACTGCCATTTTGCATGGAGACTACGTGCTAAAATGGGGCCATACGCTGCATAGGCATCGTGCTGGTCAGACCATTCTCCAGTGCCGCAGGGAATGCTGAGGTTGGAGCCAGTCCCACAGGTGATGGAATTGCCATAAAATTCGATTTTTCGGGTCGTATGGTCCAATGATTTGTAAATCTGTTCTGCTTGGATATTCTTTAGTGCTAGGGACCCTATATTTGCTTCTGTTCCTTTACAGATCAATACGTGATGTCGACCTGCAGCAAGCTTTTCACCAATCCGTATTTTATTTTCCTTCGAGGCAAGCTTCAATCGTTGCACCGGTTCCTGATCGATGAGTATACTGATGTAATTATGATTTTTTCCATATAATGCTTCATCGATAAGTGTAATGTCACAATAGGATCCTTCGTAATCGAACTCAAAGTACACCCCAGGAGCATAGAAAGTGGGCAATTTAGGATCTGAAAAATCAATTCTTCCAGTATAAGTAATTGCAGGGTGGTCAGCAGAAAAAGTTTGTGTTTTTTGCTGTGCCATACAGGAGAAAAAAGATAACAATAGGATACTGATACAAATTCTATACATGGGGTTGTTTATTTTGGTGCTATAATATAGGTGTAAAGTTGTGTTTTTTGTCGCAACATGTGCATCAAATAAGAATTAAATATGTGATGCAGAAATTTTGTATACGCTAGCTCTAAAGGGTCAAGTTTTAAACCTGTTCATTTTTAATATAATAAATTTTGCTTTCTTTAGCTTGAAAGCCGATACCTTGATAAAGGTTTAAAGCGGCTTCGCGATGATCTTCTGTGTAGAGTAAAATCTCCTTAAGCTTTTTCTGATGGCCAATTTCTAATATTTTTTCAATGAGTTTTTTTCCGATACCTCTACCTCTATATTGCTCATTCACCACCACGTCCTCGATCCATCCTTTGCTACCCGAAATTACTTGATAAGTACATATACTAGCTATCCCTGCTACATGCTGATCAATTAAACAGTAAACGAATGATATGGGATTTTCATCCTTCAATATTTCAGTTAATGGTAATTGTTTTTTTTGAGGACTGAGCTGTTTAAAAAGCGCTGCTATCTCTTCGGCAATTTGATCATTGATGTCCGCTAAGCATAAAATTTTTATTTCCATCATATTTTTAGTTTGTTTTATTTAAAAATATCTGCTGCTACTGGTTCAGAAATTAAATACTGGTATTTATATGTAATATTTACAAATTTGAGAGAAAAAAAGTTATTTACCAAATACAATATCTCGTGTAGAGATGTGATTGGCTTAATTTCCTTTAAGATCATACTTTAATAGGGATTGATGCTCTTTTTTAATAGGCTACTAAAAAGAGCAAAGGGATTCGTAATCTGATCGATCAAGCGGAGCCAGTCAACTTCAGTATCTGGGTAAATCATCTTATTAGGAGATGACTGTGCGGATCCTCAATTTTGTTCTTGATTATTTTGCGAAGATTCAGGTCATACGACAATACTTAGTTGGTAAAAGTTGCTGATACAACCAATCGAGGTAAGTTAGAAAAAAATCAATAAGTCGAGATCTTAAAATTTAAAAACACCTTTTAAAGCTTAAATAAGCTATTATTCGATTAAAATCGTCCAGTCAGTGATCACTTCTTCGCTTTGTGCAGTCCCTTCTTGAAAAGATGGAGTCCCTTTTTCTGAAGAAGGAGAACAAGTTTTCTAAAGTTAAACCTCTTGTCGCAAACAAGTGATAAGTTGTTGTCGAGGTTGGATCAGTATTTCTATAACTGCTGATGTCTTTTTAGGAAAAGCGATCCCTTGTTGCGAAGTTATGTTCCCTTATTACAAACAAGTGATCCCTTGTTGTGAAGTTGTGTTCCCTTTTTACAAACAAGTGATCCCTTGTTGTGAAATTGTGTTCCCTTTTTACAAACAAGCGATCCCTTTTTGTGAACTTGTGTCCCTTTTTACAAACAAGTGATCCCTTATTGTGAAATTGTGTTCCTTTATTACAAACAAGCGATCCCTTTTTGCTAAATTGTGTTCCCTTATTACAAATAAGCGATCCCTTCTTGTCAAGAAGAGATCGCTGAAAGTCAACAAGTGATCCCACTTTTACGCTCTTTATTTAACTTTTTGCTATAATTTTAATAAATAGGTAGTGCGCTAACTATTTTTTTTGTCACTGAAATGAATAATAGGATTTAACCTCTTTTTCATTACATCCAACTTTTGATATCATATGCCGCTTCCCAGAAATAATATTCCATTTTTGAAGCAGTAATAAAAGCTTCGGTCATCTTTTCTCTAATGGCTGGTGATGCTTCCGCTGCCGCCTTGTCGCACAGATCAATGGCTTGCTGGACGGCAATAGCAAAGTCTTCACCACCATAGGTATCGATCCATTTTTGGTACGGATGATTGCTGCTGTTCACCTCATTGAGGATATGATCACCGACTTTTTTATAGATCCAAAAGCAGGGGAGTACCGCGGCCATAGCGATTTCAACGGCATCTAGTGCTGCCGTGCTTTTTAAAAAGTGAATATAATGATGACATACGGGCCCCATCGTTCCCTTTTCGGTTAAACCAAAATCCTGAAAGTATGCATGATGCAGGGCATTTTCGACCACAATCGCTGTCTCCGCATACTTGATATAGTGTAAAGTAGTATCTACATCATGTGCCCGAGCTGCGATCAGTGCTAATGCTCTTCCGAAGTGTTCCAGATAGAGGGAATCTTGCGCCATATAGAACTGAAATTTATGTATAGGTAGATTTCCAGCAGCTAGTTCAGTAATAAAGGGCATTTCTAAAATAGACTGATAGTTATTTTCAATTTGATTCCAAGCGATTTCAGACCAATTCATTTTTAATTAATTTATCAGGGTTAAAAAAGTGGTTAAGAGGGCCATTGCCTTTTCCGATTACGACATCTTTTCCATGTTTAATAGCTTCGTAGATATAATCTTGCGCTAATGCTACTGCGGTATGAAAATTTTCTCCACGTGCCAAGTAAGCGGCGATAGCTGAGGAAAGTGTGCAACCCGATCCATGTGTATTTTTTGTCGCAAATTTTTTCGTTTCAAAGGCTGTGTACTGGCCATTTTCTTCAAAAAATAATGAGGTTAAGGTAGCCGTTTGTTGATGTCCTCCTTTAACAAGAACATGTTTACAGCCTAGGGTCTGAATAATCTTTGCCGCCTGATGCATATCGTCCAGATTTTTTACATCAATGCCAGCCAGTAGTGCAGCTTCGTCCATATTTGGAGTGATGATGTCGGCTATTGGAAATAGCCTGTCCATGATGGTTTGGATGGTATCTGCCTCAATAAGTGTATGACCACTTGTCGCCACCATGACAGGATCAAAGACGATCGGGATCTTTGGATAATGACTTAAAGAAGTCGCGATGGTCTCCACCAGTTGGGGGGTATGGACCATGCCTATTTTAATAGCAGCAGGCATAATATCATCTAAGATCGCGGCGATCTGGTCGGATACAGCTGCTATCGGAATGGGATATATTTTTTGGACTCCTTGTGTATTTTGCACCGGCAGAGCAGTAAGGACTGACGTCGCATAGCAGCCCAGTGCTGAAAAGGTTTTAATGTCGGCCTGAATGCCAGCTCCGCCACTACCGTCAAAACCAGCAATGGTGAGCACCGAAGGATAGGTGTATTGTTTCATTTTAATAGTTCATTTTTAATTGCATAAGCGGCTTGCTCTGGATGGTCAGCACCACAGATCGCGGAGACGACTGCTAACGAATCGGCACCCGCTTTAACGATTGCTGATGCATTTTCCAATCGTACATTTCCGATTGCAACTAAGGGCTTATCTGTACGAGAACGGATCATTGCTAATCCGTTCAAGCCCCATTCCGTTACGGTATCTGTTTTTGTTTTCGTATTAAATATGGGGCTGACGCCTAAATAATCTGCTACAGCGGTGTTTTCATCATCCAATTGATGGAGATATTCTATGGAATAGCCAATTGTTTTGCTTTCAAAAGCATGTACACGTCGCAGTACAGCAGGAGCGATATCCCGATTTCCGACATGGATTCCAGCAGCACTTATTTTTTCAGCTACTTCAGCATGATCATTGATGATCAGTGGGATATGATATTTATCGGTAATCTCTTTCAATTTCAGGGCTTTATAAATAAACTCTTTAGTCGTGATCTCTTTTTCACGCAGTTGAATTATATCCACACCTCCACGTATTGCCTGTTCAGCTACATAAAGGAAATCACGTCCTCGGCAGTCCTTTTCCGAGATCACTAAATAAAGTGGATAAGGAAATGAGGGGTGCAGGTTCATGATTGGGTGATTTTTAAATGGGTAAGAAATTCGTGTTCGGTAATGTTATAGAGCTTGTCCAGAATATGGGTCTGCAGACTTGCGGGGCCAGCACTTTCTTTTGCGGCTAATTCTCCTGCTATGCTCAGTAAACTCATTGCAGCAGCAACAGCTTCCGTTTTATTTTCAACCGCAGCAATAAATGCCGCGATCAGGGCCGATGCAGTACAACCTAATCCGGTCACCTTGGTCATCATCGCATTCCCATTCTTTAGGTATATACATGTGTTGTGGCTGATAATGATATCTGTTTCACCTGAAATACATATGATTGCGCCTGATTTGGCGTGTAGATTGCGAGCAGCCTCAATAGCCTCGGTACTGATCACGGTACTATCTACCCCTTTTGTCACCACATCTGCTGTTTTTGCAAGAGCAATGATTTCAGAAGCATTCCCTCTGATGACGGTAGGCTTAAAAAGCAACAGTTGATTTAAAACAGTATCGCGGTAGGAGGTCGCACCTGCACCTACAGGATCTAAAACCCAAGGTTTCTGGATTGAATCTGCTTTTTTAGATGCCATGAACATGGATTCGCTCCAGTACTCGTCCAGCGTACCGATGTTGATGACCAGTGCATGCGATAGCGTTACCATTGCTTCGACCTCAGGTTTGGCGTGTGCCATGATCGGTGATGCACCCACTGCCAACAGTGCATTGGCGGTATTATTCATCACAACATAGTTCGTGATATTGTGAATAAGAGGCGAGGTATTTCTTACCTGAATGATGTGTTGCCAGAGTTTTTTTTCCATTCTTATATTTTTAACAATAAAAGCTTTAGGAAAAATCCATAACAACAGTCCGGATAAGTAGATGGACTGATTGCTTTTCCCTACGCCGGTGTTAGCCGGATCAGGTTCAAAGGGACTCTCTCAATTCTTTACAGAATACCCCTAAAGCGTATACAAAAGTATTGAAAAAAAATGAATTAATGGATAAGCGCCCAAACTCATCATCACAGGCTCTTTAGTACATTTCTTAAAAAGTGTGCCGATAAAGTTCCACATTGTATTTACACTTTTAAATAATTATGTTTGTAAATACCTTGTTTATGATGCGGACAGTTTATTTGTTTTTCTTGCTATTCCTTTCGCTTTGCGGTCCTTCTGTTTTTGGGCAATCGTTAGATTTTCAATTTTTTAGAAATATAGGGCTTGGAGCAAAAGCGAGTACAGTGCACTGCTTTGCGCAAGATAGTCTGGGTATCCTTTGGTTGGGTAGTAATAATGGATTATATAGTTACGATGGTTATTCCCTTCATGCTCCGACTGAAGCTGCATTGCCCTATCAGACCTTCATTTATAGTATTGCTGTTCTTGACGGTACTCATCTTGCTTTGGGGACAGGTAAAGGTGTTTTTTTATACAATTATCGGGAAGATCGGTACGAAGTATTTCCAACGGGTAGCCCTTCAGATGTCAGGTCGCTCCTGTTAGTTGGTGATCAACTATGGATCGGTTCCATCTCTGGTTTATATGGCTACGACACGAAAACCAAGAAACTGACCAATTACGGAAAAACTTGGTATCAAGATTTGGATGGACAAGCCATTTATGCTTTATCCACTCAATCCGATAAAATTTTAGTGGGTACTTACAAGGGGCTGTATCAACTCCATCCTGCTCGTAAAGAGGTGAAGAAATTGGTTTTACCAGATTATAAATCGGGTAGTAATCAATTTGTCAATTCTATTTTTTCTTTGACTTCGGCTAAAATAACATTTATAGGAACGGAATATGGCCTGTACAGGTATGATAACAACACTGAAAAGCTGTCTAAAGCACCGGTACTGCAAAATCATCCGATCAAATCCATGGCGACAAAAGATGGCCAAACGTTATTGATCGGAACAGATGATGGTCTCTTTGAATATCAGCCTAGTGTTCACACGCTTTTGAGAACCAAGCATGATTCCCGAAATCCGTATTCCTTAGCCAATAATATTATTTGGAGTATCTATCGGGATCGTAGCAACAATATGTGGGTTGGCACAGACTTGGGCATCTCCCTATGGTCAAACCAACAAAAGGAGAAAAATTTTCCCATTTATCAGTTTACCAATAGTAGCGATGGGAATCGATTTTACAAAGTATTCAAAGATCGTGCGGGATGGTATTGGCTTGGTGGCGACAATGGTTTGATTCGGACCAGAGGATTGGGGCAAAAAGATTTCGAAAGTTACTGGTACCGGATGGATGCTGCTCCATATAAACTTCCCCATAATCGGATTCGGGATATCTATGAGGATGTTGCGGGACATTTATGGATAGCTTCTGACGGTGGGGTCAACGTATTTGATGCCCAGACCAAACAGTTTAGAAGTTTTGATATTGTGGATTCAAATGGCATGAGAAATGCAAAATGGGCCTATAATATCTTAGAGGATAAGCAGGGGAATCTTTGGATAGCAACCTATATGGGTGGTATATTTAAGGTCAATAAAAATAAACTTCTATCCTCTTCGGGATCTTTTATTGCTAATAAAAATTATACTCAATCTGATGGATTATTGGCCGATTTTGCCAATCAGATCGTTGACAATGGACGGGGCAAAATTTTGGCTCTGTTTTATAACATGGGTATCAGTAGCATTGATCCTGTGACGGGAAAAGTGGAAGAATGGAAAGATAAAGAGGGTAAATCGTTGAACCAATCAACGTTTATGTTGAAAGATCGGGAGGGTACGGTGTGGATAGGGCAGCATGGTGAATTGAGGCGGGTAGACAAAAATGATCGTAGTGATCTTCTTGTTTTCGATCCTGTGGTCAAAGGAGAAGTCACCGCTATGGTAGAGGTCGGTGATGAGATCTGGCTTTCCACCAGTGGAGGCGTGTGGAGTGTAAATAAAAAAAGCTTAAAACCCGAGTTACTGAAGTACAGCCATGATATAACGGCGATGTATTTTGACCAACTTCAACATGAAGTCGTTCTGGGCGGAATCAATGAGCTGACGGTGTTACCTGAAAAAGTGATTGATGAATTCAAGCAAAAGACGAAAAAAATTGTCCTCACTGCGATGTATGTGAACAATGAGGCCTACGGTAATTACGGTTATGGTTTGCGCTACAGAAATGAAATCACGTTAGATCATGACCAGAATAACCTGAGACTTGAATTTTCGGATCTGGATTATGGCAATCATCTTGGGCACCGTTTAGCCTATAATTTTAAGGATAAAAATGAAAATTGGATCCCGCTGGAGCGTGGAGATAATAAAGTCCTGCTTTCCAATTTAAGATCGGGTGATTATCATCTGCAGTTGACAAAAGTGGATCTTTCTGGAAACGTAGTGTCGGATATCTATGAATACCATATTGTGATCAAGCCTATCTGGTATGCGTCTATATGGGCTAAAATCGCTTACGTACTGGCAGGTCTTGGTCTGATCATGTGGGTGATGAACTTTTTTCGTGTGCGCAATACCTTAAAATGGGAAAGACGTGAACGGCACAAAGTTTTGGAACTGACCCGAATGAAAATGGATTTTTTAACCGCGATCTCCCATGAGCTGAAAACACCACTCAGTTTAATTTTAGCTCCTGTCAGCCAATTGATGCGCAAGACAAAAAACAGTGAAAATAAGAAAAGCTTAGAGGGGGTGCATCGCAATGCGCTTAAAATAAATAACTTGATTCAAGAAGTAATGGCATTTGATAAAGCCGAAAATCAAGATTTATCAATACCTAATTTACTCAATTCGCAAATTGATCTCGTCGCGTATGTCAAACAGATCACCGAAGAATGGCAAAATAATACGGCTTATGCACATCTGGAATTTTATTTTAGTTCAGATATAGAAAGTGTTTTTATCTATACAGATGTCTCCAAGTTGGGATCCATTTTAAATAATCTGCTGTCCAATGCATGTAAATATAATCGGCAGGAAAAGGGATCGGTTGCTGTTAAGATCAACAAGGGCGAGGGAACATTAAACCTGGCTATTGTCGATACTGGAATAGGGATCGGCCAAGAAGATCTGCCTTATATCTGCAGCAAATTCTACCGTTCATCTTCCGATGAGGTCAATCGACTTGAGGGAACGGGCGTAGGCTTGTATCTGGTCAAGAATTACTGTGATCAATTGGGTTGGGAAATGGATATTGTATCCACTTATCAGGTGGGAACCGCGGTATCGATTAGGATGTTTATGGATCGGGGAGAGCTTAAGGAAGAAGGTGAAGAAAACATACCTTCAGATAAACGGAGGCTCCTAATTGTGGAGGATAATGAAGAATTGTCGTCTTTCTTAAAAGTAGCCCTCGAATCCTACTACCACTGTAAGGTGGCGAAAGATGGCCATGAAGCCATACAGTTGATCAATGAGCATGAATTTTTACCAGATATCATCATTTCTGATGCGATGATGCCGGTAATGGGAGGACTTGAATTAGCCAAAAAATTAAGGCAAAACACACTGACATCAACCATACCTATTATTTTATTGACCGCCAAGAATGATGATCTGATCCAACGTGAATGGGTTGCGGTGGGCATAGATGCGTATATGGCTAAACCTTTCGATCTGGAAGTCCTTAAGATGCAGTTGCTGCATTTACTGGACAAAAAAGATAGACTGGCAACCCAGCTGCGTATCCAGGAGATCAGTCAGCCGAGGGTGAGCAGTGACCAGGTATCCCCAGATGAAAAGTTACTGAGTAAAGTGACAGCGATCATCGAAAAGAATATCGATGATTCGGATTTTTCGGTACAGCGACTTGCTGAAGACACGGATACTGGAGCAAAGCAATTGTACCGTAAGATTAAACAAATGACGGGCTATACTCCGGTCGAATATATTCGGACGATCCGGATCAAAAAGGCAGCTCTTTTATTGCAACAGAAAAAGTTTACCGTTGCCGAAGTAATGTATATGGTCGGTTATACTAATGCTTCTTATTTTTCCAAATGCTTTCAGGCAGAGTTTGGTGTCACACCGAAAGCTTATATGGATCGAAAAGACTAATGGGTTGTTATTGAGCTTGTTGTTTTTATTGTCTAATCGATTGATATTGCAGATGTCCAATTTGTGTTGTTCTTTGTCCGATATGCGTTCGTAGATATCGTATGCGCTTTATAAGTTTGTGTTATCAATTGAAACCAAATTTATAAACTGAATTATTGTATGCGAATAAGTATTTTATTTATCGGCGCTATTTTTGCGTTTTTGACTTCTTTTTCTCAAGAAAATAATCGAGTGCCTACTATTTTTGTGGACAAGCAAGGTGTCATGCGCTGGTCGGATACCCAAAAAGAGGCGTCTTTCTACGGCACGAATTATACGGCTCCATTTGCCCATGCTTATCGTGCGCTATCTTATAAAGGAGTCAACCATAAAGAAGCGATAGATCGGGACGTTTATCATCTCGCTCGTCTAGGTTATAATGCTTATCGCATCCATATCTGGGATGTGGAGATCTCAGATGCAACCGGTAATCTTTTGGAAAATGAACATCTGGACTTGCTGGATTATCTATTTTTTAAATTACAGGAGAAAGGTATCCGCATTTTAATTACGGGGATGACCAATTTTGGAAACGGATATCCGGAAAAGAATGAAGCTACAGGGGCTTTTACTTACCTTTTTGATAAATGTCAGGTTCATGCTGATCCACGGGCAATAGCGGCACAAAAAACATACATCACACAGCTCCTTCGTCACAAAAACCCTTATACAGGTTATGCCTATCAAGAAGATCCCTATGTTGTGGGATTTGAAATCAATAATGAACCCTGCCATATGGGATCGGTACATACGACAGCAGCTTATATAAAAGAAATGGTAACCGCTATGAAGAAAGCAGGAAATAAAAAACCTATTTTCTATAATGTAAGTCATAATATCGATCATGTGCCGGCATATTTTAATGCGGATATTCAGGGCACTACTTATCAATGGTATCCCGTTGGTCTGGTTGCTGGAAAACAACGTCAAGGAAATTTCTTGCCCTACATTGATCAGTATAATATCCCTTTTTCATCCGTTAAGGGGTTTGCAAATAAAGCCAAAGCTATTTATGAATATGATCCGGCCGATAATCTATACGGTTATATGCATCCGGCGATGGTGCGTACGTTTCGTTCTGCGGGTTTTCAGTGGATCACACAATTTGCGTATGATCCCATCGATATTGCGGCCTACAATACCGAATACCAAACCCATTACCTCAATTTGGCTTATACACCAGCTAAAGCAATCAGCACCCTGATTGCAGCAGAAATTGCCTATACGATTCCTAGAAATCAACAATTTCCAGCTTATCCTCAGGACACACTCTTTGGCGATTTTACGGTCAGTTATAAGCAAGATCTGTCTATGATGAATACGCCAGAAAAATTTTACTACAGCAATGAGACCTCATCTTTTCCGAAGCAAATTGATCGACTACAACATATTGCGGGCTATCGATCTTCACCTGTTGTCGGTTATACGGGTTCCGGTGCTTATTTTTTAGACCAATTGGAAGACGGACTTTGGAGATTGGAACTGATGCCCGATGCGGAGCAGGTGGCAGATCCATTTGGCAAACCATCCCTTTCCCGTGAGGTGACGCAAATTTTGCACACCCCACATATGATGGATATCAAATTGCCCAATCTTGGTACAGCATATACAGTTCAACATATCACAAATAAGACCGAAGACAACAAACTCCAGCAGGTGCAGCAAACAAGTTTTGTCGCAACTCCGGGCGTGTATCTGCTGAAGCGAAAAGCCTTGATCAGTAAAAATATCTGGACAGCTGATAGCCGATGGAAACTAGGAAAGATCGGTGATTTTTATGCTCCTGCAGCAACTGTAAACAGTCAACCGGTGATGCTGCATCAACCTGCTCCAACGATAGAGAAAGGTAAAGCAGTTAGATTAGATTTTCGCTTGATCACGGCACAGCAGCCCGATTCGATCATCTTGCAGACGGATCAGGTTTCTTTCTGGAAAGCGCATAATCCTTATATTAAACTGTTGCCGAAGGACCATTATACTTACGAAGCTCAGCTACCCGAATCGATGTTGCAGGGAGACTTGATCCGCTATACCGTTACCGTATTTATGAACGGCAAGCAGTTCACCTATCCTGATGATCAAAATGGGGCACCGCTAGATTGGGATTATCAGATCGGTCAGTATTGGACATCTGCTCTGGTTGAATCGAGCAGTCCCATACTCCTGACCCAAGCCGAAGGACTGGACGGTCCATTTGAACGCTATGCGATTCCGGAGAAAGCTTATGTAACGGGTAAAAAAGTACAAAACAACTTGACCGAAGTGGCACAATGGCAATACACGTTCGAGGGTAAAGATGCTGGTTCCCGTTATTTCTGGGTGAAGGATGTGAAGGATATTATTACTGCACGACCTAAAGGAATAGCGCAGGCAACAACAGTCTGTATACAGCTGCAATGGAAAGATCATGTAGGTACATTGGAAATCGGCTTTGTGGATGATCAGGGATATACCTATGCAAAACACGTGTTTGTGGACAATCAGGAAAAGAATGTGCTGCGCATACCTTTGACTGATCTGAAGATGATACCCACTGCTTTATTACCAGCTCCTTATCCCGACTTTTTAAACCGTTATTTCCATCCGGAGATCCCTCTTCCTTTTATAAAGGATAAAATAGAGAAATTGGTTATAGCGACAAATGGGGAAGTGCAGCAGGGGGCTTCGGTTTCAATTGGAGCGCTTTGGTTAGAGTAGGCTTTGTTGGGACAAAAAACGGAAGGGAGTAAACTTTTGTCGTCGTGATCTGGGAAGGGGTATAGACCTTCTTGATCCGTGCAGGCGTCAAAATAGAGAGATAGCATTAAATTATATACGATTATAAATCTAAAAAAATGAAGGGTTTTACATTTAAAACAAGTGTATTGGGTTTGTCTTTGCTTTCGTGTTTAAGCGGGATGACCGATCTGCATGCGAGTATGATACCGCATAGCAGATGGACAAAACCCCTGCAACAAGAAATACGGGGAATTGTGCGTAACGAAAATGGGGAGGCTTTGGTAGGGGTGACAGTGATGGTAGCGGGTACAACAGTAGGTACATCCACATCAGCTGATGGGTCTTATCGGATCTTGTTACCTAATGGCAAGTCGCAACTTGTATTTTCCATAGTAGGTTATAGCAGTCAAACGTTGACTGTGACTGGCCAAAAGCTGGATGTGCAGATGAAGGCTAGTGGTACGGTATTGGAAGAATTGGTCGTGATCGGCTACGGTAGTTCCAATAAAAAAGATCTGACTGGCGCGGTGACAACGGTAAGCAGTAAGGATTTTAATGCAGGATTGGTCGGTTCTCCAGAACAATTGATCAATGGTAAGACTGCTGGGGTGCAAGTGATGTCCAATAGCGGTTCGCCCTCTGCGGGAAGCACGATCCGTATCCGTGGAGGAGCATCGCTAAGTGCGAGCAATGATCCTTTGATCGTACTGGATGGTGTGCCTTTGGAAACGGGTGGTATCAGCGGTAATAGTGGCAATTTTTTAAGCTTGATCAATCCCAATGATATCGAGAGCATGACGGTATTGAAAGATGCCTCTGCAACGGCTATTTATGGTTCTCGGGCATCCAATGGGGTTTTGTTGATTACCACAAAAAAAGGAAAAGGGGATACCTTACGACTTTCATTTTCGTCGATCGTATCAATGCAGCAGGCTTTGGGGGTTGCGGACATGATGTCACGTGAAGAATTTGCAGATCTGATCAATACCAAAGGTACTGCAGCACAGAAAAATTTATTGGGCAATGCCTCTACGGACTGGTTGGAAGAAGTTTTCCAACAGGCAATGGGTACTGATAATAATGTGAGCTTGCAGGGTAAAATAGCCAAGACATTACCGTTTCGTGCTTCCGTTGGTTATTATGATCAACAGGGGACCTTGCGAACGGATAGGAGCGAACGGATCACAGGTGGGGTGGTGCTGACGCCAACTTTTTTTGATCAGCACTTATCTGTAAATCTGAATTTGAAAGGTGCCAGAAACAACAATCGTTTTGCGAATACGGATGCCATATGGTCTGCCATCGCTTTTAATCCGACACAACCGATCTATTCGGGAGTGGACGCCTATGGGGGTTATTACGAAAGTTTGGACAATGCGGGTCTCCCAGCTACAGGAGCTAATCTGAATCCGCTGGGTCTGATTAAACAAGAGAAACATCGCAGTACTGTCAATCGAGGTATCGGAAATCTGGATATGGATTATAAGTTTCATTTTTTACCGGCCTTAAAGGCACATGTGACCATCGGGTATGACTACGCCAAGGGTAGTGGTTCTAATCATATTCCAGCAAGTGCGGCAAATAATTTTTTGATTGGCGGTGCATATGATGCGTATGAGCAGACCCTTAAAAATAAATTATTTACAGGTTATCTGACTTATAACAAAACTTTTCCCACAATCAAAAGTACGGTAGAGTTTACGGCAGGACACGACTATCAGCATTGGAGCTCAACAAGACCTGCCATTAGTTATTTTAATGAAGCCGGAGATTTGCGTTCTACAGGGATCGCTTCGGACGAAAGACACACCTTGATTTCTTGGTATGGCCGATTGAATTATAATTACGATAGCCGCTATCTGTTGACTGCCACGATCAGAAAAGACGGTACTTCCAGATTTAGTCCAGAAAATCGTTGGGGAACATTTCCATCGCTTGCCCTGGCTTGGAGACTTTCGGAAGAATCTTTTTTAAAAGATGTATCTTTTTTGGATGATCTTAAACTTCGTGGTAGTTATGGGATCACAGGGCAGCAAGAAGGGATCGGCAATTACGAATATCTGCCGGTGTATACCCAAGGTACTCCCTATGCTCAATATCGTTTTGGCGATCAATACCATCTGGTGTACCGTCCATCGGTCTACAACAGAGATTTAAGGTGGGAAACGACTAAAGCTTTTAACTACGGCTTGGATTTTTCATTATGGAAAGCACGAGTTTCTGGTTCTGTCGAATACTATACCCGCAAAACACATGATCTACTTGCCAATGTACCTGTTGCTGCAGGGACAAATTTTGATCAAAATGCGACCATCAATGTGGGTAATGTGGAAAGCAGAGGTTGGGAGTTTCAGTTAAATACAGTGCCTGTTCAGACCGATAATCTAAGATGGGAAGTAAATATCAATGCGACCAATCAACATACTCAGGTGACCAATATTGCTCTGGTACAGGACGCTTCATCCGTAGGAAGTTATGTAGGACCGGTAGTCAGTGGACGGGGTATACAGATATTGACCACAGGATACCAACCGTATATGTTTTATGTCTATAAGCAGTTATATGATGATGCTGGAAAACCATTAGAAGGTATCTATGCTGACCTAAATGGCGATGGAGCTATAGATGAAAAGGATCTATACCGGTATGAATCACCTGCTGCGAAGTGGTTATTTGGTTTCAATACGCAATTGTCTTACAAGAAATGGACAGCGGCTACGACTTTGAGAGCTAATCTAGGTAATTATGTATTCAACAATACCAAAATGAATCTCAGCGCTTGGGAGACGGTACAGTACGTAGACCCAGCACTTAATAATCTGCATCGCGATTATTTCAATACTGGATTTCAAAGCAGACAATATTATTCAGATTATTATGTTGAAAATGCTTCGTTCTTACGGATGGAAAACTTTTCGCTGGGCTATAATTTTGGGAAGATCGGAAAGGTGTCCAATCTTCGAGTGGGTGCTATCGTACAAAATGTATTTGTGATCAGTAACTATAGCGGTAATGATCCGGAGGTCCCTAGTGGCTTTGATAGTTCCTTCTATCCGCGTTCCCGCACATATTCTTTAAGCTTAAATTTAGATTTTTAACCCTTTTAAAAACCAAGTTCATGTCCGATGAAATCCTCATGAATACCTGTTTACATACAGCGATGAATAGGGCTTATGATCGCTTCATCAACGATAAAAACACTGCGGGCAGCATGCCTAAAGACACAATCAACTTCTGAATATATAACCGGGCTTACGAGCTCATAACGTAATGATATACTGATGAAAAACTTGAAAATATATAGCTGTAGCATACTATCGATCTTTCTAATGCTGTGTTCATGCACCAAGGATCTCGATCAATATCCTACAGTACAGACCACATCTGAAGCCGTATATACTTCAGTAGCTGGTTATCGTTCGGTACTGGCAAAATTATATGCTTCTTTTGCTGTCGCCGGAAATGGTCGTGGAGATGCCGATCCAGATATGGCAGGAGCAACAGCTTCATGGGGTTACCTGCGCGTTTTCTTTAATTTGCAAGAGGTGCCCACAGATGAGGTTATTTATACTTGGGCCGGTGGTGATAACATGGAGGATATACAGTACGTAAAATGGGGCGCATCCGACACTTGGGTGAATGCCATGTACTACCGTATCTACTATTCAATTGCATTATGCAATGAGTTTTTAAGGAATGTGACGACAGAAAAATTAGCCGCTTTTGATCCTGCAGAACGTGCCGAGATTGAGCGGTTTGCTGCCGAGGCTCGTTTTCTACGCGCTTTAACGTATAGCCATGCCATGGATCTGTATGGCCATGTTCCTTTTGTAACAGAGAAAGATCCTGTTGCTGCATTTTTTCCTCCTCGTATAGCAAGAGCTGATCTTTTTAACTATATCGAACAAGAGCTAATCGCTGTTGCAGACCTGTTGCCCGAGGCACGTCAAAATCAGTATGGTCATGTCAGTCGAGCTGCCGCTTGGGCTTTACTTGCTAAAAACTATTTGAATGCGCAGATCTATACCGGCACAGCACGCTACGCCGACTGTCTGCTGTATAGTAAAAAGGTGATCGATAGTGGACATACGCTGCATAATGACTATAAACAGCTGTTTAATGCTGATAATGATAAATGTTTGAATGAAATTATTTTTCAAATTCAAGCTGATGTAGCCCATACGACAAGCTGGGGGGCAACCACTTATCTGGTCAATGGTCCTATCGTGGGAAGCATGCAGGCTGCAGATTACGGCGTGATCTCTGGATGGAACAGTTTCCGTACCCTGCGTGAATTTGTTTCTATATTTAATGCTAATGATAAGCGAGGCGATTTTTGGACTAAAGGGCAATCTTTGGATGTCGATGATCCGGCTTCTTCTAGTCAGGGATATGGTGTGGTAAAATTTACCAATTTAAATGATGACGGCACTTACAAAACAGATGAAGGTCTAGTGAGTACCGATTTTCCAATGATTCGTTTGGCTGATAGTTATTTGATGTATGCCGAGTCCGTTCTACGTGGTGGTGGCGGTAATATCCAAGAGGCGCTCAATCTGGTGAATCAGATTCGTCAACGCGCTTATAAAGGTTCCGCTGGCGCTATTACGCAGGCACAGCTTACGTTAGATTTTATTCTTGACGAACGTGGAAGAGAGCTTTTTTGGGAATGTACAAGACGGACCGATCTGATCCGCTTTGGACGCTTTACAGGTAATACGTATTTGTGGCAATGGAAAGGTGGGACTGTCAATGGAAGTAGTGTAGATGCAAAGTTCAATCTGTATCCGATACCGACTACTGATATGACTGCCAATCCCAATTTAATACAAAATACAGGTTACTAAATAAGCTATTTATTATCCAATTACACCGATTATGAAAAAATTGATTATTTATACGTTGGCCTTCCTTTTATTTTCTTGTAAAAAGGAAGGCGGTGAGCCCGTCCTGACAGGTTTTGAGGCAGCAGTGCTCCATAGCAGCACAACAGATGTTCTGTTGACATCTACTGATCGTAAAAGTCTGGCATTGCAACTGGTATGGGAGGAGTCGAATTTGACTAGTGCACAGCCAATCGCTCCGTCTACGCTTCAGCATACCGTTGAATTTGCCGCAGAAGCGACATTTGCCGTGATTGCTAAAAAGAGCGAACAAGTGGCGCCATCCTTGAGTTATACCCACGAACAATTGAATAGTTTAGTAACAGCTATGGGCTTTGAACCTGGGAAAAAGACAACTTTATATGCACGTGTTTCGACACGTCTAGCACGTAATGTTGATGTCGTATATAGTAATGTGATCGCCATAGCGGTGACGGCTTATGAACCTATTGTTGATGCCCAATACCTCTATATGGCCAACAAGGAACTGACACAATTTCCATGGAAGATATGCTCGCGTAAGGAAGATGGTTTCTATGACGGATTTGTACAGGTAGACCAATGGTTTAACTTCTACCTGACCAATGAGGAAAGCGCCAATGCGTCTGTGATCTATGGTTCTTATCCATTGGAAGGTAGCCAATATATTCTGTATAGTGGAGATGATCGTTGGAATAGTTGGACCAGCAATGGGGGATACCTGTACCTGACTGCCGATGTCAATAAATTAAGCTGGAAAGAGACGGTCGTCGAATCCTTGTCCGTCACCGGTGATTTCAATGGATGGAGTGCGTCTGCTACACCCATGACTTACGATAAAACGGAGAAATTGTGGAAAGCAACGATTACGAATACAGTTGCGGAGCAATGGGGGATCAAGGTCTTGATCAATGGCAGCTGGACGTGGTTTTTTGGAGCTGCAGAGGAAGCAGGAACCTGTCATCTATATACGGCAGACGCCAGTGGTTTTGTATATGACAAGATCGGAACACATACGCTTGTACTCGATCTGAGCGATCCTAAAGCATTTAAGTACTGGGTGCAATAGGTTGCTGTTTTGGGTTAAGGGAAAGAATAATAGGTCGGTTTTAAAAAGAATGAGATGAAAAACTTAATAATAGATTTACGATTTTACTTGATTTGTTTATGCTTCAGCTTATATAGCTGTAGCGATGAAGGGGTGGCACAGCCGATACAACAAACGGGCCATTTAGCTCAAGGTGCTGATGTCAGTTGGATCACAGAAATGGAAGCTTCGGGTGTACAGTTTTATAATACGGGGGGAACTTCAGTGGACGGTATGAAGCTCGTCCAGTCGTTGGGCGTCGATGCGGTCCGATTGCGGGTATGGGTAAATCCTCAAAATGGATGGTGCAATCAAGATGATCTTTTGGTAAAAGCACGACGCGCAAAGCATCTGGGGATGCGCTTACTGATTGACTTTCATTATAGTGATACTTGGGCAGATCCCGGACAGCAGAACAAACCAGCTGCTTGGTCCACATTATCTTTTAGTGAATTAAAGTCTGCTGTAGCATCCCATACGACATCTGTACTGCAATTGTTGAAAGACAATGGTATCCAACCAGAATGGGTACAGGTAGGGAATGAAACCGGAAATGGGATGCTCTGGGAGGATGGAAAAGCTTCGGTCAACATGGCTAACTATGCGGCGCTGAATAATGCAGGATATGATGCGGTGAAAGCAATTTTGCCAAATAGCAAAGTGATTGTACATCTGCAAAATGGTCAGGATAACAGTTTATTCCGTTGGCTTTTTGACGGGTTAAAAAATAATGGTGGTAAGTGGGATGTGATCGGAATGTCGTTATATCCCAATAAAGAAAACTGGGAAGCGTATAATACGGCTTGTATCAACAATATCAACGATATGATCAGCCGTTATCAATCGGAAGTGATGATCTGTGAGGTGGGGATGAGCTGGGATGAAGAAGAGGTTGCAGAACGATGGCTGAGCGAATTGCTGAAAGCGGCAAATGGGATTCCGAATCAAAAAGTATTGGGGATATTCTATTGGGAACCTTTGGCTTATGCCGGGTGGAATGGATATACCCTTGGTGCATTTGACAATAACGGTAGACCAACAAAAGTATGGAATGCCTTTAAATAAACTGGATCCATTTAATCGGTTATAAAGAACAATTTTTTACTGTTCAAGCTGTTCGATCCATTTGTAAAATAAGAGCAATTTGTTGTTTTGAAAATCCATGTTAGTAAAAGCCACTTGAATAAGTGGCTTTTGTGATGATATCCGGTTATATTATTTTTGCTTGGCTGGGCAAAATGTTGGATAATCAATAATTTTTGTGTGATTCTTTTGTTTACAAGAGCTTTTCAAAGGATTATCTTTCATAAATTACATAACATCATTTTTTTTTATACATTTGAAAAAGAAGATTTTTCGGTTAGGCCTCAAAATAAAAAATCTTTTACTTACTTATGGATTCCGATTTACAAATATGGCAGCTGTTCCAGGTTGGACATGAAGCATCGTTTAAAGTTCTCTTTGAACGATACAACCAATCTTTGTATAATTATGGATTCAAATTTACACAGGATAATGCTGTCATTGAAGATAGTATACAAGAATTATTTGTCAAGTTGTGGAGCAATAAAGAAAATTTAAATACCGACGTATCGGTTAAAAACTATCTGTATAAATCATTTCGTCGTAATTTGATTAAAAATATTGAGCAAACCATAAAGCGTGCTCACGTGACGAACTCAGCGATCGAACATCTTCCTTTTACCATAGAACTGCCCCATGATGTCAGCATGATCCGCAAGGAGCGTGTGCTGGAGATCAAGGATAAACTGGATCAGGCCTTGTCCAATATGACCGCTCGTCAACGCGAAATCATTCACCTTCGTTTTTTTGAAGAACTCACCTATGCTGAAATTGCAAGTATTATGGGGCTGTCGACCAAGGATACCTATAAACTGTATTATCGAGCATTGGATAATCTGAAGAAACACTTTGGAAAATTTGGCGTTTTGGTGCTTTTGCATCTGATCAACCAAGTCAAATTATAAATCAAGTATCCAACACTTGATGTGATGAATAGACAACGGTTCCTGCGTTGTTAGTAATAAATAACCTCTTAAATTAGGTATTTACTAATCGTTTTTGAATTTTTTTAAAAAAAATAAAATTTATTGGGGTAAAATTTTGAAAAGAGGTGTATCTATATAAAAAAGGTTATGGATCCTCAATTTTTAAAATACAAAAATTATAAAGCAGCAGATTTTTTTGCTGATGAAGACTTTGTGCAATCCAAGTTGGGGCAGATCGAGAATGAAAAAGATTTTTGGGACAGATTGGGCGCACATGATCCGGAGCTGTCCGTTCAGATGGATATCGCTGCGCTCTGGATGACATTGATCAAGGAACAACCAGTTGCTAAAAGCCAGCTGACGAGTGATCAACGTTGGGAAAACATTCAACATGCAATTCCTACCTATTCGCGAAAACAAAGTCAACAACGATTGATTCGGAAAATAGTCAAATGGACTGCGCGTGCTGCGGCCATCATTGCTTTTATTTTTATCGTTTATGATATCAGTCAATTCGGAACGAAATCGACCCATACAGCATATGGTGAACGGACCGAGGTATTATTACCAGATGCTTCCCTGATTAACCTAAATAGCAACTCGAAGTTATCTTATATCAGAAACTGGAAAACGGACAAACCTCGGGAAGTATGGTTCGAAGGTGAAGGTATGTTTGAGGTAAAGCATACGGCGCTCAAAAACCGTTTGCGTGAGAATGATCTATTTGTGGTACATGTAGGCGAACTGTCTTTAACAGTGCTCGGGACCAAGTTTAATGTAAAAGATCGCCGTGGTCGTATCGAAGTCACCCTTTTCGAAGGAAGCGTTAAAATTGACGGAAAAAACGGAGTGGACAAATTGCTCAAACCTGGAGAGACCTTTATTTATGACAAACAGTCAAAAGGGAACGAAATTGTTCACAACTCGAATCCATCTAAAGTATCATCATGGACCCGTGGTGAACTCAATATAGAACATAGCAATCTAGCTCATATCGTCAGTGTGCTAGAAGATAATTATGGTTATCAAGTCCTTGTCGAAGATCCAATGCTTTTGGATAAGCGTTTTACCGGAACGATTCCTTTGAAGGGAATTGATGATGTGCTCTTTGTGATCAAACATACCATGGACGTTGATATTGTCGTACAAAACAAACAAATAATAATAAAACCTAACTAACTAACTAACTAACTAACTAACTTTAATCAATACTTATGAAACCACGATTACTCGTGCTGCTTTTCTGCCTGTTTACCTATGCGGGCAGTTATGCACAAAAAAAGGTGAGTCTCTCCCAAGCTCTGGATGAAGTAACCCGGATTTATGGGACAAAATTTTCTTATGAAGAGGGCTTGATAAAAAATGCCTTTATCGATTCAGAACTGGTCCCGAAGAATAAAAGAATGCCAGTAGAATCTGTATTGAAGGAACTTTTATATGCAAACAATTTCTTGTTCCTATATGTACAAAATAATTATTTTACCATCATCCGTGATAGTCGTAACAATCAAGGTCAGGACGGCGATGATCGTTTTTGGAAGGTGATATCTGGTGTGGTGAAAAATAATGAGGGAGTACCTTTGGTAGGGGTGACGGTTATAGCCGATGGGAATGCCGTTAGGAATGGCGTAACTACCAGTAGCGATGGACGCTACACCCTACGCTTGACTGATCCAGCTGAGGCGCTTATTTTTTCTTATGTCGGTATGGAACCGCAACGCCGTGTCATCGGAAGCCATAATCAGATCAATGTGTCTATGAGCGAGGTCGTCCATGTCCTCCAAGATGTGGAGGTGGTTTCGACAGGTTATACCCAGCTACCAAAAGAACGTGCAACGGGATCATTCGGTACCGTTACGGCAAAACAAATACAAGAAACTCCAGCGATTAATGTCTTGGAACGTATTCAGGGTTTGGTACCAGGGATGTATGTCGATCCTAGAAGTAATGCGATCCGTATACGTGGTATCAATAGTTTTGGAACGGGCGGGACGCCAAAAGATCCCTTGATCGTAATCGATGGATTTCCAATGGCAGAAACTGTAGATGCATCATTTTCATTAACCGGTAAAGGAACTACGCAGAGTTCAGGAGGTGCGATATTAAGTCGGATCAATCCTAATGATATTCAAAGTATCACAGTGCTTAAGGATGCTGCAGCTTCATCTATATGGGGAGCGAAAGCGGCAAATGGTGTAATTGTTATCGAAACAAAGAAAGGTCGCAATATGCCAACTTCGCTGACTTTCGGTACATCGTTAAGTATAGCAGCGCCTGCAGATCTTAATAAAATGGATCGGATGTCTTCTGCACAATATATTGATTTAGAAAAGCAATTGTTTGAAGAGGGTTTTATCGGAGATAACATCATCAAAAAAAGTTGGGACCCATTTAATACCAATAAACCACACTCCGAATCTATGGAATGGCTGTTTCGAGTAAAACGTGGTACTGCAACTGAACAGGAGCGAGATGCGGCACTAGCCAAACTCGCCGCTACAGATAATAGGGATCAAATCAAAGATTATCTATTGCAAAATGCAACATCACAGCAATATAACCTGTCAATATCGGGGGGAGCAAACAAAAGTACCTATTTTGTTTCCACCAACTACAGCAAGGATATTCCTGTTTTTCGATCCAATAAGGCAGAGAGTTTCACAACAACAGCCAATTTAACCAATATGCTCTTTCATGATCGGGTGCAGATTGCTACAGGAATAAATTATAACTACGGAAATTCCAAGACGAATAATGCGGCGGTCAATGCACTTTCATCAAATCCATATTCTGGAGGTCTACTACCCTACGATATGTTGAAAGATGGGGATGGAAATAACATCAGAAGATACATACAATTTAGACCAGAAGTAACTCAAGATTTTGAAAAAAGAGGTTACCTAGATTGGGCTTACAATCCAATAGAAGAGTTGAAAACTGGAAATTATGACGATCAGACGCATCGTTTGCGCATGCATATGGATGTCAATACCAAATTGAACAGCTGGGCGGATCTATCAGTGATGGGGCAGTGGCAGCGTGAAATGAATAACCAGGAAAATATCGATGATGTCACAAGTTATGCACTACGCAACCAAATCAATATTGGAACAACTTTTAATAAAAATGGAAATTTTGTTTACGGTTATCCCATGGGAGGTAATCTAGGGGTGCGTAACTACAATGGTTCGCAATATGTATTTCGTACGCAATTGAACGTCAATAAAGCTCTGGGACAAGATGCTGAACATCATCTCAATTTCTTAGCTGGAGCGGAATGGAGACAAAATAATTATAGATCCTCAACAGATACTTATTTAGGTTTTAGCGAGGATACTTATTCTTTTGCTGTGATCAATCCAAGGGGGAATTATAATACCATTTATGGATGGGATAATTATTTCAACTCCAATGCTTCAATAGCGAAAAATACATCTCGTGCTCTTTCTTATTATTCCAATGCGGCTTTCTCGGCTTTTAAGGGAAAATATGTATTCTCTGGAAGTGTCCGTTTTGACGACTTTACTGTTGTGGGTGCATCGCGCGACCAACGGGCTAAACCGCTGTGGTCAGTGGGCGGAAAGTGGGATGCGAAGAAAGAGAATTTTCTAAAACACGCTGCTTGGGCGGATGCCTTGGGTATACGCATGACTTATGGTGTCAACGGAACATTGCCTCAAAGTGCAGGTAGAACAATCATTATCAATACAAGTAGTGATTTGGTCACCAATGAAGTTACAGCAAGTATTGTATCGCCAGCGAATAAACAGATTTCTTGGGAAAAGGTCAAAACCTTTAATATCGGTCTTGATTATGGAACCTGGAATAATAGATTGCAATTTAACTTTGATTATTATACCAAGCGTTCGTCCGACATCATTTATGATTTTCCATTCAATCCTACCTATGGCTGGACAAGAGTCAAATTTAATAGTTCTACGATGGAGGGACATGGGATAGACTTGGGCGTAAAAGCGGCATGGTTACAATCGAAAGTGAAATGGAATACCCTCTTTAATTTTGGATACAATACCAATAAGGTGACCGATTCACGATTCGTCAATCCGACTCGGGTATTGGATTATATCAATACGGGTGTACCGATTGTGGATAATCCGACGGACTACATGTATGCGTATCGTTGGGCTGGTTTGGATAACCAAGGACGTTCACAGATCTATAAACAAAATGGTGAAATCGTAGCCGCAGATGCTCCTGCTACAGCTCTTACTGTTGATGATCTGGTGAAAGTTGGCAGAACAACGCCGCCATATTTTGGTGGATTGTTTAATACTTTTTCTTATAAAGATTTTACTTTGGGTGTACGGATTAGCTATGAATTGGGACATGTGTTAAGACGATTATCCGTGCAAAATTATCCCGATTATGCACCTTATTCTGGTGCGATCGGTTTGCAGTCTGATCTTGCTCTTCGATGGAGAAAGCCTGGAGATGAAGCAATAACAAATGTACCTGCATTGAGCAGAGCGGGATATCAATATAATAATTTGTCGCGCTATGCCAGTTCCGATGCGCTCGTAATCAGCGGTAGTAATGTGCGTCTACAACAAATTGACCTCGCTTATGATGTACCGCTTAAAACACTTGAAAACACACCATTTAAATCGGTAAATGTGAGCGGTAGCGTGCGTAATCTGGGATTGATCTGGCGCAAAAATAAGGATGGAGTCGATCCAACTTATAGAACGTTGAACAGTTACTCCAACTTGCCTCCATCGCCAACATTTTTTGTTACGCTAAATATGTCTTTTTAAACAGCAAAAGCTATGAAAATCAAAAATATTTTACTCTATAGTTTGGTTATCTCAGGAGCTTTACTTACTTCCTCCTGTAGAAAGTACGTAGAGATCGACCAAAATGATAAACGTACGTTAAAAACTACAGACGACTACCTTTACTTGCTCAATAACAAAGTTAACTTTGAAAGTTCTTTTGTGCTGCCTCTGATCACCAGCGACAACATCGCTGCAGATGTGGCTACATCTGCGTCGACTGCTTGGGGGGAAATCTACCAGCGCGCTTATTTGTGGAACGATTACTTCTACATCGATAACCAGCAAGATATAGCCTGGAACAATTTATATAAACAGATTTATATCGCTAATGAGATCTTGTCGGGGGTGATGGGGAGTCAAAGTGGGAGTGAAGCACAGAAACTTCATGTTGCTGCAGAAGCACGCGTGCATCGCGCGTTCGCTTATTTTTCTCTAGCAAATCAATATGCACCCATTTACGATCCAACAAAAGCAACTAGCCAGCAGGGTTTACCATTGCTATTGACACCAGATCTTTTTCAAAACTTAAGCCGTGTATCCTTATCACGAGTATATGAGCAAATTATTGAAGATCTTAATATCGCGATTGGAAACTTGCCCAATTTTCCATCCTTCAATTATCACCCATCCAAGATTGCAGCCTATGCACTTTTATCGCGGGTGTATTTGACCATGAGAAATTTTGAGGAGAGTGGAAGATATGCCGATTTGGCTTTGGCGCTTGATCCAACGGTGTATAATTTGGAAGAATATACTTCAGCAACTTATCCTAGACTTATTGACGATAAAGAAGTGCTACTTTCAAAACTGAGCTCAGGCTTTGTTCGTGGTCCACTCAATCCCGATCTTGTAGCACTTTATGATCAGAACGATCTACGCCTCAAAATGTTTATCGGTACAGATCCAAATACGTTTAAAGGTTATGTGTATATCAAACCTTTGTCCAATGGCAATTTCAGTTATAATGCATACATAGGCTTGAATACACCTGAAATCTATCTCAATAGAGCTGAAGTGTATGCACGCCAAAATAATGTGGCTAAAACAGTGGAAATGTTGAATCTATTACGTAAAAAACGTTTCCAAGCAAGTAAATATGTCGCATTGAAGACGACAGATGTCCAAGCCGATTTGTTGCAATATGTGATGGATGAGCGACGTCGAGAATTTGTAGGGACAGATTTACGTTGGTATGATATGAGAAGGTTAACGTTGGATGGCAATTATTTTAAACCGGTAACGAGATCACTTAACGGAAAGAGCTATACCTTACAGGCAAATAGTCCCCGTATGGTATATCCTATCAATCAGGAGGTGCTCACGCTAAATCCTGAAATCGGTCAGAATCCTAGATAATAACTGTCAGAAGAAAACCGTCATGAGCACGCGTAGACAGCTAGGAGTCGTGCTCATGAACGGTTTATTACCGATAAAATTGATCTAGGGCACGTAAATGCCAAGAGAAAATCCATTCATAAATAAACAAATCGAGCTTACGAGCTCATAAAGTAATACGATACTGATGAAAAAGCGAACGATTTTTTTACTGTTGTTTCTTGTCCAGGCTGTGTTATATGCACAGCCTCGATATGATAGCGGTGTTTTTAAGCCTAAAAACCCAAAAACGAGTGATCTTGTGCAGCTGATGTACAATGCAAAAGATAAGGATCTAGAATTCAGTGATGAGGTAAATGCCAACCTGTTTATTTTTGACAATTTTACGTGGACCAAACTCATCCTGCCTCTGCAAAAAAATAGTGATGGATTATGGACGGCAAATGTACCCGTTAAACCGAGCACTGCCTTTATCGGCGTGAAATTTTTTCAGGGAGACAGTGATCAACCTGATGCTGTTGATAATAATAATAACTTAGGTTATGCCGTTGCGCTAACAAGTGCAAAAGGAAAACCCCTGGCAGGATCTTACTTAGCTGAAGCCGCATTTCAGGCGCCAGGTATCACCGGAGGAGAAATATTAAGTTATTATACCAACCCACCTGACTCTCTGGAACAGGCCTATCTAAAGACGTCGGGTGCTAAAGAGTCTGCTTTGTTGGGGAAAAATTACCTCAATTACTTTCATTCCTTTATGAATCTGCAAAAGTTGGGCTTAGGAAATGAATTTCCGGCATATGCCAGAAAGTTTGTGACAGATGCGCTTGCTGATAAGGGTCTGGATGACGAAACATTAGGCGTATTTTATAATTATGCCAATGCCCGCTTGAAAGATGCAAATTTGACCAAATTTATCCAAAATAGGGTTTATAGTGATTTTCCAAATGGCGCTACTGCACGTTTTATGGCTTATAATAATGCGATGCTTGCTAGTTCGGATCAGGCTCAGGCGATCGGTGCTTATGAAGAATTTTTAAAACGTTTTCCGATTGCGCAATGGCGCAAAAATCCAAATAATCAGAATTTTATTTATTATGCAGTTTATCGAGGTTTAGGATCCTCTTATTTCGAGTCCAAGCAATTTGATAAGTTCGTATCACTATTCGATGATCTTGATTTTCGTACCGGTAATGAATTGATGCGTTGGAATATCATGCGTGCTTATATGTTCAAGACGGTAGGCAAAGATACGTTGTACAGCATCTCAGAAGCGATTATGCCTAAATTGATATCCAGAAAAGATGATCAGTCGTATAAACAAGATTTTGACAGCAAGGCACAGGCAGATTCCAATGTGGTGAAAAATCTGGATGATCGATTGTTTACACACATTTCGCTGTTAAACGATCTGAAAAAATATACAGAGGCGCGCAGATATTTTTTAGAACTTTCTGAAAAAGGGAAATATGAAAATGCCGAATTGAACGAGATCAACCTACAGGTGCTTGAAGGCCTTAACGATGATAAACAGATCCTTCCGCTTTTGGAAATGAGTGCGCGGTACAATGCTATGACACCCCGTATGTTTGAAAAACTGAAAGCTATTTATCTGAAAGGGCATAATGGCGATGAAAAGGGATACCAGTCTTATCTGGCAAGTCTAAAATCGGATGAAGAAAAAGCCGAAATGAAAGCTTATGTGGACCATAACTGGGTCAATCATCCTATGCCGGATTTTCGTTTAGAAACTGCAGAAGGATCATTTTTAAACACCTGAAGACTGGAAGGGTAAAATTGTCGTTGTCGATTTTTGGGCGACTTGGTGCCGTCCTTGCATTATGGCATTTCCGGGGATGCAGCTCTTGGTTGATAAATATGCCCACGATCCAACTGTAGCGATCTATATGTTGGGTACCATGCAGACAGGAGACTATAAAAGCAAGTCGGTCAACTATGTTCGTGGGGAAGGATATCGATTCCATCTATTACATGATTCGGTCAATCCAGCTACAAATGAGCAAAACTTGGTATTTAAACAATTGGTACCTCTTTTTGGCGATTCTTCTATTCCACGCAAAATCGTGGTCAAAGATGGTCGTGTACGCTACTGTTCGGGAGGATACTCTGGTAGCCCAAGTAAGTTGATGGATGAATTATCGCTTGCCATAGAGATCCTAAAGAATGAAAAATAAACAGTTTTATAAAAAATACCATATGAATAAGAAAGCAGCGGGCTTGCTCGTGGGGATGGTAGGTCTAAGTCTGTCTTTACAGGCTCAGATGAATCCAAAGTATAAATTTGAGGAGGCATTGAAACTGATTCAACAAAACTATGTCGATCAGGTCAATGAAGAGCATTTGGTAGATGCTGCCATAAAAGCGATGATTGCCGATTTAGATCCGCATTCCAAATACACCAGTCGGGAAGAGGCGGAGGCTATGCGGGGAGCAATGAGTGGAAGTTTTGCTGGTATTGGTATTCAGTTTTTAAAGAATAATGACCAGACCTTTATTACGATTGTCAATCCTGATGGTCCGGCCATGCGTGCTGGAATCCAAGTGGGCGACCAGATCATCAGTATTGATGGCGAGGCGATAGCGGGGAAGAAATGGGGGAACAAGGAGATTATGGAAAAACTCCGCGGCGAAAAAGGAATCCCTGTAGTGTTAGAAATCTTATCTGCTGGTCATTTGGAACCGAAAAAGATCAGTATCGTGAGAGAAAATATTTTAGAAAGATCAGTCCGCGAAAGCTATATGGTTGACAGTGAAATCGGATATATAGCACTCTCTATTTTCAACCGTACGACACGGCCAGAGATTGATGAGGCTTTGAAAAAACTCAAAGAACAGGGGATGAAGAAGTTGATTTTGGATCTACAAAGTAATGGTGGAGGATATGTCGAATCCGCTATTGGTGTTGTAGATGAATTTCTGCCCAAAGAAAAAATTGTCTTCTACTCGGTGCCCAATGAAGGGGGTAAAGATTATTTCTTTACGGGTGGATTCGGCCGATTTTATGAAGGTGAATTGGTGGTGCTGATCGACGAATCGACAGCATCTTCCAGTGAGATCGTTACAGGAGCACTGCAGGACTGGGATCGTGCGGTGATCATCGGACGACGAAGTTTTGGAAAGGGCTTGATGCAAAAACCTGTTCTGTTATCCGATGGTTCAGAGATGCAATTGACTGGAGCTCGATACTATACACCTTCAGGTCGTTCTATCCAAAAACCGTACACAAAAGGTAAGGATGATTATTTCCAAGATTTCAATCGACGTATGGAGTCTAAAGAGTTATTGGAAGAAGGGCATGTTCAATTTCCAGACTCTTTAAAATATACGACACTTCAGAATAAAAGAATTGTTTATGGCGGAGGTGGCATTATGCCCGATCGCTTTGTGGCTATCGATACCAATGAATATAGCAGTTGGATGGCACAATTGATGAATAGTGGCTTGGTTGCTAAGGGTGGATTTGAATTTGTGCAACAAAATCGTCAAGCTTTGTTAAAAGCGTATCCCGATTTTAACACGTTTAATAAGAGTTTCAAAGTGCCAAAACCAGTTCATGTACAAGTGGTAGATGCCGCTCAAAAACATTCCATTTTAATACCGGAACAAAAGTTTACAGCTGCTCATGATGCCATTGATGTTGAATTTAAGGCTCAGGTAGGATCACTCCTTTATACGGGCGGTGATTATCGTACACGCGTGCGCAATGAAGCGAACCAAAGCTTTAAACAAGCGTTATTGGTATTGCGTGATAAACAGCTTTACAATAAGTTGTTAAATACTGGAACAGTAGGAGAGAGAATAAAACAAAAAACAAAATAAAGATGAAAAATATGAAATGGGCTTTAATGCTAGCTGTAGCTTTACCTGCTTTTGGATTTGCACAGCAAAATTATACGCTGCAGGGGACTGTTGGTAAATTGGACCAGCCAGCAAAAGCATATTTGCGTTTAAATTACGACGAAAAAGTACGTATCGATTCTGTTGATATTAAAAATGGTAAGTTCGAATTTAAAGGTAGTATCCCTTCACCTATGGAAGCGCATTTGCGTATTATCCACGACAATGCACCTTTTGATCCTGCAAAACCGCCAAAACAGGACATACTTGCTTTTTTGATCGAAGGGGCTACTATTAAATTTGTATCTGCGGACTCCATAAAAAACGCGAAAATTTCCGGTTCACCACTAAATGCGGAGAATGAGAAAGTCACTGTATTGTTGAAACCGATCTACGACCAGTATGAGGCTTTGGAAAAGGAGTATAGATCCAAATCTTTGGCTGATCAACAGGATCCTGCTTTCATCAAATCTTTGGAGGAGCGTGCTCAGGTCGTGGATCGAGCGGCTATTGATGCTAAAATGGATTATGTCGCAAAAAACCCAAAAAGCTATATGGCATTGATGGCGTTTAATTCGACTTTACCTCCAGAATTTAACGCTATTAAAGCTGAAGAAGTATTTCTAACGTTGGATCCAAGTTTACAAAACTCAGTTTTGGGTAAGGATTTAGCCAAGCGGATTGCTTTACTGAAGAAAACAAGTGAAGGTATAGAGGCGCAAGATTTTACACAGCCTGATATAGATGGTAAACCAGTTAAATTGTCCGACTACCGAGGTAAATATGTACTGATCGATTTTTGGGCATCGTGGTGTGCACCATGTCGCCGTGAGAATCCGAATCTGGTCAAGTCTTATGCAAAATACCAAAAAGAAGGTTTTGAAATCTTGGGCGTATCGATGGATAAAGCCGCGGATAAAGCAAAATGGTTGAAGGCTATCCAAGATGATGGACTGACTTGGAAGCAAGTAGGTGACCTGAAAGGTTGGGAAAACGAAGCTGGTATGATGTATGAAGTTAAGGCAATCCCCATGAACTTTTTAGTGGATCCAAACGGCAAGATCATTGCGAAATATTTGCGCGGTGACGAGTTGGATAAAAAGCTCGCTGAAATATTTGGAAAGTAATCGAGTAACCTTCATAAACATCTAGTTAGAAAGGAAAGAGCCGCCTCTCCAAGCGGCTCTTCTTTTTTTTATAAATAATCATTTTATTCGGTTTGATATGGGAAAAAAAATAGTCGAGGTCTTGATTTTATACGTCGCTCTAATCGGGTTTTGTCATGCGCAAGAGCACGTCGTACATAGGGATATCCAAAAAATCATTGTTTTACTAAATACTAAAAATAGTAGTGGGCTATTGGAAATGATGGCCGACTCTTGTCAAATAGGTAATTTGCCTGCAACAATTGATAAGCAGCAAGTTCTTCCAGATATTCTTGCTAATTTCCAAGGCATTGATTCCTATGATTGGATTACAGACCAGAGGATGTTAACTGGAAATCACTTCGTTTCGCTATTGGTGAACTACAAAAATGGGGGGCGCGGTCGGCCTACATTTACTTTTAACAAAGATGGTAAACTAATCGAATTAGGTATTATTAAGGTTAAATTAACTGCCAATCCGGCACAAGCACTTGCGGCAGCATTGTCCAATACAATGATCCCTGATACGATGCGTGTCAAGTTTAAGTTGGTCAATGACTTAATCTATGTTCCAGCTAAATTAAACGGTATGGATGGATTTTTTATGTTCGATTCTGGGGCTCCTACGATTATGCTTAGAAAGAAATATGTGCCGGATCATGCGATCAATAAAGATGTCACTCTGGATTTTACGGGTATGGGGGGCAACATGTCGGACGTGAATTGGTCTCTTGGGAATCACTTGATCTGGGGCGATATGATCATCAAATCTCTGGATGCAGCAGCGGTGTCGTTGGATGAGATGGATCAGGAAGAATTAATGGTTGGACCACTTTTTGGTTTAATGGGCTTCGGTATCTTTAGCGGTTTTCAATTATCTATAGATTATGATCAGCAAGAACTCCTTTTTGAACGTGTGGATCGAGCGGGGCATTTAACCGGCATATCTTTTAGGCATGGCGAGCCCCTTGCTACTATTCCTATCAGAATGAGAAGGCATATCCCTATCGTTGATATCAATATTGACGGGAAACCTTATCCAATGGGTATAGATTGTGGTGCAAATACTAATTTACTCAAGCAAGAAGTTGTACATGACCTCAAGACTTATCTTAGATTTGAAGGAAAAACGACCAGCCTATTGGGTGTTGGTAATAGGCAATTGATCAGTGAAGTGGCACATCTGGAGGAAGCGCAGGTAGGACCACTGACTTTAGTGCCTATGTCAACCGTCATTACAGATCAAGCTATTGGTGCAGGTAAAGGGGACGAGCAATTACCAATGGTGGGACTACTTGGTACACCATTTTTAAAGCAATTTAGGGTCGTGTTTAATTTTCAAATCGGAAATCTTTATCTGTATTAAATCAGGGTGATATCCCTTTTTTGGTTATCATAGAATAGTATGTTCTCGATAACCGATTAACATGCAATTTTCCTATTCTTTTTGCATTAAAACGGGTCATTACTATAGGAAGTTCTCTGACTATAAACAAGAAAAGCTAATCGCAAGATTAGCTTTTCTTGTTTGTGATCCCGCTGGGATTTATTGCGACCCACATACCCCAAACGCATGTCCGCAATGAAAAAGGTCGAACCCATCCCAACGCTTCTGTTCTCATCCCATTGGATACAAAAAAAGCCTCACATTTCTGTGAAGCTTTTTGTTGTGATCCCGCTGGGATTTATTGCGACCCACATACCCCAAACGCATGTCCGCAATGAAAAAGGTCGAACCCATCCCAACGCTTCTGTTCTCATCCCATTGGGTACAAAAAAAGCCTCACATTTCTGTGAAGCTTTCTTGTGATCCCGCTGGGATTCGAACCCAGGACCCATACATTAAAAGTGTATTGCTCTACCAGCTGAGCTACGGAATCTTACTCTTTTTTTGAAGTTTCCTTCGTTGTTTGGAGTGATGCAAAGGTAGAAAAATACCTGATATATGCCAAGTATATGTTGTGAATATTCTTTAAAACGTTTATTTTGAGGGAGAATATTTTTTAATTGACCATTTTAGCTCTTCTTTTTTGCTTGATTTTGTGCCGTTATGTACCCCACTATCCAATAATGTTGGAAGATTTATACTATAAAAGTGCTCCTTTTTCATCAAGATCGTTAAAAATGGATATCCCATATTCCAGCAGATCGTTCTAGCTCCACAAGTGCGGCCGCATTGTTAAAAAGTGTTTCGTAATAATGTTGCTGGATTTCTATATAGGTACGCTGTGCAAGCAGCACTTCTAATAAGCTGGATTCGCCTCGTTCATAACTATAGCGTTTTCCCTTTAAAATAGCTTCAGCATTTTGGAGTAATCCAGTATTAAACTGTTGGAGTTGCTTTTGTGTTGCTTCATATTGATAATAGGCGTTTATTACTTCTGTGTGCACCTGAAGTTCGATCTGCTTGTATTGTACTGCGGATTGCTGTTGGGCATAATAAGCTTCTTTCAATTCTCCCTTTTGCTTATTTGAAAATTTTAATGGAATACTGATACCGATGTTGGTTGCTGTGAATGCAGGACTTGGTGCGATCTCATTACGGGCTGCAGCATTGCGGGTTAATCCCGTATTGATACCGAGATCAATGATCCGATTGACGTTTGCCAGTTTTAACATTTTTTGCGAAGCATCTTGATGTTGCAAGGCGTAAAGTAGATCGGAGCGGTACAACTGCGCTTGTTCGATCAAGTCATGCAGATGAAAATTCCTATTGAAGGTTGAAAAATCTCCGCTTGTTGACGTGACGGCTGCTATTCGCTTGCTGCCCATTAGCAAGTCTAAGTTTCCAAGAGCGGATTTCCAATGACCAATGGACTGGATAACTTGATTCCACATGGATGCCGCTTCGAGTTTACTTTGTGTGGCATCTATAGCAGTAATTGCACCTAATTTTTCACGGACACTGTCGGATTTTGCTAATTGATCCAGAGCTTCATAAGAGCTGAGTTGCAGTTTAACGAGTTGTTCCTGATGTAGAGCTGTCAAATAGTGCATGGTAGCTTCTGCTCGCAGACGCTGAAAAAAATCCTGCAATGCATATTGCGCTAATTCCGATTCACTTTTTGCCAGATCTATTCGAGCTTTTCGTTTACCGCCAAGCTCTAATGTCCAATCTAACCCGATATCATAACCATACCCCATTTTCATATGCTGTTGATCGTTATTGAATAATCCGGTATTGAATGCTGGGTCAGGTATTATTTTAGCCTTTTCAATAGCTGCTTGAGCTATATTAATGTTTAATTTTTCTGCTGCATAGGATAGGTTGTTTTGAGCCACGGCTTCTATATAGTCCGAATAGGTCATTATTTTTTTATGAAAAGTGGTATCTACCACAACTTGAGCCTGAATCGGTACAAGAGCCAAGAGCAACAAAGTCCAGTAGGTGGATAACAGTAAATTTTTAACTATGGTCATATTGTTAAGCATGATTTTTATGATTTTTGGTGAAGGTTTTCATGCGCTATTTGAGCTGCATTTTTCTTTTCCATGAGGTAGTATAATGATGGCAGCGCATATAGGGTAATCACTGTTGCAAAGAATAACCCATAAACAATTACTGTTGCTAAAGGCCTCTGTACATCGGAACCAATTCCAGTGGCGAGTGATGCCGGTAAAAGACCTAAGATCGCTACAGTTGCCGTCATGATAACTGGTCTAAAGCGGTGTTGTGAACCCATAGTAACAGCTTCCTGAAGTGAATATCCATTTTTCCTTAAGGTATTGAATTGCGTGATCATCAGTACCCCATTCTGGATCGCGACACCAAATAGGGCTATAAATCCTACCACGGACGATACATTAAGGGTCATTCCACGTACATGGAGCGCGAGCATACCTCCAAAAATAGCAAGTGGTACGACACTCATAAGCAATCCTGCCTGGGCGAAACTCCCAAATGCTCCATAAAGAAGAATAAACATAATCATTAATGCCATCGGAACAATGACCGACAAATGTTGATAGGCGCGATGTTGGTTCTCAAATTGTCCTCCCCATTTTATTTTGATCTGATCATGATCATATCGGATATTTTTTTCTATCGCTAATTGCGCTTCTTTGAGAAAAGACGTCAGATCATTGCCTCGAAGGTTTAGCCGTACGGTTAAGTGTCTTTTGTTCATCTCACGAGCAATCGTACTTTCTCCGGTATGGAGCTTGATCGTTGCAATTTGTGCCAAGGGGATCTTCATTCCTGATTCACTTGTGAGCATCAAGGCACCTATTTTTTCAGGTGTATTTCGACTTTCTTCCTGATAACGGCAGATGATATCGTATACTTTTCCTTCTTGATATATTTGTGAAATTGCCTTTCCTCCAATCGCAGTTTCAATAAGCTCTGAAACATCAGCTACATTTAAACCATATTGTGCTATTTTAGTGCGGTCTGCTTTAATTTGTAACTGAGGTAAGGGTGGTTCTTGGTCAATAGCCAAATCCACAGCTCCTTTAACTTGATGTAATGTAAACATCACTTCTTCCGCAATGCGGCGTATCTCTTTGAAATCCTCGCCATATATTTTTACGACCAGTTCACTGTGTGCTCCCGCTATTTTATCCATGACCCCATCGATCATCGGCTGAGAAAAAGCGACATCATATCCGGGCATCTCTGCATATGCGGCTGCTAATTCTTCGATGAGATCAGCCTTAGTCTTACCACCTTTCCACTGTTTATAGGGAAGTAAACCAATGCTGCACTCAAAGTGTGAGGGTGTCCAGGCATCTGTGCCATCATCATTTCGACCTGCTTGAACCATCATATAGGTCACTTCATCAAATTGGAGTGTTCGTGTACGTAGTGCATCACTCATTTCTTTTGATCTCTCGACCGTGATACCCGGTGGAAGCGATACTTGCAACCAGATAGAACCTTCGTCCAAGGGTGGAAGAAAATCTTTACCGACGGTAGCGGTGAGCACTAGTGCACCTGAAAATATAATTACCAGAGGAAAAATGACGGTTTTTGGTTTCTTTAATAGTTTTTCGACTTGTCTATGATAGCCTGTTGTCAAATTTGCTAACCATCTATTGTGATATACTTTTTGCGGTTTGCGGTAGACAACGTAAGCTATTCCTGGGATCAGAAACAGCGCCACTAATAATGCTCCAAATAAGGCGTAACCTACGGTAAATGCCATAGGGGTAAATAATTTCTTCTCTACACGCTCAAAAGCAAATAATGGGATATAAGCGGTGATGATAATAATGGTCGCAAAAAATATAGGTTTTGCCATTTGCTTGACCAATGAAGCTACACCTGATTCTGTTAACTCTGCTTGCTCATTCTCTTCTCTTTTTTTCAAAATAGCTTCCATCATGACAATGGCTCCATCGACGATAATACCAAAATCAATTGCTCCCAATGATAAGAGATTGGCAGGCACATGGGTAAAATGCATGAGAATAAATGCAGTCAGCAAAGCAACAGGAATGGTAATCGCAACTAACAATGCCCCACGCCAGCTTCCCAGAAATACGATCAGTACAATAATGACCAACGCCATTCCTTCTAATAAGGTATGCGAAACGGTGTTGAGTGTGGTATTGATCAGATCTGTACGGTCCATAAAAGCATGAATCTGTACGCCATTTGGTAAAATGCTGCTGTTTAATTCATCTATGGCTTCGTTGACTCCCTCTAAAACAAGAGATGGATTTTGACCTTTTAACAAGAGTACTATTCCTTCAATATTATCCGAGTAATTTGCTCCACGTTTATCTGAGTATCCCAAAGCGCCTTTTCTTTCCAAATGTCCATATTTGATCTGACCGATATCTTTCATGAAAATGGCTGTTCCCTGTTGTGATTTGACAACTATCTGGCCGATGTCTTCCAGTGTTCGGACCAATCCAATTCCTCGGACTACATAAGATTGGTCGCCTCTGTTCATGACACTTCCACCTGCATTGGTATTATTTGCTTCGATTTTATGAACGACTTCGCTTAAGGCAATACCATAGTGCTCAAGTTTCTGCGGATCGATCTCAATCTGAAATTGGGTGGTAATTCCCCCAAAATTGGTGACATCGACAACTCCGGACACTTGTTTGATCCGCGGAATAATAACGAAAGTCTGCAAATCTGTGAGTGCGCGCAAATCATGTGATTTGCTTTCGATGATATAACGAAATATCTCTCCTGTCGGAGAGGTAAGTGGATCCAGACTGGGCACAGCTTGATAGGGTAATGCTAAGTCCGTCAAACGTTCCTGAATGCGTGTGCGTGCGAAATAATCGTCTGTTCCATCTTGGAAAACGATCGTAACCATAGAGAGACCAAAGGTGCTTTTGCTGCGCATGACATGCATGCCAGGTAAACCATTGATAGCACGCTCTATCGGAATAGTGATTTGTTGCTCAACCTCCTCGGCAGCAAGTCCAGGTACTTGGGTTACAATTTGTGAACTCACATCGCCAATATCAGGGTAAGCTTCAATCGATAATTGTGTCCAAGAGTAATATCCAAAGAAGGTTAGTAGAATAAAAAGTGCCAAAACAAGCCAACGTCTGGCAATGGTGTTGTTAAATATATTTTTCATCAGTATAAGAATCTATGGTGAGCACGGTCATCCGTTTAGCGGAACTTTTTTGCTTGCACGAGATGATATTAATAGGGATCGGTCTGTGTTATGCTATTTTGCATTTAGCAGATAAAAGGCGCCTTCACTGATGATGGTATCACCAACTGTTAGTCCAGATATAACCTGTACTTTGCCGTGATCGGTCATACCCGTCTTGACCGGACGCTTGAGGTATTGATCTTGACCAATCTGCACCAATACGTAACTTTGATCATGGTATTGTAGCAATGATTTTTCGGGAATAAAGATTACATCGGATGCTTTTTCAATAAAATTGACACTGACATACATACCGGGTTTTAACACGCTATCCAAATTTTGACAGGCTACTAGCACCTGAACACTTCTGGTATCTTCGTTTAGGATTTGGTCAATGTGCTCAATGGTTCCTTTTATTTTTTTATCAGGAAAAGCTGCAATGGCAATTTCTGCGATGTCCAGTTTGTTGATGAGGTTGAGATCCTGCTCTTTCACCATTCCGACTACCCAAACCCGATTCAACTCGGCAATTTTTGCACGGGAAGGTTCGTCAGATTTGATATATTGTCCGACGACGATATCATGGCTAATGACTTGTCCGGCAATGGGTGAACGTACAATGAGGGACTGTCCTAGAACGAGTTTATTGATATCGATCTGGAAGATTTGGAGCGCAGCTCGTGCATTTTCATACTCTTTCTGTGTAATGTCATAGGTTGCTTTAGCTTCTTCTACATCCCGTGCGGTACCGACTCCGTTAACTTTAAGATCTTGTTGGCGTTTTAAAATTAATGATGCATTTTGAAAGGCTGTCTTTGCCTGAAAGAATAGTTTTTGACTGTCCATAAATTCGGGTGATGCAATTTCGAAAAGCGGCATTCCTGGTTTTGTTTTCATCCCTAATTTGAGATATACCGCAGTTACACGGCCTGAAAAAGGAACGGTAATTTCGGCATATTGGTTTGGAATTGCTTTGACTGTTCCGGTGGTGTTCAGTTGCAGCTGATGCAGTTCTTTCTGCACGGTTATGGTCTTTAAGTACGATTTTACTTGAGCCGCTTCGTGGACAAAAATGGTATCACCGCGTAAAGTCATACTTGCTAGCTGTTCTTGATCAACTGGATTGTGACAGCCCAATAGAGGTAATGAAATAAGAGAAATGAAAAGGAGCCTTGTTAAAATGGTGTATTTATTTGTCATTGTTGCTTTCATCGATAAGATCTTTTTTTGATTTGACTTGAACACAAACTTCGTATCACTTCCCTTTTAGGAAGTGCCTATTTTTTTGAATAGGGCAAAGGTGCTGAGTCTATCGATGGTAAGCTGTTAGAAGAACAATAGAAAAAAATTAGAATTTTATTAGAAGGATATGGGGAGGGCAACTATTTTGTAAAACCTCATGTGAGCTTGGTCATTTAGGTGAATCTTTAGAAGAGGAAAGAAGATGAACTATTTAATAATGCCGCAAGGTGATCATGAAAGTAGTTCCCACGTTTTCCTCCGAAACAACCGTTATTTTACTATGGTGCAGTGTAATGATCTTTTCGGTCAGTGCAAGTCCAATACCATTGCCATAAGTATAATCTTTATTTTTACCACGATAAAATGGGCTGAATAGCTGTGCGAGATCTTGTTCAGGGATTCCGATTCCTTCATCTTTAAATTTTAAGATGATGTTTTTATCTTCAAATAAGACCAAGACAGTACATCGATGCGGACTGGAAAATTTGCAACCATTTTCAAAAAGATTACTGAAGGCAACCTGCAATAGATATTCATTACCATTTACCGAAATTTGATCATCACTTTCGAAATCATCTTCAAAATGGATATCAATTTTATATTCAGGATTTGTTTGTTGAACCTGCTGTCTGGCATCCAATAATACTTCATCGATACGAACGGGCTTAAAAGTGATTTCACTAGGATCATAGCTAGCTTTGGCAAGATCTAATAGGCTGTTGGATAATCGGACTAACTTTTTTGAATCATTTAAAGCATGATGAATCGCTGCTTTATAGTCTGCAATACTGCGTTCTTTAGTTGTTGATAGCTCCAATTCAGCAATAATGGCGGCCAGCGGTGTACGCAATTCATGTGATATGTTTGAAACGAAGTGTTTTTGTGCATCGAATGAATTTTCTAAACGATTGAGCATTTCATTAAATGTATCTGCGAGTTCAGATAACTCATCTTTACTTTGATGGCTGTATAATCGAAGATCAAGATTTGTAGCCGATATATTTTTGGCTTTTTCAATCATCGCTCGTACCGGTTCAAATGCCTTTTTAGAGAAGAAGATTCCCGCTATGAGGATAAACAGAATGGAAATGACAAAAACAAAAATGCTGTTGTGGAGTAGATTGGCAAGTTTACTATAACCATATTCATCATAAGCGGCTGCGGTAACAATATAATTTTTGCCTTCATACCGGTAGGGTAGCCCCACGACTTGCCAGCCCTGTTGATAGAACCTAATTTCTCCTTTATGAATTATCTGATCGATCATCACTTTGGTTTCCTTGACAAAATCAATGTCGACCGCATCGTGATAAAGTAGGTCAAAGTGGGTGTCATAAATAGCAACCTCAACTTCATTCAAAATTTTTCGGTTGTTATGGTAGATATCTTGTAAGATCTTTTTGTCTACATGGGCATTTAAAAAAAGATTTGCTTTAGTAATCGCTTCTTTTCGGAGTAACTGGTAAAATTCGATCTCCCTATTCTCTTTGGCAGATAAGTAAATAATCGTAGCAAACAGTCCTAATATAATCGCTGTGATCAGTGTGAAAAGTATAATCAGCCGGGTTCTTATTTTCATGATTCTGTTTTCAAAATAAAGCCCATTCCAGATTTTGTATGAATGAGTTTGTGATCAAAATTGCGATCTATTTTTTTTCTAAGGTAATTGATGTAGACATCAATAAAATTGGTGCCGGTATCAAAATGGGTCTCCCAGACCTTATCTGCAATTTCTACACGAGATAATACACGATCTGGGTTTTGCATCAAATAGGCCAAAAGTTTAAACTCTTTAGGAGTAAGGTTTATCTGCTGTTGATTTCGTTTGACAATCTTGGTATGCAAATTCATTTCAAGGTCTGCATAAGCCAAAATACCACTGATGTTACCGGAGTTTTTTTGGTTTCGCTTTAATAATGCTCTGATGCGAACTAACAATTCGCGCATTTCGAAAGGTTTCACTAAATAATCATCTGCTCCAGCGTCAAAACCCTCTACCTTATCGTCTGTTGTACCAAGGGCTGTTAACATAATAATAGGAAGATCTGGATTTGTTTGTCTGAGGTATTTGCAAAGATCCAGGCCATCCATTTTTGGTAGAATGATATCGGTGATCACGAGATCAAAATGATCTTGTGAAGACAATTTTTTGCCTGATAAGCCATCATAAGCTAAGGTCGTCACAAAACCCTGCTCTTCAAGTCCTCTTTTGATGAGTTCTGCTACACGATGATCGTCTTCTACAATTAGTATTTTCATGGAACAAGTTGTTTTTTAGCTGAATGATGGTCATGAGTATCATGTTAATACCCCTGAAATTTAACTGATCTTTGATGTATATAGATGATAATCAGGTAATCAAAAAAACAAAGTCAAAATCGATTATTTTGACCAAGATCTAAATACCCAAAACGATTTTTATAAATACAAACTTACAATTTATGATGGTATTATCGTAAAATTAGCAGCAGGACAGCTTATCGGGAATGCTATTTTTACGGATTATAATAGACTTTTCTTTCAAACATGCAGGTTTTTATTGTTGATTTTAATGAAACTATCGCTCAATAAAAAAGTGTTATGTAACACATAGTTATTTAAAATTAACTTTTAAGATTTTTTAATTGTATTTATAAAGATTTTAAGCTTAGTTTTACGCTGTTTATTGAATTGACTTAAACATGTGTTTTTTTGATATGATTGTTTGAAAAGAACAGAGTGACCTATACGCATGGTGTATCGTGTCAAATCCGTCGAGATATGTGCTTGGTCTTCATAGGTCTGAGGTACTTTTGCGGTATGTGCTTGAACCTTTTTATTATTTAGGTTTAGATTTTTAATACTAATGCGCCTATAAAATTGTAAAGTTTTTTTTATCGTTAACATCTTTTGATTATATTCATTATTTTTGAATCTTAATCGAATAATTAACTGTTCCATGGCACTAATATTTAAAGAGGGACGTCCTGTGGTCAGGTTAAGAGCGTTTCGTGCGATTGATGATCCTAAGACTTGTGAGCGTTTTATAGAGGGACATGCACATGTTTTAACAGCTATAGGTGTTAAAAAAGTGACATCATCTAAAAATGATTGGATGTATAACCCTGCAGCTTTCGTTTTAATTGTTGAGTCTCTCGATGGGGAAAATGTATATGGAGGCGCCAGAATACATGTTTCTGGAGGAACTCAACCTCTTCCTATCGAGGAGGCAACAGGCAGAATGGACGCTAAGATCTTTGATCTAGTTTGGGATTATGCACAAGAAGGTACAGGAGAGGGCTGCGGATTGTGGAATTCGCGTGAAATTGCGGGTTATGGAATCGGTAGTATTTTCTTAACAAGAGCAGCGATTGCCATTGCACCTCAAATCGGTATAAAATCATTATTTGCACTTTGTGCTCCCTATACGATTAATTTGACAAAATGTGTCGGTTATCGTTTGGAAAGTGGAGTGGGAAATAATGGGACATTCTATTACCCAAAACTTGACCTTTTGGCAACAACCATGATTTTAGATGATGTCAATAATCTAGATTTAGCATCTGAAGAAGATAGACAAGCAATTTTAGAATTGCGTAATAGAGGTAACGTCGTGAGAATCGAGGAATTGCGATCTAAAGAGATTGAGATCCATTATATGCTGCAGTTGGATAATATGGAACGATGGGATTTGAAAGAGGTGATCAAACAGATGTCTAAACAGAAAAATAATGATGAACTTTTTGATGAAAATAATCTGAATATACTTTAATATAACATGTACGAAAAACATTATAATATAGATTATTTAACCGAAACACTAAAATTACTTAGTGGTGTTAAAGAGAAATCTTACGCATTTTTTAAAGATACTCCTGAAGGTGGAACTATTGTTGATCTGGGTTGCGGATCTGGACAGGATGTGCTCAATATGAGCCATATGTTTCATGCCAATAAATTGGAGTTTTTGGGTATTGACCACGATCCTGAAATGATTGCGGCAGGTAATAACGCGATAAAAGACGAGGATAATGTTAAATTTTTGGTTTCGAATGTACTGGAAGTACCATTGCCTGATACAGCTGTCGATGGTGTACGGATGGAACGCTTAGTTCAGCATGTTTCCGATCCGATATCTTTGTTTCAAGAAACGCGACGTATCTTAAAAGATCAAGGAGTGATTGTGATTGTAGAATCTGATTGGAATAGTTTATCATTTTATAACGGAGATAGCAGCACGACCGATAAATTGAACCAATATCTGACAGGAAAAAAGGTAAATAATGGAAAGGCTGCCCAATCCTTATCTGCTTATTTGATGGAAAGCGGATTCTCAGAAATAGCCATCGAAGTGTTTCCATTTGTGTTAAAAAGATATGAAGATGCATGTAAATATCTTTGGATCGATAAAATGATCGATGAGATGTATGCGTTGGATTTGATAGGAGCTCATGAACGAGATCATTTTATTGAAGCCCAAAAACATGCCGATCAATCCGGTTATTTTTCTTGTTCTATGAATATTGTAGTCGTTTCGGCTGTTAAATAGTATGATGTTATTTAGACTGCTATTATTTTTATTAATAGTACCCATCCCTGCATTTAGCCAAATAAAACTGGCTGATCATATTGAGTATGTTACACCAGACTCTAATTTAGATATTTTAAAATTAGAAAGAGAGGTGCAGCCTCAGGAGATCAAAGCGCTTCTTCATGAATTTACACCCAGTAATGCTGCCAATCCAAATCTGGGGATTAGTAAGTTTAGTGTTTGGGTTTCATTTTCAATTCAAAATCTCAGTAAGCGCTCACATTATTTATTAGATGTTGCCTATCCACTACTTGATGATGTCGAGCTATATGATTTGGACGATACAGGCAACCTCCGATCGCTTGGTCATTTAGGAAGTTTCAAAGCTTTTAAGCATCGTACTTATCAAAGTACAAATTATATTTTTGATCTCCACTTACAGTCCTCGGAAACTAAACAGTATTTTTTAAGAGTAAAAAGTTCAGAACAGATTATTCTTCCTATTGCTGTGGGTAAACCCGATGTTGTTTGGGAAAGGTTATGGAAAGAGAATATTTTATTGGGGCTATTCTTGGGAGTGGTGCTCATCATGGCAATTTACAATTTTTTCTTATTCCTGTCCGTTAGGGATTCGGCATATCTATATTATGTGCTTTATATCTCTTTCTTGGGGCTTACACAATTAGGAATTGTGGGCTTCAACTTTCAATTTCTTTGGCCCAATAATCCGGAATGGGAATCGATCAGTGTTGTTCTTTTTGCATGCTTGAGTAGTATCGCTGTCTTGTTTTTTTCCAATCAGTTTTTAAACCTACGTACCAACGCACCGATCATTCGTAAGGTGTTGTTTGTGTTATTAGGTTTGTTTCTGCTGAGTATGCTGTTCATGATTTTTGGCTATCGTCAATTGGCATTTGAGTTGATGCAGATCACCACCTCATTGGAGACAGTTGCTCTATTTATCGCATCATTGTATGTATTAAAGAAGAATTATCTGCCAGCACGATATTTTTTTATTGCATGGTCTATCTTACTGATCGGAGCTTTAATATTTCTTTTGAAAGATTATGGAATATTGCCCTATAATTTGTTTACCAGCAATTCTTTTAGGCTAGCATCCATTATTGAGATGGCTCTACTTTCTTTTGCTTTAGCTTCTCGTATTAATATTTTGAAAAAAGAAAAGGAAATGTCTCAAGCTAAAGAATTGGCCACGTCACTTGAGAATGAACGTTTGATCCGGGAGCAAAATGTCGTATTAGAACAAAAGGTGGAAGAGCGAACAAGTGAATTGATGGAAGCAAATGAGTCCCTGCAAGCCACATTGACCCACTTGAAAGAAACGCAATCACAATTGGTAGAAGCAGAAAAAATGGCCTCTCTTGGTCAACTGACTGCAGGGGTAGCACATGAAATCAATAATCCAATCAATTTTGTAACTTCAAATGTGGCTCCTTTGAAACGGGATATTAGTATGATCTGGGATACATTGGAAGAGGTCGAGCACCTCGCTTTTAATGAAGAGCTCTCTTTGAATGAAAAGAAATCTCGTATCGAGGCATACAAAGAGGAAATAGATCTGGAGTACTTGAAAACGGAAGTTGACTTTTTACTTAAAGGCATGAGCGACGGTGCTAATCGGACTGCTGAAATCGTCAAAAGTCTCCGTATTTTTTCTCGAGTAGATGAGGATACTCTTAAATTTGCAGATATCAACGAAGGTCTAGAATCGACCATGGTCATTCTCAATAGCTTAATACAACAGGGCATCGAGGTAGAGAAAAATTACGGAGATTTACCAGCTATTGAATGTTATGCAGGTAAACTTAATCAGGTTTTTCTAAATATTTTAACTAATGCAATCTACGCTATTAATAAAAAGTTTGTAAATAAACCAGGGGGAACGTTAAAATTAGATACTGGAATAGATGAGGACGATTCTTTTATTTTTATCCGTATTCAGGATAACGGTATTGGAATTCCAGCAAATATTAGAGATAAAATCTTCGAACCATTTTTTACAACAAAAGATGTTGGGGAAGGAACAGGATTAGGCATGTCTATTGCTTACAATACAATTGCCAAGCATAATGGTAAAATTGTCGTTGATTCAGTTATAGGGGAAGGTACTAGCTTTAAATTAATTATTCCTATTCGACAAATTAATTAAGAAGGGGAATGTATTTATAGTAACAAATATTCTTACTTTTGTTAATGCGGTATGCATTGCTATATTATTAGATTATGATTAAAGACATAGAAATATTATATATTGATGATGAATTGAATAACTTATTTGGTTTTAAAGCCAATTTTAGATATAGCTATGTTGTGCACACCGCCTCCTCGACAATTCAAGCTGAAGAAATATTAATTAAAAATCCTAATATTAGGATTATATTCTGTGACCAACGTATGCCAAATGAAATGGGTATCGATTTCTTTTTCCGTATAAAAAAAGAATTTCCAAGACCTATTCGTATTCTACTAACGGCATATGCAGATATGGAAACCGTAATCGACGCGGTAAATAAGGGACACATTTTTCGATTCGTCCGCAAGCCTTGGTTGGAAGAGGAGATGATTTCTTGTATTGAAGAGGCCGATAAGTTTTATGCAGCCAACTCGATGTTGGATATTAAAAATGAAGAACTTGAAAAAGCCTATCATGAGCTAGATAAATTCGCGTATAGTGTAAGTCATGATCTTCGTGATCCACTTACAGGAGTTTTATCAGCTGTCAAACTTGCCTTGCAATTTGATGACATCGATCAAATTCATGAATTACTGAGGCTAATGGATGGTTCCCTGACTAGGCTTGATTTATATATTGATAGTTTACGCGACTATTATTTGTTGAGGCGTGGAGAATTATTTTTGTCTAGTATCGATTTTAAAGAGCTTTTCAAGGATATTGCTGCATTTTACAATATGTACGTTCGCAATAACGATGTGCAGTTTATAATAAATGTTGATCAAGCGGAAGATTTTAAGTGTGACAAGACTGTTTTAGAACTGATTTTGCATAATTTGCTTTCCAACGCATTTAAATATCAACGCAAGGATAATGAGGATAAATTTGTAAAGCTGTCCGTTAAAGTAGCTGATGGATACGCTACTTTTGTCGTGAGTGATTGCGGAATTGGAATCTCTCCAGAATATATCAATGATATTTTTAAATTGTTTTTCAGGGCAAGTGATCAAGCCGAAGGCATGGGATTTGGGCTTTATAATGTCAAGAGTGCCTTAATGAAACTACAAGGAACAGTTGATGTGAAATCTGATATTGGAGTTGGAACAACTTTTACGATAGTTGTTCCAAGTAAGTAGTTGATGTATAAAAGCTAATTAATTACTTAAGAAAGTAGTTTTTGACGCAGTAAAAATTCTAATTGTTCATTGGATAATTCCAGTTTTGAATACGTCTCCAGTAAATTCTTGCGTTCAGAATAGATATCATAGGCGCGATTAATGGTTTCGTCTAGTTCCTCTTCGCTCCATGGTTTGTTGAGATAATGAAAAATCTTTCCTTTGTTTACAGCATCTATTACTGCACCCATATCCGTATAGCCTGTTAATAAAATACGCATAGGCTCTGGATCGATGTTGATAATCTCTTCCAATAATTCAACGCCCGTCATTTCTGGCATCCGTTGATCGGTCACAATGACATCAATTTGATTTTTCTTGACAATATCAATGGCTTCAGAACCACTGATAGCAGTGAATATTTTATACTTGAAACGGAATGTCGCTTTAAAAGAAACGAGATTGTTTTCCTCGTCATCAACATATAATACAGTTATTTTGGGTTTTTTATTTTCCATGTTATTTGTTGTCATAAGTAAGAGATCTTAATAAAGTCGCCTTAACAATATATCAATGCTGTTATTATTGTAATAACAAAAGTTTAATACATTGGTTTGTATCCAAATATGCTTATTTATTTTTCAATGATAAATAGCTTTTTCTGTATTTAAACAAACAAGATGTACCTATAGATAGAATAGTTATTTTTATGTATTACAAAGTTAAAGAATTATTTGAATCTAATTTCAATCTTGAGAAGATTCATCAAAAATATTTTTGACCTCATGCAAGAGCGTAGCAGTGTGCATATCTCAATTAAATAAAGGGAGGCAAGGCCACCAGATCGTTTTCATCTTTATAGCGTATCTTTGCTACAAATGCTCTTGACCGACTCTTTATATGAAAAATGGACAAATAATCATAGGCTATGAAAATAGTCTTTTTATAGATTTTATAATCGATAGTAAATATCGTTGGATTCGACATATTCTATTGATAGCAGCCATCATAGGGATTCATTTTTTACCCAATAGTGCCCCCGCTGAGGTCGATAAGGACACGGAGATGTGGAATTTATGGGTCAAATTCATTTCAATCCTCATCCTTCTGGCGCTATTTTATATCAATCATTATATTTTAATTCCTTTTTTCATACTAAAAAGTCGATTCTTAGATTATGCCGGCAGCTTATTTGCCCTTTACACTTTCATATTTTTAAGTATGTTGGTACTAGAAAGTCAGGAATTGCAGTTTATTAAAAAACAGGATCAGTCTCTTTTAAACTGGAAGGACTTTATCGTTTTGATTATTCTATTTACTATTTTTATAGCCGCGGTAAGTAGTGTTAAGTTGTTTAAAATATGGATTGTTAATTTGATTCGGTTTAAAGAATTTGAAAATAATACATTAACCATTCAACTAGAACAGCTCAAAAGTCAGATTAATCCTCATTTTCTATTCAATACACTCAATAATATCAATTTTTTGATTGATGAAAACCCCAAATTAGCATCAAAAGTTCTAGTGAAACTGAGTGATATTCTTCGAAATCAATTGTATTTATCAAAAGGGGATACGATCGAACTTGGGAAAGAAATAGTGGTATTGAGAAATATTCTCTTTCTGGAAGATATCCGTAGGGATAAATTTATAGTGGATTTTAAGGTTGATAGCGATTTGGAAAAGATGCATGTATCACCATTTCTTTTTATACCTTTTATTGAAAATGTGGTCAAGCATGGTGCACATCAAACTATGGAGGGAGGTTTACATGTACAGATCCAGTTATCCATAAATAATCAGCATATTTGTTTTACATGTATCAATTCGCAAAAAAAGAAACTGCATCAAACAGCGTATGGGGGTTTAGGATTGAGTAATATTCGTAAACGACTAGAAATCCTTTATCCTCAGACATATGATTTACAGATAGATGATGGTGGAGATATATTTAAAGTTTTTTTAAGTATTCCAATAAAAGATTGATATGACTAAAGACAAGTTAACGATTAAATATATTGTCATTGAGGACGAACCCTTGGCTAGGAGGGGGCTGGTCAAATTATTAAAAGATTATGAGTGCTTGGAGTGTATGGGTATGTATAGTAATACAGAAGATGCCCGTATGATCATGGAAGGGCAACAGTTAGATTTGGTTTTTTTAGATATTCATTTGCCGGAGGAGACTGGATTGGAGTTTGCAAAGCTTGTCCCAGCTTCTATCCAGATTATCTTTACGACAGCCTATCCCAATTATGCTTTAGAAAGTTACGAATTGAATGCTTTAGATTATCTTTTAAAGCCTATTGCTGAAGACCGTTTGAAAAAAGCTGTGGATAAAGTAATTAACCATTTTCAAAAAAACATATCAGAGCAGGAAATAGTAACGCAGACTGATCACATTTTTGTAAAAGCTGATCGCAAACTGTTTCGACTGGAATTAAATGAAATTCAATACATAGAGGCGATGAAAGATTATGTGATGATTCATACAAAGAATAAAAAATTAATGGTAGCGATGAATATCAAGACCATTTGTAATCAACTGCCCGGTTCGGATTTTGTCCGTGTCAACAAGTCATTTGTCGTCAATTTGAATAATATTGAAAGTGTGGATAATCATTGGGTGACTGTGGCTGGATTTGAGATGCCCCTAGGAGCTAGCTTTAAAGAGAATTTGTTAAAGCGTATTGAAAAGCACACTATTAATCGGTAATATGGGAACAGAGGAGGATGTTAAATGCCTAGAGGTATAACGGATGCTGACTCTGAGCTATAAAAACAAAGGAGATCTCCACTATGAAATCTCCTTTGTTTTATTAGAAATGGGTCAATCCACCCTTATGCTTTTGCTTGAATGGGTTTGTGCACTAAAATAACCAAATACATATGGGCTAATATTTGTTGGGGGATTGCTAGGGGTTATGCCTGCACCAGCAGATTGTTGCATGAGACTATACCAATACTGATAGACGTTTCTATCCATCCCGATCATCTCGACACGAATTTTATCTCCAGAAACAATATCGACATCTTCCTTGGGTCTTAAAGTTATGCTAACTTGATTTCCATTGTTAAAATCGTCATTTACAGCATAGATATCATTGATTTGCTTCTCATTGACAAAAAGGACAAATCGATACTGATTAATTTGATCTTTTGGATCCTGGTAGAATACTTTTATATTCCGTGTATCTTTTTCTCCGAATTTGGGCTTTTCTGCAGCAATCGAATCTAGTGTTACCACTTGAGGCATCTGCGATATCGCCGTATATTTATTTTCATTAACCTGAACTTCAAAACTGTAGGTTTTGCCGGGTATTCCTGTAAATGATTTTGCAATATAGGTGCCTGCGCTCGTCTCGCTAAATACAAATTCATTTTTTTCATCATCCCGGACAATAACAGTCGCACCTGACACTGCTGGATAGTTGTTGCGATCTGAAAATGCGATATTTTTACTGAGCTTGATTTCCTGTTGTTCATCAGTATTGTTAATGGTACCTTCAATGACAAGCTTGCCTATATCATCGTCAACTTGAATATCAATGACTTTTTCACAAGAAGTCGCTAAAATAAAAAGCATCAGGATAAGCGAATATGGAATATATGTTTTCATGTTTGTTCTGATTTAAGATTAAAATTTAAAATTCCAGGTAACAGAAGGAATGGGCACTCCAAAAATACTGGTTTGAACAGCCTCCGTTGCATGAGGCACATTTTTGCTATCTTTGAATGTAATGCGATATGGATCTTTTTGTGCATATACGTTGTAGACGCCAAATGTCCAGCTCGATTGGAAGTATTTACCAGGCTTGCCTTCATACGTAGCTGCTATATCTAGACGGTGTGTGGGAGGTTGGCGATATGCATTTCTTTCTGAATAAGAATAGATAGTGTGACCACCGACATGATATTTACCTGTCGGATAGGTTACGGCTTTACCAGTTCCATAAACAAAATTGCTGGAGAATGTCCATTGGTCATTATATTTGTAGATAGCCACTAAGGATAGGTCATGTGTCCTGTCATGGGTGGCAGGGTAATATCTGCCATCGTTGATTTCCTTAAATTTACGTTCCGTCTTGGACAAGGTATACCCAACCCATCCATTAAACTTTCCATATTTTTTCTTCAGAAATATTTCGGTACCATAAGCTCTACCAAAGCCATATAGTAATTGGGATTCTACATCTTGATTGACGAGCAATTGTGCGGCATCTTTATAGTCGATTTGATTTTGTAGATTTTTATAATAAAATTCTGCTGAAAATTCATAGGTGTTGTCCTTGAAATTTCTAAAATATCCCGCAGAAACCTGATCTGCAATTTGTGGTTTGATATTTTTACTGCTCATGACATACAGATCTGTAGGACTTGAACTCGTCGAATTTGTTAATAAGTGGATGTTTTGTGTGTTTCTATTGTATGATGCTTTGATGGACTGCTGCTCATTGAGCATATAGCTTACACTGAAGCGGGGTTCTAAGTTGAGGTAATTCTGTACGACTTCGCCTGAATGGTACTTTTTGGAAACCGTGATATTACCTGCAGCATCATAGCTGTTGAAAGTGCCCGGTCCGACAAGCAACATCGAGCTTAAACGTAAGCCATATAACATACTGAGTTTATCGTTTAATTTCCATTCATCGCTTATATATGCCGCTATTTCATAACCATAGCGATGTTCTACATGTTTGTCGTTGAAGCTCGAACTTGCAGTTGTAGTAATATCTCCAGGAGCAATATCATGCCGTGTTGCTTGTAAACCAAATTTTAAGTTATGGTTGTATGCCGCATAATATTGAAAATCTTGCTTGAGATTGAGGTCTGTAATTTTTGAAGTCGCTTTAAATCCATCATTGCGATCTAGTCCTTCAATGACATAGTTATAATTACTGTAGATGAAAGACGTATTTGAGAATAGCTTGTTGTTGAATACATGGTTAAATCTTACTGTACCTGTTGCATTGCCCCAGTTGGTCCCAAAGATATCCTGCAGTCCCAGTACATCTTTACCAAAATAACCGGAAAGATAGATCGCATTTTTATCGTTGAATCTGTAATTGGCTTTTGCGTTGATGTCATAAAAGTAGAGTGTACTTTTGTTGATGGTTGTATCTGATGAGGCTTTGAGAAATAGATCTGCATACGTGCGGCGTGCAGATATCATAAATGATCCTTTATCTTTTACAATCGGTCCTTCAACTTTGATCCGAGAAGCAATCATTCCTATGCCACCTTGGACCGTTATTTTTTTATTATTTCCTTCATTCATTTTTATATCTAGGACCGAAGACAGTCGACCTCCATATTCGGCAGGCATGCCACCTTTGTAAATACTGACATCTTTAATGGCATCTGAATTAAAGGTGGAAAAGAATCCTAATAGGTGAGAGGCATTGTATACAGTCGCTTCATCCAATAAAATTAAATTTTGATCCGAACCACCTCCACGAACGTAAAAGCCGGTATTGCCTTCTCCAGAAGTTTTTATTCCGGGCATGAGCGTGATACTTTTTAAGATATCTTGTTCACCCAATACCACAGGCAACTGATTAATCTGGCTCATATTGAGTTTTTCAATTCCCATCTGTGGAGATGAAATGTTTTTATTGTTTTTTCTGTTGACAGAAACGACTACTTCATCTAATGTAGATTGCGATTGCAGTGCAATGGGTAACACCATATCGCTATCTAAGGATACGGTATCTGTAAAGGTTTTATAACCTACATAAGAGCCGACGAGTAGGTATCGTCCTGATGTAGCTGAAACAGAATAAAAGCCATAAGAATTGCTTAAACTGCTTGATTGAGGTAATTCTTGTAGTCGGACCGTAGCACCAATCAGTGTTTCGCCGCTTGAGACATCTGTGATTGTCCCCGATATCGTATATCTCTTTTGAGCAATGGATAGATGCGAAAGCGATATAAGAAGGAATAAAAAAGATATTGATTTTAACATTTTTCGAATTTTCTACGAAAGTAGCCCTTTCGTGCAGTCCCATATTTTTTATTATAGGAATGCTGGTAGATATTATAGGAACCTATGATTTTAGGCTGTTTTGTTAGCGTTTGAAATGATAAATGAGATTTGTTTTTCTCTTCTTTCGAATCCCAAATATCTTTAAACAAAAAAAGCTAATCTTGCGATTAGCTTTTTCTTTGTGATCCCGCTGGGATTCGAACCCAGGACCCATACATTAAAAGTGTATTGCTCTACCAGCTGAGCTACGGAATCCTTTCTTTTTGGAATGTATTCCTTTTTTGAAAGTGATGCAAAGATAGAATTTCTATGCACATACTCCAAATAATTTTTGAACTAAACTTTTAAGTGCCTAATACACCGATATATTTATTTATATAGCGGTCACGATCTCGGGATTTATACTGTTGTATATAACGCGGATGCTCTAGAATTGTCAATTTTTCAAACAACTGCTCTTCTTTGTTTATTTTTTCAATAAATGTTGCATTTTTTTTCCCTAATACAAATGCTTCACTGGTATCTAGACCTAAGTTTATATGTTTTTTCAGCGAGGTTATCATAAAGGGTTTAACCAGTTCAAATAGATTTTTATCGTCGTAATAATTGGCGTTGATCCATTTGTTCTCTTTTGTTCTTCTGACAATGGCTAGGGGAAAAGGTGAATTGATATAATATTGTTTGTAAAAAGCTTGTGCGCCTCCAAATTCTGCGATCATATCGTAAAGGAAAACAGATGAAATTTCATGTGTGTGTGCCGATCTCATTGGAATACCACAAATGTGTTCCAAACGTTTGGTGTCCGTAAATGGTACTCCAGTGACACCAGCACCATGACGACTCGGATTAATGCCAATGATAAATTTACGACTCGATGTGTCGTTGTAATAGTTATGGTAGAATTGTTGCATAACGACCAAAGTTTCCGGATTTCCTAAATAAGGATTTAATACTTGAAAATCAGGGGGAAGATCACCTTGATACTGTAATTGTTTATTGAAGTCAATAATTTTTTCTGCTAAAGTTTTAGTGGTAACCATACAATGACGTCGCTAATTTTTTAATTTACAAATTTATTTTGTTCTATCGTTAAAGGATATTCAATTCAGTCCATGATAATCTTCTCGATCCCTATCTTAAGAGCAGTACACTTAAGCCTAGATGGCTTAAACATAGAGGATATCATATGATGTTGTATTAAAACAACAAAGCCGATCGAAAGATTGGCTTTGTTTGTCATTTTACCTGCTGTGTTATGTATCAGGATTTTAATATTTTACCCATATGGGGGTAGGGGCAATCTGATTTTGATATCTAGTCTTTAATGCTGTTATAAAACAATTTTAGTTCCTGTAGCCAATTTATTGTTTTTTGCAAATACACCACATAAATGGAATAACAATCGGGCACCTACATTACCATCCCAATCATCTTCTCCTGGTGCAACTTCAACCAAATCAATACCAACGATATTTTTATCGCTATTGGCCAATTTGCTCAACAAATAAGTTGCTTGCTCATAGGATAATCCGCCCGGTACAGGAGTTCCTGTATTTGGACAGTACCAGCGTTGTAAAGCATCGATGTCAAAGCTGACCGCTACATGTTGAGGTAGCTGCGCTAAGATTTCATCACACTGATCTTTCCATGTCTTTCCTTCAAAACTGTTCGCTTTTAAATCGGTATCGGTATATACTTTAACTTTATTCGAACTTTTTACAGCTTCCAATTCACCTTCACTGAAATCACGAATACCAACTTGAACGATTTTTTCGATCTGAGGAAGCTGAATAGCATTGAACATAATAGAAGCATGGGAGTATGTGAAACCTTCGTATGCATCGCGTAAATCCATATGCGCATCAAAATGTAATATGCCAAATGAATCGTGGTTTGCAGCTAAAGCCTGATAATATCCTAATGGGGTCGAATGATCACCACCTAAAAGAATCACCTTCTTTCCTTTATTCATCCAATATAAAGCACGTTCTTTTACTTCGTCATTGAATTGCTGTGAGGCTTTGTTAATCTCTTCTAAGTTATTTTTTAATTCGGGGATGCTATCGATATCCTCACCATTTTCTAAAGCCTCTATAATCGGTTGGGCTAGATTTTTATATTTTTCACTGTTTTCTAACCAGTGCTCAGGAGCCTCGTCCATGAAAATTCCTAATTTCCATAAATCCGGAAATTCTTGATGCAATAAATCTACTTGAAAAGAAGCATTTAAAATAGCATCAGGACCATTACTAGCGCCACTACCGTAGCTGACGGTCACTTCCCAAGGTGCCGGTATGACGATAATATCACTTTCTTCTGCTGTAAAAGGAAGTCCATATATGCTTGAATCTGGTAAGCCAGGTTGTGATGGATCGAAATTTTCAATTTTTGTTTGCTTTGTCGACATGTTATGAATCACTAGTTGAACTGCAAATATAAAAAACTTAACTGCGTTAAAAAAAGATATGTTGACCGAGTATGTTGGCAGTAAATGAAAAAGAAAGGTTCAGTAATTTAGGGTATCTTTGCGGTCTACTAAAAGTATAAGAAATAAAATGGCAGAACAACGTATCCATATCTGGGCAGGAACATCAACTAAAACAGAAGATCAATTTTACAAATATTTTGATCAAAGCAAGTTTATTAAAGATTATCATCGATTTAAAACGGATGAAACTTATGCTAGAAATGCTCCTGACTTTAACCTGAGATCCCAGTTCAGTAAAGCAATTGACAAGCAGTACGATTACGATGTCGATTGGATCACCGTTTACTACAGTCGCAAAAAAATGAGCGTTCAGGCAGCTATTGAAGAACTACCGATATGGAATGACCAAACAGAAGTGGAGATTTATCAAGCATGCGTGGATAAAGGAATATCAACGGTAAATGCGATATTATGTTATGCCGATGCAGAACTTATCATAGACAAACCGCTCGGTAATTATAACGATATGATCTATATTGGAAGTTTCAACGTACCTGCATAATACATACCATAATCAGGATCAAAATAATGATGTATTGTATCTGTTTTGAATTCTGGTAGCCATCAACAAAAAAGCTAATCCTATGATTAGCTTTTTTTGACTTTCCATTTTCGGTGAAAGCAAGATAATTCCTGCAGATGATGATGCTTTTTCAAGATCATATTTTCAAAACTTCAATCTAATCATCACTATTCATAAATTTTTCTAGTTCTTGAATAGACTCAAAACGATCTAAAAAACCTTGGAAATAAGTAGACCACTCATCATTCATGCCTGGATCCTCCTTACTTTCTTCTGTATTTGTAACTTGTCGAATTAATCTGCATTTTAACATATCAGGTGCGGCATAGGACATCATATGGGTCTGGGTTTCTGACCATACTCCTCCTTTATTCATCCATGTGTAACTGAGGTTATTGCCTACAATCATCGTCATTTCTTTAAGAAAGTCATACTTCTCAATTTTCTTGTTGTCAACATTGTAATTGTATCGGGTAGCAGTACCGTTGGATATCCTTACAATAACGGCTAATTTACTGTCTTTGCTATTTTTTAGCACTCCAGCCCAAATTCCTTCGTAAGAATTAGGAGTGGCAACATGTTGTCCTCTTGCAGTTAAGAAAAAGACAGCGCAGATGAGCACAAGTAACCATCTACAATAGTTGGGAGTTTTATAGATGGCGTTGGAATATAACCGTAATTTCTTCCTTTTAAAAAAAATACGGTGAAATCTGTTTTCAGAAATCAAGTCAGTTGAAATTGCTGTTTTCATAGGTAATCAAGTTTAATTGTACAATGAATAGGTCCTGAATTATCAATCCTCTTTGTCCGAATCTCATTTTTTTGGCTAAATGTTTTATTTGAGATTCCTATTTTTTACTCCTACACTCATAAAATTAAGGAGAAAGAACAACAGAAAAAATACTCCAATAGGAGTATATTACATCGAAATATAGGATGAATGGCTGTTGAAGACTACCTCTGAATGGGAATAAAAAATCGCTTTTTGTAGCCTGATTACTCAAAAAGAAAAAGGCCTTAAATCTTCCGTATCCCGAGCTATAGGTACTCCATCGGGATCTAGAATCATCGATTCCTGAATAGCGGTTTTGTGTAGGGTAGCTCCGCTTGCAATCACTTTATATCCATTTTCATACTCAGTGAAATAGCCGCAAGGAAAAGCGTAATAGCCATTCGGTAGAAGAACCCGTGATTCATGTTGGAATCCCCAAGCGATTACTTTTTGATATAGGATATAGTGTTTAAAAGCTTCATCGTAAGTCATATGATGGATTTTTATGCACGCTGTAGTATAAAATTTATTTGCCGTCCAACGTTAATTGCCAAATAATGATTTCCCTCTAAAATCCAGTGTTTGAAGTGTGACATCACTACCACTAAAATTTGCCATTCGTGTTAATTTTTCTCGCATTTCAGTACTGTAATCTGATAAATATAAAGTGATACTAGGCGCAGAATAACTTTCATCATTTGTATTTAATGTTACATAACCTTTTTCTTTGTCTGTTAGACCTAACATTGTTTTCTTAATGTCGGACCAATACATTTTAACTTCATATTTGTCACCGTCATTTCGGGTTTCTGCCCGAATAAAACTATCGGTCATTTCCACCGTGAAATCCTCGCTGCTATAACCGCTAGGATTAACCATCGTAATATATTTCTTATGCTTATTTAGCCATTTTAGTGTTTCTTGTTTATTTTGAGCACTTACGCTTAAAAGCATAATAGAAAATAAGAATGTGAATACGTATTTCATAATTTTTAGTTTATAAGGTTTAATTTTTTATTGCCCGTTTCTTTTAAGTCGTCAACGAATGGAGTGCCATATTTTAAAAAGATCAATCTTTATCTCCTCATCTGTAGTACTGAATTCTTATTTCGGTTTATTATCGTGGAGAAGTATATACAGAGCAGTTTGGCAATTTTTCCTCTATTTTGATAATCTTTTCCAAGATAGCATCTCTGTCCGAATCGTCGTCTTCATCGTTCGGGGACACATAAAGCTCCTTTAATTTATTGAGGTTAGTTAACGCATCTACATCTTCCAATCGGATTTTCGTCTTCCAGACATCCAGGTACTCCAGATCGGTTAGTTTATTGATATCTGGCAAGCAGGCTTTGGTAATTCCTGCATGCTTCATCAGCGTTAGGGTTTTCAGTTGTTTAAAATCACTTATGAATTTAATCCCAACATCCGTAACCTTTGTTTCTTTTAAATAAATATGATGAACAATGGAAACTTTTGCGGCAATCATACCGATGTATTCATCATCAACATCCATATCGTCAATCGCGGTAAAACCAGGCAACTCGAGAGGGATATGTTTGGAATCCGTGATGTGTCTAAAGTGCCACCAAAAATGTTTTTCTGCTCCTTTGAGTTTCATATCACCTTTTATTGTTTTTAATTTATTTGACCAAAATGAATAGCTCGAGAATAAATGGTGATTGCAGGAGGTCACTAAGATAAAGTCTCATAGCGTAAACTCGACTTAAGATACCTCTACAAGTTCTTGAAATAATTCTTCTAACGTATCATAAATCTCATAACCATCATCTCCTTTCATCATGATATACATGACCACCATATCTGATTGGTCTCGACTGGTTTTACCACCTTGAACACTCGTTATATCTACACTATTATCGTCGAGTGTGAGTGCAAATAAGAATGCTTTGTTGCCCCGTTTTTTATCAAGCTCATCGTTCAAGCTTATTTTTTCAATCTTTGACGGATCAAAAGAATAGGTAAGAGTTAGATTCTCATAACCACTTCCCCAAGATGTCACACTGGTAAATGAAACCCATCCTTTCTTACTGGAATGTGCTGCAAAATTCATGTAAGTATGAGTAATGTGCGTAGGACTGTTTTCGCTGGTCATTATGCGAACGTTTTTTACATTTTGAAGCAGGTCATTGATGTTTTTAATGACCTCTGATTTGCTTTGCGCAAAAAGGTTGAAGGAGCATATAACCAATAGGAATGCCAATACTTTAGATTTCATAATGTTTAGATTTATTGATCTCAGATGTAATTACTTATGTTAATCAATCCTAATTGTCAAACTGAATAAGTTCGTTGATGTAGTATCACTTTTCAGATCTAACTTGAAGCGGATATTTGTTTTCTCTAGGTAAATTAAAACAAAATTAAAAACAAAGTATAATGGATAAAATACCCCAAAAGGAGTATTTTTATTGGGCAATAAGAATAGCGTGTTATCATAATTTATTATAAGGGATTATTTCTATAGCTAATATCGATTTAACGATATTAAATCAATCCCTGCAGTGTGCATTGGTTGATGAGTTGCGTAATGTTTTTGCAATCTGTTTTTTCAAGAATATTTTGACGGTGTTTTTTAACCGTAATGGTCGCGATAAATAATTTTTCTGCTATTTCGCTGTTGCTCAGCCCTTCGGCGATAAGTTTCAATATTTGTATTTCTCTTTTTGAAAAAGAAGGTAAAGCTTTTTCCGGAAGGCTCATATTTAGGAAAGAGGGTTCTCCATTGAGACCAATAAGAGATATCTTTCGTGTATTTAAGCTGCTCATATGATCAATTCGCGTATGGATGTTAAGCGATTTACCCGATCTTCCATCTGTATCGATGCTGAGCATGATTGCTTGATGATTTAATAAAACATATTCCCCATTTTTCATTCTGCTTCTGAAGCTATAATTCATTTTGTAACTGAGTAGTTTTTCTGTTGCAATCCGTTCACGAAAAAATCTATTAATAAAGGATTCCGCATTTGCTACAAAATCAACATCATCCGGATGAATGGTAAGCAAAATATCATTGAACGTGACTACCGCGGGATCAAGACCATGAATCCCTTCAATATCACCGTTTACGTGTGATAAAGACATATCATAAAAATCTATCACATAATAATAAAAAGGTCCTGTACTGATTACAGCATTGGTGAGATTGTCAAAACCAATCATAGGGTAATCGGTGTTTTGATGCGCTCTGGTTTCCAGCCAAATGTTATGCAGTTTTTGTAGATCGGTAGTCATGGCTTGCGGTTCAATGGTTTTGTAGTATAAATTAAAAGAATAAATTTCATTTTTCAATACGCTTTTGAGAAAAAACTGGATCAAAGAAATATTGCCTGTCGAAGTAGCTTAACTTTGGCGATCGGTTCTCGCACAAAGCAGATCTAAAAAAGGACAGGTGTTATTTACTTTTGAATACACCCATCAACTTGTATAGCATATCGAATATATTTCGAATACCTTTTCTGTTGGCTAATTCTTCTTGCATAACTACTTCTAGTGCGTCCAATACTTTTTTACAATCGGCAATAGTGACTTGGGACAATTCTGATACTTTTTCTAGTGTTTCTTTTTTGTTCATTTTGTATTGATCTTAGTGACCTTACAAAATTATCGATCTCATAAACGTATTTTTGAAATACGAGACAGAACACTGGTTTTCTGCGATGAAAACCGATTCTTTTACTTGTAATTATCTTGAAATTGTAGAAATAGACGAAAACAAGCTTTTTTCATCTGCTAGAGTGGGGACGGCAATTTCCACATATGATCGTCGAGCTATCTGGGATCGAATACGGTCAACCTTTCTTTCGAATGCTATTGTCTTTAAACAAAAATACGGACCTTGTGAGTCACTTTTCTGATGATCCAAATAGGAGGCTAATATCAACTCTTAATTCGTGGTCACGAACGATCTGATATTTTGTTTGATCGCCGCATGTAGTTATTGAATGGGATAGGATGATAAGGCTCAATATTTAAGTGTGACATTTTTTTAGACTTTAATTGATATTATTTGAAATTTTATTTGGTAAAAAAACAAGGTAAAATTTCATTTATTTTTTTTAAAGTGTTAATTCATATTCCATGTCGTTGTCTTCTAAATCTACGACTTTTATAAATTTAAGACGTTCAAGTAACTTGATTGCTTTGAGATTTTCTTTTGATGTAATGGCCCAAATGCGTGTTAAGCCTATTTCTTTTAGTCCAAAATCAATTGCCAGCTGCATTGCGTTTGTCATAAAACCTTGTCCGCGAAACTGCGGTAGCAACACACAACCTAATTCGCCTTCGCCTTGATCAAGCCCTCGATAGTAACCGCAAGTTCCTACAATTTTATTAGTTACATGATCTATAATACCCCAATGTATGGAATTTCCCTGTCGAATATCCTCATCAATTTTTTCTTGCATAACAACTGCCATTTCAAATGTTGTTGCCTGAATGCCATCATAAAACGAAATATCCACAATGTCTTTAACGTCAGTTGGCATAATCTGGCGTAACGATATTTTGTCGTCTTTTATAATGGGGTAACTGTGATACGGAAGTACTTTCATTTTAGTGTTTTAGAATAACAGTCCATTTTTTTCAGCTTATTCAATGATTTTTTATATCTGCTTTGGAGAGGCTATGAACTGCTAATCATTGCTCTTTCCAGTACCGATATTTAATATTTATTTTAAGATCTGGTGTTTTTACAGCCTTTCAATTTTCCTTGTAGCGATGGCGCTCGATATAATCTGTCGGACTGAGCCCATACATCTTCTTGAATAAGGTCGTGAAATGCGTCTGATTTGTAAAACCAAGGGCATAGGCTACCTGAGATATATTCATTTTTTTCTCCAACAACAGTTTTTCAGCTTGCTGTAATCTGATATTACGAATAAACTCGCCGGTAGAAATACCAGTCAGTGACTTCACCTTACGATGAAGTTGTACACGGCTCAGCCCCACTTCGTCCGCGAGAAACTGCACATTGAAGTCCGAGTTATCCAGATATTGGTTGACCGTTTTGAGTATACGTTCCATCAACTGCTCATCGCTGGATTTGAAGCTGATCGTTTTTATTTTGCCTTCCTGCTGCTGGGCGCCCGAGAACTTTCCCTTAACTTTCATGCGATTTTTGATAAGATTGCGCACAACAAGGTGAAGTTCATCGACCATAAAGGGCTTCGTCAGATAAGCATCTGCTCCTAGTCCAATACCCGCCAAGCGGTCTTCCTGATTAGTTTTTGCCGTCAGTAGGATCACCGGGATATGGTTGGTTGTGCTATTATCTTTGATTTTTTTGAGCAAAGTATAGCCGTCCATGCACGGCATCGCGACGTCGGAGATAACGAGGTCGGGCTGCTCGGCAAGGGCGAGCTGAAACCCATCGCCACCATGTTCGGCAATAAGTACTTGATAAGCCGAAGAGAGTTCGTGATGTAGAAACTTCAGGATGTCCCGGTCGTCATCTATAATGAGAATCTTATAGTCTTTTTTTGGATTGTCAGTTTTCCTAGATAGCACATCAGCAGAAATGCTTTTAAACGCTTCTTCAGACCGAAGGGCACCAATTGGTCCACATATCTCGAGGTCTTCCTTTTGCAGGTGTTTAGTGCCCATCGGAAGACTGATCACAAAACGGCTACCGTTGTTGTCTCTTCTGTTTTCGGCATGTATCGTCCCACCATGCAGTTCGACCAGCACCTTGGTCAGATGTAAACCGATGCCCGAGCCTTGTCTTTGGTAGTTTGTACCGGCGGCGGACTGGTAGTATCGTTTGAATACATGTCGGATATCACTTTTGGCAATACCGGTACCAGTATCGCTCACAACAAGTTCCAATATTTTACGTTCCTTTTCCAGTTGCTGAACAGCCAGCGAAATTTCAATCTGCCCGCCATTAGGTGTAAATTTAAAAGCATTGGAGACAATATTGTGCATGATTTTTTCAAAGCTGTTCACATCTACCCAGAGAGGGATATCGCTGGAATCGCTGTGCACCAAAAGCTGGATCTGATTGTCCAGAGCCTGATCCCCAAATACGCTGATCACCTGCTTGATATAATCCACCGCATTGACACGGGCAAACTTGAGGTTCAGGTGCCCACTTTCCAGCTTTCGGATATCGAGCAGCTGGTTGACCAAATCAAGGATTCGCTGCGCATTGCGATTCATATTTTGCAGCGTGGATCTGGTCTGCGGATCAGCGGCATTTTTCATGAGCTTGTTGATCGGGCTCATCACAAGGGTAAGGGGCGAGCGGATCTCATGCGACACATCGGTAAACAGCTGTAGCCGTAAGGCCTGCAGGCGCTCCAGCCGCCGCTCGTGCAGGTATTTCATAATGAGGAATAAGAGGCCGGCCGCTAATATGAAGTATACGAAATAGGCCGTAGTACTCAAATACCAGGGCGGGAAAATATGTAGCGTCACCAAGAGACTTGGTGAATAAACACCAAGTTTGCAGGCGCGTATTTCGAGCTCATGCTCGCCAGGGGATAGGTTGTTGTAGGTGATCAGATTGACACCTGGCAACGTAGCATTCCAGCTTTTGTTAATTCCCTTGATGCGGTATTCGTAGCGGACATTTTCGGGACTGTTGAAGTCCATCGTGGACAGCTCAAAAGTAAAGCTGTCGTCATTGCTATGGAAAAAGAACTCATTGGCGGCGATAAGATCGTCATGATAGATGACCCTTCCGCTTGGGGCCATACCGGGCTTAATCGGCTGATTTTTGACATACAGATTGGTGATCATCACGGGGTGGGAGTATGTATGCAACTGTATTTTTTCGGGAAAAAATGATGTAATCCCTTGCCTTCCTCCATAGTATACTTTTCCTTGCGTATCCTGAAAGTGTACACCACGGTTGTAGGATCTATCAACCAATCCGTCCCCAGTATAGTAGTTGACAATTTTTTCGGTCTTGGGATTCAGGCAATTGATACCTTTGAAGGTGCTGCACCAAATGTTCCCTTGCTGATCCCAACCTAAGCCAGCTATAACATTGCTGGACAGGCCGTTATTGGTAGTGTAAATGTTGACCGATCCTGATTTTTTGTTGATCTGATATAGGCCGTTATAGGTACCTGCCCAGATATTGCCTGATCCGTCCTCTAATAAGGAGAGCGTAATCTGTTCGGATAGCCTATTAGCTGTGTATTGCGCAGGGAAGCTATTGTCGTCTGGGTCATAACAGCTCAGACCTTTATGGTGCCCCAGCCAGATGAGACCATCCTTATCGCACAAAACAGTTGAAATCCAATCGTTAGCTAATGTGCCTTTTTTTGAATTGCTAATATTCATGCTATAATTATGCGAGACTTTGGTCTCGAGGTCATATTCAACAAAACCCGAACCGAAAGTAGCGATGTAGACCTTGTTGTTTTTGCCGAAGGCAAATGATTTTACTTGTCTTTTTTGGCAGATATTCAGATATGTGGACCGCCCTGTGCTGGGGTCAATCTGCCCCAATCCATTGTCATAAGAGCTGAACCAGATTGTTCCGTCCGCCGCAGTTTCCAGTTTATTGATATCCTGCACTGCATTTATTTGCTGATGTGAGATGCCCTGAGGGTCAGTTTTAAATACGCCTTCGTTCTCCACGCCATACCAAATATTTCCTTGCTGGTCCCGCGTGATCGCGCTGATCATATTTTGAGCTGCTTTCTCCCGGCTTAGGATACGCCAAAACTCAAACTGCTTGCTCTGTACGGGAATAAAAACCAGGCCCCGCTGAAAGCAGCCGAGCCAGAGATTATTTTCTCGGTCCTGCAGCAACGTGCGTATCCGTCCATTTCGGTAATCATTGTCCAGATTAGGCAGCTCAGCATGTGCCGCAATCAGCGGAGTTTTTTCCAGATCCAGATACCAGAGGCCATCCCCCTCGGTCGTGATCAGCAGATGATTTTTGCTTGCTTTGGAAAGCTGGATCTCCGTAACAGTAGACCGGAGCTTTTCCTTGAATTCTACAGCTTCGAATGTATTTTTTTGCGGATCATGTCGGCCGATCTTCGACGGCGATGCGAATACCAGTTTGCCGTCAGCCTGCTGTATGATGTCGTAATTGCCGCCTTTAGGCATGGGGAGTAGGTCGGAAATAACACGCTTCACCTGCTTCTGGTCGGTAGAAACCTGAGAGACGCCCACGCGGTCAATGGCCACCCAGATGACATTGTCGCGGTCTTCAAAGATGCTGCGGGCAAACATACCACCCACCAGTGCATTGAGGCGTGGCAATGATACGGCCTGTTTGCGGTTTACTTGGATAGCGAAGATTCCCCAACCTGATGTGGCTACCCAGATCTGACCGTCTTTTTTATGAATGATATCCGTAATGTGGGGCGCGATCTGATCTGGAAAATTGATGCGTACAAATTTGTCGCTGTTTTCATCATAATACTGTAAGCCGTTGTTGCAGCCTACCCAGAGCTTTTTATCACGGTCCAGATAAAGGATGATGATATTGTTGCTGGATACCGAAGTGCTGTCTTGCACATCATGAAGATATTGTACAAAACGAGTTCCGTCAAATTTGTTAAGCCCGTACTCGGTGCCTGTCCAGATGTAGCCGTGTTTGTCCTGACTGATACTGTTGGTCAGATTGGAAGAGAGTTCACCAAAGCCATAATCCCTATTGTCATAGATGCGCGTCGCTTGTCCGTGTGCATAGAGTACAAAAGCAAATAATAATATGACTGTCGAAAAAAAATCCCTCCGCATTGGTTTTATTGGTTTATTCTGTTGAAGATACATATTATCGCGCAATCCTGAAAAGAAAAAGGAAGGCTTCGGTAATGAAATCGCTGCTTTTAGCGGTTGTGAAACAAATTGAAATAAATATGAAACATCACCGATTAGTGCCGTAACAAAGCCCAAAAGGAATGTAACATACATATATGCTGCTACCTGTAAGGATGACTAATTTTAAATTCCTGAAATGTGGTAATATCATTGGTCCGTTAATGTTACTGTAACACGATTGGCAGGGCTGCTGTATGGTACTGAATTCAGGTGAGCTAAAATACCAATTCTAAATATTGTAAATAAGATTATCATGTTATTTTTGAATAAAACTGACTGGTCTGCTTTTAGGATCTGTGCAAGCTTTTTGATCGGTCGCGGTCATCGTAACATCCTATTGGTCGCAGTGCTGATCTACTGTTTTTCGGAGACTGCTCACGCTATGCTGCGCAGCACAGCTGATACTGCCGCTACAGGCTTTGTGGTGCAGACCGCACGGCCCGGTTATCTTTCCCTGGTTAAGGATGGTGTGCCGCTACCCATGCTTGTCGATCCACAGGATCACAGGGGGGTACTGCGTGCTTTCGATAATCTAAAAAAAGATTTTGTGCGGGTCACGGGCAACAGCTCCCATCAAAAGGGGAGCGGTCAGTCTAAAATAATTATCGGCACCTACGGCCGCTCGGCTCTGATCGACAGTCTCGTGCGTAAAGGCCTTCTGGACAGCAAAGAGCTGGCCGGGAAGCGTGAAAAGTTTGTGATGACAGTGGTCAAACAGCCGCTTCAGGGAGTTGAATCGGCTCTGGTCATCGCCGGTAGCGACAAACGTGGCACGATCTACGGAATTTATGAACTTTCGGCCCAGATTGGCGTATCACCTTGGTATTATTGGGCAGATGTACCCGTGCGGAAAGCGTCGCAGCTATATGTTAAGCCTGGAGTCTACACGCAGGGGGAGCCAAAGGTCAGATACCGCGGCATTTTTCTGAACGATGAAGCGCCGGCATTGAGTGGTTGGTCCAAGGCAACATTCGGCGGATTTAATGCGGATTTCTATGAAAAGGTATTCGAACTGCTGCTGCGTCTTAAGGCCAATTACCTTTGGCCTGCGATGTGGGGGAGCGCATTTTATGATGATGACCCTAAAAACGGGCCGCTGGCTGACGAAATGGGTATCGTGATGGGTACTTCGCACCACGAGCCGATGGCGAGGGCACAAGCGGAATGGAAACGCTACGGAAAAGGTGGCAGCTGGGACTATGCTAAAAATAAGGCCGGACTGCAGGATTTCTGGCGAGGCGGTATGGATCGAGCGCGAACCTGGGAGTCTATCATTACCATAGCCATGCGCGGTGACGGTGACGAACCCATGAGCGAAAAGGAGAATGTAGGACTACTGGAACAGATTGTCAGGGATCAGCGCCGTCTGATCGCCTCCGTTACAGGCCGACCTGCTGCCGAAACGCCACAGCTCTGGGCCCTTTATAAAGAAGTACAGGACTATTACGATAAAGGTATGCGGGTGCCAGACGATGTGACGCTGCTGCTCTGTGATGACAATTGGGGTAATGTCCGAAAGTTGCCAGAACTGGATGCCAAACCCCGAAAGGGCGGTTATGGGATGTATTACCACTTTGACTATGTGGGTGCCCCCCGCAATGCTAAATGGATCAATGTGTCCCAGATCCAGCGTGTATGGGAACAGATGAATCTAACCTACCGACATGGAGTAGACCGCATCTGGATCGTTAATGTCGGTGACCTCAAGCCGATGGAGTTTCCCATTTCATTTTTTTTAGACATGGCCTGGGATCCAGACAGGTTTAACGCAGGCAACCTTATGGCTTATACGTACGACTGGTGCCGGCAGCAGTTTGGTGAAGCCTATGCGGCGGAAGCCGCCGGAATGATCAACCGTTATGCCAAATACAACCATCGGGTTACACCCGAACTACTGAATGATAAGACGTTTAGCCTGATACATTATAACGAATTGGACAGCGTAGTCAACGACTATAAGACGCTAGCCATGGAAGCCTCGCGTCTCCATTACCTGCTACCGGATTCCTTGAAAGATGCATTCGACCAGCTCGTGGCTTTTCCAATCAATGCTTGCGCCAACTTGTATGAGATGTACCATGCCAAAGCCATGAACGACTACTGTTATGAGCGGAATGATCGCAGGGCAAATGACTGGGCCGACAGGGTAAAGGCCTGCTTTCGGCGTGATTCGCTTTTTACCGAACACTACAACCATAGCATCGCCAAAGGCAAATGGGTACATATGATGGATCAAGTACGCATCGGCTACAGCAGCTGGAATGAACCGGCGAAGGCAATCATGCCCAACGTTCGCTATTTGTCTGAGCCCGTCGCTCCTCCTGCGGCCAAGGTGTTTATGGAGACGGATGGTTACATAGCCATGGAGGCAGCGAGCTATAGCGCAGCAAGCAGTGCTCCTGGGGTGGAGTGGACGGAGATCCCAGATTTGGGAAAGACGGTATCGGCTATGACAACATTACCACCCACGGTCAGCCTGGGAAACAATACTGCCCTAGAGTACAAAATCCGTGTGAAAGAAAAGCGGCAGGCAAAGGTCATCGCATTATTTTCGCCTACGCTCAATTTTAATGGAAACAGAGGATTGCGCTACGCAATTTCCATTGACGGAGGGCCCGAAACGCTGGTCAACTTTAATGGACATTACAAGGGCGAGCTGGGGCAGTGGCAGGCACGCCGCATCATCGAAAGTGTTTCGTTGCACTACTTGCTACCGGGAGACCATACCCTCAAAATCCGCTTTTTGGATCAGGGTATCGTGCTGCAGCGCTTACTCATAGACCTGGGAGGACTGAAACCCTCTTACCTCGGTCCGAGGGAGAGCGCAGCGTTAAACAGCCACCATTAGCGCGTCGCCAGTACCTAATTTTTATATATAGATGGCTAATACTCCTGCCCCGTGTCTAACAGTAGACATCGGGGCAGGAATGGGTGTGGCATAACCGAAAATTCGACGATGCACTTGTGAATAACAATATTAATCAACAGCACGTGTTTGCTTCCTACAATAAAGATGTAAGGTAAGATCAGCATTCCACGTGTTGCGGGACTGATCTACCGCAACATTTGTGGATAAACTTGTGCCAGAACAACGCCTATAGCTAGACCTCAGTAATGGGGACAGCAATAGAGCTTATGTCGGAAATACACAGCACAAAGGCTTTCAACTCTCCTTCAATCGAGCTATGATCAACACTGTAAATGGGTGGAAATAAGAGGTAAGGTTTTAAAAGGCTACGAAACATGTTTTACAGATGTTTTCTTCCAAAAATAATCCGCCCAGGAATTAGTGATAATTCTGGGCGGAAAGGATTGATAATGGAGGGATGATATGACTGATTTGTTATTCTAAATTTGTTAAGGGAACAAGCCTGAAGTTTGCCATGTACATTTGGAAATTCTTTACGGCTTGTGGCGTATGGCCATCTTCGTTGAGATCGTAATTAACATAGCCCACTAAAGACTCGAAGCCATTTGTTTGCAGTGATGTCGAATAGTCTTTTAGCGAACTCATGGCTAGAGTTGGAAAGTCGCTAAATTTGAGTGTGATCGTTTTCCACCCATTGTCAAATTTAAACGGATTTAATTCGACACCGCCCGAAACTAATTTTTTCCATTCCCATGCTGTAATATTATAGAGATAGGCATAATTCACGCCACTTCTATTTTTATTCATTTTAAACGGAATAGCACCTGATATCCATGGTGACGGCATATAGAGTTCAAATTGTATCGCAAGATTTTCAATCGAGGTGGTTCCTTTTATATCGCCATTTTTTTCAATCAATGTGTTGAAAGCTTTATAAGCGTAAAATTTAAAGAAGTTACCGCTTATACCATTGTTTGCTGCTACAGGTATATCTGTTTTTGTAGCTGGGATAGCAATCACGTTTTCTGGATTGTGTTGAAGGCCTGTCAATGCTGCAATATCTGCTGGATTTGAGTAGATTCTGATCCCGTTATTGCCACCAGCAACCATGGCCTCTTCAGTAAAAGTCTTTAGAAAAATTCCATTCTGGAAAAACATATAAGGAGCTGACGAATATCGTTCATTATCGATATCAATTGTAATACGTCCATATTTTTGTCTATCGATGTTTTCTGGAACAATCACTTGTAAGATTGAATCATTGGCCGATCTTATGGTTCCTTTTGTTGAATCAGGAAAGGTGATGACACTAGCCTCTTTCAGATTTTTCCCATAGATCTCAATAACATCTCCAGCATAGGGCATGGTATAGGATATTCCACTGATCGATGGAATTTTATCTGGATCTCGAAAAATGAATCCCTCAAAACTGGTTTGACCTGTTGCGGTAACAAGCTGGATGGTGTTCAAACGTGTTTGGTCCGCGACGTCACTACCTGTCGGTATGGTCTCTGGGACGTTGATGATAATGTCAGTGTCGGTCACGTAAATAGGTATAAAAGGTACCTGCGTTCCGTTAAAATAGACGCGCTGTAACCCAGTAAAACCATTGCCGTGAATACGGATCCAATTATTAAAAAAAATAGAAGATATCTGGGTGGTTTCTGTATTTCTGCTGTGTGACCAGATACCTGTCACCTGTATGCTGCTGCTAGATGAATCTTTTTTGCATGAAAAAAAACTATAACATATCAGCGCTAAGATAAATATATATGTAATTCTCAAATTTCTCATATCAAATTAGTTAAAGTCATAATTTATGGGAGCTGAGGTCAGTTCAGGATCGGTAGTTACATCTGCAGATGGATAGGGCAAACACCAAATATTGGAGGTTGCACCCACTGCATGCACATAAGATCCTGCTGGCAAGTTATGTACCACGGCCTGGGGTTTGTAACCACTCTGGGCGCGAGGAGAGTTTGTCCAGCCTTTGCCTGTCGGATAGAGTAGAGGATCGTACGTATAAGCCCAAGAGGCATAATTGGTAAAAGGGGTTTCCGCATCGCTATCTTTTAGCTTATTGTTTAGAAAGTTGAGGACCCAGTCCATGTCGTAAAAAGATCTTCTTTTAAGATCAGTCCAGTAGATCGTTTCATAAAAAAACTCCAGCCTTCTTTCCGTAAATAAGTTGTCTCGGGTAATAGTGGTTGCAGGTACGAAGTTCTGGATATTTTTGCTGAACGCTCTTTCCCTCACTTTATTAAAGTAAGCTAGCGCGACTGCATCATTAGTCTGTTGTTGTTTTCCGAGGGCAGCCTCAGCGTACATAAGATAGATTTCGGACATCCGTAACATAGGCGATACTAAACCAGTATTGCCTTGAACGGCTGCACCATCGGTGTCTTTACTACTGCCGACGACGAATTTTTTTAGATTGACTTTCGTTTTACCGCTAGGTACAGTCCAGCTTCCAGCGCTTAAGTGAGTTCCTATATAATTGTAATTCTGTCCAGGAACCGCAACACTTCCTCGCATTCTGGCCACTGCACCATCATCAACAAAAGACTTGAGCATATCATAAGAAACAAATATCGTCCCGCCTCCATTTAAGTTGCCTGTTAACTCCCTATTGTAGGCAAGATCATTCAATGGACTCGTATATCCCCATTCAGTAATACCAGGTATAAATTGAATGCCAAATAGTGTTTCCGAATTATTATTGTTTTGAGTTCGCCACAGTTGTTCAAAATCGGGCAACATGGAATAATACCCGCCTTCAACCACTTGTTGACAGAGTTTTTTTACCTGTTCGAAATAGTTATCTGCCAATCCGCTGTTGCTTCCTGCATTGTTCCGGCTTATATAATCGTTTGAGAAATGGTTGCCCATCGCATAATTTGCTGCCATGAGGTATATCCTTGCCAGCATCCCACGCGCACTATCTTTGGTCACTCGGCCTTTTGTATCGGCATCTTTGAGGTATTCGGATGCAAATATCAGGTCGTTAATGGCGTATTGCACCACATCTTCAAAGCGATGTGGTGGTGTCAAGGGATTTAATGTATGGTTTCGGGGATCGTCTATAATGGGTACATCATGCCATAAGTTGGCAAGGTACCAGTAAGCAGCTGCACGCATAAAACGCGCTTCAGCTTCACATGCTTTTGCCTCCGATTCGTTTACACCATTCTCTATCGCTGTCTTCACATAATCATTGATGATGTAATCAGCTTGGGTAATCACAAGGTATAAAGATGCCCAGGAGTTTGCGATATTATTGTAGTTGGCAACTTCAGAGAATAGGGCTGTTGTTATCAATTCACCTGTCACCCCGTCAACATATAAATTACCAGCTCTGGCTTCTGTAATTTCTCGTACTGATGTGTTGGTGGTATACCACGGTCGACAGTATAGAAATGCTGTTGCGCCACGTAAATCTGCTATGTTTTTAAATGATTGTGTTGCCTGCTTCTGTGTTTCTGATGTTACATCAAGGTATTTTTCGCAACTGGAAAAGCCTAATAGAGCAGCGCAGGCTAATGGAATATAATAAAATGCTTTTTTCATGATCAAATCGTTAAAAAGTGATGTCTAAACCTAATGTATATGTACGTGGTGAAGGGACAAAACCGCCGTCAACACCGTAGCGAAGCATACTTTGACCCGAGCTGGAGCCCACCTCCGGTGTATATCCTTTATACTTTGTGAAGATGAACACATTTTGTAGATTAGAATACACACGGATATTATTGATATTATACCTAGACAGGAATTTGGTCGGAAACCGATAACCAAGTGCAATATTCTGTACTCTCAGGAATGTGCCATCTTCTACAAAGCGGTCACTAAATATGCTATTTTGGGCATCTCTGACGGATATGCGTCCCAATTCTGGATCTGAGCCTGGTAACACGTAAGCATTCCATACGTTCGTGTTTTCTGCATTACCGTCGTGATAACCGATTTTTGCATAATTGGCAACATCTTTTCGGACGTTGCTATAAGTTCTGGGGTTATCCAACGAAGTCCTTAAAATATTAAAGATTTTATGTCCGAAGGAACCATTCAAAAATACAGTGAGATCAAAGTTTTTATAATTGAATGTATTGTTAAAACCAAAGGTGAATTTGGGCAGCGGGCTTCCGATCAATGTCATATCGGCGTCGTTGATGATGCCGTCCTGATTCAGATCTGCATACAGGATATCACCCACATAGGTAGAAGTTGCCAGTCCTTCATTATTGACAATATCACCGATTCTATTTTTAAAAGTCGCAGTGATCACAGTGCTAGTTCCGTCACCATTGTCTTTCAGATAGTCGCCAGCAGTGTTGATGCGGCCAACCTGTTTGTATCCGTAAAATTGCGAAATAGGCTGGCCCTGCATGGTCTGTGTGATGATGTTGGTTCCATTGGAATAATCAATCTGCTGGATTGTCGCTGTAGTGGTATTCATCCGGGTCACCTTATTTCGATTAAGGGTAAATACCAGTCCACTTCGCCAATTGAAATCTGGTTTTTTGATGTTATGTGTATTGAGGGAAAACTCAATTCCTTTGTTTTGTATAGCACCAATATTATAATAAGGAGGAGCAGCAGAACCAGGAGTATTGCCACGGGTACCAGTAAATGAGGGTAACGACAACCGAAGCAGTAGATCATCTGTGATTTTGTTGTAAGCATCAAAAACCAGTTCGACACGTCGTTTTAAAAAACTCAGGTCAAAACCTACATTCCAGGATCTTGTTGTCTCCCATGTGATATTTTCGTTCGGAATATTTGAAGTTGAATAACCGACACCCCAATTGTTGGTGAGGGTATTAGCCAAAATGGCCTGATAAGCAAAAGCGTCTACATTGGCATTTCCTACAGCGCCATAGCTTACTCTAAATTTGAGATCATCAATGGTGTTTTTCAAAGGAGAGAAAAATCTTTCCTGAGATACTCGCCATGCGAGCGCTGCCGAAGGAAAATTTCCCCATCTATGACCTCTTGCGAAATTGTGCGATCCATCTCGCCGAAATGTGGCTGTAAAAAGGTATCGGTCATCATAATTATAGGTACCTCGCGCCAGGAAAGAAACCCGTTTTGTTTCATTGGAATTCCCCGCATTCGAATCATACTCTGCGTCCCCAGCGTCGAGACCAGGGAGCTCGCTTGAGCCATATTGGCGCTCACCCATTAAAAATTCATATCGGGTGGCAATGACTTCATGCCCGAGCATTAATGTTGTTTTGTGCTTTTTACCGAAATCTTTGTTGAAATTAAAAAGGTTTTTGAGTGACCAGAAGGTATTGAAGGATTTCTCATGCCTGGTTTCGGCGTTGGATTTGATCGAAGCGCCAAAAGCATAAGCCGGTAAAAACTGCTGATAGTTATTTGTATTGCCTTCGCCAGTAAGCTCGGATCTAAAATTCATCCATGTCGTGGGTTTAAATTCCAGATAAAAATTTCCTCGTCCTCCAAATTGAGTACGATTACGTTGGTTGAGCTGTGCAATTGCCAAAGGGTTTGAAAATCCCAGATTATTGGCATCGTACTCGGAAGAAGGTCCTCCAAATGTGCCATCGGCGTTGCGAACAGGGATGGATGGTGTTTGAAGCAGGGAGCTTCCTACAACACTCCATGATGAAACTGCCGTAGCTTGCTTGGTGTAATTTCCATTGAGTACAGCTCCCATTTTTAACCAAGGACGTAATTCGGTTTCCTGATTCAACCGGAAAGTGAATCGCTTAAAACCTGACCCGTAGATCATTCCATCTTGATTGAGATAACCAGCCGAAACTGCATAATTGGAGATCGTGTTTCCGCCTCTTACAGCGATATCATAAGTTTGTAGATTCCCCACTCGATAGAGTTCGTCTTGCCAATTTGTTCCCTCGCCTAAGTACTCTGGGTGAGCAAAGTCTGTACGATGGCCATAGCCGAGCACATCGGAGAAAGCATTGTGGTGTACAGCATACTCCCTTAGGTTCATCATTTGTATCTTTTTTGGGAGCTCTTCCAAACCATATTTTGTATTGAAATTGATAATGGGACGAGCATTTTTCCCCTTTTTCATGGTGATAATAATGACACCATTTGCGCCCTGGGCGCCATAAATCGCCGAAGCAGATGCATCTTTAAGCACCTCGATACTCTCGATATCATTTGGGTTTATCCCTGCAAGTGCATTCACGTCGTTATTACCTGTCTGCCCACTCATAATGACTCCATCGACGACGTAAATAGGTTCATTCGTACTGTTGATCGAGTTTATTCCCCGGATTTGAATAGAGCTTCCTCCGCCCGGAAGACCTGAGTTGGATGACATTTGCAAACCTGCTATTCGCCCCTGAAAGACCTGATCTATCGTCGTGGGTACCGATTGCTGTATACTCTCTGAGCTGATGGACGAAACAGCACCAGTAAGATCACTTTTTTTCATGGTACCATAACCCACGTTGACGACGACTTCGTCAATTTTCCTCGTGTCCTCTTGTAGAATAATGTCGATCGTCTTACGATTTGAAATCGCTACAGTGATGGATTGATAACCTACACTCGAAAAGCTCAGATTTGCATTTTTTTGTGCTCTTATTGTATAAAATCCATCTTTGTTCGTCTTGGTTACCGTACTGGAATTTTCGATTCCTACTGTGACGCCGATTAATGGCTCGCCTAATGTATTTTTAACGGAGCCCTCTATCTGTGTACTTTGTCCAAATGCATACACACAAGTAGACAGAAAGAGAATGATTAATAGTTGAATTCTCATAATTTAAATAGGTTAGCTTGTTGTTCAGATTTTTCTTTCTGAAAAGAATCTTGTCTTCGATCTAGTTTCTAAACCAATTATTACTGGTATAAGAAACGACGTTAATTTGTGATGCACCATATTGCAATCGATTGTCAACAGCTGTCAAAAATCGGAATGGTACAGTTCGTCGGAGCATAGGAATTAGTATTCCTGCATTTGGATTTTTCATAACTTTATTAGAATTTATAATTGGTTTTAGGACTATTACTTTGACATGTGTCGAGTGCTACAGCCCTTATGATTATAAATGTCGTAATAACATTTTAAAACTGAAATATCTCCTTGTTTCATAAACATTGTTTTTTGTTACATCGCTTTTAACTCACTGTTACACAGGTGTGAAATGTGGTTGGAAATTCCACTTTATAATTTTCGGTGATATGTCCAATCTTGTCTAAGATACCAACAGAGGTAGTAGCATGTCGATTTCAAATCGGTCTTTTAGTAGTTAATTCAGTGTTAATTAATTTTTTACAGATGTCGGCAGCGGACTCGCTAGCAGAGACGGGAAGGCGCCGAAGCACTTTGCCATAGCCAGGGTAGGGTCAGTATTTTATCGGGTCAAAATACCGCGCGTTGAAGGGAATAACATGAAGCATTTTTTAATATCCGTTTCTGATAATTTAAACTATGTACCCAATAGGAGACCATTCTTTGGCTATCGTTCAGTTACAAAGGAGTTTCGAAGTCATTTCAAAATGATTCATTTCATGTCTTAAAATATGACTTTTATCAGCTATTTAATATATTCAGACATTTTCCAAGGATATTAATTTTTTTAAATATTTATTTTTGGTTTTGCTTCTGTTGAAAATTATTGAGAAAAGCATTAATAAATAAATTAATTTTTGATCAGTATAAACTTGTATTACCGTAAATAACTTAAACACTGAATATGATACATAGAATAAAAAAAGGAATGCTCATCCTATTATTGTTGTTTATGACGCAAATTGTCCATTCTCAATGGAAATTCCAGCACACGGCGTACTTTTTTATAAACTAAGCCGAATACAGTAGTTCTAACCTAATTGAGCTTATAAAGTATAATAAAATATAAATCTAAAAATATCATTAAAACCAATTGACCAAATAAATGATGCGCTATTTACTCATATTGATTCTGACAGCAACTTTAACAAGGCTATTTGCTCAAAATCCAATTATACAGACTACCTACACCGCCGACCCGGCACCAATGGTTTACAACGATCGACTTTATGTCTATACGACACATGATGAAGATAAATCCACGTGGTTCAATATGAACAATTGGCGCGCTTATTCGACCAATGATATGCTGAACTGGACCGATCATGGTAAAATACTTTCATACACCGATTTTGAATGGGCCAAAGGAGATGCTTGGGCCGCACAATGTGTGGAGAAAAATGGTAAGTTTTATCTTTATGTTCCGGTTATCTCCAAGCTGAACAATCGTGGTGCGATAGGAGTCGCAGTTGGTGATAGTCCTTTGGGACCATTTTATGATCCATTGGGTAAGCCACTCGTGCAAAGTGAATGGGGAGATATTGACCCTACCATTTTTATTGATGAGGACGGGACAGCCCATATGTATTGGGGTAATCCAAAATTGAAGTATGTGCAATTAAACGAAGACATGATATCTTACACAGGACAGATTATTGAGGTGCCAATGACAGAGGAAGCGTTTGGAAAAAGAAACGACAATCCTGAACGCCCGACCAAATATGAAGAAGGCCCGTGGTTGTATAAGCGTAAAGAGTTGTATTATTTGTTTTGGCCAGGCGGGCCGCTTCCCGAGTTTATTGGTTATTCCACCAGTAAAAGCGTAAAAGGTCCATGGAAATACAGCGGTATTGTTATGCCTGCAGAAGGTGGATCATTTACTAACCATCCCGGTGTTATTGACTTTCGCGGTAAGACGTATTTCTTTTATCATAATGCGGGCCTCCCGGGTGGAACTGGATTTACGCGTTCGGTATGTGTACAAGAATTAACATTTAATACCGATGGAACTATTCCACAGGTTTCAATGAATGAAGGGATAAAAAAGGCTATCGCAACATTAAATCCGTATGAGTTGACTCAAGCAGAAACCATTGCATGGTCAAAAGAGGTGAAATCTTATCAAAACAATAAAGTGGGCGTATTTGTAAAAGCCAAAAAAAGTGGAGCTTTTACTGCTGTTAAAAATGTTGATTTTGGTCATGAAGGAGCGGTATCCTTTTTTGCACGGGTAGGAACGACTCATAACAGCGGTGTCGAAATGCAGATTCGATTAGGATCAGAAAATGGTCAGGTTGTGGGTTCTGTTAAAATTCCATTGACTGGAGGCGATGATCGTTGGGCAGCAGTTGACATCTCCTTAGAGAAAAAATTAAAGGGAATACATGATCTTTATTTTGTTTTTCTGGGTAAAGCTCCAGAAGATATCATGTTTTTTGATTGCTGGAAATTTGAGAAATGATGGTGATTTTTATCAATCATTTTTAATGCGGCACTTTTTCTTGAAAAAAATGCTGTTGAAGAGGATTTGTATAAGTATGTAACATTAGAATCCCTAACATCTTTAAACAGAAAAAGGTCGAACCCATCCCAACACTTCTGTTCTCATCCCATTGGATACAAAAAAAGCTTCACAGAGTGTGAAGCTTTTTCTTGTGATCCCGCTGGGATTCGAACCCAGGACCCATACATTAAAAGTGTATTGCTCTACCAGCTGAGCTACGGAATCCTTTCTTTTTGGAAATAAATCCGTTTCTGAAAGTGATGCAAAGGTAGAAAAAATAGTGATATGTGCCAATTTTTTAAACAATTTATCTTAGATTATTTTGTTACTGTTTGGTAATGAAATAATTAATTTTTTATTGCCCTATTTTTTCGCATGTATCATTCTTGGGTTTTGTTGCATATCATGATATAATTCTACCATTTTAAACCCTTTTTTACGAAGCATATCAACTGTTTCATCCCCATAATATTGATTAATTTCAAAATATAGATCCCCATTGGCCGTTAAATGTTTCAACGCGAATGAAGCGATTGTCTCATAAAATAGTAAGGGGGCAGTTTCTTCCACAAAAAGTGCAAGATGTGGTTCAAATTCCAATACGTTGGGATGCATTTCCTCTTTTTCTTTAGGTGTGATATAGGGAGGGTTGCTAACAATGATATCATATTGTTGCGATTGAAAAATATATTCCCACTCCAAAATATCTGCATTGACAAAGTTAATAGGGGTATCCAATCGCTGTGCATTGCGTTTAGCTGTTTCTATTGCTTCTTTAGAAATATCTAATGCGGAAATTTGAGCTTCTTGTAGATGTCTTTTCAGTGAGATCGGAATGCAGCCCGATCCAGTGCCGATGTCGATAATGCGCAATGGCACCTGATCTTTGTGATTGCGGATAATCATATCGACCAGTTCCTCTGTTTCTGATCGAGGAATCAATACAAAAGGATTGACTTCAAAAACTTCACCATAGAAATCGGCTTTTTTCAAGATGTGCTGTATGGGTTTTTGCTTCACTAGGTCATGTAGAATTTGTGACATACGTAAGCTTTGATCTGCTGACAATACGAGATCTTTATTTAAACTGTACTGCATTCTGGAAAGTCCTAAAACATCTTCAATAACGATATAGAAGATGTTTTTGATTTCTTCTGCGTCATAAAATGTAGCGAGATCTTTTTGGAACAAGCTGTCGTAGGTTTGTAAATTTTCCATTCCTCAAACTTAGATAAATTTGTTTTATTTACCATAATAATTGCAATAGATGGCAAACAATTATTCCTTCAAGTCTTTTTATAGAGCACTCAAGTTGTTGTACAATGAGCGTTATTTGGTATCTGTATGGACAATTATATGATCGTTAAAAATTCGCTATAAATCTTGTGTTTTCTGTTCTAGTATTGTTTTGATACTTTTGTGTATGAATATGCAAGAAAGCTACATGCGCAGGTGCTTAGAATTGGCCATTTTGGGAGCAGGTACTACAAGTCCCAATCCAATGGTAGGTGCGGTTATTGTCTGTGAAGATCAAATAATTGGAGAAGGCTACACCTCACCTTATGGTGGAGCGCATGCAGAAGTAAATGCTATTCAGCAGGTATTGGACCATTATGGAGATGATGCAGCAGCAAAATTAAGACAGTCAATTTTCTATGTTAGTTTAGAACCTTGTGCACACTTTGGTAAGACGCCTCCGTGTGCAGATCTCATTGCAAAATATAAACCGCAAAAAGTTTATATCGCCTGTTTGGACCCGTTTGCTCAAGTAGATGGAAAAGGTGTGGAAATTTTGAAAAATGCAGGTGTGGAGGTCGAAGTAGGGCTTTTGAAACAAGAAGCGCTATGGTTAAATCGCAGGTTTTTTACACGCGTTCAAAAACATCGTCCCTACGTCATTCTCAAGTGGGCAGAAAGTGCTGATGGCTACTTAGGAAAAGAAGGTGAGCAAGTGTGGATTAGCAATGCAGCGAGTAAGCAATTGGTTCATAAATGGCGAGCAGAGGAAGATGCAATTTTAGTTGGGACCAAAACCGCATTAGTCGATAATCCAACTTTGACTGTGCGCGAATGGCAAGGGAAAAATCCGAAACGGATATTGATCGATAAATTACTGACTGTACCAAAAGAAGCTGCGATTTTTAACGATGAAGCTGAAACCATCATCTTCAATGCCGTTAAAACGGAGTGGTCTGGTCATAATAAATATATTGAATTGGAAAATTTTGACTGGTATTTACCACAAAATATTTTATATCAATTGTACCTGATGGACGTTCAATCGATCATCATAGAGGGTGGGGCGAAGACATTAGCTTTATTTATTGAAGCAAATCTTTGGGATGAAGCCCGAGTAATTAAAAGTACCAAAAACTTAAGAGAAGGAATCAAGGCACCTCACCTGCATGGAATATTAAAAGAAAGTGTACAAATTTCAGATGACGAATTGAAAATATTACTTAATATGTAAATTCAGATTATTTGATTATCTTTAGGTTATGACTATTCCTGAAGATCTTTTGCAATTCATATGGAAGTTGCGTCTTTTTCAGACAGACCAATTAAAAACCGTTCATGGTGATCCTATTCATGTTGTACAGGTGGGGGAGCAGAATAACAATGCTGGCCCTGATTTTTTATTTTCAAAAATCCGTATCGGAACAGTCGAGTGGACTGGAAGTGTCGAGATTCATATGCGGGCATCAGATTGGTTTTTACATGGACATCATCGTGATCCTCAATATCACAATGTGATTTTACATGTCGTGTGGGACGATGATCAAGACGTATATTATAAAGATGGCTCGCTGATACCAACATTTAAATTGGCAAACTATGTTTCAGAAAAATTGCTGGACCAATATCAACGTCTGATGGAAGGGCAGCGGTGGATTCCCTGCGAAAATCAACTTCATCAATTGGATGCTTTCAAAATCGAACATTGGATAGATCGTATGGCGATCGAAAGGATGGAAGAGAAGTCCCAGGCGATTTTGGTTCTATTGGAACAATTTGACGGGGATTGGGAAAAGACTTTTATTGTTTGGCTGTTCAGAAGTTTTGGATTTAAAGTTAATGCAAAAGCATTTGAAGCATTGGGTGAACAAGTTTCTACTTTATTAGTGCAGAAATATAGACGTGATGCCCTTAAAATAGAAGCCATGATCTTTGGGCAAGCGGGTTTGTTAAATACAAATTTTAATGAAGAATATCCCCTAAAGCTACAACAGGAATACAATTATCTAAAAAATGCACATGATTTAAAAGAAACTCATTTTCCTTTGTTGTTTTCAAGGATGCGACCGCATAACTTTCCTACTATACGTTTAGCGCAATTGGCCAATTTATTGCAACATGATCGCATGCATCTCCAAGAAATTCTAAAGGTTGAAAAACTGAATGATTTTAGAGTGCTAATGGATCAGATTCAAGTGGCGACGTACTGGAAAACTCATTTTAATTTTGGAAAACAATCTTCTTTGATCAGCAATCATCGACTCAGTACAGTAAGTCAAAATATAGTGATCATAAATGCTTTCATCGTATTTACCTTTTCCTATGGAACATATATGGGACTCGAAGAGTTCAAAGAGAAAGCAATGTATTGGCTAGAAGAATTGCCTGCTGAGAACAATAATATCATCGATAAATTTGAACAAATGGGCGTATCATGTTTACATGCAGCCCACTCTCAAGGATTGCTGCATATTAAAAATAGATATTGCGATTTCAAGCAGTGCTTAAGTTGCGGTATAGGTCTGGAACTGTTGAAAAGATAGTCTAAATTTCTTTCAGTATTTCTGCAATATCACCGTAACCTTTTGATGCGGCTAAATCTGAAGCAGTTTTATTATTCATATTTTTTAATTCGATGCGCGCGCCATTTTCCAGAAGTAATACAATTAATTCAATATTTCCCTGTTGGGCGGCCAGATGTAGTGCAGTCTGACCATTGCTCGGTATACTGTTGACATCGGCACCAGCTTCTATAAGCAATTTACTGATGGCATTATTTTTATTTAAAAGGGCGATCTGTAAAGGATACAAACTTTCTTCATTTTGTGTAGGAATGTCTGGATCGGCTTTGTGTGTCAGTAAAATTCGGACAGCCTCTTCTTTATTAAAATGTGTTGCTAAGGCAAGTGCAGAATAACCATGTGTTGAAATTTCATTCACAACCGTAGGCAATTGCTTAATCATAGCCTCTATGTAGTTGTTTAAGCCCGCAGCAACTGCTTCATGTATATTTAAACCTTGGTTATGTTGCAGCAGCACGCGTATGATTTGAGGTTTATGAAAATAACAGGCTAATAATAATGGCGAAATCCCATGACTGGTCTCTTCTAAGATTAAATCGGGATTATTGGTTAATAGTAAATCCAAATCCCTACTATTTCCAGATTCGATGTATTGTTCTAATATACTTAAGCTCATTTTTTCGTATTATACGGTCTTATCGGACTCTAAAATAGAAAAAATATATGATGGAAATCTGGATTTTAAAAAAAATATCAAGATTAATTTAAGCGTTAATCGCTGTGATCGAGCAATTATTTGCGCTCGATCGTGGACTTTTTTAACCTTCTTATTTTCAAAATGTAGCCTTTAAGCCTCATCTGTGGAGACGTAGCTACAGTACACCCCTTTTTTAATAAAATTCTTTTGAAATATTCACACGAATGGTATATTTGTATATGCTCATCCCAAGAGCAGGTTTTTCATAGGTAGATGTAGGGTCGAATATTCCTTATTCGACCCTTTTTTATAGCTTTGTTTTTTAAAAGGAAATTATGTCTAGAAAAATTGTAGTGGCGATAACAGGAGCAAGCGGTTCCATATATGCTAAAGTTCTGCTCAATCGGCTGGTGGAATTAAAAGATCAGATCAGTGAAGTCGGTGTAGTCATGTCCGATAATGCGAAGGTGGTATGGCAAGAAGAATTGCAAAATCAAGATTATAATCAAATACCATTTAAATTTTACAGCAAAAATGATTTTTTTGCACCTTTTGCATCCGGTTCAGCACGTTTCGATACCATGATCATCTGTCCGTGTTCTATGGGCACATTAGCGCGTATTGCGCATGGTATTTCTTCCGATCTGACCACACGTGCAGCAGATGTGATATTGAAAGAAAGGCGAAAATTAATATTAGTGACACGCGAAACACCTCTAAGTCAAATTCATATTCAAAATATGAAAATTATTACAGAAGCTGGTGGCGTTATTTGTCCTGCATCACCTTCATTTTACAGCATGCCAAAGACTTTTGATGACTTAGCAGCTACAGTGGTTGATCGCGTACTGAGTTTAGCAGGTTTTGATTTTAATCATTATCAATGGGGAACAGAATAAGGAAGCGTGGTACGAATATTTTCTAAAATTCAATGCAAAATCGATACTATTTTGTAACTTTGTTCTTTGAAATGAAGCAGTCTAAAGCGACACGTATTAAAAATCATCCTTCCTCTAATTTTCAAAGAGAAAACTTTCTATTTTTATTGAATTCCATTACAGAAAAGATGTTGTTATGCTTTAAAACTTCGAGTACTTACTATTCAAATCCAATAAATTTCAATTTCTTAAACATATGAAAAGCGTATTAATTACTTCTGTAAAAGTGGTTTTGCCAGGAAATGAATTTGATCAACAGGTGGTTGATGTGTTCATTGAAAAGGGAAAGATTTCTAAAATTGCAAAATCCATTGAAGTCGCTGATAAAAATATAGAAATATTTGACGGTACAGGAAATGTACTTTCGGTCGGTTTTTTTGACCTAAATGCCAACTTTGGTGAACCGGGATTAGAAACAAAAGAAGATATCACTTCTGGATCAGCTGCAGCTGCAGCAGGAGGGTTTACAGCAGTTGCTGTCATGCCCAATACTGAACCAGCTATCCAGAGCCGCGCTGAGGTTGCTTTAATTGTGAATATTGCAAAGGGTAATTTGGTGGATGTGCTGCCCATTGGAGCTGTGAGTAAAAATCGCGACGGACATGAAATGGCCGAACTGTATGATATGAAACAGACTGGTGCTATTGCATTCAGTGATGGTAATAGAAGTATGCAGCAAGCAGGATTAATGAGCCGAGCATTATTATATGCAAGAGGATTTGGAGGATTGATCATCGCCCATGCCGAAGATGCATCGATGGCAGGTGGCAATAAGATGAATGAAGGCGTCATGAGTACATATTTAGGTATGAAAGGCATCCCTAATCTTGCCGAATCATTAATGGTTTCGAGAGATTTATACCTTGCCGAATATGCCGAAGCACCCATTCACTTCACTTCAATCAGTACAGCGGAGGCAGTGGATTTAATTAAAAAGGCAAAAGGAAAAGGTATTCAAGTGACGTGCGATGTCGCTGCTCATCAGCTTGTATTTACGGATGATGAAATCGTTGATTTTGACAGTAATTATAAAGTAAGCCCGCCATTGCGCACCAAAGCAGATGCTAAAGCGTTAATAAAGGGATTAAAGGATGGTGTCATTGACGCTGTTGTGTCGCAACATACTCCACATGAAATTGAATTTAAAAATGTTGAATTTCATATCGCCAAAAATGGTATCATAGGATTGCAGACCGTTTTGCCGCTGTTGATCAAAGCTGGATTAAATGAGCAACAGATAGTTGAAAAATTAGCTGTAAATTCACGTCAGATCGTGGGCTTGACTGTGCCACAGATCAAAGAAGGCGAAGCTGCAAATCTGGTATTATTTAATATGAATGAAAGTTGGGTTTTTGATCAACAATCAAATAAGTCCAAATCAAGAAATAGTCCTTTATTCGGAAAAGAGTTAAAAGGAAAAGTTAAATTAGTGATCAATAATGGTCAAATCATAAAAAATGCTTAATAATGGAAGCGAATATTAAAGCGGCTGTTGCTGCAGGGATTAACACCTACGGTAGAGTAGATAACATCGAAACAAAATCAGAATTTCTAACAAAAGTTGAAACCGTTTTTGATACTGATGGAAAATATATCGATAAATTGGCTTTGTTGGACGAAGTATTTGATGACTATCCACTATTCGATGAATTGAGAGAAGTATATGTCGATCTATTATTGATGAACTTTTTCTCTACAGATATCCAAAAATTGGAAGATGATTATTTAGAATCTGAAGAATGGGAAAAAATCGAAGATGAAACAATTGATCGCGGTACAGAATTGTTGAACATCTTTTTGTATTTACGTGAATGTAAAGATGATGAGATTGAACCAGATTTGGATGACTATTTGAAAGAATTCTTATTGGTTGATGAAGATGAATTCCAAGATGAGCATGAGATCTACGAAGACATCATTGCCAATCAGATTTTAGTAGAGAGCACATATGCTGAAATTGCAAAAACAGCAAAAACAATCAATCCTTCTAGCGAAGTGTATGAATTGTTTTATGCAGTTTTAAGCTTCTTTAGTGAAATCAATCCAAAAGATGCTCAGTTTCAAGAATACGAAGCTCAGAGTGAAAATAAAGCTTTTGATGCTGCACTATATCAGATCATAACTCAGTTTTATAAAGGATAATGGAAGTTGGCGTAGACAAAAATAGTAAGATTACAAGCATTGTATATGGTGTTGTCTTAGGCGTGATTTCCTTTGTTTTGGGATTATGTTCGATCTACATCGTGAGACCATTGGCAGGATCTTATCTTTTACAATTTACCAATCCGTTTTTTAACTTCATTTTATTTGTAGGTGTTACGGTTTTATTAACGTTCTGCTTACGTAAGAAAATGGGCGGGATATGGGACTTTAGTAAAGCATTAAAATGTATTTATATCATGCTTGTAATTAATCATTTAGTCGCTTCGGTAAGTACATTTTCTTATTTGGCATATGTCGAACCTACGATTCAAGAAGAGAATTTTCATGTCATGATGAATGCACGGATTGAAAGTATGGAGAAAAGTACAAATTTTGCTAGTGAAGAGGAAAAGCAACAAACGATAGATGCAAGCATCGAACAGATGGAGAAAGATAATGAATCGGTCGCTACAATGACCCTAGGAGCACGCGTGAAAGGTTTTGTAATCACCTTGTTGCCTTATTTTCTGTTTGCCCTATTGTTGGCTGCTTTGACAAAAAATGGTCAAAAAAGTATCGGTAATCCAACAGTTTAAAGGAATAAAATTTAAAAAAATCAATACGTTAAGGTGTTGTCTTATAGACGATACCTTAACTTGTTTATAAAGCAAATATATTGACAATGATCAACGTACATATGGATATTTCAGTTGTTGTTCCTCTTTTTAATGAAGAAGAGTCTTTACCAGAGTTGACCTCGTGGATAGATCGAGTGATGGCTAAACATCAGTTTTCTTATGAAATTATTTTAATCGATGATGGAAGTAAGGACAAATCATGGGCAGTCATCGAAGATTTAAAAAAGGACAATAATAATATTTCTGCCATCAAATTTAGACGTAATTATGGAAAGTCAGCAGCTTTAAATGTTGGTTTCGCAGCCGCACAAGGAGATGTGGTCATTACGATGGATGCCGATTTGCAGGATAGCCCTGATGAAATCCCAGAATTGTACGATCGAATCATGAATAAAGGTGCTGACTTAGTTTCAGGATGGAAGCAGAAACGTTATGATCCCCTAACAAAGACATTACCGACCAAGCTATTCAATGCCGTGACGAGAGGAATGTCTGGAATTGATAATCTACACGATTTCAATTGTGGATTGAAAGCATATCGTAAAGATGTTGTAAAAAATATTGAGGTATATGGCGAAATGCACCGTTACATTCCTGTGATCGCCAAATGGGCAGGTTTCACCAATATCCAAGAACAAGTGGTGCAGCACTATCCACGCAAATACGGTACAACTAAGTTTGGAGCTGGACGTTTTGTGAAAGGTTTCTTGGACCTATTGTCCATCTTCTTTGTTGGGAAATTTGCGAAACGCCCGATGCACTTCTTTGGAGTTATGGGTGTCGTAAGCTTTTTATTAGGTCTCATGATTACCCTCTATCTGATCTGTCATAAATTGATGAGTATAGCTTCAGGAGCGCCATTTCGCGACATTACCGATCAACCCTTGTTTTTCTTGTCATTGACCGCTATTATCATTGGTACTCAATTATTTTTGACCGGTTTTTTAGCTGAACTTGTTTCCCGAAATAGCACAGATCGTAATAATTATCAGATCGAGAAAGTCATTTAATTAACAGGTATGCGTATTGTTATTTTAGGTTCTGCATATCCATTGCGAGGGGGAGGAATTGCTTCATTTAATGAACGATTGGCGCAACATTATCAGCAATTGGGGCATGAAGTAGATATTTATTCATTTTCGCTGCAATATCCTAACTTTCTGTTCCCAGGTAAATCACAGTTTTCAGATGAACCTGCTCCAAAAGGCTTGCGCATTTTTTCAAAGGTGAATTCGATCAATCCTTTTAACTGGATCAAAATAGGTCTTGAGTTGAAGAAAGCAAAATATGACCTCTTGATTGTGCGGTTTTGGATGCCATTCTTTGGACCGTGTTTAGGCACGATTCAGCGTATTGTACGTCAAAATAAGCACACAAAAGTCGTGTGTATCGCTGATAACATCATCCCTCATGAACACCGGATGGGAGATGAGCTACTGGCAAAATATTTTTTAAATGCAGTGGATGGTTGTGTGACCATGAGTAAAAGCGTACTCAAAGATTTAAGAGCGATTAAACCCAAACTACCAGCAGTCTATACCCCGCATCCCTTATACGATAACTACGGACCTTCTATCAGTCTTGAACAAGCACGAGCAGAGTTGAAGATACCTGTAGCCGAAAAGGTTGTCCTTTTCTTTGGTTTTATCCGCCAATATAAAGGATTGGATATGTTGCTAGAAGCTTTAGCAAAAAATGAATTGAAACAAATGAATGTCAAGCTGTTGTTGGCAGGAGAGTTTTATGGTGATGAAGATTATTATCAAAAATTAATTGAAAAACATCAGCTTCAAGATCGCATATATCTCCACACTTCTTTCATAGCCAATGATGCTGTAGGCACATATTTTTGCGCCGCAGATGCTGTTGTATTACCTTATCGATCGGCGACCCAGAGTGGTATAACACAAGTAGCCTATCATTACGATGTTCCCATGATTGTTACCCGTGTGGGGGGGCTACCTGAGTTGGTGCATGATCAGGTGGTTGGAAGTGTTGTCGAACCTAATACGGAAGAAATAGCGAAGGGAATAGTGGCTTTTTATCAAGATGATAAATGCGATAGATTTCGTGAAAATATTAAAGTCGAAAAGAAAAAATACAGCTGGGATACCTTTGGAAAGGAAATACTTCGACTAGGAGAGTGATTTTTAATTTTAAAAATTACTATATTTGAATATAAGGGCGCATAAATTGAGGAGAAATTGGTAGCATTTACACAAAGTAGTTTAGATAAGATTGAAGATCTTTTTAAAGATCAGGGATATCGGGTGAGGTATGAGAAAGGAACATTCAAAACAGGAGCGTGTGTCTTACAAAATTCACATGTAGTGGTGGTGAATAAATTTTCGAATTTGGAAATGAAAATTCAATCTTTGATAGCCATCTTAAATGATATTGACATCGATGAGTCACGAGTTAATGAGAAGCATACCGCCATTTATACACAAATTGCTAAACTAAAATCTAAACGTTGAAAATCAAATTTTTAGGAACGGGGACTTCACAGGGTGTACCTGTAATCGCTTGTCAATGTATTGTTTGTCGATCAAATAGTCATTTTGATAAACGCTTGCGTTCTTCTATTTTGATTCATTATCATGACCGAAATATTATCGTTGATACGGGGCCTGATTTTAGGTATCAGATGCTGCGCGAACAAGTTATGCATTTGGATGCCATATTAATGACCCATTCACACAAAGATCATATCGCGGGTCTCGATGATGTTCGTGCTTTTAATTTTAAACAACAATCTTCCATCGATATTTACGGAACACCGGTGCTTCATGAGGCCTTGAGACGCGAATTTTATTACGCATTCTCGGGAGCGCAGTATCCAGGTATTCCAAGATTGGAATTGGTAGAAATAGAAGCGTTAAATCCATTTTCTTTATTCGATAAGGAGATTTTACCCTTAGAAGTCATGCATTATCAAATGCCAGTTATGGGTTTTCGAATCGATGATTTTGCGTATATAACTGATGCCAAAACGATATCAAGCGCAACAAGAAAAAAATTAACAGGGCTGAAAGTCTTAGTGATCAATGCTCTACAAAAAGAAAGTCATATTTCCCATCTGACTTTAGGGGAGGCGATCGAATTTGCACAGGAGATAGGTGCTCAAAAAACCTATTTAACACATATTGGCCATCGCATGGGCTTACATCAAGATGTATCACAAGAGTTGCCCCAACATATTCACTTAGCCTACGATCAGCTTGAGATCGAGTTATAGGGAAGAATAGAAAAATCCATTACATCCTATTGGCAATGCTTTACATTTTTAAATAGATTTGAGCAATTTCTAAGTCTTCAGGATAAGTAATTTTTATATTTTTATAATCACCCATTACGATTTCAATCGCATAGCCAAGTTTTTCTACTACCGAAGCATCATCCGTGAATGTTGTTTCCTCTTCTTGCTCATAAGCACGTTCTAACAAACAAGCTTCAAATATCTGTGGGGTTTGGACCAACCAAATCTGATTGCGATCAATCGCCTGGGTGTTTGTGCCTTTTGTCATCCGTACAGAATCTGTCGAAGATCTGGCAACAATAACAGCTTTTGATTTTTTTGCCTTTTCAAAAGCCAGATCAATGGTAGACGTTTGGATGAGTGGTCGGGCACCATCGTGTATGGCAATTGCAGATCCATTTAAATCAGGAAGTATTTTTTTAATAAAAGCAATGCCTTTTTTTACCGTTTGAAACCGTGTTTTTCCACCATAGCTAATGGAGTGCGGGATCGTGAAATGATATTGTTTGCAGAGAGACTTCCAAAAGTCCTCCATTTCAGAGTCGATCGCAATAATAAGGTGAGGTTTTGTTTCACTCGCATAAAATTTTTCGATTGTATGCATAAGCACAGGCTTGTTTTCTAAAAGCAAGTATTGCTTTGGCAGATTAGACTGCATACGGCTTCCTTTACCTGCGGCTACTATTAAAACGAAGTTTTGATCCATCACAATTTGGTGTCAATAAGGGAATATTGGAAATAAAAAACGTGGATAAATAGCCTACTTATCCACGTTAATCTTTTTATGAAGTTGATTAGATAATCAACATGGCATCGCCATAGCTATAGAATCTATATTTTTCTTTTACAGCTTGTTCATATGCGTTCATCACATGCTCATATCCTCCAAATGCAGCAATCATCACTAACAAAGTAGACTCTGGTGTATGGAAGTTGGTAATCATGGAGTTGGCAATACTGAAATCGTATGGTGGATAGATAAACTTACTTGTCCAGTCATTAGCCGGTTTTAGGTGGCGATCCGCAGAAACCGCAGATTCGATAGCACGCATAGAAGTGGTACCAACAGCACAAACCCTTCTTTTTAGATCGATCGCTTTGTTGACCGTTTTTGCAGCTTCTTCCGTAATGATGAACTGCTCAGAATCCATTTTGTGTTTCGTTAAATCTTCAACTTCCACTGTTCTGAACGTTCCTAGACCAACGTGTAAGGTCACCTCTGCAAAATCAACACCCTTTAATTCCAAGCGCTTCATCAACTCGCGGGAGAAGTGAAGACCAGCAGTTGGAGCAGCGACAGCACCTTCGTTTTTAGCATAGATCGTTTGGTAACGGAATTTATCCTCAGGAGTAGCTTTACGTGTGATGTATTTTGGAAGAGGTGTTTCTCCTAAAATCTCAATATTGCGACGGAATTCTTCATCCGTACCATCAAATAAGAAACGGATAGTACGTCCACGAGAAGTGGTGTTATCAACAACTTCAGCGACTAATAGATCATCATCCCCAAAGTAAAGTTTATTACCTACACGGATTTTACGAGCGGGATCAACCAAAACGTCCCATAAACGAAGTTCTTTGTTTAACTCGCGTAACAAAAATACTTCGATAGTAGCACCTGTTTTTTCTTTGTTACCATATAAACGTGCTGGAAAAACTTTTGTATTATTTAAAATCATGACATCTTTGTCATCAAAGTAATCTAATACATCTTTGAAAATTTTATGCTCAATTTTACCAGTGTCGCGGTGTAAAACCATTAAGCGTGATTCGTCACGATTTTCAGTTGGTTCAGACGCCAAAAGAGACTCTGGTAAGTTGAATTTAAATTGAGATAACTTCATCTTTAATATTGATATTTTAAATGATTGCCTGTATATGTATTTAAGTTCCAAATAACAGACTTATCGGAACATAAATAAGCATACAAAGGTAGGTAATTTTTTAGTTAAAAGGGTGTTTCTTTCGGTATTAAATTGATTAATGAATTCATTTTGACATAAAACCAAAACTAAATTGTATTTTAGAACCTGAATATGCTAGTTATAGGTCTCATAAAAGAAAGTGCGAAATTCGCATTGTCAGCATTAAAAGATAATCGTACACGAACGCTATTGTCCTTATTAGGTGTAACGATAGGTATTTTGACGATCATTGGCGTTTTTTCTGCTGTCGATACGTTACGGAATAATATCGAAAATTCGGTAAAAAAGATCGGATCCAATACTTTATATATCGAAAAATGGCCGTGGACAGGGGGACCCGATTTCCCTTGGTGGAAGTATCTGAATAGACCGGAACCGAAATATGAAGATTTTCTTGCACTTAAGGAACGGATTACCACTGCCGATAAAATAGCCTATATCATCAATATCGGTGGCTCTACTATTAAATATAAAAATAATAATGCCTCTGGGGTGATGATTTCTGCAGGTACCCAAGACCAATATAACATACAAAATTTCAATGTTGAAAAAGGAAGATATTTTGTGGAAAGCGAAACTCGTGCAGGGGCGTTGGTAGCGGTATTAGGAGCTACTATTGCCGAAGGACTGTTCCCCAACAGCGACCCACTTGGCAAATATGTCAATATGTTGGGGCGAAAAGTCCAAGTGGTCGGTGTTTTGAAAAAAGAAGGAGAGGGCGTTTTGATCAATACTTCGCCCGATAATAGTGCCTTTATTCCTTTTGAGCTCGCCCGAAATTTAGTCAATTATGATAATTTTTCTCCGAGCATTGCGATTCGGGTTCTGCCAAAATATTCCTTAGCAGAGGCAGAAAGTGAAATAAAAGTACTGATGCGTTCTATACATCGTATAGCACCACAGCGCGAAGATGATTTTTCTATCAATCAAACCACTATGATTACTTCACAATTGGATAAATTGTTTGGTATTGTTAATTTGGCTGGGTTTTGTATCGGTATCTTTTCCGTTTTAGTTGGCGGATTTGGTATCGCAAATATTATGTTTGTGAGTGTCAAAGAGCGTACTCATATTATTGGCATCCAAAAGGCTTTGGGAGCTAAAAACTTTTTTATACTATCTCAATTTTTGATCGAATCCATTATACTGTGTTTATTAGGAGGGGCTATTGGTCTCTCGATTGTATTTTTAATAACCTTGTTAGTAAAATTAGCAATCGGAATGACGATTGTCGTGAGTTTAAAGATGGTATTGTTAACCGTATTAATCTCCACATTAATAGGCTTGATATCAGGTATTGTACCAGCTTTGATGGCGTCAAGGCTAGATCCTGTAGAAGCAATACGTAGCAAATAAGCTATAAAATGAAAATAGTTTACTCTTTAATGTTTTAAGTAGTGAGTTTTTGTGTTATTTATTGTAATTTAAGTTCAGCTTAAACTGATTAAATTATTTAAAGAATAAATGCTATGGGAGACTCCATTAAAAAAGAGGAATTTGCAAGTGAATTATTAGGTGACGAGACATCCGATGGTACTGTTCACCATGTTAATAACCCTGTACTAGACCTACCGACTATAGAGAAAAAGTATCTGGCTCGAGTCAGATCCTACAGCAAAGATCGGAATACATTTTACTTTACTGATGGGGTCGCAAAAGTCGAAATACGTATTGTTTCAGATGAAATTATTCGTGTTCGTTTAGCACCACAAGGTTCTTTTTTGGATGACTTTTCCTATGCCGTTATCGATACCGATCAACATGCGGTATCCTTTTCTGTAGATGAGGATGAAACCAGTTTTTATGTAAAAACAAATAAAGTGATTTGTGCGATTCGCAAAGCAGACTTTTTGGTTTCATTTCAAGACTTATCCGGTAAAGTCTTTAGTGCCGATGACAAACCCATGCATTGGGAAGAAAATCCTGATTTTGGAGGCTACTATGTCTACTGTAGTAAAAAAGCACATGAAGATGAAGCATTCTTTGGTTTAGGAGATAAAGCCACGAATCTTAATCTGCGCGGGAAACGTTTTAAAAATTGGAATTCTGATACCTATGGGTATGCTTTTAATCAAGATCCTCTTTACAAAACAATTCCTTTTTATATTGGTGTGACGGGGGGTGAAGCATATGGTATTTTCTTTGATAATACGTTTAGGACATTCTTTGATTTTGCTTCTGAAAATAAACAACGTACGAGTTTTTGGTCTGAGGGGGGAGAGATGCAATATTATTATATCCATGGACCCAATATGATGGATGTAGTAAAACGTTATCACAGCATTACGGGTACCCATTTTATGCCTCCGCTCTGGGGTATTGGTTATCATCAGTGTCGTTGGAGTTATTACCCGGAGCAAAATGTAAGAGAAGTTACAGCTGAATTTAGAAAAAGAGAAATTCCTTGTGATGCCATTTATTTGGATATTGACTATATGGATGGATACCGCTGTTTTACTTGGAATAAACAATATTTTCCAGACCCTAAAAAAATGATTTCAGACTTGGCTGCCAATGGTTTTAAAACTGTAGTCATGATCGATCCCGGAATTAAGGTCGACGAAAATTACTGGGTATTTAAGGAAGGTCAGGAAAATCGGTACTTCTGTCGTCGTGGAGATGATTATTTTATGGAAGGTTTTGTATGGCCAGGTAGATGCCAGTTTCCTGATTTTACAAACCCAAGTGTAAGGGAATGGTGGGGCACTTTGTACAAAGGCTTGGTGGATGATGGTGTGGCTGGATTTTGGAATGACATGAATGAACCAGCCGTATTTGGAAGAGGTACTTTCCCGGATGATGTCCGCCACAATTACGATGGATACCGAGGATCTCACCGTAAAGCCCATAATGTATATGGTATGCAAATGGTTCGATCCACTTATGATGGCTTGAAAAAACTATATAAAAATAAACGCCCGTTTACGATCACTAGGGCAGCATATGCTGGCACCCAACGTTATTCATCCGTATGGACAGGAGATAATATTGCGACATGGGAGCATTTGCGTATAGGACTTCTTCAGTTACAAAGACTGTCTGTGTCAGGGTTATCTTTCTGCGGAACAGATATTGGAGGATTTACGGGTGAACCGGATGGTGAACTATTTACGCGTTGGATGCAATTTGGCGTCTTTTCTCCATTTATGCGTGTGCATTCTGCAGGTGATACGCGTGATCGCGAACCTTGGAGTTTTGGACCAGAGTGGGAAGCAATATGCAAGAAATTTATTGAAATGAGGTATAAGTTATTGCCTTATATCTATACGGTATTTTGGCAGCAACATCGTTACGGCGAACCGATATTAAGACCGATCTCTTTGGTTGAACAACATATTCCGAAAAATTTAATTCGGGAAGAAGAATTTTGTTTCGGTGATAAAATTTTAGTTTCACCAGTATTAAATCCGGGTCAAAAAAATAAAGTGGTTTACTTACCGGAAGGAGACTGGTATTATTATTTCAATTTACAACCATACGCAGGTTCGCAGGAGCATACGATCGATACACCTTTGGATGAGATGCCTATTTTTGTTAAAGGTGGAAGTGTCATCCCAGAATATCCCGTTATGCAATATACCTTTGAGCACAAAATAGATGCACTGAAACTCAATGTATATTACAGCAAGGGCAAGTTTGACTCGTACATCTATGCAGACCATGGTGATACTTTTGCTTATGAACAGAGTGTCTATGCTGAAAAACACTTCCTGGTAGAAGGAACTGACAATACTCTGGTAATATTGCAACAAGTAGAAGGGCTGTACAATGAAAGGTTCGATGATTATAAAATCTATTTAGTAGGAATTCCCTTTGAAATAAAAACAATCAAAGCAGATGGTGTCGAAGTTAGCCTGTCAAAAGATGAATTGGGCAACGAATACGTTTTGATAGAAAAAGATTTTAGAAATTTAATTATAGCATAATTTACGATTATTAAACCTCATCGAATCATGGGTCACCCAGTAGAAGTTTTTTCGTTGCTTACAGCATTTGATGTATCCTTATTTAGGGCTGGAAGACATTATAAATTGTATGAGAAATTTGGTTCTCATGTTGTTGAACACGGTGGCAATTCTGGTGTTTACTTTGCCGTTTGGGCTCCCAATGCCAGTGCGGTTTCGGTAACAGGAAATTTTAATGGTTGGAATCCACAAACCCATGGATTGCATGTGCGTTGGGATGGCAGTGGTATTTGGGAAGGTTTTATTCCTCATATCGGTACTGGAGAGGTCTATAAGTACCATATTCAGTCGACCAACGGCGAACGATTGGAAAAAGCAGATCCTTTTGCTCTGATCTGCGAATTACCCCCAAAGACTGCATCCATTGTCGGTACAACTTGGTATGAATGGGAAGACTCCAGTTGGATTTCGCAGCGCGCTCAATTCAATAGTTTGGACAAGCCAATGTCTGTTTATGAAATGCACTTAGGATCGTGGCAGCGCGACCCAGCGGATCCTGAACGGTTGCTGTCCTACCGTGAAATTGCAGACCGGTTGGTCCCCTATATCCTAGAGACAGGATTTACGCATGTCGAGTTTTTGCCCGTTATGGAACATCCTTTTTATCCTTCTTGGGGATATCAGATAACCGGATATTTTGCTGCATCATCTCGCTATGGAGGGCCTCAAGATCTGATGTATTTGATTGAATCACTACACCGAAATCATATCGGTGTGATTCTGGACTGGGTTCCTTCGCATTATCCTGGTGATGCACATGGATTACATCGTTTTGATGGCAGCTGTCTTTACGAACATGAAGATCTAAGAAAAGGATTTCACCCAGACTGGAAATCTTATATCTTTAATTACGGAAGAAATGAAGTACGATCTTTTTTGATCAGTAATGCGCTCTTTTGGTTAGATCGCTATCATGTCGATGGACTGCGGGTAGATGCAGTTGCCTCCATGCTTTATTTGGATTATTCCCGAAATGAAGGAGAATGGGAAACGAACGAATTTGGGGGAAGAGAAAATCTTGAAGCAGTTCACTTTCTCAAAGAACTCAATGAAGCTGTATATCATCATTATCCTGATGTACAGACGATAGCAGAGGAATCGACGTCATGGCCAGGAGTGAGTAAACCAACATTTGCAGGTGGCTTAGGCTTTGGAATGAAATGGATGATGGGATGGATGCATGATACCCTAGATTACTTCAAAGAAGATCCGATAAATCGGAGTTATCATCATCATAAATTAACTTTTGCGACGGTGTATGCCTATCATGAAAATTTTATGCTGCCTTTGTCACATGATGAAGTTGTACATGGAAAACAGTCTCTGTTAGACAAAATGCCAGGTGACGAATGGCAGAAATTTGCCAATTTGCGAGCTCTATATGTATATATGTTCACATTAACAGGTACAAAACTGTTATTTATGGGCGACGAATTTGCACAGACGACAGAGTGGAATGAAAATAAATCCTTGGATTGGCATTTGTTGGAATATACACCCCATAGCGGTATGCTTAAATTTATCAGCCGATTAAATCATACCTACAAAAACCAGCCTGCGCTATATCAGAGAGCGTTTGTAGAAGAAGGGTTTCAATGGGTTGAACAGGGCGATGATAAAAATAGTGTGTATGCTTATCTCCGAAAAGGATATGAAGAAAAGGATGATTTATTGATCGTCTTAAATTTAACTCCTGTGGTGAGACAAGACTTTCGTGTGGGGGTTCCGAAGAATGGAATCTGGGAAGAAATTTTGAATTCGGACCAACGGGATTTTTATGGAAGTGGTGTAGGTGATCCAGTATATAATTCTAGTACAGTACACTGGATGGGTTTTGATCAATCCATAGTGATGACATTGCCTCCCTTGGGTGGCCTAATATTAAAACGAAAAGCATAATGAAAGTAATACATCTAAGTGTCGAATGTTTTCCTGTAGCCAAGGTTGGGGGATTGGCAGATGTAGTAGGCGCTTTGCCAAAATATCAACGTAAGCTGGGAATTGATGCATCTGTGGTGATGCCTTGGTACGATCGAAAATTTACGCAAGAAAATAAATTTGATCAGATTGCTATGGGTTCTTTCTATCAGGGATCGGAACAGTTGCATTATGAAATATGGAAAGAAGCAAGTGATCAACTTGGATTTCCCTTGTATCTCATCCGAATACCTGGTAAGTTAGATCGGGAAGAGGTGTATTGTTATCCAGATGAGGCGGAGCAGTGGCTGTCTTTTCAACATGCATTTTTACATTGGTTAAAAGCAGATCAGATCATGCCCGATTTGATCAATTGTCATGACCATCATGTTGGATTGGTTCCTTTCTTACTAAAATATAGTCATGACTTTCAACAATTTTCATCTGTAAAAACACTTTTTACAGTTCATAATGGACAGTACCAAGGTTGGATGAATTGGAATAAGGGAATTTTGATGCCAAGTTTTGATACGTGGCGATGGGGACTGCTGGATTGGGATGGTCTGATCAATCCAATGGCGGCGGCAGTTAAATGCTGCGACGCATTTTCTACGGTATCAGAAGGCTATTTGAAAGAATTGTTTGTTGATGCAAATGGATTGCAAGATTTATTTAAGGCTGAATCTCAAAAAGGTTATGGCATCGTGAACGGTATCGATACTGAATATTGGAATCCAATGTTGGATACGCTAATTCATACTCATTACGATTCTACTTCAGTCAAAAAAGGTAAGTATGAAAATAAAAAAGCCTTATGCGAGCAATACAAACTAGACCCTTCACTGCCTTTAATGTCGTTTATTGGTCGATTTGCTATTGAAAAAGGAGCAGATTTATTAGCAGAAATAATTGCTCAACTTTTAGGAAAAGTTAAGGCTAAAATGAGTATATTTATTTTAGGCTCTGGAGATCAAGATATACAGGCTGCATTGCAACAGGTCATGGAAAAATACCCGCAACAGTTAGCCGTTTATTTTGGTTATAACGAATCACTAGCACATCAGGTATATGCCGCAACAGACTTGTTGTTGATGCCTTCACGTGTGGAGCCTTGTGGATTAAACCAATTATATGCGCTTCAATACGGGACAATTCCTGTCGTTAGAGGGATCGGCGGTCTCCGAGATACGGTAATTGATATACAAGAGTCTAATGGTTATGGAATTGTATTTCCTGAAGCACGTGTTAACGATGCAACCGAAGGTGTGATCAGGGCTTTAAAAATTGTTGCTCAAGCCGATTTATTATCAGAAGTGAGAGATAAGGAAATGAATTTGGATTTTTCATGGCATAAGTCGGCTCAAAAATACTTGGATTTGTACACTAAATTATTGAATTAATATGTCACACAAAGTAGTCTCTATTGTTTTGGGGGGAGGGCGAGGTACTCGTTTGTACCCTTTGACGGAACAGCGCTCAAAACCAGCTGTACCAATTGCAGGTAAATACCGTTTGGTGGATATTCCGATTTCGAATTGTTTAAATTCTGGATATAATAAAATCTTTGTGCTGACACAGTATAACTCGGCATCTTTAAATAAGCACATTAAAAATGCATATAATTTCAGTATTTTTAGTAAAGGATTTGTAGACATCTTGGCGGCAGATCAGAATAATGAAGGTGATCGTTGGTTTGAAGGAACAGCTGATGCAGTGAGAAGAACCCAAAAGAATTTGTTGAATGTCGATTATGACTATGTGCTGATATTATCAGGAGATCAATTGTATCAAATGGATTACGCCGCGCTAGTCGACTTTCATGTGAAAAACAAGGGCGATGTCACGATTGCTACAATACCCGTAAGCGCTAAGGATGCAACGGGATTTGGCATACTCAAATCTGATGAAAATAATATCATTACTTCCTTTACCGAAAAACCCAATAAAGAAGAATTGGTAAACTGGAGCTCTGAAGTTTCCGAGGAGATGGACAAGCGTGGACGTCATTATTTAGCTTCTATGGGCATCTATGTTTTTTCAAAAGGGATCTTGGCCTCTTTGTTAAAAGAAAATCCAGGAATGGATTTTGGAAAAGAAATCATTCCGGAAAGTATCGATTCTAAAAATGTACTGAGTTACCAATTTGATGGATATTGGACAGATATTGGTACTATAAGTTCTTTCTTTGAAGCAAATATTGGTTTAACAGATGATGTTCCCGATTTCAATCTTTTTAATGAAACAGTGTATACGAGAGCGCGCATGCTGCCTCCCTCCAAAATATCGGGAACCACATTAAATAATACAATCGTAGCAGATGGATGTATTCTCAACGGGGATAAAATTCAACGCTCGCTGATCGGTATTCGTTCCCGTATAGGCCATGGCACAGTCATTAAAAACACGTACATGATGGGTAGTGACTATTATGAGCAATTGGAAGATGTATTAGAACTAGGGAGCACCCAAGCACCTCCACCTGTAGGCGTTGGTGAACGTTGCTATATCGAAAATGCAATCTTAGATAAAAATTGCCGTATTGGCAATAATGTCAGGATAAAGGGAGGAAAGCATCTGAAAGATGGTGATTTCGAGACCTATGCCGTTTGTGATGGTATAGTAGTGGTCAAAAAAGAAGCCGTTATCGTAAATGGTGTAACGATTGGATGTTAAGTTAAATTTCTAATTAAGGTAATTAACCCTGATTAATTACCTTAATTCTATCAAGTGCTGATCATGATTTCGGACTGGAAAAATACCACCTATAATTTGGTTCTAATATTGCTGTTTACATATAGTTGTATGTTGATGGGCGAGATCACATGGCGATATCGAAATTTTGAATTAGATGCTTCATTTTTACAAATTAAGCAAACAGAGGTTACACAGATTAGTTGGTATAAATATGCCTTTTATATCCATGTCATCTCTGCTGTGCTAGCATTGCCAGCTGGATTTACACAATTCAATAAAACTATATTAAGAAATTACCCCCGCGTACACCATGTACTGGGTTATCTGTATGTTGCTATCATTTTAGGTTGTGCAGCACCTTCAGGTTTTCTAATTGGCATGAAAGCAAATGGTGGACTTACAGCGCAAATTGCGTTTACCGTATTAGCCTGTTTATGGTTTTATTATACGCTCCAGGCTGTCCTAAGAGCAAAGATTGGAGATTTCAAAGCGCATAAAAATTTTATGATCAGAAGTTTTGCATTGACATGTTCGGCATTAACTTTGCGCTATTGGAAGGTCATATTAGTATATTTTTTTCACCCTAATCCCATGGATTTATATCAGCTGATTGCCTGGTTAGGTTGGATTCCAAATCTACTACTAGCAGAATGGATTATTAACCAAAATAAATAAGATGAAAAGACTTTTTTTTGCAGTGCTTGGATTTGCCGCACTCGCTTCTTGTCATAACAAAACGAATAAGAAATCTTCAATCCCAACTGATTCAGTTGCAGCTGTTGTTGAAAATGAGATTCACAAAGAATTGTATGGGAATTGGGTAGGTGACTTTACTGTCGATGAAAAGGTCTCTGAAGAAATTCTTCAAAATAAGGGAGAATTTCCAGCTGGATTTGATTACAGTCCTAAAATTAATTTGACAATCAAACGCATTACTGCCGATACGGTAATTGGTCAGAATGTCGTGAAAGGCAATTTAAGGCCATTGGTCGGAAAAATCGAAGAAAACGGAAATGTAATATCATTTATCTTGGATGAGCCAAGTGATAAAAAATCTGATGGACGATTTGAATTTAAATGGAAAAACGATACGCTGGTCGGATCCTGGACCGCTTTTGATCAAGGAGTACATGTTAGAAAGCGTAATTTTAAACTGACGAAAAAGCAGTTTGTATATAATGCCAACCTCATGTTGCCCAATGATGAGCATAGTGAACCATTAATAGATTGGTATGCCTCAAAAAAGGAAACTCAGACAGTTGAAGATGGTGACACAACGTATACCTACATCAATGATCTGTATCGGGCAGCATCTCCAGCAGTATTTAAATTGAATGGTTCAAAAATGAAGTTGACAGAAGGAGATCTGAAAAATCTCAAGAAGTTGGATTTAGAGATTATTCGAAATACAATTTTTGCGAGACACGGCTATGCTTTTACCAAAATTAATGTGCGTCAATTCTTTGATCCTGTAGATTGGTATGTGCCAGTTTCTAACGATGTAACCAAAGAGCTGTCAAAATTGGAACGGGATAACATCGCTATATTGACACGTTTTGAAAAATATGCTACAGATAATTACGATCAATTTGGACGTTAACTATGTTAATATTTCTGGATAATGGTGTATATCGTATAAAAATTATCTAAGTTTGATATCTAAATTTTAAGCATTGAGCACTATCCTAATCATCGACGACGAAGATAAGATTCGTACATTACTCGCTAGAATAATTACACTTGAAGGCTACGAGGTATTTCAGGCATCAGATCTCAAAAAGGGACTGAAACGATTGGAAGAGCAAGATATTGATGTTGTTATTTGCGACGTCAAATTACCCGATGGGAGTGGCGTAGACAGCACAAAAGTAATCAAGCAGAAATACCCTTGTCTTGAAATTATTTTGTTGACAGCATATGGCAATATACCCGATGGTGTGAAAGCTATGAAAAATGGTGCTTTTGATTATATAACGAAAGGAGATGATAATAATAAGATCATCCCCTTGGTATACAATGCTAGTGAAAAGGTTGCATTGGCAAAACGGGTGCAACAGCTCGAAAGACAGCTTGGTGATCGTTTTTCTTTTGATCAGATTATAGGTAAATCTAAAGCGATCTTGAATGCTATAGATTTGGCTAAAAGGGTTGCTGTAACAGATACAACCGTGTTACTGACCGGCGATACGGGTACTGGAAAAGAAGTTTTTGCGCAAGCAGTACATCAGGCCAGTAGCCGCAGTAAATTTAATTTTGTTGCCATCAACTGTGCGGCATTTAGTAAAGAATTATTAGAAGGTGAACTCTTTGGACATAAGGCTGGTTCTTTTACTGGCGCGATGAAAGATCAAAAAGGACTTTTTGAAGAAGCGAATAAAGGAACTATTTTTTTAGATGAGATTGGAGAGATGCCAATCGAACTTCAAGCTAAGATATTAAGGGTTTTGGAAACTGGTGAATTTCTGAAGATCGGTGAAACAAAAGTAACAAAGGTCGATGTACGTATTATTGCGGCTACGAATCGAAATTTAGAACAAGAGATCGCCAATGAACACTTCCGAAGTGATCTTTTTTATCGTCTTTCGGTATTCAGTATCTATTTGCCAGCATTGCGAGAACGTAAACAGGATATTGGATTATTGGCTCATCATTTTACTCAGATATACTCTTTGCGCGCAAAAAGAAAGGAAATACAGCTTTCCTCTGAATACATTACCGCATTGGAAAATCATGATTGGAAAGGAAATATTCGAGAACTTAAGAATTGTATTGAGCGGAGTGTAATCTTATCCGATACCGATGTTCTTGGTGTAGAAACACTTCCGTTTGCTAATTTAACTGTTGCTACTGGAGCAAAAATGTTATCTGCTTTCTCCATGGCTAGTGTAGAAAAATTACATATTCAAAAAGTACTGCAACATACGCAGGGCAATAAAGCTGAAGCGGCTCGTCTGTTGGAAATTGGTATTGCAACACTTTATCGTAAGATCGAAGAGTATAAATTAACCTGATGAATATGACTTTTTTATCTATTGACTCGGACTCGCCGATGGATCATGAGACGATCAACTAGAAGTCAAGTTTACGCTTATCCATCCCTTGAGGATATGGATAATCTCTTATTAAATCTCGAAAAAACATTGTTTAAGTTGTTTTAGGCCTACTTTTTAAGTATTGTTAGCTTGCCAATAAGTGCAGCTCGTATAAGAGGATATTCGAGTTTTCTTCATACTGAATACATGCTTTATAGAGCATAAATCCGTGTTAAGTCCGTGGTGAGTCCGTGTTAAGTCCACTATTACGATACTTTCAGCATGATATCATTATTTTCTGACCCTGCTTACAGGTATCAGATATCTTGCATTACTTCCTTATTTGTATTGCAGCGTAGGAGCATAGAGTAGATATGAAAACTCCACATCTTCTATAGTCGCACATCGTATTTATTGAATTAAATCCTTCTATTATGATATAGAGCCTATCAAAATGATAGGCTTTTTTGTTTCTGTTTTTTCACCGTTTTACGCTAACCTGTTGTTTTCTAGGTTTTTGGTTTTGTTGCCTTTGACTTGGAATAAAATTGGCATCCTCCATTTCCAAAATGAATACTCATGTTAAATTCAAAATGGAAAAAAATCAGGCAGTACGACCGGTACTGGAAGTGCGGAATCACGCAGGGACTATTGAAACTTGCCTTTGTTGCAATTGTAACTTTTGCAGTAGTAAAATTTGTAGATATCCTAAGCACATAAATTAAGTAGATATGATAACCATAGTATTGTTACTGGTCGGTGTGATCTGTTTCGCACTGTTTTTTAAATCGATTGACTTTTTTGATCAGATTTAATATAAAACCAGCAGGTAAGTGATCTTGTTCGATAGCAAAAATAATTTCGTTGAGCTCTCTCCAGATATAATAAAGAAGTAATAAGATGAAATCAAAGATGATCAGCACACTGGAAGAATGGCTGCCAGAATCCCGTAGTTGGATTTCGGATCAAGAACTAGGAGACGATACGATAACTGATTATATCGTATTGCGGAAATTAGCAGAAGAGTGTTTAAAAAAGATAAATTCAGGAAATGAGTATGAATATGCGGATGCAGGGGAGATTGCAAAAGTGGTGAATTTGATCTACCAAGGAGGGAATCAATACATCCGTAATGCGATCGAAAATGAATTTCTGACGAAACTATCTACAGAAGAAAGTCCAGCAAGTTTAAAAAAGCATTTAGACATACTGCCTAAGGAATTGAGGAAGGAATATCTAAAAACGATATTAGAAAATTAAAATTAAGAAAACGATGATAGCATTACTTGTAGTAGCGGTAGGCGTGTTTGCATATATCGTATATGTATTACTAAAGCCTGAACAGTTTTAAATCGTCAAACTGTGAATGAAATTATATTTAAAATTTAATTATGAATACAGAAATTATAGCCATAATCGTCATGTTTCTTGGCACGATTGCTTTAGCAATTCCTTTAGGAAAATACATTGCCAAGGTTTATGCAGGAGATAGGACCATTTTTGATCCGGTTTTCAATCCAATTGAAAGATTATTTTATAAGCTAACAGGTATTGATCCAAAGGTTGAAATGAGTTGGAAGCAACATATGGTTGCACTGCTTAGCATCAATATGATCTGGTTCCTGTTGGGGATGCTGGTACTGATGGGACAGGGAAGTTTGCCTTTAAATCCAGACCAAAACCCGAGTATGACAGCAGATCTCGCATTCAATACCATCATCTCTTTTGTTGTTAATTGTAATTTGCAACATTACTCTGGTGAAACGGGGGTGAGTTATTTGGGACAGTATTGGTTGATGTTTTTACAATTTGTCAGTGCCGGTACAGGTATGGCTGCTGCAGTTACTCTTTTTAGAGCTTTTAGAGATAAAACAGCTACAGATCTAGGTAATTTTTATGAATATTTTATAAAATCCTGTACACGGATTTTACTTCCTTTATCCTTTGTTGTGGCGATCATACTTGCTTTTCAAGGAACGCCTATGACGTTTGAGGGTAAGGATACCATGGTGAGTCTGCAAGGAGATACAGTGGAAGTCTCACGTGGACCTGCTGCAGCATTTGTAGCCATCAAACATATCGGCACAAATGGTGGTGGTTTTTTTGGAACCAATTCGGCTCACCCTTTTGAAAATCCGACTTACCTCAGTAACATGGTCGAAATGGCTGCACAGATGATCGTCCCATTTGCCATGATCTTCGCTTTCGGTTACTTTATTAAAAGAAGAAAATTATCGTGGATGATGTTTGCCGTGATGACCGTAGGATTTTTGCTATTGGCAATTCCAAATATCAAAATGGAAATGGGAGGTAACCCTGCTCTAACAAGTATGGGGATCGATCAGTCATTGGGTGCAATGGAAGGAAAAGAAATCCGAATTGGTGCAGCGACATCTGGATTCTGGAGCATTGTGACGACCGTGATTTCAACTGGATCGGTCAATTCCATGCACGATAGTTCGATGCCACTTTCCGGAATGAATGAATTACTGGCGATGATGATCAATAGTTTTTATGGAGGTGCAGGTGTCGGTATTCTGAACTTTTTTATCTTCATTATTCTGGCCGTATTTATCAGTGGCTTGATGGTCGGACGTACGCCTGAGTTTTTAGGTAAAAAAATAGAAGCTCGAGAGATGAAAATCGCGATGATCATTGCATTGATTCATCCCTTTCTGATCTTAATCAGCGCCGGTTTAGCAACAGCATTTCCTGGACAGGGAGCCTCTACATTAAACAATCCTGGATTTCATGGATTTAGTGAGATCTTATATGAATATACGTCTTCGTCGGCAAATAATGGGAGTGGATTTGAAGGTTTAGGGGATAATACACCTTGGTGGAATATCAGTACAGGTATCGTTTTAATCCTATCACGCTTCTTGCCGATTATAGGGCCTGTAGCAATTGCTGGTTTGTTGGCTAAGAAAAAGTTTATTCCTGAAGGGGAAGGTACTTTGCAAACAGATACGGCAACTTTTGGGATTCTGGTATTTACAGTAATCATCATCGTGGCAGCATTGTCATTTTTCCCTGCCCTGACCTTAGGTCCTATTGCAGAATATTTTTCTATGCGTTAATCTCATTTGAATGGTAACGGATCGGTGGCCTATATCGTAAAAACGATCGTTGCCATCGTCCATATAAATATTTAAAAATGAATAAGAATCAATCATTATTTCAGAGTGACATGTTATTGCAAGCTTGTAGACAGTCTTTCGTGAAATTGAACCCCAAACTGATGTTTCGTAATCCCGTGATGTTTACGGTAGAGATCGGAACTTTTGTGATGCTCATCGTCAGTTTATGGATATTGACAGGAGAAACATCACAAGGTAGCTTTGGTTATAACTTCAGCATATTTCTGATTTTATTGCTTACCCTGCTATTTGCCAATTTTGCTGAAGCTATTGCCGAGGCAAGGGGAAAAGCACAAGCGGACAGTCTGCGTAAAACAAGAGAAGAAACGCCAGCTAAATTGGCAGATGGAAAGATGATTTCTTCCTCACAATTGGTTAAGGGAGATGTTTTTATCTGTGAAGCGGGCGATATCATTCCTTCCGACGGCGAGATTGTTTCGGGGTTGGCAACAATAGATGAAAGTGCGATTACGGGGGAGTCTGCTCCAGTGATCCGCGAGGCTGGTGGGGATAAAAGTAGTGTGACAGGTGGTACCAAGGTATTGTCCGATAAAATACTTGTAAAAGTAACGACTGAACCTGGTGAAAGTTTTTTGGATAAAATGATCGCTTTGGTAGAAGGGGCAAGCCGGCAGAAAACACCAAATGAAATTGCATTGACTATTCTTCTGGCAGGTTTCACTTTGGTATTCATTATCGTGACCGTGACGTTAAAACCTTTTGCAGATTATGCACAGGCTCCTATCACAATCGCTGCATTTATTTCACTATTTATTTGTTTAATACCCACTACCATTGGCGGGTTATTATCTGCAATTGGTATCGCCGGTATGGATAGAGCTTTGCGGGCTAATGTCATTACCAAAAGTGGAAAAGCTGTCGAGACTGCAGGAGACATCGATGTTTTATTATTGGATAAAACAGGTACGATTACGATTGGTAATCGTAAAGCGACAAATTTCTATCCAACTCGAGGCATAGCCGCTGATCGTTTGGTTAAAGCTGCTGTATTAAGTTCAATGAGTGATGAAACGCCTGAAGGCAAATCAATTATTGAGCTAGCGGGTATTGATCCGATGGCATTCAAAATCAATTCACCGATTTTTATCAAGTTTACCGCAGAGACGAGAAGTTCGGGAATTGATTTTGATCAGACCCGAATCCGTAAAGGGGCGACAGATGCGATCCGTAATATCGTTACGCAGGCCGGAAATGAATTTCCAGCAGATATAACCGATCAGGTTACTAAAATTGCTCAAAATGGAGGTACCCCGTTGGTCGTCTGTGAGAACGAAATTGCGTTAGGAGTCATTGAGCTGCAAGATGTGATAAAACCCGGTATTCAAGAGCGGTTTGAACGTTTACGAAAAATGGGAATCAAAACAGTTATGGTAACCGGAGATAATCCATTGACGGCAAAATATATAGCGGAAAAGGCCGGAGTAGATGATTTTATTGCTGAGGCCAAGCCAGAGGATAAGATGAACTACATTAAGATGGAACAAGCTAATGGCCGTCTGGTTGCGATGATGGGAGATGGGACCAATGATGCTCCTGCATTGGCTCAGGCAGATGTGGGTGTTGCCATGAACAGTGGGACGCAAGCGGCTAAGGAGGCAGGTAACATGGTTGATTTGGATAATGATCCTACGAAATTGATCGAAGTGGTGGAGATCGGTAAACAGTTATTGATGACCCGTGGTACGCTTACTACTTTTAGTATTGCAAATGATGTGGCTAAATATTTTGCGATCATTCCAGCTTTGTTTATCACGGCTATTCCTGCGTTGCAGGGATTAAATATTATGCAGTTACATAGTCCTGAAAGTGCCATCTTATCTGCAGTTATATTTAATGCACTGATTATTCCATTTTTAATACCATTGGCTTTGAAAGGAGTCGCATACAAACCGATTGGTGCAAGCGCACTGTTACGTCGCAACTTGCTCTTCTTTGGTGTAGGTGGTATTTTGGTGCCTTTTGTCGGCATTAAATTGATCGACCTGATTGTATCCTTATTTATCTAAAAAACAAAAATATGAAAAAGCATATATTACCAGCGATAAAGCTGACTCTTATCCTAATTGTTTTTTTTGCGGTGATCTATCCTTTTGCCGTTTGGGCCATTGCACAGGTAGCTCCCAACAGCGGCAAAGGTGAAATTGTCACTTTTAAAGGCAATACTTATTACAGCAACATCGGTCAGTCCTTTACAGACCATCAATACTTTTGGTCCCGACCTTCTGCCGCAAATTATAATGCAGCAGGTTCTGCAGGTAGTAACAAAGGACCTTCGAACCCCCTTTACCTTGAAGAGGTAAAGGGTAGAATAGATACCTTTTTGGTACATAACCCAGCCATCACTAAGGCCGAAATACCAGCTGATCTGATTACGGCTAGTGCGAGTGGTCTGGATCCACACTTTTCAGTACAGGCGGCACGGGTTCAAGTAAAACGTATTGCGAAGATCCGAAATATACCGGAAGCCGAATTGAGGACACTAGTCAATGAGCAAACCGAAAAACCATTATGGGGATTGTTTGGTCCAGCAAAAATAAATGTACTGAAATTGAATATTGCATTAGATGAATTAGCTGCAAAATAATTTTATATGAAAAAATACATCATCAGTTCCATGCTATTGCTTGGAAGCATCCATATTTTGCAAGCACAAGAAAACGTTGAAGTCAAAAAACCGTTAACAATTAGTGGTTATGTAGAAGTGTACAGTCAATACGACTTTTCTAATCCTAAAAACAACACAAGACCTGGGTTTGTATACAGCCATCATCGTAATAATGAGGTGAATCTAAATCTTGGATTGATTAAATTAAATTATGAAACCGATCGAATTAGGACTAACCTTGCAATTGGCGCGGGAACATACATGAGTGCAAATTATGCTGCTGAGCCTGTAACGTTGCGGAATATCTATGAAGCAAATGTTGGCGTCAAGATCTCAGAAAAGCACCATCTATGGATCGACGCTGGTGTTTTGCCCTCCCATATTGGATTTGAAAGTGCGATCAGTAAGGATTGCTATACTTTAACTCGAAGTATCGGAGCTGATAATTCTCCTTACTTTGAAACTGGAGCTAAACTATCTTATACAACGGATGATGGAAAGTGGATGATGAGTGGATTGATTTTAAATGGCTGGCAGCGCATTCAACGCGTAGATGGAAATAGTACACCTGCTTTTGGTCATCAATTAACCTATAAACCTACCGCCGGCATCACCTTGAACAGCAGCTCATTCATAGGTAGTGATAAAGCTGATTCAGTTCGGCAGATGCGGTATTTCCATCATTTTTATGGACAGTTCCAACTGGATGATAAATGGATGCTTATAACTGGTTTTGATATGGGAGCTGAACAGAAGGAAAAAGGAAGCAGTCGTTATAACACCTGGTTTACTCCTGTTTTAATTGCTTCATATAAACCGCATGATGACTTGGCTATAGCGATACGAGGAGAATATTATCAAGATAAAAAAGGCGTGATGATCAATACCGGAACCGCTAATGGGTTTCAAACATTTGGTTATTCTGCTACGTTAGATTATGCGGTTTTCTCGAATTTGATCTGGCGAACAGAGTTAAAGAGACTACAGAGTAAAGATGCTATTTTTGTAAATCGAAATGATTCTTTGGAGAAGCATAATATGCTTGCAATTACTTCTTTGGCATTGCGTTTTTAATTAAATCAATTTTTTTTCCTGCTGTATTGTTCATTTACGATACAGTAGGAAATTATATAAAAGGATTTATGGTATATGGAAGAAAGAAAAGATGCGGAACATTTCTTGAGCTTGATCAAAAAATCAAGGAAAGGAAAATTTAAACTGTATATCGGTATGAGTGCCGGTGTGGGCAAGACTTATCGTATGTTGCAAGAGGCACATATGCTTCTGCATAATGGGATCGACATTAAAATAGGTTATATTGAGACGCATAATAGAAAGGAAACCCACGCCTTGCTAGATGGACTGCCGATGATACCGAGACGTAAACTGTTTTATAAGGGAAAAGAACTTGAAGAACTAGACGTGCAGGCGGTTATTAATTTGCATCCGGAAATTGTTATTATTGATGAACTTGCACATAGCAACATCGAAGGAAGTCTCAATGCCAAGCGTTGGCAGGATGTAATCGATATCTTGGATGCAGGGATCAATGTGATCAGCGCAGTCAATATTCAGCATATTGAAAGTTTGCATGATGAGATTAAAGATATTACGGGGATCGATGTACAGGAGCGAATACCGGATAGTGTACTTGGATTAGCCGATGAGGTGGTCAATATTGATTTGACTGCAGAGGAATTGATCAACCGCCTGAAAGAAGGTAAAATTTATGATCCCGCTAAGATTGAAATGGCATTGGCTAATTTTTTCAGTAGCGATCATATCCTACAATTGCGTGAATTGGCTTTAAAAGAAGTTGCTTCGCAGGTGCAAAGAAAAGTTGAAACGGAGGTCATTCATCATAAATATGTAAAAAAGGAACAGTTTTTAGCCTGCATTAGTTCAAATGAGAAGACGGCTACCATTGTGATTCGTAAAACAGCAAGGTTAGCAAACTATTATAATAGTAAATGGTTTGTACTTTATGTACAGACCCCTAAAGAAAGTGTTGCTAAAATAGCTTTGGATAAGCAAAGACATCTGATTAATAATTTTAAATTAGCAACAGAATTGGGGGCAGAGATTATAAAAGTTAATCATAGTAAAATCGCGAAAGCAATTATTGAACAATGTGAAGCTAGACAGATAACCACCGTGTGTATCGGTAAACCTCATTTGGGATTGATCAAAATAATTTGGGCAACAAATACTTTTAATACGCTTCTCACGAAGCTTTCTAACGAAAAAATTGACCTTATAATTCTTTCATAATGCGTATAAAAACAAAATTAACCTTTGGCGTCGGGTCGCTGTTTCTCATGATCGTACTGTTGGTTGTGGTGAGCGGTTGGTATGTCAATCAGTTAAAAAGAGATACCAATAATATTCTTGTCGCAAATTATAATACTTTGCAGTACGCGCGCAATATGTTGTTAGCACTCGAGGAATATACTGTCGATCCCGCTGCCATACATGACTTTAAGGAAAACTTGGAGAAACAGAAGCAGAATGTTACTGAGATCGGGGAGGTCCAGGCAACGGATCAGGTGGAAAGACATTTTTATCAATTTGTGAAAAATAAGGAAGATGTAACGCTGCTTTCAAAAATCAGAAAGGATATAACGGAATTGATGCGGCTTAATATGGAAGCGATAGAACGGAAAAGTGATATTGCATCTATAACAGCAGAAAAAGCGATTGCAGTCATTTCCATTAGCGGGACCTTGTGCTTCTTAATTGCTTTTGTCCTCATCATCAACCTCCCTTCGAATATCGCCAATCCTATAAAGGAATTGACCGAGAGTATTAAACAGATAGCAAATGAAAATTATAAAAAGCGTATCCATTATGAAAAACGGAATGAATTTGGGGAGCTTGCAAATTCTTTTAATACCATGGCTGAAAAACTTGAAGAGTATGCGGAAAGTAAACTCGATAAGATATTGAAAGGGAAAAAACGAATTGATACGCTTATTAACAAGATGCATGACCCTGTCATTGGTATCGATGAGCAGAAGATCGTGTTGTTTGCTAATGAAGAAGCGTTGAAGATAATCGGTTTACAAAGCGATCAATTGATTGGTAAACAAATACAAGATGTAGCAGTCACCAATGATCTGATGCGGGATTTTATTAAAGATCTATTTCAAGATGAGAAGAAACGAGAATCTGCTCTTCTCAAAATCTATGCTAATGGTAAAGAAAGCTATTTTGAAAAAGAAATCGTGGATATCGATATCGTACCTACCGGAGAGACAGATTCACAATTTATCGGACAAGTTATCATGTTGCGCAATATCACACAATTTAAAGAAATGGATTTCGCCAAAACTAATTTTATAGCGACCATTTCACATGAATTAAAAACACCTATTGCGTCGATAAAAATGGGTTTACAGCTTTTAGAAAATAAGCAGATCGGCGTGCTCAATGATGATCAAAGTAACCTGGTGCAAAGTATTCGCGATGATACAGGAAGATTGTTGAAAATTACAGGTGAACTCTTAAATATGACGCAGGTTGAAAGTGGGACTATTCAGTTGAACGTGGCACCTACAAACGTGAGTGAGCTGGTGGAGTATGCCATACGCGCAACAAAATCCATGGCAGAACAAAAACATCTAGAATTGCGCCTACAAATGGAAAATAATCTACCGGATGTACTTGCTGATAATGAAAAAACGGCTTGGGTATTGACCAACCTATTGTCGAATGCTGTTCGTTATTCTTATGAAAACTCTGCTATATTTATTATTGTTGAGTCGACCCAGGATAAGGTGAGATTTGCCGTAAAAGATGCGGGACAGGGGATAGAAGAACAATATATGGACAAAATATTTGAACGGTACTTTCGTATCCCTGGAACAAAGAAGGAAGGCACGGGGTTAGGGTTGAGTATCAGTAAAGAATTTATCGAGGCACAGGGAGGTACCATTACCGTACAAAGTGAATACGGTTCTGGTAGTGTATTTTCATTTACATTGAATCGTACAGATGTGGATAATCCAAGAATGGGATCATGAGCGGTTTTTGGGGATACGATCAGGTCAATAAAAAAGCTGTCTCTTAACTTTGGTATAAGAGACAGCTTTTTTTATAGTGCGTCAAGGTTTACGCTAATTTGCCTAATGCTTCCTTAATGCGTTTTAAAGCTTCTACTAAACTTTCGTCTGAAGCAGCATAAGATAGACGTATATATTTGTCATTTCCAAATGAATCACCACCTACTGTAGCAACATGACCTACGTTTAATAAGTATAGTGCTAAGTCGGATGAGTTTTTGATTATATTTCCATTTTCATCTTTTTTTCCGAAGAAAGAACTGATTTCTGGGAAGAAGTAAAATGCTCCTTCAGGTAAATTTGTTTTAACACCTGGAATTGCAGCTAATAAATCATAAACCAGTTGACGACGACGAGCAAATGCTTCTTTCATTTTATTCACAGATGCTAATCCTTGCTCATAAGCAACGATACCTGCACGTTGTGATATCGAACATGTTCCCGATGTCGTTTGACCTTGTAATTTATCATTTGCAGCAGCGATCTCTTTATTGCAGGCGATGTAGCCTAATCTCCAACCTGTCATCGCAAATGCTTTAGAAAAACCATTTATAATGATTACACGGTCTTTGATACTGTCAAATTGAGCGATAGATTCGTGTTTGTCTACAAAATTGATATGTTCATAGATTTCATCTGATAAGATGAAAATCTGCGGATATTTTTCGAATACTTTTGCCAAAGCAGCTAACTCATCTTTACTATACACCGTACCTGTCGGGTTATTGGGTGATGAGAACATGAATAATTTTGTTTTCGGTGTGATCGCAGCTTCAAGTTGCTCTGGTGTAATTTTAAAGTTGTTGTCGATCTCAGTATTGATGAAAACCGATTTTCCTTCCGCTAAAACAACCATTTCCGAATAGGAAACCCAGTACGGTGTAGGGATTATGACCTCATCTCCTGGATTAATTAGCGTTAAAATAACATTTGATAAAGATTGTTTTGCACCAGTAGAAACTACGATTTGAGAAATATCATAATCCAGATTATTTTCAATCTTCAATTTATTCACAATAGCCTGACGTAATTCCGGGTATCCCGGAACAGGAGAATAACGTGTCCAATTTTCGTCTAAAGCTACCTTAGCAGCTTCTTTAACGTGGTCAGGAGTATTAAAATCTGGTTCGCCAACACTTAAGCTGATAACATTAACGCCTTTAGCGGCTAACTCACGACCAAGCTTAGTCATTTTAAGCGTAGCCGACTCGGATAAATTGTTTATCCTATCTGATAAATATGATTGTGTGCTCATGGTAAGACAAAGATATTATTTAGAATGCAAATAATGCCTTAATTTCTTGAAAAAAGACAAACGATTGTTTCTTTTTTACAAAAAATATGTAAAATCTTATCGAGATTTGATTACTTCTAAAAATAAGTTTTTGTTTAGATGAGCGGTTAGCACTTCTTAATTTATGGACAAGCTCAATGATCGCATAGCAACCTACAACATGTTATTAATTTTTATGAGTTTTTTTACTTCAGATCGAATCCTTATTTTAGGGCGGTATATCAAATGAACATGTACGACAGTATGTTGAAAAGATCGCTGGGATCAAACTAAAAAGGAAATCGTAGCGTTATATGACTACCTTTGTCGCGAAAAAAACAAATAATATGATGTCTAAGCAAAAAAGATTAGTTCTACTGTCCTTACTAACGGGCTTGGGACTAATGATAGTCAAATTTGTTGCCTATTTCCTCACTGCATCAAACGCGATCTTTACAGATGCAGCAGAGAGCATAGTCAATGTCATTGCTTCTAGTTTTGCTTTTTACAGCATTTATTTAGCTGCACAACCCAAAGACCACAATCATCCTTATGGTCATGGTAAAGTTGAATTCTTTTCAGTTTTTTTAGAAGGAGGATTGATCTTTATAGCGGGCTCCGTTATTTTAGTAAAAGGATTTTACAATATCTTTTTTCCTTCTACTTTGTCCAATCTTGAAGAGGGGATAGGTCTGGTAGCGGTTACTGCTTTGATTAATTTTATCATCGGATTTTATATTATGAAAAGGGGGCGTGCATTAGGCTCACTTACTTTGGAGGCTGATGGTAAGCACTTGCAAGTCGATGCATATAGTACAGTAGGTCTTATTATCGGTTTGATGCTCATGAAATTGACTGGATTAGCATGGATCGATATTGCGATTTCTTTTGTGCTCGGCAGTTTTATCTTGTACAATGGATATAAATTGTTGCGCCTGTCGATAGGTGGTTTGATGGATGAGTCCGATCTGGATCTCGTAAAAGAAGTGGTTCAAGTATTACAGGAAAATCGGCATGTCGATTGGATTGATATTCATAATTTGAGGGTTCAGCGTTATGGCAATGAATTGCATGTAGACTGCCATTTAACATTGCCTAATTACTATAGGCTTGATAAGGTGCATGATGATATATCTACCTTAGATAAAATGGTGAATACAAAAATGTCCATAGATACTGAATTTTTTATTCATGCCGACCCGTGCCTTCCGGAGTGTTGCAGTTATTGTCAGGTAAAGGATTGTCCTATACGCTCCCAAGCATTTACAGGTCAGATTGAATGGCGGGTAGAAAACGTAACCGCCAATCGAAAACATTTTTCATCCTAGAAGACTAAAGGACAAAATTATGTGCATAAATTAGGTTAGAGCTTAGCTTAAATGTCTGTCAAAAAAAGTATCTTTGCTTTTTAGAAACGATTTTTAAAAATCCTATATGAAGCAAATACGTAATTTCTGTATCATCGCACACATTGATCACGGTAAAAGTACATTAGCCGATCGATTATTGGAGTATACCAATACCATTACACAACGTGAAGCGCAGGCACAATTACTAGATAATATGGATTTGGAACGTGAACGTGGTATTACCATTAAGAGTCATGCTATCCAAATGAACTATATACAAGACGGAGTAGAGTATATCCTGAATTTAATTGATACTCCAGGACACGTCGATTTTTCTTACGAAGTATCACGTTCTATTGCTGCCTGTGAAGGTGCATTATTAATTGTCGATGCATCGCAGGGGATACAAGCACAAACAATTTCTAATCTTTATCTCGCATTGGAGCATGATTTGGAAATTATTCCAATTTTAAACAAAATGGATCTTCCTGGTGCTATGCCAGAGGAAGTGAAAGATCAAATCATTGATTTAATAGGCGGTAAACGCGAAGATATTATTCCGGCATCTGGTAAGACAGGTCTTGGTATTCCTGATATTTTAAAAGCAATTGTAGCACGTGTTCCTGCACCTGTAGGTGATCCGGCAGCTCCATTACAGGCTTTGATTTTTGACTCTGTTTATAATTCTTTCCGTGGTATCATGGCCTATTTTAAAGTTGAAAATGGCGAGATCCGTAAAGGTGACAAAGTAAAATTTGTGGCTACCGGAAAAGAATATACTGCGGATGAGATCGGAACCTTGAAATTAAATCAAGTTGCGAAAGATGTGGTCAGAACAGGGGATGTTGGTTACATCATCTCAGGAATCAAAGAAGCACGTGAGGTAAAAGTGGGTGATACCATCACCCATAAAGAAAGACCGTGTGATGGCGCAATCCAAGGATTTGAGGAAGTAAAACCGATGGTTTTTGCTGGTATTTACCCTGTTGATACCGAAGACTATGAGGAACTGCGTGAATCTATGCACCGTTTACAGCTGAACGATGCTTCTCTTGTGTTTGAACCAGAGTCTTCAGCAGCCCTAGGTTTTGGATTCCGTTGTGGATTCTTAGGTATGCTGCATATGGAGATTATCCAAGAACGTCTTGAGCGTGAATTTGATATGACTGTGATCACGACAGTACCAAACGTATCTTATAAAGCTTATTTGACAAAAGATAATGAAGAAGTCCAAGTTCATAATCCATCTGATTTACCTGATCCAAGTAAATTAGATGCTATTGAAGAACCCTATATTAAAGCTAATATCATTACTAAATCAGATTTCGTAGGTCCGATTATGTCCCTTTGTATTCAGAAACGTGGGGCCATCATCAACCAATCTTATTTGACATCTGATCGTGTTGAATTGGTGTTTGAAATGCCAATGGGTGAAATTGTATTTGATTTTTATGATAAATTGAAGACTATTTCTAAAGGTTATGCTTCTTTTGATTATACGCAGATCGGATACCGTCAATCGGATTTGGTGCGTTTAGATATTCGTTTGAATGATGAGCCTGTCGATGCACTGTCCTCTTTGATCCACAGAAGTAATGCTTATGATTTTGGTAAGAAAATTTGTGAAAAATTAAAAGAATTATTGCCTCGTCAACAATTTGAAATTCGTATCCAAGCATCTATTGGAATGAAAATCATAGCACGTGAGACCATTTCAGCATTGCGTAAAGATGTAACAGCAAAATGTTACGGTGGTGATATTTCGCGTAAGCGTAAGCTTTTGGAAAAGCAGAAGAAAGGTAAAAAACGTATGCGTCAAGTAGGTAACGTTGAAATTCCGCAATCGGCATTCATGGCAGTATTGAAATTAGATTAGAAATTAAAAAATCCTATTCCTATAAAAATGAATTTATTAGACGGTAAACTCGTATCAGCTAAAATTAAAGAAGACATCAAAAAAGATGCAGCTGATTTTACAGCGAAAGCTGGACGTAAACCTCATTTGGTGGCTATCTTAGTTGGGAACGACGGCGGAAGTGAAACTTATGTGGCGAGTAAAATGCGCAATTGTGAATTAGTAGGTTTTGAGTCTACTAATATTCGTTATGATATCGATGTGACAGAAGAACAGTTGATTGCAAAAATTCAAGAAATCAATGCTGATGAAACTATTGACGGTTTAATCGTGCAGTTGCCTCTTCCAAAACATATCGATCCTGATAAAATCACGGAAGCAATCGATTACCGTAAAGATGTCGATGGTTTTCATCCGATCAATTTAGGTAGAATGCAGCGTAATCTACCTTGTTTTATTCCTGCAACACCTTATGGGATTATGTTGATGCTGGATTATTATGGCATAGAGACCGCTGGAAAACATGCTGTAGTGGTAGGAAGAAGTAATATTGTTGGTTCGCCAATGAGTATTCTTTTAGCCCGTAATTCAAACCCAGGAAACTGTACTGTTACTTTAACACATAGTCGTACTCAAGATCTTAAGACCGAAGTTTTACGTGCTGATATCATCGTTGCTGCAATCGGAAAGAAAAACTTTGTTACAGCAGATATGGTGAAAGACGGCGCTGTTGTTATTGATGTAGGTATCAATAGAGAAAATTCAACTGAAACGAAATCTGGCTTTAAGCTTTATGGCGATGTGGATTTTGATCAAGTAGCACCTAAGGCTTCATGGATCACACCTGTACCAGGTGGGGTGGGCTTGATGACTATTGTTGGTTTATTGAAGAATACTTTGGAAGCTGCAAAAGGAACCATATATCCAAGATCATAATTGGCATAAATATTGATTGGTTAAATCTGTTAACCAAAAAAATATAGAAATGAAAAAAATTGCATTTTTAGCATTGTTCGCAGGAGTTTCATTAACTTTTGCTGCTTGTAATAACACTCCGAAAGAAGATAAAAATAGTGATGGAGAAGTCACAGTAGGTGAAAAGCTGGATAATTCTTTAGATAGCTTGGATAAACATACGGATGCTGCTGCTGATGAAGCGAAAGCTAAATATGAGCAAGCTCAACGAGATCTGGACGCAGCGATTGCTAAAGGAGACAAAAAAGCTGAGGAAGCTGCTCGTAAAACGGTAGCAGAAACAAAAACTGCTTGGGAAAAATTCACTGCAGGGACAGCTAAAGTAGCGGACGATGTTGAAGAAGGTGTTAAAGATGCTGCTCACGCAACAGGTAACGCGATTGATAAAGCTGCTGATGCTACCGCGAAAGCTGGAAAATCTGCAGTTGAAGGTACCAAAGATGCGGCTAAGGCTGTAGGCGAAGGTACTAAAGATGCGGCTAAAGCTGTTGGTGATAAAGCCAAAAAAGTAGGTGAAGCTTTGAAAAACTAAATCGAAGTAAGATTTTAATAAAAAAGCCTTTCAGAATTTCTGAAAGGCTTTTCTTTTGATTTGAAATTTTTAATTTTCTCTTCGGACAGTAACCGCATTTTTATGGGCGTGAAGTCCTTCTAACTCGGCTAATATCTCTACCGTGGGGCCAATATTGACCAAACCTTCTTCACTGATATGTTGAAAAGTTATCTTTTTGACAAAGGAGTCAACCGAAACACCTGAATAAGACCTCGCATAACCTGATGTTGGTAATGTATGATTGGTTCCTGATGCATAATCTCCAGCACTTTCGGGAGTTAAGTGTCCTAAAAATACCGAACCTGCATTCAAAATAAGACGAACTAGACGTTCCCATTCATCCGTTTCCAAAATCAAATGTTCCGGAGCGTAATAGTTACTAAAGGCAAGAGCTTCTTGCATATCAGCGACTAGTACCGCGTAAGAGTTGTCGATGGCTTTACTCGCTAATTCAAAACGTGGTAAAACCGACAATTGCTGCTCTAATGCTAGATTGACAGATTGAATAATATCGATAGAAGTGGCGACCAGTACGGCTTGACTGTCTGCACCATGTTCAGCTTGAGCTAACAGATCAGCTGCAACAAAAGCAGGAGTTGCGGTTTCATCTGCAATCACTAATACCTCCGAAGGGCCAGCGGGCATATCGATGCTGACATTGGCCATCCCTTGAACGATACTTTTCGCTTTGGTTACAAATTGATTGCCTGGACCAAATATCTTATCTACTTTTGGTATGGTTTCCGTACCAAATGCCATTGCCGCTATAGCTTGCGCACCTCCTACTAAATAGATACGCTCTATTTTTAACAATTTAAGGCAGTAGGCAACAAAGCCGTTGATCTTACCACTTTTTTGAGGTGGAGAACAGACAATAATTTCTTTGCAACCTGCAATTCGTGCCGGCACACCCAGCATTAATAATGTACTTGGTAAGACCGCCGATCCACCAGGGATGTAAAGACCAACTTTTTCAATAGGGCGAATTTCCCGCCAGCATTTTACACCAGTAGTAGTTTCTACAACACGCTCACGCTTCACTTGTGAAGAATGGAATTTATGAATGTTTTGAAAGGCAATCTCTAATGCCCGTTGTTGATCACGATTGATCGTTGATGCTAATACATCAATATCATCCGCATCAAGATAAAGCTTCTCTAATTCAACTTTGTCAAATTGATAAGCATAATTAATTAAAGCTAGATCTCCATTCTGACGTACTTCTTGAATAATATCCAAAACCGTATCCTGAATGGCATGTGAAGGATCTGTATTACGCGTGGTTAACGTTTGCAGTTCAGCAGGTGTTAACTTGGCATACTCGAAAGTTTTAAGCATCATAGATTTTTTTAAAGCGAAAATCGTTCTTTTTTTACATAATAATTTTCTCGATCGGCATCACGACAATTCCTTGGGCACCAGCAGATTTTAATTTGTTGATCTTGCCCCAGAAATCATCTTCTGAGATAACCGTGTGAACAGCAACCCAACCTTCTTCAGCTAAAGGAACAATCGTTGGCGATTTTACACCATGTAACAAAGCAGTAATAGTAGGTAGATTTGTTTTCTCCACATTGAGAACAACATATTTTGTTTCCTTCGCCAATAAGACAGACTGAATCCTTTGCAAAAGCTCCAACAGTATCTCGTTGTCCTCTAATCCTGGGCGGCCAATCAGAATAGCTTCGGATTTGCGGACATCAGCAAATTGTTTAAGACCATTGTTTTTTAATGTTCCACCAGTGGATACAATATCGCAGATCGCATCACTTAGCCCCAAACCTGGAGCAATTTCAACAGAACCAGATATCATCTGAATATCTGCTTCAATGCGATATTCGTCTAAGAACTTCTTTAAGATAACAGGATAGGAGGTTGCAATTGATTTTCCGTTTAGATCTTTTAGATCTTGAATGTCGCTGTCTTTTTGAACAGCCAATTTTAACATGCATTTTCCAAAACCTAATCGTTGCAAATAATTTACTTCAGATTCGGTTTCATCAATGACATTTTCACCAACAATTCCAAGATCAGCAATGCCCTGCTCTACATATCCTGGGATATCATCATCGCGAAGAAAAAGAATTTCTAATGGAAAATTGGAAACGGTTGTTATTAAAGAACTTTTATAGTTTTCGAAGTCAAGACCACAGTTTTTAAGTAATTGAACTGATTTTTCGTTTAATCTACCCGATTTTTGGATAGCAATTTTAAGATTTTTCAAAGCTTTATAATGTTAGCTGTAAATTATTAATATATAGAAATCAAACACAAGGGAAAAAATGCTTCACGTAGAAACACACTTATTACATATCGCCGCAATGGCGATGATGCATATGAAAGTGATGTACGTGAGCAAAAATCATGTTTGTATTAATAATGAGTCAAAAATAAGACTTTGTTAATAGAAATCAAATTAAAATAGCTATTAATTGCTAAAAATAAAATAGAGATACCTCAAATATGGCATTAATGTATTCAAATCCTGTTACTGTTCTATATGATTTTAAAAAGTAGAACGATATTAGAGGGTGCTTTTTTCTATGTTACCAGTTAATTTAGCTTAACGTGCTGGTTGCAAATACGCCAGTGCACAAGATTATTACATAAGGAAGTCAATTATAATTTTATAGTCTCATATTTAATATTAATTTTAAATCTCCCAATTTGAAACAATATTGGAGATACATACAACCGAAAATAATAACTATCACATGAATTTAGAAAATCTAAATCGTCGTTCTTTTCTAAAGAAAACAAATACCATGGTCTTGGGTACTGCCTTAGCTGCTTCAAGTCTAGACTTGTACGCGAATAATGCTTCGAAGAAAATTAAAATCGGACTTGTAGGTTGCGGCGGTAGAGGAACGGGCGCAGCTTCACAGGCGTTGCGGGCAGATCCAAATGTCATCATTACGGCTGTTGCCGATATATTTCAAGATCAAATTGACCTATGTCTTGATTCTCTAAAACAAATTTCTAAAGATCAAGTGAAAGTGGATGATAGCAATATCTTTTTGGGTTTTCTAGGCTTTCAGAAATTGATGGATACCGATGTGGATGTGGTATTGCTCTGTTCTCCTCCAAATTTCAGACCTGATCATTTGGAAGAAGCAGTGAAAAGGGGCAAGCATATTTTTTGTGAAAAACCGGTGGCTGTTGATATTCCCAATCTGAAAAGAGTTTTTGAAAGTGTCAAGCTTGCAAAAGATAAAAACCTTTGTCTGGTGAGTGGTTTTTGTTTTCGCTATGCGACACCAAACCGCGAGATTTTTCAAAAGATCAAACAAGGTGATGTCGGTGCTATACAATCCATTTCTACATTTAGGTTTGGAGGAGAATTGTCGCATAAAGAGAGGCAGGCAAACTGGTCTGATCTGGAGTATCAATTGCGAAACTGGTTTTATTTTCAAAGATACTCAGGTGATTTGATCGTAGAGCAAGCGATCCATAGTGTCGATATGATGGCTTGGGCATTGGGTGATATTGTTCCTAAGACTATTATTGCGACTGGTGGAAGACAGTCTCGTGAACAGGATAAATTGGGTAATGTATTTGATCATATGTCCATCGAATTTGATTACGGTAATGGATTGAAAGGTTTTCACTCCTGTCGCCAACAGAATGGTACCGATTCAAGAAATACGGTAGAGGTGATCGGAAAGAATGGGCGTGCAAACTTAAATATTCCTTCTAATTTTGAGGTGTATGGTGATAAAGCCTGGAAATTTACGGGAAGGAATAACAACATGTACCAAACTCAGCACGATGAGCTTTTTGAAGCCATTCGCAATAAGAAAGTGATCAATGATGGGCAACATCTTGCTAACAGTACGTTACTTGCAATTTGGTCTAGAGCAGCTGCATATACTGGAAAAGCAATCACATATGAGCAGATCATGCAATCTACTGAAGTATTAGGACCTACATCTACGGAATATCATTGGAGTATGCAGGCTGATCATCGTGCGATTCCCCAACCTGGAAAAACCCCGTTTGTATAAGTTATGGAGAAATTAATTAGGATTTTAGTTGTAGGATGTGGTAATATGGGTGCTTCTCACGCACGTGCTTATCATGATCTTGCTGGATTTGAAATTGTTGGTCTGGTGTCTCGCGGAGCGAGTAAGACTGCGTTAAATAAAAAGCTAAGTTCGAGCTATCCTGAATTTGATGATTTTGAACAGGCTCTTCTAGCAACTAAGCCGGATGCTGTATGTATTTCAACCTATCCTGATACACATGAAAGCTATGCCATTAAAGCTTTTGAAGCAGGTGCTCATGTTTTTATCGAAAAACCTGTCGCAGATACGGTTTTAGGAGCGCAACAGGTGATTGACGCGGCATCAAGGTGTCGAAAAAAGCTAGTGGTAGGCTATATTTTGCGGTATCATCCGTCTTGGGAAAAATTTATTTCCATCAGTCGCACGTTGGGTACACCCTTGGTCATGCGCATGAATTTGAACCAGCAGAGTCATGGATACATGTGGAATGTACATCGTAATCTGATGGGTAGCTTAAGCCCCATCGTCGATTGTGGTGTGCATTATATCGATGTGATGTGTCAAATGACAGATGCAAAACCAATCCGTGTTTCTGCGATAGGAGCCCGGCTGACTACCGATATACCAGAAACAAACTATAATTATGGACAGCTCCAGTTGCATTTTGATGATGGTTCTGTGGGATGGTATGAAGCAGGTTGGGGACCTATGGTGAGTCAGACCGCTTTTTTTGTGAAAGATGTATTTGGACCTAGAGGGTCTGTATCTATCGTGCCTCAGGAAGCTGTGAAAGATGGCGTTTCGGACTCTGTAGAGGCTCATACCAAAACAGAATCTATTCGTGTTCATCATGCCGATATTGATGAGAATAATGAATTTTTAAAAGCGGATGAATGGATTAGGCTTGAGGATGAACCTAATCATCAGGATTTATGTAATCGCGAACAGTTGTTTTTTCAAAAAGCAATTATTGAAGATCTGGATTTAACCAAACAATCTGAAGATGCGTTAAATAGTCTGCGTATTGCATTTGCCTGTGACGAAGCTGTAAAAACAAAGAAGGTCATTGATTTATCATGAAACTGTTGTGAAAAGTAGATCAGAAAATCGTATTTAAATAGGATTGTATAAAGATGCTGGATATGATCAGTAAAATTAACTTCGCTATTTTTGTTTAAATCAACAAAAACAAACTAAATCAGTTAAATAATTTTTTATTGCAAAAGATAGGTCTTTTTGGTCTGTCTTTTGTTGTTTACGAGCTATATTTGTAAAGTATGAAAAAGTTGGTTCATGTTGTATTTCTAACTATATTATTATCCCATTCGGCAATTGCTCAGGATAAAGTGTGGCAAATGAAAGTAAGTTTTAAGGGACAGATAGCGCTAGAAGAATTAGAGAAATCAGTACCCGAATTTGCGGTCGATTTTTATGAACCTTTTATAAAGGGGGGAGCTGCTGTTAAGGAAGTAGCTATCTATGCTTCTCCATCGAAAATTAAATCTGTAGACAATCTGGGGCATATTTTAATTGCCGATCGGATTCAAAAACAAGAGTATTCTTTTACCAAAGGTGATGATTTATTGTCTCAAGATGATCTGTCAATTGATTATCCATTATTAAAAGATCCAAAAACTGTTGAGGATGCCTATCTTACTTTAGAAAACGAGGCTGAAAAGGAAACGATAAATGGTATAAGTTGTATAAAAGCAAAGTTGAAGGTTATTGATCCCAATGCCGGTGAAGTAACCTTGCTCGTCTGGTATGCTCCTGAGTTGCCAAGTTATTACTTAAGTAGTTTACCTTTCTTGATCAATATCCCGGGGGCGGTCTTGAAATTAAATGATCAGGTTCATCAAGAGTTGGGGTTTGAAGTGTCCGACTTGAAAAAACTGACCGATTTAAAGGAATTTGAGTTACCCCAAGATGTGAAAATCGTAAAACTATCTGCAACGGAGGGAAGTAATCTGGAGGATGCGAGTGTCTTTCAAGATGCTTTTGAACTGAAGGCTCCTTTAAAATGGTTTTCACAGCAGAATGTAGCGTATGGCGACGAACATTTATTTGGTGTGAAAAAAAACGATGGTACTGTTGTACAACCTGCAACTTTTTATTCTATTGATGTGCTGAATAAGAAAAGAGCAATCGTTTCGGATAGCAGTAGTCTTTTTTGGATCATCGATGATGAAGCGAAGAAAATAAATCAAGTGGGATTTGAAGTGCTGTATCCTGTCAATGATGAAAATATGGTCTATGCGATAGAAGATCAATATGGAATTATTAACGCAGCAGGAGTTTCCATTATTGGTGGTTTAAATAATATCAGCAATTTTGTAGGATCATATCTTTTATTTTCAGAAAATAATAAACAAGGACTGTTGGATTTCAATGGAAAGGTGGTGCTTAAGCCTACTTTGGATTTTATAGATACAGATGATCAGGGAAATATTCTGGTCAAGGACTTAAAGGTGAGCCCAGAAGTGCAGCAATATTCGCTAACAGATTTCCAGGCAAAGTACCTGAAATAAGTAGAAAAGTAATTCTTGTAATAAAAGAGGCGATTATTGATCGCCTTTTTTAGGATAAGAATATCGTGTTGATTAAGGGATGTTCAAATATTTATGTGTCTGTAGTGAGATATTCCATTTCGGATTATCTTTAACATGATCAATGATGAGCGGAGTCATTTCGGCATACTTAGACCATTCAGGTTGTAGGTATAGTTTACAATCGCTGTTGACTAGTTTTGAATGCTCCTCTGCCCATTCAAAATCACTTTTATTGAAAACGATGACTTTTAATTCGCCTGCAGCTTCTAAAACATCTTTTCTAGGGGCTTTGAATTTTTTTGGAGATAGACAGATCCAATCCCATTCTCCACTGAGTGGATAGGCTCCTGATGTTTCAATAAACGTTTGAATACCAGCTTTGTGCAATCCTTTTGTCAGATAGTCTAAATTATAGATTAAAGGTTCCCCTCCGGTAATGACAACGGTTTTCGCTGGATATTTTTTAGCATTTTCAATAATCTGGTCTGCAGTAGTCAATGGGTGTAAATTAGCATCCCAGCTTTCTTTGACATCACACCAATGACAACCGACATCACATCCTCCCAATCGAATAAAATATGCAGCTTTTCCTGTGTGAAATCCCTCTCCCTGAATTGTATAGAATTCTTCCATTAACGGAAGCAAAGTACCGTCTTCTGGAACTTGATGTGACATAGTAATGAATTTAAGATTGCAAAAATAATAAAAAAGATTGTGATATCGGGATTGTTTTCAATTCATTACTTTTAGATTAGATAGGTTTAGCACTTTGCCGATATTATTTTTAATGAGATTTTAGGTACCGGCTGCGATACAAAAAATCATTACATGTATCGTGTAGTTTTTCAATAGCTGAAGTTCATGTGCTAGGTTTGCGAAATAGTCAAAAGTATGACATTTGTACAGGAAAGTAGCTCATATCAAATCTTAATGGAGTATGGGTAAGACTTAAAAGTGTAATTATCGATTATTTTCAGTATATTTGATGGATAAGGAATCTATGAATAGATTTTAAGAGTTAAGCTTTGCAGATAGCGAACAACTTAGTATGTTGTTTATCTGTAAAGTATTGTTTTATAAATAATTACTAAAAATAATCATATTTGTTGATGATTAAAATTACATTACCTGATGGTTCCGTTCGTGAATATGAAAAAGGGACTTCAGCTGCTCAAGTAGCACTGTCAATTTCGGAAGGTCTAGCTAGAAATGTATTAGCGGCCGAAGTAAATGGAGAAATTTGGGATTCATCTCGCCCGATTGAAGAAGATGCTACCGTAAAATTGTTAACTTGGAATGATACGAATGGTAAATCTACCTTTTGGCATTCTTCAGCGCATTTATTAGCCGAAGCATTAGAAGATCTTTATCCAGGCATCAAGTTTGGTATTGGTCCTGCTATCGAAACCGGTTTTTATTATGATGTAGATTTTGGCGATCGTGAATTTTCATCGGATGATTTTAAACACATCGAAGATAAGATGTTGGAATTGGCAAAGCGTAAAGAAACTTTCGAACGCAAAGCCGTTTCAAAAGCTGATGCTGTTGCTTATTTTACTGAAAAAGGGGACGAGTACAAATTAGATCTTATCAAAGATCTTGAAGACGGAAAGATCACATTTTATACACAGGGCGAATTTACAGATTTGTGTCGTGGTCCGCATATTCCTAATACAGGATTTATCAAAGCAATCAAACTGACGAATGTAGCTGGTGCATACTGGAGAGGTGATGAGTCTCGTAAACAATTGACTCGTATTTATGGGGTTACATTTCCAAAAGCTTCTGAATTAACTGAATATTTAAAGTTTATCGAAGAGGCTAAGAAACGTGATCACCGTAAATTAGGTAAAGAATTGGAATTGTTTGCTTTTTCAGAAAAAGTTGGAGCTGGACTGCCATTGTGGTTACCAAAGGGAGCTGCTTTACGTCAGAAATTGCAAGATTTTTTGCAAAGAGCGCAATTGAAATCAGGATATGAGCCTGTTATGACTCCGCATATCGGTAACAAGCAATTGTATGTGACTTCTGGTCATTATGATAAGTATGGTGAGGATTCTTTCCAACCTATTAGAACTCCAGTTGAAAATGAAGAGTTTTTCTTGAAACCGATGAACTGCCCACATCACTGTGAGATCTATAAGACAAAACCGCGTTCTTACAAGGATCTTCCTGTACGTTTTGCGGAATTTGGGACTGTATATCGATACGAACAATCTGGAGAGCTACACGGCTTGACACGTGTGCGAGGGTTTACTCAAGATGATGCGCATTTGTTTTGTCGTCCTGATCAAGTAAAAGAAGAGTTTAAAAAAGTAATCGACTTGGTCCTGTATGTTTTCAGAGCCCTAGGTTTTGAAGAGTATACGGCACAAATTTCGTTGAGAGATCCTGAAAATCGTACTAAATATATTGGTACAGATGAAAACTGGGCTTTAGCTGAAAGCGCGATTATTGAAGCTGCTGCAGAAAAGGAATTGTCTACGGTTATTGAGTATGGAGAGGCAGCTTTCTATGGTCCTAAGCTAGATTTCATGGTGAAAGATGCTTTGGGTCGTAAATGGCAGTTGGGTACCATTCAAGTGGATTATAATTTGCCTGAGCGTTTTGAATTGGAATATACAGGTTCTGATAATGCAAAACATAGACCTGTGATGATTCACCGAGCACCATTTGGTTCTATGGAGCGTTTTATCGCCGTATTGATCGAACATTGCGCGGGAGAATTTCCATTATGGCTTGCCCCAGAACAATTTATCATCTTGCCTGTATCAGAAAAATATGAAGAATATGCGAAAAATCTTTTAGAATCGCTAAATAATTCCGATATTCGCGGACTGATAGACTTGCGTGATGAAAAAGTAGGTCGCAAAATCAGAGATGCAGAAGTGAAAAAACTGCCTTACATGTTGATTGTGGGCGAGAAAGAGGCTGAGAATGGCACGATTTCTGTTCGTAAACATGGTTCAGTAGACTTGGGTTCCATGACTGCTGACGAATTTAGAGAAGTATTAATTAAAGAAATAACCGTTTAAATATTTAAACATTTGGCATTAAAAAGACCAGGTGGTCCTAGACCACCAATGAGAAAGAAAGAACCAGATCACCGCATTAATGAGCTAATCCGTGTGCCTGAGGTACGTTTGGTAGGTGACAATGTGGAAACAGGAGTATATCCTACACGTAAAGCTTTAGAGCTTGCAGATGAATTGGAACTTGATTTAGTTGAGATTTCGCCAAATGCTGTTCCGCCGGTTTGTAAAATTATCGACTACAGTAAATTTGTTTACGAGCAAAAGAAGAAACAAAAAGAAATCAAAGCTAATGCAAAGCAAACTGTTATTAAGGAAATCCGTTTTGGACCTAATACCAGCGAACATGATTTTGATTTCAAATTGAAACATGCGATTAAGTTTCTTGAAAGTGGTGAGAAAGTTCGTGCTTACGTACACTTTAAGGGTCGTGCAATTGTACACAAAGAACAAGGAGAGATCTTGTTATTGCGTTTTGCACAAGCTTTAGAAGAAGTGGGTAAAGTAGAATTGCTACCTAAATTGGAAGGAAAACGTATGTTTTTAACTTTAGCACCTAAATTGGTGGCTAAAAAATAATAAAGAAATTCTAACAGATTGATATAAAATTTAAAGTATTATGCCAAAAGTAAAAACCAATTCCAGCGCTAAAAAACGTTTTAAGCTTACTGGAACAGGTAAAATCGCAAGAAAAAACGCTTTCAAAAGCCACATCTTGACAAAAAAGAGCACAAAACGTAAACGTAACTTAACAACAACAAGTTATGTATCTGATGGCGATATGGGCAACGTTAAACGTATGCTTGCTATCGGTAAATAAGTTTTATTCGATTTAATTAATAATAATTTTTTAACCGGGTACAGGGTAGTAAGTTCATTGCAAAACATGGCGCCTTTTACCAAATAATTTTAAAAATATGCCACGTTCGGTTAACGCAGTTGCTTCGAGAAGAAGACGTAAAAAAATCCTTAAATTAGCGAAAGGCTATTATGGATCACGTAGCAAAGTATATACTATTGCTAAAAATACAGTAGAAAAAGGTTTACAGTACGCTTACCGCGACCGTAAAACCAAAAAACGCGAGTTTAGAGCTTTATGGATTCAACGTATTAACGCTGGAGCTCGTCAACAAGGTTTATCTTATTCCGTGTTGATCGGTAAATTAAACGCTAAAAATATTGGTTTAAACCGTAAGGTTTTAGCTGACTTAGCTTTAAACAACCCAGATGCTTTCAAAGCAGTTATTGACGCAGTAAAATAGAGTTTTAACCCCGAGTCAATTTGTTAGATATTGGAAAGGAACCCATCTGGGTTCCTTTTTTTTATTTTAATGTTGCAAGCTATTCATTATTTTATCATTTAATAATGAGCTGTTTTACAGTTTATTTTTTTTAACTGTTTTGAAGTTTGTAATATATTTTTATTTTTATATAAAAGAGCCGTAATTTATGAAGTTTCAAGATCTAGTAAATTTGTATGAAGAAGGGAGATATGAGGATTGTTTATCTGAATTGGAAGTGTTTCTTGTATTAAACCCTCAAGATATCCCAGCATTACTACTAAAAGCAAACGTACTTAAAGAACTTGATTATCAAATTTCAGAAGAAGACAATAATGAACTTTCATTAAATGATTTTCAAGAAGTCATCACCATTTATAAAACTATTTTAGAAATTGAACCAAACCATGAAGCTGCATTATTTGGTTTATTGGAAACGACACGATTTTTCTATAAAGATTTAGACTATGACGAGTACTCGTCGTATATCGAAAGATTGAGCGTACATGAGGACGAATTGGAAAATGTATGTCGATTCAGCGCTGATCTAAATTATCTACATGAAAAATATGCTGAATCAATTCGTAATATAAATGAATTGCTCGCCATTTATGAAGTGTTATATGCCCATGATCGTATTAGTAAATGTGCTTTGCTAACGGAAAGTGTACTTTTTAAAGCCATGATACTCCGGGAGAACCTCAATCAACATCAACAGGCATTAGCCGAATTTAAAAAATATAAACACGATATTCTATCCAATAATGTTTTGCTATACTTGGATATCGGTCAACTTGCACTGGAATATCATGATTATGAAATGATTGGTTGGGCAGGGGTGAAGGCAGTTTTATATGGAAATGAAGATCCAGAAGTAGATGCTGAAATATTTAAGTATTATGAACGGGTAATGGATTTGTTAAATGGTGGATTGGAAAATAAACAATGCATCTATTTTGCGATCATGGTACAACGCAATTTTCGTGAGGAGTTGGGACTCGATCTGTCCGACCCTCTCATCGAAGCTAAGCGTTATATCGATCTTTACCCGGACTGGTTCATTCCTTATCATTTTGCTGGAACGTATATTCTTGAAGGCGGAAACTATGATGAGGCGTTGCCTTACTTAGCGAAAGCCGTAGAATTGGAAGGCTTTTCAATTACGATCCACCGGTATATCTTGACTTACTATCACGTTCATAAAGAATTACCTGAAATTTTGAACTGGCCAGAAGATGGACCTATTGATTATTTTAATTCAGGATGTGAATTTTCAGAATTTGAAAATTCAATTGGTTCTCCAGTTCTAGATATGCCTTTATTAAATTATCGCCTACAGTTTTTTAAAAGATCGTACTTAGGATTTAAGGCGTATTTTCATGAGAATAAATTTGAAGCTAATTACTTCATCAATAGCCAACTTATGTCTATGTGTTGCAATAACTATGCGTTGGCACTCAGTAGTAAACGCAAATATGATGAGGTGATTGATATCTGTAAAGAAGGTCTTACTTATAGTCGGTTTTGGGAGCTGTACAATACTTTGGCTGATGCGTATTTTGAAAAAGGTGATTACGAAGATGCCTTGATCAATTATCATGAGTTATTGGATGAAAGTTTTAAAGAGTTTGACTTACCTAATTACCTTCGTATTTCTGCGTATGTCACCAAATGTGAATTTAAATTAGGCTATATAAAAGAAGCAGAGGAAAGGTTGAAAACCATCTCTCAGGAATATGACGAACTCATTCATTCGGCAGATTATGCCGCTTATGATGAAGAGGATCTGTTTGTGACCCGCCAGGCATATATGGAAATTCAGAATGCACGCTTTGACTTAATCAATCATAGGGGAGATTCTGAAACGTTAAAGGATTGGCAAAAAGAATTAGAAAATAAACCTGACGATGCCTCAAATTGGTATATGCTCATGCAAAATTATTTTCAGTTAGAACAGTACGATCAATGTATTGCGTGTGCTAATAATTACCAAGCAACAAAACCTATACAGGAAATGGCGCTTATCGATTATCGTAAATTGCATTATCTGAGAGGTAAATCGTACTATTTGTTGGGAAACTATGCTGCTGCTTTACAGGATCTTTTAGTCGCCTATGATTCTACTAAGTCCACTTTAGTAGAAGAAGAGTCGTATGGTGATTTTCATTTGATATTGATTCATGTTGTCCGCGCATATTTTCATTTGCGAGATTGGGAAAATGTTATTCGGATCAGTCAAGAGTCACAAGAAATGTATGCTAATGAAAACTGGGAAGAGGATGATGACTGGATCGAAATGATGTTGATGTCTGCTGAAGCATCATTTGAGCTGAGTGATCAAGACACTGCAAAGCAAAAGATTCAAGCCATCCTAAAGCTTTTTCCAAAACATGAAAAAGCTTTAGAAAAGAAAAAAGCTTGGGGATCTGGATGGTTGGGCTGGTTGAAAAAATAAAAACATTATAGCCTTATTGATTGTTCTAGACACAAATATATTGTTATGATTATGATAAGAAAAAACATGATACTTGGTTTTGCTGCTATTCTATTAGCGGCCACAAGTGTAACCTACGCAGCGATCGATTCTAAACCTATTAAGCAGGTGGATCAGGTAAAAGGAAAAGAAATTGTTATAGAAGGTAAAGGTAATAAGCGTACTATTAAAGTGACTGCGAATGATGTTGTCAAAATAGAGGGGCTGGAAAATGCAGTGACCATCGAAGGTTCTTTTGCGAAATTAGAGATAGAAGGTGCAAGTAATTCTGTAAACTTAGATCAAGTTAAAAAAGTCAGCATAGAAGGTATGGGAAATAAGGTCAATGCCAACAATGTTGATATTGTACATGTAGAGGGGACTCAAAATCATGTACATTATAAATCATCAAAAAATAAGACTGGTAAAGCGGATACAAAAATAGAAGGTGTAGATAATATGGTCATGAAGATTAAGTAATCACTTTTTACCGTACAATACTATAAAGGGACTGATTAATTTAATTGGTCCTTTTTATTTGATCCGTAAGAAAAAAAAACACGCTTTAAGCGTGCGACAAATTGTTCAATACAGGTAAGTTAATCCTCTCCTGATAATAAATCATCTCCATCAAATGTAAATTCGATTGCATCTGTGTAGCTTTCTAAAGCTGTTACTTCAAAGTCTTTAATCATTTTGTTTCATTTTTAATTACCATAAAGATAAGCTTGTATTCTTACCATATGGTAAATATGATGTGAAGTTTATGTTAAGTATTTCGAAATCGTTTTTTTGTTAATATACATGTGGTATTGAGCATGAAGTATTCAGATATATCGGGCTGTAAAGCTTCGTTTTTTAAAAGAAAAACTTATCTTAGTGCAATTACATTATGTAGGTCGTATAGTCATTTTGATACCTACTTTTTTCTTATTGATCACTAAATGAAAAAGTCTTCATGTCAAATTTAATTAATCTAAAAATTTTCAAGCAGTTTTTACAATCTAGTAATATAGGTGGTATTCTGTTATTTATCTGCGTTATTGTTTCCTTGATTGTTGCGAACACTCCACTGGCAACTTCGTTTAGTAATCTTTTAAATACAACGATCGGATTTGAGACAGAAAATATTCATTTGAACTATTCCATTCTGCTGTGGATAAACGATGGTTTGATGGCAATATTTTTTCTATTGGTGGGTTTAGAGATCAAACGTGAATTGGTGGAAGGGGAATTATCATCTCCGAAAAAAGCTTTATTACCAATTTTAGCAGCGGTTGGTGGTGCTATTCTTCCAGCCCTCATTTATTTGTTTATTAATAAAGGTCTACCTACAGAACATGGCTGGGGAATTCCGATGGCTACCGATATTGCTTTCGCATTGGCTGTTATTACGCTATTGGGCAATCGGGTGCCAGCTAGTTTAAAGATTTTTTTGGCTGCCTTAGCTATTGTGGATGATTTATTGGCCATTTTAGTGATTGCTTTATTTTATAGTGGCGATTTACATTATAACTACTTATTTATTGCTTTAGGTATTTTTGCATTTTTATTAGGGTTGAATTATTTTGGTGTCAAAAAGATTTGGGCTTACTTGATTCCTGGAGTATTTATTTGGTATTTTATTCACCATTCGGGTATACATGCAACAATTGCTGGGGTATTAGTGGCATTGACATTGCCGACAAATGCTACGGATGATGAATCTCCATTAGAAAAACTGGAACACATCCTTACTTCTCCAGTCAATTTTATTATTATCCCACTTTTTGCAATTGCAAATACCAATATCACGATTCATAGTGAAATGGTTGGAGGCTTAACTACTGCTTTGGGTATTGGTATAATAGGGGGGCTACTGGTTGGAAAATCTATTGGTATTTTAGGGATTTCTTTTATTGCTACAAAACTTAAATTATGCACCTTACCTGAAGGGGCCAACTGGAAACATATCTTTGGAGTAGGTCTACTTGGGGGAATTGGATTTACGATGTCCATCTTTGTCTCTATATTGGCGTTTACAGACCCGATGTTAATCGAAGAAGCAAAGTTTGCTGTATTGATCGGTTCTTTGTTTTCAGGAGCGATAGGCTATCTGTTTCTTGCTAGCATTGGAAACAAAAAAATGGGTTAATACTGATCATGTAGTATCCTTTTAAAAAAAAACTAAAGGATTAATGATATATAGGGCTTATACAATACAATTGTATAGGCCCTTTTCTTTACAGAAATATTGCCTATCTAAAATAAGATTAGCTTACGAAGCTATTTTGTTTGATCTTCAAATTATAAAGAAAGTCATTTTAAGTTTATAATTTTTTGATAAAAGATAAGAGTACTTTTTAAGTGTTGAATAAGTTTATGATCTACTTTGATTTTAACAGTTTTTTAACATTAATGTGTCAACTTTTTTGAGTTATAGGGAGTTTAAATTTTTTACTGTCTTTTTCTTGTTACAAAATGTATTTGTTACAATAAGTGATTGTAGTTTTATTGCTTATGTATCAATCTGTTATGTATTTGTTTAAAAGATATTTAACAAATAATTATGAAATTTCAATCGTTTGCGTAAATTTAATTAACAACTAAACATGTAGTGCTAGGGGAGATTCTTCAAGAGGATATAGCACTGATTAAATTACCAAATTAAACCTTTTTCACATTATGAGAAAACTACTACAGTTTCTTAACGAGGATTTTATTGAGCATAAAAAAACGATAAAATACTCTCTTTGGGCATCTACCGCACTTGTGTTGATTAGCCATCAAACCTTAGGTAACCCAATGTCCAAATTTGCTGATGCGACCTATTATGCGGTCAGTGCAAAGTCAGTACAAAAACCTATTCGAGGAAAAATTCAAGATGCAGCTACCAAAGAAGCGATCGCTGGAGCAACCATTAAAGTTGTCGGGAAAACGGCAGCCACATCATCTGATGCGGACGGTAATTTTCAGATTGATGCAGCTGTAAATGATGTCCTAGAAATTACTTATGTTGGATTTTCGAAGCAGACTGTTAATGTCACTTCCACTTCATTGCCCCTTATTGTAGGCATGTTAAGTCAAAGTGATGATTTAGAGGAGGTCGTTGTAACGGGGTATAGCACGCAACGAAAAAAAGATCTAACAGGAGCTGTTTCTGTGGTTAACGTTGATCAATTGAAGAGTACGCCTGCTGCTAGTGCGGTCGAATCTTTACAAGGTCGGGCTACCGGTGTTCAGGTTGTTACAGACGGTGCGCCCGGTTCTACACCACAGATTAAAATTCGTGGATATAGTACCATCAACAATAACGAACCTTTGTATATTATTGACGGAGTGCCTTACGAAGGTAAGCTGAGCTGGTTAAATCAAAACGATATAGAGTCTATGCAAGTGCTGAAAGATGCATCAGCGGCTTCTATCTATGGTTCTCGAGCAAATAATGGTGTTGTGATCGTGACCACAAAAATGGGGAAATCGGGTAAGCCACAAATTAATTTGGATGCCTATTATGGATTACAAGTGCCTAATAGTAGCCGGTTTCCGAAAATGTTGAGTCCGCAACAAGTTTTAGATATTGAAAATAGATTGGATGGAAAAAACAATACTTTACCAGATTATATAATTGCAGGAGCAGCACTCGGCAATGCCATTACACCTGCTGACCTTGACATGTCAAAATATAAATACAATGCTACGAGTCGTTCTGATTTTTATCAGATCACGAAAGCAAATAAAGCAGGAACAAATTGGTTTGATGCTTTATCGCAAAATGCACCTACACAATCTTATCAATTGAGTGCTACAGGAGGTGGTGAAAGTGCTAATTATGCATTTTCAGGAGGTTATTTAAAACAAAAGGGTACCATTGTTCATACGGGTTTTGAAAAATATAATATCCGTTCTAACATGTCATTTTCTGCTTTTGATAAAAAGTTGAGATTTGGGGAAAATATACAATATTCGTTCACTGAAGGCTTTGGTATGGGGGTAAATACCAATACTGCCGGAGATTATATTGGAGAAGGTAGTGCCCTTGGTTTTGCATATCGTATTCACAATTTGATACCGGTATATGATGAAGGTGGAAATTTTGCTGGATCGGTCGGTGGACAATATGGGAATGGGGAAAATCCTGTAGCAATAGCTTATCGTGCTAAAGATAATAAAAATAAGAGTAATCTATTTTTTGGAAATGTGTATGGTGAGTATGATCTGCTTAAGGGGTTGACCTTACGTACAAGTATGGGTATGAAGTATGAAAATTATAATACAGTTTCATATACCTACCCCAATCCAGAATTTACAGAGGGAAGCTTTAATAATGGAATGAATGAATCTTCTGGAATCAATAAAGAGTGGACTTGGACAAATACATTAAATTATAAAGCTAAATTTAATGATGACCATAACCTCAATATCTTATTGGGTACAGAGGCAATAGAAAATCGATATAGACAAATATCTGCTAGAGGAAATGGTTACTTTACAACAGCAAGTTTAGATTATTTTTACATCAATTCTGCTTCGAAGGACATTTTTGGAAACGGAGAGGGAAGTGTTGGAGCTCTATTCTCTATGTTCGGAAAGGTGGACTACTCGTATAAAGATCGTTACATTTTCAGTGGAACTGTGAGAAGAGATGGATCTTCCACTTTTGGACCTGATAATAAATATGGTGTATTTCCGGGTGTAAGTGCCGCTTGGCGTTTGTCTGAAGAAGAGTTTTTAAAAGGCTCTTCGTGGTTGAATGATCTAAAGATAAGAGCAGGATATGGTGTGACGGGAAATCAGCGCATTCCACAAAATCAATATGTGAATCGTTATCGAGTGGAAGTGAATGCATCTTCTTATCCGATCAATGGACCGCTTAGTTCGGGAGTATGGCAAAATGCATACAGTAACCCAGCTATCAAGTGGGAGCAAGTTTCTGCACTAAACCTTGGATTGGATTTTTCGATTCTGAATGGCGATCTTGATGGATCATTTGATTGGTATAATAAGAAGACTACCGATATGCTCTATCCACTTCCTTTGCCAGCAGTTGTTGCAGGTAGAGCAGATGCACCTTATGTCAATATCGGTGATATGCAAAATAAAGGAGTTGAGTTTTCACTGAATTATCACTACGGTAAGAAACAGGACAAACCTTTCACATTAGATCTTTCGGCAAATATTTCTAGAAATGTCAATAAGATCGTGTCATTGGCACCATCAATAAGCCAGCAGGTTTATGGAGCATTCAGAAGTATGGAAACATCAATTTTGAAAGCTGGAGAACCATTGGGTGCGTTTTACGGATATAAAGTGGTTGGTATATATCAAGATGCTGCTGATATCGCAAGCGCTCCTTACGCTGATGGAAAGTCAAGGATAGGGGGACTTAAATATGCAGATATTAATGGAGACAAGGTCATCGATGCTAATGATAGAACAATCATCGGAAGCCCACACCCTGATTTCGTATATTCATTGAATATTAATGCTACATATAAAAACTTTGATTTAATGGCCTATTTCTATGGTTCTAAGGGAAATCAAAATTATGAAGCAACTCGTTACTTTACAGATTTTGGAGTTTTCAAAGGACAGAAAAGTGTGCGTGTTTTAGATGAGTGGAGTCCAACAAATACAGGAAGTATGATCCCTTCGCAAGTTAATGACGCCTCTCCTTATGAATATGCCTCTTCAAGTTACTATGTACAAGATGCAAGTTTTTTAAAGCTTAAGAATTTACAGATCGGTTATAATTTACCTGTTCAAAATCTATTTGGAGGAAATAGTTCGGTACGCAAATTTAGAATGTATTTTGCTGTTACGAATTTATTTACGATCACCAAATATGAAGGTTTAGATCCAGAGGTAACTGCTACTCCTTCAGATTACCCAGCATTGGGTGTTGATTTTGGAGTATATCCGCAGTCAAGACAATATATGTTAGGACTTAGTTTAGGATTCTAGGGCTTTATTAATTATTAAAATTTAAATATCATGAAGAAAAAGAATATATATATGATCCTGGGGGCCACTACACTTTTATTTGCTTCGTGCGGTAAAGGCTTTTTGGAGAAACTACCTCAGGGAGAATTGGCAGAATCACAAGTTGAAAATGCAAAGGGAATTGAAGGGGTATTGATTGGTGCTTATGGCATATTGAATGGAAATGTAAGTGGAACTTGGGGAAATTATTCATCTGCTCCTAGTCAGTGGTTATTTGGGGAAGTTGCGTCAGACAATGCGCATAAAGGTTCAACATCTACCGATCAACCTAATATGAATATGATTGAATTTCATACACCAAACAGCTCAAATGATAACTTGAGCCAAATGTGGGAAGTGTATTATGAGGGAGTATTGCGAGCTAACAATACGTTGCGCTTATTAAAAGTAGATCAGGCTGGTGCGAAAACCATCACTGCAGCGCGAGCTAAGGAGATTGAAGGTGAGGCTCGTGTATTAAGGGCACACTACTACTTTTATCTTTGGAGAGTTTTTAAAAACTTGGTATATGTAGACGAAAATACGACTGCTGATGAAGCTAAAGTAAAGCCTAATAAAGATGATGTATTGCCTAAAATAATTGATGATCTAAAGATCGGTATTGAAAACTTACCTTTAACCAAAATCAATCAAGAGTCGGGTCGAATGGATAGAAATATTGCAAAGGCATATTTAGGTAAAGTGTATCTATACCAGAAGAAATATCCTGAAGCTCTTGTGTTGTTCAAAGAAGTTATTGCAGGTAAAGATATTCAGGGAATGCCTTTTCAAAATAACTTTGATGTGCTGAATGAGGATGGACCTGAAGCATTGTTAGTGTCGAAACATGCAATCAATCCTGATGGAACTGGAGACAATGCAAATGTCGGAGATATGTTGGCTGGCTTAAATGGAAATAACCCTGTTGGATGTTGTGGTTTTTATCAGCCTACGATCGACTTGGTAAATGCTTATAAAGTAGATGCCAATGGTCTACCGATGTTGGATGGATCTTACCGTACAAATCCTTACAAATCAGATTTTAATGAAGCATCGCCATTGACTTACAAATTGGATACTACATTGCGTTTTGACCCACGTTTAGATTATACTGTAGGTCGTAGGGGTGTGCGCTATCTTGATTATGGTGTTATGCCAGGAAATGCTTGGATAAGAGAGGTGGCAAGCGGTGGTCCTTTTGTCGGTATCAAAACGATGATCCCACAGAGTCAATTTGGTAGCCATACCGCTTCTGGGGCAGCATATATCACGGATTTGGACGTTAATATTATCCGTCTAGCTGATGTGATATTGATGGCGGCAGAGTGTGAAATAGAGGCTGGCAATTTGACAGGAGCGATGAATTATGTGAATGCAGTGCGTGCCCGTGCAGCAAATTTGCCACCTAAAAAAACAGCATATAATAATAATGCTGCTGTGTATGTGGTAAAACCGTACTTATCTTTTCCTGATCCAGCATATGCTCGTAAAGCTGTTCGTTTTGAACGCCGCTTAGAGTTGGCTATGGAAGGACATCGTTTTTATGATTTAGTACGATGGGGAGAAGCAAAATCTACATTAGAGAGCTATTCAACTTTTGAAGGGGGTATTTTGCCAACTTATAAAGGACTGAACTTTAAACCTGAAAATGAATACTTCCCAATTCCTCAAACGCAAATTGATAGAAGTGGGGGAGCTTTAACACAAAATACCGGTTACTAAAAATTTGTTTCTTAAGCAATAAAGCGTGGCTTGTCTGGTTTCAGATAAGCCACGCTTATTTTAATGATTATTCACGAGTAAGAGAAACTGCTTAAAGTGATTTTAGATCTGCTATAAACGCATCAACATTTTTTTCATCTGTTGCCCAAGATGTGATCAGTCTAATTGCAGCATGATCATCATCTATTTCCTTCCAAATATAGAATTGATAGTTTTCACTGAGTTTTTGGATAATATCTTTTGGTAAAATAGGAAAGATTTGATTGGTCATTGAATTTGTTAAAAAAGAAAATCCTTTTGACTGTACGGCATCTACTATTTTCAAGGCCATCGTGTTTGCGTGATGTGCCAAATCGAAATATAGATCGTGCTTAAATAATTCTAAAAACTGTATGGCTAGTACTCTTCCTTTGGCAAGTAGCGCTCCTTTCTGTTTCAATACATATTCAAAATCGAAGGCTAGTTCTTGGGTCCTAAAAATAACCGCTTCTCCCAATAATGCGCCATTTTTTGTTCCACCGATATAGAAGATATCTGTTAATCTTGCGATATCAGCGAGTATCATATCATTATTTTGCGCCATGAGTGCATGTCCCAATCGAGCACCATCGAGATAGAGTAACAAATTATTGGTCTTGCAGCATGAAGATAAATCTTCTAATTCACTTTTTGTATATATGGTACCGATCTCAGTCGAATTGGAAATATAAACCATTCTTGGTTTGACGACATGTGGCTTTAGTGCATATTCTTTTAATGCGTTTTGGATATCTGAAGGTCTTAATTTACCATCCTCCGTTTCTACTGCAATAACTTTATGACCCGTTGCTTCGATAGAACCGGTCTCGTTGGCAGAAATATGTCCTGTTTTAGCACTTATAACCGCTTCATGGACACGAAGGAGAAAAGAAATTACGATGAGATTGGTTTGTGTCCCGCAAGAAAGAAAATGTATCGTAGCATGAGGGTTTTTTATTTTTTCTTTTAATACCTCTTTAGCTTCAATACCATATTCATCTTCACCATAGCCCAGTTGCTGTACGAGATTTGTTTCAATGAGTTTAGTTAAAATATTGGGGTGTGCACCCTCAGAATAGTCATTTTTGAAATTATACATTTTTTAATATTTTCCTACGTTCTTTATCTGTTCAAGGCGCTTTTATATAGCCTATGTAAAGATAAAATATAATTGATAAATTCATAACACCATAATTTTCTAAAGAAGGTTCGCTGAAGGTCAAAGGTGCTGGTTTGAATATGGTATAAATAAAAAATCACGGAATTTTATTTCCGTGATTTTTAACATCTTTTAGGAATTTGACTCCTTTAACCTTTTTTCTTTTTCATGGTCATTTTAGCTTTTTTGCCAGCGCCATAATTATAGGTCTTACTATTGCTTTCTTTCTTTTGATGGAAGGCTCCGCCACGATTGTCATTGGTTCCTTCATCGATCAGTGTAGGATTTTCTTTTTTTGCACTATAAATTGATAATTTTTCAGGCAAATCAAGTACTTCCATTTTTTGACCTACAATTTGTTCAATTTTCTTGATTTCAGGCAATTCCAAATCAGTTGCGAGGGTAAACGCCAATTGTTCTTCATCACCAGATTTGATAATACGTTGGATCAGGGTATCGTTATGCTCAGGTATTTCAAAATGAAAGATATAAGGTATACCTGATAAGTCTAATTCTTCAGTTCCTTCATTTGCAACGATTAAGATCCGATGTGCGTTATCTTGTTTGAATAGATTGATATCATGAATGTTTTTATCTTCAAAAAATAGGGGGTTGAAAATCAGAATTTCTTCATTGTACTTGCGGTGCAAGCTTTTTCCTAGCTTTTGGGCAGTAAGTTTACTGTTGACAAAAATGATGACTTTATCAAATACTTCATTATCTAACATCAAGCTATTGAGAAGATTGATTTTAGTAGTGAAATTGGGTACTTGATAAAGAAACAAGTCATGAACGTTAAGTTTTTCTGCTGCCAGTTCCTCTACTTCAATTAGGGCAGGAGTAACCATAAAACTATCGATCATCTGATGTAATTTTTCGTGCTCTACAGTACTGAAAATTAGATGTTGACATTTTTTACAGCTTTGTACAAGTTCTTTGACAGGGGTGATCATTCCATTCTTTATAACCTCTTCGGCATCATCGATAATCAGGGTATGGATTAAATTGAGATTTAAGCCTAGTTTGAGGTAAACAGCTCTTGCTCTATTGGGTGTGGAAACAACGATTTCAACACCTGCTACCAGCTTTTCAATCTCCTGTTCCATACTTCCACCTGCGCGCAAGCCTATAATACTGAGGTCTTTATTTTTACTGATCAAATAGAATTGATCTAGAATAGCCTGAACGCGTTCTTGATCAGGTGCCAAAATTAAAACTTTGGGCGCATCAGGAACATTAAATTTAAGTCCAGAAAGTACACTGAGTACGTAAGTTGTCGTTTTTCCTGAACCTTCAGGACCGATAGCAATGATATCTTGACCTCCTAATATCCGTGACATCGATTTTACCTGTATTTCCTTTGCCGTTAAATAACCCAGATCTTCCATGGATTTTTGTAACCGCTTGCCTAATTTTAATTTATCGAGAGACACTTTATCGTCGTATTTAATGAATAATGGTCAAAGTTACTTAAAAAAAACTTTGCAAATACCCGAATATAGACCTTTATGGTATATTACTTGATCAACGGCGCGCCAAGAGGATGGAGAGGGCCTGATTTGTTTTATCAACTTCTTTTATTGTTTTATTATGATTATCTTTAAAAAAAGCATATTTGACGTTATTGAAAGGAGGGCAGATGTCCGCACATGTAGAAAAGTATTCATTTGTATTTCAGCCTTGTGAAAAAGGTATTCAACTTGTACAATCGATTAAAGAAAGTTTAAAAAATAAGATTGGATGGTTTTCCAGCTGTCATTCAATGGCTCATATTACGATATGTGAATATCATGCTGATCAGGAGATGCTATCGCATATAAAGAAACAAGTTGTAGATGTGTTAAAATTTGAACAATCTCAATATGTATATTTTGACGAATATCAGGTTTTTCCACAGAAGGGAACTTTTTATATCGCACCCGCATTAAAATCCAAGCAATTTTTGAAAAAGAAAATAGAGGCAATCACTAAAATAGATTTTGCAACGGAGCTTTATAAAAGCGAAGAACCTCACTTGACCGTAGCGCGTAAATTAGATCAAGAAGCGCTGGCGATTGCTTCTGAGAATCTTAGAACAGTTGATTTAGACTTTTTTTGTTCAAGTATCTTTCTGCGTAAATTTAATCCGGTTCGAAAGCAATATGATATCATAGAAGAGCTTAAGTTTGGGAATTTTCAAAAACCGCCGGTCGAAGTCGGGCAATTATCCTTTGATTTTTAATAAAAGGTGTAAAAATGTAGTTTTTAGTTTAAGGATTTATATCTTTATTTCCACAAGATAGATCGGGTATAAATTACAATAAATTGCTACATGAGTAAAGATCCTTACCAACATGAAAAATCTCTTTCTGACGTACACGAAAGTGTTGAAATTATTAAGGGTAAGTCAAAGATTAAGAAAGTACTCAGTTTTTTTGGACCTGCTTATCTGATTAGCGTAGGATATATGGATCCCGGTAATTGGGCTACTGATCTGGCTGGTGGAAGTCAATTTGGTTATGCCTTACTGTGGGTGTTATTGATGAGTAATATCATGGCTTTGCTATTGCAGAGTTTGTGTACACGATTAGGTATTGTACGACGTAAGGATCTTGCACAGTGCAACCGGGAGACCTATCCAAAACGCATGAATTTTGTGCTCTATATCTTAGCCGAAATTGCGATCGCTGCATGTGATCTTGCTGAAGTGCTGGGTATGGCAATAGGTCTTAATCTTCTTTTCGGAATTGATATTCTTTGGGGGGTGTTGATCAGCTTTGCTGATACATTTCTCATCATGTATTTGCAGAAGCTGGGTATGCGTAAAATGGAACTTTTTATTATAGGGCTCATTACGATGATCGGTATGTGCTTTATGGTAGAAATGTTTTTGGTGCAGCCTGATTTTAGTGAAGTGGTGACAGGTTTTATACCCAGTTTGCCCAATAGCGCAGCATTGTATATCGCAATAGGGATTATAGGTGCAACTGTCATGCCTCACAATTTGTACTTACATTCTGCCCTAGTTCAAACGCGAAAAATAGAACGAGATGACCATTCTATCAAGAAAGCCATTAAATATAACCTTTTCGATAGCGCTATCGCTTTAAATTTAGCATTCTTGGTAAATGCCGCAATCCTCATTCTCGCATCAGCGGCTTTCCATAAAAACGGAATGCACCATGTTGCAGACTTAGAGGACGCTTATCATTTATTGGGAAAAACATTGGGAACGGATCTGGCACCGAAGTTATTTGCTATTGCCCTGATACTTGCAGGGCAGAGCTCAACTGTTACAGGTACCTTAGCGGGGCAAATTGTAATGGAAGGATATCTAAGATTGCGCATTAGCCCCACATTAAGAAGAATTATTACACGCTTGTTGGCCATTATTCCTGCAGTATTGGTTATTTTAATCGCAGGAGAATCTCAGGTTGGATCCTTACTTATTTTTAGTCAGGTCATATTGAGCATGCAGTTAGCATTTGCTGTTATCCCCTTAATTCACTTCGTGAGCGATAAGGAAAAAATGGGCAGTTTTGCGATTAAACCTTATGTACAGGTATTAGCTTGGCTGATTGCCGCTATTATTGCGATACTTAATATAAAATTGGTATATGAAGAGATTACGGGATGGATTGTCAAGTATGACTCGCTGTGGTTGACGAGTGTATTGATCCTTGGTGCGGTGGGCATGGTGGTCTTACTCTTTATGACACTGCTATATCCTATTCTCCACAAAAATAAACCCATTGAATTTGATGTGCATCCTCCTTTTGAGGATTTGAAATTTGAAGAACCGGACGTATTTAATAAAATTGTTCTAGCTTTGGATTATTCTACCTCAGATACTAAAACCGTGAAATATGCACTTTCAGTCGCAAATCCGGATTCTCATTTTATTTTAGTGCACATTGTTGAAAGCGCAGGGGTAAAATATACGGGAGAAAGTACCGATGATTTTGAATCTAGACAAGATTTGGACCGGCTAAAAAAATATGCTCACTTTTTTTTAGACCGAAATTATCAAGTGGATTGGGAACTGGGGTATAATAATCGGGTTGCTTCAATTGCGAAGATCTGCGAAAAATATCATGCTGACTTGTTAATCGTTGGCAGTCATGGACATACAGGTGTGAAAGATTTTGTTTTTGGTGAAACTGTAAATAAATTGAGACATACCGTAAAAATACCTGTGTTTATCGCACAATAATCTGATATGATAATTATTTAAGATAGAAGATATTTGAACTATTGTTTATCTTTTTTATCTTAGTTAATAAGTTAAAATTGCGAATGGAAAATATTAAACAGATTCATATAGAAAAAGAGACAGCAAATTTCCTGAATCTTTCCATGTATCAAAATCAGATTACTTTTTTAAGCAACCTGATGATTTCTTCTGAAAGCGATCAAATTTTAGAGAAAATTCGTATTGATATTGATACAGATGAACCCTGGATGGAGCGTTATTCCTACCAACTCGCATATTTACCTGTGGGTTTATCGGTTAAAATACCGACAGATAAGATCATGATTAAACCTGCTTATTTTATTCAATTAAGTGAGATTGAACGCAGTTTATATTATATTCGGATTTATCAAGATGAAAATTTATTGACGGAGGAAAGGGTCGAAATAGAATTGCATCCTATGTCGTTCTTTGGAGGTTTTAATGCACTTCCTGAACTATTAGCTTCTTATGTAACACCCAACCATTCTTATATTTATAATATAAAGAATAAAGCAATAACCTATCTAGAAGAGCAAAATCTGCCCGTTAAATTTGAAGGATACCAATATGAAGATCCTGTGCGCATACTGGAAATGATGCGTGCGATATATAAAGCAATACAGTCTGAACAGATCGTGTACAGTGCTCTGCCTCCAAGTTATGAGGAACGGGGGCAACGTTTGCGTTTACTTGATGTGATTGCCAGTAAGCGTTTCGGTAATTGTATTGATATCAGTTTATTGTACGCTGCTTGTCTGGAGGCTATAGATCTAAATCCCATTATAATTGTAACGAAAGGACATGCTTTTGTGGGTTGTTGGCTTCATAATGATAAATTTTCCGAAATTATCAATGAAGATAAAACGGCTATAACCAAACGTTTTGCTAAAGGAATAAGTGAAATAGTCGTTATCGAGTCGACCAGTGTTTGTAAAGGTACCGATATCAGTTTCAATGAAGCGATTGATCTCGCTGAAGCAAACCTTGTCGAAAAGGATGATTTTGTTTTATCTATTGATATCAAAAGAGCCCGAGCTAGTGGTATTAAACCTCTCCCTCTCAAGTTGGACGCTAGCATGAGCGAACTTTCTGATCTAATCGTAAGAAATGCTGCTTTAAAAGATGAAAAGATTGAGATTGGTAAGATCTACGCTGAAAAAGAATTAAACGGGAATAAATCCATCAGTAAACAAAAAATCTGGGAAAGGAAACTATTGGATCTGTCGTTGCGCAACAATTTACTGAATCTGCGCATGACAAAAAATATGTTACAGATCATGGATGTTAATATTCATGATCTGGAAGATCTGTTAGTGGAAGGGAAGAGCTTTTCGATTAGCGCAAGTGCAAATGCTCCGCTGTTAAAACAGTATAGTATCTTGAATGAAACACTGCATGCTTCATCTCCTGCATATCAGCTAGCTCAGGAGGAATTGGCCCATAATCGTTTGATCTCTTACTACCACAGTGAGGATTTGGATACTATCCTCACCCATATCTATCGAAACGCCAAATTATCTATTGAGGAAAATGGATCGAGTACACTTTATTTGGCTATTGGGCTCTTGAAGTGGAGGGATAAGAAGACTCCTAGTCAAGTCAGGTCTGCACCAATTATCTTGATTCCTGTAGAGTTGACCCGTCGCTCTATCAATAGCAAATTTATACTTCGTAGCCGGGAAGAAGAGGCGATGATTAATATCACATTGTTGGAATTTCTCAGGCAAGAATATGAACTTGATTTAAGTGATCTGGAAGAACTTCCGAGAGACAACAAAGGTATTGATGTCACGCAGGTAATCGCACACATACGCAGAGCGATTATGGGATTAAGAGGTTGGGATATTGCTGATCAAGTGGTTTTAGGTAATTTCTCGTTTAATAAATTGATTCTTTGGAATGATATTGCACATCAATCTGAGCAGATTGCACAAAGTACAATTGTGCAGAGTCTGATCGATGGTCAATTGCGGATTAATGTCAATAATGAAGAAAATACATTAGATTTTGATAATATTCATCCCGCGGCTTTAGCATTACCTATTGCAACAGATGTTTCGCAATTAGCAGCGATATATGCTTCAAGTGAAAATAAAAGTTTTGTGCTACATGGACCTCCAGGTACAGGAAAGTCGCAGACCATTACCAACATCATTGCTAATGCCCTATTTCAGGGAAAAAAGGTACTTTTTGTAGCGGCAAAAAAAGCTGCTTTGGATGTTGTATATAAACGACTGGCGACTATCGGGTTATCAAATTTCTGTTTGGAGCTTCACTCTAACAAAGCCAAGAAATCAGATGTCCTTGCGCAGCTTGCTGAAACCCTAGATCTGCCGAAGATATTGGGTAATTTTGATTTTAATGAAGAGGCTAATCATTTGATAAATGCGAAAAGAGAACTTCAAGTATATATCGAACAACTGCATGCACAACAGACCATCGGTTGGACTTTGTATGATAGTATTATTGCAATTACAACATTAGAATCCTATAATTTTGGTAAAATTGATTTGCCAAAAACAATTTTTGATACCCTAACTAATGAAAAGTGGCGATCATGGAAAGATTTGGTTATCGACTTATATTCTGTGTCACAGATCATAACCAAGCCTAGTCATAATCCATTTAAGGGAATTGCGCTTACTAATTATTCGCCGGCAATTCAACAACAGGTAGCATCTTCATCTCTTCAATTGAAACAAAGCTGTGAAGAATATGAGCTCGTAATGCGGCGTGTCATTGAAACTCTTGGTATCCCGATCCAAGTATTTTCGTGGTCAGACTTGAATCAGTTTAATCAATTTGTAAATTCATTAGCACAGTTGCCAGAAACGGGTTTGTCGCTTTGGCGGCTGATCCTTAATCAGCCACAGCAAGAAAAGCTACAGAAATGGATGCTTGATTTTGAAAATTTTCAAATTAAACGGCGTATTTTATTAAGTAAGGCCCATAAAAGTGTGTTGGATGCGAATCTAACGGCTTTAGAATCAATCTGGAATGCAGCAAAACAAACTTGGTTTTTTCCAAAGTGGTTAAAAAAGAGACAAGTGAAAAAAGGATTATCTACTTACAGCAGTAAGCTTTTAAATGAAGATGCTGCATTAGATCAATTTTTTAACGAAGTCAATGCTTACCAACAAATTAATGAAGTTGTCAAATCAAGAGAATATGATTTCGTCCGTCAAGCATTATCCAATTCTTATTTAGAAGAGGAAACAGATTTGAGTGATATCCGAAAACAAGTCGAAGGCTTACAAGCATTAAACGAATTGTTGGGGCCCTTATTAACTTCTCCTTTGGAAGAAGTTCTCTCGCAATGGATAGCGCATTCGAAAACCGATATCAAGCAATTGGTACCCAAACAAGATCTACGCCATGTTTTAGCAGCATGGCAGACCTTACTTGGTCATATCCACCAATTTCAAAATGAAACCCAATTGGATGTCCGATCTTATCCTATTGAAATCGATTGGTTGACTGAAATAAGGAAAAAAATGACCGGCATAGTCACACATATTGATACCATTAAAAATTGGACTAACTATTCTAAAACCAAGGAAAGGGCGATAGGACTAGACTTAGGATGGTTGGTAGCTTGTTATGAAAATGATGATATCCAGCAAGAACATTTGGTTGAGCATTTTGATTATATCATTCACTATAATCTGGCGGATCAAGTAATCGCTTCTCATGAAGCATTAAATATGTTCAATGTTCGATTATTTGAGGATAAAATTTCGAAGTATAAACAAATTGCTGAAAGCTTCACTGAATTGACAAAAAAGGAATTGTTGTTACGGCTAAACAAGGACTTGCCAAATGCGGTACAGGAGGCTGCTCAAGGTTCTGAAATAGCCGTGCTACAGCGTGCTATCAAAAATAAGGGAAGGGGATTAAGTATCAGAAGATTATTTGATCAGATGCCTACTCTTTTACCTCGATTGGCTCCTTGTATGTTGATGAGTCCAATATCCGTTGCGCAGTATTTTGAAGTAAATCCGGAGCAATTTGATTTATTAATTTTTGATGAGGCCTCGCAATTGCCGACTTGTGAAGCTGTAAGTTCTCTTGCACGTGCCAAACATGCCGTGATCGTGGGAGATCCAAAACAGATGCCGCCGACATCATTTTTTATGAGCAATAAAGTCGATGAGGAAAATATAGAAATTGAGGATTTGGAAAGTATTTTGGATGATTGCCTTTCTTTATCTTTTCCATCGAAGTATCTGTTGCGTCATTATCGGAGTAAGCATGAGAGTTTAATTGCTTTTAGCAACGCACATTATTATGACAATAAACTATTAACATTCCCATCGGCAGATGATTTAAATAGCCGAGTTACTTATCAGTATGTAGAAGGGTATTATGATAAGGGTAAAAGTCGTCAAAATAAATTTGAAGCACAGGCTATCGTGGATGATATCGCAAAACGACTTCGAAATGAAAGGACACGTAAACAAAGTATCGGTATCGTCACTTTTAGTCAGGTGCAACAGAGTTTAATCGAAGATAAACTCAATGAGTTATATCGAAAGGATGCGCAGCTGGAATCATGGGCAGTAGAAAGAGATGAACCGATCTTCATCAAGAATTTGGAAAATGTGCAGGGAGATGAGCGTGATGTGATCTTGTTTTCTATTGGTTATGGACCGGATGATAAAGGTCAGCTCAGTATGAATTTTGGACCTTTAAATCGTGAGGGTGGATGGAGGAGACTTAATGTCGCTGTAACAAGAGCTCGTGAGGAAATGAAAGTGTTTGCAACGCTTCGATCAGACCAGATTAATTTAAACCGTACAGCTTCGGAAGGGGTCGCCGGTCTGAAAAACTTCTTAGCCTTTGCAGAAAAGGGACATTTGCCACTTGATGCAAGTCTGATAAAAGCTGAAGATAACCACATAAATTTAAGTCATAACGTGGCAAGTAGATTACGAGCTGAAGGATTGGTGGTTAATGAGAATATAGGAACATCAGATTTTAAAGTTGACCTAGGTATTGTTCATCCAGAATTTCCAAACCGTTATATTTTATCGATTCTTTTAGATGGAACCAATTATTTTGATGCTGAAACTACGAATGATCGAGAACTGGTATTGCCCAAGATGCTGGAGAGCTTAGGATGGAATATTTTCCGTATTTGGACTTTAGATTGGATCGAAAATGCGGATGTAATCGTAGAGTCTATTTTGATAAAAGTAAATGAGCTCGCCAGAAAAGTTGAGGTACCGTCCGAAGAGGAAATTAATCCAATAGTTTAGTTGTCTTATTGCTTTTGAGTTTAAACGATCTTAAGATGTCCATATTTAGAGATACCACGAGCACTACTTTTTTGAATGAAGCCCGTGGTATATCCATGCAAAAGATTAGAATTTGTAGCCGACCATAATTCCTACTGTCCTGTTTTTGGCATCTAGTGTTTTATCAACACTGCTCAATCCGTGGGTGTAATAAGCGTCCACTGTCAATCGACTAATGTCGATACCTAATCCTACTCTTCCATCGAAAGAAAATTTCTTGTAATCCGTGGTGCCTGTAGATTTAACCGTTTTGAGATCATAATTTAATTGAGGACCTAACATCGCCCGAAGGTTGAAATCTTCCTGATCGATTAATTTATATCCCACCTGAAGTGGTAAATTTATTTGATAAAATTTTAATGTCTTCTCACTCTTATCTAATGTATAGTTTTTGCGTAATAAGCTGGCTCCAACACCTGGTTGAAAGAATAATTGATTTCCAATGCGTGCAAATCCAGCTACTGAAAAACCAACTTTTCCATTATTATCTTTAATGGAATGATTACCAAATGATGTCATATGATAATTACTTCCAACTTGAATTCCATAGGTCACTTCCTGCGCATTTGCTACTGTACCTAATCCTAATAATGTCAATCCCAAAAGGGCAGTTTTTAATGTTGTTTTCATTTTTCTAAATTGTTTGTATTTGTGTCGATTAATTATTCGTCTTTCTTTTATGACAACCAAGTATGGACATACCCTTGATAAATTTTAAAATATTATGGTGTAATATGTTTTAAATTTGATCGGGTAGAAAAAAATGAAATTCAGGTAAGGGTATAGGTCGTTTTGATTGTCCTATATAATACAGTAGATCGTTTAATGAGTGCGGAAAATAAAATCCATGTCAGAAAATAAAGAAAAAAAATTTGAGCAACTGTTTCGTACGTATTATCAGGAATTGCACCGTTCGGCATTTCGATACGTGAGGGATAGTGAAAGTGCTGAAGAAATTGTCCAGCAAGTTTTTTTGCGTTTATGGGAAAAAGAGTGGGAACAGGAGGTGCATACTTCAATAAAAGCCTATTTATATCGTGCGGTTTATAATGAAAGTATGAATTTGCTAAAAAAGGAACAAAGAAAGTTGACTTACCAATCTTATCAACTGAGCCGACAGGATGTCGTGCCAGCTGTAGATCAAAGTGCAAAAGATCTTGATCAAAAGCTGCAGTTAGCATTAGCTGGACTTCCAGAAAAGAGCCGTATTGTATTTGAGCTGAGTCGTTTTCAGGAAATGAAATATAAAGATATTGCCGATACACTGGATCTTTCCATAAAAACAGTTGAAGGCCATATGAGCAAAGCTCTTCGACATTTACGTATTGAATTGATAGATTATTTAACTGTGATTGTTTTCTATATCATCTATATTATATGAATAAGGAATTGTTAGAAAAATACATCATTGGAGAAACCAATGAAGAAGAAAATAAGATTATTCAACAGTGGTTGGGACAAGATAGCCGCAATCATGCTGAATATTTAAAAATGAAACAAATGTGGGATAGCCTACCTCAAGCGCTTGAAGCTCCAGAAGTAGATGTGGATCAAGCTTGGGCAAAGTTTAGAGCTGCTAGAGCCAATAGATCTGCTGATCGGAATGATACTCGGGACAGGAAAACGGTCGACATTGGATGGAATTGGTGGGCGGCAGCGGCAGTCCTGTTGATGTGTTCTTTGGGATTTTATTACTTTGATAAAAGTAATAGACAAGAGCAAAATCTCTATAGTACCACATCAGTACTTAAAAATACATTGCCCGATGGATCGACAGTCACACTTAATAAAAATTCGAAACTCGCATATTCTAGTACGTGGATGAATGCAGCACGTAGTGTCAAATTAGAGCAAGGTGAGGTGTTTTTTCAAGTATTGAAAGATCGGGCACATCCTTTTGTGATCGCTTCTGGTAAAAGTAAGATTACGGTATTGGGGACTAGTTTTAATGTGCGTCGTCATGTAGATGCCACTGAGGTTATTGTAGCGACGGGCTTGGTGAAAGTTTCTTACAACAATCATGAAATATATCTACATCCTAAAGAAATGATTACTGTGAAAGACAACGACACAACTACAGTTTCTGTTAAACAGGTGCCAGATCAATTTTATAAATATTATGTAGATCGCGAGTTTATATTTGAAAATACAAGCTTGGAACGTGTGGTGGAGTTATTAAGTAAAGCTTATGAGCAAAAAATAGTCATTGATGTTGCAGCGGATAAAAAACTTTTATTGACGGCGACTTTTAAACAAAATACTTTAAATGATATTTTGAAGGTTATTGCAGATACTTTTAAAAGTAAAGTCATTATTAAAGATTCCATTATTCATATAACTAGATAATCATGTTTTTGATAAAACTTATCCATCATATTTATACCCTACTTTCTTTTACAAGATTTAAACACCTTTCATTACTCTTGGTTTTATTTAGTTTTTTTAAAGGATACGGGCAGCAGCAACTTGCTGCTGATATCCAAATGCCTGCTTTTCCAAGCACCACAGTTGGTCAGGTTTTTCAGGTCTTACAAGAAAAACAAGGAACCTTATTCTCGTTTAATAGCAATATCCTCCAGATGGATAGTACACTTCATCTTGCGGCATATCAGGGTAATTTATTTGGTTATCTCGATTATATTTTAGGGAAGGAATATAGTTTTAAAGAATTGGGGAAACATATTATCGTACAATATACCCCACAGCGCATGTCTGTAGATTTTGAAGTACAGACTCACGACAAAAATAAAGTAGTGATCATGGGTTATATCAAAAATATCAGAACAAATAGGCCTATCTCTGATGCAAGTATTTTTGACCGAGATGCTCTACTTTCTACTTTAACAGATCACAATGGTTATTTTGAACTGGATATTAAGAAAAAAAGTAGTTTGATCGCTGTCAACGTGAGTAAAGAAATGTTTCGTGATACAAGTGTGATGGTTATTTTTCCGATCGATGCAAAGGTCGATCATAAAAAGCGTCGATATGGTTACTTTTCAGGATATGAAGAGCACAAGGGGCTTTATCAATCTTTTTTTGGAAGAGTATTTTTATCTCCTGCGCAAAGTATTCAAAATATGAATCTCGGGGGGCTCTTCCTATATAGTCCTTATCAGATTTCGATGACACCCGGATTAAGTTCACATGGTTTTATTCGTTCGCAGATTGTCAATAAATTTTCGATGAATATACTTGGAGGATCAACTGCTGGCGTAAAGGGAATGGAGATAGGTGGGGTTTTCAATCTCAATCAATACGACATGGAGGGATTGCAGGTGGCGGGAGGTTTTAATGTGGTCGGAGGCCGAGTAAAAGGGGTGCAGATCGCTGGATTATCTAATCAAGTGTTTGGTGACGTTCAAGGAGTCCAACTAGCAGGAGGGGTGAATAAAGCGGATACAGTGAAAGGAGTACAGATAGGTGGAATTGGTAATCTGATCAAAGAAGGTGCTGGCGCAACACAGTTGACTGCCGGATTTAATTACAGCAAAGGTGTGGTCACGAATCAAGTTGCAGGGATTGCCAATCGTGCAAAAAAAGTCAAAGGAATCCAATTGGCTGCTGTGGTCAATATGGCAGATAGTAGTGATTATCCAATTGGCTTATTAAACTTCATCAAAAATGGAGATAAGAGTCTTTCCTTATCTATCGATCAAGATGAATATCTGGCAGTACAGTTTAGATCAGGAGGGCGTATATTATATAGTGTCTTGGGAGTAAATGTAGCTTTAGCTGACGATCATATTGCGAAATATGGTTTTGAAGCGGGTATTGGTGCAGTTCTTTTACATGGCAATAAATTTATGTTGCGTGCTGAAATTTCAAATCGTAATCAGCTTACTCATAATTTTAAGCTTTTGTCCAATAGTCATTCTAGTTTTAGAATGATTCCAGAGCTACGTTTAAGTAAAAACTTATCTTTATTTGTAGCACCTAGTTTTAATTACCTTAGCAAAGAAGACAGTCCGGTAACGCAGGCTGGTAAATCATTATGGAAGATTTGGGGTGGGGATAAAAACAACTCTAAATTGTTTGGTGGCGGTGCAGCAGGAATTATGTTAAAATTGTAATGACATGATCTCATCGCTGTTTTAGGGATAACATCTAGGATTTTAACACGATATTATCATGCTGTTTGAATTTCTGCAAGAAATCGGTTATGGTAGATATTGGAAATAAGTGATAGCATGTCAATACATGGTCGTGGTTGGATAGGTTATATGAAAATAATGGGATATCGATGCACACTGCGTATAAGTCAATCGATCTGAGACTGAAATAGGTGAAATTGTATGTATTGAATGGTATGGATATATAAAATAGGGACATGCAGTTGTAGATAATTAAGAAAGAGGGTAAATCAACTAGTCTTGATTTACCCTCTTTCATATCATATCCTTCTATATGCCCGTGTGCATATGATGTCATAAAAAAAGGAGATAATCGAAATTATCTCCTTTTGTATATGTTATACCGAATATCTATTATTCAGCAACTACTTCGAAAGGAACTTGAACTTTCACTTCTTTGTGTAAGTTTAAGTTTGCCAAGTATTCACCAATTTCTTTAGGTTCTACTTCGAAAGTAATACGACGACGGTCAACATCAAAACCTTTAGCTTTTAAAGCATCAGCAATTTGAATGCTGTTTACTTTACCAAAGATTTTACCAGTTTCACCAGCTTTAGCACCGATTGATAACTTGATAGTTTCCAATTTAGCAGCTAATTCAGTAGCGTCTTTTTTAATTTTATCTTGTTTGAACTGAGCTTGTTTAATGTTTTCAGCTAAAACTTTCTTTGCTGATACAGTCGCTTGAATAGCAAATCCTTGTGGGATTAAATAATTACGACCGTAACCTGGCTTTACATTTACGACATCATTTTGCTCACCTAAGCCTTTGATATCTTGTTTTAAAATAACTTCCATGTTCTCTAGTCCTCCTTATTTTAATGAATCAGCTAAGTAAGGCAACAAACCGATGTGACGAGCACGTTTTACAGCTTGAGCTACTTTACGTTGGAATTTCAACGATGTACCAGTTAAACGACGAGGTAAGATTTTACCTTGATCATTTACGAATTTCATCAAGAAATTAGCATCTTTATAATCGATGTATTTGATACCATTCTTTTTGAAACGGCAATATTTTTTACGATTGTCCTCTACTTTAGGGGCAGTTACGTATTGGATATTTTCGTTAGCCATTAGTTTGATCCCTCCTCAGTTTTAGTTTCCGCTTTTTTGTTGAATGCACCGCTACGTTTTTTCTCGCTATACGCTTTAGCATGTTTGTCTAAAGCAATAGTTAAGAAACGCATAATACGCTCATCACGTTTGTATTCAACCTCTAATTTATTGATTAATTCTCCTGGAGCCTTGAATTCAGTTAAGTGATAAAACCCAGTTGTTTTTTTCTGGATTGGATACGCTAATTTTTTCAAACCCCAATTGTCTTCAGCGACAATTTCGGCTCCGCCTTCTGCTAAGATGTTTTTGAATTTTGCGATTACTTCTTTCGCAGCATCTTCAGAAAGCAACGGGGTAAGAACGATTACAGATTCGTACTGTTGCATTTTGTTAAATAATTATGTTTATTAATTTTTTTCTCCGTACTTACGGAAGTGCAAAGATAATTAATAGATTTTAAATATACAATGATTACTTTTCTATTTTATTTCAATTTTTGCATTTCTACCTGTATAGCAGCTTGCGTATTGGCAGATACTGGTATTAAAGGTAAACGTACGTGATCTTGACCGATGCCTATTTCTTGTAAAATATATTTAACTCCACAAGGATTTCCTTCTACAAAACATAAATCTGTTATTTCCAAAAGGGAATTGTGAATCGCTCTTGCTTCTGCATAGTTGCCAGCTGTACATAAAGCTGCTAATTTTGATACTTGCGCAGGATAAGCATTTCCAACAACGGAAATAATACCTACCGCTCCTAAAGCCATCATTGGCAAGGTGGCAGGATCGTCACCAGATATTAATAAGAAGTCTTCAGGCTTGTCTCTCAAGATCTCGTTAAATTGAGCAAAATTGCCAGAAGCTTCTTTTGTTGCTACTATATTTTTAAAATCTTTTGCCAGACGTATTGTTGTCGCTGGAGTCATATTGCTTCCTGTACGTCCTGGTACATTATATAAGATGATGGGTAGAGGAGATGCCTCAGCTATCGCTTTGTAGTGCTGATAGATCCCTTCTTGTACGGGTTTGTTATAATAAGGAGAAACTGATAAAATAGCACAAAATCCAGCTGGATCAAAGTTTTTGATCTGCTCTACTATTTCAGCTGTATTATTTCCACCAATACCCGCAACCAATGGCACGCGCGCATTCACCTGTTTGACAGTGAAATCCCAGATACGCTTTCGTTCTTCTTTGGTAAGAGTGGCTACTTCGCCAGTAGTACCTAAAGAGACTAAATAATTCATACCTGAGTCGATCTGATAATCAATTAGCTGTGCTAAAGAATCAAAATCAACTGTTCCATCTGCGTTGAAAGGTGTAACTAATGCTACACCAGCTCCATGAAGCTCGTTCATTGTATTGTTTGTAAAGATTAATATTTAATTTATATACTTGTTGTATTGTTGATCAAAGCTAATAATTCATCTTCATTGATCATCTTAATATTTAGTTTTTCTGCTTTTGCTAATTTTGAGGGACCCATTTTGTCGCCTGCTACGAGATAACTTAATTTTGCTGAAATGCTCGATACCATTTTGCCACCATTGCTTTCAATAAGCTCGGTGAGTTGTTCTCTCGTGTGATTTATAAATACGCCAGATATGAGAAATGTTTGGCCGACCAAAGTTTCACTATCCAAAATTACTTCTTTCTCTTCAATTTCAAACTGTAAACCATAAGATTTTAGTTTTGCGATTAACTCTTCATGCGCTGGGATGTGTAAGTATTCATGTATACTTGCTGCAATTCGGATCCCTATATCTTGCACCATCGCGATTTCTTCAACTGAGGCTGCTTTAATGGCATCGATGGTCTTGAAATGTTGTGCTAATTTTTTAGCTATTGTTTCTCCGACGTGTCGAATCCCTAATGCAAAAAGTAATTTTTCAAATGGTTTCTCTTTGGATTTCTCGATCCCTTTCAGCATATTGTCAATGGACTTCTGTCCGAAACGATCTAATTGCTGTAATTGATCTACATGGTCTTTTAGCCCATAGATATCAACAACATTTTTGAGAATTCCTTTTTTATAAAACGTTTCTATTGTTTCATCACCAAGTCCTTCTATATCCATCATTTTGCGACCGATAAAATGTTGCATTTTTCCAATAATCTGAGGGGGGCATCCATCTTCATTGGGGCAATAATGAACAGCTTCGCCTTCTTGGCGGATGAGTTCTGTGTGACATTCTGGACAATGTGTTGGATAAACATACGCTGGAGCATTTGGAAGTCTTTTGTCTTCATTTGCCGCAATGATCTTGGGGATAATTTCACCTCCTTTTTCGACAAAAACAGTATCGCCCTCATGGAGATCAAGTCTTGCGATTTCATTGGCATTATGCAAAGAAGCTCTTTTAACTGTGGTACCAGCTAAACTTACAGGTTTTAAATTGGCAACGGGAGTAACTGCTCCAGTACGTCCGACTTGGTAACTGATGGATGTCAACTGTGTTTCTACACGCTCTGCTTTGAATTTATATGAAATTGCCCAACGTGGATTTTTAGCGGTAAAACCTAATTCTTCTTGTGCGCCATAGTCATTTACCTTAATTACAATACCATCGATTTCATAACTTAGATCGTGTCTTTTTTCATCCCAATAATCAATAAAACCAAAAACATCATCTAACGATTGACATTTTAGTGTATGTTCACAAACGTGAAATCCCCATTCTTTTACAGCTTGAAGGCTTTCCCAATGGTTGTGAAATAGCTTGTTTCTATTGTCACAGTACAAAAAGTATAAGAAACAGTCTAAAGGTCTTCTAGCTACTTCTGCTGAGTCTTGTAATTTAATTGTTCCTGCAGCAAAATTACGCGGATTGGCATAGGTTTGTTCTTCGTTTTCTTCTCTTTCGGCATTTAATCTTAAAAAGGCATTTTTATGCATAAAGATTTCACCCCTGATTTCGAACTCTTCGGGATAGTGACCTTTTTTTAAGTGGATAGGGATACTTCTAATTGTTTTGATGTTGTTGGTCACTAAGTCTCCTTGTGTACCATCTCCACGAGTTACAGCTTTAACAAGTTTACCTTGTTGATAAGTAAGGCTTATAGATAGGCCATCAAATTTTAACTCACAGATGTATTCAAAGTTGTCACCTATTATCTTGCGTACTCTTTGATCAAAATCACGAAGATCATCTTGGTTATAGGTATTACCTAGTGACAGCATCGGCCAACGATGTCTGACTGTTTCAAATTTAGAAGTTACATCTCCACCTACTCGTTGCGTAGGTGAGTTGGGATCAGCAAATTCAGGGTATTGTAATTCTAATGTTTGAAGCTCCTTTAATTTTTGATCGAAATCATAATCTGAAATCAGGCTTTGTGCCAACACATAATACTGATAGTTATAGTGGTTGAGCTCCTGCGTTAGTGCAGTTATTTTTTGTTCAATATCCATGGATGACATGTTGCGAATTTACAAATAAAAAGTACGTTTAATCAATTTGCGAATAGAAATTAATAAAAAATGCAGCTATGAATAAGAGCTGCATTTTTATGCGTTTTTATTTGCTGTAAATAAAGACGTTTAAAAAAAGCAATCTTGATCTAAGTCTGAAAATTTTTGCTTCTTATCTAAATAATAATCAGTGATTATTGATTTTTTATATTGACCGGTCTTATTTTCTATTCCGGTATGGTTGTTTCTTTTTTTAGCGTTTTTGAAAAAATTAAGGAAGAAAGATTGATGAGCCCGGCTCACTGCCCAAGCATCTTTAAACTTTCTGTCAAAAAGAAATTTTAATAATGCAATAAAATCAAACCAGATTCTTATAAATATGGTTGTAAATACCTGACCGATAGGTAGGTTTTTTTGGAGCATATATAGATTATTTCTGAAATTTAAATACGTTTTTTGAGGGTTGCTCGCATTTAAGGTTCCGCCACCGACGTGGTAAACTGTTGATTCTGGGCAATATCCGATACGATACCCCATTTTTTTCAAGCGCCAGCACAGATCTATTTCTTCCATATGCGCAAAAAAATCTTCATCTAGTCCCTTTGCTTCTTTCCAGGCATGGCTCTTTATGAATAAAGCCGCTCCTGATGCCCAGAATATTTCTTTGGCTTCATCATATTGACCCAAATCATATTCTACCTTATCCATGATACGACCGCAGCAAAAAGGGAATCCAAAACGATCGAGATATCCTCCTGCAGCTCCTGCATGTTCAAATTTTGCTTTATTATGGAAGGCAAGTATTTTAGGTTGTGCCGCAACCAACTTGTCATCTCGTTCCAACATGTCAATAACAGGTTCGATCCAATTTGTGGTCACCTCTACATCAGAATTGAGCAGAACAAAATAATCTGCGTCAACACGTGATAGAATGTGGTTATATCCACCTGCAAAACCATAGTTTTCGGTGTTTTCTAGTATGGTAATTTTTGGGTATGAAGCACGAACAAATGATAATGAGTCATCTGTAGATGCATTGTCTCCGATTATAAATTCAATATTTGGATAACTGCTGTTATATACGGAAGGTAAAAATTTTTCTAAGAAAAATCTCCCGTTCCAATTTAAAATAACTACAGCTACTTTAGGGTAATTTTTCATTTTCTACGTTTTCTTTTCCATCTTCTGTGGGTCCAAAGCCAATACTCGGGTTCTTTGCGGATTATTTTTTCCGTAAAAGCATTGTGAATATGAGTAATTTCCTTATCTGAATATGAAGATGGATCTTCAATTAATGTTGTGAATTTACAAAAATAATATCCTCTTTTTTCTTTTCTTCCAATATGGCAAAATACAACAGGTCCATTAGTCATTTTAGAAATGCGCTCGACACCCGTGTAGACAAGAGTTTCTTGATTTAGGAATTGCAAAAAATAATCAGCGTCCGAATATAATGGGGCTTGATCTGCAACAAAAACACTCACACTTGGCTGACCTCTTAGTTTAACCAAATGTCTCACGATTTGTTTCATGGGTACCATAATAGCTCCAAATCGAGCACGAACTTCATTGTAGACCTGATCAATGATTTTATTATTGAGTGGTTTGTATACGATGAGGGTGGGTGCTTCTGTGATAGCACCTAAGCGATGGATTCCATATTCCCAATTGCAATAATGGGCGGTAACGGCGATGACTGTTTTATTTTGTTCGAGATGTCTTTTTAATTCGTGTTCATCTTCAAGTGTAATTCTCCGGTTAACTTCTGCACGGCTGATGGTCTTAAATTTTAGACATTCTAAAAGCAGATCTGGAAAAAAACGGTAAAATTTCTTGGCTATCGTGACGATTTCACTTTTACTTTTTTCTGGAAAAGAGTTTTTAAGGTTTTCAAATACGACATCTTTACGATATTGAATAATATAATATAAGATATAGTATAAAATATCAGATAAAAGATAGATGAACCAAAACGGCAGCAAAGCGAAGAGATATAAAAGTGCTGATAGTGCTTTTTGTTTCATGTATACTTTGTAACTATTGTAAATCTTAACTGCAAATATCCCTAATTTAAGTTATTTTTGCCCTAGATAAAGTAAAATTCAACGATTTTTATGTCAACTCATTTATTATTAACGACTTGCTACTTACCCCCAGTTTCTTATTTTCATTGTATTCAACAAAATGCGTTGCCTATTTTGATTGAGAAGTTCGATAATTTCCAAAAACAAACCTATCGATCAAGAGCACGTATTGCGACTGCGAATGGTATACAGGAATTGATTGTACCTATTCAGCATAGTAAAAGAGAACGTTCTCCAATGTCTGAAAAACGAATTTCTTATGAATTTGATTGGCAAAGGTTGCATTGGTTAAGTCTGCAGGCGGCCTATCGAAATTCTGCCTATTTTGAATATTACGAGGATGATTTTGCTCAATTTTATACGAAAAAGTTTGACTTTTTATTTGATTTCAATATTGCTCAATTAGAACTTTTATTAAAGTCATTAAAATTGAAACGTGAATTGTCTTTTACAGATGAGTATTTTAGAGCAGTGCCCGATGCGTTGGATTTTAGAGATCGTATTCATCCTAAGAAAGAAAGCCTTCTATTAAATCCTAAACCTTATTATCAGGTTTTTGAAGAGAAGAATGGCTTTTATCCAGACTTAAGTATTGTGGATTTATTGTTTAGCCAGGGTCCGCAATCAAAAAATTATTTTTAATATATTTAAGCTTGTACAAAACTTTTCGATGCTATTATTGTTTTGCAATAATAGATTCATTTTTTATGAAGAGAATTTTAACGACTATTTTTTGTCTGTTTTTGTGTTGCTCTGTTTTTGCTCAATCTGGTGTCGATACTTTACATTATCGTAAGGTTTACTATTTTGGAGGGACAGGTATGGGCTTTCCGTTGGGTAAGACTAAAGAGGTTTTATCACCAAAATTCTCTGGTAGTTTAGGATTGGACATTTCTTTAAAAAATCCTAAATATTATCTTTATCCTGCTTTATATACATTGTCTTTTGATTATGATCAAAAAATTCAGGATAATCAATATCCTTTTAAGATCGAGGATGCAAATGCTAATTTTTACACTTTTTCATTGGCAGGAGGCATTCGTAAGCAACTGAAAAAATTGAATGCTTATGCTTATGCAGGTCCCGGCGTGGGTTTGCTGACCGAACCTAGGGTAAAGGTGGATGCGATGAATAATATTGCTAAAATTGAAAACCAGAAGAAATTTTCTTTTTCTGGTAAATTAGGTGTTGGTGCTGACTATCGTTTCAATGGTTTTTTCCTCGGTTTGGAAATCGGCTATCTGCATTCTTTTAATAAAATTCAAGAAACACCCATCAATATTATGACTGTCATGGTTGGACTAAAGTCTGATATAACAGGATTAGGTGATAAGGTGATTAAAGTAATCGGTGTGGAAGGGTCAATTAGTGGAAAAGAGCAGCAATAAAATGCTCTTTTCCATGAACGGATCTTAGTTGTGGATTTTAACAAAATCTTCTAATTTTTCTCCTTTTTGATCTGAGATTTGGTTGATAATAATCTTAAAGGCTTCTAGACGGGCTTTTTTCTTATTATCCGTTTCAATTTCAATCCATGGTGACAGCTTTGTTCCAGTAGATTTAAATAATGTTTTGATATAGCTGGTGTAATCATTCCATTTTTCCTGAGCTTGTTGGTCTAGCGGTCCAATTTTCCATTGTTTAAGGACATCAGTTTTTCTTTCCTCCAATCTTTTAGCTTGCTCTTCTTTAGAGATGGTTAAGAAAAATTTGATTAAGATAATACCGTCTTGTATCAACAGCTCTTCGACTTCATTGACTTGTTTTAAAAACAGGTTGTGCTGTTCTTGGGTGCAAAATTCAAAAACGGGCTCGACTACTGCTCGATTGTACCAGCTTCTGTCGAAGAATACGATCTCGCCGGCATTGGGCAGCTGCTTGAAGTAACGTTGAAAATACCATTGGGTGGATTCTTCTGCTGTAGGCTTGGGTAGACTCACTACACGTAGTTTTTTAGGATTTAAATATTCAACTAACCTTTCTATAGTACCACCTTTGCCTGCCGCATCCCTTCCTTCGAAAATAATCAGGACACGTTTGTTTTCTTTAATGACTTTATTTTGAATTGACGTGAGCTCAATTTGTAACTCATGTAATTCTTTTTCATATTCATATGTTTCTAAAAACTTTTTTTCCTTAATTACCTTTTGATCGATTAAGTATTGAAAAACCTCTTTGTTGTTTAAAATGTTTACGAAATCTTCTAAATTGAAATCTGCCATATTGATGGTGCTTTAATGTATGTGACAATGCTATAACAATAAATATACGGGAGAAGTTTAAAGTAACTTGCATATTGCATTATTTATTTTAAACAAATAATAAACGGTCACATATCACGTTATATAATAAAAGCATGTGCTCGCAAAGGGATCTGTAAGAGCATAAATTATTTTTAAAATGAGATTTAAAAAATAATTTTTTTAAAAAAAATATAACGAAGCACAATAATTCAAAAATGCGGTCGTTTTAATTACAAATACTTTTCATAAAATAGGTTAATATATGGCTAACGATAAGCTTGAGGTTCCCCACTTCAAGCTTTTCTATTTTTAAGTAACGTATGTAAATAGGAAGTCAATTTTTTTTTAAACTGAGGAGTTCTCATTTTGAGAACCTATTTTTGCGTTCAAATCATTAGAAATGGAACACATTAAAAACGTTAATGCCTATATTGCGGTCGAAAGAAATCAACTCCTTGTCCATCCTCTTTATTCTAAAATAAAAACTATTGAAGATCTGCAGGTTTTTATGCAGGGACATATCTATGCAGTTTGGGATTTTATGTCGCTATTAAAGGCATTGCAACAAAAACTAACCTGTACAACTACTCCATGGTATCCTTCAAAATTTCCCAACACGAGATATTTAATTAATGAAATTGTTGTTGCTGAGGAATCGGATGAGTATATCGACGGTAGAAGATTAAGTCACTTTGAGATGTATCTGGATGCGTTGCATGCGCTGGGAGGGGATAGCCATGAAATTAATCAATTTTTGGAACAGGTATATGCAGGTTCCGCAGTATTGCAGGTGATCGAAGATAGTGCTTTGCACCCCAATATAAAAGAGTTTTTGGCATTTACTTTTGATGTTATCGAAAATGGTAGCGCACATGAGATCGCTGCAGCATTCACATTTGGTCGCGAAGATTTGATTCCCGATATGTTTTCATCGATACTGAAAGAGATCCAGCTCAATTTTCCAGACTCTAATTTAGAAAAACTATTGTACTACTTTGAGAGACATATCGAGTTGGATGGTGATGAACATGGGCCGCTGGCGATGAAGATGATTATGGAACTCTGTGGTGATGATGCTTCGAAGTGGAAGCAAGTTGAAGAAGTTTCTAAATTAGCCTTAGAAAAGAGAATTAAATTGTGGGATGCGATTGATTCGGCGTTATAAATGATTGATGGAAGTTTAATTATAGGATTATTGTAATTTAATATAAGCATTCTATATTTGTCATAGATCAATAGACTAGTTATAAGCACTTATGTTTTTTCAATACATACTAGAAGTATGGAAATCTTTGACAAGAAGAAGAGTCCGTGTTTTTATCGAAGAAAAAGAATATGAATTGCTCGATGCTAAATCGGGCAATTTTTCTGTTATTACCTATAATATCGCGGGACTTCCTCAAGTAATCTCATCTGCTAAAACAGATCGGTCTTCTAGTATTGCACATATTGGGTCGCTCGTGAATGATTTTGATGTCGCCCATATTCAAGAGGACTTTAATTATAACTATTATTTGTACCAAAGCGGTAATTTGCATCCTTATCGTACGATCAGTATGGGATTAGCTATATTTGGTGATGGACTGGATAGTTTGTCTAAATATCCGATCACCAATTTTAAGCGGGTCGAATGGCAGAATAGGACCGGTTCTGATCGATTGACTCCAAAGGGCTTTAGTCATTGTACGATGCATCTTGCTTTGGGCGTTGCGGTTGATTTTTATAATATTCATGCCAATTCACAGGATCACCCTAGGGCTGCAAAAGCTAGAAGAGCAAATTATCTTCAGTTGGCAAATTATATCAATAAACATTCCGTTGGAAAAGCTATCATAGTCGCCGGAGATTTCAATTCCCATTTTGCTTTTTCAGAAGACAATCTAGAAGAATTTATGGTTAAGACGCATTTGCAAGATAGCTGGATAATGCTCGAGCGTGATGATGTGATGCCTACGATAGATCCTTTATTTTTATGTATGGATATTATGGATATCGATAATGAATCCGAATCGATTGATAAAATCATGTTTAGAAGCAATGAACAGATCACTTTGATGCCAAAAAAATATGAAGTGGAACGCGAAAAGTTTGTAGATAAATTGGGAGAACCGTTATCGGATCATTGGCCGGTTTCTGTTGTTTTCGATTGGATGATAAATGAGTAGCGGATACTTGCTATTTTTTTGAGTTTAGATATAAATGCTCAAGAACGGAGAAGGTATAGGAATGGGGGAGGAGATCATCTGAACTAGTGTAAAATTATGATAAAGAATGAATCTGTGTTATATAGCTTTAAAATATTATTGTGTATAAAACAAATTCTATAATTTTGAAAGAAAAATATATGGCTAACGCAACAGGATATTTGAAAAAGTTACGCTTAGAGGCTAAAAAAAATTTAATTGAGGGCGAAGTGTTTCTTAAGGAAAATGCGCTGCGGGATACAGTTATTAGTTTACCGTCGGGTTTGCAGTATGAAATCATTGTGGAAGGAACAGGTAAAAGCCCAAAATTGACCAATAGTGTCAAATGCTTTTACGAAGGCCGGCTCATCAACGGTACTATCTTTGATTCTACAGAGAAACGTAAAAAGCCTGCTTCGTTTCCTGTTAACGAGGTCATCGCTGGTTGGACCGAAGCCTTGCAATTGATGAAGGAAGGTAGTAAATGGCGGTTGTTTATTCCAGCTTCGCTAGGGTATGGTGAATTGAGTGTTTCAAAAGAAATTGGTGGAAATGCAGTATTAATATTTGAAGTAGAATTGGTTTCTGTTCATTAGAATAAGTGATGACACACGGTGCTCTGGTTTTGCTATAAAATCTTTCAATGAGCATGCTCAACAAGGTTACTTGCCATCATAATTAATCTTTAAGCTTTTTTAATGCGTTCATATCTCGCATTATTCAGAATAAAAATATAGGTTTGTAGTATGAAAATATTGCAAACCGTTTCTTTGGAAGATGTTCGTGTATTTGCTCCCATAGGATTTTACGAGGAAGAGCAGATCTTAGGAAATGAATTTTTGGTACATGCTGTAGTAAGTTTTGATGCAGGAATCGATGATCATGAAAATTTAGATAAGACTGTTAATTACGAGATCTTATATCAAATCATCCATCAGGTGATGAAACCTAAACGTAAACTTTTGGAGTCGGCGGCTCATGAAATTTTGAAAGCTATCCATGCAAAATTTTCTTTTGCGAAAACAATCGATGTATCTATTAAAAAATTGAATCCCCCTTTTGGTGGTGATTCTGCTCATTCAAAAGTTGCCGTTCGTTACTGTAGCTCATCTTGCTGATAAAGCGTACAAAGATCATCAATGAAAGTGATATCTCTTTAAACAAACAGTCTCGTCTGTTTTTAAGAAGATGACGGATATTGGTATAGTAGGCATGGTTCAACACATCATCAAAGATAAGGTCTAGATTAGGTCTTGTCTTTTTTTGTGTCCTATCTTTTATGTTTGATGTCAGCAAGGAAGGGGGGGAGGGATCTAGGTAGTGAGAACAATTTATAATTATTGTTTATCACATATTTTTTGAAGAGGTAGCTGTTGCCTCAATATATCATAGGTTAGCAGTAGGCAGATAGGATTTATTTTTCAATGTTATTGATTAATGGTTGTCTTATATCATCTTTTAGTTTATATGTTGATTGCATGTGTTTGTAATTGAGTATTTTATTTGTATTTACGATGTTTTGGATAGTTTGAGCTCAGTGATCATGAACATTTTTTTGAAGGATATTTCAGTTTAATTTTACAATTTTTTATCATTCGAAATGTCCATCAATGTAGGTTAATTGAAATCAAAATCTAAAATAGAAGTTATTCGTAATGTGAGCTTAATAATATCTTAAGTCAACTCTTCTATTTATCTTTTTTGAATTAAGGTGTATATAAGGCGATATATCGTATTATTTACCTAAAGGCTTACCCTGGTGTTCGAAGTGAAAAGATAAGCTTACATAGGGCATTAAAATTGTTGAGTTGAATTGCTGAGATCACGTGACATGTAGCTTGGACTTTTGTAGGTGATAGGCCGCATACTTAGGTCATTAAATTATATCGTTTCTTTAATGAGCCATGCAAGACTAGAAAGGATGATTATTTACAGTTTTTGAAAAAAATAAGTTAAATGATAAATTTTATGATAAAACTAAAGGTTTATATATTTTATGCTTTAAATCTGGTTTGTAGTGTTTTATAATGTAAATTTTATTCCATCTGTTGCAACAATATACTTCTGGAATATCGGAATCAAATTTGATTCTAATATTTAGTTGAAGATGTTTTTTTTGAAAGATGAACCAGCTATATGCCTGATTTGTGTCCTTAATAGTCCTGTCACAAACTTAAAAGCTCTACTTTAATTTATATCATACTAAGGCTAATGAGTATTGATGTGGGTGTTAATGTTTTTATGTATTCATTGTCAGTTATTTAAAGTTGTTTTTGCATATATCTGTATCTATAATTGCAACGTTATTTTTATTGCTATTATTTTTAGTATTTCTCATATTGGAGAGCAAAAGATTTATAAAAAATACATGGGTCATATAAGTTAGCGTAATTTAATTAAAAATAGCATTGCGAATTTCATAATTATAAATACAATAAATTTGTTTTTCAAATTTTTATATTATCTTATGTAAAGTTATTGTTTACATATTTTTCATAAAAAAATGGATAACTTATTTCGGTTTATCAACTATTTAGTTAACGCATAATTATGCTTTTTTCAATCATAATTATCTTAAAATTTTGATGTCATAAATGGTAATATCTCATGCGGGTATAAAAAGTGAATGAAGGTGGCAGTTCTTGGCTTTTGTAATGATACGATGATTTCAAATAAGGTATCTAAATAGTAGGATTGATGAAGTTGCCTTTAATATTTGGAGTGTTGTTTTATATTTATTAAAAAATGAATTACCTTCATTCAAATTTTATTTTATGAAAAAATTCATACTCTTACTTTTATGTTTGTTCGTTGTATTAGTTGGAAAAAGTCAAACACATCGTTTATTATTTCAAACGGATTACGGAAACTTTAAAGTTCTTTTATATGATTATACCCCCGAACATCGTGATCTTATCTTAAAATCTATTGAGGCAAAAGTTTATAAAGATGCTTTGTTCAATCGCATTATTTCGGATTTTGTGGTGCAGGGGGGAGAGCATGATATTGATATTGAAAAGCGTGAGGCTGCAGATCCAACAAAGCAAAAACCACGTCTTGTTCCAGAATTTAACGAAAGCGCATTTCACAAAGTTGGAGCTTTGGGGGCAGGAAGAGATGGTAATTCAGAAAAGGCATCTTTCCTGAATCAAATCTATTTTGTAGTTGGTAAAAAGATAACAGCAAGTGAACTTGATGCTTTGGAATTGAAAAAGAATATTAAGTATACAGCTGATCAGCGTTCAACTTATTTAAAAATTGGGGGGCAGCCTCGATTAGATCATGATTTCACCGTGTTTGGAGAAATTTACGAAGGTTTGGATGTGATTTTAAAAATCAGTAAAGTGAAAACAGACTCTCAAGATTATCCGTTGCAGCAAGTTCGCTTTGAACTATCAGAAATTAAAGATTAAGATTTTGATACCTCGCCCATTCTTCTATAAATGGATGGCGCTATATCGTTGTATTGATCTGTGGTGATCGTAAAAAGTCGGCATAAAAATCAGGTATTCCACTGCCTTTTATTGCATTCGTTACCGCTGAAATATCATAAGGGATACGGATGATTTTAGCTTGTATCTTATCTTCTAATAGTTGCAACAAGAGATAAGTGGCATCTCTAATTTCTTCCTTTGAACGGCCGACCGAACCGGTGTTCATGGCCCATTTGTTAGCAATAGGTTTGATATAAGAAATATGCGTGTGGCCCATAATCAATATGTCAGCATTTGTTTCGTCGAATATCTGTTTAAAAGTGATGTCTGGCTCTGATTCGTAGAGGTATTGTTCATTGCTTTTTAAGCTACCATGCACCAACTGGATACGCCAATTTTTGGTTTTTACTTTAAAATCGAATTGCATTGAATATGGAAGCTGACTTAAATATAGCTTGTTTTCTTCATTTATGATCTTTTTAGAGTGATTAATGGCTTGTATGCGGCAAGCTGTTTCTTTTTCATCATGCTTTTCCAAAGGTATTACCGGATAGTCAAATGCAATACGTTCATCGTGATTTCCCATGATACATGGGATCTTTTCTGCTCGGATACATTCGATTACTTCATTACCCCAGGGAGCAAAATCCACCAGATCACCGAGACAATATATGTACCCAATTTTTCTTGCGTCAATATCTTCTAATACGGCTTTCAATGCTGGTAGATTGCCGTGTATATCGCTAAAAATCGCTATCTGTATCATCTTATCATTTAGAGGTAATAAAAGTAACGTAATAGATCAAGTATTTATGGTGTTTTTTACAGATTTAATAGCTGTTTGTAGTTATTTTTAACTTTTAATATAGCACTTTTTTGAACGCTCATAGGGCTAACAATAGCCATTAAAGCCATCGTTTTTTTTCCACTTCAAATAAAAATTAGAAAATATAAATGAAATTCGAAATCATTTTATATTTTGCCCTCTTAAATATTTAAATACATATGGCTTCAGGTATATTTGCAATATTGGACGATATTGCTGCTTTAATGGATGATGTTGCGGTTACAAGTAAAATTGCTGCGAGTAAGACCGCAGGAATTCTAGGTGATGATTTGGCCGTAAATGCGGAGAAAGCAACTGGATTCCTCTCTTCTCGTGAAATTCCAGTATTATGGGCCATTACAAAAGGTTCATTAATTAATAAAGTTATAATTGTACCGATAGCCTTGTTGCTTAATGTTTTTTTTCCTATTGCAATTAAATTTATTCTGATTATAGGCGGTATCTATTTAGCCTATGAAGGTGTTGAAAAAATCATAGAATACCTGTTTCATAGGCAAAAAACTGGACATGAAGTGGTTGTTGAAAATGAAGAAAATAATACGGAACTAGAAAAAGTAAAAGTTAAATCTGCGATTACAACTGATTTTATATTATCGGTTGAGATCGTTATTATAGCTCTAGGGACAGTATTGAATGAAAGTTTAACCATTCAGATTTTAACGGTATCTGTGGTCGCTATATTTGCGACAATCGGTGTTTACGGTATCGTAGCTTTGATAGTCCGTATGGATGATGCCGGATATAGATTAATTAAAAGGTCAGACAATCAGGGGGTTGTTTCAAAATTTGGATATCTGTTAGTAAATTCTTTACCCATTGTCATTAAATTATTGGCAGTGGTTGGAACTATCGCATTGATATTAGTATCCGGTGGTATTTTTGATCATAATATTGATTATTTACATCATTTTCTTCCTACTGTCCCATCTATGGTAAAACAGGTAGGTTATGGGGTAGTAGCGGGTTTATTGGCGGTTTTGCTGATGACTGTTGGTAAAAGGGTTTTCGCTAAAAAATGAATTAATTGATGCTATTATTATGATTGACGGATTATATCTATGTTACAGGTCGTCAACCGTGAATAGGTTAGAGAAAATTAAGTAGCTCTCTTTACAAAGAATGATGCTGCTTCAATTATTGTTTTATATCGATAAAAAAATACGCAATGGACAATTGATGGGGCAGGTTTAATGGTAATTGTAAATAGTAAGTTTTTAGTATCAACATAATATACTAAATGGGGATGTTTAAAATTTATCCTCAGATACATAAAACATAAATGAAATATGTGCGTTACTTTTTTAGATAATCACATCATGCATTTAACTATTTTAATCATGTTCAACCTTCTGTACCTGCTAGCCTTCATTATTCTTATATTAATAATTGTTTTTTTATACAAAGTATACTTCAAATGTTACCATAAGTGGGAAGCACGCGAAGTAGATAATAAATACCCGGTTTGGTTTTGTGTAAAATGTGGTATAATGAAAAAAGAATCATAAAACAGCAGTATCTCAAATTTCTTTATCTTAATTTTTGGATGTGAAGAAAGGAGCTTATATTTATAAAAAAGAGTAGGATCATACCTACTCTTTTTTATGAATATATCTTTTTAGGGTGATTATAGCTCCTAATTGAAATAAAGTCGTTGCTTGATGTTTACGTTTAAGATCATTCATCGTTTTTTCAATGGAAGATAGGCTGTAAGGAACTACCCCTTTGTTTTTTAACTCAATTGAAATTTCTTGTTGTGTCTTTCCTTTAAGGAGTGAGTCTATAATTAGCTTTTCAAATTCAGTGTGCATGTTATAAAGTTAAACATTTTCTAATAACTGCTTTTATGTTTCAACAGGGAAACCTCTTTAAACAATGAAATTATCGAAACCACTACTTTCTATCGGATTTATTGCATATGCATATTTTGAGCGTTTTTTATGTTTGGATGGGCATTAAAGGCATCAATATTGATCTGATTTGTTTTTATTTGACCAGTTGATAAAGTTTTATAATTTCTTGAGTCACTAATTCCGGATCGTCATAGAAAACATAATGTTCGGCATTTTCGGCTAAAATATAGGTACGATTTTTTTTATCCAATGCAAATCTTTTTACTCCATTTTTAAAGTGTTGTCTATCTTCTCCCTCAAATGGAGTGATTCCAGAGGCGATGATGGTAAGCGGTGTTTCGATAGCAGGTGCAACTTTGCGCATTACTTCACTAGTATTTTCATAGTTTAGAACAAGATGATAAAATCCTATACTTTCCTTTTTAATTGCTGCAATGCTATCTATGAATAGATTTTTCGTATAGGTGGCTCGTTGCGAAGTCATAAAATAAGGACTTACGATGTCAATAAACACTGCGCCTTTAACTTTATTCGGGTTATTAGAGATGAATTTCATAACATAATTTCCTCCTAATGAGTGGGCTACAAAGAAATAATTTCCCGTAAACTTCAATTTATTGAGCGCTAAATCTAGATCTTTGACCTCAGTTGTAATATTGATGTTGTTTGTGTCAATTTCGCTTTTTCCAAATCCGGCACGATCGTAGGTTATGAGCGGTACCTCGATTCGTTGACTTAGCCTTTTACATATTTCTGTCCAGACAGAGCCATCATTACCAGCTCCAGATTCGAATATAATAGGTATTCCTGCGCCGGTTTTGATATTAAAATGTAGTTTGTGACGACCTACATCTACCAGTGTATCTATCGTCTGACCGATAGCGGCTGCTTGAAATAGCATCATCATTGCTGTGATAAGCGAATACATTATTTTCATATTATGTTTTATATGTCACCATTGTTCAAACTTAGATAAATTTGTTCATTTGTGTGATATCCAAGTGGGGTTATATCAAATTAACTGATTAAATAAAGTGGAGCGACGTTATAGTTGGTTTACACATAGTTAGTGGATGATTGAATTAATGGCGATTTTCAATAATCTTGTGAAACCCTATTAATCTTATTGTCAATGGAATTGCTTAAAAATAACTTTTCTTCAATTGTTTTTTCAATATCTATGTTTAGTTTCTTTTTAATAGAAAAAATTATTCTTAAATTGCTTTGGTACTTCGTTTTGAATAGGATCTGTTGTATTTATTTTTCATTTATCGTCTAAAAACTAAAAAACTTCATCAAATAATATAAGTAAGAATGAAAAAATGTATCAAACAAATTGGAAGGACTTTACTGCTAGTTGCGGTAGGATTGTCTTCATTTAATCAAGCAGACGCTTGTACGAGAGTTGTTTATAAAGGCCCAAATAACACAATCCTCACAGCTCGCAGTATGGATTTTTCAATTCCAATTCCCTCTAATTTGTGGCTATTTCCGAGAAATATGGAACGTGATGGGAGTACTGGAAAAAATACAGTAAAATGGACTTCTAAATATGGTAGTATGACGACAAGTTCGTGGGATATTGCCGTATCTGACGGTATGAATGAAAAAGGGTTGGTTGCGAATTTACTTTGGCTAGTAAGTTCAAAGTATCCTGAATTTTCGAAAGAGGGTACAGGTAAAAAAGGATTGTCAGTTTCATTGTGGGCTCAATATGCATTAGATAATTTTGCTACCGTAGCAGAGGCTGTAGCTCATTTTAGTAAAGAAGAATTTGTTGTCGTTACAGATTTTATTCCAGGGACTGATAAGTTTACGACTGTACATCTTTCCATGTCAGATGCGACTGGGGACAATGCTATTTTGGAATATATAAATGGAAAATTAGTTATCCATCATGATCCTTCATATACCGTAATGACCAATGATCCTATATTTGAAGAACAATTGGCAATCAATGAATATTGGAAAGGAATTCCGGGCAATATATTTCTTCCTGGTACAAATAGGGCTGCTGATCGTTATGTAAGGGCATCTTATTATATTAAAGCCATTCCACAAACGGACGACATTCGAATAGCTTTAGCTGGGGCATTTAGTGTCATCAGACAATGTTCTGTACCTTATGGTATATCTACCGAAGGTTTTCCCAATCTATCTACAACAAGATGGAGAACAGTTTCAGACCAAAAAAATCTTGTGTACTATTTTGAAGATGCGCTCAGTCCAAATGCGATCTGGGTAGATTTAAAGAAACTGGATTTCAGTAATAATGCAAAAGTAAAGAAATTGGCACTGGATCAGAACCAAATCTATGCGGGTGAAACATCGGTCAAGTTTTTAGATGCTAAACCTTTTGTATTTCAGGGAATATAAATTGAATTCAAAATAAGATATTCAGCTAAATCCAATTGTTAGCTCTAATCGTATAGAAATACAAAATCCTCTATTCGAGTGCTCTAATCCACTAAAAAAGAAAAGCCCAACCTAAGTTGAGCTTTTCTTTTTGTGGAGCCGGAGAGATTCGAACTCTCGTCCAGTCATGGTACTGTATACGCTTTCTACATGCTTAGCTTCTCTTTAATTGTCGGGCGAGGGAAGGTGAGTTGCTGACCTATACCGTACGCCGTATTTGCTGAGTCTTACAAGTGATTAGCAAAATCACACCTGCCAGTTCTATTGTTCGATGCCCCTGATGTTAAACCAAAGAACAGGATCTAACGGGACAAATAGCTATGTTAAGTCTAACTTAAGCAGCTAAGGCGTAGTTTTCTTCGCCAGTTGTAATTGTGAAAGTTCCGATTAAAGTGCTCTACTAACAACGCACTGCATGCTTACATAACCGTCTCCATCCTGTCAATTCCGGTCGACCCCAATTATGTAGGACACAAAAATACAAATATTATTCCAATAATGAAGTAATATACAAGGGTGGAATGCAATATATTTACTAACTTACATTTATTGATCTACAAACAATTGTTAATCAGAATTGTTATAAAGATGAAATATTCATTGAATCAAAAAATAAATCTACATGGCTAAAGAAATAAAACCCAAAAAATCGAAAAAGATCAGTAAAAATTTGTCAACGCCAGTTGCTAAAAAGAAACCTGCTGATGAAATTACCAAAGCTCATATAGTTGCGGAAAAATCGAAAAAGCCTCGAAAATTAAAGAAAGCGTCTAAAAAAGAGATTTCAAATGAGGATTCTAAGTTAATGAAGGCTTATAAAAAACTGAATAAGAAAGTGAAAGAAACGCTTTCAGATATACAGGAAAAATTGCCCTTTTTTCATGTAGATGAAACGATTCAACGGACTAGTTCAAATAAAGATAAAAAAGTAAAAGACAAGCCTAAAAATAAGAAATCAAAAGATGGTCAGCTTTCGGGAACTGCAGCTGATAATAAAATAGCTTTAAAAAGTGATGATTCTCTGAAAAATAAAAAGAAGAAAAAATCAGGAACAATACCTGATGCATCTACTGATAAAAGTAATAAAATTAAATCCGTCTCTGAAAAAAAGGTGAATGCTGAAATTAAGCCTGCGGGTAAATTAAAAAAATCAAACAAGAAAAAGCAAGCCTCTGATAGTAAACCTGATTCTGCACAGTCTGCTGCTGAAGCTGCTGATAACCCACAACTTTTGCCAGGATCTACAACTGCGGAAGAGACTTCAAAACCTGTCTCGGTAAGTAAGCCTGCAACAACGGCATCAAAGCCTGCGGCTAAACCTGCTCCTGCGAAGGTAGCACCAAAGGCTGTTGAAGCTCCCAAACCCGTAGTGGCAAGTAAGCCTGCAACAACGGCATCAAAGCCTGCAGCTAAACCTGCTCCTGCGAAGGCAGCATCAAAGGCAGCTGAAGCTCCCAAACCTGTCTCGGTAAGTAAGCCTGCAACAACGGTATCAAAGCCTGCGGCTAAACCTGCTCCTGCGAAGGCAGCGCCAAAGGCAGCTGAAGCTCCTAAACCTGTTGCTGCAAGTAAGCCTGCAACAACGGCATCAAAGCCTGCAGCTAAACCTGCTCCTGCGAAGGCAGCGCCAAAGGCAGCTGAAGCTCCCAAACCGGTCGCGGCAAGTAAATCTGCAACAGCTTCATCAAAGCCTGCGGCTAAACCTGCTCCTGCGAAGGCAGCGCCAAAGGCAGCTGAAGCTCCTAAACCTATTGCTGCAAGTAAGCCTGCAACAACGGCATCAAAGCCTGCAGCTAAACCTGCTCCTGCGAAGGCAGCGTCAAAGGCAGCTGAAGCTCCGAAACCTGTTGTTCCGTCAAAATTAACGACTGATTTAACAAAATCAGACGACACAAAAGGGGAAACAAAATCGACTACAGAATCGAAAGCAGCTCCAGCTCCTCATCCAAGTTTGGCTCAAGATAGTATTAAAAAAGTGGCAACTCCAGATAAGGATGCTGCTGCTAAAATAACGCAGACGGAAGAAAAAGATATCAATTCAAAATAGCATCTGCTTTTACGAATACAATAAAAAAAAGGAATGTTTTACTCAGGTAAAACATTCCTTTTTTTTATTGGGAAAATTCCAAATTATTTAAGCAATCCCGCCCGTTTCAGTAAGGCTTCTACAGTTGGTTCTTGACCTCTAAATTGTTTATATAAGTTCATGGGATGAACTGTCCCACCTTTGGATAAAACGGTATCTTTAAATTTTGCTGCTATCTCTTTGTTAAAAATTCCATTTTGTTTAAAGTAGTCAAATGCATCAGCATCCAGTACTTCTGCCCATTTATAACTATAATATCCCGATGAATAACCGCCATCAAAAATATGTGAAAAGGAAGTGCTCATTGCATTTTCAGCAACATCAGGATAAAGCTGTGTTGATTTAAATTGCTCTTTTTCAAATTGCTTTACATCATCTATCGCTGTAGGATCTTGACCATGCCACCCCATATCTAGCATTCCAAAGCTAAGTTGACGAAGTGTAGCCATGCCTTCTAGAAAAGAGGCACTTTCGCGTATTTTTTCCACCATTTCCATAGGAATTGGCACTCCAGTGTTGTAATGTTTAGCAAATAGCGTCAATGCTTCTTGCTCGTAACACCAGTTTTCCATGATCTGACTTGGCAATTCGACAAAATCCCAAAATACAGAAGTTCCAGAAAGAGTGGGATATACGGTGTCGGCTAGCATGCCATGTAAAGCGTGACCAAATTCATGAAATAGGGTAGTAACTTCATTAAAGCTCAGTAGCGAAGGCTTGGTTGCTGTAGCTGGTGTAAAATTGCACACAATGGAAACATGCGGGCGTTCGTTTTGTCCTTCTTTTTTATATTGGGGTTTAAAAGAGGTCATCCAGGCTCCATTGCGCTTGCCTTTTCTGGGGAAAAAGTCGGCATAAAAAATAGCAATAAAGTCTCCATCCTTATTCGTTACTTCAAAGGTTTGTATCGAAGGGTGATATTTATCTATGTGTTGCACTTCACTGAAATGCAATCCAAATAGTTTTTCTGCGATTTCGAATGCACCCTGTAGTACGTTTTCCAATTTGAAATAGGGTTTTAATTGCTCATCATCAAGTTGAAATTTCTTTTGTTTTAGTTTCTCAGCATAATAAGCTCCGTCCCATTTCTCCAGTTTGTCAATACCGTCCGTTTCTTTTGCAAAAGCAGCTAATTCATCAAATTCATTTTTTGCCGCTGGTTTTGCTTTAGTCAGTAAATCAGTTAAAAATTCTCTTACTTTAGCTGGATTTTGGGCCATGCGTTCTTCTAATACAAAATGAGCATGTGTTTCATATCCTAAAAGCTGTGCACGCTGGAAGCGTAGCTTACTGATTTTTAAAACAATTTCTTCATTGTTATTCTCATTATTTTGAAAACCCTTTTTTCCTGCTGCAATACTGATCGTTTGACGTAATTCACGGTTATCGGCATAAGTGACAAATGGAATGTAACTCGGATAGTCCAAAGTAAAGATCCAGCCAGATTGGTCTTTAGATTTTGCTAATCCTGCTGCTGCTTCTTTCACTCCATCGGGCAAGCCTGCTAAATCGGCTTCGTCTGTAAGATGTAATTCATAAGCATTTGTATCGGCTAGTATATGTTCGCCATATTTTAATTTGAGTAGCGATAGTTCGCTGTCAATAGCGCGTAACTGATCTTTTTTATTGTCGGCTAGTAGCGCTCCATTTCGAACAAAATCTTTATAATTTTTTTCTAAAAGCGTCATCTGTTCTGCCGTGAGGTCTAATTCTTCTTTTTGATCATAGACTTGTTTAATTCTTTTGAAAAGGTCAAAGTTAAGCGTTATATCATTACCTAACTCCGAAAGCTTAGGCGCAATATCTTGGGCTATTTGTTCCAATTGCTCATTGGTTTCTGCAGAATGCAAATTGAAAAAAATACTGGATAGACGATCCAGTGCCATTCCTGAAAATGCAAATGCTTCAATGGTGTTTTCGAAAGTAGCAGGGTCAGTTGCTTGCGCTATAGCATCGATTTCTGCCCTGGTATTGGTTATGGCGAGATCAAATGCAGGTATATAGTCTTCGTTTTTTATTTTAGAAAATGGTGCGGTATTGTGAACCGTCTCAAAATGTTGTGTTAAGATACTCATAAAGTAAATTTAATAGAATATTTTTAACATGCGCAGAAAAATGAAAATAACGACAGCAAGATGATATAATAGTTATTTTGTTCAGTTTGACCAAAGGTGATTGGGTATTCTTTTATGGTGTATATGGTCGTTTTGGTTCAAAGTAGTTCCATAATAAATGAGATATTTTTCTAGTCAATTCTTCTGCTTCATTATGCTTGGTCCAACTTTGATCCTTAATATTATTGGTCAGTACACAGAAAACATAATCACCGCTAGGTGCATTTACCAGGACAACTTCGCCTCGAGCTTCATCGACAGATCCTGTTTTTGAGACAGTTTTAACATATGGCGGTATTTGTGATAGCGAGCGTTCGTTGTAAAAAATATTGCCCAAATAGCGATACATCTGATCTGAAGATTTCAAACTGACAACTTTGCCTTGATAGATCATCTCAAGTAAAGTTGCCATTTCTCTTGGAGTGGTTTGTCCCCAACCGTATTTTTTCCAAATGTCGTCACGTCCAGCTGTACGGGAATTAACTTTAGTATTGACTAACCCTAATTTATCCATCAGTTCATTAATGACTAAACCTCCGCCTGCAAGTTGTTGATTCCAGATAGAGGTAACATTGTCACTATAGCTTATCATCAATCCAACTAGGGTAGATAGATCTGTTTCGGTGCTATCTTTGAAGAATTGCATTAAGCCAGAACCGCCATATTGCTGAGATGAACGATAAGTGAATTTTTGATCGAGATTTAATTCTCCCTTTTCTATTTTGTCAAAAACCCCAACAAGTATCGGAACTTTGACAATACTGGCTGTTGGAAAGATAGAATCTGCTTGTATCAAAACTGATTTTTGCGTTTTTAGGTTTTTTACATAGATACCAATATCTCCTTGAAAGTTTTGCGTGAGTACCCTTAATTTCCGTTCTAGTTTTATGTCAATTTTTTGAGCAAATAGCGTATATGGAACTAAGCATATCGTTGATAATAGGATTAATAAAAATTTTGTTCTCATTAGATTTAAGTTGTATCTTATAAAAGTAATGATAATTAAACTATAATTAATCGAGAAAAAATATGAATCTTTTTATGTTACTACTGGGATGTAAACCATCAGACAGACATATTGAACAGCATGATATTTACTTTGGTATCGCAAAACAATTGGGTGAATTAGTTCCATCGATTGAAAATTATTGGCCAGAGGCTAAAGATGATATTCATGTTGATTCTTGGCGGAGAGTGACGAAAGTTGGGAACTATCAAATTTCCATCTCGACTGAACCTGTAGATAATAAAGAGTTGAAATTATATTTTGTCAATCTAGGGGGGTACAAGCCCAATGATATGGAAGAGTACCATTATAAAGAGCTCGTCGTCGCTCGAGCGTTAGAGGAAGCTAAAGATTTGGCGAAAAAGACGGTTTTTTTTAAGCATCATCTATCTCCACATATTGATGATAAATATGGGATCGATGTCGATGATGTGTATGAAATCGAGGAGCTGTTGCCGTCCTTCTTTAAGGAGCAATACTATGTCAGGATTGAGCAATGTCCTGCTGCTATTTCATATGAAGATGAGATAACCAATGGTTACTTCACGATGGAGATCTTGCGAGATCAATTGGAATAAATCGCACAAGCATTGTTATAAAATGTACCCTTATTTTGATCAAGTTTACTTGTAATTTTATAACAAAAAAAGAACGTGAATAATTTGAGCAATTTATCCCGTAAAAAATTCATTCAAAGTGCTGCTATAGCTGTTGCTGGCGCATCTTTACCGATGGGCACTTTAATCGCTGATCCTATGTATGCTAATCAACCCAATAACGTAAGTTCAAAACTACAATTCAAAAATATTCGTTTGGAGACAGGTTTTAAATTTGATGAGGCTGATGTGATTGCTACGACGACAGATTTATTTTATGTTGAAGTTGAACATGGGAAAATTGTAAAAGTAAGTGCTAACCAACCTCATGCAGATGCTATCGATGCTCAGGGATTGTTGATGTTGCCCTCTTTTAAAGATATGCATATTCACTTAGACAAAACTTTTTATGGAGATAAGTGGCAAGCGATCAGACGTGGGGCAGGTGGAGTGAAAGGAATGATTGCTTTGGAACAAAAGATGCTCCCAGACTTATTGAAAAATTCAACTTTTAAAGCAGAAAAACTGATTGAACTTTTGCAGTCAAAAGGTACGGCATTTGCACGTAGTCATGTCAATATCGAGCCGACATCTAAATTGCAATCACTTAAAAATCTGCAGATCGCTCTTGAAAATAAGCGTAAAGGCTTTGGAGCAGAATTGGTTGCTTTTCCACAACATGGCGTATACTATACAAATAGTGTTCCTTACTTAAAGGAAGCGGCTCAAATGGATATCGACTTTATAGGTGGTGTGGATCCGTTTTCCATTGATGGGCAGATTGAAAAAACAATGGATTTTACTGTTCAACTTGCCCTGGATCATCATAAAGGAATAGATATTCACTTACATGAGTCCGGAGAGTCGGGATTGAAAACGGTGGAATACTTAATCGATAAGGTCAATGAAAATCCGGTTTTAAAAGGTAAAACATTTTTAAGCCATTGTTTTGTACTGGGAAAGATCGATAAAATAAAGCAAGAAGAAGTTGCGGAAAAATTAGGGGCTGCACAAATCGGTATCGTGTCAACAATCCCATTTGGAGGTTTAATTATGCCGATTCCGACTTTATACAAGTATAACGTGACCGTTATGACTGGTAATGACAGTATTGTGGATCACTGGAATACTTTTGGAACAGGAAGTGTTTTACAGAAAGCGAATTTGATGGCTCAGCTTTATGGTTATTCTTCTGAGTTTTTGTTATCAAGAAGTTTAAAATTGGCTACTGCAGGGCTACTTCCTTTAGATGATAAAGGAATACAGCAATGGCCTAAAATAGGGGATAAAGCTGACTTTGTACTGGTTAACGCAAGTTGTTCTGCTGAAGCCGTTTCGCGTATTTCAGATATCCGCTCTCTTGTTCATAATGGAGAATTGGTTTACTAAGCGTAACAAATTAGGTTATATTGCTATTTTCATATTTTAATTTTTCCAATAAAAATACAATGAACTTTAATTCATTCTCCACCATATTTAGTAAATTGAATTGCTAAATTTGAGGAGAATGGATAACCAACGCGATTATTTTCCTGTTTTGAATATTCAAGAGTTTACTGAAGCACCTTCGGAGCTTAGTAATTTACTATTTCATGAGCTACGTGGCTCACGTCAGATCTTAGAACCTCATAAACATGATTTCTTCATTATTTTGTTATTTGAGCAAGGGAGTGGATCGCATACCATTGACTTTAAAAGTTATACAGTTGAACAGCAACAGGTACATTTACTTTTTCCTGGTCAAGTGCATCAATGGCAATTTCAAGAGGGGACTGTTTGCTATCAATTGATGATCAATCGCGAATGGTTCGAGCTCTTTTTGCCAGATCTTCGTTTTTCTTCTTTATATTATCAACAACATCCTGTTTTTCAGATTTCAGATTCATTGTACAAGGCATTACGATATGAATTTCTTGCGATTGCACAGGAATTGAAAGATAACACTGTTCTTTGGGAAATTATTCAGACACGGAGTAAATTAATAGGCCTATTGCTGCGTAAAACTTTTGAGCTCACGTTCAATGATTTTGAAAAATACCATTCAAATCCTATTATTTCAAAATTTGTACAGCTTATCGACCTGCACTTTAAATCAGATCGGTCTGTTTCTTTTTATGCTGAAAAGCTTCATATCTCGGCTAATTATCTCAACATAGTCTGTAAAAAAGGATTTAATATAGCAGCTTCAACGTTGATACATGATCGTATCTTGTTGGAGGCAAAGCGCTTACTTAAGGTTTCTGATCGAAGTGTGAAAGATATTGTTTACGAATTAGGTTTTTATGATCATGCTAGTTTTTCTAAGTTTTTTAAAAATCAGACCGGTATGACTCCTTCTCAATTTAAAGAACAAGGATAATTTGAACAACAGGTAGCATGATCTGTACATAGGTGGTCCAATACATGATTTTTATATTTGTTATATAATCATGGATCATATGCTATCATCTCATCAATTACTTGCCAAAGGGCATTATACACTCAAAAATGTTCGTTTAGAGACTGGATTCGAATATGAAAATGAAGAAGTTATGGGTACCCTTACTGATTTATTTTGTATTGAAATTGCTAATGGAAAAATAAACGCGATTAGAGCCCACGATCCGAATGAGGACGCTATTGATATGGATGGAAAGCTGATGTTGCCAGCGTTCAAAGATATGCATGTTCATATCGACAAAACCTTATTTGGCCTACCTTGGCAAGCCCTATCTCCGAAAAGAAAAACGGTTGCTGATATGATTGCGTATGAGCAGCAGATCATCCCCGAATTATTGAAAACTTCGACACTACGTGCAGAGCAACTGATTGGTTTGCTGCAAGGCTATGGAACAACCTATGCGAGGACTCATTTCAATGTAGATCCTACATCTGGACTTCAGTCTTTTGAACATCTTTTGAGGGCATTGGAACATAAACAAGAATCATTTGAAGCAGAGCTTGTTGCTTTTCCGCAGCATGGTTTGTATTATACAGATTCGGTTCCTTTGATGAAAGAAGTGGCAAAGTATGATCAGGTTGATTTTATTGGAGGATTGGATCCCTACAGTATTGATGGAAGTGTCGAAAAACCATTAGAATTTATGGTCCAATTGGCTTTAGATCATAATAAAGGAATTGATATCCATTTGCACGAAGCAGGTCCCTCAGGAATACAAGCGATACAATACCTTATTGATAAAGCTATTGAAAATCCACAATTGCAAGGAAAAACATTTATTAGCCATGCTTTCGCATTAGCTCATCTGGATGCAAATGAAGTAGAAGAGATCGCAGAAAAATTGGCTTTTGCGCAAGTTGGTATTGCTTCTTCTGTACCTTTTAAAGGAAGGCCCATGCCTATTCCTGCATTAAGAAAATGTGGTGTTGATGTGTTAATCGGAAATGACAATGTACAAGATTACTGGAGTACATTTGGTACTGGAAATATGTTACAGAAAGCAAATCTTATAGCCCAATTGTATGGCTATGTGACAGAATTTCAGCTTTCTAGGACGTTGCAGTTTGCTACCCAGCAGATATTACCGTTGGATGATGAAGGAAAACAACAATGGCCACGTATCCATGATGATGCCCAGCTTGTCTTTGTAAATGCGACCTGCTCTGCTGAAGCAGTGTCTAGGATGTCTGCTGTACACGCATTTATGCACAATGGAAATCTTTTTGTGACACATTAAAGCTTGTCAAGGTACTATAGGAGCGGGGATGATCTTTATTTATAGGCAGTACTGATCAATTAAATTGATGTAATAGATGAAATTACAAAAAATTAACATGCAATTGTTCATTCTAAAATATAATTGACGTATTTTTGCAAATCCTAAAATCAATATGGTTTGGTTGGAATAGGGAAAAATAAATATTATGAAAAGAATAGGTGAATCCAAAAAGATTTTTGGTATTACAAAAAATGAAGATTTAGCAACGTTAAAAAAGATATATCGTGACTTAATCAAAGCTTGGCATCCGGATAAATTTCAAGATGAAGTGCAAAAAGAGGAGGCTGAGTTAAAGAGTACAGAAATTATTGAGGCTTACCACTTCTTAGTTAGTATTGCTCCTGAAACACACGAAGCCAATTTAGAAGAGTATAACAATACGATCAATAACTTTTTTATTGAGGATTTTGAATTTAAAGGTCAGACGTTAAGAGTTACATTTCAGGATAAAAGTACATATGAGTATTTTGGTGTTCCAAAAACTGTGTACACAAAGTTTCTTAATGCTGAGTCTCGTCCAAGATTTGGTAGAAGACAAATTTTCAACTCATACACATTCCGCAAAAGTGCGAATGCAATGGGAGCATAATTTAATTGCTTATCATAAAAATAGCCTTATTGATAAAACAATAAGGCTATTTTTATGCAGTTTTATTTAATTACGCTTCCGATATTGCATTGATAATATCATATTGCGTGATGATATTGATTTTGCCAAACTCATCCTCTACTAATACAGCTTGTGTATCCTTATTGATCAGTGCTGATATTTTATCAATCGATGTTTTTAAGTCAACAAATGGAAACGGTTTTGTCATAACATCTTGCACGGAAGATGATTTGAGAGCAGGATTTTCCAATAATGCACTTAAAATATCCGACTCTGTTATTTTACCAACAACCATACCTTGTTGCGTGACAGGGATCTGAGAAATATTGAGCGTTTTCATGAAATTAAATGCTTCGAATACGGTTTGTTGTACATCTGCAGTAACAATGGCCTGTTCGCCTCTTCTTTTTAAGATACTTTTTGCATTTAGTTTCTCGTCTTCTAAGAATCCACGTTCTCTCAACCAATCTTCATTATACATTTTGCCCATATATCGAGATCCGTGATCGTGAAAGATGACGACAACGAGATCGTCTTCTTTTAAACTGTCTTTTAGTTGAATAAGTCCTGCTAATGCTGATCCTGCAGAATTACCGGCAAAGATACCTTCCTTACGCGCTAATTCTCTTGTCATCAATGCCGCGTCTTTATCGGTAACTTTTTCAAAAAGATCTATTACACTAAAATCAACATTTTCTGGGAGAAAATCTTCACCTATACCTTCCGTTATATAGGGGTATATTTCATTTTTATCGAAAATACCTGTTTCTTTATATTTTTTGAATACAGAACCATAGGTGTCAATGCCCCATATTTTAATATTTGGGTTTTGTTCTTTTAGGTATCGAGCTGCACCTGAAATAGTGCCGCCAGTACCGACACCAACAACCAAATGAGTGATTTTTCCTTCTGTCTGTTCCCATATTTCGGGACCAGTTTGTTCGTAATGTGCTTGTGCATTAGAAGGATTATCGTATTGATTAGCTTTCCAGCTATTAGGGACTTCGCGTTCTAAGCGGCTTGATACCGAATAATAGGACCGTGGGTCTTCGGGATCGACATTTGTAGGACATACGATCACTTCGGCACCAAAAGCGCGTAAAGCATCGACCTTCTCTTTCGATTGTTTATCTGTAGTGGTAAAAATACATTTATAGCCTTTGACAACTGCTGCCATGGCCAATCCCATACCCGTGTTTCCTGAAGTTCCTTCAATGATTGTTCCTCCTGGTTTCAATAAACCCGCCTGCTCTGCATCTTCAATCATTTTGAGTGCCATCCTATCTTTGATCGAGTTGCCTGGGTTGGTGGTCTCGATCTTGGCTAGAATAGTTCCTTTGAGATCTTTGGTTATTTTGTTTAGTTTAACAAGAGGGGTGTTGCCTATTGTTTCTAAAATGTTATTATACCACATAAATTTACTGTTTGTTTGTACAAAAATACCAAAAATAGTCTGTTTCTTAGAATTTCAAATGTTTCACAGTCAACCCATTATTTTTAAGTTGTTTAAGTGCGTCTATTCCAATACTGATATGCGCATCCACATACTTAGCTGTGACACTCACATCACTATTAGCTGTTTTTACACCTTCAGGAATCATCGGTTGATCGGAAACTAGTAATAATGCACCTGTGGGAATCTTGTTAGCAAATCCGACACTGAAAATAGTTGCCGTTTCCATATCCACAGCCATAGCACGTATTGCCTTTAGATATTTTTTAAAGTCTTTATCGTGTTCCCAGACTCTTCTGTTGGTCGTGTATACTGTACCTGTCCAATAATCACGGGAATGATCACGAATAGTCGTTGAGATTGCTTTTTGTAAAGCAAAGGATGGCAATGACGGTACTTCTGCGGGGAAATAATCGTTTGATGTGCCTTCACCTCGGATGGCTGCAATCGGCAAAATGAGTTCTCCAACACCGATTTTCTTTTTCAATCCGCCAGTTTTTCCTAAAAATAGGACTGCCTTTGGTGAGATCGCTGATAATAGATCCATTACAGTTGCCGCCATGGGGCTTCCCATACCAAAATTTATAATTGTAATACCACCTGCTGTCACACTCTGCATTGGTTTATCTTCTCCATAGATTGGCGCATCGTCATGCATCTCTGAAAAAATAGTGACATATTTTGAAAAATTGGTTAATAAGATATAATCTCCAAATTCTTCCAGCGGTCTTCCAGTGTAGCGTGGCAACCAGTTGTGAACGATTTCTTCTTTAGATTTTAAACCAGGTGTGATAGGGGTATCAACATTTTTTTTACTTTTTGCCATAATTCATCTATTTAATAATTTAACCTCAATTGAAGGAAGAGCGGTCTGAATAATTCATATGGTTAAAAAAAATCCCTCGCGATTAGCGAGGGATTTTTTTAAGCGACTTGCAATTTTTTGATGTCCGACTTTTCAAATTTTTTCATGGCATATTCTAAGGTGATATGCAATTCTTTTTGATTGGTCTTTTCCTTTGAAGTAGGAATTTCAAACATTGCGTCGAGCATAATAGCCTCGCATATACTTCTTAAACCACGAGCTCCAAGTTTAAACTCATCTGCTTTATCTACAATAAAGTTGTAAACTTCAGCATCAAATATTAATTCAATTCCTTCGTATTCAAATAATTTTCTGTACTGTTTGATTAACGCATTTTTAGGTACAGTCAAGATACTCAATAGTGTCTCTTTGTCCAATGGATTTAAATACGTTAATACAGGTAATCTTCCAATTAATTCTGGAATTAATCCAAAACTTTTCAAATCCTGAGGGGTGATGTATTTATATAGATTTTTTAAATCAATCTCTGCATCATCCTCATTCATGCGATAACCCACTGTCTGTGTCCGTAGGCGATTGGCGATTTTCTTTTGAATACCGTCAAATGCACCACCACAAATAAATAAAATATTGCTGGTGTTGACAGCAATCATTTTTTGATCAGGGTGTTTACGTCCACCTTGAGGCGGAACATTAACAACTGTGCCTTCTAAGATTTTCAACAACGCTTGTTGTACACCTTCTCCAGAAACATCTCTAGTGATCGACGGATTATCACTTTTGCGTGCAACTTTATCGATCTCATCAATATAAATGATTCCACGTTCAGCAGCAGCAACATCATAATCAGCAGCTTGGAGTAAACGGGTCAAAATACTTTCCACATCCTCACCTACATAACCAGCTTCTGTCAAAACTGTCGCATCCACGATGCTGAAAGGCACATTTAAAATTTTAGCGACCGTTTTAGCCAATAAAGTTTTACCTGTTCCCGTTTCACCTACAACAATCAAATTTGATTTTTCAATTTCGATTTCATCTTTATCAACTTTTTGATTTAACCGTTTGTAGTGATTGTACACAGCAACAGAGATCACTTTTTTAGCGTCGTCCTGTCCGATCACATACTGATCTAAGTGTTCTTTTATTTCTAACGGACGAATTAACTTTAACGCAGTTTGTAATGTTTTACTCTTGCGCTGTTTCAATTCTTCTGCTAGAATTTCGCCAGCTTGGTTGATACAACGATCACAGATGTGAGCGCCATCTCCGGCGATAAGCATTTGGGCATCATTTTTACTCATCCCGCAGAATGAACAATGAACACCACTGTTATTATTTTTAGCCATTACTATTTAATAATCTCCTTTTTAGGAAGTAAAATCTCATCAATCATTCCAAAGTCTTTTGCTTCAGAAGCTTTCATCCAATAATCGCGGTCAGAAGATCTTTCTACCCATTCATAAGTCTGTCCAGAGTGATCAGCAATGATGGTGTAAAGCTCTTCTTTTAATTTCATCATTTCACGTAGATTGATTTCCATATCTGAAGCAACACCCTGAGCTCCGCCTGAAGGTTGGTGGATCATGACACGTGAGTGTCTCAATGCAGCGCGCTTTCCTTTTGCACCAGCAACTAATAATACAGCACCCATAGAAGCAGCAATTCCTGTACAGATTGTCGCTACATCTGGTGCAATATATTGCATCGTATCATAAATCCCTAAACCAGCGTATACACTACCACCTGGTGAATTGATGTAGATCTGAATATCACGTTGTGCATCTGTTGATTGTAAAAACAACAATTGTGCCTGAATGATATTTGCTACTTGATCGTTAATACCATCACCTAAGAAAATAATACGATCCATCATCAAACGTGAGAACACATCCATTTGAGCTACATTTAATTGACGCTCTTCTACAATGTATGGAGTCAAATTTGTAGGTGTATTTACTTGTGCGCGTGCTATAAAACCATCAACATGTTGACTTCCAATTCTATGATGCTTAATGGCATATTTTCTGAATTCGTTTTTATCTATATTCATATTCTTTGTGATTCAAATTTATAAGACTAATATAAAACTATATTTTAAATAATAAATACTCTGCACGATTTGTTTTACATCTGAGTTACAATTCTATTAAAAGTTGATCGTAACTAGGGAGCTCTTCTATAAATAGGAATGAGCTATTTTGAAAATCAATCTTACAATAGTAATGCTCTAATCCATTGCTTACTAATAGTAACGGAATTTTATGGATAGAATTGTAATTGGCGATCTGTTCGAAGGTCGCTTGTGTAATTTTAATGTGTGGAGCTTTAAATTCCGCTAAAACTATTTTTTCACCTCGATTATTGTAGATCAATAGATCACTCCGTTTTTGAAGATCATTTAATTTTAAACCACCTTCAATTTTCATCAAGGATTTAGGATACTTTTTATTAAGGTGAAGATAATGAATCCAATGTTGACGCACCCATTCCTCAGGTGTTAAAACAAGTTTCTTTTTCCGCAGGTCATCAAAAATGAAAATCGTTTCATTTTCTTTAGTCAACTTCGCTGGATATGGCGGTAAATTTAACGGAATGGGGTTAAACATATGGCAAATATACTAATTTTTGTTTTACACCTAATAACGTTAAAAGCGGATTCCACATGACAAATTTTACTGTTCATCAATTTAGTTGTAATTTAGGGGCATCATGAATATCAGCCCTATTTTAACAGACATTAAAAAACGTAAATTTCAACCTGTGTACCTACTACACGGTGAGGAAAGTTATTTTATTGATGTCATCAGTGATGCTTTGGAGCATACTGTTCTTAATGATGCTCAAAAAGGTTTTGATCAAACCGTATTATATGGAAAAGATACTGATTTTTCAACTATTGTTAGTGCAGCTAAGCGCTATCCCATGATGAGTGACCATCAACTGATCATTATTAAAGAGGCGCAGGATCTGAAATGGAAAGATGACGAACTTTTGCTGAAGTATGTAGAACAGTGTACAGCATCTACTGTATTGGTATTTGATTATAAATATGGGAAGTTTGATAAACGTAAAAAACTGTATAAGGCCATTGAAAAAAAAGGTCTTGTTGTTGAATCTAATAAACTTTATGATGATAAGGTAGCCAGTTGGGTTATTTCCTTTATCAAAGAACAGGGATGGAATATCCACCCCCAAGCTGCTGCATTGCTTTCGGAATATTTAGGTACAGAACTTTCTAAAATTGTCAATGAGTTAAATAAACTGATGCTCAATGTCCCGAAAGAAAGGGAGATCGTTGTTTCTGATATTGAACAAAATATTGGTATTTCTAAAGATTTTAATGTCTTTGAACTGAATACTGCCTTAGCCAAAAGAAACGCATTCAAGGCTTATCAAATTGTTGATTATTTCGCAGCAAACCCTAAAAGCAATCCATTGGTTTTAGTCCTGGGTACTATTGCAGGGTATTTTACTAAGATATTAAAGTATCATTATATTGTTGACAAAAGTACAGCAGCAAAGGAGCTTGGGGTGCATCCATTTTTTCTGAAAGAATATGAACTTGCTGCCCGCAACTATAATCGTAGGAAAACATTTGCCATTATTGCAGCTTTGAAAGATGCTGATCTAAAATCTAAGGGAATGAATATCGGAAGTAATACGAATACTAAGGATATATTGACGGAATTGATATTTACAATACTTAACTAACATAATCACTTCTTTCGAAAGAGAGAAAAATATAAAGATTAACTGTAAAAAAGCCTATCTCAATTATTTTGAGATAGGTTTTTTTTGTTATTATGGCAGTGTTAAGTGTGTTTAGTGTCCTTGTTTTCAGTTATTTGCATGTAATGTTATCTTTTTGTAATATTTAAATTAAACGCTTGTTTAAATTAAGCACTTGTTTAAATTTGCACACGGTTTAAAAAAAAGAAAAAATGGATTTTAGTGAGAAACAGTTAGAGATATTGCATGTAGCAGAAAAGCTTTTTTCAATAAATGGTTTTGATGGTACCTCTGTCCGTGATATTGCACATGAAGCTCAGGTTAATGTTGCTATGATCAATTATTACTTTGGATCTAAAGACAAATTGCTAGATGATCTTTTTGATTACCGGGTTGAAAAATTCAAAATGGATGAAAGTATTTTGCAGTTGACGATTCCTGTCATGGAGATATTGGATGAAATGGTGAGCTCATATATTAAATATATGAATTCCAGTTTAGCGATTTATCAGATCATTGCTATAGAAGCGGGCGTAAAGAAAAGACTGATGCTTTCTGATTCTTACAAGAATTTGAAGGTTCATAATTTACATGTTATCTCGAGTATTATTCAAAAAGGCGTGGATACAGGTGAGTTTCGTTCAGGTAATGATCCTATCCTGATACATGCAACGATGATGGGTACTTTTATGAATTTCCAGATGAATCGATCATTTTTAAAATCAGAATTAAATATTACTACAGATGAGGAGTATAGTGAATATATGGAATCTACTTTAGTAACGCATTTACAAAGAACGATTAAAGCTTTATTAACATATGAATACTAAAATAGGAAAGTTTACACTTTTACTTTTCTGTCTACAAGGCGTAGCATTTGCACAGCAAAGTACTCCCCTTACTTTGCAAGAGGTTATTCATCTTGCGCAGACACAAAGTTTAGAAGCAAAAGCTTCAGAAACAAAAATCACAGGTAAAAAATTGGAATTGGAGGCTTCAAAGAATACCTTACTTCCAGACGCTAAGTTAAGTGGACAATACTTAGCGATGACTTCTCCGGATGTCAAATTCCAGATTCCGATGTCGTCGTCTTCAGATCCCATGAGTATTAAGGCAAATCAACTGTTACTTGGTCAAGCTTCGGTCAGTATGCCGATCTATACAGGGGGTAAGATCAAAAATAGTATTGCAGCGGCTAGCAATGCTGTCAAAGCCGAGGAGTTTTCTGCACTAGCCTTGAAGGATCAATTGGCTGAGCAGGGCATCAATTTGTATATCAACTTATATAAGGCGCAGCAAACAGCACTTTTGATGGAAGAAAATATCAAAAGATCTGAACAGCGTGTTGCCGATTTTAAGGCAATGGAAGCAAATGGTATTATTCCGCGCAATGATCTTTTAAAAGCGGAATTGCAATTGTCGAATTACAAAGTTGCTTTGCAGGAAGCGCAAAAGAACGCTACTGTTTTAAATTATCAGTTGGTTAATTTCTTGAAATTGGATGAAGCAACTAAAGTCCCTGCTATCAATTTGGATGAAGCACCAATAATAGCAGATATTTCAGACGCCACTACCGCATTAACCAATAGAAATGAATTGAAAGCGCTTCAAGCACAACATGATATTGCTTTGAATAGAGTAAATATTGAAAAATCGAATGCTTTACCAAAAATTGCTTTGACAGGCGGGTATGCTGCATTGGATGTGCATAATTTGATTACTGTTAAAAATGCTGTGAATGTTGGGGTTGGAATATCTTATGATATCGGATCACTTTATAAAAATAAGAAAAATGTCAACATTGCGCGCAATCAAGTAAATCAAGTGGATGAAAATGTTGTGATGATGAACGATAAAATTAGAGTCCAAGTACAGCAAGCAAATGAAAATTATCACTTAACAATCTCTCAAAATCAGTTATATACAGAAGCCGTCAATCAAGCAAATGAAAACTATCGGATCGTAAAAGATAAATACGATAATGGGGTAGCGGATACCGATGATTTGTTGGAAGCCGATGTACAGCAATTACAATCAAAAATCAATTTAGCCATTTCAAAGGCTAATACGGTTGAAAAGTATTATGATTTGCTTTTAGTAAATGGTCAATTAACAACAAAATAATTATAAATATCAATGGAAAATCAAGAAGAAAAGAAACCATCAAATAAGAAATTTGTCTTCATTCTTATTGCTCTTATCTTAGTTGGAGGAGGGTATGGAGGTTATAAATACATACATAGTCAATCGCATGAGACTACTGATGATGCACAGGTGGATAAGAATATGAATCCGATTATCCCAAAAGTAGGGGGATATATTGCTCAGGTCTATGTGAAAGATAATGATATTGTGAAAAAAGGTGATACTTTATTTACAATAGATACCCAAGATTATTTAATTAAAGTAAAGGAGGCTGAAGCAGCTTTGTTAGGTGCAGAAGGTTCGCTTGAGGTATCAAAAGCAGATGTAAACGCTACTTCTGCAAATGTTGCAATCTCTGATGCCACAGTTCGCTCTAATATCGGTAGTATTGATGTTGCTCAAATTCGTGCAGAACAAGCTCGAAATGATTTCAACCGATATTCAAACTTGTACAACAATCACTCGATCACAAAACAGCAATATGAACAAGCGCTAACAACTAAGTTGGAAGCGGAGAAGCAGGTGGAGATTTTGAAGCAGCAACGTAATGCTTCTAATTCGCAGCGTGAAGCGGTACTTAGTAAAACAAATGTTGCAAGTAAACAAACTGCCGTAGCACAAGCAAATATAGATCGTGCGAGGGCTGCTGTTGATGCCGCTAAGTTGAATCTTTCTTATACGGTCGTAACTGCTTCTGCAGATGGTCAGATTTCCAATGTTAAAATTAGACCAGGACAAATGGTTAATCCGGGTGCTGCTTTATTTTACATCGTCGATAATCATGAAACTTGGGTCGTTGCTAATTTTAAGGAAACACAAATGAATGATATTCGAATTGGGCAAAAAGTATCAGTCATCGTTGATGCCTATCCCAATATTGAATTTGAGGGTGAAGTCAATTCATTTTCACCAGCAACAGGTTCTCGGTTTTCGTTGTTACCTCCAGATAATGCAACGGGCAATTTCGTAAAAACAGTACAACGTTTACCTGTGAAAATATTACTTACAAAAGCTAACACCGCAGATCATATTGCTTTATTGCGTCCAGGGATGAATGCAGATGTTGACGTTCATTTAAAATAAAATTATGACAGCTACACTTGATCAAGATAGCCTCATTGAATATGGGTATCGACGTGTAATCATTACCATTATAGCCGTTTTATGTGCTTTATTGGAGATTGTAGATACTACGATTGTCAATGTTGCTCTCAATGATATGAAAGGAACATTAGGTGCCACATTGACGGATATCGCTTGGGTGATAACGGCATATGCGATCGCAAATGTTATCGTGATTCCCATGACAAGTTGGCTATCGCAACAGTTTGGTCGCAAAAATTATTTTGCTGCTTCCATTATCATTTTTACGGTTGCTTCTTTTTTATGTGGTAACTCGACTAATATTTGGGAACTTGTATTTTTTAGATTTATACAAGGTATGGGTGGAGGAGCTTTGTTAGTCACCGCTCAGACTATTATTACAGAAAGTTATCCGCCGGCTAAAAGGAGTATGGCACAAGCTATTTACGGGATGGGAGTTATCGTGGGACCCACTTTAGGTCCACCGCTAGGTGGTTACATCGTAGATCATTTTTCTTGGCCTTATATTTTCTACATCAATGTACCTTTAGGTATTATTGCTGTTCTTTTAACGCTTTCATTTGTTAAGAGTCCAAAATATGGAGAAAAACAGGCAGCTAAAGATGTTGATTGGTGGGGTATGATTTTCCTTATCATGTTTATCGGTTCGCTACAATATGTACTTGAACATGGACAGCAGGATGATTGGTTTTCTAATAGGACTATCGTTGTCTTATCCATTACTTCTGTTTTGGGATTGCTCTTTTTCGTGTGGCGGGAGTTGACTTATGACAGGCCTATTGTTAATCTCCGGGTTTTAAAGGATAAAAACTTGCAAGTGGGTGTCGTAATGAGTTTCATTTTGGGCTTTGGCTTATTTGGATCGACGTTTGTCATTCCCATTTACACCCAATCGATTTTAGGTTGGACGGCTACGGATGCAGGATTACTCCTGATCCCAAGCTCCCTCATGACGGGGTTTATGATGCCTTTCATAGGGAAGATGATTCAAAATGGTGTTCCCCAGAAATACATGGTGGCCCTAGGACTTTGTGTTTTCTTTGGTTTTTCATTCGTAATGTACAGTCGCTTGACCAATGATACAGGTGCTGAACATATGTTTTGGCCTTTGATCTTTAGAGGAGTGGGGCTCGGTTTATTATTCGTGCCCGTGATGACTTTATCACTATCGACCCTATCAGGGAAAAGTATTGGTGAAGGTGCTGCTTTTACAGGTATGATGCGCCAGTTGGGTGGTTCATTTGGTATTGCATTGATTACTACTTTTATCTCCAGGTTTACACAAAGTCACCGCGTCAATCTAATTGCACATCTTGATCCAACTAATTTTGAAGTGCAACAAAGAATCAATCAGCTACAGGCCAGTTTTGTGGCAAAAGGATTCACTCCTAATGAAGCTTTGGCAAAGGCATACCAATTACTAGAGGGGTCGGTGATGAAACAAGCAACAGTCTTATCTTATATGGATGTATTTTTGTATATCGGATTATTATTTATAGTCTGTGTGCCCTTTGTATTGATGATCAAACAAGGTAAAAATAAGGTCGATACTTCAAGTTTACACTAAAGTCATTGCAAACTTTTCATATAAGCAGCAGTAATGTAGATTACTGCTGCTTTTTTATGCTTGTTAATGAAGATTAATGGTGATCGCTTACAGAGCGAAATACGAATAAACGTCATCGGAAAACCTTGTTTCGAAAATATTTCACAGTTGTATTTAAAAAAACGGATGTAACAATTCCTGATGTTATTTGTTGTTATTGTAAAACTTGTTATCAACTTTGCCAGGTTTATCAGCAGTTGCTATCAGAACAAACTAATGGAAGATTTATGAAATTATTACTTATTCTTTTTACCGCTTTTTTCATTGCTCTACTAGGCACAAAATTAGTATATGGTGTTTGGGATTTTTTGTTTGCCGGAAACCTGGGTATGGCTGTTTTCATCATTTTTACAGGCCTTTCACATTTCAGATTCCAAAAGGGTATGGTGATGATGATCCCTGAATTTATTCCAGCAAAACTTTTTTTTGTATATCTAACTGGTGTACTCGAAATTGCTGCAGGTGTAGGTTTGATGATACCGTCATTAAGAGCTACAACAGCAATATTGTTAATCATCTTTTTTATTGTAGTTTTTATAGCTAATGTGAACTCTTCAAAAAAAATGATCAATATTTTTAAAGCCGACTACACAGGGCCAGGTATGAATTACCTGTATGCTCAAAGGCTTCCGATGCAACTTATTTTAATTGCATGGACTTGGTATTTCGGACTTTATTTAAAATAACCATCCGACAATAAAAATCCTCCTTCATCGAGAGATGAGGAGGATTAAACCAAATATAATAGAAGGGGAGGGAATATTATTTTGTTAAGATATTATCAAAAGTAATAGCCATGTAGTACAGAGCCCCAAGAGTGGGGCCTCCTGCATATTGAATGTAATGATTATTCAGTATATTACTTCCGCCAAGTTTTATCGTTGATTTTGACATTTTGTAACTCACCTGAGCATCAATATTATGATATGCAGACACACGTGCATTGACAAGTGGACTTTCCCAATTAAAAGCATCTTGCCATTTCCAGACGACATTAAATCCAAAGTTTGGCAGTATCTGTCTATTTCCAAACGAAAGGTTTGTCGCCCACTTTGGCGTATTAAATCCGGTAACAAAAAGATCAGAATCTTTATTTTTTGTGATGTCACTATAGTTGATATTCCCAGCTACTGTATAATTTCCGCTGAAATTGTACGTAATCCCTAAAGAACTACCGTAATTGTTATAACTATTTTTTGCATTCGTATAGACACGGTAACGCGTTTGTTTGGATCTATTGCTGGCTAGCATATCCAATACAGATGCATCTGTGTTTATTTTATCGGTAGCAGGAACAGCAACTTCTACTTGTCCCAAAAATCCATTGTACACATTGCTATAGAGATCCCAATCTATTGCTAATTTATTTTGAAGAAGGACTGCTTTATAACCAATTTCAAAAGATTTAATACTTTCTGGCTCTGTCGCTTTCAGGTTTGTGACCGTCAGTAGGCCTCGGTTCTTGAGAGCTGCATCATTGGATGTTAATCCAGTTGCAACATCTTTATTGACTGCTGCATTAAATGCGTTGACAGACTGTAATGTGTACGAATTGTCTAAATATCCAAGACCCTCATTAATATAGGAAAGTCCTCCTACGCGACGTACATTCCCATTATTGACAAATGATAATGCTTCGAAGAGTGCGGGGAAGCGATATCCATTTTGGAATGATGCTCGAAGATTATGTTTTTCTTTTAGGGTATATACTGCTGCGAGCCTAGGATTTATTTTAGCTGTGAATTCGGGATTATAATCGACTCGAAGTGATCCAAAAAGTTTTAATTTTTCATCTAATAATGATTTGGTGATCTGACCAAAGCCGCCAAATTTTTTATAATAAACCTGATCACCGAAAGAGCCATTCGCTAACGGTTGGCTACGTTCGGCAATTGGTCTTTTAAAATCAACAAAGTTATTTCCATCTGGAATGACTTCGTAAATAGTTGCATCTCCACCGACAAGCAAATTGAAGATATTGATGTGCTTGCTTAAATCCCACTGAGCATTAGCATGATAAGTTCTACTCATTTGCTTCAGTTGAGCGCCACCAGTTGCCGTTCCAGTGGCAACTCCAGCGTTTAGATGATCCCAATTGTTGATTTGTGTAATGGTATTTTTTAAATCCGCAAAATCTTTTGTTCCTGGTTCTACACGGCCGTTGTCAGCAATTTTTCTCGCATTTTGTAGTGCCTCGGTCAGTGAAGTACCCGAATTTAATTGTGTCTGTAATGAGTTTTTAAACAAGTCACGCCATGCATTGTTCGAAAGATGTGTTACATCGAGATTATCAGCCAATGGTTTGATGTTATAGGAGTCACCTGTATTTTCTGTAGAAATATAAGTTTTGATGGAGTAGTCATTTCCTTTCAATTCTAATTTATGATTTTGGACCTTCACATTGTCGAGTTGAATTTTGTTTCCCCGTTGAAATACACCATCCATTTGACCAAATCGATAACTGTATGATAATTCGGCATTTTCGTTTAAACGGTAATGTAGTGCAGCGTCAAATTTTAAATTTTCAACTGTAGGCTTTGAAAGATCTTCCTCTTTATAACCTGTACGTCTTACAATAAGAGATTGGTTTGCTTTACCATTAATGTTCAAACCAGAAAGGGTTACAGCATTATTATTTTCATCACCATAAATATTCCAGCCATCGTAGGCGGGATTATTACTTCCTGAAAGTTCTGGGAAGCTAGGATTTGCTGTGTTTAGTGTGTTTGGATTTTGATCCTGATAAGAATTAGAAAGCCAGTCAGTTCCTCTTAAGTAGCTAAGATTGACCTTAAATGCAAATTTATTATTGAAAGATTTAGCAAAACGTACGGCATTTTCGGTTAGATTACTCAATTCGCGGCCAGTACCACCGGTATGATTTAGTCCATTTTTCGAGTATACACTTAATCCTTCGTACAAAAACGGATTTTTTGTCAATAGATTAGCCATTCCATTAATGGCATTCATACCATATAGAGCAGAAGAAGCACCAGGAGTTATTTCAATACTCGCAATATCCAATTCAGTTGGGCCAATAGCATTTCCAAGAGGCACGCCTAGGGTAGCGGCTTGCATATCCACACCATCGGCGAGCTGCACAAACCTAAAGTTGTTGGGAATATTGAAACCTCTGGTATTAGGGATTTTGAAGGTAATACTTGATGTGGTCATTTGAACCCCTTTAACATTTTCAAGGGCATCGTAAAAACTAGGAGCTGGCGATTCTCGGATAGCTCTAATATCCAGTTTTTCAATTGATACAGGAGACTTTAAGATACTTTCCTGAGTTCTCGAAGCCGTAACAACTACTTCCTTGCCTAATATAGTTTGAGTAAGTAAGGACAGATTGAGATTTGATTGTGGTCCAGTGACTTCATAGGTTTTTGTTTCAAAACCAACACCTGATACTTTTAAAGTAAAAGGATATTTTGCTTTTGTATTCAATTTGAAATCACCCTGATTATTTGTAGAAGTACCATTAACGGTTCCTTGAATCGTAACGGTAATGCCAGGTAGCGGTTCCTTCGTATTTTGATCAATGATATGCCCTGTCAATTCAATGATGTTAGAACCCTGAGCAAATGATTGGGTTGTTTTCGTAAGTCCAATTATGGCTACAACGGTAAAGGTTAGTAAAGTTCTTTTCATATTTAATATTAAATCTATCGATTTGGTAGACAAATATATTTTTTTGTTTTCATATTATAGAATTTATTTTCAAATAATAGTCCTTTTATTTTTTTAATGAGCTGAAATAGAGGGTTTATAATTTTGTTTTATTGTACTTCTATGACTTTTAAAGCAAGATTTTTTGATCTGTTCATATAATAAATAATTTATCTTTTAGAACTGAAATTTTTGATTTCAACTGGACTAAAATAGAAGATAGTAGAACAGATAGGAGTATATTATTGTTATTATTTTATAAAAGTAAAATTCTGTTGTAAAAGATTGTTACTACAGAAATTTTACTTCTCATCGACCAGAAATAAAAATGTAGAATTTAGATTTCTTAGATGAATCATTATTATACACACCGGGTGAAGTAAAATTTTGTAATCTTTTTGTTTATCAACACTACTGCAATTTTTGTTTAGTACTAATTAATTTTTTGATTCTGAATCATTGTTACAATAATATTGTTACATAATACTTAATTTGAGATGAAAAACAATCGTTTGCGTTAAGTAAAATATTATATTTTTTAAATTATTTTTTATAAAATGATTTGTCTTTTCTAAATTAGGTTTATACCATTTAAACATTAAATATGAAGAATAAATCATTTTACCTTTTATGTAGTTTGATACTACTAACCGTTTTTTCCTGTAAGGATATTACACAAGATTTAGCTAATAATGATGAATCCCTTTATGTTGTAAACAAAAGCCAAACACTTGGTTTGACCAATGAGTGGCGCAATAATCCTTACAAATTAAATGTCATTTACTTTGTACCAAACGATGTGGATTCTATTCCAAATTTCAGAAAGCGTTTAAGTAAAATATTACTAGATGCCCAAAACATGTTTGCAGACAACATGGATCGTGAGGGATTTGGAAGAAAATCTTTTGGTTTAGACTTGATCAATGATTCTCTTATTCATGTTATTTACATTGCAGGTAACTCTGGTAAAGCTACTTATCCCTATGAAGGTGGATCTGGAGCTGTAAAGGCTGAAGTAGACGCATACTATGCCTTAAATCCTACGGCAAAAAAGAGTGAACATAACTTAATTATTATCCCAACTTATAATACAGATCCGGCAAATCCTGGGGGTCCTCCTTTTTACGGAACAGGAACCACCTGTTATGCTTTGGACTATGTCAATTTAGATGCGAAAAACTTAGGAATAGGGGGAGATATCGGATGGAAAGCAACAGTTTGGATAGGGGGAATGATTCATGAGTTGGGACATGGTCTAAATGCTAGTCATAATCGTATGAATAAAACGCTAGCACCTACATTGGGTACCGCTTTAATGGGAAGTGGTAACTCCACTTATGGACTTTCAACGACATCATTGACAAAAGCGACAGCTGCAACCTTTAACAATAGCCAAGTATTTAGTGCGGTGACACGTACAGATTGGTATCAAGCCGCATCTGTCGATATTACTTCATTGTCATCATCTTACACCAACAATAGTATCGTTGTCTCAGGTAAATTTACAGCCACTAAACCTGTAAAAGATGTTGTTATCTGGCATGATAGAACTCCTTACGGAGGCAATCAAGACTACGATGCGGTACAATGGGCAGCAAAGGTTATTGGAGTTGATAGTTTTAGATTCGAATGTCCACTAGCTGATTTTTACGATTTAACTAACGAGTATCAATTGAGAATTGGCTTTATGCATGAAAATGGAAGCCGTTCGACTTACAGTTACCTATATAATTTTGTCAATAGTATACCTGATTTGTCCAAGGTTGTGGTTCACGATCTATTGCCTACTACAGGTTGGTCGATCATAGCTGCTGATAGTCAAGAAAATGGTGCTCCTGCAAGTAATGTTTTGGATAAAAATAGAAGTACGATATGGCATACTCCATGGTCTTCTGCACAAACGCCGCAGCCCCATTATTTTTCTGTTAATATGGGAGCAAATCGTTCTGTAAAAGGTCTTGCTTTTCGTAATCGTGATAATCTCAACGGCGCAATGAAAGATATCAATATCTATTCGAGTACGAATGGTACAACTTGGACATTAGTGAAAACGGCACAATTGATACAAGTATCGGGTAGCTGGATTAATGTTGATCTTCCTTCTGTATTGAGTACGCGCTATTTAAAGATTGAGTCAACGAGCTCTTGGGGAAATTTCTTTTACTCTCATTTAGCTGATTTCGGAGTTTATTCAAATTAGTATGAGCGACATAAAAAGGGAGAGGTCTTGATTATTTGATCAAGACCTCTCCCTTTTGTAATAATATGAAATGCTTATTTATACATTTCGGCACGTTGTGCTTGTACGACTTCACTATTGATATATTCATCATAGGTCATCAGTTTGTCGATGATACCTTTTGGAGTCAATTCAATGATACGATTAGCTACTGTTTCAGTTAATTCGTGATCACGAGAAGTGAACAACATTGAACCTTTGAAATCTACCATACCGTTATTCAAAGCTGTGATGGATTCTAAATCCAAGTGATTGGTTGGCTCATCAAAGATTAAGAAATTTGCACCTTGTAGCATCATTCTTGAGAACATACAACGCATTTTCTCACCACCTGATAATACAGAACATTTTTTCAATACTTCTTCTCCCGAGAATAACATCTTACCTAGGAATCCACGTATGAATTGCTCATCGGCATCAGGATTTGTGGTATAATCTCTTAACCAATCGACAAGGTTTTCAGTCCTACCTTCAAAGAAAGGAGAATTGTCCATTGGCATATCTGCCGGAGTAATGGTAATACCCCATTTAATATCTCCTTCGTAATCTTTATCGCGACCCGATATGATATCGTAAAAAGCTGAAGTAATTAATGAATTGGCTCCCAAAACCGCAATTTTATCACCTTTGTTGATCATGAAGGTAATATCTTTGAAGAAAACTTCACCATTTATGGTCTTACCCAATCCCTCTACTTGTAAGGTCTGATCTCCCGGCTCTCTGTTCATGGTATTGAACATGATAGCAGGATATTTACGGTTAGAAGGTTTGATCTCATCGATATTGATTTTATCTAAAGCTTTCTTACGAGAAGTCGCTTGTTTAGATTTCGATGCATTGGCTGAGAATCGACGGATAAATTCTTGTAATTCCTTTACTTTATCTTCAGTTTTCTTATTTTGATCAGTACGCTGTTTCAACGCTAACTGTGACGATTCGTACCAGAAAGAGTAGTTACCTGTATAGATCGTCATTTTACCAAAGTCAATATCCACTGTATGTGTACAGACTGCATCTAAGAAGTGACGATCGTGGGATACGACCAATACAATTGCTTCATAAGTAGCTAAGAAATCTTCCAGCCAAGCGATCGTGTTAATATCCAAGTCGTTGGTAGGCTCATCGAGAATCAAAATATCTGGTTTCCCAAATAAAGCTTGTGCTAATAAAACACGTACCTTTTGATTACCATCAATTTCTGAAACTAATTTATAGTGAAATTCTTCTTTAATACCTAAACTACTCAATAGTGTTGCCGCATTGGATTCCGCATTCCAGCCATCCATTTCTGCAAATAAACTTTCCAATTCACCTGCACGTTCGCCATCAGCATCCGAGAAATCCTCTTTCATATAGATAGCATCTTTCTCTTTCATGATTTTGTACAGTTCTTGGTTTCCCATCATAACCGTTTCCAATACCGTAAATTCGTCGAAAGCATAGTGATCTTGGCTTAAGACCGACATTCTATCGCCAGGTGTGAAAGCAACTGAACCCGTAGAAGGGTCAATATCACCAGAAACAATTTTTAAAAAAGTTGATTTTCCAGCTCCATTGGCACCGATAATACCGTAACAATTACCAGGTGTGAATTTTAAATTGACATCTTCGAATAGTATACGTTTACCATAACGAAGAGAAAGATTTGATACATTAATCATGCTGCAAAGATAAGGTTTATTTCTATAATTTTTATTACGTTTTTATGGGTATTACAAAGTAATGAGTTTGTCTATTATGTTATTATGAGGCTGATAACTGACTATTTTAAGTCATTATCCATGAACTCATATTATTCTATTTTGTTCATATTGTATTTCGTTTTTGAGATGTGTAAAGGTCATCTGAATTTGAGATGAATGACATGATAAATAAGCCTGTAAATTTCAGGTAAAGATCTTCATCAGAACATGTTGTTGATTAGTCTTCACCTATCATGGATAACATAACTAAAATATTGTGATATTTATTTGAATGAATTATTAATTATTTTAACAATAATTAATTTCGTTTTATATCTTTGTGCTTTATTTTAAAAAGCATATTATGAAAAGAATTTTACTATTATCATTGTCAATTGTTACACTCACTTCTTGCGCGACTCTTTTTACAGGTACCAAACAGACAGTGACCATAAAAACATTTCCAGAGGGGGCTAAAGTCGAAGTTGATGGACTTGATAGAGGAATAACACCTGTAGCGGTTAGACTTAAGAAAGGTTTTAGTGGCCAAACAGTAACCTTAAAGAAAGAGGGATATGAATTTAAAATGTTTCAGCCAGAAACTACTTTTAATCCAGTTTCTGTTTTAAATTTTATTGGGATAATTGGTTGGGGTGTAGACGCTGCTACTGGTGCAATGATGAAATATGACCCTAAAGTTTACGAGATAACGTTGGATCCTCAAAAGTAAAGATCGTTGACACGATGACTACCCATATATACCCTGTTGTACGGATTTTATTTTTTATCCTTTGCGACAGGGTTATTTGTTTTAATATAGCTTTAAGCTAACATACTAACAGTTGTAAATCATTACTTGATACACTTTTTTTTAACTTTTATCCTACATGTACCATATTTTTGTAGGTTTTTGAATTGAATACAATCTGATCGCATCATGGTTCTTGTTAAATAATGTGAAAACTAGTTAGGAGTAGATAAGTAGACCATTAATTTGATTAAATTGCTCTTTAATTGATTGGAAAATTAGAAAAAGAAAAATATGAAATGTCCAAATTGTAACGAAACGCTATTGATGACAGAGCGTCATCAAGTTGAAATAGATTACTGCCCAATCTGTAGAGGCGTGTGGTTAGACAAGGGAGAGCTGGATAAGTTAATGTCATACGCTGCGGATCAAAATAAAGTTTCTGCCACTGGTTATGAAGATCGTCCTCTCCGCACACAGCAACATAGCGAAAGATCCGATTATAGAGAAAATTATCGTGGAGATCATCACGATACACAGCACAAACACCAACAATATCCTAAAAAGAAGAAATCCTTTCTTTCTGATTTCTTTGATTTTGATTAAGGTTTAAATGTTAAGCACGCTGCGGTACAACTGTTTCAGAGTCAAATATAAACACAATGTCGCAACGATGTCCAAAAAGTAGTATTGTTCAAATTGAACGATTTACACCTAATTAGTAATTATAAAATAAGGTTTGTTAAAATTCTATTGAATTTAACAAACCTTATTTTATTTATTATCGATTATAATGATCAACAAGTCACATATATAACTTTATTTATTTCTAATATTGAATTATATTTTCTTTAAAAGAATATATTACACATTCTCGTTTGTCTTAAATCGATCTAAAGCACTTGTATTTATTTAATTTTGTCTTTTATGCATAATATATTGGCAATTGTGAAGAAATTATTTATCGAAATAGTCTCTATGTTTGCAACGCAAAATTTTTATAGATACAAAAGTGATATTTATTACCAGAATGGTAAAGCGGATTTTAACAATTGGGTTGTTATCATTTGCTATCTCAGGTGCAAAGGCATCTGATACTTTAAGAACTTCTTTGGATGACATCATCAGTAAAGCATTACTGAATTCCAAGCAAATAGAGCAATCTCGTTTGCAAATTGAAGAACGCGATTTAGCTGTCAAACAGCAACGAATGGAGTTACTCCCTGAAATTTCATTACGAGGGTCTGCAAGTTATGCAACCAATATGCCGATATATGATCAAGGCATTTTTAATAAACCTAGTCAACACGATGTAATCCATTATTTATACGATACAGGAGTTGATTTTTATTTAAATCTATATAATGGACATAAAGATTTAATGAAAATTGAATCTCGAAGATTAGAAGAGCTGCTAGCTTCAATTGAATGGGCAAATGATAAAGCACGTATCAAATTAGATGTCTGTAACCTATTCTTAGCTCTGGAAAGATCTTATATGGATAAAAAACTTATTGAATCTGATATCGGGGATCAAAAGGCACAATTACAAGAAATTAATAATCTGTATCATTCAGGTGTGGTACTACATAGTGATGTATTGCGTATGGAGCTAGAACTTTCTAAGCGTGAACTCTTGCTCGTTCAAATTGCTCACGATATCCAAGCATTAAATCAGAAGTTAAAATTCATTATTGATGTTGACGCTGAGATTATTCCGATTCCTCACGATTTTAAGCTTACGGTCGAAAGTTACGATGATGCCTGGTCATTTGCTCAATACCACGCTTTTAGCCTTCAAAAGTCAGAACAAGAAATTAGGCTAAAACAACTTGCGATTAAACAGTCACAAGCAAATTACCTTCCTGAATTGTCCTTGATAGGAAATTTTACATTTGCGAACCCCCAGATCATGCTTTATCCCTACAATAATAGCTGGTACAATCTAGGAATTGTTGGGCTTAAATTAAAAATTCCAATTTCATCCATTTATCGCAATAAACATATCGTACAAGAGGCAAAGATTTCTTTGGAACGCGAGGAGGTAAGACATCACCTGGAACAGGAGCAGATCCAAAATCAATTACTGCAAGCACATTTAGATTACAAATTAGCTTGTGTGCAGCGTGATGTATGTATCAAAAATGTGGGTCTCGCTAAAGAGAATGCACGTATTATCAAAAATAGGTACTTCAAGTCATCTGCTTTGGTAACTGATTTGCTAGATGCAGATATGGAGTATCTCAAAACCCTGTTTGAACTAGAAACTGCTAAAATCGCCATACAAAAGCACTATTATTTTATTGAATTTTTAAAAGGTACTATTTAAATGAAACCTAAATCTCGTTGGTTATTGACCGATGCTAAGTTGACAACAGCTACCAATTGGATCGCTGTCTTTGTTTTGTGTGCGCTATTATTTTGGGGAGTACGTACTTTATGGATAAGACTCAATTATGCTTATACCAATGATGCTCAGGTAACACAATATATTAATCCCATTATTTCTAGAATAGGGGGCTATGTAGTCTCTGTACATTACCAAGACCATCAAATTGTAAAACGTGGCGATACTTTACTAATTATTGATAACCGCGAATATAAATATGAGGCAGATCAGGCGAATGCTTCGGTTTATAAGGAACATGCAGAAATGAATGTTTTGAGTAGTCAAAAACACATTTTGATGGAGGAGCATGAATCTTTGAAAAAATCTATTGCAGCCAACGAAGCCCGTGTCACTAAGCAGCAGTTGGAGTTTGATCGGTATGAATTTCTTTATGAAGAGAAATCTGCTACTGCACAGCAACTGGAGGCCGTAAAAGCGACTTTGGACGTTTATAAAAGTGAATTGGCAGCTTTGCAACATAAACTGCAAGCATCACAAGAGCGGGTGCATGATGTCGAAGTTCAGAAAACAGTAGTGAATGCCGAGAAAAATAGATTATCAGCTGCTGCTGGACGCAAACATTTGGATGTCGGATATACAATAGTCCGTGCTCCATATGACGGTATGATCGGTAAGCGAAGTATTGAAGAAGGACAAATGATTAGCTCAGGCGAAGTATTGGGTTTTATAGTAAACGCAGAAACACCGACATGGGTAACAGCAAATTTTAAGGAAACACAGTTGCGTTTTCTACATATTCATGATCAAGTAGAAGTCATCGCCGATGCTTACCCAGACCGAGTGTTTAAGGGTAAAATTATTTCAATATCTCCTGCAACTGGATCGTCATTCTCTTTACTACCACCAGATAATGCTACCGGCAATTTTGTAAAGATCGTACAGCGCATTCCTGTACGAATTGAATTAGATAAAAAACAAGGTGAACAAGTCTTACGATCGGGAATGAATGTCAATGTATCTATTGCTAAACATAAGAAATAGTGAAATCAATATTTAAGCAATGGGTTCCAGAATGGCTTATTAAATTAATTTTATTCAGCTGTTTAATGCCGAGTATGGTTTTATTCTTTTTACCAGGAGCCAATGTGGAGGTTACAGCGGGGTACTATGGTTCCCAACCCAGTGATGTACAATTTTTGATTATTCTGTTTTATGCCGGATTTGTTGGATTTTACATCTTAGAACGTCGGTTTTTTCTCTTTTTTCCTGTTAAGCAGTATTGTATTATATTCAATCTATTGCAGATTTTGAATTGTTATTTGATGTATCGTATTACCGATATTACGTGGGTCTATGGCTTACGTTTTATCCAAGGCATGCTGTTTGCAAGTGCTGTTAATCTCTCCATATCGATGATATTTTCATGCTTAAACAGCGAGCGGGCTAAAGAAGTCAGTTATTCCATTTTTTTTGGAATGCTACTCTGTAGTTCCCCTTTTAACAGTTTTGTAACTGCAGAATTTATAGATTCATTTAATTTTGATGAATTATACCTCTATGCCGCTTTGGCTTTTTTACCAGGTCTGCTGTTGGTATTCATCTCAATGACCTCCATACGCCACGTAAAACCTTATCCTTTATTTTCATTGGATTGGCCAAGTTGTATCTTTTTCAGCGGTCTCATTATTGCTTTTGGTTACATGATGGTGTATGGTCAAGAAGTATATTGGTTCTGGGATGCGCACATGCAACTAGCACTAGGTATAGGAATCGCATTTTTAGTATGTTTTGTTCTGCGTCAAATGACATTAAAACGAGTCTATATCAAAATTTCTATTTTTTCGAATCGTCGATTTCTTCTAGGATTACTGATTCTCTATATGATGTACATAGAACGATTTTCCCTATCAGTATCCAATCAATATTTTCTACAGGTACTCAAGGTGGATCCGATCCATCTTTCGTATATGCAGTGGTTTAATATGTTGGGAATTATTATAGGAGTTTTATGTGCTATGTACTGGATCCTTGCACATCGATCTGTGAAATGGATATGGATCCTTGGTTATTGCTTTTTGCTAACATTTCATCAGATCATGTTCTTTTCATTTGAAAGTAAAGGCAATGATTATTATTTCTGGATTCCCCTTTGTCTACATGGGATAGGCGTAGGACTAATCATGGTACCGACTATATTATTTACGATTGCAAGCGTTAAGCCTCATTTTGCCGTTTCGGCAGCAGCGATATGTCTGGCAGCGCGGTATTTCGGGTACACCTGTAGCATCGGCTTGCAAAATTTCTTCAAATTATTTGAAAGTAATCAGCATCAACAGATATTTCAAGATTATTTGCAACGAAACAATGTTATTTTACAAACTTATTTTGATAAAGAAGCCACTAAACTACTGGAAAATGGTCTTCAATTTCGTGAACAGGCTACTGCGGTAAAGCTAGTAACGGAGCGTGTCAAGAATCAATCTTTCGTTCGTTATGCTATGGATTATTATGAATTGATGTCCTTCATAAGTATCTGTATATTAATTATCATTTTTTTATCTCCAACGTTAAAAAACATGTATAAAAAACTTAAACAAAATATAGTTTCACCAGCATAATAAAAATGCATTCATACCTATGCTAAAGTATGAATGCGTTTTTAAATATTACATAAAATGATAAAGGAACACGACATCACCGACATAGGCAGGTTTCGCATGATCTTTGATCAATAATGTTGCTTCTATAATAACTTTGATGACACCTCTTAGGTTGTTAACCGATTTTACTTTTGCTTGTAACTGAACTTCACTATCAACTAATACGGCTTGACCAAATTTTAAATTTTCGATACCATAGTTAATTTCCATCTTCACATTTTTTACCTCGGCAATCTGTTTCCAGAGGTAAGGTATTAGTGAAAGTGTCAAATATCCATGAGCGATAGTCGATTTGAAAGGTCCTTCAGATTCTGCCCTTTCTTTATCGACATGGATCCATTGATGATCCAATGTTGCATCAGCAAAACTATTGATTTGTTTCTGATCGATCTTATGCCATTGCGATAATCCCAAGAGTTTACCCTCATAGGATTTATAGTCTTCGTAATTGTTTATTGTAACCATATAAATTTGATATGTTAGTTGAAAGTGACCACTCTTGCTACCTGAGACAGTTTTTTTATTTCAATATAGCGAATATATAATAAAATTAGATGATCCTTTAATGAAAAGGGTATAAAAATTAAATCTACTTTGTAACATGCTGCATTTGATCCTAGTGCGCAAGGACGATGGACGTCAGCTGATGCTGGTAATGCGATTAAAAATTCCTATTTTTAGTACGAGATTATCTAAAGTAATATGCGAGTATATAAGAAAAATTTAAGTTGGATTATCATGGCAGCTGGATTGTTTTTCTCATCGTTTATAGACTCAGATGGTATAGCAGATACATTGCCCACATCAAAAGGAATGTATGATGTACTATTTCAAAATCATGCAGGTATTGAGATCAATCTACAAGATTTAAAAGGAAAGGTAGTAGTGATCAATTATTGGGCGAGATGGTGTGCTCCATGCATAGCAGAAATGCAGGCACTTAATCAATTATATGTAGAGCTGAAAAGCAATAAAAATATTGTTTTCATGGCAGTAGACATGGACCGGAGTATGAATAAAGCGATACGTTTTATGGAGAAAAGAAAATATAGTATTCCAGTCTATCAAATTAATTCACCAATTCCCGAAGATCTAGCTACCCGTTCTATACCAACAACAATTATATTAGATAAAAAAGGATTTTTGGTGAATAAGCATGTAGGAGCCATGAATTTTAAATCGATCAAGTTTAAAGAAGCTTTACAGCAGTTAAGCGAAGAATTGTAAGATGTCATTTTCGTTGTAAGATACACCACTTGGTCAACTTACTTGCGGCTTTACAATCATTCAATATTAAACTGCCTTCAGTAAGTTTATCTCTTTCTGAAGGCAGTATATATTTAATAAATAAAAATTGTTGAATTAAGAACCTTGCTCCTTTAAGAACCTTCGGAGTTATCAAATATTATTTTGGAAGATTTGGATTAATCAGAAAATCATGAAATAGTTTGGTGTTTTTAGCAACTAAATATTCATATATTTTCGCCCCGTGGCTCAATCTCTTCACACCAATTTCTCCCAAAATTGCGGCTTTTGGAAGCTTGTCCGTTAAAAATAAATTGAGCGGTAATGTTGTTGCAGTGACTATCTGTTCAATATCTTCCTTACTTTCTGCTAAGGGGACAAATAGACCATCTGCACCCGCTTGACTATATATTTGTGCTCTCTTTATAGTTTCTTCAAGTGCACTCTCGTGTTTGGTCGTGTAGGTATCTGTTCTAGCATTAATAAATACATTTTTAGTCATTGCTTTAATTGCCGCAATTTTATCGGCGAGCAGGTTTGATTTTCCCAGTTTACGTACCGATTTAACAACCTTTCCATCTTCAATATTAATTCCCACAACACCCAGATCTGTTAATTGCTTGACATACTTGGCTACTTGATCAGGATCATCCGAATAACCGGATTCAAAATCTACAGAAACAGGTAATTTGACTGATTTCACAATTCTCTCGATCATAAATAGTAAGTCATCTACAGGGATCTGCTCTCCATCGGCATAACCAAGTGAGTTGGCTATCGCGTGACTAGAGCTTCCTAATGCTTGAAATCCCGACGACTCTGCAATTTTTGCGCTCTGTGCATCCCACACATTTCCTAATATAAGAATATCATTCTGTTGATGTAGTTTTGTAAATTTCGAATATGACATATCGTTTTATTTTTATTGTAAAACATATCATCCTATGAAATTGTTTGTCAAACAACAGTAAAAGCATTTGCTTACTTTTCAGAAAGTCCAAAAATAGCGACGTGCTTGTTTTTAATATAGAGATTAAAAGTTTGTTCAGCAATATCATAGTGCAGATCTTTGCTCTCAAGTACCTGATATAGGTCTGCTTCGATATTTTCTCCCATACAAGCACGCATGGTAGTGCCCAGATTGGGAAATGAAATTTTATTACTACTTATGACAAATGGCCCGAAGAAATTATTACAGCTGGAGTTACCTGAAATACGACCGTTATGTGCATCAAATAGGAGAAATGCATTGTGTTTGGATACTTCTTTTCCATTTAGACTAATTAATTTCCATTTAAATTTTGATAAAAATGCAGCTGCGGTGGGTAAAGATATTGTGTTGGTTATAGTTTTATTTACTAGTTTCACTAAGTCATATTGATATGCCGAAGCGTCTTGTGGAGGGTTTTCTAGCTTTGTGCGGTTAACGATTATGTTATAGGTATACCCTTCTTTATAGTCAAATCCATTGATATGATCGTAAAAATATTCCCATTTGTCATTTCGATTAAATTTTACCATTAAACATTTCATCTGTCCAGATCCTTGGCAATCTACGCGTTTGTCATTGATTTCCATCTCAAGCCGTTCAGCTTTTGTTAATGATTTATGTGTTATTTTTAACAGTGAATAACGATAGCTGGGTTTATTAAGTTCCGCATTTTTTAGCTTTATTCTTCTTACACGTAGTTCATAGTTATAATGCGGGTCATAAGTAAAAGACTCAATATGAGCATAAAATGGTTCCCAGTTTATACTGTTATAATATTTAACTTGTAATGCTTGCTCGTGTGGAACGCCACTTTTTATTTTAATTGTGAAATCATTGGTTTGAGCCGATGACGTAAAACCTATGGTGGTAAGGAACAAAAGTAATAGTGCCGAGAATTTGATCATATGCTTCATTTGTAAATAGAAAACGGTGTATCATTAAAAAATATTGTACTTTTAAGGTATGAATCACTTAAACAAAGTTATTGTTTTTTACTTTTTGTTCGTACAATTTCACATTGGGTATAGTCAACTAAATCCGCAAATCTTTAAACCGCAGGTCGCTTTGGGTGAAATTGTCGATAAACAGTTAAGTGAATTGTCAGGAATTATCAATGCAAAGCAATCTTCTTATTTTTGGGTACATAACGATAGCGGTGATGATGCGCGTGTTTATTTGATCAATAAGAAAGGCAAATTAGTTTGTACCTATGAATTGGAGTCTATTCAAGTAAAAGACTGTGAAGATATAGGGCGAGTCATGATCAAAGGAAAATCATTTTTAATCTTAGCAGATATAGGTGATAATCGAGCTCGCCGTAAAAATATTAAATTGCATATATTTCCCGAACCTGTTTATAAGGATGGGGATCAATTGGTCTCCATTCCAAAGGATGATATTCGTACCGTTACGTTACGATATAAAGATGGGCCAAGAGATGCAGAAGCCTTATTTGTTGACCCAATCGATCATCAGCTTTATATCGTTTCAAAAAGAGACTTTCAATCTACCGTATATACAGCAACTGTATTTAGCAACAGTAAAAAGAACTTTAGCATGCTGACACCCGTGCAGAAATTACCCTTTACTTTTGTAACTTCTTCAGATATTAGTCCATCGGGAGACGCTATTTTGATTAAAAATCTCACGCAAATTTTTTATTGGAAAAGAAGAAGGGGTGGGTCAATTGAGCAGACTTTATCTCAAAAACCTGTCTCAATTCCTTATGAAATTGAGTCGCAAGGGGAGGCTATTGCCTTTGGTCTGGAAGGTGAGGGATTTTACACCGTAAGTGAACGTCCATTTGGATTAAAATCATATCTTTATTTTTTTGAAAAACGATAATATAATGAACAAAAGTATCAAGTATTGGCTGATCAGCCTTATTTTCGTCCTTATCTGCAGTGGTATCCAAGCTGCAACAGTCGATACGTTAAGTATCGAAAGTAAAAGTATGTCAAAAGGAATCAAAACAGTTATTGTGCTTCCTGATAAGTATGATAAAGCAGCACAATATCCAGTATTATATCTGCTACATGGTTATAGTGGCCGATATGATAACTGGGTCAATAATGCTCCAGAAATCAAGAAACTTGTCGACATCTATAATTATATTGTCGTATGTCCTGATGGAGGCTTTGACAGTTGGTATTGGGATATAGCAGGTGATAAAAACTACCAGTACGATACATTTGTGAGTCAAGAATTGGTCCATTATATAGATACACACTATGCAACAAAGAAAGATCGCTCGGCACGTGCGATAACCGGTTTAAGTATGGGAGGACATGGAGCGATGACCTTAGCTATCAACCATCAAGCGACATATGGTGCTGCAGGAAGTACCTCTGGAGGTTTAGATATTCGCCCTTTTCCTATGAATTGGAATATTAGAAATAGGATTGGCACATACTCCAGTCAACCGATGGAATGGGAAGCAAAATCAGTTATTAATTTGATCCATTTACTTGAACCAAATCGCTTAGAATTAATCATAGATTGCGGTAAAGAAGATTTCTTTTATAAAGTGAATCTGGCCATACACGATAAATTGGATTATCACAATATTGCTCATACATTTATGACACGTGCAGGAGCACATAACTGGGATTACTGGTCAAAATCAATCGTTTATCAAATGGCATTTTTCAATGAATTTTTTACTAAAAAAGTAGAGTTCAAAAAAAATAAATAAATAATTGGCTATTTTGAATAAATGATATAAATTTGTAATACTGAAATCTTTATTAATTTATTATAAACTTAATGACATAAAGCCTTTCTAACCACAAGGCTTTTTTTATCTTTGGTAAAAATCACTAATTTCATATAATGTCACGATTACTAAGACCTATCCTTTTTATTTTTTTCTGTTTCTTCTTTAATTTTTCTTTCACTTTTGCACAAAGTAAATTTCAGTATTCGGGATATATTAAGAATGCTGCAAATGGAGAGACACTTATAGGTGCGGTCGTGCGAGATCTTAATTCCAGTCAGATCGCAAGAACCAATAATTATGGTTTTTATTCAATTCAGTTACCGTCAGGTAGCCAGTCTATTGCCATATCTTATGTTGGTTTTGATGAACGTATATTCACTTTGGATATCGATCGTGATAGTGTATTAAACGTAGATATGACACCTGCTGGACGAAAGTTGGAAGAGGTTGTCGTATCTGGCCGAAGAAAGATTGGAAATGTTTCGGGTGTGCAGACCGGATTGGTAAAGTTGGAGATTAAAGATATTAAAAATATTCCTGTTGTTTTTGGTGAGCAAGATGTGTTAAAAACCATTCAACTATTACCAGGTGTTACCAGTGGAGGCGAAGGAAGTAGTTCTTTTTATGTCCGTGGTGGTGGTGGCGATCAAAATCTAATTTTATTGGATGAAGCAGCCGTGTATAATGCATCACACCTTTTTGGTTTTTTCTCTACATTTAATTCGGATGCAATCAAAGATGTTAATTTTTATAAAGGAGGTATGCCGGCCCATTTTGGAGGCAAGGTGTCTTCCGTTATGGATATTAATATGATTGATGGTAATAATAAAAAATTCGGTGTAGAAGGAGGTATTGGATTGATCGCTTCAAGGTTAAAAGTAGAAGGCCCTATAGTTAAAGATAAGGGATCTTTTATGATCAGTGGACGTAGAACATATGCTGACTTATTTCTAAAACTATCAAAGGATGAAGATATTAATAAAAGCAAATTATTTTTCTATGACCTCAACGCTAAGGTAAACTACCGTTTTGATAATAAGAACTCCGTGTTTTTATCTGGTTACTTTGGCAAAGATGCCATGGCTTATAGTGATTTATTTGATTTCAATTGGGGGAATGCCACTGGAACAGTACGGTGGAATCATGTTTGGAACAATAAATTGTTTAGCAACACCACATTTATTTATAGCGACTTTAACTATAATGTGAATGTTGAAGACAATTCAAATTTTAAGATCACATCTAAAATTGAAAATTTAAACTTAAAGCAAGACTTTCAATACTATCCCAATAACGATCATCAGATTAGATTTGGATTACAAGCATCTGCTCAGACCATACGTCCTGCTAGTCTGTATGGAGGAGAGGGGTCTGCCGTTAATACCATTGAAATTGAACCCCGAAAAGGATTAGAGACCGCAGTTTACATATCTGATGAGTGGACGCTTTCGGATAGATTCAAAGCACTTTATGGCTTAAGAATAAACAATTACAGTATGTTGGGCCCGGGCACCATCTATAGTTTCGATGCAGATGGAAATCAAACGGCAAAAACCCTATATGATAAAAATGATGTAATTCAAAATTACCTTACTTTGGAACCTCGACTATCATTAAATTATATGTTCAATGAAAATCAAAGTATTAAAGCATCTTTAAATCGAAATTCTCAAAATTTGCACCAGTTAACCAATACAACATCAAGTCTTCCAACAGATCAATTTGTACTGAGTTCCAATAATATAAAACCACAGCTGGCCAATCAAGTTTCATTGGGATATTTCCAAAACTTCGACAACGCCAAGTATGAAGCCTCGGTAGAAGCCTATTATAAAGATCTGAAAAATCAGATCGATTTTAAAAATGGCGCAGATTTACAAGCAAATGAAATGCTGGATGGAGAACTTCTATTTGGTAAAGGTAGAGCTTATGGTATAGAATGGTTTTTGAAGAAAAACAAAGGGAAGTTAACCGGATGGTTGAGTTATACCTTATCAAAAAGTGAGCGTCAATTTGATCAGATTAATGGTGGAAAGTGGTTCAATGCACGACAAGATAAAACCCACAATGTAGCATTAGTTGCAATGTATAAGTTAACGGAGAAATGGACTTTAGGATCAACCTTTGTGTACTACACCGGTGATGCAGTTACATTTCCTTCTGGAAAGTATCAAGTCGATGGCAAAACATTATTTTATTATACGGATCGTAACAGTTACCGGATGCCCAACTATCATCGATTAGATATATCTGCAACCTACGATCCAGGTGCTAAGTTAAATAAACGATATTCGTCTTCTTGGTCATTTGGGCTTTACAATGCATATAATAGAAAAAATGCATATCTCATTGATTTCAGAGAAAATGAAGATAATCCAAATATTACAGAAGCTTATCGGATTGCACTTTTTGGAGTAATTCCTTCTGTAACCTGGAATTTTAAATTTTAATGATCTAATGATCATGGATCACTAGAACTCATGACAATGAGTATAGTTAGTTATTCATGAATGTTAAATCCCTTTTTTAAAAAAAAATATTTTGATAAAAATGAAAGTTATTTTTAATTGTATCGCGGTATTCATAATTGTCTTTTTGAATTCTTGTGAAGATAAAATTGATTTGAAATTGGATTCTGTAGCGGATAAGTATGTAATCGTAGCAGATTTGCATAATGCCAATACCGCACAGATGATCGTGATTAACCGTGCTGTTGATTTTTCTAATAACTCAGCGAGTAATCCTGTGATAGGTGCCAATGTTGTCGTGAAAAATATAACAAGTGGTCGGTCGTATCAGTTTGTTGATCAGAGCAATGGTGAATACATAATGGACCGTATGACTTTGAGAGAAGGCAACAGCTATGCCTTATCGGTTCAAATGCCAGACGGAAGCTTGTATGAATCAACCTGTACGATGCCAGCATACGTTGCTGTCGATTCTATCGGCCTAGTTCGTAAAAAAACATTCGATGAAGAATATATATATGCTTCGTTGAGCTTTTTAGATCCACCTGCAAAGGAAAATTATTATAAATATAAAATAAAATTGAATAATGAAGATTTCAAATTCAGTGATGTATTTAGTGATAAGTTTAATGATGGTCTTTTTGTTGAGCATGAAATTGCCAATGAAGATAATGACATAAAAGTAGGTGATGAGATTAAAATTTTGAGACAATGTATCGCTAAAGATGTTTACACTTATTGGTCAAATATTAAAGGTCAAAATCCAGGATCTGCTGCCCCTTCAAATCCAATTTCCAATATTTCAAATGGTGCATTAGGTTATTTCAGTGTAAGTAGTGCCCAATATTATGATTTGAAAGTGTTGCAAACCAAAAAATTATAACAATTCAAAATGATAATTTTTTGATAGTAAATAAGCTATCGTTTTTGGGAGCGCATATTCAACTCTTGGAATCGCCTTTATATTATCATGGAAAACGATGATAGAACCATTTTTAGTATGTTTAATAGCATTTTTATAACACTTTTCCGGAGATAGCGATAGATCAAAATCGCCAGTGAGTACATCCCACATGATGATTTGATAGTCAGGGTATAGTTTTGCTAACTGTGATTTTGTGGCTCGGCCGTAGGGTGGACGAAAGAGATTACTTTGAGTTAATTCTTGACATTTTTGAACATTTTCAAGATAATGATCATCTGTAGTTTGCCAACCTTTTAGATGATTATAAGTATGATTGCCGACTTGATGACCCTCAATCAAAATTCTTTCGAATAAATGTGGATTTTTTTTAATATTTTCACCTACGCAAAAAAATGTCGCTTTGATGTTATATTGTTTTAATGTATCTAAAACAAAAGGAGTTAATTCTGGAATCGGCCCATCATCAAATGTGAGGTAAATTTTGTTTTCTTTCCTTGATTTATTCCAAATTGATTTTGAATAAAATAATTTAAGAAAGAAGGGTGCTTTTACAAGATACATACTTTTATATTTTAGCAAAAATATTAAAACTATTAAGTTCTTACTATGGACGATAGAAAAAATTATAAAAAAATAGCTTTTATGACCATCATGTTATCCATGATGGGACTTACAAGTTTTGGACAAAGCAAAGTAACTGTTGAAGATGCGATTCGGATCACGTTGGAAAAAAATCTGCAAATTAAGCAAGCTTCTTTAAACAAGGATCTAGCGGCTCAAGATGTATTTCAGGCCAAGTCAAACTTGTATCCAGATTTGAGTTTAGGAGTCAGTCAACGGTTTAATAATGGTCTTGCGTTTGATCAAGTATCCGGAACACTGATCACGGGTAATAAATGGACGACATCGACTGGAGCAAGCTTAAGTTCTAATGTAACCGTATTTCAAGGTTTCCAAAAAATCAATCAGATCAAAGCCAATAAGTTGTTGCTGGAATCAGCTGCCTCCCAAATCGAAAAGATTAAATATGATCTCATGTTATCCGTGTTGGTTAATTATTTGGAAGCAATCACTAACAATGAGATGATGATTGCAAGCGCTCAACAAATTCTATTATCCAGAGAGCAAGTAAAAACCGATTCCATTCAATTCCAAGTTGGTAATAAAACATTGGCAGATCTTTCGCAGTCTAAAAATCAAGTTGCAACAGATGAATTGAATCTTGTCAATGCGAGAAATGCGTACGAATCGTCATTACTTGCGCTAAAGCAGTTGATGGAATTGCCACCACAAACAGACCTCCAATTGGTCAAGCCTAAAGTGGAAGCCATCAATCATGTACTAGGCCAGTACGCAGCCATAGAGGTCTTTGAAAAAGCTAAAAGCTTCAATCCACAAGTTAAGAAAGCGCAGATAGACAAACAAGTTGCTTTAAAGCAAATTGATATTGCAAAAGGGGGCTATTATCCTACTCTTTCTGTAGGTGTTAGTTATGGTACCAATTATTCATCGGAAGGAAGAAATCTTTTTACAGGAAGCTATCTTCCATTTGGTGATCAATTAAATCAAAATAAATCATTTGGTTCTGGCATTACGTTGTCTGTTCCAATTTTTGATAATAATAGAAATAGAGTAAATGTTTCAAAGGCAAGGATTAATCTACAATTGGCAGAAACCAATGTTCAACTTTTGGAAACAACTTTGAATAAAACAGTTAATCAAGCTGTTTTGGATCTTTCTGCTGCAGCCCAGAGATACCAATCAAGTATGTCCGCATTCAATAGTGCTACAGATGCTTTTCAGGTCATCAAAGAGCGTTATGATATTGGGATGGCCAATGGTATTGAATTATTTACTGCGCAGACAAACAGAAATAAAGCTGAGTTTGATTTGATTCAAGCCAAATATAATATGATCTTTAAAGATAAAATAATTGATTATTATGTTGGAAATCCTATTAAATTCGATGTCAATTAACCTTATAATGAAAATCTGAAATGGCTAAAAAGAAAAGTAAATTACCAAAAATCATACTCATCAGTGCAGTCGTTATCCTCGTATTGGTTTTGGTGGGGAGCAAATTGGGATGGTTCGGAAAAGGGGATGTGGTCAAGGTTGCAGTAGACGTAGCCAAAGAGATGAATATCAATGAACTGGTGTCGGCAAGTGGAAAAATACAACCTGAATTTGAAGTCAAATTAAGTTCTGAGGTATCAGGAGAGGTTGTAGAGTTGAACATCAAAGAAGGCGATATTGTTAAGAAAGGTCAAGTGTTATGTCGTATCAAACCAGATATTTTGCAGTCTGGATATGAGCGATCGATTGCGACCCTAAATTCACAAAAGGCAAATCTAGCTGCTGCTCAACAACAGTTGAAACAGCAACAAGCTAATTTTAGGAATGTGGAAGCTACTTATAAACGAAATTTGGAATTGTTTAATAAAAGAGTAATTTCTGCTGCAGAGATGGATAAAAGTTCATCCGAATATTATTCCGCTTTGGCAGCTATCGAAGCGCAAAAACAAAATGTACTTTCCACTAAATTTGGCATTGATCAATCACAGGCAACTGTAAAAGAGGCAAAGGATAATTTGGATCGTACCACGATCTATTCACCGAGTGATGGTGTTGTATCGTTATTGTCAATCGAATTGGGAGAGCGTGTGGTGGGGACAGCACAGATGGCTGGAACCGAAATCATGCGTATCGCTAATATGGACGCCATGGAAGTGAATGTAGATGTTAATGAAAATGATATCAACCGTGTACGTGTAGGAAATGAAGCCGAAATTGAAGTAGATGCATATCAAGATCGTAAATTTAAAGGTATCGTCACTGAAATCGCTTCTTCATCTAAAAATATTGCAACTGTTAGCGCAGGTTCTTCAACAGAACAGGTTACCAATTTTAACGTAAAAGTGAGAATCCAGTTAAGTTCTTATGAAGATCTGTTAAAAGAAAATCATGTATCTCCTTTTAAACCAGGTTTATCTGCTACGGTACAAATCTTCACAAAGCAACAAAAGGGGCTAGCAATTCCAATCCAATCCGTAACGATAAGAAATGGTAGTGGAGCAGATAGTCTAAGTACCGATAGCCTCAAAGAGTATGTGTTTGTATTCAATAATGGTTTGGCAAAACAGACTGTTGTCAAAACAGGGATTCAAGATGATAAAAATATCATTATTTTATCGGGACTTAAAAAAGGTGACGAAGTTGTTTCTAGACCATTTGATGCAATATCAAAAACATTGAAGAATGACAGCAAAGTTGAAAAAGTAGATAAAAACAGCTTGTAGATATTCGTTTATTTAGTATTTGTTTGATTTTCAATTGTTTTGTTTTATCTTATTTAAAAAATATGTATTTTAAACGAAACTAAATCCACGTGTTACAGCAGTTTTTTAAATATTTTAATTTATCAAGAACTGAACAGAATGGTTTCTTTATACTTTGTATATTGATCTTATTGCTGTTCAGTTTTCCATATATTGTCAATTTTTTAAATAAAACTGACTTCGATCACTATAATATTCAAGCATTTACAGCTACTCAAAAAGCTGTAAATGCTGATCACGATTATCAAAACACATACTCTTCAAAGACAGAGAATACATCCTCTATAGATGTAAATAGAGAAAAAAGCTTGTTCCATTTTGATCCCAATAGCTTAGATGAGGAGGGATGGATGAAATTGGGTTTTACGAAAAAGCAGGTAAAGGTCATTTTCAATTTCAGAGCTAAAGGAGGTAAATTTTATAATAAGAAAGATCTTGCCAAGATCTATTCCATTTCTCCAGCTGAATTTAAACGAATAGAAAATTTTATTGTGATCTCCCCAACATCTATGCAAAAACAAACTCAGGATAAGTTAGAAAATCGTACTATGCTAAGCAATACTGCGTCGGGTAAGAAATATTTACCCGCTATAATCGATGTGAATAGAGCTGATACGACCGCTTTTATTACATTGAAAGGAATCGGGTCTATATTTGCAAAGCGAATCGTAAAATACCGCGAATCGCTAGGTGGTTTTGTATCTGTAGACCAAATTAAAGAAGTGTACGGATTATCGCCTGAGACATTTGAAGAAATACTTCCAAATCTGGAAATCAACTCAGATATTGCTATTTCCAAACTTGATATTAATCAAATGGACGAGAAGTCTTTGGCTAAACACCCTTACATTAGTCCGAAACAAGCGAGAGCAATTGTCAATTACCGTAATCAGCATGGTGGTTTTCAAAATTTAGGTGATTTAAGAAAAGTGATTCTATTAGATGATGATTTTTTGCGTAAACTTGCTCCATATTTAACATTTTAATGATGCTTGAAGAAAAATTAAAACATATCATTCGTGATGTATATGATTTTCCAAAACCTGGAATCGTTTTTAAAGATATCACACCATTATTGCAAGATGCGCAGCTATGTACAGAGATGGTAGACGTATTTGTAGATAAACTCAAAGATTGTCAACTAGATGCTGTAGCGGGTATCGAAAGCAGAGGCTTTTTATTTGGATTGATGTTGGCCAATCGTTTACAGGTACCTTTTATTCCTATTCGTAAACAGGGTAAATTACCTTTTCATACGATTTCAGAATCCTATGCTCTTGAATATGGACAGGCTACTATCGAAATGCATGAAGACGCTTTTCCCAAAGGAAGTAAAGTGTTGATTCATGATGATTTATTGGCTACAGGAGGTACAGTTGTGGCTGCGAGTAAATTGATCGAAAAATTAGGTGGTGAAGTTGCTGGGTACTGTTTTGTTATAAGTTTAGATTTTTTAAATAGTCAGGGAAGATTAACCAGATTTAGTCCCCATATTTTTTCGTTAGCACATTATAAATAATTTAATTTATAAAAACCCCCAATATATTTTATGGAATGGATCTCGGACCCACAAATTTGGATTTCACTGCTTACATTGACTGTACTAGAAGTGGTACTTGGTATCGATAATATTGTTTTTATATCGATTCTCAGTGGTAAACTTCCTGCCGAGCAGCAGAAGAAAGCGCGTCAGTTAGGCTTGATATTAGCATTGGTAACGCGCGTATTATTGTTATTCTCTATCAAATGGATTATGTCATTGACAGAACCATTCATCAATCTAGCGACCACGTTTGGTATTGATAATCCCGATTGGTCCCGTTATTTGGAATTATCAGGAAGAGATTTGATTTTATTTATTGGAGGCCTATTTTTAATTTATAAAAGTACAACGGAGATACATCATAAAATGGATGGTCCACACGATGAGCAAAAAGTCAGTAAAAAAAGCGCAACTTTTATGAGTACGATCTTACAGATATTAGTTTTAGATATTGTTTTTTCACTAGATTCAGTGATTACAGCTGTTGGTATGGTAGATCAGATCGGAGTGATGGTTGCTGCCGTTATTATTGCTGTATTGATCATGTTGCTATCTGCAGAACAAATCAGCAAGTTTGTCAATGATTATCCATCGGTCAAGATGTTGGCGCTATCGTTCCTTCTTCTAATCGGAGTATCACTGACAGCAGAAGCATTTGATCAGCATATTCCTAAAGGATATATTTATTTTGCGATGGCTTTTTCTGTTCTAGTAGAATTCTTAAATATAAAAAGTGAGAAAAAACATTTGCAAAAGCAAAGCGATAAGTAAGTAAATAATTAAGCAAAACGGGATATCACATGTGATATCCCGTTTTGCTTAATTTAAAGATTATTATAAGCTCAAGTCTGCAGCTTGTGCTATTTTTTTAGGAATATCGATATTTTCCATCTTATGTGTAAACAGTTCTGATCCAGCTCCTATAGCATAAATAGGAACATAACCTGCAGAGTGATTACCAGATCCCCAAGAAATATTAGCAACTTCATTTAAAGTTTTAACAGCTATCGAAACCAGCTTGTCGTCATTCGCATAGAGGCTTTTTTCAGTTGCATTAACATGTTTGATAAAACTATTTTCATAAGCATCAAAGATTGCTTTCTCTTGATTTGCATTGACTTTAACTTGAGTCCATAATCCCAGATGATCTGACAATACAGTTTTGATTTGTTCCCAAGTAGCATTCGGTTGATTTATTCGTAATTTAGAAATTATCTTAGAGAGTTCTCCTTGTGAAACTTTTTGATTAGCAAGAGCTTTAAAGTTTAGATTACTACTTCCCGTACCCAATGTCATGCCACCAGTTTCATGGTCAGCAGTAATGATGATAAGTGTTTCTTCTGGGTATTTTAAGTAGAAATCATAAGCTACCTGAACGGCATTATTGAAATCGATCACCTCGTGCAGTGTGGTAGCAGCGTCATTGCTATGGCTTGACCAATCAATCTTGCCGCCCTCGACCATTAAGAAAAAGCCTTTGTCATTATTTTTAGTAAGCGATTCAATTGCTACTTCCGTTATATCTTTAAGATTTAGATCACCATCTTTTTGGTCAATCGCAAATTTTAAAGATTCTGGATCAGTATCTTTATTATTCATCAAGATCATCTTGTTCGCTTTTGTTTTTAAACGATTATAATCTGATTTTCCGAATGCTAATGTATATCCCGATTTCTCAAATAGGTTAAAGATAGGAGTAACAGATTCTTTAGCAGCATTGGTATTATGCTTTAAAAATCCAGATCCAGCAAAAAAGTCAAAATTTGATTTTGTGATATCTGTTGCAATTTCATAATACTTGTTTCTGTTGGTTTGGTGTGCATAAAATGAAGCGGGAGTAGCATGATCAATACTTACACTTGTTGTAATGCCTACTTTTAGTCCTTTCTCTTTAGCTGCATATGCGATGCTTTTTAGTGGTTTCGTTTGTGTAGAATCCATTCCAATCACACCATTTTTTGTTTTAGAGCCGACCGCAAGGGCTGTACCACCTGCTGCGGAATCTGTAATACCATTAGAAAGAGAATATGTAGATGCAAAAGTAGCGATCGGGAATTGTGAAAAAATTAGTGGCTTCACACCGATCCGATTTTCAAGATCTGCCAGATATACTTCTGTTGAATTTACCTGATTCAATCCCATACCGTCGCCGATCATGTAGAATATATATTTCGGTTTATTTTGAGCAAATAAAATGGATAGTGATGCTAAGTAGAAAAATGCGGTTGCGAATGTACGTTTAATCATGTCTAAAGTTAAAATGAATGTTGGTATTAAATTTAAATATTTATGTATTAATGGACTAATATAGTAAAGCCATATTTGCTTATTGTTAATTTTTTTTGATTTTTGATCAAATAGGGTCTACAGCATCTCTTATAATCCAAATTTCCTCGGGAAATAACTTAGTGACAGCATCACATATTGCGTTAAATTGTTACGATAGCCTTGTGTAAACTCCGTAAGTCCATTATTCACATATAGTCCTTTATTTTCTTTTAAAAGATCATAGGTAGCTAATTTTATTTCAAGATTGTTTCCCTTCATGATGCGATAACTGGTGTTAGCATTCCAGATGAGTGCATGATCTTTGTACCCTCTCGATGTGGATAGGCGGCTCGTGGCATTGCTATTGATCTGCCAGCGTTTGGTTAAGGAGTAGCTCATACTTAGGCCAGAACTCCAAAAATTGGACACATAATCATTATTGCTATTTACCAATTTATTATGTCTACTGTAGCGATTCCAACTGTTTGTCCAACCTATCTGATAGCGGTCTATTAAGGTATAATATGTATTCAACTGGATGTTCTGTCCATTGGTAATCATTTCCTGTTTTTCCTGATCAATATATTGAAACTTATTACCCAAGTTGATACTTGTATTTAATCGCATATTCAGTGTTTGATTTTTACCGATCAAATAGGATTTGTTTATATATCCAGAAAAATTGAAGAGCTGTATAAGATCGCTAACTTGTGTAACATAATTCTGTTGCTGACCAGGTGCGTAAACAATACTGTCTGTTAAACCATTTTTGTAAAGTGTAAAGCTTAAATTTAGATTTCCAGTATAACCATGTTGACGCTGTTCGTTATAACTTGTGTTTAATGATACACGGCTACGATTGGTTTTATTAAGAAATTCGGCTCCAAAATAGCGGTACGCTACATGGCTATTATCATAGATAGGGCGCAGTCGGTCTAAGTCGGGATATTCTTCATCATATTCGATATTTATAGAACTATACATGTAGTATTTCCCATTTTTATTATAGTATTTGTTGATTCTGACAGTGGGCAAAAAGGTGAAGTAATGTTGTTCAAGATTCCGATAATCCAATGTAGAACTATTTTTTTCATTATGGATGCGGGTACCTAGCGTTATAGCAAGATTCATTGAGCTGTTGTATCTGCCTTGCATGTTTTTATACCCTAGACTTTTTGAGTAGCTGATAGCAGGTTGATACTGAAGCCGATTAAAAGTACTCACATGCGTGAGATCAGTATTCTGTTCCATTTGGTTCTCAATCAAATTGTGGACTTGATTGTCTGTATTGGTATGGTAGTAATTTAATTTTTGTATGAACTTCCATCTATTGTAGCTAACCGTGAATTGGATATCATGCGTTTGCTCTTTCAAGTTGTTATCGTAGAGACGATGATCATTACGGTTGAGACTGTCGTTGTCGTAATTAACGTAGTTAGTCTTCCGTTCATTTTTATTGTATTGTTCATTGATATCACTATTTAGTTGTAAACCATAGCTTATTAACTTCCAAAACGCTTTATCTCGCTTTGTATACACCGACATATTAGGACTTGAATTAACACCATATAGATCAAAATTAGAACTGAAATTAAGTTTTCGAACCTCATTGTTAGCATGGTTGCTATATGTATTTTGTGCATGATTGTTTACGTAATTGTATTGATCAATGCCAGCCGATTCTTCTTTGTTTTTTTGCTGAGATGCAATTATGTTAGCCGTAACACTGTTTTGTCTTGTACCTATTTTTCCGCCCGTATTGATGTATTTGAAGTCCATTTGCTGATTTTGACGATGGTTTTCACTTCGGTTATCATTGGTGCGAGTATTATTGTTTTGTTCCTCGGCTAGTAGTGTAGTTGTAGAGTGATTTTCATTACTTATGTTGTCCCAACGTGATAATACATTTCCGATGATATTGTGTTTACGGTTTACTTCATTAGTTCCGATGATATCATATTGGTACCTTGAACCCAAAACGTGTTGATTATTGATACCTGAGCTTAAAAAATCAGAATCAAAATCAGCATTGATACCCACCCCCTTAAAACTGGTGTTTTTCAATAGTTGATCCATGTTTTGTAGGTTTTTGTTACTGTTATTCCCAGAATAGCCCAAAGTAAATTGAGATTTTCCTCTAGATAGATTGAAGTTGGCATGTTGCTGATAGCGGTTTTTAGTTCCTAGACCTATTGATATATTTCCAAAGTACATATTTTCCTTACCTTTTTTTAAAGAAACATTCATTTCATATTTCACATCTAGCGGGTTCTCATCTTTTTCTTTCTCATTACGCTTATCATATACCTGCAGTTTTTTTACGGCATCTTTCGAAAGATTTTGCAATACAATGGCTTTATCATTACCAAAAAACTCCTTACCATTGACCAATACATTTGGTATTTCTCGTCCGTTATAAGTAAGGCTACCATCTCCCCAAACCACTATACCCGGAAGTTTACGAAGTAAATCTTCGACGACGGCATTGCTATCCAATTGGAATGCATCGGCATTGAATTCGATCGTATCGCCATTCATACGTACTGGAGGCATGATTTCAACTTCTTCAAGCTGATTTTCGACAAAAGCCAAGTGAATTTTCCCAAAGTCTTTTTCTTGGTTTTTTGTGAGCGCAAACTCACGCAAGGCTTTTTGAAAACCTTGATACCGAATTTCTAATAGATAAGATTTATTAATAGACAGATCATTAATCACAAATTTTCCGTAACTATCAGTCAAAGTTACTTTTTCGACAGACGATTTACCTTTTTCATAAATAGAAACAGATGCGGAGCGTAGTACATTTTTGTGTAGTGTATCGATTGCTATTCCCTGAATTTTAGTCTGTGCGTATAAAGAACCTATACAAAAACATGTAAGCAGGATATAGCGGATATAAGTATATATCATGAAGATTATTTTAATTTGAAACGTACAAAAATTGGGTTATTGACTTTTTCTAATGCCTTAAGGTGATCACTAACGGGATGGCGTTCATCAATGGATTTACCGATGGCTTGACGTATATCTTCTGGAAATAAAATAGAATACAGATACTCTCCATCGGTACCTAAGATATTGCGGTTCATAAAAGCGAGGTAGTCATTATCTTTGTTTGGAATGATATTTCTTAGACCAATGATTTCCTTGGTTTTCATATTAATAGCGATCGTAAAATTGCCCTTCAGCTGTAATTGTACCATTAAATAATCGCGATAAGGAAAAACGTCACCAATACCTGTAATCACACTTTGATGCGCATTCATATACTGAATTACTGGCATAAAATCTTTCAATTTGATTACTTCCTCGAGATTTAAAGTGTTTTTTAAGGGGAATATAAATTGATATACTTTTGAAACTCCCGACGAATCTAATTCGAAAAGATGGGTACTGTAAGTAAACTTGGCATATGCTTTATTATTCTTTTGAATCTCGCTTAAGGAACTATAGGAATTGTACGGTTGGAAAATACTATCCATTTTCTGGTAAGTCACGATTGTACGATCTCCCTGACTGAGGGTTTTGGTTTCCATAATTTTTTTATTATGAAATTGTGGAACTGAGTAATGCCATGAAGAATTTCCAATGGTAGTCGTATAGTGACTGGTTGTGTCCTCTTTGATTGTTATGGTGTCAATTAGGTTTCCATCCCAATCCACATTGACATAGCGCATGCCTTGTGTGAGACGGAAGCCTTTTTCTGTTGTTGTGATATGGTTAAAAAATAAATTATCCTCCTTTATTTTTTTAACACCTGGTATTTGATCGAAAATTTTAATTAAATCGCCTTGTATGTTATAAAGGTACAAATGACCTTTACCCGAAAGTATACCGATCCGATTATTCGATAATATGCAAGTGTATGCTTGATCCAGTAGTTGATTTTTGTTCGCTTTTAAAGGTATATATTCCAAGTCGCTGATACGTTCATTGATCGTGCCTCCCAATGCTGTTTCAGGAACGATACGTATTTTTTCAACAGGAATATCTTTAGAATAAATAAGACGTTGGGCTACAAGAGAATCTGGCTGTAGTAATAGCCCTGCAAGACACAATAATAAAAATCGCATTATAAGGTTTATTTGCTTGGTTAAGTTGCCTGATAAATGTGTTAACAATTGCTTTCAGACAAAATCAATTCGGTTAATAATTTGTTGAAAATAAATATATTTTCCCATAAATAAAATGTTGAAAATCAAACAATCGATTGCGTCTATATTAATTATGGTTTTCAGGGAAATCCGATTGATCAGTGTTGATCATTATAAGTCTGATCTATTGAAATAAAACAATTCTTAGCATATAATTGTTACAACAAAGTGACATTGTGAAATCATACTTAAAAAATGCAGTGTTGACTATACTAAAAAGATAAACTAAAATTTGAACATTATGGAAATGAATCTTTTAAATTCTGCTAAAGAATTTTTTAACGATGATATCTTGTCTAAGCTCGGTAATTCCGTAGGAGAAGATAAAGAAAATGTAAGGACTGCAATGGATGCAATTGTGCCTACTGTTTTTATTGGTTTACAAAAGGAATCAGGGATAGGTTTAAGTTCTGTTGTTGAAAAAGCAAAACAATATTATGGAGATTTTAATTTTAGTGATTTCTTAAAGACAAATTCAGAAACAGGTCGCATCAACGGGTTGGTAGATGCAGAGCCTTTGGAACCACATCATAATGACCTGCTAAGTTCTATTTTTGGAGATAAACTGAATACGATTATTTCGTCGATAGCAAGTTTTGTTGGTAGCAACGGATCGACTGTTGAAAAATTATTGAATCTATCCCTACCTGCTGTATTTTCAAGTTTGACACAAAATGGAACCAATTGGAGCGTAAGTTCCATAGGTAGATTGCTGGATGAAAATAAGCATCATTTTACAGCGGCTTTACCATCAGGTCTAGGTCTTGCAGCATTTGGAACTTCGTTTGCTCATGATGATCAGATAACATCATCGACAACTGACCGAGTAGCGGATGAAAGTTCAATACCTGATAACCCTGTATCTGATAAACCAGTAGAAGCTATCCTCGTATCAGTTCCTCTTGATAAAAAGGACGAACCAACGATTAGTCATCCAACCGACGTCACAGATGAGGCCGTTGCCAAGGATGAAGAATTGACTGTGGTGACCCCACCAGTTGTTCCTCCTGCGGAAGCAACCCATGATGACCCGTTAACTGTTGTACCACCTGTAGTGCCTCCAATTGATCATGTGCCTATTATACCGCCTCGTCCAGCTGGGCCAACTGTTGATCCTTTGCATACCGAAACCCCACCATCAGGTGGTGGTGGAATCTGGAAGATCTTGATACCAATTGTTATCATTGCGGTTCTATGGTTCCTATTTGGAAAAGGTTGCAAAGGAGATAAGGATCAAGTTGCAGCCACTGATAGTGTTGAAAGAACGGTTGTAGATACGGGTACCACTGTTGTTGCAGTTGTTCCTGTAGTAAGAGAAAGTTTAGAAGTTATTTTACCTGATGGGGTTAAATTAAAAGCTTATAAGGGCGGAATTGAAGATCAACTGGTTCAGTTTCTAAAAACGGATTATAAATCTATGAGCGAAGATCAATTAAAAGATAAATGGTTTAATTTTGATAATTTGAATTTTGAAACAGGCACGGCTAAAGTATTGCCAGAAAGTCAAGTGCAATTAGAAAATTTAGCAGCCATTTTGAAAGCATTTCCAGAGGCGACCATTAAAATTGGAGGATATACAGATAAAACTGGAAATGAAGATTTTAATAAAAAATTATCTACCGACCGTGCTCAAGTAGTTCAAGTATATTTGGTAGGCAAAGGACCGAGTAGTCAAGTGATTGGAGCAGAAGGGTATGGCTCTGAGTTTGCAAAAGCCGCGGCTGATGCACCTGAATCTGAGCGCATATTGGATCGTATTGTTGCCGTAAGTGTACGATAAATTTCAATTTTCGAATTAAAAAAAGGAGGCGAAGCATATTCGCCTCCTTTTTTTAATTCATAATAAAATTGCATTTTTGTGAGTATGGAACAAAAGTTAAAAGAAATTTTAAAATCTGACTTTGAAAAATACATGCGTTTTGCAGTACAATCAACTACTGGATTTGGATTTGATGTTTTTGGTGAATATGCCGTATCTGTCTTAAATTTTTATGTTGGAAGTGCAATTTTAAACTATCAAAACAAACTTGAAGGTTCTTTATATTTGCTTGAATTATATAATATAGGTGTTGGCGGGGTGATCACAAAAGAAGATAGAGAAGAGCTGGCTCAAGTTTTTGCACAAGATCCAACTCTTGATTATAGTGTTTTAAAACCAATTTTTGGTTAATCTTGTTGAGTCCAAACCAAGTTCTCAATAGCAAAGCCAGATTTTCGAGCATACTCCAGATAAGCTAATTTCACTTCATCTGGTATATTTTTTTCTCGCGACAGTATCCACATATAGTCCAAATTATCACCAAAAACCAGTGCATATTGATAATTATGATCAAGTTTTACGACATGATAACCACTATAAAAAGGACCAAAAAAAGATACTTTTAAAGCCCCTTTTTTTGGCGAATCCTTAAATTTCGCTTTACCAATGGACTGTTTCCATTTATTTTTGTGATCAAGAAAGCCTTGGTTATTGACAGCAATACTTCCATCATCGTTCTTGTTATAAGTCGCAGTTACCTGAGATAAACCTTTTTCCCATTTAAAATCTAATCGTGCGATTTCATACCATTTACCTAAGTAACGATCGATATCAAAAGGCTCGACAACTTTCACCTTCGATTTGACAGGCTTCAATGCATTGTAAACTAATGTTACTACGGCAGTAGTGGCAAGTAAGAGTAGTGATTTTTTCTTATCCATCGTTTTATGATTTATTCTAAAATTATGAAGTGTTTCGAATATGATATGCAATAAAAACGCCAAAGTGGATCTGAATGTTTGGTGCTTTATGAAAATAAAAGTAGTAATTTCGTTATTTCAAAATTTAACGCGGTGTATTCAAGAGAAGAAGTAAAACAATTAAAGGAAACTTTTTGGACCCGATTTGGGCAGTATATGGCATTACACACTTCTGCAGATGGTGAGAAGATCAATTGGGTAAACTATAGGACGGGAATTAAACATCTTCGCTTCAAAATGGAAGCAGATAAACGTGTAGCTTTAATTGCCATCGAGTGGACCCATCAAGATATATCTATGCGAACGTTATTGTGGGAGCAATTTGAAGAGTACCGTACTATGTTGACCAGCATACTGGGAGAGGAGTGGATTTGGGATTTAGAAGTAATGGATGAGCAGGGCAAATTGGTGAGCATGATTTACACGACTATGGAGGGAAAGAGTATTTTTAAACAAGAAGATTGGCCAGATCTTATCTCTTTCTTCAAGCCGCGATTAATGGCATTGGATGAATTCTGGTGCGATGCACAGTACGGATTTGAAATTTTTAAAAGTTAAATTGTTACGCGAATAGGGTTTTATTTGAGGATGTAATTTTTACCTTTGCGCTAAAATTGTATTGTTTATGAAAAATATACTAAAAAGTCTGATTGTACTCGCCATGACTTTGCAGATTTCTTCCGTATTCGCTTGGGGGTCTACTGGACATCGCGTGGTTGCCGAGGTCGCAGAACGTCATTTGACAAAAAAAGCAAAGAAAAATATTCAAAAAATAATTGGCAATCAAAAACTGGCTTATTGGGCAAATTGGGGTGATTTTATTAAGTCGGATCCACATGATGAATTTAAAAAATTAGGTAATTCACACTTTATAAATACTAATCCACATTTACCGTGGGCGGATTTTCAATTGGCAATGGAAAATTCAAGCGATGAAAATTTATATAAATCTGTATTGAGATTAGAGCAGTCATTTGCAGATAAAGATTTGCCACTGGAGAAAAAGAAACAAAATTTATACATGTTGATTCATTTAATTGGTGACGCACATCAACCAATGCACGTCAGTAGAGCTGAGGATCAGGGTGGTAATAAAATTGAAGTCAGTTGGTTTGGTAAAAAATCCAATATCCACCGCGTTTGGGATTCTGATTTAATCGATGGTGAAAAATACAGCTATACCGAGTATGCAACGGTATTGGATATCTTAAATAAAAATGAAGTGAAACAATTGCAAGGAGGGACGTTGGCCAGTTGGTTATATGAATCAAATCAACTATCGGATAAAATATATGCTGATGTTGAGCTTAATGCAAATTTGTCTTACAACTATATTTACAATAACATTTATACGGTAGAAAACTGCATGTTAAAAGGTGGTTTACGCTTAGCAAAAGTATTGAATAATGTTTTTGGCTAATCATTAGTATTTAAGAATACCTAAAAAGGGAAATGAAATGATTCATTTCCCTTTTTTTATATCTTTTTTTGGTTTCGGTATTATTGTTGTTATCAGTTAAATACAACGAATTTCATGTCGTTTCCATTTTTTTCCTTCATATATGACGATATCACTACTGTTTAAAAAAATAACACCTTTTGCCAAGCCCTATAAAAATCTTATTTTTTATACTTTACTTTTAACCTTAGTCGGCTCTTTTGCTGCACAGATCAATGCCTTTATTTTGAAGTATACGGTTGATTCGATTAGTGATTTGATGGTGGCAAAAGAACCTTTATCTAAGGGAATGCATTTGATAGGAGTTATTTCGGGAGTACTTTTGGTCAAAGAGATTGTCTATTCTTTTATCCAATTTGGTCAAAAGTTCTATGGTGAGAAACTACGTATATTTATTGCCCGTGATTTTTCACAGCGCATTGTCGAAAAAATCTTGACATATAAGATGGCCTTTTACACGTCAGAAGAAAATGAAAGTGGCAAATTGCAAACACGGATCGACTCGGGTATCAGCTCACTGACGCGATTAGTCCAAAATTTCTTTATCGATATCTTGCCACTGTTTGCCAATGCGATTGTAGCCCTCGTCTGTATGTTTATGGCAAACCTATATGTGGGACTAGTAGGCTTGGCAGTCATCCCCATTTATTTTTATATCAGTCAGACACAAGCTGGAAAATTAAGTGGATTTAGACGTCAAATGCGGAAGTATAGAGAATCGAAAAATAATAGGATCATCAATTTGATTGACTCCATATTGGTCATTAAATCTTTTGTTCGCGAGCCTGAAGAGGCCGATCGCCATGAAAAGATCCAGTATGAGATGACCGAAAATCAGATGCAAACAAGGAAAACGAGTTTCATTTTTGATAGCTTAAAGAACTTTATTGAACAAATAGCGGTCGTTGCCATCATTGTGTTAACCGCTTTTTTGGTCTTGGACAACCAGATTACCATCGGTGCAATCATGTTTCATATTATGCTATTTTCCAATGTCTCGGCACCAATCCGCCAATTGCATCGTATTTATGATGAGGTCAACGATGCTTTAATCTATTCAGAATCTTTTTTCGAAATACTGGAATCTGACGACCTGATCGAAGGGAGTGGAACTTTAAGACCTGATCAAATTAAAGGTCACATAGTGATTGAAGATGTATCATTTGAGTACCCCAATGGCACTCATGCACTCCGAGATATCTCCTTTGAAATAAAACCCAATCAGATCACAGCACTAGTGGGACTGAGCGGCGCCGGAAAAAGCACAGTGATCAATCTGCTCGACAAATTTTATGAACCTACAGCAGGGAGGATACTATTGGATAGCGTGGATCTTAAAAACTATGATACCAATTTTTTGCGAAAAAATATTGGTATGGTATTGCAGCGCAACCATATTTTTAAAGGATCGATTTTCGAAAATATCGAATATGGAAAAATAGGGAGTACAAGGGAAGAAATCATACAGGCGGCCAAGGACGCTTATATCCATGAACAGATTATGGAATTACCACAAGGATATGACTCCGGTGCTCATCTCTTATCTGGCGGTCAACAACAACGTATTGCCATTGCCCGACTATTTTTAAAAAATCCGCCAATTATTTTCTTGGATGAGCCAACGGCTAATTTAGATGCAATCGCTACTGAGCAAATAAAAAATAGCTTAGATGCAATCAAGAAAGACCGTACGGTTATTATTGTCTCGCATAGTATCTCCCAGATTATTGATTCCAATGAAATTGTGGTTATGGAAAAAGGCCGGGTAGTAGAAAAAGGTATCCACGAAGATCTTTACGATCAACGAGGCACTTATTACAAAATATTTTCGGCTATGGCCAATAGCCTCAATTTAGATAAAATAAGTAAGACCCTCAATCATTAATTGTTTTTACTATGCAGATACATACCTACTACCACTAAGAAAATACCCAAAGTAGCTAGGTTGTTAGGGAAAGGACTGCTTAAAATCATGATTTCACCAACTAGTGTAAAGATCACTTCCATGGCTTGGGTAGCCTCTACAGCAGCAAGTCCTTTATGATCATGTTGTACCAGTTCTGTCCCTTTAAAGAAGAGCAATGTGGCGATAACGCCCGAAAATACAGCCACGAGCAGAGTTTGGAAGAGCTGGTCTTGATCTGGAAGTCCATGTTCTTGATAGCCATATACCATCAGGATGATCCAGAAAGGCATGCTCGCAAGGGTCATGCCCAGAATACGTTGATAAGTATCCAAACGCCCTTTTGTGATGCCCATCATTTTTCGGTTACCGAGTGGATAGGCAATCGCAGCGATTAAAACAGGGATAGCACCTCCTAATAGGGTTGGCCAAGAAGTAGATTTTGCTTCAGAAATTTGCATGATTATTATACCCAAGAAAATAATGCAAGAAAAAAATAAAGTAGCTTTTGAAAAGGGCTGTCGCTGACCTCTTTTTTCGATTAGAGGACCAATAAACATACCTGCAATGATGGTAAACTCAAATGTACCTGCAACTAACCACGAAGGCCCATAACTGGCACCAAATGTCAATAGAGCATAAAAGAGTCCAAATCCAATTGTACTCCAAAGCACCCATTGTCCTAGATTAGTTTTCATCTCTAACAGTAATTGCTTAAAATTTCCCCGTATCATAACGATGAGTAATAATAGAGGCAGCATCCATACAAAGCGTAAGGCTGCTGACCACTGCCATCCACCCCCAGAAACAGCCATGATACGGTTAAGTACAAATGTGCTTGCAAAAAATAAGGAGGCTAATATACCGAGTGAAAGTGCTTTTGATTTATTTGTAAGGAGCATATTTTGTAAGCATGAAGATTAATCTCTTCTAAAGTAATTAATGGATATGACAATAACAAGAGATCCTGTATCCCATATCTTGAAAAGATATTCTTGATTTATGCATCAATTGTTACTAAAATTTGTTTATTTTGCATCCTTAATAAAACATGAGTAAGAAAATTAATCATTATGATTATACAACCAAGAACTAGAGGTTTTATTTGTTTAACCTCGCATCCAGAAGGAACTGCGCAAAACATTAAAAACCAGATTGAATACGTAAAATCCAAAGGCGAAATTGCCAATGGCCCTAAGAAAGTATTGGTCATTGGTGCATCTACGGGATTTGGTATTGCATCTCGTATTTCGGCAGCATTCGGTTCTGGAGCAGCAACAATTGGCGTATTTTTTGAAAAACCTGCAGCAGAGGGTAAACCTGGTACAGCTGGTTGGTACAATACCGCTGCTTTTGAAAAAGAAGCACAAGAGGCTGGTCTTTATGCAAAAAGTATCAATGGCGATGCTTTTTCTGACGAAATTAAAAAACAAACGATCGAATTAATTAAACAAGACTTAGGTCAAGTTGATTTAGTGATTTACAGTTTAGCTTCTCCACGAAGAACACATCCCAAAACCGGCGTAGCACATGCTTCCGTTTTGAAACCAATTGATGTTCCTTTTACAAATAAAACAGTCGATTTTCACACTGGTGTAGTTTCAGATATTACGATCAATCCAATTGATAATCAAGAAGAGATTGCAAATACGGTAGCAGTGATGGGTGGTGAAGATTGGAAATTCTGGATGGAAGATTTAAAAGAAGCTGGCGTTTTAGCAGAAGGTGCTAAGACTGTTGCTTATTCTTATATAGGCCCTGAGCTTACATTTCCCATTTATCGTAATGGTACAATAGGGCGTGCTAAAGACGATCTAGAAGGAACTGTCCCAGCGATCAATGCATTATTGAAAGATATCAACGGAGTCTCTTATGTATCTGTTAATAAAGCTTTGGTGACACAATCGAGTTCAGCGATCCCTGTTGTTCCTTTATATATTTCATTGTTATATAAAGTGATGAAAGAAAAAGGTATTCACGAAGGAACAATCGAGCAGATGCAACGTTTATTTGCCGAACGTCTTTATACGGCTGATGGTCAAGTTCAATTGGACGAAAAAGGCCGCATCCGTGTTGACGATTTAGAAATGAGAGCAGATGTACAAGCTGAGGTAGCTGCACTTTGGGAACAAGCATGTACAGAAAATTTATCTGAAATTTCAGACATACAAGGTTACCGTGACGAATTCTTTAACCTATTCGGTTTTAATTTTGATGGTATCGATTATAATGCTGATACCAATGAACTGGTGAATATTCCAAGTATCTAAAAATTATTATGATAATAATAAAGGCGACCATCGGTCGCCTTTATTATTAAAGAACTGTTTGTGATGCCATTTTAAGTAGTTCATGGAGTGTTCTCCAATTTCTTGTCGTAGCAGATACTTTTAGTTTTGATTCGATTAGGTTGTTCGTTAATTTGGTCTTCCCGTACCCATATGGGCAGTATAGATAAACCGCTCTATCAACCAAAAAGATTTCTTCATCAAGTTGTTTCTTTTCCCTTAGACTAGTCATATCATTTGATTTTGGTTTTTCAGCTAGTAAGGTTACATGAAAAAAAGCCACATCTTTATCGATCTGGGCAGTGAGCGGATTTTGGTCGATAATCTGTTCTAATTGATCTGCGTGAACAACTATACACGGAATATCATAACCGAAATCCTGTAAGATCATATTTCTGATTATATTTTCCAAAGTAGTTTCATCTGTGATATCAGAGTGAAATATCACATTTCCACTTTGGATATAGGTAGAGATTTGTTTAAAACCTAATGATTCAAAAGCATGTCGCAAAGCCTCCATTTTGATGAGATTTCGGCCACTTACATTGATCCCTCTTAAAATTGCAATGTACATACGCTAGATGTTTAAACTATTTTTATGAAAATGAACAACCTGAAATTATAATGATATCAAAGATAAGCATTAACCTCTTTCTAATTATTGGAAATTGCAGTGATGTGAATTGATCTATCAAAAAAGGCTCATAATAAAAATTTATGAGCCTTTTTTTAAATATTGTTTATTATGGATGATTAGTGTTTGAAATGGCGCACACCTGTGGTGACCATCGCTAACCCTTTTTCATTGCACATATCAATAGATAACTGATCTTTGATCGATCCTCCTGGTTGAAGCACTGCTGCGATACCCGCCTCAGCTGCAATTTCAACACAGTCAGGGAAAGGGAAGAAAGCATCAGAAGCCATTGAACAACCTTTCAAGTCAAACCCAAAAGCATTTGCTTTTTCAATAGCTTGTTTCAAAGAGTCTACTCTTGATGTCTGGCCTACACCAGAAGTAATTAATGTGCCATTTTTAGCAAATACAATTGTATTTGATTTCGTATGTTTTACAATTTTGTTTGCGAAAAATAAGTCTTCTAATTGAGCTGCTGTTGGTACTACGCGAGTAACTGCAGTCATCTCCTCAGGTCCTTCAACCGTATTGTCCTTATCCTGTTGGATAACCCCGTTCAACAATGTTTTGAATTGTTGTGTAGGTAATTTCACTTCTTTGCGTACTAAAATAATGCGGTTTTTCTTTGCTGTAAGAATTGCAATTGCTTCTTCAGAGTAAGCAGGAGCGATGAGCACTTCAAAAAACAAATTATTGATTTCAGTAGCAGTTTCAGCATCGACCTCACCATTTGTAATCAGTACACCACCAAATGCAGAAACTGGATCACACGCTAAAGCATCAACCCATGCTTGTTTGATTGTTGGACGTGAAGCTACTCCACATGCATTTGTATGTTTTAAAATTGCAAATGTTGGTTCTGTAAATTCATCAATAATTGCTACTGCTGCATCAACATCTACTAAATTGTTATACGATAATTCTTTCCCGTTCAATTTGGTGAACATAGCCTCTAAATCACCATAGAAAACACCTTTTTGATGAGGGTTTTCGCCGTAACGCAATACTTGAGCTTTTTGTTCAGATTGTTTGAAGACATCAAGTGTATTTTCTTTATTGAAGTAATTGAAAATAGCAGTGTCGTAGTGAGAAGAAGTATTGAAAGCCAGCTTAGCAAATTCTTTACGTTGTTCCAAAGTTGTTGTTCCTTCTTGATTGGCTAGCATTTCTTCTAATGCCGTATAGTCATTTTTTGAGGATAAAATAACGACATCATTAAAGTTTTTGGCTGCAGCACGGATCAATGAAATACCTCCGATATCAATTTTTTCGATGATATCTTCCTCTGAAGCTCCAGAAGCGACTGTTTCTTCAAATGGATATAAATCAACAATGACTAAATCAATTTCTGGAATTTCGTATTGTGCTAATTGCTGTTGATCACTTTCCAAAGGTCTTCTTGCTAATATACCACCAAATACTTTTGGGTGTAATGTTTTAACACGACCTCCTAAAATAGAAGGATAGCTCGTTAAGTCTTCTACAGGAACTACATCAATACCTAGATCTTTGATGAAAGCTTCTGTGCCACCTGTAGAATAGAAGGTAACACCGTATTTGTTTAATAATTGAATTAATGGTGCTAAGTTGTCTTTATAATATACAGACACTAAAGCATTTTTAATCTTTACAGAATGGCTCATTAGTATAATTTGTTTGCTGGCGCAAAGATAGCTAAATAATAAGTATACACAAACCCTTTAGCACAGATTGAAAACAAAAAAGACTGCATCGTGCAGTCTTTTAATCGTTATTTATATATTTTATCTTTAAGTTCCTGACAGATATCATCCGTGATCTTCCAAATTGGTGCTGGATCATCCGTATTATTGATAATGACCTGATCACAGGTATTTTTGTAAGGCAATAAATATTCATTATAAGATGGTAACACGTGATTGACCCACTTATATAGCACATCATCTTCAAAATAGCCGCGTTCGATCAGATCACGACGCAACCTGCGTTCCAAAGCGATTTCTTGATTTGCATCCAAAAATATACGATGATCGATTAACTGATTTACCTCTGTATAGTGATAGATAAACAGACCTTCAATGATTAGAATCGGTGCTGGTTTTATTTCCAACATCTTAGGCTTTATTGCCGGATTGTTGAACGTATATTCTTCTTTATAAATTGTTTTGCCTTCAAAAAGATCACTAATATCTTTGTAAAAAGCATCGCGATCGATCGAAGTTGGAAGATCAAAATTGTACAATTTATTTTCCTCCTGAGTTTTTGTATTAGCAGGAATGTAATAGTCATCTTGTGAGATGAGCGTTACTTCTTCAGGACTAAAGTGTTTTAAAAAACAGTTTAGAAAAAATGTTTTACCAGAACCGCTGCTACCTGCGATTCCTATGACATATGGTTTTTTATTCATTTAATATATAATATTCGAAAAGAATCGATGCATACTAGTCCTCTAAGGGAACTCCGTAAGTAATTTCGACTTGAAAGCGTTTATCTAATGCGCCAATATAGGCTGCTGCAGATTTTGATAAAACAACTATTGCATTGTGCGTATCTGCATTTTCATTAAATTTCCCAACGACTTTAGCATAAGTGACACTTCTGGTCATGGGGTTCGTGATTTTTAAGACGGTACCGATAGCCGCTGTTTTATGAAGAGCCAAATTGCTGGTGCCGCTTTCGTTCAGTCCATCAATCCAAACACCGATCCCACGTTCTGTTTTTTCACGAATACCATATTTATTGGCTGTAATGGTCGGTTCTTCTACATTGGTGGTATCTGGAGTAATTAAAATGGTATCTGGTTTTTGTGGAATAATAAAAGTACCATTACTTGGGATTTTTAAAATCTGGCCGCCACTGATATTATTAGAACGCAAATTATTCGCTCTTTTGATTTCTTCAACTGTTACATCAAATTTACGGGAGATCGCATAAAGTGTTTCTTGGTCACCGACTTTATAATCGATGAGTTCTTTTTGAGTTCCTTTATTGTTATTCTTCGGATTACTTGGTGTTACATAAAACATTCTTCCGGTAGGGATTTTAACAATCTGTCCGACAGCCAATGTTTTATTTCCATTTAACTCTGTTAATTTGCCAACACTTGTTTTATACCGCTTACTCAATTGATAATAGTTGTCGCCCTTTTCAATTTTGAAAAGAACATATTCCTGACCATCAATTTTTTCGACTCCTACTGAATCAGGTACAGCAGTTGTAGAAAATGTGCCCGCTGTCACTTTGTTATGATTCATAGCTAACATTGTTAATGATAAGAATGCTAGTGTTTTATATGTGGTAGATTTTGATAGAATATTCATCATGTTTTACAATTATACTAAATACGATACAAATTCCTGTTTATTGTGTGTTAAAAGAAAAATCTGACACCCAATCTGAAAATAAATTTGCACCAATTTTAAATCTAGATCCCGAATAATTACTGCTTCATCTAGAATCTGTTTTTGATCGGAGATCAGTAATCTGACTATATATTTATCCTGCTGCTTTTCATGAAAACACCATAAAAAATGATCATGGCATTTACTGATCCAAAGATCTTCATTATGATAATGCTGCAAAAATCCAGGTTTTTCAGCATTAAATTCCAGTGGAAAGACTACATCATTTTCAAAAGGTTTAATTTCTGTTGGTATGCTGGTCAACACTTCCTGATCTTTAAGTGAAAAGTAGAGCTCAAACCCAGACGTGATATGCTGGGGCCTCATTTGGATATAGCCATTCAGTATACCTAAATATTGATACTGATGAAACAAAGAGGTCGTAGTAGGATTGGTATAATCGATCATCCATAGTCCTGGCGATACCGGGCTATTTTCCGATACTTTTTTCAAAATGACTTTTTTACCTTGTATAGCGGTCAATGTCCATTCCTTTTCAGGCAAGATATAATGATCCAAATGCACCAGTCCATCAAAATCCATAACACTAATATATGGTAAGGTATTTTGGGGATCACGGCACTCTATTGCGATTAATTTACTCTTTTCATCTATTTCTATTTTCCAGATCGGAAATCTGAATGTTTGAGAAAATGCGTTAGAAATAGTATATTTAGACATAGCAAATGTATTAATCGCTCGTTTATTTTTTTAATAATCTTATTTATGGAAAGCAAAATTAGTAAATCATTTTTAATAACAGTCTTTTTAAGCTTGGTATTATTCTCCTCAAGTTTTGCTCAAAAGGTATATGTATTTGAATTAAAGGATGATATAGGGCCAAGTTCTTGGCGTACTGTTAAGCAAGTTTATGACAGTGCACAGAGTAAAAAGGTAGATTATGTATTAATGGAATTGAATACCTATGGTGGTGCCTTAAATTTTGCAGATTCGATAAGGAGTAAATTACTCGATTCTAAAATCAAAACGATTGTTTATATTAATAATAATGCGGCATCCGCGGGAGCTTTGATTTCCCTAGCCAGTGATTATATTTATATTCATCCGGGCGGCAGTATTGGAGCAGCAAGCGTGGTGAATGCCAAAGGGGAGGTGCTTCCTGAGAAATACCAATCCTATATGCGGGGTTTGATGCGCGCAACTGCTGAAGTTAAAAAGCGTGATCCACAATTAGCTGAATCATTTGTTGATCCCAATGTCTCTTTACCTCATATCAAAAAAGATGGTCAGTTACTTACATTGACCAGTAGTGAAGCTGTGAAATTTGGATTAGCAAAAGCAGAAGTTGCCAACCGGGAGATGATCTATAAGGATCTGAATTTAAATCAAGTGCAAGAGACCGTATATCGCAAAGGAACAATCGACCATATCATCAGTTTTTTAATTAATCCAGCTGTGAGTGGAGTTTTGATTTTGTTGATCATAGGGGGTATCTATGCTGAAATGCAGGCGCCAGGATTAGGATTTGCCATTGCAGTCGCCATTGTAGCCGCGCTGTTGTTTTTTGCTCCGCTTTACATACAAGGTTTAGCCGCCAATTGGGAAATAGCAATTTTTGTCGTTGGTCTTGTGCTTCTCTTTTTAGAAGTTTTTATAATACCTGGTTTTGGAATTGCCGGGATTTTAGGAATAATTTTCGTTATTTGCGGTCTGACGTTTAGTCTCGTTGCCAATGATTTTTTAGATTTTAAACTCGCTTATCCAGGTATGTTATTCAATTCATTTTTATTAGTTATAGGAGCCATGATACTATCTGTCGTATTGATGGTTATATTTGGAAAGAGTTTGTTAAAAGCTCCTATTTTTAGACGTCTTGTGCTGAAAGAAGAACAAAAATCAGAAGAAGGGTACACTTCTTCCATATTAAAATCCAACCTCTTAAATAAGGTGGGGATAGCAAAAACAGTATTACGTCCTTCAGGTAAGATCGAGATTGAGGGGGTGTGGTATGATGCTGTCGCATTAGATGGTTTTATTGAAGAAGGAGAAGAAATCTATGTGGATAAACATGAAAACTATAACTTATTCGTAAGAAGAAAAGTAGAGCAAGTTTAAGTCTTTCCATTATAATAAAAAATGCCCCAAAAAGTGTCTAGCTTTTTGGGGCATTTCTATTCCATTAAAAATAGAAGCTTTTTTTGTATAAAAGTAACTCCTTAGAACTTTGATCCTATTGTTAACATGACGTTCGTTCTACTGTTTTTAATATCAGCACGTGGGCTGACAGTATTCCAGTCACCTTCATAAGTAATTTTATAAGGACTCTCTTTATAATTATTGGCATTATAAACGCCTGTTAAGTCAAGATAAACACCTCCGCCTAATTTGGCTCCTACACCTGCTGAGATACCATAAGTCTTATAGTCCGCATTTTTATAAGGATTACCATTAAAGTTGAAACCCGCTCTACCGCTGAATGTTTGATCAAATAATACCTCACCACCTAAGCGTACATTGAATGCTGCTTGATAAGTTTCTTTGATATTATCATTCATACGTTTTTCTGTTATTCTATTGCTATTGACATCTCTCCAACGCATACTTGCATAATCCACAAATTCTACCTCAGCAGTTAGTAGACCTGCTCCTAAATATTGAGTTACACCTGCGGATAATTTGTATGGAGTTTGTAAATTGTAGTCGTAAGAACTGTCGTAATAGTCAGATTTAAAAGTCGAAAATGAAGTTTCTTCATTAGGTCTAAAATAGTTGATGTCAGTGTACGCTGTAGATTCGTCAGTGATCGATAAGAACGTAGGTGTCTTAGCCGTAAATCCTAAACTAAGTGAAGGCGTGGGCTTATAGATCATTCCTAGTTTGAAATCAAAACCAGATCCTTGTGTTACTTGACCATAATGATCAAACAATTCATAATCTACATCTACAAATTTAGATTCTTCCTTATCTGGTTTTAGATAGTCAGAATTTGGATTTAAAGCTGAGATACCTGCTGCTGTTTTTGTCATACCGTATTCTGTAAATACAGCAGATTTTTCGTAACGAAAATCAGTTAAACTGAATGTAGCACCGATGTAAAATTTATTACTGTAGTTTGAACCAAAAGATAAAGCTGTTTCTGATTTTCCTCCTTTACTCCATACGGAATTAAGTTGTTCACTATTTTTATCTTCTGCCAATGGAAAATAAAATTTTCCTTGTTTGTCATATGCTTCTTCAAACATAAATGAACGATAAAAGTCATTTGACCAAGCAGAACCATCGGTATCGATCATTCGATCAGCATAGGCGTGCGTGATAGAATTATCGGTGTTTATTCCACTGTAATCTAATTTGTTGTCAAAAAGATTCGTACGGTTGTAGGCGATACCAACATTAAAGTTTAACCAACCCTTTGTTAGATCTCCACCATAACGGACAGTCGGTAGGTGAAATACAACACCACCATTATCTATATTGAAGTTATCTGTTTTACTATCACTTTTACGACCAAAGTAGTTTACCTTGTTTTTATTATATTGGTAACGTAGTGTTGCCGAAGCATCAGATTGATTATAGAAACCCAATCCAGCGGGGTTGCCGGTAATTGAACTGATATCACCACCTAATGCTGTTGATGCACCACCCATAGCCTTGAAACGAGCTGTTCCTCCATTATCTCCTTGAGAAAATAAAAGAGCGTCTTCCGTATACTGGGCTTTTGCAGTGCCAACCATACCTATAGCTAGTACACTTCCAAAAAGTATTTTTTTAATAGTCATATAGTTTAATTGTTATAGTAGTAATGAAAGAGTGATTGAATTGGGCTCAATCACTCTTTTTATTGATCTTATTTATCTTGTACGTCCTCCGCCACTGCTACGTGTTGCGCCGCCACCGCCGCCTCCTCCAGATGAACGTGTTGCACCACCTCCGCTATTAAAACCACCACTAGATTGCGTTCTCATGGTTGGTTGTGATGAACGTACAGGTTCGCTACTACGTGTTCTTGATTCTTGGTAGTTATCTCTGCTTGTACTTCTTGTCGGTGTGTTATATTGTGCTCTATTTGTACTTGTTGAGCGCGTTCTGCTTACACCGCCATTTGTATTGTTATCATAATTATCTGAGCGAGTTGATCTTGTTCTGCCCACACCGTTACTATTGTAGTCACCACGGTTAGTGTTGCTTGATCCGATACGTGTTCTACCTGTTCTTGTGTCGTTTGGATTATTGCTTGAAGCAGATGAACGCGTTCTACCTACCGTACTGATTCTACCATTTGCATCTCTCGATACAACAGTATTTGAGCGTGTACGTCCTGATGTTCTGCCGGCATCACTATACCGTCCGTTAGATCCAGAACGTGTATTATAGTTGTCGCGATAAACGCTACGAGACGCTAACTGACGAGATCTGTGGTTCCCCCAATAAGGAGCACCATATCCACCACCCCAATAATTACCATATCCACCACCCCAATAATTGCCGTATCCGCCGCCCCAATAGCCGCCGTATCCCCATCCTGGATACCAAGGATTATACCCCCATCCATGACCGAAGCCAAAACCTAGTCCCAATGACCAACCTCCGCCACCGTAACCAAATCCAAAAGATGGACCATACCAACCTCCGTAACCCATACCCATACCATACCATGGATCAAAGAAAGGGTCAAAGTACGTCATTCCTGGAGAAGAATAATAGAAGCGATTGATTCGATTTGCATATTCCAAATCTTCATATCTTCCTTCCTCATATTCCTGATCAGAATAATCATCACTATAATATCCATTATCTTGGCCTTGATTCACTTCGCTTTCATCCGTGTAGTAATAGTCAGGACTTTGGTAAGCTTGTCTTGCCTGGGCATTATTATTATAGACATCATCACTATGGGTGATTTGTCTGCTAGTAGTACAAGAACCTAATGTTAGGGCTCCTGAAATCACAATAGCGCCGAGTAAAAAACTATTTTTTTTCATAATATACTAAGTCGTTATGTTCGACAATACAGTCTAATTTACTATCTTAGACCCAGATTTCTGATAAGGGTTTAATCGTTTTTCAAAAATAAATAAATATTTCTTTTTAAAACTGACATTCGCTTATTAGACGGAATTCTTAATCACAATGTTACAATAATTTTTGAAATAAATAATATGGGTAAAGGTATAACAAGTCGTGAAGAAGACTATTCACAATGGTATAATGACCTTGTGATCAAGGCTGACTTGGCAGAATACGCTGCAGTAAGAGGTTGTATGGTAATTAAGCCATATGGATACGCTATTTGGGAGCGTATGCAAGCCGTTTTGGATAAAAAATTTAAAGATACTGGACACAGTAATGCTTATTTTCCTTTGTTCATCCCTAAGTCATTTTTTTCGAAAGAGGCTTCACACGTTGAAGGTTTTGCAACTGAATGCGCTGTCGTAACACATTACCGTTTAAAAAATGATGGTCATGGAAATATTATTGTAGATGAAGATGCTAAATTAGAAGAAGAACTAATTGTTAGACCAACTTCAGAAACGATTATTTGGAACACTTACCGCGGTTGGATCGAATCTTATCGTGATCTTCCGATCTTAGTCAACCAATGGGCCAATGTGGTACGTTGGGAAATGCGTACAAGACTATTCTTACGGACGACAGAATTTCTATGGCAAGAAGGTCATACAGCCCATGCTACACAAGAAGAAGCAATTGAAGAAACAGAAAAAATGCTTCACGTATATGGTGACTTCGTTGAGAACTATTTAGGTGTACCTGTTATTCGCGGCCGTAAAACAGAAAATGAACGTTTTGCAGGAGCAATTGATACGTACTGTATCGAATCATTGATGCAAGATGGTAAAGCTTTGCAAGCTGGTACTTCACATTTTCTTGGTCAAAACTTTGCAAAAGCCTTTGATGTTAAATTTACTTCTAGAGAAGGTAAACTAGAGCATGTGTGGGCAACATCTTGGGGTGTTTCTACCCGTCTAATGGGAGCTTTGGTTATGGCGCACTCGGATGATCAAGGTTTGGTATTACCACCCATGTTAGCACCGATTCAAGTCGTAGTCGTTCCAATTTTTAAAACTGCAGAAGAAAAACAAGCCATCGATACGTTTATCGATGCCCTGTCTACAGAATTAAAAAGTAAAAATATTTCTGTGAAATATGATGACCGCGATACGCAAAGACCAGGATTCAAATTTGCAGAGTGGGAGCTGAAAGGTGTGCCACTGCGTGTGGCGATCGGAGCCCGTGATATGCAAAATGGAACTGTTGAATTAGCAAGACGTGATACACAAACAAAAGAAACTGTTGAACAAGATGGTTTAGGTGACAGAATTGAGCGCTTATTGAATGAAATTCAAGAAAACATTTTTAAGAAAGCACTAGATTATAGAGATTCTCATATTACAGAAGTAAATTCGTATGATGAATTTAAAGAAGTATTAGAAACCAAAGCTGGTTTTATTTCCTGTCATTGGGACGGAACAGTAGAAACGGAGAAACTTGTTAAAGAAGAAACGAAAGCTACCATCCGCTGTATTCCTTTGGATGCCAAAGAAGAAGCTGGTATCTGTATTTTCACAGGTAAGCCATCAACAAAAAGAGTTTTATTTGCGAAAGCATATTAATCTATAAATCACTTTCTCATGCGTTATCTTATATTAGGATGTGGATGGGTAGGGGAGTTTGTTGCTAAGTTGTGGTTGAACGAAGGACATGAGGTCTGGGCATCAACGACTACAGATGAAAAATACCATCGGTTACGCTCCGATGGTATTTTTGTATTTACACACAATTTTGACAAATCTGCTACACTTCCAGATGATCTGCCAATTGACTTTGATTATATTTTAGTGAGTATTCCGGCATCAAGTAAATCAACAATCGAACAATTAACTCATCGGTTTTTCCATGTAGCTCAATCGTTATCGACGCTAACGTATAAAAAAATTATATTCTTAAGTTCTACCGGAATATATCCCGATGTGTCCAAAGAAATTATGGAAGATACTTTTGCAGAAAATGAGCTGCAGGAAAAATTATTGCTAGCAGAAAAAGCCATTGGTCAATTTCCAAGAACACATGTTTTCCGTTTAGGAGGCTTGTTTGGTCTAAATCGCATATTTGCTAAGTATTTTGCAAATAAGATCTGTACAACAGGAGGGCAACTCGCTAACTTTATCCATTTAGAAGATGTTGCTAGGATTATCAGTTTGGGGTTTGTGACCCCCTTAACCTATGCGATATATAATGTGGTATGCCCGCTTCATCCCTCAAAAAAAGATGTCATTGAAGCATCGGCAAAAAAATATGGCTTTGATTTGCCCAGTGCTTTCCATGATAGCGCATCATTTCAAAAAATTGTACGATCAGCGCGTTTGCAAAATGACTTGAATTATACTTTTAAATACAAATCTCCGTTAGATTTTTAATAAATTTACTTTTCAGAATTAACATAAATAGTAAAAAATATGGCATATAAATTTGCAACGAAAGCAATTCATGCTGGTCAACAATCGGATCCAACAACGGGTGCGGTGATGACTCCAATATATCAAACCTCTACCTATCAACAAGCATCTCCTGGCGAACACAAGGGATATGAATATTCGAGAGGAACAAACCCAACACGTAAAGCATTGGAAGATTGTTTAGCTGCTTTAGAAAATGGTCAGTATGGCTTAGCTTTTTCAAGCGGTATGGCAGCAACAGATTGCGTGTTGCGTTTATTGAAACCGGGAGACGAAGTCGTGACAGGTGACGATTTATATGGCGGTTCTTACCGAATCTTTACCAAAGTATACGAAGCTTATGGTATAACTTTCAAATTTGTCAATACCTCAGACGTCGATGCAGTACGATCAGCAATCTCGGATAAGACTAAATTAATCTGGGTAGAAACACCAACCAATCCAACATTGAAGATTGCAGATGTCGAAGCAATAGGTCAAGTTGCTAAAGAGAAGAAGGTGCTTTATGTTGTCGATAATACCTTTGCCTCTCCATATTTACAAAATCCTTTGGATATGGGGGCTGATATCGTTATGCATTCGGCAACAAAGTATATCAATGGTCACTCAGATGTGGTTATGGGAGCATTAGTCATGAATGATGAAGAGCTATATAAACAATTGTTCTTTTATTATAACGCTGTAGGTGGAACTCCTGGTCCTCAGGATTCTTTTTTAGCACTTCGTGGTATCAAGACTTTACATCTGCGTATGGAAGCACATTGTGCCAATGGACGTCAAGTTGCGGAGTACTTAAAAAGCCATCCTAAAATTGAGAAAATTTACTGGCCAGGTTTCGAAGATCATCCTGGACATGATATTGCTAAAAAACAAATGCGTGATTTTGGTGGTATGATATCTATTGTGTTAAAAGGTGCCGATCTAAAAGAAACTTTCCGTATCGCTTCACAATTTAAAGTATTTACCCTCGCTGAATCTTTAGGAGGCGTAGAGTCTTTGATCAATCATCCAGCAACGATGACACATGGATCAATTCCAAAAGAAACACGAGAAAAAGTTGGTGTCGTGGACAATCTGATCCGTATCTCTGTAGGAATAGAAGATGCTGATGACTTGATCGCAGATCTTGAGCAAGCTCTAGTATAATTATAGATTAAAAAGGTTATGACCATCAGTTTCTTCTGATATTCTTTATTAGAGGAAACTGATGGTTTTTATTTTAGTGTAATGGCAGATTTTAATATTAAGGATTTTCTAGATAAAAAAGTTGAAGAATATAATCAACCCCATTTTATAACTCATGATCCCATCTCTATTCCCCATCGTTTTCAAAAGCAAGAAGATATTGAAATTATGGGATTTATAGCAGCTGTATTAGCATGGGGGCAGCGTAAAACGATTATTAATAAATGCACAGAGCTGATTGAGCGCATGGATGGAAGTCCACATGATTTTATCATGAATCATCAAGAAATCGATCTTAAGCAAGTGCTCGGATTTAAGCATCGCACCTTTAATGATACCGATCTTTTGTATTTTATTCAGTTTTTTCGCTATCATTATAACCATTTTCCATCTTTAGAAGATGCATTTTTAGTTGGTCAGGAACATGCCGATGAGATTATTCTGGAGAAGTCATTAGATGAGTTTAAAAATTATTTTTTCTCGCTTCCCGATTATCCATTAAGAACAAGAAAGCATATCAGTTCGCCCATTCAAAAATCAACTGTAAAAAGGATCAATATGTTTCTGCGTTGGATGGTACGTGACGATGATAAAGGTGTAGATTTTGGAATTTGGAAGCGACTGAATCAAAAAGATCTCATTTGTCCCTGTGATCTTCATGTAGAACGCGTAGCCCGAAAATTCGGATTGATTACCTTAGATAAAGTAAATTGGAAAACAGCATTGGAGTTGACTGCCAATTTAAGAAAATTGGATCCCCTTGATCCTGTTAAATATGATTTTGCTTTGTTTGGTTTAGGGGTAGAGCGAGAATTATAAAATAAAGATCAGCACACGAATGGAGATCTGACCTTTATTTTATAGCTATATGATAAACTACTTATGTGGTATAGTAGTCTTTAATCAAGGTTATAAATTGTTGTAAAACGGGATGCTGGCTTTTGTGATCATAGGCTAGTATGACTTCCGTTTGAATCTCCTGCTCCTTTAGACTATGGAAGTTTAAGGTCAGCTCGGTGTCCTGTTTAGATACCGATGTTGGAACAAATGCGATGCCCAAGCCATTTGCTACTAATTCCAATATGGAATGCATGGTATTACATTCGTGGACAATCTGTGGGTGAAAACCAATTCTATTGGCACAAGCTATAATTTGATTGTGATAGTCATCCGCATAGCTGGCATTATAGGAGATAAAGTCTTCTTGCATCAATGTAATCGCACTGATTTCTTTTGTCCAATCTTTTGGAGTTGCTAGACAGAACGAATCTTTGAATAAAGAATGAACCTGAAGATCGGTCGTGAATATTGGCGCACGTAAGATCCCTAAGTCCAACTTGCCGTTTTCTAATGCTATTTTTTGCTTTTGAGAAGAAATCTCATAAAGATATACATGCAAATATGGAAACTCTGCTTTTATCTGTTTGAGGATGTGTGCCAACATCTTTTTCGGGGTAGAGCTGATGTATCCCAATCTAAAATCGCCCGATATTGCTTGATGTAGCTGCTTGGCCATCAATTTAGCTTTCTCCAGCTGCTGCATCAATTGATCACATTCCTTTAAAAAATAGCGACCAGCATTAGTCAGCTCTACACGCTTGTTATTTCGATAAAATAAAATCACGCCCAACTCTTTCTCCAAATCTTTAATTTGGCGGGTAAGCGGAGGTTGAGAGATGTGCAATTGTTCTGCTGCTCGTCCAAAATGTAACGTGGTCGCTACTGCTTTAAAATAATGTAAATGTCTTAATTCCATCGATACTTGAAAGGTATTAATAATTGCCTAAAATAGTATTTTTAAAGTATTAATCAATGCTTTAGATTTGAAAAAGTTAAAAAACTATGAAATGACAAAAAAATCAACATTAAAGGACATTGAAGAGCGTTTTGATCAGGATGTAAGTCGTTTTTCAAATCTTGACACCGGTCAGCAGACGACTTTAGATGCGCTTTTTAATATGGAGCTGATCACGGATGGTATCGCTACTGTATATCCCGATTTAAAGCAGGTGCTGGATATTGGTTGTGGTGCCGGAAATTATCCGGTCAAATTAGCACATCAACTTTCAAATTTTGATTGTACGTTGGTTGATTTAAGTCAACCGATGCTCGATAAGGCCTATGAACGCCTACAAGGATTGACATCAGGAAAAGTTGAAATAATTAAAGGTGATTTTAGAACAGCGGCGCTAAAAGAAAATAGTTATGACGTGATTATAGCTACGGCAGTATTGCATCATCTGCGTGATGATCAAGATTGGGAACAAGCGTTTGAAAAATTATATAGGTTGTTAAAAAAGGGCGGGAGTCTGTGGATTTTTGATTTAGTGATACAGGATCATGAAGCTATTCAGCATTTAATCTATCATCAGCATTACGGAGCCTATCTGACGAGTTTGAAAGACGCATCCTACCGCGATCATGTGTTCAATTATATTGAATACGAAGACACACCACGTAGTCTGACCTATCAGCTAAATTTATTGAAAACAGTGGGGTTTAATTTCGTAGACGTGCTTCACAAAAAATTAAATTTCGCCTCTTTTGTGGCTTTTAAATAACTGTCGATTTTGCGGCCATAGTTTCTGCTTCAACTTCGGATTTGATTAATAACAAGTTTTATAATAATGGGGATATAATAGGGGGGTTATAGAGGGTTAGTAGGGGGTTAATAGGGGTATACCCCTATTAACCCCCTACTAACCCTAAGCTATATCTAAAGTAAGCCTAAATTATTATTTAATTTGGTCTCTTTTTGATATTGAAACAGTGTTTTATATAATTATCAATAATAGGCTGTTTTATTAAAAAAAATAATATTTGTAGATGATCACTCCCTATCCACCAAATGATTTTCGTACTTTTATAAGCTATTTTAGATAACATATAATATTAGGAGAAAGCTTTGGATTTTTTAGCAGGATTGAACCCATCTCAAAGAGGAGCTGTAGAACAAACTGATGGTCCAGTAATGATTGTTGCTGGAGCTGGATCAGGAAAAACTCGTGTCATTACTTACCGTGTAGCACATTTAATACAAAAAGGAGTAGATCCTTTCCATATATTAGTATTGACCTTTACGAATAAGGCAGCTAAAGAAATGCGTAATCGTATTATGTCCGTTGTTGGGGCTGAAGCCAAGAACATATGGATGGGTACATTTCACTCGGTGTTTGCAAAGATCTTACGTGTTGAAGCAGAATTAATTGGATATCCCCGTAATTTTACGATTTATGATACCGATGATACGAAAAGCTTATTGCGGTCCATTTTAAAAGAAATGAACTTGGACGATAAGCTCTATAATGTCAATCACGTATATGGACGTATTTCGCAGGCTAAAAATAATCTGATCTCACCACAGGAGTACAATAAAAATGAAGCCTTAAAAGCTGAAGATATTTCTAACGGCCGAGGACAATTGGGAGAAATCTATATGACCTATGCACAGCGTTGTTATCGTGCAGGTGCTATGGATTTTGATGATCTGTTGTTTAAGACCAACGTACTGCTTAATAAGCACCCAGAAGTACTGCATAAATATCAGCATCAGTTTAAGTACCTAATGGTCGATGAGTATCAGGATACAAACTTTTCACAATACTTGATCGTTAAACGCTTAGCTGCTGTCAATGAAAATATCTGCGTGGTGGGCGATGACGCACAAAGTATTTATGCATTCCGTGGAGCAAATATTCAGAATATCCTGAATTTCCAAAAAGATTATCCAACTGTTCAAGTTTTCAAATTAGAGCAAAATTACCGTTCGACTCAAACGATCGTGAATGCTGCAAATTCGGTCATTGCTAACAATCAGAATCAGTTGGAGAAAAATGTCTTTTCAGATAATGAAGAAGGAGAGAAGATTAAGGTCTCACGTGCATTTTCGGATAATGAGGAAGGTAAAATTGTTGCGGAATTAATTTCGCAAGAAAAGGCTTTGAAATCTTTAAATTATAAAGACTTTGCGATTCTATATCGTACAAATGCCCAATCTCGAGCGATGGAGGAAGCCTTACGAAAAATTAATATTCCTTATAAAATATACGGTGGTACTTCATTCTATCAAAGGAAAGAAATTAAAGATTTAATCGCCTATTTTAGGTTGACCTTCAATCCGAATGATGAGGAGGCGTTGAAGCGCGTCATTAATTACCCACGTCGAGGTATTGGTGATACCACGGTCGAGAAGATTGTCATTGCAGCAGATCAGCACCAATATCGTCTTTGGGACATTGTAGCCAATGCTCAGATGTTTATGGATGGTCGCAGTGCGGCATCTGTAGGTGGTTTTGGTCAAATGATATTGAGTTTTCAGGCATTAGCAAAGACCAATAGTGCTTTTGATACCGCGATGCACATTGCGCAGCATTCGGGTATATTAAAGGAATTGTACGAAGATAAATCAGTAGAAGGATTGACACGTTATGAGCATATCCAAGAATTGCTCAATGGTATTAAAGAGTTCTCTGAACGTGAAGATATCGAGGAGCGTGGTTTGGATATCTATATGCAAGATATCGCCTTGTTAACTAATGATGATAATGACAAAGATCCCAACGCCGACACGGTTTCCATGATGACGATACACTCTTCAAAAGGGTTAGAATTTCCAGTTGTATTTATCGTAGGATTGGAAGAGAATCTATTTCCATCACAATTGGCTTTAAATTCGAGGACAGAATTGGAGGAGGAACGAAGATTATTTTACGTTGCAGTTACCAGAGCTGAAAAAAAATTATTACTTTCGTACGCAACTTCTAGATATCGTTGGGGAACACTGAATAACTGTGAACCAAGTAGATTCTTGGATGAACTGAATCCAGCTTGTTTGGATTTGGATTTTAAACCAAGACAAAGTTCTTCTGCAGAATCTGGAGGTTTTCAAGGTGAGCGTATTGCTTGGCAGCAAAAAGAGACGGATAGTTTTTCAAAACCTAAGCCGAAACCTTTTAAAACTACCTCGATATTACCCAAAGCGCATACACCTTCCGCTGGTTTTACTCCGTCTGATACCAATAATTTACAAGTTGGCATGGAAGTGGAGCATGAAAGATTTGGATTTGGAAAGGTTGTGAACCTGGAAGGATCGAAGGGAGAAGTAAAAGCAACTATTTTCTTTAAAGACTTGGGACAGAAACAATTGTTGCTTAAATTTGCAAAACTGAGAATTATTCAATAATTTAATACCAAAGTATCAAATACAACGTTGTATTGGTACTGAAATTCACTATATGAACTTTGACTACAACAGCACAAGACCGAAGCTAATCCTAGCTGAATACGGTAGGAATGTGCAAAATATGGTAAACTATATTTGTGATTTACCGACAAAAGAGGAAAGAAATAAGTATGCTCAAGTTGTCATTGATATGATGGGGGTTTTAAATCCTCATTTACGCGATGTGGCAGATTTTAAGCATAAATTGTGGGATCACTTACAAATTATTTCTGATTTTAAAATCGATGTAGACTCACCTTATCCTACAGCAACTCCAGAATTGGTAAAACATGAACCGGAATTGTTAACCTATCCACAGCATAATATTAAGTACAAACATTACGGTTTTACTGTGGAGAAGATGATTAATAAGGCCATTTCGATCACAGATGAGGAAAAGCGTCAAAAAATGGCTCTTTCCATTGCCAATTTTATGAAAATGGCTTATACAACTTGGAATAAGGATGCGGTTGCAGATGAATTTATCATCCAAGATTTATCCGAATTATCAAGTAAAGTTTTGCAATTGCCCGAAGGCACTGTATTAACGAAGCTAGACTTTAAAAGCGCGCCTCCAGGCAACCGCGTTAAAGGAAATAGCCCTGCCCAAACAACGAATAACAATTCGGGTCATTCTAATAATAACCACAGTCGCAGCAGTAATAATAATAACTCAAACAATAGAAGACCTTCTGGCACGAATTCGTTCCAAAAGCGTAGCAACTCTGGTGGCGGAAGCAGTAATAACAACAACAGACGCCCTTATCAAAATAATAATAATAGCAACAGCAGTAGTAACAGTAACAGCGGTTATAAAAGAGGATAATTGTTAATACCTTGGGTATTAGATAAGGCAATTGTGAAGTAATTTATATTTCTTTTCAATTGCTTTTTTTCTTATAGATAACGTAAAGAGAATATAAAAAGATATAGGTGTACGAATGAATGCATTTGAAATCAATGGCGGGAAGCCATTAAAAGGAGAGATTATTCCTCAGGGGGCAAAAAATGAAGCATTGCAGATACTGTCTGCAGTATTGTTGACGGAGGAGCCCGTGACAATCAGTAACGTTCCCGATATTAAGGACGTGAATAAGTTAATTGATCTTTTGAAAGCTCTAGGGGTAAGTGTTAATCAGATTGACGAGGATACTTATGTCTTTGAAGCAAAAATATTAATATTGATTATTTCCAATCCAACGAGTTTAAGGAAAAAGGCGGAAGTTTGCGCGGATCTATTATGATCGTTGGACCTTTATTAGCTCGTTTTGGAAAGGCTGCTATTCCGAAACCAGGAGGTGATAAAATCGGTCGCCGACGTTTGGATACGCACTTTTTGGGATTTGAAAAGTTGGGAGCTAAGTTTATCTACGATGCGGAAAATCATTTCTTCAATGTTGATGCTTCTCAATTAAAAGGTGCATATATTTTATTAGATGAAGCGTCAGTGACCGGTACTGCCAACATTGTGATGGCAGCTGTATTGGCAAAAGGAACGACTGAAATCTATAATGCTGCATGTGAGCCATATCTACAACAGTTATGTAAAATGTTGAATCGCATGGGAGCTAAAATCTCAGGTATCGGTTCAAACTTGCTTACCATAGAAGGAGTAGAGCGCTTAGGCGGTACTACACACCGCATGTTGCCCGATATGATCGAGATTGGTTCTTTCATTGGACTGGCAGCTATGACAGGTTCTGAGATTACCATCAAAGATGTTTGTTATAAGGAGCTGGGGATTATTCCTACTGTTTTTCAACGATTAGGAATTAAAATGGAACTAAGAGGTGATGATCTTTATATTCCAGCTCAAGATTCATATGAAATCGATACTTTTATTGATGGATCAATTTTAACGATATCCGATTCTCCATGGCCAGGATTCACACCTGATTTATTAAGTATTGTCTTGGTTGTGGCTACACAAGCAAAAGGAAATGTTTTGGTGCATCAAAAAATGTTTGAAAGCCGTCTTTTCTTTGTTGATAAATTAATCGATATGGGTGCTCAAATCATTCTTTGTGACCCACATCGCGCTACTGTGATTGGGTTAAATAAAATGTATCCTTTGCGAGGCATTGAGATGACTTCTCCAGATATACGTGCAGGAGTATCCTTATTAATTGCCGCTTTGTCAGCTAAAGGCACGTCTACCATTCATAATATCGAACAAATAGAACGTGGTTATCAACATATTGAAGAACGCTTGAAAAAACTAGGGGCTGACATTCGACGTGTAGAGGCAACTCCAAAAGGACATTAAAAACATGGTATTGTCATAATTTAATTTTGTATACTACAAAGGTAGATTTTATTTCAATCTTATAATATATTTGATAAATCAAATGTTTAAACATATAAAAGTATATTAATTATGAAAAAATTATTGTTATTGCCCGCTATTGCAGCTGTTATCATGTCTTCATGCGCTGGAAATCCTGAAGGAAAAAAAGCCGAAGTTCAAGATTCTGTCGCTACTGAACAAATTGCTACTCCCGCAGGAGATGTTTATCAAGTAGATGTTGCACAATCGAAAGTGGTATGGACAGGTACAAAAGTAACAGGTGCACATACAGGTACAATTGCAATTAAATCAGGTACTTTAAGTGTAGATAACGGTGTTCTGACCGGTGGTACATTTGCATTGGACTTGAATACAATTAGTTCTACAGATTTGGAAGGTGAGTATAAGGAGAAATTGGATGGACATTTGAAAGCAGCAGACTTCTTTGATGTAGCTAAATTTCCAGAAGCCACTTTTGTTATCACTAAAGCTGAAGCTGGTGCAACTCCTCAAGATGTGAAAGTTTCTGGTAACTTAACAATCAAAGGTGTTACTAAAAATATTTCATTCGATACTAAAGTTGTTGAATCTACTGCAACAACAATCAAAACAGAAGCTGATTTTAATATCGTTCGTGCAGATTGGGGTGTAAGTTATGAAGGTAAAAAAGATGATTTAATCTCTGCTGAAATTAACTTTAAGGTTTCTTTGGTAGCGACTAAATAATAGCAACTGCTTAGATGCAGTATAAAAAAAGGAGCGATAAAATTTTATCGCTCCTTTTTTTATACAATAGGCCATCCTAGCAACTGTTATGAAACCTTAAGCAACATCTCTCAAATCTACAGCAACCACGCGCGATACACCTTGCTCGACCATCGTTACACCGTAGATGATATCGGTGCTTGCTATCGTTTTCTTATTGTGAGAAACCACTATAAATTGTGAGTTCTTCGAAAAGTCGCGAATAATGTTGTTAAATTTATCAATATTAGTATCATCCAATGGTGCATCTACCTCATCAAAGATACAGAAGGGAGCAGGCTTAGATAGATACAGCGAGAACAAAAGCGCCGTAGAAGTCAATGTTTTCTCGCCCCCAGATAACTGATTGATCGAAAGTGGTCTTTTTCCTTTTGGACGCGCGATGATATCAATATCCGAATCTAAAGGTTTGGAAGGATCTGTTAGGATTAAATCACAGCTATCTTCTTCATTAAATAAGGAACGGAAAACTTTGATAAAGTTATCACGGACACTATTGAATGTAAACATAAATTGTACTTCTGCGGTATCATCAATTTCTTTAATTGTTGCCATTAAAGATCCTTTTGCTTCTAATAAATCAGCTTTTTCTTTATTGATAAAGTTGTAACGTTCATTCATCTCATCAAAAGCTTCTTTGGCCATTAAATTGATAGAACCATACTCATTCAACTGTTTTTTCAGCTTAGTACATTTGGCTACAAGTGCATCCTGATCTTCGGTAATTATGGGCGCTTCTTCCTGTTCCAATAAGTCTTTCAATTCAATATTAAACTCCGCTGAGAGGCGCTCTTTTAACGTGTTGAGATCAATTTGAAGTGCTGTTTTCTTATCTTTTATTTCAGAAATTAGAAGATCGTCCTGTTCCTTTGAGCGACGATACTGGATGATCTGTTCCTCAAGCTCATTGATTTGTTTCCGTACGCCATAGTAATTCTTTTCTAAGTCCTCTAAACCCTTTTCTAACGCATCTTTCTGCGTGTACATATCCACGAGATCTTCATCTTCTTCATCGACGAATTGGGCAGTATTTTTTAAAGAAAGTTGCACTTCTGCGAGATCTTTACTGTTACGTTCGATACGGTTTTGAAAATCATCTTGTTGCGTTTCTCTGAATTCAAGATCTTTATTGATATTCGAAACTTTGTTTTGCTGTTGGTGGTAAGCAATATTCCCTTGATTATAGCTAGCAGATTTCTCTGTTAAGATTTCAGAAATTTTATTGAAACGATCCTGATAGTCTTGTAAATCACCAACCTGTTGTTCACGTTCGTTTTTGAAATCTTGTATTTTGGGTTCCAAAATCAACAAATCATTTTCGATGGCGACAATTTTATCTTGTAAATCCTTCTTGCGATTGAGCGCATTCGTAATAAAGGTTTGATACTGTTCTTGTTTTGTTTTAACAGATATCAGTTCATTATTTAACCGGTTTAATTGAAAACGAAGTTCATCAATTGTTTCCTTTTGCGAATTCGATTGTAAAGCTGTTAAGCGTCCAGTCTCATCTGCTATTTTATCTTGTAAAATATGGATACTTTCATTAAGCGTTTTGATTTCTTTCGCTAAGATTTCAATATTTTTAGCACGTCCAATTCTTTTTCCTTCAAATAATCCAACAGAACCTCCTGATAGCCCTAATTTGCTTTTAGAAAATTTGCCATTTTTTTGCAAAATAATGGTATCTCCTTGAGGTAGTGCTAGTTCGAGTTCATGATCACGTTCACGTTGTAAAATAAAAACATGTTGCAGCAGTACTTGACACAAGGGTTTGAATCTGTCATCAACAGTAATCACATCCAATGCCGGTGTCAGGAGATCATGATCAATTGATGGAGCAGCGGGTACTGACTCAATAGCATCCAGAATAAAGAAATTTGCACGTCCACGGGCCGCGTCACTCAAAAGGTTGATCGCCTGAACAGCATCCTGTTGTGTTTCCACGACATAATGGTTCATGATCGGTTCCAAATAATTTTCGATAGCTACACGATAATCTTCTTCACAGAATAGGATATCCGAAAATAAAGGTGGCTGCTTTTTCCAGCCTGCATTTTTCTTTAAAAATCGAATGGAGTCCGGAAATCCTTCTAAGTTATCTATTAATGATTTTGTTAAGTTATATTCGTTTTGCTTGGCATCTGCCAATCTAGATTCTTTACTTAGATCTTCTTTGAGGGTATTGATGTTTGTAGTATGATGCTGCAGTTGAGTTTGCAACTCTTCTTCCATTTGGATAGCAGTCTCATACTGTTGCTGTTGTGTTTCAACACGTCCTTCCAACTCGGCAACAGCGATGTTGAATTGATTTAACTCTGCTTCTTTTGATTCGGTATCCGCCAGTGTGCGTACAGACTCTTGTAAAAGAGCTTCTTTTTGTATATTTAATACTGCAATATCTTTTTCAAGCCTATAAATATTGTCCTGCAATGATGTACTTGCTTTATTGAAAGCATCGAGTTTTCCTTTGGCAGCTTGCTGTTGACCTCTCAGTTCTTCGACTTCAAATTTATCCTTTTCAAGATTTGCTTGAAAATTATCCAATTGCTGTTGTTCATGAAATAATTCTTCATGGAGACGTTTAATGGTATAGAGCACATGATTGAGCTGCTGATTGTCATTGTTGATCTCCAGATTCAGCCGATTTTCTTTATCTTGAAGATTTTTAAGCTGCTCGTTTTTAACTTTTTTTTCCGACTCATAATTTCGGATTTTATTGATAAACTCTTGCGTTGCTTTTTGTTGCAGGGAGACGTTTTTTTCTTGTTCTAAATTATCTTCACGAATTTGCTTCAATTCATTTTCAGCTTTACTGATATGTTCTTGAGCATCTGTGCTTTGCTTATTCAATTTAGATTCCTGTTGCTGTAAACGTTCCAATTCACTGCTGAAATCTCCGATGCGATAGTAGGCTAGATTGATGCTGCTGTGACGGTACTCATCTTTTAACAACGTATATTTTTCTGCTTTTTTAGCTTGACCTTCCAAAGACCTTAAGTTTTTAGTGATCTCAAAGAGCAGATCATCTACGCGACTTAAATCTACTTCGGTGTCTCTAAGCTTATTTAAGGTTTGTTTTTTGCGAACTTTGTATTTGGAAATTCCTGAAGCCTCTTCAAATAGATTACGACGTGAGTTCTCTTTATTATTGATGATTTCGTCGATCATTCTCAGTTCAATGATCGAATACGAATCAGCACCAACCCCTGTGTCTAGAAAGAGGTCAGTAATATCTTTTAAACGACATTTTACATCGTTCAATCGATACTCACTATCCCCGTTTCTAAACAATTTACGCGTCACGGTGACTGTCGTAAATGCGGTAGGAAGCACATTTTTATTATTATCAAACGTGAGCGATACTTCAGCCAAGTTTGCGGCTTTACGATTTTTCGTTCCATTAAAAATGATATTTTCCATTTTTTCTGAACGGAGCATCCGTGTACTTTGCTCTCCCAAAACCCAACGTATTGCATCTACAACATTTGATTTTCCACAACCATTAGGACCCACGATAGCCGTGACGCCTTCATTAAAGTTGATGGTGATCTTGTCGCCGAAGCTTTTGAATCCTTTTATTTCTAGTTTGGTTAACTGCATTTATACTACAATTTTTCTGCATTAAATAGGAAACGAAATTAAGAAATAAGTTCAACTTATTCGCACGATTTTGCGATTCAAAAGCATAAGTTTTGGTAACCTGATGGTTATGTCTGATTATGAAAATTGTTCATCGAATACCATTAACAACATCCTGCTTCACTGTCGCAGCTAGGACCTTCATTATCATTCATAATGATTGCCGGTTTGGCATCATCATAGGCTTGACGAAGTGTTTTCTCAAACATTTCTAAAGGTTGTGCTCCTGCGATTCCAAATTTTTGGTTGAAAACAAAAAACGGAACGCCACGTAAACCTAAGTTGATGCCTTCTTGAATATCTTGTGTCACTTCGTAGGCAAAGCGGTCACTGTTTAGCAGCTCTTCAACAGCTATTTGATCTAGACCTATTTCTACAGCGAGTGCAGTTAAACTGTCGATATGATTGATATCTTTACCTTCACTAAAATGAGCTTTAAATAAGCGCTCTTTTAATACATTGCCCTGACCGATTTCTTGAGCGAAATGAATGAGGCGATGTGCATTTAAGGTGTTAACGATCAATGATTTTTCAAAATTAAAGTCAATATTCAGAGACTTGCCGATGGACTGGACTTGATGCATCATGCCCAAAGTCTCTTCTTCACTCAATCCTTTAGCATCTTTGATGTACTTAACTGCGGGTATGCCTGCTGCATCTTGTGGAAATTGAGGATGCAATTGGTAGGATTTCCATACAATTTCTACTTCATCACGATGTGGAAAGGATGCTAAAGCTTGTTCTAATCTTTTTTTGCCGATATAACAAAAAGGACAAACGATATCAGACCAAATTTCTATTTTCATAATATGTGCTTAATAATGGGAACACTCTTCATTAGAGGGTTCCCAGAAATATATCTAGTTAAATTTAATAATAAAATCTTCTTGGAGCGGTCTCACTTTTTTCATGTTCACTAACCAGTCATGAGCTTCATCACGATAGCCGATTGCTATGATGGACACTGATTTAAGACCTAATTTATTCAGTTCAAGTAAAGCATCTAATTGTTCATTGTTGAAACCTTCCATAGGAGTGGCATCAATCTTTTGCTCTGCTGCAGCTGCTAATGCCAATCCAAAACCAATATAAGCTTGACGCGCAGCATGACTAAATTGCTGTTCTTGAGACAATGCTGATAATTGTGCGAATAAGTTATTTTTGTAATCATCTGCAAAGTTTAATGGTAATCCTCTTTCTTCTGCTTGTTGTGTAAAAGTTGCTTCGACACGTTCTTTTGTATAGGCATCGTACGCTGCAAATACCAAGATATGTGAACTATCGACGATTTGTGATTGTCCATATGCGATGGGCTGGATTTTAGCTTTCAATTCTGGATCAGAAATTTCAATGACGCGAAAAGGATGTAATCCAGAGGAAGTAGGAGCTAGGCGAGCAGCTTCTAAAATGTAGTCAATTTTTTCTTGTGCTACAGGAGTGCCATTCATTTTCTTGGTGGCATATCTCCATTTTAAATCTTCTAATAAACTCATGTTAGTTATTATGATGTTTTAATGATATAATAAATCCTTGAATCGCATCTGTTAAAATTGGAGACACTTCTTCTGGATTGGTTTCTTTGTTTGATAGAAATTCAATAGTAATAATGCCATGTAAAATCGACCAAAAGGTTTTGAACTTTAAATACAGATCGATCTGATCGACATTATTTTCTGTTATACATTTAGAAATGCAAGTTAACATGACAGTAGATGTTGCTTTCATTTCTTTAATACTGTTAACGACCTCGCATTGTGGAATGCCTAATCCAAACATAATTTCATAACATTTTTTATGTTCAAGGGCAAATTTCCAGTATGATGTGGCGATGTTGTATAAATTGTCGTCAGCATTTTTATTGAGGTCCACGGCAGAAGCGAGTTGCTCTGCCATCATCGCAAAACCTTGTCTAGTAAAATAGGCAATAATGGCATCTTTGTTTTCAAAGTGCTTATAGATCACGGGTACACTGTACTCGATAGCATCGGCAATTTTACGAATCGAAAGTGCCTGCCAGCCCTCTTCCTCTACAATAAGCCATGACTGTTCAATTATTTGTAATTTAATTTTTTCTAAATCTCTTAATTTGCGCTCTACAACCCCCATCTAAACTTCATTAGTTAACAGTGTTAGCAAAATTAACAATGATTTTTAAAACCTGAATATCATGCCAAATTTACTACACTCATATGACAGATGCTCCTACCATGACAAGCGATATTTTGATCATTCTATCAGATGCTCTCCATATTTTCAACTATCGGATAATATCATCTGGCTATGAGTCTTATACTTTTTATTTACTTAAATTTTAGTTATTTATAAAATAAAATATAATACATGCTAACTAATATTTTGCGCATAACATTTTGTTATATCTAAAAAAATTAGTACATTTGTGGTTGGTGCAAAATTAAATGCTCTATGATGGCTTTAATTTTGGTCAGTTCTTGAATAGCACTCATGAAAAAAAATTTATTTTTTTCTCATCCATACGTTTCTTGCTATTTTAAAAATTGACTTCATAGTTTTGATTCATCCATATATTGGTTCTTCTCCACCAATTTAGGTTGCTGGTCATATTTTATGCTAGTGAACTAAGACTTCAAAACTGAGCATCATCGTTTATTCACACGTGGGGCAAGAATTGCCAGCGTCTTATTCAATTCACTTTAATTTATTATTATGTTAGGATTTATTATTAAATTTTTATTGACGGTAGTTATTTCAACTTGGTTAATCATGCAAAATGCAACTGGAAACTTACTAAGCTTACCTGTACTTTTTGCAGCATTGGCGTTTGGTTTGTTTATCTGGGATGCCATTATTTCTTATCGTAAATCGGAGGAAAGAAAGGAAAATATACAGCATTTGAATGATTTTTTTAAATATAAACAAAGTAAATACCGTGGTTTATAAAACTTGGTTTCTATTGGAACATCCGATTTAATGCAGTGTCGATTTTTATCCACTGCATTTTTTTACGCTCTTTAATTAAAAAGAACGTAAAAAAGAGTTGATTTCCTGGTTGAATTTTTTGGGTTCTTCTAAATTAGGCAAATGACCAGATGCTGCAAATTCAACGTATTTAACATCTGCTATCCCCTCCAATAAGCTATTAATTTGTTTTTCATTTACCAATTTATCTTCTTTTCCCTTAATCACGAGAGTGGGAACAGTAATAGACGATAGCATTGCCGTGGTATCTGTTCGAGCTGCCAAAGCTAATTGCGTGGCACAGATGCTCGCCAAATCGTTTCTTCTGATCGAACTTTTAATCACTTCAATCGCTTGAGGATTGTCGGATAATGTTTTCTTGGAAAAAATAGTTTCAATAAATCCTAAAGAAAAGGGACGCTTACCATATTTCAGTAATGCTTGGATCGAGTCAAAACGTTTTTGTTTGCCTTGATTATCATCGGCAAATGCGTGCGTGTCGCTTAAAATAAGTCCTTTTATTTTATCACTCTTTAATTCATAGGTCCGAAGTGCAATATAACCTCCCATGGATACGCCACAAAGCACAACATTATTTAAATTTAAATGAGTGATCAATTTGATTAAATCCTTTGCGAATACATCGATACTAAAAAATCCATGCCCTCGAGTGCTATGTCCATGTCCCCTAATATCAATTGCAATACCAGTCATTGTTTCATCCAGATCCAATAGTTGTTCACGCCACATGTTTTTGTTAAATGGAAATCCATGTAAAAATATAATCGTCTTTTGCGGCATATGCAGCTTGCTTGGTCTTATCATGTAAGAAATGCTGATATCATCGATGCGTATTTTGCTTAGTTTCGTTTCCTTTTGGAACATAGGATCGTCTTTATGAAAAAAAATATTAAAAAAATAACTCCTGTAAATGTAATACTATCAATAAGATAAAAAAAATATTAGTTTTTTTGATCAAAAAAGTTGGAAAATAGTTTGCAGAATTGAAAAAAGTCCCGATATTTGTATCACCAAACAAAAGGGTATGACTTTTAAACAAGTCAAATTAAAATGCACTCATGGCTCAATTGGATAGAGCACCTGACTACGGATCAGGAGGTTAGGGGTTCGACTCCCTTTGAGTGCACAACTACAAAAGCTTAGTCTGATAAAGATTAAGCTTTTTCTTTTTTCTATATCTTTCCTATCATCTGTCATCTATTTTCTCGGAGCCCACTAATAGTGTAAGGGATATCAATTATGTTATATAATATGATGTTTGATTTTTTATGACGATCATAAGCCAAGACCAAATTGAGATACTGCTGCTATACATAAAAGAGGGAAAATAATTTTTACGCTATTATTGTAGTTGATCATCAGGTATGATATTAATATTCCAGTTTTAACTTCTGATTGTTGATAGCTGCGACGTTTTGTACATGATCTATAATGTGGTATCAGGAAGCTTCTGAGATCGATTATAAGTAATCATTAAAGTATTCGATAAGCGATTATTTATTTTGTTTCATTATCAGACTATTAGATAAAATTTGAAAAAAAAATTTGGAGGCAGTGCTATTTTGCCTATATTTGCATCACCAAAACGGAAGAACAGCAATGAAGATGACGTAATGGTTGACGCGCTCATGGCTCAATTGGATAGAGCACCTGACTACGGATCAGGAGGTTAGGGGTTCGACTCCCTTTGAGCGCACTATTTGAAAAGCCTAATCAATATAGCGATTAGGCTTTTATTTTTTTACTCTATTACTCTAAATACTACTATGCTAAACCTTGTAATATTTGGCCCTCCGGGGGCAGGGAAGGGAACACAATCGCAGAAACTTATCGATAAATATCAGTTAGTTCATGTTTCAACGGGTGATATCTTTAGAGCTCATATTCAAAACCAGACAGCTCTAGGTAAACAAGTAAGTCAGATTATTGCTGACGGAAATTTGGTACCTGATTCGATTACGATTGCGATGTTGGAAGAGGAAGTGAAGAAAAATCCGGAAGCGAAAGGATTTATTTTTGATGGTTTTCCACGTACAGTGGCACAAGCCGAAGCGTTGGATGAATTTCTAACCGGTATTAACTCTTCTATTTCTGTAGTTATTGCTTTAGATGTGAATGAAGAAGAATTAAAAACACGCATTGCCAAGCGTCAGGAGATTTCTGGACGTGCAGATGATGCAGCAGATAAATTGGTAAAACGTATTGATGAATATTTCACCAAGACAATTCATGTTTTACCCTATTATGAAGCACAGGGTAAATTGTCCAAAGTAAACGGTATCGGTGATATTGATTTTATTTTCGGAGAGTTAACTGCTATTATTGACAATTATTAAATAAGGAAACGGAAACGTTTTACTAACAAACATATTTTATTTCTATGGCGCAGGGTTCGAATTTTGTTGATTATGTGAAGGTGTGTTGTCGATCGGGACACGGAGGATCTGGCTCAGCGCACTTGCATCGAGATAAAACAACCATGAAAGGTGGACCTGATGGTGGTGATGGAGGCCGTGGAGGTCACATTATTCTAAAAGGGAATACACAATTATGGACGTTATTACACCTTAAATATAGAAAGCATATCATTGCTTCTAGTGGTGAATCTGGTAGCTCAGCTACAAGTACAGGTGCTTCGGGTAAGGATGAAATTCTAGAAGTTCCTGCTGGTACAGTTGCTAAAGATGCTGAAACCGGAGAAGTTTTATTTGAAATTACCGAAGATGGTGAAACGCAGATTTTAACTCCTGGTGGTAAAGGTGGATTAGGAAACTGGCACTTTAAATCTTCTACACAGCAAACTCCTCGTTTTGCACAACCAGGTATGCCTGGTCAAGAACGCTGGATTATCTTGGAATTGAAAGTATTAGCTGATGTGGGATTAGTAGGGTTTCCAAATGCCGGAAAATCAACGCTTTTATCTGTTGTTTCTGCTGCTAAACCAGAAATTGCCAATTATCCTTTTACAACTCTGGTTCCCAATTTAGGTATTGTGAGCTACCGTGATGGCAAATCTTTTGTCATGGCAGATATTCCCGGTATTATTGAAGGTGCTTCAGAAGGAAAGGGCTTGGGATATCGATTTTTAAGACATATCGAACGAAATTCTGTTTTATTATTTATGGTACCTGCTGATACAGAACGTACCATAAAACAGGAGTATGATATTTTATTGAACGAGTTATCTGTTTATAATCCTGAACTTCGTGATAAACCAAAATTATTGGCGATTACGAAGTCGGATATGCTGGATGAAGAATTGGAACGTGAGATGGAAAAAGAAGTTCCGGAAGGATTGCCACATATTTTCATATCATCGGTTGCAGGTAAAAATATTTTGCAATTGAAGGACATGATCTGGAAAGCTATTAATTCATAATCATTTGTATATGGATAAGAAAGGCGATTGCAAAACAGCAATCGCCTTTCTTATTTTAAATTCATACCACATTGTATCATTATGATCAATTTAATGCTTTTAAGCGCAGATATCGTGGCAAATAGGAGTACTGTTGCGCAAAGCAACTTCGATTTGAATTACTTCTGCTATATGGTTAGCAAAAATAACGAACACTGACCATGTCATCCTATGCGAAAGGTTAAAGAGGGGTGTTTGTTCGTGATATGGTATCTTTTTAAAGTTGCGGGATTCAACATCGTGGCTGATACAAATAGGTGCAGCTGGTTGGTTCTCTTTTTGTGGATGTAGCATCTGGATATTCATCAATAGACTCTGACTATATGGGCATAGGATAGGATTATCGCATAAATAGCATTGAAAATGGATAACAAATACATGGTTTTCGTGCTGAAATTTAATTTATTACGCCAATAAATTTGGAATATCACAATTAAATAAAAAAAGTCTTTTTACTTTGATGATTTTGTTATACCTTTGTCTCCTGTGAAAATTGAAGTAAATGCTTTCGCAAATGTTATAAAGAACGATAAATTCGTTATCGTTAAATCAATTTTTTAGTTGATAATTTAGCCCATTTAGGGCTTTTTTTATACACCAAACTTCGATCAAGCAAGGAATTATTAAAAACAATTTTATATTTAATAAATAATGACCAACTACAGCAAATTGCCTGCAATTTTAGTTTTAGAAGACGGAACAGTTTATCACGGAAAGGCAGCGGGTAAAATTGGAACGACTACTGGCGAGATTTGTTTCAATACCGGAACTACAGGTTATCAAGAGATTTTTACCGACCCTTCATACTTCGGACAAATCATGGTAACAACCAATGCCCATATTGGTAACTATGGAATTGATGAAGATGACACAGAATCAGGTAAGATTCAAATAGCAGGACTAGTTTGTAAGAATTATAATATTAACTATAGTCGTAAAATGGCTGATGAATCTATTCAAAGCTATTTTGAAGAAGGAAATCTAGTTGGTATTTCTGATATTGATACGCGATCTTTAGTGCGTCATATCCGCAACAAAGGGGCTATGAATGCGATTATTTCATCTGAGAATTTAGATGTTGAATCTTTAAAAGCAACATTAGCTACTGTTCCATCTATGGATGGACTTGAATTATCATCTCAGGTATCGACTACCGAACCTTATTTCTACGGTAATGAAGATGCTCCGGTTCGTGTTGCAGTACTAGATCTAGGGATTAAGAAAAATATTCTTCGCAATTTCGATCAAAGAGAAGTTTATGCCAAGGTATTTCCTGCTAAAACAACTTTTGCTGAAATGCAAGAATGGAATCCTGCTGGATATTTTATCTCTAATGGTCCTGGTGATCCATCTGCGATGAGTTACGCAATACAAACCGTAAAAGACATTTTAGCAGCAGATCAGCCTATGTTTGGAATTTGTCTAGGGCATCAGATATTGGCCTTAGCAAATGATATTCGTACTCAGAAAATGCACAATGGACATCGTGGTATCAATCATCCTGTGAAAAACATCATTGCCAATCGTTGTGAAATTACATCGCAGAATCACGGTTTTGGTGTAGTTGCAGAAGATATTGAACAGTCTGATAAAGTTGAAGTAACCCATATCAACTTAAATGATCAATCGATTGAAGGTATCCGTGTGATCGGTAAAAATGCATTCTCGGTACAATATCACCCAGAGTCATCACCTGGTCCACATGATTCACGTTATTTATTTGATGATTTCATTGAATTGATAAAAAAATAATGAATACGTATAGGAGAGGGGTTAGCGATTTGCTAACCTCTTTTTTTTGTTCTTTAGCTATTCATTCTTGCCATAAAATTGTGTTTTTACGTTTTTTAATCAGCCCAATTTTATTTATATTTGATTATTAAATCAGAATATAATTTTTTAGTGTAAAAATTACACTAAGTATTGTATAAAATACTATATAAAAAGTTTAAACCAATATTACAATGAGTTTAATTATTGATGTACATGCGCGTCAGATTTTGGATTCGCGCGGAAATCCTACTATCGAAGTAGATGTAACGACACAGAATGGTTTCGTTGGACGTGCTGCAGTACCTTCTGGTGCTTCTACAGGTGTTCACGAAGCAGTAGAGTTGCGTGATGGTGATAAATCAAAATACTTAGGTAAAGGTGTTTTGAAAGCAGTAGAAAATGTAAATACTAAAATTGCTGAAGCTTTGGCAGGTGTTGACGTTTTTTGAACAAAATGCAATCGACAAAATCATGATTGATTTGGACGGCACTGAAAATAAAGGAAATTTAGGCGCTAATGCTATTTTGGGTGTTTCTTTAGCTGTTGCAAAAGCTGCTGCGCAAGAGTCTCGTCAACCTCTATACCGTTATATTGGTGGTGTTAATGCCAATACATTACCTATTCCGATGATGAACATCATTAATGGTGGTTCTCACTCTGATGCTCCTATTGCTTTCCAAGAGTTTATGATTATGCCAGTAGGTGCACCTTCATTCTCAGAAGCTTTGCGCTGGGGAACAGAAGTATTCCATAACTTGAAAAAGATTTTACATGACCGTGGTTTATCTACAGCAGTAGGTGATGAGGGTGGTTTTGCTCCAACTTTTGATGGTACTGAAGATGCTATTGAAACTGTTTTAAAAGCTATCGAAGCAGCAGGTTACAAACCAGGTTCTGATATCTGTTTGGCTTTAGATTGTGCTGCATCTGAATTTTATGTAAACGGAAAATACGATTATACTAAATTTGAAGGTGATAAAGGTGCTATCCGTACTTCTGAAGAGCAAGTTGCTTATTTAGCAGAATTGACTGAGAAATATCCGATTATTTCTATTGAAGATGGTATGCAGGAAGATGACTGGTCTGGATGGAAATTGTTAACTGAAAAAATCGGTGCAACGATCCAGTTAGTTGGTGATGATTTATTTGTTACGAATACAAAACGTTTGCAACAAGGTGTTGATACCGATACTGCAAACTCAATCTTGGTAAAAGTTAATCAAATTGGATCTTTGACGGAAACAATCAATGCGGTTACTTTGGCACAGCATTCAAATTATACGTCAGTAATGTCGCACCGTTCTGGAGAGACTGAAGATTCGACAATTGCTGATTTAGCTGTTGCATTGAACTGTGGTCAGATTAAAACAGGTTCTGCTTCACGTTCGGATCGTATGGCTAAATACAATCAATTATTACGTATTGAAGAAGAATTAGGTGCAAATGCACGTTTTATTGGTAAAAACTTCCGTTTTGCTAAAAAATAATCTTTTTAATAAAGCATAAAAGTAAAAAGCCTAGTCATTTGATTAGGCTTTTTGATTTTTTCCAGTTCTAGGCGTTACCTTTATTTGGACAAACGATACTTAGACCAAACTCTGCATTTAATTGTTGAATAAAATAAGTTGCCAATAGAGGAGACTCCACTTCTATATTTTGGTGGATAAAGAAATATAACTTTTGCAGTCCTGCTTTTCGCCATTGTTTAATAACCGCAATCCATTCATCCAATCTGGAGTAATCCGAAGCATGATTGGCACCAACATACCGTATAAAGGCGATAGGTGTAGTCAAGCGCATGTGCAATAGGTCACGCCGCCCTGCTGTATCAACCAAGACATTTGTAATACTAAACTCTTCAAGTAGTTGAAAGTAAGCCTCAGCTATTTTGGGATCTGAAAACCATTCCTGATTTCGTACTTCTACTGCTAGTGGAAGACCTTTTGGAAATTTTGACAGAAACTCACGCAAGCGTTCCATGTCTTTTGGTTTATAGTTATCGTGCATCTGCAAAAAAATCATCCCTAACTTCTCTTCGAAAAAAACGATATTGTCAGTAAATTCTTTTACTTTTTCTTCGGTATTCAATAGACGACTATAATGACTGATAGACTGCGGTATTTTAGGAAAAAACTTAAAATCTGCAGGTGTCTTATTCTTCCAAGTTTCTACTTGCTCCTTGGATGGTGCATGGTAGAAAGTTGCATTTAATTCAATACTATTAAATTGATTGCTGTAATAAGTGAGTTCGTCTTTAGTTCCTCTTGGATAGAAGCCTTTCAATTCTGTCTTATTCCACTTGGCACAGCCCACATAAACTTCAAAGGATGCTTTATTCTTATGCTGCTTGAGTAATTTCAATGTTTCAGGGGAGATCGCTGGTAAGTTAAAATCGATATCCTGGGGGTTCGTGACTTGTCCAAATTTCATATTTTATGTTTTTATACTTTATAACAAATTAAGCGTCATGAAGTTTAATTATACTATACAACTTTTCATTTCCAATTTGCCATGGGATCGAACATGTTAATATATTGAATCGTTTGATTCTTGAAATCATAGATAGATACCTCTTCCATTGGGTGCACCTCTCGGATGAAAAAATCAACATACATCTTGTTATTTTCTTAAAAAAAGGATTGATTTTGATTAAGTATTAATGTAATTCATCCCAAAATTCCTGAAATTGTTGTTTCAGTTGTGCTAATTCAAGTTCCAATGTTTCAATTCTTTTTTGTAGAAGTGCAGTGCTTTCCGATGTAGCAGGAGTTTGTTCAAATTGTTCCAGATCAACGTCGCCTAACAGATGAATATATCTGATTTCTTTATGTCCTGGTTGTTTATCGAGTGCTCTTACGAATCCTTCTGCTGCTAACTTATCTAACTGGGCTGTGATATCCTCTAAAGCTTCAAAATCGTAAAGACGTCCTGAATTGGAGTTTATTTCGCCTGCAGTTAACGGTCCACGTAGTAAGAGTAGACATATAATCGCTAATTCTGATGGTACCAACGGAAATTGTATGGCAAAATTGTGTTTATACTTGGTCACGCGGCTTCCACCACCCACAACATGTGCAATAAGTCCTTTTTTCTTTAATATGGCTAAGGTATTGATAATGGTTTCATCGGAGTATTGTACGACGGGTCTTCTAGCGGTTTTTTGATTGCAGGCGCTTTGGAGACCGTTCAGTGACATCGGATAATATTCTGGAGTGACCTTTGACTTTTCGATCAAAGCGCCTAATACACGCTGCTCTTCGGTTGATAATTGTGGTTTGGTGCTAAGTTCCATAAATGTAATGAGTTGAAATCAAATATGCTATTTTTTATAGGGGGAAACAATTATTTTTAAATATTATCCATAATAAAAACCATTAAATATCCTTTTTATTATCTTAGTGAAGTTTTAAATATACTGCTTTGTTGAAGATTGCGTTCCATCCCGAATATATTCATCCCGTACGAGAAGGTCATCGATTTCCGATGGAAAAATATGAATTGATTCCTTTACAGCTTTTACATGAAGGTGTTGTGAGAAAGGAAAATTTTTTCGAACCTGCTCTGGCTTCTTTTGAAACAGCATGTCTAGCTCACGACCCTATATATGTTCGGGATATCTTTGATTTGACATTAAACGCTAAAATGATTCGTAGGATCGGTTTTCCTTTGACAAAAAGTCTTGTTGATCGCGAACGCTATCTGGTCGATGGTACCATTCAGTGTGCGCTGTATGCACTAAAATATAATATTTCTTTTAATATTGCAGGAGGGACACACCATGCAGGCTATGACTTTGGTGAAGGATTTTGCTTGCTTAATGATCAAGCTGTGGCAGCGCGCTATTTGCTTAATAAGCAGTTAGCAAACAGGATTTTAATCATTGACTTGGATGTACATCAAGGAAATGGAACAGCACATATTTTTCGTGATGATGACCGTGTGTTCACGTATTCTATTCACGGAGATAAAAACTTTCCATTTATCAAAGAACAGTCGGATTTGGACATTCCTGTTGCTGATGGTCTCGAAGATGATGTATATTTGCAACTATTAGGTGATTCTTTGCCGCTAATTTTTAAAAAGGTAAAACCCGATTTTGTCTTTTACCAAGCGGGTGTGGATATACTGGCAACGGATAAATTAGGCAAACTCAAACTATCTCCTGAGGCTTGCCGGATGCGTGATGAATTTGTTTTTACCCTTTGTGTGACCAATAAAATCCCTGTTCAGGTCAGTATGGGGGGAGGATATTCTATGCATATCAGAGATATTGTCAATGCACATTGCCAAACATTTAAGATCGCTGTCGATTTATATAATTTTTAATAATACAGATTTAAATAAGAACTATGTTTTTTCATCAAGATGCTACTTTTGATCAACTTGCTATCCACCGTGTAGGAAATAAGTCGCAGGAAGAATTTTATATTTTATCGGAACAACCTGTTCCTTTGGAAAATGACGAAGTGCTGCCTCCTCTTCTGATGCACTACTTTATGAGTCCTTTTGCAAAAGTAAATGAGGTATATCGCTTGTTTCATCCCAATGGGGAGCTGGAACTGAATGAAATTTATCACTTTACCAAACAGTTCTTCAAGGAGCAATTACCTTTTCATGAATTTTCTCAACAAGTAGCAAAGCATCTGTATGAGGTCTGTATGCATCCTAAGATTAAACCGGGTGAAGTATATGTGGTCTCTTTAAAAAATATACAGATTGAAGGGGAAAATCATGATGCAATCGGAATTTTTAAATCAGAAAATAAGGAAACTTATCTCAAGGTTTATCCAAATCAAGGTGGTTTTCAACTGGATTACGAAGAGGAAGCGATTAATATCAATAAACTGGATAAAGGTGTCATCATTGTGAATGTTGAAGAGGAGGAGGGATTCAAAGTACTGGTTGTGGATCAAACCAATAAAACCGAGGCTGTCTATTGGAAAGATGATTTTCTAAATATTAAAATTCGAAATGATGATTTTAATCAAACTGGCAATTATCTAAAGGTCTACAAAAACTTTGTAAATGAGAAGTTGGATGATATGTTTGAGCTAGAAAAGGCTGATAAGATTGATCTGCTCAACAAATCATTGAATTACTTCAAAGAGAAAGAGACTTTTGATCAAGAAGAATTTGAAGAGGAAGTAATCGGTAATCCTATTGCGGCAACCATGTTTAATGACTTCAGATCTGGGTTTGAAGATGAATTTGATTCCCCTTTTCAAAGCAGTTTTGATATAGCAGATAAAGCCGTCAAGAAAATGGAAGCTTCTTATAAGACAGTATTAAAGCTGGATAAAAATTTTCATGTTTATTTGCATGGGAAACGAGAATATATTGAAAAGGGATTTGATGAAGAAAAGGGAATGAACTATTATAAGCTATATTTTGAAAATGAGAGCTAAATTTTAAATGAAGTATATGTTAAGGAAATCACTTATTTGTTTTGCAATACTGTGTTCTATTATTGCAGTAATCACTATTCTGGAAAAGAATACTGTTTTTATTGAACACTATTATTCAAGAATGTGGTATCCTTTTTTTTCATATTTGCCACAAGCTATTTTTGGTTATCTACCTTTTAGTATTGGAGACTTATTTTATTTTTTTGCGGTTTTTTTCCTTTTGATGTTAGTGTTTACCGTTATTAGGCATCTTTTAAAAAAGAGATACGCTCATGCGGGTAGATTCCTGGTGTATCTTATTAATGTAATTTTGGGCTTATACTTGTTTTTTTATATAAGCTGGGGGATGAACTATTACCGGACACCCATTGTTCAGAATACCGGTTTAAGCACAGATAGTCTAAAGTTAGCTGATTATCTTGTCGTTTTGGAAGCATGTCTCGATTCGACAAATGTTTTACGCGCCCAGATAAATCCAAAGCAATGGGAGCATCAGGATGCAAAAATAAGAAGAGAGATGGTGGAGTTAGTGTATTCGGATACCACTTTTCAATCTTTTCTTTCAAAGACTTTAGTCGGTGCAAAGGGATCTCTCAATAGTAACTGGGTTTCCTATTTTGGTGTCTCAGGATATTTTAATCCTTTTACGCATGAAGCACATGTCAATACTGCAATGCCTGTTTTTTCCAGCCCTTTTACGTATGTTCACGAATTGGCACATCAACAGGGGGTGGGGTTTGAAGATGAGGCAAATTTTATTGCCTATGTTCGACTGAAAAATCATCCAGAGCTTTTTTACCGCTATTCTAGCTATTTACAAACAACATCGTATATGCTACAGGAGCTGAGGGGGATCGATGAGGAATTGTTTGCCAATTATAAAAACAGGCTTTCACAACTTGTATTAGATGATCTGAAGCAGGAGGCTGTTTTTTGGAGTAATTATACAGGTTGGACTAATAAAGTCTTTGGCATCTTCTATAACGGCTATTTAAAACATAATAATCAGCAAGAAGGATTGGCGCGTTATGATAGAATGACCAAGCTGGTGGTCGCTTATGAATTAAAGCTGAAAGGTTGTCGTTAGACTAACATGTATCTAATAAAAATAGCGAGCCATGGCTCGCTATTTTTATTTTATGGTAATAATTTCTGTCTTACCATCTATACCCGGACTTCCAGAGAAGATCTGTCCCTGAGGAAGACCTCGTAATCCAGCTGGTGCCTGTCTCACACGATCATAAATTGATCGAAGATCACTTGTTGCATTGACATTTTTACCTCCGCCTTCGTTAGCGATCTGAAGATAATTGGGTTGCTTCTTGTTTTCCCTTTGTGGTACGATACTATTTTCTGAAAGTGATAACTTTACATTTCCACCGTTTCCATTTGGAAATGTTCTTGTTCCGTTAAAGGCATTATCTCCTTTCGCTACAATGTATAGCGATCCTAACTTTTGGAAATTTGCTTGAATATCAAAATTTGATCCATTGTTTTTACTATCGGTACCTGAAATGGAAGCATTGTTGCCAATAATGGCATGCCCAATAGTGAGATTGACATTTTTATTCGCATAAAACATCAAAGACGCTTTATCTCCCATGATTAAGGTATCAATATGTAAATTGATTGTTGAATCAGATGATTTGGTATTGTAGACTTTTTTAGCCTTTTTCCCAATTTCCAATTTGCTGATGTGCTCTACATTACTTTGTGCATATGACTGAAATGCCAGAAAGGCACATGTTAGTATTGTTATTATTTTTTTCATAGCTATTTGTAATTTTTGTTAAATAACATCTATTTGACGAATAGCGTTTTTGAAAGTTTAATTCGCTACTTCATATACTGAACAATTAATTTAGCTGTTTTGTTTGAGGCACCTGGTTGACCTAATTTTTGCGCCAATATTTCATAATTTTCCAGTACGCTAGCCCGATATTCAGGCTTATTGATCAATTGATCTAATTCCTGTGCAATATCATAGGTGGTACAATCATCTTGGATAAGCTCGCGGACAGATAGATAGTCGTTGATCAAATTGACCAAGGAGATAAACTTTACTTTGATCACAAGTTTTGCAATCCAGATGGACAGCGCATTAGCCTTGTAAACCACCACCTGAGGGACTTTAAGAATTCCTGTTTCTAAGGTGGCTGTTCCACTTGTCACGACCGCTGCTTCGGCATGTTTCAGTAGATCATAGGTGGCATTAAATACAATTGGAATCTGTTGGTCCCCAAGGTACTGTTGATAATAAGATTTATCAAAATTAGGAGCACCAGCGATGACAAATTGATGCATAGGGAAGAGGTACGTTAAATTGGCCATGACGGGTAACAATTTAGCAATTTCCATCTTACGACTTCCCGGAAGTAGCGCGATAATAGGCCTTTCTGAAAGTTGATGCTCGGCAATGAAATTAGGGTTGAATTGATAGGAAGAAATCGCATCTAAAAGTGGATTTCCGACATAATCAACGGGCATTTTCCATTTTTTATAGAAATCTACTTCAAAGGGAAGAATACAGAACATGTGATCTACGACTCGTTTGATTTTAACGACTCGCTTTTGATTCCATGCCCATACTTTAGGGGAGATATAATAACAGGTTTTAATACCTTTTTTCTTCGCAAAATCTGCAATTTTTAGATTGAATCCAGGAAAATCGATTAAAATAACGCAGTCTGGATTTTGTTTGATGATATCTTCCTTAACCTTTTTTAGATTTTTTGAAATGGTGCCTAAATTTTTTAAAACTTCTACAAATCCCATAAATGCCATTTCAGAAGTGTGAATCAGGGCTTTTTGATTGGCAGATTCCTCCATTTGCGTACCACCAACGATACTAAAAGTAGCTTCGGGGTCTTCAATTTTTAATGCATTGATTAGGTTTGCACCATGTAAATCTCCTGAAGTTTCGCCTGCTATTAGATAATATTTCATTTGCTCGATTCTATTCAATAATAGGGTTAAACTTAGATAAATTTGGTTAAATCCGCAATTTAAATGCGGATTTAACCAAATTTATCAGTTATCTCGTTTTTATAGATCATTATTTTTTTTGGGGTATTCACTATGTATTTTTCATGTTTTATTTATGCATGCTTCATTCCATTGAATTTTTTCTCATAAATAATGGAATTTTTAAATATAAAAATAACAATGCCTCGCTGTTAATATGAGATGATAGTTACCGGCTTTTTCCATAAATAAATACTACTTGGTTGATGCATAATGATTTTCCAAATAAATGTTTCTATATTTAATTGAGATTTAGCATGTATAGATCTTTAATATTACTTTTGCACTATGGATAGATTTTTAGGACTTATTCGAAATAAATATTTTCTGGCGGCAATAGCTTTTACCGTATGGATGTGTTTTTTTGATCGCAATGACTTTGCAACGCAATATAGCTACCAACATCAAAAAAGTAATTTAGAACGAGAGAAGGCTTTTTATGAGAAAGAGAATCAGAGTATCATCGAAACGATTACTGACATTAGATCTGATCAACGTGAAGTCCAGCGTATAGCGCGAGAAAAGTATAAGATGAAGAAGGAAAATGAAGACGTTTATATCGTGACAGAGGTGGAACCCAAAGAAAAAGAATAATATATCATGCTACTCGCTGGTTTATGGTCATAAGCGCATTGATAATATCAAAAAAGGCTGTTTCATCAATGAAACAGCCTTTTTTGATTAGTCTTTTAATTTATGTTCTTCGGCATACTCTTTTCGGATTTTCGAATGTTTCTTGCTATATACAAAATAGATAATGACACCAATTAGCATCCAAATACCTAAGCGTTCCCAAGACTCAATCGGTAAAGAAGCCATCATCAGCACACAGACCAATATTCCCAATACTGGAATAAGTGGTACAAATGGAGTTTTAAATGGTCTTTCCAAATTAGGTTCTGTCTTACGCAATACTAAGATTCCTATACAAACTAAAGTAAAGGCAAATAAAGTACCTATACTAACCATATGACCTAGATCGGATACTGGAACAAATCCTGCAAATATACTGACGAAAACCATGAAAATTAAGTTTGTTTTCCATGGGGTTTGTCTTTTGGAAAGATCTGAAAATATTTTAGGTAATAAACCATCTTTACTCATGGAGTAAAATACACGGCTTTGTCCTAGCAACATAACTAAGATTACTGAAGTGTAACCTGCAATAATCGTTACGATCAGTGCTGTGTTTAGAAAGGTATATCCTGTTTTAGCAAAAGCTGTAGCAACTGGTTTTGCATCACCTTTAAATTCCGTATAAGGTGCTAAACCTGTCAATACATAAGAAAATAATACATAAAGTAAAGTACAGATAATTAATGATCCGATGATGCCTATCGGCATGCCTTTTTTAGGGTTTTTTGCTTCTTGTGCAGCAGTACTTACGGCATCAAAACCAATAAAAGCAAAAAAGACAACGCCTGCCGCTCTTAGAATTCCACTGAAACCAAAATGCCCAAAGTCATCGCTTCCGAGAAAACTCCAAAAGCCCAATTGACCACTTTTTACCAGTTCTTCACCATGGTTGACAGGAATGAATGGCGTGTGATTTGCTGGGTCTATGAATCCCCACCCTAATACGATGAAAATTAAAACTACAGCTACTTTTAATACAACTAAAATATTGTTTACAAATGAAGATTCTTCTGTACCGCGCATGAGCAGTAACGACAGCAAACAAACAATAATGATAGCAGGAACATTCACAATACCACCTTCCCAAGGTCCATGTAAAAATTGTGTTGGAATTTCAACCCCTAATGTGAGTAAGAGCTGATTGAAGTACTGCGACCAGCTTACTGAGACTGTCGCTGCGGCAAGTGCATATTCCAGTACAAGATCCCATCCGATGATCCAAGCCATAAATTCGCCCATTGTTGCATATGAATAGGTATATGCCGATCCTGCAACCGGGATCATAGAGGCAAATTCGGCGTAGCATAATCCTGCAAAACCACAGCCCACAGCTGCGATAATAAAGGAAAGCACGACAGCAGGACCAGCATGATCTGCCGCTGCTATACCTGTCAGTGAGAATAATCCGGCACCAATGATTGCACCTACACCCAAAGCAATAAGACCAGAACTGGAGAGTGTACGTTTTAATGTTCCCTGACCGTTAAGTTCTGCTTCTGCAATTAACTTGCTAATCGATTTTTTAAAAAGCATATATTTATTTTATAATTGAGTTGTTTTTTAAACTAATATTGATTGTCTTTTCAAAGTCAAATATAGTTTAATAAATGAAAAAAAAGGAAGTTTTTTTTAGTCTCTATATTGATATTGTGATAATTAATGTTTAATACGCTTTCGTAAATTATTTTACAAACTTGGACTTTTTAGATGTACAAATGGTAAAATTTTTATATTGGACCAAGAGATGTATATTTTAACGTTTACATATGGTGGATAAATTCCTCCACTATGCGGAATGATGGGCTGGTCAATGAACAAAATGTATTTGTTGAGATTGAAACTTATTTATTTGAGTTGGACATAAAAAGTTCATAAATAACAAAAAGCTTTTAACTGGATATTCCAGTTAAAAGCTTTTGCATTAAGGGTAAAACCAAAGAATTACTTTCGTTTGTTGGTATTGAATTTCTTGTAGGAATCCATCACATAAATTTTGATATCCTCTGCTGAGGCTTGCTCAATGAATTTATAGCTAGGTCTGTATTGCTCTTTAAAAAGAGCTAATTCAGGATCTCTAAGCGGAGTTAGAGACTGGATTAAATCTGTTGTGAATTTGCGATCAATAACTCTTTTATGCTGTTCTTCAACTAAGAGTTTATAGTTTTGACGAGCCTTCTTTGCATCTTTGCCAAATATGCGGGAAGGGGAAAGACGGATTCCTCCACGTTCTTGCCCTACATCCGAATATTTACCAGCGAGTTTTGTTGCCTCTATTTCTGCTTTAAGACGACTATCGGTCATACGTTCAATATATACTTCATTAAGTTCGATCGCATTGTTTAGTCGATTGAGATAAATTCTTTTAACACCATAATCATATACAAAGACTGTATCTTTTTCATAACCAGTTGCTTCAATCGCTAAGTAGTCATTCAATTGAACATCAATCGCAAAATTACCTTCTTGATCTGTCTCTACCGTTGTATTGGTACGTAGATTTTTAATTGAAACTCCACCTATTCTTTGACTGCTTGTGAGTTCCAGCGTAATCCCTTTTACCTTTTCTTGTGCTCGCACTTCAGTAAAAAGACTACTAACACCTAGCATTGCAAATAGGCTTAAACTATGTATAATTGTTATTCTCATTTTAAGTGTTTTATTATCAAAAATACATAATTATAAGGAGTAATGTGCTTAAAACGATTTTTTTTAAATAAAAATCTCCTAATTAAATGTATAGAAGATTTTTATCTTTTATTTAGCTGTCCAGATATTGTTTTCGGGAACATGATCTGGAAAAACATGATCTGGATCCAGTTGGACAGATGTTAAAGGCTCTCGCGAATCAAGCTTGAAATCGAAAGATTTATTTCTTTCCCAAATTTCTACAGGTAATTTTTTGCGGATTTTCTTCCCAGATGCTGTTGTCGCTTCTACTACGACAGGCATTGGTAGTTTTTCTAGATTTTGAATAGTGATGACAGCACCTAGCTTAGGGTCATTTTTAATATACGATACCTGGGTAATGGCTTGATCGACACGCCAATTGTTTAGAAACCATCCGCGCCAAAACCAGTTTAAATTTTCACCTGTACCATTTTCTATGGAGCGGAAAAAATCTTCTGGAGTTGGATGTTTATATGCCCAATCTGAAATGTATTTTTTAAAAGCAAAATCAAAACGCTCTTTGCCGATGATCTCGTTGCGCAGTAATTTTAATCCATAAGCTGGTTTGTAATAAAGTAAAATACCAATATTACGTTCGTCCATGCTTTGTGGTGTATTCATAATCGCTTCCAATCGCGGATCGGTAAATCGAACTGCTTGGCTGTTTGGATCACCCACTTGTTTGAAATATTCGCCATTATTAAAACTTTCTGTTGCGATTTCATTTATGAATGAATTGAAGCCTTCATCCATCCATCCAAACTCTCTTTCATTGCTGGACACAATCATCGGGAACCAATTATGCCCAAATTCATGATTTGTGACGCCCCATAGAGATCCTGCTTTGGCTCTATTACCACAAAAGGATAACGCTGGATATTCCATTCCTCCGACGTTTGATGCTACATTGACCGCTACAGGGTAGGGGTATTCAAACCATTTATTGGAATAATGTTCAATTGCTGCTTTTGTATATTCGGACGATCTTTCCCAGGCATTGTTGCCGTTACTTTCTTCTGGATATGCGGATATAGCAAGTGATTTTTTTCCACTAGCTAAATTAATTTTTACAGCATCTAGTATAAATGATGTAGAAGATGCCCATGCAATATCTTGGGCATTATATAGACTGTACTTCCACGTTAAACTTTTTTTGTTTGGTCTTGAGTTTGCTTGAGCGACTTCTTGTGCAGAACGGATCACGATTGTTTGGTCACTATTTTTCGCGTTTTCGTATCGTTTTAACTGTTCTGACGTAAATACTTCTTGAGGATTGAGTAATTCGCCTCCGAGTACAACGATGTGATTTGCTGGCGCTGTGATTTCGACTTGGTAATTACCAAATTCGCGATAAAATTCTCCTGGTCCGGTATACGGTAGGGTATTCCAACCTCTGATATTGTCATATACACACAATCGTGGAAACCATTGTGCAATAGCAAAAATATTGCCTTTTGCTGTTTTTAATATCCCCGTACGATCGGCACCATATTCTGGAATGGTGTAGGAGTACTGTATTTTAAAACCTGCTTTTCCGCCTTTAGCAGCTATTGCTTTTGGAAGTCGAATTTGCATGCGGGTATCTGTAATGATATAATCCACGGGATTACCTGCTTGATCAGTAACTGATGCTACAGTATATCCTCCATCAAAGTTGGTGTTGGCATCGCCGTACCTGCTTTTTGTCAATGGTGTAATAGCAGTCCCTCGACCTTCTTTGGAGAACATATTTTGGTCCAATTGCAGCCAGACATAGTCTAATTGATCGGGACTATTGTTGGTGTAGTTTATTTCGACTTTTCCTGCAATTGTATTTTTTTGATCATCTAATGTTGCCGAGATTTTATAGTCGGCATTATTCTGCCAATAGGCCGGACCTGGTTTTCCACTTGCAGAGCGAAATTCATCACCATTATTCTTGAAAAATAATGGGGCAAATGTTTCCGTATAATTGTAATTATTCTTTTGCTGAGCAACACTTAGACTTGTTAAGGATAAGGACAGAATACTTATGGACAATAGGGATAATCTTTTCATACTAAATTGTAGGACTTGTTCTGCCTAAATATAGTATGAAAAGATGTATTGTTAAATTTTTTCGGTCAAATACTGTAATTGTAACGATTATTTTAGAAAGGAACTGTACTCCTTTTCATCGAATCCAACGACAAGTTGTTTACCACCTTCTATTAATGGACGTTTGATCATACTTGTATTTTTTACTAATATCTGATTTGCTGATTTCGCATCTGTAACAGCTGCTTGATCCTCAGTAGTTAATTTTCTCCAAGTTGTTCCTTTTTTATTGACTAAGATTTCCCAACTGATTTCCTTCTCCCATTCCCTTAATTTCTCTTCCGAAATTCCTTCCTTTTTATAATCGTGAAAAGTGTAATTAAGTTTGTTTTCTTCTAACCAATTAAGTGCTTTCTTTACTGTGCTGCAGTTCTTGATGCCGTATACGTGTAACATATTTTACTCTATTTTAACCAAACTTATTGAAATGGATTATATATACAAAATAATTGGGGGCAATAGTGCAATAATAATTACTTCTGATGATACTATGTGAAATGTCTAATAACTGATATAAACAGTATTTAATATTCATTATACCTATATGTTGCTGAAATGAAGATCAATCATAAGTGTTAGTGTAATATGTACACTTTATAAATTATGTAGAACAATATTTTTTTTTAACTTAGTCCATAAATAACAAAAGCAAATTATAATATGAGCCTAAAAGATTTTAAAGGTGTATTGACGGGAGATCAAGTACAAGAATTGTTCGAATTAGCAAAAACGCATAAATTCGCATTACCTGCAGTTAATGTAACAGGCACTAACTCGATCAATGCTGTAATGGAAACTGCTAAGGCGGTTAACTCACCTGTAATTATTCAGTTGTCGAATGGTGGAGCACAATTTTACGCTGGTAAAACATTAAATAATGATGGTTTAAAAGCATGTATTCTAGGTGCTGTAGCTGCTGCGCAACACGTTCATCTATTGGCAGAGCACTATGGTGTTGCAGTAATTTTGCATACTGACCACGCTGCTAAAAAATTATTACCTTGGATCGACGGTCTATTAGATGCTGGAGAGAAATTTTTTGCGCAACATGGCAAACCATTATTCTCTTCCCATATGTTAGATTTATCTGAAGAGCCTATCGAAGAAAACATCGAAATCTCTGCAAAATACTTAGCACGCATGAAACCACTTGGTATGACTGTAGAAATTGAACTGGGCGTTACAGGTGGTGAAGAAGATGGTGTTGACAACTCAGATGTTGATAGCTCAAAATTATATACGCAACCTGAAGAGGTGGCTTATGCTTACGAAGAATTATCTAAAGTTTCTGATAAATTTACTGTAGCAGCTGCCTTTGGCAATGTACACGGTGTGTATAAACCAGGAAATGTAAAATTACAACCTGTTATTTTACATAATTCACAAGAATATATTCGTGAGAAATTCAATTTAACAGCTGAAAAACCTGTTAATTTTGTTTTCCATGGTGGATCGGGCTCTTCTCCTGAAGAGATTGAAGAAGCAATTTCTTACGGTGCTATCAAAATGAATATCGATACAGATATGCAATGGGCTATGTGGGATGGTGTTCGTGAATACGAAGCTAAAAACCATGATTACTTGCAAGGTCAAATCGGCAATCCTGAAGGTGCTGATTCACCCAATAAGAAATACTATGATCCTCGCGTATGGTTACGTAAAGGTGAAGAGGCTTTCGTAACTCGTTTGAAACAAGCTTTTCAAGAGTTAAATGCGATCGATATCAATAACAAATTGTAATATCGTATACGACTGCTAAAAGCAGTTATTAAAGCGTATGAAGTGTATGTCACTTCATACGCTTTTTTTGTTAACGCTTTGTTTTTATTATTTTTGTTAAAATGTGCTAAATAGTAAGTTAAATTCACAAATGGTGCATATTTTGTATAATGATTATACGAATAGAATATATGGTTATGAAAAAATTAGGATTAGGTGCTATTTTATGTTTTATTGCCCAATTGGGTATTGCTCAGATAAAGCAAAATGTGGGAACGTTTAACTCCGTTGATGTTACGGATAAAATTCAGGTCGAATTAATACAGGGTACTTCCAATGAGGTCGTGACCGAAGGAACTAATTCTGAAAATATTCAAGTGATCAACAAGAACGGTGCATTGCGTATCAAGATGAATACGCTAAACGCATTACAGGGAAATAATATCAATGTCAAGGTCTATTTTCAATCGTTGAAAAGTTTATCTGCAAAAAAAGGCGCTAAGATTATCAATAGACAGAACAGTCAGATTTCTGCTGATCAATTAAGCGTATCTGCTGCCGAAGGAGGTCTGATCGTTGTCTATGTGGAGACTAAAAAGGTTGATGTCAAGTCAACTTCAGGTTCTACCGTATCTCTAATGGGAAAAAGTATCACACAGGATGTTATTTCTAATTTCGGAGGCAAGTATGAGGGAAAAGATTTAATTACTGATGTGACCAATGTGACTGTTAATGGGGGAGGAAACGCGGTGGTGTATGTTAAAGATTCGATAATCGCTAAAACTCGTGCTGGTGGTATCATCGATGTTTATGGTAAACCTCCACACACATCGGAAAAAAAATTAGCTGGTGGTACTATAAATTACAAATAGTCTGCCGGACAGACATAAAAAAAGCACTTCGTCTCAGAAGTGCTTTTTTTATGTCTGTAATATCAGTCTTTTTGATAGTTGATTATTTTATTTTTTGAAATTCCTAATCCTTCTATTCCATACTCGATTTCGTCTCCTTCTACTAAAAATCGTTGTGGTACATGACCTATACCTGTGCCTGATGGTGAACCGGTTGAAATAATATCTCCTGGAAATAAGCCAAAGAAGTCGGATATATAGGAAATCAATTCTTTGACAGGAGTGATGAAATCTTTTGTATTTCCTTCTTGCATGAGTGTACCGTTAAGTTTTAACCAAATGCGTAAATTTCCATCATCTTTGATTTCATCTTTAGTTACAAAATAAGGCCCTAGAGGTGCAAAGGTATTGTATCCTTTTCCTTTGTCCCAAGTGCCACCTCGATGTTTCATAAAATGACGCTCGGTTACATCATTCATCATCACATATCCAGCGATATAATCGGTTGATTCTGTTACTGGTACATGGGTTCCTTTTTTGCCAATTACTACAGCGAGTTCAGTTTCCCAGTCGGTATGGAAAGAATTTTTAGGGATCATAATGTCATCAAACGGCCCGTTTAATGCCGAGATAGCTTTTAAAAATAAAATAGGCTCTTGCTCTTGTACCAGTCCTGTTTCTGCTGCATGATCAGAGTAGTTGAGACCTACACATACGATTTTATTTGGATTGGCCATTGGAGTTCCGATGCGACTATCGGGTGGTATTGCTTTAAGATTTGCTTGATTTTTTGAAATAAACGCTTCTAATCGTTCGATTCCTCCTGTGGCAAGAAAATTATTGTCATAATCTTCACCAAAATCAGAGGTATCATAGTGGATATTGTTGATTAAAATTCCTGTTTTTTCTTCATTTAATTTTCCGTATCGAAATAGCTTCATAGCATCTAAATAGTTATTCGGCAAATGTACCCGTATATTCCTATTCTTTCGTTTTGCTATTGTCAAAATGTCGTGATCGTATAAAGCTTGATTGTATCATTGCTTTTACTTCCTGGTGTTTTCTTTCGTTTTTAAATTTATTTATAAAAAAAGGTTCCTTTTTTTTAGGAACCTCCATTTTATAAATTACTTTCTTTCTTTTTCTTTTTACGAATTTCGGGCTTAGCCGCTTTTTTCAATTCATATTGCTTTTCAAGATATATGATTATTTCACCTGCTATATCTTTTTTTGTTGCTTTTTCTATGCCCTCTAATCCTGGAGATGAATTTACTTCCAGCACTAATGGGCCTCTGTCTGAAGGCATCATATCAACACCACATACTGTTAAACCCATAGAGGCCGCAGCAGCAATAGCCGTCTCCCGCTCGCTCTTCGTCAGCCTGATAATTTCAGCGGTTCCTCCGCGGTGGATGTTTGATCTGAATTCGCCTTCTTTGGCCGTTCTTTTCATTGCACCGACTACTTTTCCTCCGACTACAAAAGCACGAATATCTGTTCCCTTTGCTTCCTTGATATACTCTTGGATTAATATATTATTTCCCAAGCCGTAAAAAGCTTCGATAACAGAGGATGCAGCTTTTTTAGTCTCTGCTAATACGACTCCAATTCCCTGTGTTCCTTCTAAGAGTTTGATCACCAATGGTGCACCACCAACCATACTGATAAGATCGTCCACATCGGAAGTTGTGCGAGCAAATCCAGTAATGGGAAGTCCTATTCCTGCTCCGGAGAGGATCTGCATACAGCGAAGCTTGTCTCTTGAGCGGGTAATGGCTTGACTTGGATTGGCAGATATAACACCCATAACTTCAAATTGTCTTACAATGGCCGAACCATAGAAAGTTACTGAAGCCCCAATACGGGGGATGATCGCATCAATATCTGAAATATCTTGACCTTTATAATGGATGCTGGGTTTGCCTTGTTGAATTCCTACATAGCATTTGCTATGATCGATGACAACGCATTCATGTCCACGTTTTTCTGCGGCTTCTACTAATCGACGTGTCGAGTATAAGCTTTTAACTGTTGATAATACAGCGATTTTCACTTTGCTATGATTAGAATTATTTAATTGTAATGTTGGTAAATTAACAAATATGTATGAACATTAGTTTTACCCAACGGCTTTTTGAGATAAGTTAGACCTTGAGACGTCCACGATAAATTTTTTAGACAGGAAACTTTTTCCTAATAACATGGGATATCGCATGGACGAGCGGTTTCTAAAAGATAACTTGATTTCGAATGATTGATTGTACAATCTTGCTTTCGTAAGAATATAATAACGTTTTTCTTTTTGACCGAATGAACTTTTGACGATTTTTTCTCTATAAACAGGAAACTTAAATATGCGAAGTTCTCCTGTTTTAAAATTAACGATTATTTGGCAAATAATCCACTTATGATTATCAATTATTTTAACCTCATATGATTCACAATGTAAAACAGAGGAGCCTGCTCCAGTATCCACTTTAGCCTCAATGTTAAAAATACCAAGTTCTGGTAAATCTAATGATTCTTTCCATCCCACAATTAGTTTATCTTTCATGGCTATAGGGTACGATGAGGCTTGTGATTAATCAAGCCTCATGCTATTTTATTATTCGTAAACAAATTCGCCGTAAGGAGATTTTACTGTTACCTGTTTTGTAGCAGATGCTTCTACGCGACCAATAATTTGAGCTGGAATACCAAAAGATTCAGATATTGAAATAATTGCAGATGCGATTTCTTCAGGTACATATAGTTCCATACGATGTCCCATATTGAATACTTTATACATTTCTTTCCAATCGGTGTTTGATTCTTTTTGAATTAGTTCAAACAGGGGAGGAATCGGGAATAAGTTGTCTTTGATGACATGAACTTCATCAACAAAATGCAAAACTTTTGTTTGTGCACCACCTGAACAATGTACCATACCATCAATCTGTGAACGATACTGATCTAAAATCTGTTTGATGACTGGAGCGTATGTGCGAGTTGGTGAAAGTACCAATTTACCTGCAGTAATTTTTTCTCCTGTCTCCACAGTGATGGTGTCAGTTAAATTTTGACTACCTGCAAATACTAGTTCATAAGGAACAGCGGGATCAAAGCTTTCGGCATATTTTTCTGCAATACTTTTATTAAAAACATCATGGCGCGCTGAGGTCAATCCGTTTGAACCCATACCACCATTATATTCTTTTTCGTAAGTAGCCGTACCCGATGATGACAAGCCAACGATTACATTACCTGCTTTTATCTTATGATTTGAAATAATGTCCTCACGTTTCATGCGGCATGTCACGGTACTATCTACGATAATGGTACGTACCAGATCACCTACATCTGCAGTTTCTCCACCGGTTGAATAGATTCCGATGCCCATTTCACGCAATTCACCTAGAATTTCTTCAGTACCATTGATAATTTCAGCAAGTACTTCTCCCGGAATGACATTTTTATTACGACCAATGGTTGATGATAGTAGGATATTATCAGTAGCACCTACACAAAGTAAATCATCTAAATTCATGATAATTGCATCTTGAGCTATTCCTCGCCATACCGATAGATCACCTGTTTCTTTCCAGTAAACATAGGCCAATGAAGATTTTGTGCCTGCGCCATCAGCGTGCATAATATTACACCACTGCTCATCACCTCCTAGAATATCAGGGATGATTTTACAAAAAGCTTTTGGATACAATCCTTTATCGATGTTCTTAATAGCATTGTGTACATCCTCTTTACCTGCGGATACACCTCTTTGGTTATATTTTAAATCTGACATGTTGCTGCAAAAATAAGGATTCAATATGAATTTTAAGATTTTATTGTAGGAAATATTTGTTAATCTTTTTTTAATAAAAGTGACCATTCCTGAAGTAATTTTTCCAAAGAGTATCGCGCATTTGCGGGACTGGTACTAGGTAGTGTATAATATTGATAGTGTTCGCTCTTTGTAAAATGCTTTTCATATACATGATGGGCTTTTTGTCCATTGAAAATGATCGTCTTTAATCGCGGGTGCTGTGAAATGAAATGCGGAAGATCATTCGGTATCTCTTCTACAATATCAAGATCCATACTTCCCTTTCTTTTGGCTCGGGCACATACATCCCACAGTCCAATCTGATTTTCTAATAGCAAGTCGAGCTTTTGAGGATAAGAAAGCGAAGCAGTCTTGTTGAAAATGTGCTGCATTAATTTCCAAAACCGATTTTGAGGATGGGCATAATATTGTTGCTCATGAATCGATTTATCTCCAGGCAATGAACCTAATATTAAGATCTGAATTTCTTTATGCTCAATGGGTAAAAAAGATTGTTTAAACATGGGGTATATATGCAATAATAACGAAGATAAAAATTACTTTTTGATATTAAATATTTTTTTTGGAAATGACATCTTTATGGTATATATTTGATATCAAAATAATATCAAATATTAAATTATGGAAAAATTAATTAAACCCTTGTCTGGCTATTTAGCGCTATTAATGGCTATTATTCTTTTTGTATTGGGTATTGTCTGCTTCTTTCAAGCGAATGATTCTGTATGGTATGTAATGGTGGGGATTTTATGTATTTTAACTGCTTTATTCTTATTAAAGGGTTTAATGATTATTAATCCAAACCATTCCCGTGTTTTGAATTTTTTTGGACGTTACGTGGGTACAGTAAAAGAAAATGGATTATTTTTTGTCAATCCTTTATATTCGACCTTAAATGTTAGTTTACGATCGGATAACTTGCAAGGTCAGACGTTAAAGGTCAATGATAAGATGGGAAATCCTATTGAGATCGGTGCAGTTATTGTTTGGCAGGTAGGGGATACCTACAAAGCAACTTATGATGTCACGAATTACACTTCTTATGTCCGTACGCAAAGTGAGGCAGCGGTGAGGCATCTGGCAGGGAGTTTTCCGTATGATAATTTAGAAATCGATCCCAACAATCAAGCTACAATCACGTTGCGCGAGGGTGGTGATACCGTAAATCATATATTGGAAAAAGAGCTGTTAGACCGATTGGCTCCTGCTGGTATTATCATCAAAGAGGCGCGTATCAGTCATTTGGCTTATGCATCGGAGATTGCTGGGGCGATGTTACAGCGACAACAAGCTACGGCAATTGTTGCTGCACGTGCCAAAATTGTTGAAGGTGCAGTAGGAATGGTGGAGATGGCTTTACAAAGGTTGTCCGAAAAGGATATTGTAGAATTGGATAATGACAAAAAAGCAGCTATGGTGAGCAATCTTATGGTCGTACTGTGTGGTGAAAAGGCAGCCTCTCCAGTATTGAACACAGGGACTTTGTATCAATAGTATAAGTAAGTTAAAAAGTATGGCGGAAAAAAAGAATTTCATGCTCCGGATAGAGAGTGATGTATATAAAGCATTGGAAAAATGGTCTGCCGACGAATTTAGGAGCGTGAATGGGCAAATTGAATATTTATTGCACAAGGCTTTGAAACAGGAGAAGCGCTTGGAGGATAAAAAAAAGAAGACCGATGTCAATAAGTCGATAGAATGAAGATTTTTTAGAATAATTTTTAATCCGGAGTAAGAGTAGTAAATTGATTCTGTTGCAGAGATACAATTGGGCTAGCGTGAAAATAAAGATTTTATTAAATCTTTTTCACGCTAGCTTTTTTTGTATTGGAATAACATAATAAATTCTAAATTTGAAGGATTTTTAGGTAGTAAGATAATGGATATGAATAGTAATATTAGATTGCTTGTTATCAGTACGAGCACCATTCACGGAAGTTCTTTTTTGACTTATATAAAAGACGATTTGGTTGATTTTATTCAAACTGATGAATTGATTTTTGTACCCTACGCAAGACCTTCTGGTATTTCTTATGATGAATACACGGCAAATGTGCAGACAGCTCTGGCAGATAAAGGTATTCGTGTGAGCGGTTTACACACTTATTCGGATCAAAAAGAGGCGATTGGGCAGGCAAAGGCGATTTTTATCGGTGGGGGAAATACTTTTCTTTTGTTGAAGACCTTGTATGAATTAGACCTTGTCAATGATTTGAAGGCAGCAGTCGCCGCAGGATTGCGATATGTTGGTACCTCTGCAGGATCTAATTTAACTGGATTGACAATCGGAACAACTAACGATATGCCCATTGTATATCCGCCTAGTTTTGATGCCTTGCAATTTTTACCTTTCAATCTTAATCCTCATTATCTTGATCCGGATCCCAATTCTACCCATAAAGGTGAAACAAGAGAAACCCGAATACGCGAGTTTCATCAATTTAATACTCAAGCTGTTTTAGGCTTGAGAGAGGGGAGCTGGCTCCATGTTGAAAATGCTCAAATTGAACTTAAGGGTACTTTATCCGCCAGATTGTTTCAACAAGGGAAGGAACCGATTGAGCTCCAGCCTGGCCACCTTCAATTTTGAATATTTCTATCATGATATTTTTCGTTTAGTTTTCAACATCTCGCGGAGACAAAAAAGTAACTATGTATGGGTAAAAAAATAAAAATACATCCCGCAGATCTTGCCGAGGCTCTAAGTACATTGGATCAAGAGGCCCTGTATCAACAATTCAATCAATATGATTTTGAATTAAGACTCGAAATTTTTTCTTTTTTAGAGAAGGATGTTCAATATAGATTGGCGCGATCTCTATCGGAGTCGCAATTATCGGAATTGCTTAATAATCTGAAACCGGATATTAGGAATCAGTTGTTTTCTGAATTACCCGATGATCTGATTAAGTATTTAATCAATCTATTGAATGAACGTGAGAAGCAGTTGGCGCTAAAGTTGATTGGTTATGCCGAAAACAGTATTGCCCGTTTGATGACGCCCATGTACGTACAAGTACGACCTTATTTTACAGTTGAACATGTATTTAAACATATTAAGTTATTTGGTAAGAAAGCTGAAACCTTAAATTTTATTTATGTGGTCGATGAAAATAATGTATTGATTGATGATTTGAAAATTGGCGAACTGCTATTAGCTGATGCGGATACTAAGATTTCAGAATTGATCGATTATAATTTCGTCTCCATAAAAGCGGTGACTCCCATGGAGGAAGCCTTTGAGATTTTTAAAAAATATGATCGCAGTGCACTGCCTATAACGACAGAAAATGGTGTTTTGGTTGGAATTGTCACCTTTGATGATGTGCTGGATCAGATTGAAGATCGAGACACGGAGGATATCCATCGTTTTGGTGGTATGGATGAACTTGACGTTGCCTATACAAAAACCCCTTTGTTAAAGTTAATTCAAAAACGAGCAGGTTGGTTGATTATTCTATTTTTAAGTGAAATGCTTACTGCTTCGGCGATGGCTTATTTTGACGGAGAAATTGAAAAAGCGGTCGTGCTTGCTTTGTTTGTGCCACTGATTATTTCGAGTGGTGGTAATTCAGGGTCGCAGGCGGCTTCCTTAATTATTCGTGCTATGGCCTTGGGAGAGATCAAATTGAAGGACTGGTGGTATGTGATGAAAAGAGAGATTTCCTCTGGACTGATTTTAGGGGGTATACTTGGTCTTATTGGATTTTTGAGAATCTTATTATGGCAAGAATTAGGGATTTATGACTATGGTATCTATTGGGTATATATTGCTTTAAGTGTTTCCTTATCTTTGCTATTTGTTGTTCTTTGGGGTACTTTATCGGGATCTGTTATTCCATTTGTCTTACGAAGATTTGGCTTGGATCCAGCGACTGCTTCTGCACCATTTGTCGCGACTTTGGTTGATGTATCTGGATTGATTATTTACTTTACTGTTGCGGGATTATTTTTAGCTGGTAAATTATTATAACCTTTCTTAACAGAAAATTTTAAAACTGATTGTAATTTTTATTGTTATTTAAGTTGGAGAGCTATTGATTGCTCTTTGACTTAAATGATTTATTATGGCAAAGATTGTTGCAGATCAGTTAGTTGAAATGCTAGTTGAAGCAGGCGTAAAACGTGTATATGCGGTTACAGGAGATAGTCTAAATTTTTTTAATGAAGCAATCCGTAAAGATGGTCGGATCAAATGGATTCATGTCCGTCATGAGGAGGTTGGGGCTTATGCCGCTGCTGCCGAAGCGGAATTAGATGGAATTGCTTGTTGTGCGGGTAGTTGCGGTCCAGGACATGTGCATCTGATCAATGGTATGTACGATGCTCATCGTTCTCATGTTCCCCTCATTGTGATCGCATCGACGATAAACACGCCTGAAATGGGAATGGGCTATTTTCAGGAAACAAATACCATCAAGCTCTTTGATGACTGCAGTTGTTATAATCAATTAATCACTACTGCAGAGCAAGCACCAAGAATCATTCAAACAGCAATACAACATGCTATCGGACAAAAGGGTGTTGCTGTTATTGGTTTACCTGGCGATGTCTCGGAGATGAAAGCTGAAGAATCTATTGTTTCGACTCAATTGTTCCATGTAAACCCCGTCATTAGACCTTCGGATGATGAGCTGGATGTACTAGCAAAAGTTATTAATTCGAGTAAATGTGTAACTGTTTTTTGTGGTATAGGTGCTTCTGGTGCGCATGCTGAGGTGGTCCAATTGTCTCAAAAGATTTTGGCTCCCGTAGGATATTCTTTTAGGGGTAAAATGGGGATTCAACATGATAATCCCTATGAAATAGGAATGACTGGTCTGCTTGGGCAAGCTGCGGCATACCAAAGTATGCATGAGTCAGATTTGATTTTATTGCTAGGAACAGATTTTCCTTATGATAAGTTTATGCCTACTGATAATAAGATTATTCAGATTGATACAGCTGTCGAACGGTTAGGTCGACGCGCAAAATTGGAGATGGGCTTATGTGGTGATATCAAACATACTTTACAAGCCCTTCTACCTTTACTGGAACAAAAAGAAGATGCTAGTTTCCTGGAAGCTCAGCTTAAGATCTACGAAAAAGTAAAGGATAATATGCGCAGTTTTATGGAAGAGAAAGGGGGAGAAGATACCATTCAACCGGAGTATTTGGCTCATTGTATCAATGAATTAGCGACGGATAGTGCCATATTTACCGTAGATACCGGAATGACTTGTGTATGGGGAGCGCGTTTTATCACAGGGACTGGTAAGAGGCAGATGCTCGGTTCTTTTAATCATGGATCTATGGCCAATGCTATGCCAATGGCAATAGGGGCAGCTTTGTCTCATCCAGAGCGACAAGTAATTGCTTTATGTGGCGATGGTGGATTGTCGATGCTGCTTGGAGATTTGGCTACAATCAATCAGTATCAATTGCCGATAAAAATCATCGTCTTTAATAATAGGGCTTTGGGTATGGTAAAATTGGAGATGGAAGTTGCCGGTTTACCTGATAATGAAACTGATATGGTAAATCCAGATTTTGCAGCCATTGCACAGGCGATGGGCTTTAAAGGTATAAATGTTCGCAAGCCTGAAGAGGTTCGAAATGCAGTTGAATTTGCCCTGTCACATCTCGGACCTATTCTTCTTAATGTGTTTACCAATCCCAATGCATTGGCAATGCCTCCAAAAGTTGATTTTGATCAAATGGTAGGTATGGCCAAATCGATGTCTAAATTAATGCTGGGCGGAAAAATGCAGGAAGTAATTGACACCATAAAATCTAATTACAAACATCTTAAAGAGCTATAGCGCATATAATAGACAGTTCATGGCTTATTCATTTAATGATGATCCATGAGCTGTTTTTCTAGCTTTTAGAAGTTCTTTAACTTTTCGTATAGACTTGCTCTTCGAGTTCGCAAATGGAGGTAAAACCGATGCTTTGGTCCCTTTTGCATTTGAGTGGCGTATATGCCTGTTGAGCCTGAGCAAAAATACGCGATCAGGCACGCTACAGTGAAATAAATACCTGCTTCATATCCGAATAACTCAATACCCATTATTAAACACGCTAACGGTGTGTTGGTTGCTCCGGCAAAGACAGCGATGAAGCCCATTGCTGCCAGTAGCCCCAAAGGTAATGGAATGATACTAAAAAGGGCATTGCCAAGGGTAGCACCAATGAAAAACAAGGGGGTTACCTCTCCTCCTTTAAATCCGGCAGCTAGTGTGAAAGTGGTTAATAAGAGCTTGATCAAAAAATCATAAGCATTTAAAGGACTATCAAAAGATGCTAATATCGTTGGGATACCTAAGCCAATATATCGTGTATTTCCTAATAACCAAATGGTGGCCACCAATACTAATCCTCCAATAAAAGGCCGCAGTGGGGGATAGTTTATCTGGTTGAAAATAGCCGTAAAGAAATCGCTGCATCGGGTAAATAGATATGCTGCTAGTCCAAAAACAACACCTGCTGCAATTGTATAGAGCATATACTGACTATTTATTGCAGGTATGCTCTCATGGATCTGATAATGCGTGTGAGCTACATTCCAAAATGAGCAGGCATAGTTGGCTACAAAGGCGACTATGATGCTCGGTATAAATGCTTTTAATCTTGATTTACCTCCAGTAATCACTTCCAATCCAAATATTGCTCCCGCCCAAGGTGTTCCAAAAACAGAAGCGAAACCAGCACTGATCCCCATAATGATTAAAATCTTACGATCGTCCTGATTGAGTTTGAAAACTCGGGTGCATTGATCAGCGATAGCTCCACCGATTTGTACAGCTGTGCCTTCTCGTCCTGCAGATCCTCCAAAAAGATGCGTTAGAAGTGTGCTAACTAAAACTAGGGGCGCCATCCTTAGCGGGATACTCTGTTCGCTTTGGTAGTATTCTTTAAGTAGGAGGTTGTTTCCTTTACTGGATAGGCCTCCATAGTAATAATATAATATGCCAATTAGTAAACCGGCTATTGGTAATCCAACGATAATCGCTGGGTGAAGTTCGCGATAGTTGGTGACCCAAGATAAACTGGACAGAAAAAATGCCGAAATAGAACCGACTATAATGCCGATGAGCACCGTAATCGACAACCACTTTAAAATGAAAATGATTGTACGCTGAAAGGCAAATTTTGAAAAGATATTTTTTTTTGTCAACATGTCTACTTGATCATAACATACACAATTATAGATCGTGCTTTTTGCACGATCGGAGTAGACGTCATCAGCTTTATCAAGCGGTTCAGGGCAGACATCATGGCCTTATTAAGGCTAAGTTAGATAAAACGAATGATTAATGCAACCCAACCTGCTATCATCAGGAGCCCTCCTAGTGGTGTAATAGGGCCTAGGAATTTTAAGTTTTTATTCCAATACTGTGCAAATGATAAGAAGTAGAGGCTGACTGAAAAGAGTAATGTCCCCAATGTGATCCCATAGAAGGCAAATCGTTCACTATATAGATCAAATGATAGGTTAAATCCAATGATCAAGAGGGTGATGGCGGCATACATCTGGTAGCGAACACCAACTTCAAATGAGGCTAGTTTTTCTTCGCTAATCAATTTTTTAAAGGCATGTGCCCCAAAAGCGCCAAGCATAATGGCTGTAGAACCTAAAATAGCTGCTGTAATAATAACGATATGATTCATATAATTAAATTTAAGGTTTTATCATGTCAATATGAGGAATTCCATAATCTAAATATTCATCCGATACTTGCTCAAATCCAAAACTACCATAAAATTTTCTAAGGTAAGTCTGTGCCCCAATTTGAATCGCTGTCCTGCCATGCTTTTCATAGCTGTACGCGATCGATCGAGCGATCAGTAATTTGCCATAATTGTTGCCCCTAAAGGTAGGGTTGGTGACAATTCGACCGATTGACGGCTCTCGGTAAGAGAGGCCTGGAGGAACGAGTCTGGAATATACAACAACTTCATCATTGATCTCTGCCCAAAGATGGCTACATTGATAATCTTTATCATCTAATTCGGGATAAAAACATTGTTGCTCGTTGACAAAAACTTCTACTCGTAATTTGATAATGCGATATAATTCTGCTGTAGTTAATTCAGAGAAGGTCTTATGTTTCCAAAATAATTCCATAAAAAAAGAAGAGCTATATTGCTATAGCCCTTTTAATAATTAAGTATATTTAATTAAGCGAGTAAACTTTTTACAAGCTCAGATATTGTGCGTCCATCGGCTTTTCCTGCTAACTGTTGATTAGCGGCACCCATTACTTTACCCATATCTTTTACAGAAGATGCTCCAGTAGTACTGATGATATCTTTGATGATTTTTTCGACTTCTTCTCTGCTCAATTGTTTTGGTAAATAAGCTTCGATTACTTCTTGTTCCTCCACTTCAATAGCGTACAGATCTTCTCTGTTTTGATTTTTATAAATTTCAGCAGATTCTTTTCGTTGTTTAACTAATTTTTGAAGTACTTTTATTTCAGTCTCTTCTGTCAATTCCTCTGTGTGACCTTTTTCTGTTTTAGCTAATAATATTGCTGCTTTTACTGCTCTAAGGCCGCGCAATTTATTCGCATCTTTTGCGATCATTGCCGCTTTAATATCTTGATTTATTTTTTCTTCTAAAGTCATATTTTAATTGATTTTATGATTTTCTATTTACAATCGTTCCAGTTGCTTGGGCAGTTGGCATAATGATCAGGTCATTAATGTTGACATGCTTGGGTCTACTGATAACAAATGCTATGGTTTCGGCAATATCTTTTCCTGTCAATGCCTCGACTCCTGTATACACATTTTTTGCTCGTTCTTTGTCACCTTTAAAACGTACTTCTGAAAATTCAGTTTCTACCATGCCAGGATTAATGCCTGTTACTTTTATATCTTTCGAAAGAAGATCGATACGCATGGCTTGATTAAGGGCATCTACGGCATGCTTACTTGCACAGTAGACATTGCCGTTGGGATAAACTTCTTTGGCAGCAATCGAGCCTATATTGATAATATGTGCTCCTTCTTGATCTTGCAATAATGGAATGACGGTTTTTGTTACATACAATAATCCCTTGACATTGGTATCGATCATCCGGTCCCAATCGCCAATATCACCATCTTGAATAGGATCTAATCCTTGGCTTAACCCTGCATTATTGATGAGTACATTCAAATTTTTCCATTCGGCAGGTAAGCCTTCAATTTTTGATTTCACTTCATCGTAGTTGCGTACATCAAGTTCAAAGATATGAATAGCAATTTGAGGATATTGTGCTGTTAATTTATCTTTGATTTCTTCCAGATTTTGGAAACGACGTGCGCATAGTAGTAAGTTGTAACCTTCTTGCGCTAAAACCTCAGCACATGCTTTTCCGATTCCTGAACTTGCTCCTGTGATGAATACTGTTTTTGACATAGTATTGGTGTTAAAAATAAAACTAAACTGAGATTTTTATTTTGTAGCAATATAAATTGTACATACGCCAAAAGTCTGAGGACGAATTACGGTGTCTGAAAAACCTACTGCTCTAGTGATTTGAGCAAATTTTTCGCCATCAGGAAAACGAGCGACAGATTCTGGGAGATAGGAATAAGCACTTGAGTCTTTCGAAAATATTTTTCCGATCGTGGGTGTTATTCTCTTGAAGTAGAAATTGTATAATTGCTTGATTGGAAATTTTTTAGGATTAGAAAATTCCAAGATTACAGCTTTACCCCCTGGTTTCAATACACGACATATATCGGCCAATCCCTGCTCTAAATTTTCGAAATTTCGAACTCCAAAAGCGACTGTTACTGCGTCAAATGTGTTGTCTTCAAATTGCAGATGCTCAGAATCTCCTAACTGCACTTCAAATTGATTGGAGAGTCCTTTTTGCGTAATCTTTTGTTGTGCAACATCCAACATACCCTGAGAGATATCTACACCAATTATTTTTTTAGGATTTAATATCTTAATGGACTCCAATGCAAAATCTCCCGTTCCCGTAGCAACGTCAAGCATATATTGTGGAGCGATGGTTTTTAAAGCATTAATCGCTTTTTTACGCCAAATTATATCGATACCTAGGGACAAAAAATGGTTTAAAAAATCATAAGTTTTGGAGATGTTGTTAAACATATCTGCAACTTGTTGCTTTTTACCATCTTTCGCGTCTTTGTATGGTTTTAATGATGATGCTTCATTTGTCATAGTAGCAAAGATACAATATTCTGATTGAGCTTTAATATGATCGAAAAGGAAAAAATAAAAATTCAGAATTTTTGAGCTTAGCTTCCAATTTAAACCAAAATCGGAATAATCTTTTTAAAATTTCTTCCAATAAGCTTGTACGAATAGTGTGCGAAATAGCTTAACTTTGTTAACAGTGGTCAAAGTTGTTAACAACGTCTTAATGTATTGTAAATTAGATGCTATTTTTTGTTGTTAACATTTTTTTCCACATCAAATGTGGAAAAGTTAGGATGTAAAACGATGTTTATCAAAAGCTTTTAAGGTGATTGTTTTCACAACTATTTTAACTGTGTACAACTCTTAAAAAATCTCTACCTTATTTTTTATACATTTGCTATCCGCTATCAATTTTTTGGCGTACATGCACAAGTTTTTGGATATCACATAAAGATGAGTAACGATAATAATTTTGAAGATAATAATGCTGGAACTGGTAAGAAAACCAATTTCGGAGAGCGTAGGACTAAACTCAACAACTTAGTTAGCGGACTTGGCAAACTGCCGCCTCAAGCTTTGGATTTGGAGGAAGCTGTCCTAGGGGCTTTGATGTTGGAGAAAAATGCGCTAAGTGAGGTCATTGATATTCTTAAACCGGATTCTTTTTATAAAGATTCGCACCAGAAGATTTTCGAAGCTATTTTTAATCTCTTCCAAAAAACTTCGCCTATTGATTTGCTTACTGTGACCGCCGAACTTCGAAAGATGGGAGCTTTGGAAATGGTGGGTGGAGCATATTATATTACACAATTAACAGATCGCGTAGTTTCTGCTGCAAATATTGAATTTCATGCGCGTATTATCTCGCAAAAATATATTCAACGTGAACTGATTAAAGTTTCTACCGAAATTATCAATAGTTCATATGATGAAACGTCAGATATATTTGATTTATTAGACCATGCAGAGAAGAGTTTATTTGATATTGCTCAAAACAATTTAAGAAGAGATTCTCGTAAAATGGATGATATCATGCGTGAAGCGATCTCTAATTTGGAGTTGTTGCGTGATCGTACAGATGGATTGACTGGTGTGCCTTCGGGATTGACCGCCTTAGATCGTATGACTTCAGGTTGGCAACCATCAGATTTGGTCATTATCGCTGCTCGTCCTGCAATGGGAAAGACGGCCTTTGTATTATCTGTAGCACGTAATGCTGCGGTTGATCATCAAAAACCTGTCGTGGTGTTCTCGCTGGAGATGTCATCTGTGCAACTGGTGAATCGTTTGATCGCTGGTGAAACTGAGATCGAACAAGAAAAATTAAAGAAAGGTAATTTAGCTGATCATGAATGGCAACAATTGCATTCAAGGATTGGACGTTTGACTGAGGCTCCTTTAATCATCGATGATACTCCCGCATTAAACGTGTTTGAATTTAGAGCAAAATGTAGACGGTTGAAAGCGCAACATGATATTCAAATGGTGATCGTCGATTACTTACAACTTATGCATGGTAAGGCTGAGGGTAAAGGTGGTGGTAACCGTGAGCAAGAGATTGGTAGTATTTCAAGGGCGTTGAAATCTGTGGCTAAAGAATTGAATGTTCCGGTATTAGCTTTATCCCAATTAAGCCGTGCTGTAGAGTCTCGTCCGGGAAATTCAAAACGACCGATGCTTTCCGATTTACGTGAATCTGGATCTATTGAGCAGGATGCGGATATGGTATTGTTTTTATATCGTCCAGAATATTATGGTATGACAGAGGATGAAGAAGGCCGATCTACCGCTGGTGTGGGAGAGGTTATTATTGCGAAGCACCGTAATGGTGAGACGGGTATTGTACCGCTCCGCTTTATTGGTAAATACGTGAAGTTTGTGGATTTAGAAGATGAATTTACAGGGATGGGTGCTGCTGATGGATTTAATAATCCGACATCATTCAGTTCGCCAGCAATGAATCCGTCCGCCATGTTTAGTGGTGGTGATACCGGCGGTATGACAGGTGGTATCACGATGCCTTCGCGTATGAACGACATGCCTGATGATGCTCCTTTTTAGTAGTAGCATAGAAAAATAATTTGTCCAAAAGGGCTGTTTTCAATTCAATCTCCGTGCCGTTATAAGCGTACGCTACGATACTCTGTATAATCATTTGATTTTTAAAGGAACAAATGAGCTTATTGCCGCAGTCTTCGGTCTTACAACCTTTCGTTTACAAAGGGTTGTAACCGATTCCGAGATTTGCGAAATCTCACGATTACTTTTGTGAAAAAAAATTATAATAAATAATCATCTTGTTGCAGGATATCGGCGATGTTGCTAGACTGCCACAGTCACCATATCCGGGCTGTCAGTCTCATGTGGTGGCCGTACTCTTTTTTTGTGAGTATGTTGGTCCCTGCTCCTGAGCGAGCGGTGGGATATTTCAGAAATCAAAAACCTATATTTTTTCGTATATTATTCTTACCCTAATTTATATTGTCAATGTATCCTTGGATATATCTTTGACCGAAGACTTGACTATTTTAATGGAATATAAATTGGTAAGATAAAAATTCTCCGTTTTTTAATATTACATCTTCAGTGTGTATTTAAGTTTTTGATTACTTGTGGACATGTTATTGTAAGAACGATGAGGATAAATTAACCTGATGGATATGATGATTCGGTTTTTTTGACTCGGACTCTGTGTTTCAATATTACCCGTTCGTTCATGTGGCAAGTTTATGCTCATCTATCGCTTGAGCAGATGGAGCATTTCTTTTTAAATCTTTAAAAAACATTGTTCAAGCTAAATAAAGCCAGTTTTTATTCTTGTTAGCTTGTGACTAAGTATAGCTGGTGTCTATGGGTAATTTGAGTTTGATTCAGATGAAATGTAGGTTATAATCTGATCATATACACCGTAAATCCGTGTTGCGTCCGTGTTGAGTCCGTGTTCAGTCCGAGTTTATGGTGTTTTCACCATGATATCACTATTTTTGGTCCATACATATAGATATAAGATATATTGAAGTTGCTCCCTACTCGTATCGCAGTATTCTGCAGTAGATGATAGAGAAAAGACCGGATATCTTTACCTTCGCGTAAACCAGATTTTTTATGAAAATTTTTCTGTGGTATACTCAGGAGGATCAAAGTACCTTTGTTCAAAGTATATGTGATGATACTGGGAGCGTGTTGAAATATATAGGGGTATTACTAAAAAGCTATCTCATGCGCTGGTCAGAAGCGTAGGAGACAGCTTTTTCTTATTTCATGTTAATGACTTTATCGACAACATAGACCGTATTTCCTCTCCAAGGCAATACGCCATGATATTCCTTGTAGTGTAAATCGAAAAACTTACCACTATTTGTTTCGAGTTGCTTAAATATAGCTTCATCTTGAATGGAGAATTCAAATTGATTGCTGGCTACACCGCCTGCTTTCATCTGTCCGAAACCCTCTTGTATCAGCTTGCCTTCGTAGGTTTTAAACACATTTCCCTTTTTTACAGCGAAGTTTAAATAGCCTGATTTAACTCCTTCGCCAAAAACGAAAAAGTATTTATAGTATGTAATACTTGCTCCAAGGGTTAAAATGACTAGGATGGCGATTATTATGAATTTTTTGAAACCACCTTTCTTTTGTTGCGTATCTATTGAATTAGTCATATTTGAGTTTAATTTTAGTATAAACTTAGGTAAATTTGTTTGGATGGGCAATATCATTATGTGGATATCTATCCAAAATTAATCTTTTTTCTATTCTTTGTGATTGCTATTTGAAATGTCTAAACGGCCATTTCTTATTATGCTGGTGGATCGATCTACTTTCCAATTTTTAATACGACTATTTCACCTGTTTTTTAGCTGTAGCGGAGCTTACTCAGAAAAAAATTACAATAACCATAAGTATAAATAGGATGTTTTTTGAGTTTGTTTATGGATTTTAAAATTTCAATAAAGGAGCATCTCTATATATTATTCTATAAATTTGTATAATTAGAAATTGATGATGGAGACAATAACAGATAAAAAGAGAAAAATTATTCATCTGGATATGGATGCTTTTTTTGCTTCTGTCGATCAACGTGATTTTGAAGATTTAAGGGGTAAGCCAATCGCTGTCGGTGGATCTCCTGACGGTCGTGGGGTAGTTGCTGCAGCGAGTTATGAGGCTCGAAAATATGGGGTTAAATCTGCCATGTCTTCTATACAGGCGCTCAAATTATGTCCTCATATTATATTTACCAAACCTAGATTTGATGTTTATAAGCAGGTGTCAGATCACATTCGCACTATTTTTAATCGTTATACAGATTTGGTGGAGCCACTATCTTTGGACGAAGCATTTTTGGATGTTTCTGATGATAAACAGCAGATCGGATCAGCTTTGGAAATAGCGAGGCGAATCAAACGAGAAATAAAGTCTGAGCTTAACCTTACTGTATCGGCTGGTGTATCTGTTAATAAGTTTATTGCTAAAATAGCTTCAGATATGAACAAGCCCGATGGGCTGACTTTTATAGGTCCTTCAAAAATATTGTCATTTATGGAGGAGCTTCCTGTTGAAAAGTTTTTTGGTGTTGGAAAGGTGACTGCTAATAAAATGCGCTCGTTGGGAATTTTTAAAGGTATGGATCTTAAGAAGCAGTCCCATGCTGATTTGATTCGTTGGTTTGGAAAATCGGGTGATTTTTTCTATCAGATTGTGAGGGGAATTGACGATCGTGCTGTTGTTCCTAATCGTATTCGTAAATCTATTGGTATTGAAGATACTTTTTCGCATGATATTGAACAATTGGAGGAGCTTAAATCTATTTTACATGATCTGAGCACCCGTCTTTATGGTCGTCTTGAAAAAGGGGACAAACGGGGGAGAACCTTAACGTTGAAAGTGAAATATGCTGACTTCACGGTATTGACTCGAAGCATTTCAATCTTACAAATATTTTCTAATCAAGAAGATATGTATCAAGTTGCACTTGCTTTGCTCCTTAAGTTGGAGCTTGATAAAAAGGTTCGATTGATGGGGATTTCGATTTCAAATTTTCAAGATGAAAAAATCGAACGTTTTGAGGGCTATCAATTATCGCTGTTTGAGGATATGTAAATTTTACTTGTCTATTCAGCTTGTTACAACTTAAATTTCTTGTAAATAGGGTCAATTTCCTATCTTAGTGGTCAAACTTAGATAATCTTCATATTTAAATGAGTAAATTAATTACCGCGCTGAGTCTTACGGCTTTTATTCTCGTATCAGAATCTTCAGTTCAAGCGCAACAAAAACGATTGGATTTTGATCAATCTTGGGGAAATCGAAATTCATTAACACAAAGTATCAATGGCTATCCAGGTTGGGCAAATAATACGGCTTATTTGGAGCGGGATGCGCAGGATGGCAAAGTGTATCAAGTGGATTTAAAAAGCGGTAAACGTGAATTGCATGTTGTGCCGGCTAAATCTTCTGTGAAAGTGTACATTTCAAAAAATGATATTTTTATTCAGGACGGTAATCAAGCTGCAAAGCAATTGACAAGCTCTCCGGATATTGCTGAGCAAAATCCAACCCTTTCACCAGATGGTAAGCTGGTCGCATTTACACGAAAAAGCGATTTGTATGCTATTGATTTAGTGTCGGGGAAAGAAATTCGCTATACGAATGATGGGACTGATGTTATTTATAATGGTTGGTCATCTTGGGTATATTATGAGGAAATATTAGGTAGATCGACCAATTATAAGGCTTTTTGGTGGTCTCCAGACAGTAAGAAACTAGCCTTTATGCGCTTTGACGATACTAAAGTGCCGATGTTTCCAATTTATGTGTCCAAAGGTCAGCATGGGTATCTAGAAGAGACGCGCTATCCAAAAGCTGGTGATCCCAATCCTGAAGTGAAAGTCGGAATTGTGAATGCTACTGGTGGTGAAGTGATATGGTCTGATTTTAATGAGAAAGATGATCAATATTTTGGTCAACCGTATTGGAGTTTTGATAGTAAAAATATTATGGTCCAATGGATGAATCGTGACCAGAATAATTTGAAATTTTATCAAGTAGATCCTAATTCTGGCGCCAAGAAAGAAATTTACGATGAAAAACAGTCTTCATGGATTAATTTGGATCATGATGAGCGGATTACTTATTTGGAAGATAATAAGCATTATATCTTAAAATCGGATAAAACGGGCTGGGCACATTATTACTTATATACTTTAGGTGGTAAACTATTAAACCCGATTACAGCAGGTGATTGGCAGGTGACTTCATTGGAATATATCGATGAAAAAGCAAAAGTGGTTTATTTTATGGCTCGTAAAGAAAACTCTGCTCGATATGATTTATACCGTGTTGATTTTTCGGGTAAAAACATGAAGCGTTTAACATTTGGTGACTATTCTCATGATGTGAAGATTTCTCCTGATGGACGCTATTTTATTACGAATTACTCGAATGTAAGTACTCCAAACAGGATTGCTTTGGTGGATAATAAAGGTCAGATCGTGAAAGAGCTTGCCGATAGTAAATCTTCTGATTTTAATTCTTATAAATTTGGTGCGACTAAGTACTTCACGATCAAGTCTGATGATGGTCAGTATGATTTACCGGTAGTGGTTACTTATCCGACTGATTTTGATGAGACAAAAGAGTATCCTGTTATTTTTAGTATCTATGGAGGTCCTGATGCAGGTACAGTGAAGGATACATGGAAAGGAACACGAAGCCAATATTGGGCTAATGAAGGTATTATTCAGGTTTCTGCAGATCACCGTGCTTCTGGACAGTTTGGAAAGAAGGGGGTGGCCTTGATGCACCGAAACTTAGGCCATTGGGAAATAATCGATTATTCTACCATTGCAAAGTGGTTTAAAGCAAAGCCTTATGTGGCTAAGCATAAATTTTTAATAACGGGACATAGTTATGGTGGTTATATGACCTGTTTGGCATTAACCAAGGCCGCGGACGTTTTTGATTTTGGTATTGCAGGAGCCCCAGTTACTTCATGGGAGCTGTATGATACGCACTATACTGAAAGATGGATGGATACCCCTCAAGATAATCCTGAAGGTTATAAAAAGGGATCGGTATTGACTTATACCGACAACTACAAAGGTGTTTTACGCATCATGCATGGAGACATGGATGACAATGTTCATTTGCAAAATACGACACAACTGGTAGATGCCTTAACGGATCGTTCGGTACCGTTTGAGTTGATGATCTACCCAGGTAGTCGCCATGGTTTTGAAAGATCAAAAAATGCTTATGATTTTAAAGAACGTGTTCGTTTTTACTATCAATATTTATTGGAAAAACCAGTTCCAAAAGACTTCAAATAGAGCGGTACTGATAAGAAAAGCCTTCTCAAATATTATTTTGAGAAGGCTTTTTTGATTTGGAGTTCTTTATCTTTAAAAAAAGATGAAATATTGATGTGTTAAATTGTTGATAACCAAAAATTATTTCATCTTTGTGTAATTTATTTTTATTTCGATGATTCAGTTTCTCAAGGAGAGCACTTTTGCTGTTAATGAAGTTTTAAGCAAGTCAATTCACATACTTAAGGGGCATTATTTCTCTATAGGAGGATTGCTGTTGTCTATTTTTTTATTGTTTGTCGTTGCGCATGAATTGACATTTTATTTAGAGATGTCAAGTATTCTTATCAAGATTCCTTTAATGTTATTATTTGCTGTTACTTTATTAGGTCTGCAGCTGTTTCTTTTTAAGTATATTTTGAATTTATTGGATCATAAGGAACATGTAGGGGTTGTCAAAACTTGGCCTTCTTGGTCAGAATTATTTATCTTTTTAGGTGGTATCGTGTTGTTTACGTTAGCTTCTTTATTGATTCTTGTCGTTGCCATGATTGTTTGTTTTCCACTTATCTATATGGGGATTGATACTGAGGTCGTTTCTTTTGAGATTGTACCTAATGTCGCTGCGATCTTATCATTCTTTATTTTGCTTCGAATTTCTTTTTTCCCCTTTTTTATCATTGATAAAGGAACTAATGTAACTAAGTCATTGCGTTGGAGCTTGGCGATTACAAAAGGAAATGTTGTTCGTCTATTTTTAATTTTGTTGAGTTTGACTTTTGTAAGTGTACTGAATATTTATTGGGTGTATATGGAGTATTCGATTATGGCGATCATATTTAGTTTGATAAATTCCTTTTTGATTATTCCACTAACATCGGTTGTGTATACTGTTGCGTACCGAGATATGGTTCAGGAATATAAAGGAAGTGAAGATCCTAGTATCTTAAGTAATATATTTTAATAAAAAAAATTGATTTTGAATAAAAAAGGAATAGCTGTTTTAGGTTCAACGGGTAGTATAGGTACACAAACCTTAGATGTGGTGCGGGCTTTTCCTGATCGTTTTGAAGTAGTTGTATTGACTTGTGGTTCTAATGCTCATTTATTAGTGGCGCAGGCGCTTGAATTTCTACCTCAGGCTGTAGTGATTATTGATGAAACACAGTTCGAATTTGTTAAAGCAAAATTAGGTCATACTGCTATCGCTGTTTACTCGGGTGTGCAAGCTTTGGAGGACGTTGTACAGATTGAACAGATCGATGTTGTTTTGAATGCTATTGTTGGTGCGGCAGGTCTAAGACCTACCATTAAAGCAATAGAAAATGGTAAAGATATAGCACTTGCAAATAAAGAGACTTTAGTGGTTGCCGGAGAGCTGGTGATGGGTTTAGCCTTAAAACATCAGGTGAAGATGCTGCCGGTTGATTCGGAGCATTCGGCGATCTTTCAATGCTTGGTGGGAGAGGACGCTAATCCGATTGAAAAGATCTATATCACGGCTTCTGGTGGTCCGTTTAGAGGGAAAGACCGGTCTTTGTTGGCCTCAGTAACTAAGGAGCATGCCTTAAAACATCCAAATTGGGTGATGGGCGCTAAGATCACTATTGATTCGGCTTCTTTAATGAATAAAGGCTTGGAGGTCATAGAAGCAAAATGGCTTTTTGATTTGGAAGTTGATCAGGTTGATGTCATTGTACATCCACAGTCTATTGTGCATTCTCTTGTTCAGTTTCAAGATGGGTCGATAAAAGCGCAGCTCGGGGTACCAGATATGAAATTGCCGATACAATATGCATTGTCTTATCCACTTCGTTTGGAAAATAATTTTGAACGTTTTAACTTTCTGGACTATCCGCAATTGACTTTTGAAAAACCTGATTTACATACCTTCCGAAATTTGGCATTGGCTTATGATTCATTGCGAAAGGGCGGTAATCGTTCTTGTGTGTTAAATGCAGCTAATGAAATCGTCGTGGATGCATTTTTAAAGGATAAGATCAGTTTCTTGGGCATGAGCGATGTGATCGAGACGGTATTGGAAAAAGTAAATTATCTTGCGAGACCAAGTCTAGATGACTATATTGAGTGCGATTATGCTGCGAGGAGAATCGCAGAAGAAATAATCAATTAAGTAAAATTATAGAAGGAGATACATGGGTGTTTTAATTATGGTGGCACAAGTCATTTTAGGCTTGTCAATTTTAATCGTATTGCATGAGTTGGGCCATTTTTTAGCGGCTCGAGCTTTTGGAATCAAAGTAGAGAAGTTTTATTTGTTTTTTGATGCATGGGGTGTCAAATTATTCAAATTCAAATATAAAGACTGTGAGTATGGTATAGGTTGGTTGCCTTTGGGAGGATATGTCAAGATCGCAGGTATGATCGATGAGTCCATGGATACTGAACAATTAAAAGGTGAACCTGAGGAATGGGAATTTCGTTCAAAACCAGCTTGGCAACGCTTGATCGTCATGTTGGGCGGTATTATAGTGAATGTAGTTGTGGGTGTTGTAGTTTTTTGGATGTTGACATTCAAAATGGGAACCACGGATATTAAAAACGATCAACTGGTGAATGGGATTGTTCCGGGGGAAATTGGTAAATCAATCGGCTTACAGGCGGGAGACCGTATCATGGCTATTGATGGTGTTAAAATTGTAAATTATTCGGATTTAATCAGTTCTAAGCTATTAATGGGTGGTGTTGATCTTACGGTTGAGCGTGCAGGTGTTCATACTAAAATTCACGTCCCTGCTGATATTTTAAATACTATTGCTGATAAAAAGGATGAGAAATTTATCGAACCTCGTACGAAAATGACAGCTGTTGCTGGTATTCAACCGGGTTCTGAAGCTGTAAAAATGGGCTTGATTAAAGGTGATAGTATCATCGCAGTTGATCAAACTCCAATTTTGTTTTTTGACCAGTTTAAAGATCAGCTGAATAGTAAAATTGGTAAACCAATTGAATTGAAAATCGTACGTAATGGTCAAGAACAAGCTTTAAAAGGCGTAGTTCCAAAGGATGCCATTTTAGGTTTTAATGTCAATCGTGATCAAACGATTAAAACGTTTACCATTCATTATAGTTTGATGGAATCTTTGCCAATGGGTGCAAAGAAAGCATTTACGGTGATTACCGATAATGCAAAAGGATTTGGTAAAATATTTAAAGGTGAGATTCGTGCTGATAAGGCGCTTTCAGGTCCTGTAGGAATCGCACAGTTATTTGGTACTGAAGTGGATTGGGTGCGTTTTTGGTCACTGGTAGGTATGCTGTCAATGGCTCTGGCATTTATGAATTTATTACCTATTCCAGCTTTAGATGGTGGTCATGTTGTTTTCTTATTAATAGAAATGATACAAGGAAAACCATTAAGTGAGAAATTCTTGGAAAAAGCACAAATGGTTGGATTTTTTATCCTACTCGCTTTGATGGTGTTTATTTTCGGTAATGATATTTTTAAATTATTTAAATAGCATATCATAAACTTAATGAGACAAGGTCTTACTTCATTTGTAAGACCTTGTTTATTTTTTGATATTTGTATTATGGATGGAAAAACAAGAGCAACGATTAAGCCAGGTATGTTGGTTAATATTATCTTGAAAAAAGATCAACGTTCGGGAGAGCTTACAGAAGGTATCGTAAAAGATTTATTAACTTCAGCCCCGTATCATCATAGAGGAATTAAAGTCCGTTTGATGGACGGTCAGATCGGTCGTGTGGCTGAGATTATTGAAGATGACTTTTAACGGTATTGTTCTGGTATAAAAGAGGCTTCTATCTGAGTGGATAGAAGCCTTTTTTATACCTAATCTCAGCGATTTATTGCTGTCTTATTTTTATTCTATTCTGCAGCATATGTAAATCGTTGAATTAAATGATCGGGAATATCTTTTTCTGTAGATCGATCTTATAATTGCTTTTTAATGAACTGAAAAAGTCCTGATTGCTCGGATTATTTTGATATACGAGATAAGGAATTTCAATAATTTCTTCCTTGGTTTTGATTCTAAAATATCCAAACAATAATCCTTTTGTATTTTGAATTGACTCGATCTGTTGAACAGCTTGGACATCGCTAAGCAAATTAAAGCGATAGGTCTTCTCTGTAAGAGATTCAATCATAACATCTGCTGTTTGTTTATTGTACCAAATGACCTGACTTGTTGTCTTCTTTAAATGATTTTTAAATAGAAATAAGTAGCCCATCATATAGATTGAGATCGGCAGCAAGAACAGCAGTAGCTTGACTTTGATGATCAATGCAAGCATGATAATTAGTAAGATGGCGCCAATGCCTACATTTTTCATCACTTTTTGAGATGTGTCGGCAATGATGACTTTGGAAGTATCGATTTTTTGATAACCATTTTTTACAATAATAGCTGGACTATTACTTGCAGTAAATGATGCGGACAACTTTTTACTGATGTAGTATAATAAAAATAATATAAGTCCGGCTATTAAAATAATTTTGGTCATGACAGCTATCGGTTAATATTGTTCGTTTTGATTGGGATAATCGACTGATTTGACATCAGCAACATACTGTCCTACAGCTCCAGTTATTTCTTGATAAAGCTGTGCATACTGTCTTAAGAATTTAGGTTTAAACCCATCTGTCAGCCCAAGCATATCATTGACGACTAATACCTGTCCGTCACATTGATTTCCCGCGCCAATACCTATTGTTGGGATGTGCAGCGAAGCACTTACTTCTGCGGCTAATGCAGCAGGTATTTTTTCGAGTACAATTGCAAAGCAACCCGCTTCTTGTAGTGCTAGTGCATCTGCTTTTAGTTTTTCAGCTTCATGTTCTTCTTTAGCGCGAACACCAAAATTTCCAAATTTATTGATTGCTTGTGGAGTTAGTCCCAAATGACCACAGACAGGAATTCCTGCATTTATAATTTTTTTAATGTTGTCAATGATTTCTAGACCGCCTTCTAACTTCAGGGCATGTGCTCCAGATTCTTTCATTACACGTACTGCCGATAAATACGCTTGTTCAACACTACCTTGATATACGCCAAATGGAAGATCGACTAAAACCATGGCTCTGTTTGTACCACGTACCACAGATGCTGCATGGTAGATCATGTGATCTAAAGTAATGGGAAGCGTTGTTTCGTAACCCGCAAAAACGTTTGCCGCTGAATCTCCTACTAAAATGATGTCGATTCCGCCTTGGTCTAGTGCCCTAGCCATAGTGAAATCATAACCGGTTAACATGGCAATTTTTTCATTGCGCTGCTTCATCTCCTGTACTTGTACTGTTGTAATACGTTTTACTTCTTTATTTACAGACATTACTGATTTATTTTAATTTAATCAAAATTAGAGAAATTCGTTGAATTAAGGTCATTAATTATTGATATTAAAATGATAGTTTAGTAATTAGGGGACTTAATTGCTTTGATTTTACTATTTTTGTGCCATGAGAGAAAACGAAACTCGCTTATTTAAATTTCCGAAATTTTCCGATCTTATTGTTTTTGAAGATGATAATTTAATTGTTATCAACAAACCACCGTTTATCGCTTCCTTGGACGAACGCGAAGGGGGGGAGATCAATATTTTACGCTTAGCAAAAAAATATTTTGCTGATGCTCAAATTTGTCACCGATTGGACAAGGAAACTTCGGGATTATTACTTATTGCTAAAAATCCAGAGACTTACCGTGCCGTCTCTATTGAATTTGAAAGACGTCGTGTCAATAAAGTATATCATGCCATTATCGCGGGAACACATACGTTTACAGATTTGAAGGTTGAATTACCAATTTTGAATCAAGGAAGTAAAAATGTATCTATAGATCGTGCTAAGGGAAAAGCTGCAACTACAATTTTTAATTCTATTCGTTATTTTAATCATTATACTTTAGTAGAGTGTAAGCCAATCACTGGTCGTATGCATCAAATTCGTATACACTTAGCGACCCAAAAAGCTGCTATTGTTGGTGATGATATGTACCATGGAAAGCCTGTTTATTTATCACAGGTTAAAAAACGAGGATTTTCATTGTCTAAAAATGAAGAGGAGCAACCGATTATGAAACGCTTTGCATTGCATTCGCGATATGTTGATTTTACGATTGATGGAAAGAGGTTTGAATTTGAGGCACCTTATCCAAAAGATTTCGCCACATTGCTTAAGCAATTAGAAAAATTTGATTCCTAAGTATATCATTCATGAATCCAAAAACTAAAAAAATAGTATTCAATTCGATCTTTGTTGTGGTCATTCTTTTATTGCTTTGGCCTACAAGTCGTGCATATTTTCAACAGGGATTGATGCGTATCGGTTTATTTAAGCCTTCTTTGGAAAAACCTAAGGAATCAGATTCGCAGGCTTTTATCGCTACGGATCACAATATTTCTTTTAAGAATGATCAGGGAGAAGTTGTTCAAATGGATGATCTTAGAGGTAAAGTGGTTTTTATCAACTTTTGGGCTACATGGTGCCCGCCTTGTATCGCTGAGATGCCATCTATTGCGACTTTATATGAGCGATTAAAAGATAATAAGGATGTTGTATTCCTTATCGTGGAGATTGAGGGGGAGTCTGAAAAGGCGAATACTTTTATGAAGGGTAAACAATTGAATTTGCCGGTTTACTATCCAAATTCTGCAATTCCAAAAGAATGGTTAGGGGGTTCTATTCCGACCACATTGATCATCAATAAGAACGGTGAAATTGAAACTAAACATGAAGGTTTAGCAGATTATTCTCGTAAAGAAGTATCTGATTTTATAATCGAATTAACAAAAAAATAAGTACAGAATAACAAGTATGACAAGAGCAGAACTTATTCAACAGATCAAAATAAAAAAATCATTTCTTTGCGTTGGTTTAGATACAGATATTACTAAAATACCTGAACATCTTTTAGCAGAAGAGGATCCAATTTACGCGTTTAATAGAGCTATCATTGATGCTACAGCAGATTTATGTGTTGCTTATAAGCCTAATATTGCCTTTTACGAGAGCTATGGAATAAAAGGATGGCAATCTTTGCAGAAAACTTGGGCAGCACTTCCTAAAGATTGCCTAAGCATAGCGGATGCGAAGCGAGGTGATATTGGAAATACGTCGAAAATGTATGCGCAAGCGTTTTTTGATGAAAAACAATCGGGTTTGGGGTTTGACTCGATCACTATTGCACCCTACATGGGAAAAGATTCTGTTACTCCATTTTTAGATTTTGATGGAAAATGGGCGATTGTGCTTGCCTTAACATCTAATGAAGGAAGTTTGGATTTTCAGAATTTTCAAAATATTTCGGGATTGCAGTTGTTTGAACAGGTTATTGATAAGGTAAATACATGGGGAACGATTGAGAATCTGATGTATGTCGTTGGGGCAACGCGAGGAGAAGGATTTATCACAATTCGTGAGCATGCACCTGATCATTTCTTATTGGTTCCTGGTGTTGGCGCGCAAGGGGGATCATTGCAAGATGTATGTCAATATGGAATGAATAAGGATTGTGGACTTTTGGTCAATAGTACCCGCGGTATTATCTATGCTTCAAAGGGTCTTGATTTTGCAGAAAAGGCAAGAGAAGAAGCGCTTAAATTGCAGCAAGAAATGGAATTGGAGTTGATTAAAGCTGGAATTATCAGCTAGTTTGATATAAACTATAAGATTAAAAAGCTTCATATCGAAAGATATGAAGCTTTTTTTGTTAAATATTTTATAATTTGAGAAATGGAGATACTAAAAAATGAGGAAACATTTTACTTTATTTGGGGTTTATATATGGATTAGGTCAAGATGAGAAAAGCATATTTGCTGACTTATTTCTTTTTTGAAGAAAAATTAAAATATCGATCAGCGGGTCAACTTCATCTGGCGACAACAAGAATCTAAGTGAACAAACTTAATTTTACTATTGTAAATTATCTTTAAAGAATATTATAACTGATGAAAGGAATTAATGTACTGCTTTTGATAGGTCTAATGAGCATATGGCATGTTAGTGTTGCGCAGGAGAAAGAAGGTGCTGCTGTGCAGGTAAAACAAGTTGAGGATGTGGCTTTGGAAACAACGGGTTCTTCTCGTGATGACTCGTATCAAGTTGCATGGGATCTTTATAAGGCTGGCAAATATGAAGAAGCTTTAAAACGGATCAATAAGCTTATTGATCAAGATCAAACAATCAGTGCTTATTATGAAGTGAAATGCTACATCTTAATTGGATTGAAAAGGAATGCTGATATTATTGCTACAGCTACTACAGGAATAGCATTGGATCCTGAAAATCATACTTTTTATGATATTCGTGGTAATACGTATTATTTTGATTTGAAGCCAGAATTGGCGAGATCGGATTATCAGCGCGTGCTTCAGTTGGAGAAAAATAACGCGCGATATTACAATAACTATTTGAAGCTATTGAATGAGATGCGTAAAGATGATGAACTCATAAATGTATTTACACTTTTTGAAAATAATCTGAAAAATGGGGAAGAGATGGCTGAACCACAATTTGTAGCTGATGTTTATTTTTATGGTGCTTTAGCATTGCAACGGCAAAAAAATAATTTAAGAGCTATTGAACTTCTGGATAAAGCAATTGAAAACTCTCCTAAAGCAGCTATGTATTATAATAATAGAGGTTTGATTTTTCAAGATATGGATAAGCTATTACAAGCAAAGAAAGATTTGGATCGAGCTATTGAGTTGGATATCAATAATCCAGTCTATTATGAGAATAGATATTCAGTTTTATTTGATTTGAAGAAATATCAGGACGCTCAAAATGATTTATTAAAAGTGATTAGTTTGGGTAATTCTGATTTGGATATCTATGCTGGATTGGCATTGACTTACGATGTGCTAAATAATTATGCAAAAGCAGCTGAATATTATGACTTGGTGTTGCAAAAAAGTCCAAAACAAAGAATGATACTGGGTAACTATGCTTATGCTTTATTTGAGCTCAATCAAATTCCAAAGTCAATTGAAATGTTTGAACGTGCGCATGCGCTGGACCCTTCTGAAATAGATGTATTAGTTGGATTAGTTGTGTTATATCATCTTGACGGTAAGGATGCTAAATCGGAGGAAGTGATAACAGCGATTAAAATGAAAACTACTTACTCAGCAACGAAAAATTTATTGGATATTCTTGAGAAAGGAGATTACAGATTTACATCGAAATTTAAATCTGTATGGGGGAAACTGTTTTAAATATGAAAGTATCTATCGGCGTATGGTTTTAAGTTATAAAAGTGTTGAAATTAATTTGATAGAATTGATGAGCTAGTTGATTTTTATTGGAATAAAAGAAATGGATGCTTTTTAGAGCAAATTGCGTATTTTGAGTTGATTTAAGTCAAATTTCCATTCTATAAATTCATATCTAATGTGTAACTTTGCGCCATGCCAGAAAAAATTATAATTCTTGACTTTGGTTCGCAATACACGCAATTAATCGCGCGTCGTGTAAGAGAACTTAACGTATATTGTGAAATTCATCCTTTCAACAACTTGCCTGAATTTGATGAGACTGTAAAAGGAGTAATCCTTTCGGGAAGTCCATATTCAGTAAGACAAGAGGATGCTCCTCAAATTGATTTTAATTCAATTCAAGAGCGTTTTCCTTTGCTAGGTGTATGTTATGGTGCACAATATATCGCTCAAAAATCAGGAGGTGAGGTCTTACCTTCAGAGATCCGTGAATACGGGCGTGCAAATTTGCAATTTGTGAATGCTGAGAATGAATTATTAGCAGGTGTACCCGTTCAGTCTCAAGTATGGATGTCACATGGTGATACGATCAAAGAGGTTCCTTCAAATTTTGAAATTATAGCTAGTACGGATAAAGTTCGTGTTGCTGCTTATCATGTTTTAGGAACACGAACTTATGGTATTCAATTTCACCCTGAAGTAACGCATAGCACTGATGGCGTAGTTTTATTAAAAAACTTTGTTGTCGGAATCTGTGGATGTGCTCAAGAGTGGACTCCAGATGCTTTTGCTGAAACTAGTGTTGCTTCTTTGAAAGCTGAATTAGGTGAAGACCATGTAATATTGGCACTGTCAGGTGGGGTTGATTCTACGGTAGCTGCTGTATTGTTACATCAAGCAATTGGAAAAAACCTACACTGTATATTTGTGGATCATGGTTTGTTACGTAAAGGTGAGTTTGAGCAGGTACTGGATTCATACAAAAATATGGGTCTTAATATTAAAGGTATCAACGCGAAAGAATTATTCTTTGGTCGCTTAGCTGGTATTTCTGATCCGGAACAAAAACGTAAAATCATTGGTAATTCTTTTATCGATGTATTTGATGAGGCTGCAAAAGAAATTCAAAAAGAATTACCTGCGGGTGTTGAGGCTAAATGGTTGGGCCAAGGTACTATATATCCAGATATTATTGAATCGGTATCGGTAAAAGGTCCTTCTGCAACTATTAAATCACATCATAATGTGGGTGGTTTGCCTGATTTCATGAAGCTGAAAGTGGTAGAGCCTTTAAAAACCTTATTTAAGGATGAGGTCAGACGTGTTGGTAAAACATTAGGTGTTGATCCTGCAATTCTGGGAAGACATCCATTTCCGGGTCCAGGATTAGCGATACGTATATTAGGTGATATCACAGAAGATCGCGTTCGTATTGTTCAGGAAGCAGATGATATTTTTATCCGTAACTTGAAAGAAGCGGGATGGTATGATAAGGTTTGGCAAGCTGGCACGATTTTTCTTCCTGTTCGTTCTGTAGGTGTTATGGGTGATGAACGTACTTATGAGCATGTGGTTAGTTTACGTGCTGTAGGTTCATTGGATGGCATGACTGCAGATTGGATTCACTTACCTTATGACTTGTTGGCTAAAATTTCAAATGAAATTATCAACCACGTTAAAGGAATTAATAGAGTTGTATATGATATCAGTTCAAAACCACCAGCGACGATTGAGTGGGAATAAAATAGTTCTTGCAGTAGCATTGGCATTAAGTCTTTCAAGCTGTACGACAAAAAAAATAGGCGTACTTCGCTCACCTTCTAGTAAAGGTGAGCAGAGTACTTCATCTAATAATGGTGCAATAACTGCTGCAAAACAGGCAGAAGAAGCCAAAAAACTCGAAGCTACTAAAGCGAGTGAAAGCCTTAAAAGACAAAAATCTATTGCTCTTCTTTTACCTTTTCAACTGAACCGTATCTCTGGTATGCGTCCTACCGCAGAGGATGTCAAAAGATCAGCATTAGCATTGGATTTTTACCAGGGTTTTCAACTTGGCTTAGAGGAGTTAGGTGAGCAGGGAAATAAATTTAATTTGCAGGTGGTTGATTCTGAAGATGATAACTATAGAAACTCATCGTTAGCAACATCGAATGTTGTTAAAAATGCAAGTTTAATTGTTGGACCTGTTTATCCAAAAGAGATTAAAGCTTTTTCACAATCTTTTAAAAATAAAAGCATCTTACAAATATCTCCTTTAGCTGCAACTTTAGCTTCTGAATTTGGTATCCCAAATTTAGTGTCGTTGACACCTTCTATTCGTGCGCATTCTGAAATCATGGCCAAGTATGTTTCAAAGGAATATGCTTATGGTGATATGGTATTGGTATATAATGTGCAAGATGCGGATAGTAAGCAGTTCTTGGATAATTTTGTTTCAGAGGCTCTTGGTTATAATAAAAGCCTACAGATAAAAGTTGTTACTTCTATAGCAGAGTTAAATGATAACTTAGTGATAGCTGGAACGAATCATATCGTATGTGGTACGACAAATAGAAACCAAATTAGAGCATTACTAGCCAATATGGATGTACATAGTAGTGAATCGGGCTATGCTTTTAAATTGTACGGTCATCCAAATTGGGCTAAACTTTCTTTTGAAGACTATGCTAATATAGATCGTTATGAATTAACCGTGACGACCTCGACATTGGTTGATGAGGGGGCGGAAAAGACCCGGAAATTTGATCTTAAATATAAGACTAAATTTAAAGTGGCACCATCTGATTTTTCGTATAAAGGATATGATGCGGCTATTTATTTTGGTGGCCTGATTGCTAAATACGGTGACGATTATGTTCAACATGTGGTCAAAGAGACTTATTCTGGAATTAATAATGATTTTAGTTTTGATTATTTTCCGGAATGGGGGTATGTGAATAGAGGAATACGATTTATGGTATATCGTAATAATAATTTTGATAGGAAGTAATAGATGAGTGATTTTAGTGAAAAGAGAGTTCAGCAGCAAATTCGTAATTTTGAAAGAGCACTGGATGGTTATGAGGGGAATGAACCGTTTGCACGTTATCTTACTTCATTTTTCAAAATTAATAAACAAATGGGATCAAAGGACCGTAAGTGGACTTCCCGATTGTGTTACAACTATTTTCGATTAGGGAAAGGTGCGAAGCAGCTTTCTCAGCACAAGAGACTGATAATAGCAGAATATCTTTGTGAGACGGAAAGTCCATTTGTTGCTTTATTTGAACCGGATTGGAATATAGCGCTATCTCTAAATGATAAATTGACATTTTTAAAAGAGCTTCAATTATTACAAGTTGCTGATGTTTTTCCTTTTAAAGATGAGCTATCTAATGCCATAGATCAAGATGATTTTATTCAGAATCAATTTATCCAACCTGATTTATTTATTCGGGTGAAACGTGGTAAAGAAAAGTTTGTAAAAGCTGTTTTTGAATCAGAGGGGATAAGTTATCAATTTATTTCTGACCAGATTATTGCATTGTCAAATGGTACATCATTGCAGCGCTTTAAAGATCTCGATGGTGTAATTGAAGTACAAGATTTATCATCACAGCGTACTCTGAACTTTATGGATGCTTCTCCAAAAGAAAACTGGTGGGATGCTTGTGCTGCCTCGGGTGGTAAGGCTCTGTTGTTTCTTGATGCGCATCCAAAGACTAACTTACTTGTTTCAGATATTCGTATGAGTATCTTGCGGAACTTGGATGAGCGTTTTGAACGTGCGGGAATACGAGATTATCGAAAGAAAATAGTGGATCTAACAAAAGATACTACTCCGATTTTGGGTGCAGAGCTTTTTGATGGAATTATTTTGGACGCTCCTTGTACGGGTTCTGGTACCTGGGGACGTAGTCCTGAGAATATCACTTATTTTAATGCAAGGAAAATTAATGAATTTGCATCATTACAAAAGGAAATTGCAAGGAATGTATCTCAGCACCTTAAAGTAGGCAAACCACTTATATATATCACCTGCTCTGTTTTTGGAAAGGAGAATGAAGAGGTTATTGCATACATTCAAAAAGAATTAGGATACGCGCTTGAATCATATCAAGTCTTAAAGGGCTATTATGAAAAGGCGGATAGTATGTTTGTTGCTCGGTTAATCAAGATGTAATTTATTAAGCTATATTATTTAAGGAGCCATTTGTATCTATCAAATGGCTTTTGTTTTTTGAGACATTTTGATAGGTAATAAATGGATAGCTAGTGTTTCTTTTGCCTATCTCCACAACATTGTACTTCAATCGAAAGCGTTTTCAAACTTCTAAATTTGAGGATTAAAATGAGTGAGTTACTATTTTTATAATAGCTGAGATAATAGGTTATACCAGTAGACTGATTGCTGTTTATTGATGATCGCCCACTGGTATAGTTATCATCTTATTCGCATTTGCCAGGAACGACTAATACCGGACATGTTGCTTTTCTAATGACTGCCTCTGAAACGGAACCAGATATAAAATGGTCAAAACCAGTCCGGCCATTAGATCCCATGACGATCAGATCTGCTGACCATTCATGGGAAGTGGCCAGTATTTCTTCTTTTACAGATCCAATTCTATTGAATAGGAAAACCTCACTGGCACCTACAAATTCTTGTCCTAGTTCTTCGAGGTATTTTTGTGCATTTTGCTGTTCTATTTCTGATACCTCAGGTATAATAATAGGCTGTTGTCCTAATAGCGGATCAGCTCCATAGCTTGCTGGTGAAGTGGGAGAGGTGACGGTCACTAATGCAACTGAAGTTTCAAATTTCTTTACCATCTCTTTAGCATATGCAATGGCCTTATGTGAACAGGGTTCATCGTCCACAGCGACTAATATTCTAGTTATTTTTACGACATTGGTATCCATGGTTGTGATATTAAAGTTTATTTTCGTATTATATATATTAATAACCTGAATATACGCATTTTTGTTTTTATAAATATGGAATTTGGAATATGTAATTTGACAATCGTTCCTCTTCGTGCAGAAGCTGCACATCGAAGCGAAATGGTTTCACAACTATTATTTGGTGAGACTTTTGAAATCATAACAAAATCAAAAGATTGGACCAAAATCAGTACTACAGCTGATGGTTATAACGGTTGGATACAAAATGGTCAGTTTTTGACGGTAGATGATCAAGGTTATCAGCAGTATCAATCTTTAGCAATCATGCGTGTCGGATTTGAGGGAGGCTTTCTTACTCATCGTGATTATGCTATTCAGCTTTTACATGGAACTCATGTGAGAGCATCTTTTGCTTATTTTGATGCGGAAAATATACAAGATTTTGTTGGTCAGGAATTGCGATATGGCGCAGTAGATTTTCAGGATCAGGTCGCACTGCTAGCGAAGCGCTATTGGGATGTGCCTTACCTGTGGGGCGGCCGTTCTAAATTTGGGATCGATTGTTCTGGTTTTTCACAGTTGATCTATCAGTCATTTGGAGTGTCTTTGCCTCGTGATGCATATCAGCAGGTTGAATTGGGGGAAACGGTTGACTTTTTGTCTGAGATTAAGGTTGGTGATTTGGCATTTTTTGATAATGAGGAAGGTCGGATCAATCATGTCGGTATCATGCTGGATTCTGAAACGATCATTCATGCCTCTGCCCGTGTACGTATTGACAGGATGGATCAGGAAGGTATATTTAATCAGGAATTAAATAGATATACCCATAGACTACGAATTGTCAAACGTTATATATAAATAATTAAGGGTCGGTGTAGCTACACCGACCCTTAATTATTGTATAATGAATACGATTAGAATTTGAAAGTCAAACCAAATTTAGCAGTATCAAAGAAGTTGTTGAAACTGTTGATGTTTGCATTGAATTCATTTGAAGATTTTGCGCCGTCAACATCAACTTTTTTGCTGTTGAATGACAATAAGTTTGTTAAACCAAAGTTGATTGCGATGTTTTCTGTTACAAAGTAGTTAACACCTAATCCAGCTCCAGCACCAAATCCTTTTGTTTTAGCGATATCTGTTGTCGTTGTACCATTGTTGATTTCACCACCGAATTGGTTGTAACCAGCTGACAATTGTGCATACGTTTTGAAACGTGGGCTTAAATCTAAGAAGTAGTAACGACCATAAGCTCCAATTCCAAAATTGTTATTTTTAACATAAGTATCCGCAGTTGCTGAATAATCTGTGTTTTTTGAATTACCAATATTGAAATCTAAACCAACTGCAACTTTATCTGATACAAAATAACCAACAGATGGATTGAAATTGAATGTACTTGTTTTTTTCTCTGTTTCTTTGTTATTCGTTGTATTTGCTGATAAATTACCTTCTACAATAAAATCAGTTTTTTTGAAACCAAATTCTTGAGCTTGAGATGCAAAAGTTAAACCAGCAACTGCTGTTAGTGTAAGTAATAATTTTTTCATTTTTTTAAAAGTTTGTTTTTTAAGCATAGCCAAACCTTTTGACTATTTGATTCATAATATCAATATGAATACCAATCGCATTTAAAAATGTCATGAAAATGTATTAAGAAATTATGTGAATCGTAATTTAAACACTATCAGAGTTTTAAAAATTGACATTATGAAAAAATAAATATTATAAAATTTTCACTTTGATACTGATCTAACTTTTTGTGAAATAATGTCAGTTTGTATGCTGACATAAAAAAAGACCATATGTCAGTGCTGACATATGGTCTTAAGTATAGGGTATACGATTTACTATTTAATCGAAATATTCTTTGATCCGCTCAAAGAAAGATTTTTCAGATTTGCCCGGTTGAGGCTTGAAATTTGGAGATTCTTTCAATTTTTCTAAGATTTCTTTCTCATCCGAAGAAACTGCTTTTGGAGTCCAAATATTTACATAAATAAGTTGATCACCTTTATGATAAGAATTGACTTCAGGAATACCTTTTCCTTTAAGTCTTAGGATTTTGCCTGCTTGTGTTCCTGGATCAATTTTAATTTTTGCTTTGCCATCGATAGTGGGTACTTCAACACTTGTTCCTAATGTAGCATCTACAAAATTGATGTAAAGATCATATATAACATTCAAACCATCTCTTTTCAATGCTTCATGTGGAATTTCTTCAACTAGAATGATTAGATCTCCTGCAATTCCACCACGAGGTGCGGCATTACCTTTACCACTCATCGACAATTGCATTCCTTCACTTACACCAGCAGGAATGTTTATGGCGATAGTTTCTTCACCTCTTTCTAATCCTTCGCCTCTACATGTTGTACATTTAGCAGTAATCTCTACACCTTCTCCGTTACAAGTAGGACAAGTGCTAGTTGTCTGCATTTGACCTAAAATGGTATTGGTGACACGTCTCACTGATCCTGAACCGCCACAAGTATTACAAGTATGAAAAGATGATTTGTCTTTTGCCCCACTGCCGTCGCAAGTATGACAGTTTACCTGTTTATTTACTTTTACTTTTTTTTCTACGCCTTTGGCAATTTCTTCCAGTGTTAACTTTACTTTGATGCGAAGATTTGTACCTCTTGCCACACGGCGACCACCTCTAGCGCTTCCGCCACCGCCACCGAAGAAACTTTCGAAAGGATGACCACCTCCACCAAATATATCTCCAAATTGGCTAAATATGTCGTCCATATTCATGCCACCACCATAACCGCCACCTGAAGCAGAGTTACCAGCATGACCAAATTGGTCATAGCGTTGTTTTTTCTGAGGATTGCTTAAGACATCATATGCTTCAGCAGCCTCTTTAAATTTTTCTTCAGCTTCATGATCACCAGGGTTTTTATCCGGGTGATATTTCACGGCTAGTTTACGATAGGCAGATTTAATTTCTTTTTCATCTGCACCACGAGCTACACCTAATATATCGTAATAATCTCTTTTTGACATCTTTTTTATCTTATTGACCTATAATTACCTTTGCATGACGGATTACTTTATCATTTAAATAGTAACCTTTTTCAATAACATCAATAACTTTATTTTTTAAATCTGGGGTAGGAGCTGGAATTGCTGTAATTGCTTCTTGTAGGTCTGCATCGAATTCTTTACCTAATACATCCATTTCTTTTAAGCCCTGTTGCTCCAAAGTTTGTCTGAATTTATTATTGACGATATCTATACCTGTTTTTATTGATTCAACGTCTGTAGCTGTCTCCATTGCTTTTAAGGCTCTGTCAAAGTCATCTACTGTTGATAATAATTTTGTGATGACATCCTTTCCAGCAGATTGAATCAATTCAACCCGTTCTTTACTTGTACGTTTTCTGTAGTTGTCAAATTCAGCTGATAAACGAATATATTTATCTTTTGATTCTGCTAATTCAGCATTTAATTTCTCCTCAACAGAAAGTTCAATTGTTTCTTCTTGATTTTCTGTCGTATTATCCTCAATAGGATCTTGAATCGTCTCGTTATTATTCTCTTGTTCGCTCATTTCTTCTAAATTCTATGTTGGAAACTAATGTTCTTTCTTTAAAATCTAAATACAGTCAAAGTTGTTGCCAAAATAGAAAAATCCGACAGCTTGTCAGTAACCCAAGAATTGGACTAACAAAATGTCGGACGATAAGGTTTTCTGTCAGTTTTGACAGGCTATATTTCTACTTGATCTACCAGTACTCCATCGGCTGTTTTTATGATACGGGCTGGCATATTACGAATGATTTGGTAATCGTGAGTTGCCATTAAAATAGCCGTTCCTGATGAAGCAATATCACGTAAAAGCAAAACAATTTCTTCTGAAGTGGCTGGGTCTAGATTACCTGTTGGTTCATCGGCCAAAATAATTTCTGGATTGTTGAGTAATGCACGGGCGATAACGATACGTTGCTGCTCACCTCCTGAAAGCTCATGCGGCATTTTCTTTAATTTTGAGCGAAGACCTACTTTTTCTAACACATCAAGCATACGGTGCTCAATTTGTGTTTTATCTTTCCAACCTGTTGCTCTCAGGGCGAATTCTAAATTTTTCTCTACCGAACGATCTGATAACAAATGAAAGTCTTGAAAAACGATTCCTAATTTACGTCTTAGATAAGGGACATCATTTTCATGCAGTTTTTTAAGATCAAATCCTGCAATTAATCCTTCACCATTTCCAATATATAGATCGCCATAAATAATTTTAAGTAAGCTACTTTTCCCACTCCCTGATTGACCAATGAGGTAAAGGAATTCGCCTTTATTAATATTCAAATTTACATTTGATAATACCAAATGTTTTTGTTGATAGATATCGACGTTTTTTAATGTGATTACTGTATTTCCAGACATTGAACTATAATTCTAATTTTTTTATTTGTCCAAATGGCAAGTCCTTTACCATTTGCATAATATACTCTGACTTATCTCCAAGACCGATTTTGTCTAATGATTTGTCAGGTCGATCTACCCTGAAATATGCTAAAAGAGTGAATGAATCATCTCTTAATTGAACATAATCCGGGATTTTGGCGACTCCTTTTACTTTGATTATATACATCTACTTACAAAGTTAGTACTTTTTATTTCAAATACTCTTCTACGAATATAAGGCTATGCTTATTGGTTTGCAAATAAAAAATCGAGCGTATTGACTCCATCGGCATAATCATCCAACGCCGGGTTTTGACTTGCTCCAAATTTAAAAGAAGGTGTTTTTATTGCTAACGGCATCTCTGATGTCACACATTGTAATCGATCTGCTATAATATCTAAGTATTGGGTTAAATCATTAACATTTTCATACTCATCGAAATAAATGACTGCTAGTGGTGATGCTATTTTATCATCTTTTTTTAATAATAAAAATCCATTATCATAATGTTTGTCTGCATTGATCAGGTAAATGGATTTATTATAATCGTAATTGTTATTGTATTTGAAATGTGTGTTTACTTTTTCAAATGATGCTATTCCTTCGTAAAAGTGACTGATGTCATAGTCTTTAGGAACAAATACTTTAGAAACGGAACGGCAGCCTAGACCAAAATAATCAAATATATCATGACCGAGTGCTTTTAGTTGATCTGGAGACTCGTTGCCCGTAAGTACAGCGACACTGTTTCTGTTTTTTCTTATAATATTTGGTTTTTTTCCAAAATAATGTTCGAAATAGCGTGAAGAATTATCTGAACCTGTGGCAATGACTAAATCAAAATTTGTTAATCGCTCTACTAATTCTACTTTATCTTTGAAGCGTGGCTCTAATTCAATCAATTTTTGTATCACATAGGTGGTCAAATGTGCATCGTCTGATGAAACTTTTATTTTGGCTTTAAATCCTGCTGCTAATACACACAAAATATCATGGAAACCCACTAATGGTATATTTCCAGCTAGCACAAGGCCTACAATTTGATCACTTTCAATATCAGGATAGGGTGCCATCCAGTTTTCAAGTTTTTGAATTTCTAAATTAGCTTTCCAAGAATCAAAGGCCTTAGTAACATGTTCTGCAGTGTACCAGGCATTTTTATGCTGAGCAGCAGTTATTAATTCTTGTAGTTCTGTATTATCTGTATGGAATAAGTTTGCAAGTTTTGCAAAACCTTCTAATCGTTGTTTCTTTGTCAAAATGTGAAAATTAATAAACATGTATACACAAATTTGTTTTATATTTGTGTTGTCAATACACAATCAGCAAACCAAATTACTATATTTTAAACGTGTAAAATGATCTGATTGTATAAATGACAGTACAAAAATAGTTTTTTATCATAATTTTGAGGTTATAAATGGCGATTAAAATTACAGACGAGTGTATTAACTGTGGTGCTTGCGAACCGGAGTGCCCGAATAATGCAATATATGACGCTGGAGTGAGTTGGAAATTCTCAGATGGAACGGCATTAGATGGAGTTATAGATTTTGGAGATGGAGTTACGTTAGATGCTAACGATTCTCAAGCTGCAGTGTCAGATGAAGTATATTACATTGTTTCAGACAAATGTACAGAGTGTGTTGGTTTTCATGATGAACCACAATGTGCAGCAGTTTGTCCGGTTGACTGTTGTGTCGACGATGAAGAAGTTCGAGAATCACAAGAGGAGTTATTAGCGAAGAAAGCTTGGCTACATGCTGAATAAAAAGTATTGCTTTTAAAATATTATTTCGAAAAAGGTAGAATATTCAAATATTCTACCTTTTTTTATGACCACATGTTTGCATTTAGTTTGAAGTTATGGTAATACCGCCATATTTATATTTGTGAAAGACTAGTATTTTTTTATTTTTGTACTTTACCTTTATAATAGTGTGCCGATGTATAAATCAAAAATGGGGCTAATTACCCTTGTTTCGGTAACAATTGCAGCAATTATTGCGATATGTTACGAATTTAGTTGGGTCAATTTTTCTCCATCATTTTTAATGGCAGTAAGATGGATTGTTGCCACTGTGTTAATAGCGAATGCTTTGGTTCGAAAAAATCTAACGACCTGGATTTTGACTTGTATGATCTTAGGTATTTTCGTGGGTCTGGATTTTCCTAATATTGCTATTTCATTACAACCATTGAGTAAAGGCTTTATCAAGTTGGTCAAGACAATTGTCGGTCCAATTTTATTTGCGACCTTAGTCTATGGTATAGCTGGTCACTCTGATTTGAAACAAGTCGGTCGGATGGCATGGAAATCCATGTTGTATTTTTTCTGCGCAACGACTTGTGCTATTTTTATTGGACTTGGGGCCATCAATTTGACAAAAGCAGGTGTGGGTGTTGATGTCGCGCATATGCCACATGAAGAATTGCCGAAGACTCATATTAGTAATGATGCCGATATTTTAGCTTCATTGCCCGAACATGTACATCCCGTATACAAGTTTACCGCCTTTTTTAGAGATCTTTTCCCTGAGAATATCGTTAAAGCAGTGTATGATAATCAGGTGCTTCAAATCGTAGTCTTTTCTGTTTTATTTGGAATTGGCTTAGCTATGGTCGACGAAAAGAAAAGAAAACCTTTAGTCGATTTTACAGAAAGTTTGTCTGAAACCATGTTTAAATTTACGAATTTGATCATGTATTTTGCACCTATTGGGGTGGGGGCAGCTATGGCTTTTACAGTTGGACATCTTGGTGTGGATATTCTGAAAAACCTATTTATGCTATTAGCAACGCTATATTTGGCATTAATTGGTTTTATGTGTTTCGTTTTGTTGCCTGTTGCATTATATTTAAAAATTCCAATACTGAAGTTTATCAATGCAATTAAAGAACCTGTCTCCATCGCTTTTGCAACGACAAGTTCTGATGCTGCTTTGCCAAAGGCTATGTCGGCCATGGAAAAATTTGGTGTGCCACGCAAGATTGTATCTTTTGTTATACCAACAGGGTATAGTTTCAATTTAGATGGTACTTCATTGTACCTGTCGTTGGCGGCTATATTTGTTGCGCAGGCGGCTGGAATACACTTGAGTTTTGGAGAACAATTAATGATTGCTTTTACATTGATGATCACGTCCAAAGGAGTTGCTGCTGTACCACGTGCTTCCCTTATTATTTTAATAGCGACGGCTGATCAGTTTGGTTTACCAACATTTGTGATTGCGGCTATTTTGGGAATAGATGAACTGATGGATATGGCTAGAACTTCGGTAAATGTAATTGGTAACTGTTTAGCGACAGTGGTAGTAGCCAAATGGGAAGGAGAGTTCGATGAAGAAGCACCATATCGTGATGATCACGAACAACCTGAATTAGAGCGCTAATAGGATATTTATCATCATAACAAAGGGTCTTACATCATCTTGTAAGACCCTTTGTTATGATAACAGGTCACCATCGACATAATACCATATTCCTTCAGTTTGTTTAAAACGGGATATCTCGTGATGAATTTGAAGATTTAGTTGGGCGTCTAAATAGTGGGCTTCGAACTCTACTGTATTTATATTTGTTCGTACTATTTGGAGCTGCAACCATTTCGATTCCTCTGCCCATTTTTGGATTTCTTTTTTATTTTGAAAACCACGTGTCGCAACATAAAAGCTTTCGTATAAAAAGTTAATATCTTGAACTGCAAAAGCGCTGTATCTTGCACGCATAAGCTGTTCGGCAGTTTGTGCTTGCTTTTGATCAAGATGAATCCTCATGCAGCAATCTTCATATGGCTGCCGATTGCCGCAATAGCACGTGGTATTTTGTGTTGTCAATGGATGATGGATTTAAATGTCTAACAAAGATAAAAAATGATTCTTTCTATTCGTTTTGATGTGGATAAATTTTTAACCAAATAAAATGCTGAATTTTTTATTATTCTTTACACATTCATGTAAAATTTAATTTTAATTGATTGATGATGAGGCTGTTTTTGTATTTTTAACAAATGTTAACATCTTGTCGTTAATCTTCTTTTCAGTACTTGAGTCCTACTTATAAATAAATTGAAAAATATTAAAATAATGGGAGGAACAGCTATGAAAAAATTAGTTTACTTAACGATATTAGTTGGCGGTTTGTTTTTTGTAAAGCCTGCTGCAGCACAAGTTAATGTTAGTATTAACATTGGAAATCAACCTTCATGGGGACCGGTAGGTTATGATTATGTTCGTTATTACTACATTCCTGAAATTAATGTCTACTACGATGTGATCAACCGACGATATACACATTATCATGGCCGAAGATGGGTCACGAGCAGAAATTTACCTGCGAGATATCGTAACTTTAATTTTTATAATACTTATAAAGTAGTTGTTAATGATCGAGATCCTTGGAGACATCATGATCGTTATAGAAGAGATTATGGACATTATGCAAATCGTAGAAACCAAGTTAGCATAAGGGATTATAGAGGTGACCACGATCGTCCACGTCACAATGCCCGATATGATAATCATCGTGTGGAACGCCGCAATGATCATAGAGGAGATTGGCAAGATCATCGAAAATCCGAAAAAAGAAATGATAAAAAAAACCACGATCGCCGCTCAGATAGGGGCGAAGGGCATGGAAGAAGATAAAGGTTAATTTTTGATGTGTTTATTAGAAAGAGAGGAAATGAAAATTTCCTCTTTTTTGTTATTCAATGAGCTAAATAGGATATGCGGTTTCACTTTTGGTTTCAGATAAGACGAAATAGGTTTGTACCGTATTGACATGTGGAAGAACCGCGAGTCTATATCTTAAGAATTCATGATAAGCTTGCATATCTTTAGTGGCTATGCGAAGCATAAAATCATATGACCCCGCCATTTGATAGCATTCCATGACTTCTGGAAATTTTGCTACTTCTTTTTCAAATTCATTCAAAACTTCCGCGGTATGTGCTTTTAAGAATACCTGAGAGAATGAAATCAAACCCATATTAATTTTTTGCCGGTCAAGAATTGCAACAGTCTTTTTGATATAGCCTTGCTGTTTTAATTTTTTAACACGTTCATAGATTGCAGCAATAGATTTGTGTAAACGGAATGCGAGTTCTTTATTACTTAGGGTTGCATCGTGCTGTAATATTCTTAATAATTTGATATCTGTATCATCGAGGTGCATATGTATTTTTTATTGATATTGATGAAATATGAACATCTGTTTTGTATTTTTTATTAAATATATCAATTTTTCAATAAAATTTATCGATGTTATTCATTTGTGTTGAATATTATTTTGTTTTAACTCAATTTTGGTGATAATATGGAGGGTGTGTATGCATGACCTCTTTATGATTAAAAAATAATTGATCATGGTTAACGAATTGATGTTTAGTAAGTGTTTATCTCCAGAACTCGATAGTAGATTTAAACATTTATGGTGTTTAGTTGGCAATACACCAATGTTGGAATTGCAATACACATATAAAGGTAAGGCTGGAAAGATTTATGTGAAATGTGAAAACTATAATTTAACTGGTAGTATTAAAGATCGTATGGCTTTATACATTATGTATAAGGCATATATGAATTGCCAAATAGATCCTAAAGATGTGATTATCGAAGCCACCAGTGGCAATACAGGTATTTCTTTTTCTGCTATTGGTAAAGCTTTGGGACACCAGGTAAAGATCATCATGCCCAATTGGTTGAGTAAAGAGCGTATCGATATTATTAAAAGTATGGGTGCAGATATTCAATTGGTAAGTAAAGAAGAAGGTGGTTTTTTGGGTAGTATCCAGTTGAGTGAGGAATTAGCTAAAAAGGGCGGTGTATTCTTGCCTAGGCAATTTGAAAATCAATTTAATGCCGAAGCGCATGAATTTACTACTGGTCGAGAGATTGGTCTTCAACTTGCCTCAAAGGGTCTTGTTGCAGATGCATTTGTAGCTGGTGTAGGTACAGGTGGGACGGTAATGGGGGTAGGACGCCATCTTCGTAGTCTTAATCCTCACGTCAAGATTCATCCTCTTGAGCCTGCAGAGAGTCCGACCTTGTCAACTGGACACAAAGTTGGTTCGCATCGTATTCAAGGGATTTCAGATGAATTTATTCCTGCTATTGTAAAATTGGATGAGCTTGATGAGGTGATTGCTGCTTCGGACGGAGATTCTATTATTATGGCTCAAAAATTAGCGAAGGAATTGGGGTTAGCAGTAGGGATTTCTTCAGGAGCTAATGTGATAGGTGCCATTAAACTGAAACAAAAACTAGGGAATGATGCCGTTGTGGTGACCTTACTTTGTGATGATAATAAAAAATATTTAAGTACTGATCTAGTTAAAGAGCAACCCGTTATTGATGGGTATATCTCTACAGATCTTTCTTTTACGGGATTTCAACCGATTAGTAGATTGACAAAGTCTCTTTTCAATACTGAACCTGTATAGTGTTTGTTTCAGCCTAATGGGATATTGGGCAGTATATTTATGTTAAGTAGAATCTGATACAATGGGAGTACTCCCATTGTTGTCAGGTTTAACCAATTGCAATTTGTCGCTCGACATTATTATTTAATTATTTATGAAAAGTTTAATCGTAAAATTATTGCTGTTAATAGCCTTCTGTCCTATTTTTGCCCAAGCTCAAGAAACTGATACTTTATTGAAAATGGATGAATTGGAATTTGTGGATGGAAGTGTTAGTGAAGCTCAGACGGATACTGTAGTCTCTGATACGACACCGGTTGTTCGCAAGAGTGAGGCCATAATCTCAAATTCGGGGACTAAAGGTGGTGATTCTCTTTTTGGTATATTTTTAGCAGGATTTATTGGTGGATTTGCTGCATTACTTATGCCTTGTATATTTCCAATGTTACCGCTTACGGTCAGCTTTTTTACCAAAGGCAGTCAAAATCGCTCAAAGTCTTTTATCCGGGCTTTATTTTATGGGATTTCTATTATTGTAATTTATGTGGTTCTTGGCTTGGCAGTGACGATGATCTTTGGTTCTGATGCGCTCAATGCTTTGTCAACGAATGGTATTTTTAATTTCTTTTTCTTTTTGATGCTGATCGCTTTTGGAGCTTCTTTTTTAGGAGCGTTTGAAATTAGTCTTCCAAGTTCTTGGGTGAATAAAATGGATGCAAAATCTGATGAAGGAGGGTGGGCAGGTATATTTTTTATGGCTGCTACCTTGGCTTTGGTGTCATTTTCTTGTACTGGACCCATTATAGGTACTTTGTTGGTGCAGGCTGCTACGAGTGGTGCACTTTTAGGTCCTGCTGTAGGGATGTTTGGTTTTTCGCTAGCTTTGGCTATACCATTCGCATTATTTGCCTTATTTCCAAGTGCTATGAAGGCGATGCCAAAATCTGGTGGTTGGTTGAATAGTGTGAAAGTCGTATTGGGATTCTTAGAATTAGCTTTTGCGCTTAAATTCCTTTCTAATGTTGATTTGGCATACCACTGGAATTGGTTCGACCGTGAAGTTTTCTTGTCATTGTGGATTGTTATATTTGGTTTGATGGGCTTTTATTTACTTGGGAAAATCAAATTTTCTCATGATAGCAACTTGCCTTATTTATCTGTTTTACGTACTTTTTTCGCAATCATCGTTTTATCATTTACAGTTTATATGATTCCTGGATTGTGGGGTGCACCATTGAAATCCATTTCTGCATTCTTACCGCCACAGAGTACACAGGATTTTGACTTGAATCAAGCATCTGGAGGTACGACTCGACAGGTAGCAGATGTGTCTAATCGCAAGTATGCAGATCTATTTCATGCTCCGCTTGGATTAAATGTGTTCTTTGATTATGAAGAGGGGATGGAATATGCTAAAGCTCAAAAGAAAATGGTGATGCTTGACTTTACTGGGCATGCTTGCGTCAATTGTCGTAAAATGGAGGCTAATGTCTGGACAGATCCACAAGTTCTTTCTTTTTTGACGAATAATGTCATTATTATCCAACTTTATGTGGACGATCGTACAGAATTAGCTGTGGAAGATCAACAAAAAACGAGTGCGGGTAAATTATTAAAAACGATAGGAAGTAAATGGAGTTATTTGCAAGCGAGCCAGTTTGAATCTAACTCACAACCTTTTTATGTTTTAATGAACTCGTCGAATCGTCAGGTTTTGGTCAAGCCTAAGGGTGCTGATTATGATCCTATTACTTATTTAAATTATTTGAATGAGGGTCTAGCAGCTTTTGTGAAATCAAATTAGCTTTGGATGACTAATCTGATGAAAAATGTTTTTATTCTTGACGAAAAAAGATTTCATAAAATTGGATTACTGATAAATTTAATCTTACTTTTACATCGTTAAAACCACTACGTTTCAAATATTGGTTTGAGTGGTTTACGTGTAGGGTTAAAGGTGAATTATAACATGAAGAAAGCATTAAATCTGGGGTTGTTCCTTGGGTTAATATCAGTGACATCTTTTGTATTGCAATCATGCAATGAAGATGGAAATAAAAAAACAGGTGCAGCTCCTGTGAGTACTGTTGATAGTACTAAAGCAATTGATGATATAGATAAGGATACGGTGGTTGAAAACATGAAAAAAGATTCAATTGCCACTAAGGAGAAAAAGAGTATTTTACATCATGAAGTGGATACTGCTAAATTATTAACGGACTCTGTATCGCCGCGTTATATTTATCTGACGTTTGACGATGGTCCTTTGAATGGCAGTCAATTTATTGATTCGATAGCAACAGCAAAAAATATAAAAATAAATGTATTTCTTATTGGAAAGCATGATCGAATGAGCAAAGGCTTGCATAAGTATTATGAACGTTATATGAATAATCCATTAGTTGATTGCTATAACCATAGTTTTAACCATGCAAATAATAAGTTTACTTATTTTTATAGTAATGCCGAGTCTGCTTATGAAGATTTTGATAAAAATGAGAAGGATTTAAATCTAAAACATAAAATTGTCAGGTTGCCTGGTCGTAATATCTGGTATTTTGCTGATCGCAAACGTATTGATATGCAAAGTGGATCGAGCACTGCAGATTTGCTATACCAAAATGGCTACCGATCGATGGGCTGGGATTGTGAATGGAAAAAGGGTAAACCATCGGGTATGCCGGTAGAGTCTGTAAGTTTTATTTATCGTCAGATTAATAATAGGTTGCGTAATGGTACGTCGTTTTCTAAGAATAATGTTGTTTTATTGATGCATGATGATATGTTTCAAACTAGAAAAGCACAGAAAATGTTAAGTGATTTGATTGATAGTTTGAAATTGCATCCAAATTATGAATTTGCGCATATGCGCGACTATCCTAAACAGAAATAAAAAAGGCTGTTTAATAAAATCCTTTATTTAAAAAAGATCCCCGATACAGCAAAATGTCGGGGATCTTTTTTTATTCTAATTCTGCTTTCTTAAATATTTTGTCAAAATCACGATGGTCTGACCATCAATCTTTCCTTCAATTTGTTCTGTATTATCGAAAACAAGTCGGATATTTTTAACAACGGTACCTAAAGTTGCACGGATTGAAGATCCTTTTACATCTAATGTTTTGGTGAGTACTACTGAATCACCATCAAACAATTGTTGTCCGATACTATCTAGGTGAAATTCTACATAGCCATCATTTTCGTGATCTCCTGTTTGTTTCGCCCATTCTAGGGTGTCATCATCCAGATATAATATATCTAACGCTTCTGAGGCCCAACCTTCATTTTTTAAGCGATTCAACATACGCCAAGCAGCTACTTGTACAGCAGGTACTTCTGACCACATGTTATCGGGTAAGAATTTCCAGTATTCGGCATCTAATTGTGTCGTCTTATTTAATTGATCGGCACATTTTTGGCATAAAACGATGGTATTGTCGGCATTGGCTTGTAAATCGGGAGGTAGTGTGTATAAGACTAAATCTTCAGTTGCTTGACTCAATTCACATTTATTTTCCGCTCTTTCGAATAGTTGATTTTCTAAATTCATCTAATTTTTGGATAAGTTGCAAATGATAAGTTGCAAACATAGTGAATATTTATAATTGTATATCTAAAAATAGCAGATATAACAACTCAAAAAATAAAGGATTGATAATTTGGAATATAATTTGCAATGCAGTAAACGATATAATTTGTATCTTATTTAATATTAACTGAAATTAAACTAAAACTGAATAAACATGAAATGGCAAGGTGGTAGAAAGAGCGACAACTTTGAGGATAGAAGGGGAATGTCTGGTGGTCAAAAACTGACTTTAGGGGGCGTAGGTGGAATAATTGTATTGATTATTGGATTTTTGATGGGGGGAGATCCAGCGCAATTATTACAACAGGCGCAAAATATGACTGGTACAGAGCAAACTGGACAGCCAAGAGAAATTAGTGAAGAGGAAGCAAAATTAACTGATTTTTCAAGAACTGTTTTAGCGAGTACAGAGACTGTTTGGACGACACTTTTTAAGGAGCAGTTGGGTAAAAATTATGAAGCAACCAGTTTGGTGGTTTATGATGGAGGTACGGAAACTGATGGATGCGGTGTAGGAAAAGCATCTTATGGACCATTTTATTGCCCGGGCGATCATAGGATCTATTTAGATTTAACTTTCAATCAAGAATTGAAAACAAAATTTGGTGCTAAAGGTGAGTTTGCTCTAGCCTATGTTATCGCACATGAAGTTGGTCATCATATTCAACAATTAGTTGGTTTACTCCCTAAGACCAATAATATGCGCGGTAAATTGAGTGAAGTTGAAAATAATAAATTATCGGTGATGACCGAGTTGCAGGCTGATTTTTATGCTGGAGTATGGGCGCACCATGTTAATAAACTATCTGATATACAGATTGATTACAATGATATCTTGGACGGTATGGCCGCTGCGGAAGCTGTTGGTGATGATCGATTACAAACTCAGGCTCAAGGTTATGCTGTGCCCGATTCTTTCACACATGGAACTTCAGCACAGCGACGTGCCTGGTTTAAGAAAGGATACGATTCTGGTGATATGACTAGTGGAAATACTTTCGAAGATCCAAGTTTGAAATAACGATATGAAAAAGACCAGAATGTTAAATCTGGTCTTTTTTATTGATTTCGTAAGAAAAGCTTTTTTTATTAATACTCGGCATTATAATGATCTGATGTTTAAATTACTTGTTGTAGATCGTAGATCTAAATCAATCAATTGTTGAAAATGCTATATGCTGATTTGAAATTGCTCTTTATTATTGCACCAGTAAATTACATCCACGGATGTCGCTTTGATCAAATCGACCTAATACTTCAAAAGACCCATCATCGTAAATTTTTCCGAGGTCTTGGGTTGCGATGAATGAGCAAGAATATCGATTTGCTAAATCAATAACATTGATCGCTCCTGTTTTTTTGTTTGTAGCAAGTGTTAGTGGATCATTTGTTTCTCGAATTAAAATCTTCATCCAATTGGGATGCTTGAATATGCCATTTCCATAGGAATATCCTTGAGACAATAATTCTGTCATTCCATATTCAGAATGTATGCCAGAGACCTGAAAGCTTTTACAAAGTAAATCATGAATTTCTTCTCGAACCATTTCTTTACGTTTGCCTTTCATGCCTCCCGTCTCCATAATGATCAGCTCTGGAAATGATAATTCGTATTTTTCTATGAAATCTAGTAAGGCAAATGTTACTCCGAAAAGTAATGTCTTCGTCCCTTTTGTTTTTAATTGTAAGAGTGTTTGGTATAATTCTTCGTGATTATATAAAAAATAGTTACTTTCTGGCTGTTGGCTATGCTGCATTAAATCATTAATCATATAGATTAATGAAGATCCAGTGCGCTCTAAATAGGAGGGTAGAAGAGCTAAAATGGCTATATTTTCCATTTTGCCATAAAACTGTTCAAAAGCAGTTCTGAAACTTTGCTCATAAACTTTTTTATCAGCAACAAGATGCTTACTGGTAGTCATTCCTGTGGTGCCTGAACTTGTAAATATAATCTCAGGCTGTAGATCGTCGGCAATAATTTCCTGAGTTTTAAAAAGCTCGATTGGCAGAAATGGGATTTTAGTGTAATGATCGATCGTATTTATTTTTATATTGAGGTACTGCACATATTTTTTGTAAATACGGACATGTTCCATTTGAAAATGAAAAGTGTCTAAGCAGATTTTATTAAATTCTGTTTGATTTTGAATAGTAAATACTCGGTCCCAGTTCATACGCTATAAATTTCAGTACAAACTTAGATAAATTTGTTTTATTTACAATCCTAAATGCATGACAGGCCAATCCATGTACCCGTTCATTTTTTTTGCTTTTGACTTATGTTTGTAGGAATATGAATAATTTCTACGCTGTTAATATCTGTATTGGATAGTGGCAATGAGGCTTTCAATAAAAATTTAGCGCATAAAAAAGGTTCTTAGCTTGAAAGCCTAAGAACCTTTTTTATGTTTTGATATATATGTGATTATAACATACCGCCATCTACTGGTAATACTTGTCCTGTTACGTATGCAGATAGATCGGATGCAAGAAACAAACATACATTTGCGACATCTTCCGCTTCTCCAGCACGTTTCAGTGGTATACCAGCTTCCCATCCTGCGACTACTTTAGGATCTAATACTTCCGTCATTTCGGTACGGATAAATCCTGGTGCCACCACGTTGGATCTGATGTTGCGTGATCCTAACTCTTTAGCAACTGATTTTGAAAAGCCGATAATACCAGCTTTGGAAGCAGCATAATTTGCTTGACCTGCATTTCCTTGAACTCCTACTACAGAGCTCATATTAATAAAAGAACCTTTACGGTTTTTCATCATGATTTTGGATGCTGCTTTAGTAACATTGAAGACAGATTTTAAATTTACATTGATCACATCATCCCAGTTTTCTTCAGTCATACGCATTAACAACCCGTCTTTTGTAATACCGGCATTGTTGACAACAATATCAATAGTACCAAAATCGGCAACAATGTCACTGATTAATTTTTCAGCTTCATCAAATTTTGATGCATCTGAGCGGTAACCTTTTACAGTAGTTCCAAAAGCTTGAAGTTCTTGCTCTAAAGCTTGACCTTTTTCCACAGATGATAAATATGTGAATGCCACTTTTGCACCGTGTTGTACAAATACTTCAGCAATTTTTCTTCCTATTCCTTTTGAGGCTCCAGTGATTAGAGCAGTTTTTCCTTCAAGTAATTTCATTCTTATGTATTATATGTAATATAAGGTGCTTGCAAAAATGTTAAAACTATCCTACAATCGCAACCTTAATATCAATTTAATTTTGAATTTGCAAAATAATAATCGAAAATTAAGTTGTAATAATACTGTCAACTTGAATGGGGCATGTTAAATAAAAATGGCTAAAACAGTCAGGTTAGGGAATTCTTAATAATAGTATGGTATTTTTGAATAAGTGGTTTTAAAAAGTACAGTTTTTTGACAAAAGGATTGCGTTAATATAAAAATCTATATTAAATTTGCATCAATCACGAAGACATGAGTAAAAAAACAAAAAATACCAAAGAGGTAGACGTCGTTTTAATTGGCGCAGGTATCATGAGCGCAACTCTAGGCACACTTATTAATGAGTTGAGTCCAGATATTAAAATAGAGATTTTAGAGCGCTTGGATGTTGTTGCAGCAGAGAGTTCAGATGCATGGAATAATGCAGGAACTGGTCACTCTGCATTATGTGAGTTGAATTATACCCCACAACAAGCGGATGGTACAGTTTCAATTGATAAAGCAATCAGTATTGCGGAACAATTTGAAGTATCTAAACAATTTTGGACTTACTTGGTTGATCAAGGAGTTATCAAAAAACCGGAAAACTTTATTCGATCTGTTCCGCACATGAGTGCTGTTTTCGGTGAAAAAGATATTGATTTCCTTCATAAGAGATTTGATGCTTTATCCGAGAATAACTTGTTCAAGGGCATGGAATATACGGAGGATAAAGCGGTTTTAAATGAATGGATTCCATTAATGATGAAAGGTCGTCCTGACGATGATAAAATCGCTGCGACGAAAATGATATTAGGCACGGATGTAAATTTTGGCGCGTTGACGCGTGATTTGGTTGAACATTTGGATGCTAAAGAAAATATTACCTTGCATCTTACCCAAGAAGTACGTGACATTGATAGAAATGACAATGGTACGTGGGAATTGGAGGTCAAGGATTTAAAAACTGGTGAAAAAAGATCAATCAACGCTAAATTTGTTTTTATAGGTGCTGGTGGACACTCTTTACTATTGCTAGAGAAATCGGGTATTCCTGAATCTAAAGGTTATGGAGGATTTCCTGTTGGTGGTCAGTGGTTACGCTGTGTCAATGAAGATGTCATCAAAGATCATCATGCGAAAGTATATGGTAAAGCCTCTATTGGTGCTCCTCCTATGTCTGTGCCACACCTTGATACACGTTATATAGATGGTAAACAGGCTTTGTTGTTTGGACCATATGCTGGTTTTTCTACTAAATTTTTAAAACAAGGTTCTTATTTTGATTTACCTGCTTCGATCAAGTTATCAAATATTAAACCGATGCTATCTGTAGGACGTGACAATATGGATCTTACAAAATATTTAATATCTGAGGTGATGAAAAGTCCCAAAGATAAATTAGATGCTTTGAAACAGTTTATGCCAACAGCGCAATTAGAGGATTGGAAAATAGAAGTTGCTGGCCAGCGTGTACAAGTGATCAAAAAGGATGCTAAACATGGTGGTGTGCTAGAATTTGGAACGGAGGTTGTCTCTTCTGCAGATGGTTCTATTGCAGCGTTGCTAGGTGCCTCACCAGGTGCCTCTACTTCTGTAGCTATCATGATCAAACTTCTGAAAAGATGTTTTCCAGAACGTGCTAAAGCAGATGAATATCGCAAAAAATTGCGAGAAATGATCCCGACGCACGGACAATCATTAAATGATGATGCAGAGCTTTGTGTAGCGACTAGAAAGCGCACACATACTGCATTAAAGCTTGAGAATTTTAAAGATTAATTTCTTTTAACCATACTTATGGGGTGCTTGCAGTAAATGTACTGGTACAGGCTGAGATTATACCCAAATAACAAGAATTGCTCAATACCCTGAGCAATTCTTGTTATATACCTGATCCAGATAATGCTGGCGTAGGGATATTTAATTTCAAAAATCTTGCATTTATAGCTATTTCATAAGTGTGTATTATTTTATCTTACACATATTTTAAATGCAGTTAAATCAAATTTTATACGATTTTTTACAGCAGATCAAAGCGACATCTTTGCCTGAATGGTTAGCCGTTGGCTTTGGTGTTTTACAAGTTTGGTTCGCTAAATCTAATAAATCTATCAATTATCTTTTTGGTATTTGTGGTATATTAATGTCAATTTACGTTCTGTTTTTCGCGAAATTATATGGTGAAATAGCCTTAAATATGTACTACCTACTGATGAGTATCTATGGTTGGATGTATTGGCAACAAAACCGTACAGATCATCATGTCATCACGCGATCATCAAAAAATGATTGGATCGTAGTATCATTGATTTGTATCATTGGTTTTATTGTATTTTATTTCGGATTATTGCATGCTACAGACTCTGATGTTCCTTTGTGGGATGCGCTTGTGTCCTGTACAGCATGGGCGGGAATGTGGCTACTGGCCAAGCGAAAGATCGAGAATTGGATTTTATTAAATATTAGCAATTTTATGGCAATACCATTGCTGTACCATAAAGATCTGTTCTTGTTTGCGGCTTTAACTTTGTTTTTATTTGTCATGGCTTTCTTTGGTTATTTTAACTGGAAAAGAATCCTCAAAAGTGAATTTATATATGATCATGAATCAAACTCACATTAATCTTATAAAAGACCAGCAACAGCATGCAATTAATTGTAAAGCTATGACTGCAGCACAACTGGATTTAAGTATCTCTGAGAAATGGTTTAAGATATGGGTGCCTAAATGTCTTGGCGGTTTGGAATTTTCTTTGTTAGAAGGAATGCAATTGTTGGAGGAATTGGCTTATCACGATGGTGGTTTAGCTTGGACCATTACTTTGTGCTCGGGAGCTAATTTGTTTGTCGGATTTATCGACCCAAAAATTGGCAAAGAGATCTTTCAGAATTCGCAAGTGTGCCTTGGTGGAAGTGGTCGTGCATCTGGATATGCTGAGCGCGAACAAGGTGGGTATCGGATTAAAGGTCATTGGAAATATGCTACCGGTGCCCCACATCTGACTCATTTTACAGCAAATTGTGTCATCACTGAAAAGGGTATACCGGTATTGGACGAAAATGATCAACAGCTTATATATTCTTTCTTTTTCGATCGTAATGATGTATTGATTCATTACGATTGGGATACGTTTGGCTTGGAATGTACTGCAAGCCATAGCTTCTCGGTCGAAAATCTTTTTGTGAAAGATTCACGTAGTTTTGTGATTAATGAATCGAAAAGTACGTGGCCTCAGCTTTTGTACCAGTATCCTTTTATTCCGCTTGCCGAATTAACATTACTAGTTAATTTTATCGGTATGTACAAGCGCTTTATTGATCTGGTTGAAAGGTATTTTATTGTGAAATCTCAGGATGAAGTATGGTTAAAGGATAAAGGAAAGCTTTATTTTAAACGATTGGATAAGATACAAGATGATTTTAATAAACGAAGAGATGTCATATATCAATTGGCAGAGCAATCTTGGAGCAATCTAGAAAAAGAAATGGACAATGCTATTATTTATAACAGGATTGCCATTGAAAGTCGGAGCTTCGTATCCAGTATTAAAGATCATGTGATGCAATTATTTCCACTTTGTGGTATTGAAGCTGCACAGCGAGAAAAGGAGATGAACATCGTATTTAGAAATATTTTTACAGCTTCACAGCACAGTTTATTGCAGGAATAATATCGAAGCGGTAAATGATATCGCATCGATATTAGCAATTATTGACTTTCAAGTGCTTTTTTTAAATTTATCAGACGATGATACGAAGGACATTTTTCTAATTCTTTATTCCAACGTTCTAAAGCAGCTATATTGGCTTGTAGAAACTTGGGCATATCGAAGATATGCATATCAACTGTTATCTGTATTTCATCCGGTAATGATGCAGAATCAAAATATTCTTTTAGTTCCTCAATTGTCATAGATCAAAGATAAAATTATAATGTGACAGAAAAAATTTAAGATTATTCTTTGTTCATATCAAATCATCTATATTTATAAGCTGATGCAAGTTTTACAACAAGATTTGAAGACTCATGAGAATAGAAAAAAGTAGTATCGAAGATTTGGTTGCCCACATGGAATTGTACGATAAAGCGATTGCCTATCAGCATGCCTTAGGCAAAGTGAATTGGTTGGGATTTGAAGAGCGGACTGTACTAGAGGAAATTAGAAGGGGGCAGCAGTATAAAATTGTGATAGACAAACAAGTTGCTTGTGTTTTTCTACTCGCTGACTCTGATCCAATTATTTGGGAAGAAAAAAATAAAGAACCGGCGATTTATATTCATCGTATTGCTACTAATCCACTTTTTAGAGGTCAAAATTTTGTTGTCAAGATCATTGATTTTGTAAAAATAATAGCTAAACAAAAGCAAAAAGAATTTATAAGAATGGATACTACCGCAGGTAATGAACGACTGAACCATTATTATGAGCAATGCGGTTTTAACATAGTAGCTACTATTGCGCTTCAAGGAAATACTGATATGCCAGCGCATTATCGAAATAATTCATTTACACTTTTCGAAATGAGGGTATAATATCATTTTTATACTCATAATTTATTGTCTGTAAGCAATGCTTATGATCGGTGAAAGGGCCGATTCTATAATTTTTTCTTTTTAATTTACAGTGCTAATTTCTACTCATATATGTTATTGGAATATAAGCTGTCAATAAATCAATAGGGTAGATCGCATAGGGAAAGATAACCAATTTATTTCTTTGGGTATAATTTTTTAAATGCATTGTATACGGCTTGGTGAACAATTGTTGCGTGCAATTCTTGTGGTAAATAGTCAAAACATACATTGATGTTATTGGTTTGTTTCAACATCTTATAAAAGTTGATTGATTCCTTGTACATTTTGACGTCTTCATCTTTATTAGGAACTCCTAAATAGACGTTTAATGGGTTGTTGACATGAGCATGTAATGCATCTTTAGATTCATGTAATAACTTTTGTTCTCCCCACCACAGGCTTGGTGCTATAATGATATACTTACTAAACAAATGGGGCTTCTTCACTAGAATTTCAGATGCTAACAGACCTGCTAATGATTCTCCAATAATGGTACGATCTGTATTTGCATGATATTTATTTTCCATGTAGGGCTGTAGTTCTCTTTCCAGAAATGCAATGTATGCTGCTGATTTTCCATACTGAGAAAAATTTTCTTTCTTAAAACCTTCTTTTTCCAGGAAGTCGAGGTTGGGAACTGCAAAGGTGAAATCTCTTTTTCTATTCGTATTTTCGATCCCAACAATAATTGATTTTGGAAATTGCGCAATCCACGGTTGTGTATAATAACGAACGATCCCAACTAGATGAATAAAATCTTCTTCTACACCACCATCTAATATATAAATAATGGGGTATTTGATCGTGTCGGTAGCACTATAATTTTCTGGTAAATATATATTGATTGTTCTGTTTTCTCCAAGTACTGTAGAATGTATATGATCTCTTTGTCCAAGGATAATTGCTTTTTGAGAATACGCGTTATACGACGAGAAAATAATTGCAATGAATACTGATAGATACTTTGTCATTAGATATTTTTTGTGCAGCGGACTGGTGTACTATGATCTGAGTAAAGATAAGGCTTATCCTGTAAAAACGATCATAAAAAACCATAGATATAGGGAACTATGGCTTCATTGAAGATGCTCAATATAATCATTAAACACTATAAGCATTTGATTGTTATATATATAAGTAATAAGCTAGTTCTTATGGACAATATTAAAAAAAGTTTGGATGCATGTCTTGTGCGATACAATAAGTATTATGGCTTTCTAGAAAATCCCCATAAATTTAGTATAGATTGTAATCCACAGCGATTGATTATTAGAAATTTTGCATTGCGACATGATCGACGAGATCTATATGAAGAATATATTCGAAGTTTCTATCCTGAACACGCAGTTAAAGAATTGGGAGAATTTGATTCATGTCTCATGTATCTGAAATTTTTCAATAAAGAAGAGGCTAAAAGCTGGTTTATTTCAAACGATACAAAAATGGTTGAATCGGACATTCGAGCTAGTGAAAGTAATGCCATTTTGAGAATGTTGTTTGTGGAAGATGACATCGATTGCAAAGAATTGCAAATTGATGATAAATCGTATGTCTTAAATCGAGTTACGCCTGAATCTATATTACAGACACGGGATAATTTTTGGGTGGATACTCGTATTTGCTAATGCGTAAAAATTTTATATTTGCATATATGGATTTTAAAAGTCTTTATAATGGGGGGATTGTCGTGATGTTATACTTATTCTCTATTGTGCTCATTTTAACATAGAAAATAATCTGTAAAGAAAGATATCTTCCATAAATTTGTGTTACACTGAGTTTTTTTATCTCATTTTTATGAGTAACCTAGTCTATTAATAGGTTTTAATTAAAGCTTACAAAAAGATTGAGCTCACTTATTTTTGGAGCATCAGGAAATTTTTAAGTAATGTAAGTCCTGTATCTTATTGGGATCAGGGAAATATTTTTGTAATTTTACATAACCAGTTACATAACTGGTTATGTAATATAAATTTTTTAAAAATAGTTTTATGAATTTCTTTAATAAGACGGGAAAAATGGCTATGGGAAGTAGATTGCGATTATTGACTAATAAGGTCACCGAAGATGCTGCTCAGATATATGAACTTTATCATGTGGAGTTTCTTCCAAAGTGGTTTCCTGTATTCTTTATTTTGTCTGAAGAAGGAGAAAAAACGATTACTGATCTTGCTTATGAAATTGGACATTCGCAACCTTCTGTTACTAAAATAATCAGAGAAATGGCTCAGGCTGGACTTGTTGAAGATAATTTATCATCACGAGATAAACGTAGAAATGTTGTGGGCTTAACTGATAAAGGAAAAAATCTCAGTGAAACAATAAAAATTTCATGTAGCGACGTGGATGCAGCAATCGAAACTGTTATAGGAGAAGCTACTCATAATCTTTGGGAAGCAATTGAAGAGTGGGAGGTGCTTTTGGAACAAAAATCATTGTTAAAAAGAGTAAAAGAACAAAAAAAGATACGTGAAAGTAAAGCAGTACAAATTGTACCTTATCAAGCTGAACACCAATTAGCTTTTAGATCTCTTAATGAAGAATGGATTTCTACTTATTTTGAGATGGAAGAAGCTGATTACCGAGCTCTAGAGCATCCTCAAGAATACATCTTAGATCAAGGTGGGGCTATTTTAGTCGCTCTTTATCATCATGAACCAGTGGGTGTTTGTGCTCTTATTAAAATGAAGGATAGAGATTATGATTTTGAAATGGCAAAAATGGCTGTATCTCCAAGAGCACAGGGTAAAAATTTAGGATTTTTGCTTGGTCAAGCTGTCGTAAACAAAGCTAAAGAATTAGGTGCTGCAAATATATACTTAGAGAGTAATACCATTCTGAAACCTGCTATCAATTTATATCATAAGCTCGGATTCCAAAAAATTGTAGGACGAGCCACGCCATATAAAAGATGTAATATTCAGATGGTTTTAGAATTGGGTAGGTAAATATATATATATGATTTCTTAATAAATGGAAACTTTAACTGCTTAATATGGAGTAAATTATAAAGATAATGGGTGTAGGTCGTAGATAAAACTTGTAGCATTTATCACTGAGTGTGCAGATTTAAATAATTTCAATGCCTAGCTCTTTGTAAACTTTTAGTGCCGTATGGTCTGGATCTGCTTCAGTAATAATACTGTCTAGATCTTGGGCAGGTCCTATATAAAATGCCTCTACCGTACTGCTACTTTTATATGTTCAATGTACTGTTACGCTATCTCCTAGAGATTTCGAACGTAAATTGCAAACGGGTGGAACCTACGGTTTTATTCTTCAAATGAAAGGCTCACCTTATTGAAACCTAAACTTTTTAATAGTGGTGTAAATACATTCAGCGCATTTGTGCGGGTCTGTAGTAAGATGTCGGACTTTTTAACTTCTGATGCAATTTCCTTTTCTGCATTTTTATAGGCTTCGTCTACGAGATCTGCTTCTCGGAAAAATGCCATCTTGGTATCATATACACGTGAAGATTTATGATCGATCTTGATGTAACAAATTTCGGGTTTAGGTAGTTTCATTGCAACAGAGTCTCCATAAACTTGGATATCTTCTGATTTTACTTTTGTCAAATCGATACAGCCTACGGCATCTGCTTTGATGATCAAAAGAACGCTCGCATCGGGTAAGAATGTGGAAACGTTTTTATGTTCAAGTACATCACTCAATCTGTATTTGACCAGTTCTAGTTTGCCCATTGCTTCGATGCGCTCGATCAAAAGCTGATGTGTCGTTACTGTTGTGGTTTTATTTTCAAGCTTTGACCAAACCAACCAACCTAAGACAGTAATAATTGCTAATATGAATACTATTTTTAAAAATTTTGCCATGACATAATATAATCAATTTATAGACCAATAATTCATTTTACTATGTAAAAATTTTATGTCATAACGATTAAGCTATTTGTAGAGAGTCTTAGCCATATTAATGATATTAAAGCAACTGGGTATTTATTGGATGGTTTGTGACTATGCAAGGTGTGTAGATAGGCTCTTTGCTGTATTACTCAAGTGTAATCGCAAATTCATAATAGCTGTTTCTAATCTCCCCTTAGAGCTGTCCTTTTGTATTGCTAATGTGTTTGTATAGTTGATGCTTTTTGTTTCAGGATTCAACTTTGGGTTGTCCTTAATTTTTAAACAGACAAAACGTTGTGGAGTTAAGATTATGGATCGATTGAATTTTTTTCTCAGGAATTGATCATGTATATGATTTTACTTGTGACGATCCATAGATAGTTAACAAAATATCCTATTTTTATAGCAGAAACAGGGCATGCCCCATTTCTGCGCTTCTTTGATTAGCGTATCCTGTTGTAGAATTATCTTGCGCAGTGCAAGTAAGCAACTTTTATTGTGCTCGACTATGTTCTCATAATATTCATCAAAAACATGGACCACCTTTATTCGCAGATTTGTTTTAGACGGGCTAAAGCTTTAGGCCATGTTTCGTCAAAATAAGTTAGATATTGATCCATGACATCCACTTTAACGGTGACTGTAGTAACATCATCTTGCTCCTCAAAGTGATAATTTTCAGTACAGCCTGTCCAACCTTCTACTGCAGGTCCTTCTAAAATTTCTGTATCCCCATGTAGTATTCCGTAATGAGCTATAGAAATAAATTTATTTGGAATATGTTCCGCAATTTTGGCGATCATTCCTTCTCTTTTTCCTTCTTTATTGATGCCGATAAAATAAATTTTATCTCCTTTGTTCCATCCGCCTTCGTAATCTGAAGTGGGTTGGAATTCAGCTGTCCATAATTTATAAGTGGGTCTATCAAGCATTTTATAAAAGACTTGTTCAACGGGTGCTTTGATATTGATCTGATAGGTTTTAGTTCTCATCATTTATTTTTTAGGAAAATTTGGATTTTTCTTTACTTCTTCTATTTGTTTAATGTGTCTAGCGCAGTGTGCTGCAATAAAGAGCAGATTTTGGTAACCATCGACTATACCGGTCGGATACTCACTAATGTGATTGCGTAGATCATCAAGATTAGCTCTTTTAATATATTGCACTACAGGTTCTCGTGCTGCAGTGAAGTCGCTCATTGCGATACTGCTATTGTTATACTTTCCTGTAGGTTGCAACTCCTTGGGAGCTTGAAATTTTTGACTTCGATCGGTCATCATCGTAATTAAATCTTGATCAGTTGTTTTTACTTCGTTTTTTCGTTGAGGTTGTGCAGTTTTTGCTAGTTCTTTTTGGGCCATGTCAAATAACATTTTCTCTGAGCGAATAATGTGTTCTAAACATTGACTGATAGACCATTTACCTTCTCCAGGGCTAAATTGTAGTTGCGCTTCACTAAGTCCGGAAATATTGTTTTGTAACAACTGGGTGGTGTATTGAAAATATTGCAGTAATGAATCAATATTTCCATGAGGATTTAAAATTGTAATAGGACTAGCTTTTCGAATTGATGTTTGCAATATAGCTGTATTATTACTATCTGAAACAGCTAGTGCCGTGAATGGTAGGATTATACCCGCACTTAGTGTTAGTATAACTTTTATAATTGTTTTCATAATTTAATAATTTTTTAGATTTTGATATCCAGGTATATATAATGTAAAGGTGTCTTTTACTGTTTATATAATCAATAATAAATATTAACAATTTTAGTTTTATTTTTTTTTAATATGCTTAGCATAGGACAAGAAAATTTTCCTTTTCCTATCAATCATTTTTAATTCTATAGTGAACACTTTTGTGCAATACACTTTTTTATAATGTTTAACAGTATTTTAACGGTATAAAGAGTTCACTACTTACTGTATTGTGTGATCTTGTAATATAATCCTTATTATTGTAGATTGGATATATCATATCTATTTCTATTCTTTTATGATGCATCTAGACTGATTTTTTATATGAATTGCTATTATCTCATACTATGCTTTTGAGAGAAGCAGGGAGGAAAGTTATGGTTGGGATCAATATAGTCGGATAGTGATGATTTTACAATTGAAAATAATAGGAACTACGTTAAATAATTCAGTTAAAATGTATGTTGAAAAATGATGAGAAAAGCTTTAATGGAGGATAGTGCTTGTCAAGATGGAAACTTTGATAAGTGAACTATAAGCATGAAACTACATGATTATAAAATAAACAAATAATACTTTTTATAACAAATCAATGAACATAAAAATCTTACTTACTTTAAACGATTGTAGAATACCTTTGAAATCTTGGATAGCGATACATGCTGTCTATAAATTTATAAATTGGCAGAAAATCAGTTCCGTTCTGCTCTTTATTTTCATGCTACAATATGCTGTTGCGCAAAAAAAACCTATTGACTTTGTCAATCCTTTTATTGGAACCACAAACTATGGTACTACAAATCCTGGGGCTCAGGTTCCGCAGGGCTTAATGAATGTTTCTCCCTTTAATGTGATGGGATCATCTTTGAATAAATTTAATAAGGATGCACAATGGTGGTCAACTCCTTATGAGTATCATAATAAATTTTTCACTGGATTTTCTCATGTTAACCTAAGTGGTGTGGGGTGTCCAGATATGGGAAGTCTTTTGTTGATGCCTACTACAGGGGATCTTCAGGTAGATTATAAAAATTACGGAAGCACTTACAAGGATGAGCATGCTTCGCCAGGATACTATTCTAATTATTTGGAAAAGTATGGTGTTAAAACTGAAGCAACTGCTTCACTTAGAACAGGAATTTCAAGATTTACATTTCCTAAAGGCAAAAGCCATATTTTATTAAATTTAGGAGAAGGGCTTACTAATGAAACGGGGGCTACTATGCGATTTGTAAATGATCATGAGATCGAAGGATCAAAGTTGTTGGGATCGTTTTGCTATGTAAATAATCAGGCTGTATATCCTATTTATTTTGTTATGCGTTTAAGTAAGAAACCAATTCAGAAAGGATATTGGAAATTTCAGCGATCAGGTGATGCTTGGGAAAATGAATGGAATAAAGATGCGGGAAAATATAAACTTTTTACATCGTATCAAAATGAACTTTCGGGTGATGATATTGGGGCATTTTTGAGCTTTGAAACAATAGAAAATGAACAAATTGAAGTTCAGCTAGGGGTTTCTTTTGTTAGTATAGCGAATGCAAGAGAAAATCTGGAGCAGGAGCAACCTAGTGGAGGATTTGATCAGATCAAGACAGCGGCTGCTAAAAAATGGAATGAAGATCTATCTAAAATAGAAGTGGAAGGTGGTACAGATGATCAGAAAACTGTTTTTTATACAGCATTGTATCATGCGCTCATTCATCCTAATATTTTACAAGATTTCAATGGTCAATATCCAGCGATGGAGAGTAGAGAAACGCTCCATACAAATGGTAATCGATACACTGTTTTTTCACTTTGGGATACTTATAGAAATGTTCAACCCTTGATGAGTTTACTGTTTCCAGATCGTCAAACTGAAATGATAAAATCGATGATTGATATTTACAAGGAGAGTGGATGGATGCCTAAGTGGGAATTATATGGCCGAGAGTCCTATACGATGGATGGCGATCCTGCTATTCCTGTTATTGTTGATGCTTGGATGAAAGGTATTCGGGATTACGATTATCAAGCAGCTTATGATGCTTTTTATAAATCTGCCACATGCGTGGATAGTACAAATAAAATAAGACCTGACAATGCTGATTATGTCAAGTATGGATATGTACCTCTCCGTGCAGCATTTGATAATTCTGTTTCTCACTCGATAGAATATTATCTTGCAGACTGGAATCTTTCGCAGTTTGCGGCGTCATTAGGTAAGAAGGAAGATGCAAAATTATTTGCGGAGCGTGCGAAAGGTTATCAGCATTATTATTCTAAAGATTACGGAACATTCAGACCTATACTTCCAGATGGAACTTTTTTAACTCCTTTTGATCCTTTACAAGGCGCTAATTTTGAGCCCAATCCAGGTTTTCATGAGGGAAATGCATGGAATTATACTTTCGCTATTCCGCATGATATTCCTGGCTTAGTGAAATTAATGGGCGGTAAGCGTAATTTTGTTGAAAAACTTCAGGCTACTTTTGATAAAGGCTATTTTGATGTGACCAATGAACCTGATATGCTGTACCCACATATCTTTTCTGAAATAGAGGGTGAAGAATGGCGTACTCAAAAATTAGTAACGGAAATATTAAATACTCATTTTAAAAATACAGCAGCGGGTATACCTGGAAATGATGATACCGGTACGATGTCTACTTGGGCTTCTATGAATATGATGGGGATTTATCCCCTTTGTCCAGGAAGACCTGAATATACGGTAGTGACACCAGTGTTTGATAAAGTAACCATTCATTTGGATGCTAAGTATCATCATGGAAAGGATAAATTAATTATTAGACGTGAGCGTCAAGGAGTGGAATGCTATATTAAAAACATTGCTATAGATGGAAAAAAATCAAAAGGATTTAAAGTCTCTCATCATGATCTTGTAAATAGTAATGAGATCGTGATTACTACAGGTAGTCGTTAATTGTAAACGTACTGATCATGATTAACAGCCTAGCTATACTTTTGAAAAGGAGTTTTAAATTTGGGCAGAAAATGTTAAACATGATCTTAATAATCCTGTAGTGAAAAATGATGAACTATTATAGTAGATTGATTATGAGCATTAATATGTTAATGATTGTAATCAATTTACTAAAATGTAGGAGCATCTGCATAATCTCTCACAGGGGGTAAATACATCGATTTATAAATTAAATGTCATTTTTAAATCTAATTGTAATATAAATTATTACAATATAAATAATCTGATTACATTTGTTGACGATATGAATAACACACGATTTTCAACGGCATTACATATATTGACTTTATTGGCCGATAGTGGGGATAATTGGGTAAATTCGGATTGGATTGCAGGAAGTATTAATATTAATGCGGCGATGGTCAGAAAAGAATTGAGTACGCTGCAAGATGCTGGCTTTGTCGTAGGACGTAAGGGCAAAGTAGGTGGGTCAATGTTAAATAAGCCTAGCGAAGATATATCACTAGCCGATATTTATGTCGCGGTGAAGAATTCGGAAATATTAGGTAAAAAGAATTTAAGTCCTAATCCCAATTGTCCAGTTGGTAAAAGGATTAATGGGGAGTTGGAGAAGTTGTATGCTGAAACAGACCAACTGGTTATTCGTTCATTAAGAGGCATATCATTAGAAAATTTTGCAAAAAAATTTCGTTGATTTTTTTTTGACTTTAAATGTAACAAATTTTATTACAATATAAAGATTTATGAAAATAGGAATTACAGGAGCGACCGGACATCTAGGACGTCTAGTGGTAAAACAATTAAAAGAAAAAGTAGCAGCTGATCATATAGTTGCTTTGGTACGCAACACTCAAAAGGCAGCTGAGTTAGGAGTTGAATCGCGTATATTTGATTATGATAAACCTGAGACTTTGAGCGGATCATTGCAAGGTATTGATCATTTATTGTTAATATCTGGTAATGAAATAGGGCAGCGGAAAACTCAGCATGAAAATGTGATCCTTGCAGCTCAAGAAGCAGGAGTGAAGTGGATTGTATATACTAGTCTTTTACATGCTGATACATCTTCCTTGAGCTTAGCAGAAGAACATTTACTTACAGAGAAAGCTCTTCAATCATCTGGTATACCTTATACTATTCTACGCAATGGATGGTATACGGAAAATTATACGGCATCAGTTCCAGCTGCCATTACCCACGGAGTTTTAATTGGTAGTGCGGGTGAGGGGCAAATTTCATCAGCTGCCCGAGCAGATTATGCTGAAGCAGCTGCAGTTGTTTTAACAAGTTCTAATGAGCAAGGTAAAGTATATGAATTAGTAGGTGACGAGGCATATACACTTGCAGATTTAGCTGCTGAAATATCTAAACAAACAGGTAAAACGATTCCATATCAAAATTTAAGTGAGGCTGAGTACACCGCTGCACTAATAGGTGCTGGTTTGCCAGAAGGTTTAGCGGCGGCTTTTGCAAGTTTTGATGTTGGTGCATCAAAAGGAGATTTGTACGATAATAATAAACAATTGTCATCTTTAATTGGTCGTCCTACTACGACATTGGCAGCAGCAGTGAGGGAAGCTTTGGCAGTATAATACTAATATTATAGTTTTAATTTAATACATCACTTCTATCTGTATGATGGAGGTGATGTGTTTTTTTTCTAGAGATGTTTAACTCATTTTTTTTATATTTATTCTGAATATTTAATGATTAGCCATTAGCAAATGATTTTATAATTATGAAAAAAGTAACTGGATTAGGAGGGGTATTCTTCAAATGTGACGATCCGGAGGCGATAAATAATTGGTATGCCAAAAATCTTGGAATAGTTACTAGCGAGTATGGTGCTAATTTTGAATGGAGAGATGTTGATGATACCTCTAAAAAGGGCAATACCACTTGGTGTACTTTTCCTAAAGAGTCTGAATATTTTAAACCTTCTACTAAGCCATTTATGATTAATTATCGGGTGGATAATCTCGTCGCTTTGGTTGAGGAATTAAAAAAAGAAGATGTGACTATGGTCGATGAAATTTCAGAATTTGAATACGGTAAATTCGTACATATATTAGATCCTGAAGGTAATGTAATTGAACTTTGGGAACCAAAGGGAAATTTTGAATAAGATTTAACTTAGTCATTGATCTTTATAGCAGTCATAGAAATAATAAGGTAGCAATAAATCTAAAGTCGGTAAGGGTATATCATAAAATGACTAAATTAATGAAAATCAAGAGTACACAGGATGAACGTATCGCTAAAATGCTTTTCGCATCCGTTTATCCTCATTATGTCGCAAAAGTTGTAAAGAAAGGCCGAACTAAAGAAGAGTTACATCGGGTGATTCAATGGCTAACTGGATTTGATGATGTGACGTTGCAGCAGCAAATTGATGAGAAAGTGACTTTTGAAATCTTCTTCGATCAGGCGAATCTTAATTCGAACGCAACGTTGATTACTGGTGTCATTTGTGGCTATCGTGTTGAAGAAATAGAAAACCAGCTAACACGGAAGGTGAGGTATTTAGATAAAATCGTAGATGAATTAGCAAAAGGAAAAAAGATAGAAAAAATTATGCGTCGTTCAGAATAAATGTTTGTATATTAGTATATGAGACTGTATAGTAATTGCTCATAAATTGATCGAAGCTAACTCAATAAATAATAAATGGAGCCGTTTACATTATTGTAATCGGCTTTTTTATGGTAATATATTAAATACTAGTCCTATTTAGGAGCAGGAAACTGCACTGTAGTTGTTTGACAGCATTTGTTTTATTAATTTTACATGAATAAAGAATTTAGATCAAAAGATCAGGATTTAAAAAACGAAATTCAACACGTCTTCTTTTACACGAAACCACATAATATTTGATACTCCATGTTAAAAAGTACATACATAATAATGATAATCTTTTTCTTATCGTTTACCAGCTATGCTCAAAATATGGATGGTTTGCAACAGCATATCAATCAAATTATCACTGGTAAAAATGCCTTAGTTGGTGTTGCTATCAGTGGCATAAGCCAAAATGATACAGTAGGTGTACATGCAAGTCAGCGTCTGCCAATGCAAAGCGTATTTAAATTTCCATTAGCAATTGTGATGTTAACAGAGATTGACAAAGGTAATTTTACTTTGGATCAAAAAATTGAAATTACAAAACGTGATCTTACTCCAGAGATCTGGAGTCCTATTCGAGATAAGTATCCTGACGGAGTAACCCTTACATTGAGAGAAATTCTCGAATATACAATTACATTAAGCGATAACATTGGTTGTGATGTCATGTTAAAGCTTCTTGGTGGCCCACAGAAAGTAGAGCAATATTTTGCGAAGCAAGGTTTTAAGAATATCTCTATTAAAATTAATGAAAAAACGATGCAAAGTAATTGGGATAAACAGTTTTTGAATTGGTGCACTCCTCAAGAAATGAACAACATTTTGAAGACATTTTATGTCAATAAAAACAATTTATTGTCCATGTCCATGTATGATTTTCTATGGAGTACGATGAAGTCCACTAACACAGGTCTTAATCAAATAAAAGGACAACTTCCGGCAGGAACTGTGGTCGCACATAAAACGGGCTCGTCGGGTAGAAATAAAGATACAGGTGTTACTGCAGCATTAAATGATGTAGGAATTGTTTCTCTTCCAAATGGCGAATACTTTGTCATTAGTATATTTGTGACAAATTCCAAAGAGAGTAAGGAAACGAATGAGCGGATGATTTCAGACATCGCTAAAGTGACTTGGGATTATTTTACAGGAATTAACAATCGTAACTAGTTATGTATTTTTTTATGCGCTCATAAATATACCGTTTTATTTTTTGATCAGATTCCATTCGAATTGCTTTTGATATCAAAAGCAATTCGAATGGAAATCATTAAACTCTTTTTTAAAGTAATACTTCTTGATCTGTTGCTCCATTTTGCAGCAATTCATCTATACTTTTAAGTGTTCTTTGTGAGATTTGTTCTAAAGCCTCTTTTGTAAAAAAAGCCTGATGTGCAGTTAGCAAAACATTGGGAAAACTCATTAATAACTGAATAGTATCATCGTCTATGATTGTCGCGGACAAATCTTTGAAAAAAAGTTTTTCTTCTTGTTCATAAACGTCAATGCCAAGAAGTCCAATTTGTCTGTTTTTTAAGGCTTGTATAGCATCGGTAGTATTGATCAAGTTGCCTCTGCTGGTGTTAATAATGGTGACACCACTTTTCATCTTATCAATCGATTCTTTGTTAATTAAGTAATGATTGTCAACAGTTAGTGGGCAGTGCAACGATATGATATCTGATTGCGTAAAAAGGGTCTCTAAATCGACATATTTCACCTTAAGTTCACTGAGCGATTGATCTGGATATAGGTCATAAGCAATCACTTCGGCGCCAAAACCCAAAGCAATTTTTGCAAAAGCTTTTCCGATCTTACCTGTTCCAATCACACCAATTTTTTTCTGATATAAATTGAATCCTAATAATCCGTTTAGTGAAAAATTTTGTTCTCGTACACGATTGTATGCTTTATGAGTTTTACGATTCAAAGTCAGTAACATAGCCATGGCATGTTCAGCAACGGCTTCGGGTGAATATGCCGGTACACGACAAATGTAAATACCAAATTCTTTGGCAGCATCCATGTCAACGTTGTTAAAACCCGCACACCGTAAGGCAATTATTTTTACACCTTTTTGGGCAAGCACTTCTATAACTTCCCTATTTAATCGATCATTGACAAAAACACAAACAGCATCTTCTTTTTCTATCGCATTTACGATATGAGGTCCTAAATGTGTTTCGTAAAAATTGAGTTCGAAACCATATTTTTCATTTTCTTTTTCAAAAAATTGTTTATCATAAGGCTTGGTGGAGAAAAAAGCTATTTTCATACTAATTGTTTTACTAGTAAACTTAGGTAAAGTTACTTACAATAGCAATTTGATTACGCCTTATTAAAAATGAATTTATTAAAGTAAGTCGTTTAATCATCATTCTTATTTTTAAAAAATTTGCTCTAGTAATTTATTGTATGATCGTTGTTGTGCTAATCAATAAAAATTAAGTTGTATCTATTTATAATGTATGATTATAATTGTTTTATAGTGTAAATTTTGATTGAAATTTTGTAGTAGCTAGGTTTAATGGTTTGCTATTTTAGTTTATTATTAAATTATACTTATATGAAATAGAATTGAATAAAAACTCAGGGGATAAATTAGCATATTCGACCCAGTATGGTTTAGATTTACTCTCTAATATATTATGATTGTGAATAGCTAGTATTAATTGTTATATTAGTTTCGACACTAATCCATGTTATGTCTAACCAAACCTTAATTTCTACTGCTGAATTTGAGCACATTTATGAAAAATGGAATAAAAAAGTTTATCAATACGCATTGAATAAAACTTCTTCTACTTATATAGCTGAAGAAACGGTACAGCGTGTCTTTATTAAACTTTGGAATAACCTTTTTCATAAACATATATCTGTGGACATAGAAGCCCAATTATTCTGTATCGCCCGTACGACTCTTTTTGATATTGTAAAGGAGGAAAGAAAAAGACAGGTTTCGTTGGATTTGAAAATTAAAGCAGATGCCGTTCCGACACCGTCAGATTTATATCTCTTAAAAGAGATTCAATTACGGTATGAAGAGATTGTAGCACGGATGCCAGAATCGCGCCGAAAAGTCTTTATGATGAGCAGATTTGATCATTTAAGCTATAAGGAAATAGCCGAGCGACTTTCAATAACTCCTAAAACTGTGGAGAATCACATAGCTTTAGCATTGAAAGCATTAAAAAAAATATTCTTATTATTTATATTTTATTTAAAATATTTTTGGGGGTAAGGTCAAGTATTGCAGTATTCTTATTATATGAAGATTACTACTGAACTAATTGACCGATATCTAAAAAACCAGTGTTCTACTGAAGAAGCTGAGTTTTTGGAAAATTATATACAACAAGCAGGGGTACTTGACGAGCTTTCGCCCCAAGAGGAATGGAGCCTCGTGCCAGAAAATCTAGATTACCATAATCAAGATAAAATCAAAGAAAAAGTATTTGCCTTTATAAATCAAAAAAATAAGCGCTCCTATCAGAAGAAAGTACGTCGTGTTGTTTCGGCAGCTGCTGCAGTATTGATCGGTATAATTGGGTATTACTTTCCTTTTAGTACTTCGAAGGTAGGACCAACTTCACAAATTACGAAAGTTAAAGTTCTTGATGATCAAATTAAAGAGATCAGCAATTTATACTACATTAATTCTGGAAATGAAATTATGCATTTAACGGCTAGTGATGGTTCGGTCATAAGTCTTTATCCGCATTCAGAAATTAAATACGCCGAAGATTTCAGCACACTAAAAGAAAGAGCATTGTACTTAAAAGGCAAGGCGAAATTCCATGTTGCGAAAGATGTGCATAAACCTTTTCATGTACATTCAACTGGTGTAATAACTACAGCTTTAGGCACCATATTTACCGTTGATGAATTGGAATCTACTCAAACGCAAATTAAATTGTTTGAAGGAAAGATTGAGGTGAAGGCTGAGGATACTAATAGGGGAAAAACGTTGGTACGCACTTTTTTTCCTAATGAGGAAATTACTTTAGATCATCGCGATCTGATCGTTCTTGAAGAGATAAAATCACATACGGTAGGTACAGATCGAGGTGGACATTTTCTTCAAAATACGCATACTATCCAGTTTAAAAATATTTCTTTAGAAGATGTTTTGGCACTTCTGGTCCAAAATTACGATATAGATTTTCAGTACGATAAAGCAAAAATTGCGAATAAATTCTATAGTGGAACCTTCTCCAATAAGAACCAGGTGTATGAAGATATTATAAAAGAAATCAACTATCTACACCATACCGATATAAACTATACCAACCCAAATAAATAAACAATCAAATTAAAACGAATTATGAACAACTTTTTATCCAAAAAGCATCAATTCCAAACGATGCTGCTACTGCGATTTAGAAGTCCGCAAACGAATTGGCCTCTTCGACTGGGAATGTTAGGGCTTGTGAGTATGAGTTATCATGTGGGATTAGCGCAGTCAACAGCTTCTGTCAATGGGGTTGTACGGGATGCGAGTAACAATCCGATTAGTGGAGCAACAGTGAGTATTGAAAACCCAAAAACAAAGTACAAACAGATCAATACGACAAATGCAGCAGGAACTTTCTCATTTGATCATATCCCCGAAGGACAAGACTACGAGATTAAAGTCAGTTTTGTTGGTTTCAAAACCAAAATCCTTAGTAACTATAATATTGACTCAAAAGATAAAGTCGCTATTACCGTTGCCTTGGAACAAGAACAAGAGAGTCTAGAGGAAGTTGTCGTTGTAGGATATGGAAAACAAAAGAGGGCTAATATCACCGGTTCTGTGGCTTCAGTCAATGCAGAACAGTTAAAGAATATTTCGCCTTCTAATCTGTCCAATGCTCTTGCTGGACGTGCCGCAGGAATCAATGTGACTAATACCTCAGGAATGGCAGGAGCTTCATCAAGTTTACGCATTCGTGGTAGCTTTGCCGAACCTTTGTATGTTATTGATGGGATTGTTCGTGACAAGGCTGCGTTCGATGCCTTAGAAGCAAACGAAGTGGATCAGATGAGTTTCTTGAAAGATGCAGCTACTGCTGCGGTATATGGTACGCGAGCTGGAAACGGAGTTGTGGTGGTGACTACTAAAAAAGGATCTGCGCAAGAACCTGTTTTCAATGTACAAAGTAACTATAGTTTTGGAGCACCAACTCAGACGCTTTTAGCTGATATTACTACAGCTGCTGATGAGCTGACTTATCAAAATCGTGTTTCACAATTTTTGTGGGAAAATGGAAGTAAGACCTCGCCCTGGGTCGCTCCAAATGGACAAATAGAGTTTGATTATTTTAAAGATAAGGATTACAGTGTCAACGATGTGATATGGAGAAATCCATTCAGTCATAGACAATCAATTTCTGTGTCTGGTGGAGGAGATCGCATCACCTATTATAATTTGGTGAGCTATAGAAAAGAGAATGGATCTTATAAATCTTTGGATCATGAGAAGTTTAATTTGAGAAGTAATGTTAGTGCTAAGATCACGGATGATTTTACGATTGATGTTAATATTTCTGCTAATCAAATCAATTCAAAGCGTTTTTATTGGCCTTTTAGTACCTCATCTGATGATGATGATTTTGATGTTTCAGATTTTTATCGTGTAACATTTAACTGGCCTAAGATGTATCCGTTTTATCTCAATGCTGATGGGTCACCAAGTGATTCACCAACAGATTATCCTGTGCAAACACCTATGGGAAGTTGGCAAGCATGGAATGTGATTGACCAAGTTGTTGGTAACCGCTACATAGATCGTAAAGTCCGACAAGTCAATCCGATTATGACGTTAAATTATAAGTTGGATAAACTTGTACAGGGCTTATCTACGAAAGTTGTCGGTAGTTATCTTGCAGAAGATTATATGCGCAAACGATTTATGACTTTTCAGAAGAACTATACTTTTACATCCTTGAATCCGGACGGTAATCGATTTATCCCAGCACCGCCATCTGAGGATAAAGTGAATGTTTTTACATTTAGTCAGGCACAGCCTTTTATGGATTATGCTCCACAACGGGAATGGGAATATCAGGTCAACTGGTTTTTGAATTATAACCGTAAATTTAATAAACATGGTATCGATGCATTATTAGTGTATGAACAATTTAAGGCCGGTGGTACATACGTGAATTCACGTGCAGAAAATCCGATTGTAAGTATCGATCAGATGTTTATTTATCCGACAGATCGTAATTTTAGATCTACAGATGCTTATGAATCTATTAATTCAAGAAGGGGCTTCATTGGACGTGCAAACTATAATTATTCGGATAAATATATTGCCGAATTTTCATTTCGATATGATGGTTCTCCTTTATTCCCGGGTGACAAACGGTGGGGTTTTTTTCCTTCGATGTCAGCCGCTTGGCGCATATCGGAGGAGCAGTTTTTTTCCAATGTTAGAAACACCATGAGTGATTTAAAATTACGTGCATCTTATGGTACTACAGGTAATGATTTGAATGTGAATGCGCAAAGGATCGGACAATTTTTGTATCAAGAAAAATATCGGCCTTCAGGAGGATATATGTTTGGAGATCGTTACTATAATGGTGTTGCTTACGGAGCTACACCAACGCAAAACCTAACATGGACGACATCTAAAAGTGTTAATATCGGTTTAGATTTTGGTTTTATCAACAATAAATTAACCGGTTCAGTTGATGTATTTAGTCGAAAAGAAACAGATATATTAGGTCCACGATCTTTAAAAGTACCGGATAATTATGGACGGGCCTTAGCTCCTGAAAATTATGCCGCGAGAAGCTACAAAGGGGGTGAGTTTTCCGTCAATTGGAATGACCGTATTGGTGAAGTGTCCTATGGAGTGACAGCTAATATGGGATATGCAAAAGATCGATGGGATATTTTTGATGAAGAACCAGCTTTTGCGGTTGGTGGGACACGTAATTTTGAATCTCGAGTTGGTAGACCCGAAAATAGAATCATAGGGTTTGAAGCTATAGATCTTGTCAGAACGCAACAACAATTGGATGCGTTGAAAAGCAGTGGTTTTAAAACCTACGGACGTGATCCTTATCTTGGGATGATCTTATATAAAGATATTCGTGGCGCTAATTATTCGGATATGCCAGATGGAAAAATTGATGATAATGATTTGACCTTACTTTCTGAAAATAATACTCCTCGTATTAATTATGGCTTAGGACTAAATGCAAACTGGAAAGGCGTCACTATTTCAGCTTTACTACAAGGAGTATTGGCCTATGATCGTGTTATTAGTAATCAAGAAGGGGGCGGAATCCGTCAGCATGGAGGTACTTTTCGTCCATATTACCCAATCTGGGCTGGAGATGTATGGACAGCAGATAATCCAAATGCTGAATATCCAAGAGTGGTAGGATCTAATTGGCAAGAATCGGGCACTGGGGCATCTAGTTTTTGGATTCGCAATGGTGCTTATTTACGTTTAAGAGATTTAAATGTTTCATACAGTTTACCGCAGTCTCTTACAAAAGCAATGAAAATCAATCATGTTAATCTTTTCTTTAATGGAACAAATTTATTTGTGTTTTCGCCTATGACAGAATTTCATGATCCAGAGCAGAAAATGTATGATTCCTATCCTGTAATGAAAACTTTCACATTAGGATTGGATATTAAATTTTAAGAAAACTCATCATGAAATCCTCGCTGCAATGTCTTTAAATACGAAAGAGTATCTGCTTTTACTTCGGTAGATTTCATGTACAAAAAATCATAAAACAATACCATTAATTATAAACTGATGAAAAAAATATTTTATCCCATATTAGCGCTTTTATTGACATCATCATCCTGTAAAGATGTGTTGGATATTGAAGATCTAAATTCACTTGATGAAAGTAAGGTTTGGAATGATCCAAACCTCGTGAATGCTTATATAACCAATCTTTATCCCTTATTTGGTAATTGGAGCGCTGGAGCTGATGCAAATTCCGATCAATTAATCGGAATTGCCTTTCCATTAGATGCAGTTACAGTTAATAATGCAGCGTATAAAGTTTGGGACTACACGACCATACGTAAAATTAATACTGCAATCCAAAAAGTAAACGAAAGTACAGGACTGGGTAAAGATGTGAAAAATTCAGTCCTTAGCCAGGCCTTATTTATGCGTGCTTATATGTACTTCAATATGGTGAGAAACCACGGAGGAGTGCCTTATATTACTGTTCCTCAAGATTTAGAAACCGATCAATTACAAGTACCTCGAAATACCACAAAAGAGTGCTTTGATTTTATCGTGAAAGATCTTGATCAAGCGATTTCTTTATTGCCTCCTGTAATTGCTAAAAATTCAGTAGACTATGGTAGGATTGATGGAAACTTTGCTATGGCATTTAAAGCCAAAGTCTTATTATACAAAGCATCACCTCAATTTAACCCATCCAACCCATATAATAATGCTTTCTGGGCAGAAGCAAACATAGCTAATAAGGCTGCTTATGATAAGTTAAAAGCTGATGGGTATAATTTGACCGCTGACTATTCCAATATTGCATTGCAGGAGAAGGGGGCTGAAGTCGTATTTGCAGTCATCAATGCTTACCCTAATAAAGTCGCAAGTTGGGATAATGGTGTTCGTCCGGGATCTGAAAGTAGAGGATCCGCGAGTGCTGTTCCATCTTGGGATTTTGTTAAATCGTTTCCAATGAAAGATGGCAAATCTTTTTCAGACCCGACCGGAAAGTACTATAAGACCAGTGAGCAGTTTTTGCAGTCTTATTGGGAAAATAGAGATCCACGATTTGAAAAATCGATTGTATGGAATGGTAAAGTATATGAGGTTTCGGGAAAGACAGGAAAGAGACAATATACCTCAGTTGGTATAGCTGCTGATCTGGATAATTTTGGTGTGAATCCTAAAGCAAAGACACCATCAGAAAATCTGAATCGATATAGTGGCTTTTTTATTCTTAAAAACTCTAAGTTGTCTCTTAAACAAACGGAAGTGGAAACACAGTACGATGTCGATTTTGTATTGATGCGTTTTGCAGAAGTTATGATGAATTATGCGGAAACGGCAAATGAAACTGGTGATTTCAATACGGCATTAAATCTTTTAAAACAAATTCGTATGCGTGCTGGTATTGAAGCTGGGGACGATGGTAACTATGGTATTACAGCAACTGACCGTTCGCAAATGCGTGATGCAATTTTAGCTGAACGTAATATCGAATTCTGTTTTGAGGGACATCGTTTCTGGGATTTGAGACGAGCTCGCAAATTAAACATGCTGAACAACACGACTAAATATGGAGTAGAAGCAATTGCTATCACCAACGATGGCACAGATATGGATTTGGATGAGGCTGCTCTGCTTGCAAAGAGTTATCAACTCAGGGAAAATCAATTTAAGTACAGTATACTTCAAGTGCCGAATACAGGAAATAAAGTGAATTTGGTTCCTGATACCTACTATTTCTTTCCGATAGCACAATCTGTCATTGATAAAAATTCAAATATTAAACAAAATAAGGACTGGGGGGGAACATTCAATCCAACTCTGGAATAGCACAGGTGATGAATGTGCTATAGGTTAAAATATACTGTTTTAAGATGTCAAATAGTTAGATAAGAACTTCTTCTGTATTCTAAACAAGTTCAATTACTGAACCATCTTGCGTAGTCTCGATCTTCTGGTCGGGACTACTTTCTTTATAGTTCTCAATAAACTCAGCGTAATTTTTTAAGATAGTTTATATGAAGAGAAGTGATTTTCTGTGAATTGACACCTATTGAACCATTTTTGATGATGTATTATGTTTTTGTTAATTTTTGAGTTCTCCTTTGTTTTATGAAATAAATTGAGGTATCAAATTGTCTATGATAGATAAAAATGAAGTATAGATTTGGCCTTATCTTTTTTTGGCACGTTAAATGTCATTACTATAGAATGATTAAAATGAAAAAGATATATTTTATATTAGCACTTTCAACTGCTATGCTCAGTACTTCATGCTATATGTCAAGGACATCCGGTCATAGTGGTAAAGTTCCTCCTGGCCAAGCTAAAAAAGCAGCAGGAACAAAATCTGCTAAGCATTTTGCTCCGGGGCAGCAATATAAAAAGTAATTTAAAATTATCTTGTTGCAATAGATTTTCTTTTTGTATCAAGATAATGATGCCTTATCCGAAAAATATCGTCCACAAAATAAATTTATGTAAATCATTTCTAAATCAATCAGAGTGGTAGGGTGAACTAAAAAAAATAATTTATATCTTCTGAATTTAATAATAGCGTTGATGCGCTGGATCTTATAATACAAAATGAGCTGTGTTGTATTAGACGTGGGGAGGATGCGATAAGATACAAAAAATGCGCAGTTTTTGGCTGCGCATCTAAAAATACTGTTAATACTATTAACCTAAATAAGATTTTAAAATCTTGCTACGAGATGTATGACGTAAGCGTTGTAAAGCTTTATCTTTAATCTGGCGGACACGTTCACGAGTCAGGTTGAATTTTTCACCTATTTCCTCTAAAGATAATTGGTGATTAGATCCGAGACCGAAAAATAAAACGATTATTTCTCTTTCTCTTTCTGTCAAAGTAGATAATGAACGTCTGATTTCCTCCGATAAAGACTCATCGATAAGAGAACTATCAGTATCTGGGTCATGATTCTCTAATACATCTAATAGGGTATTTTCTTCCCCTTGCACGAATGGTGCGTCCATAGAGACATGTCTTCCCGAATTACTTAAAGTATCCGAAACTTTATCGACTGTTGTTTCAAGAATATCAGCTAACTCTTCTGGTGAAGGTTCGCGTTCATATTCTTGTTCTAATTTAGAGAATGCTTTACTAATTTTACTTAATGAACCCACTTGGTTCAATGGTAAACGCACAATACGAGATTGCTCCGCAATAGCTTGAAGAATTGATTGACGAATCCACCATACCGCATAAGAGATAAATTTAAAACCTTTAGTCTCGTCAAAACGTTTAGCTGCTTTTATTAAGCCCAAGTTACCTTCATTGATTAAATCACCTAAGGTTAATCCTTGATTCTGATATTGTTTTGCTACAGATACGACGAAACGTAAGTTGGTTTTAGTCAATTTCTCCAAGGCAACTTGGTCACCTTCGCGAATACGTTGTGCTAATTCAACTTCTTCTTCTGCTGTTATTAAGTCTACTTTACCAATTTCGTGTAAGTATTTGTCTAACGACTGTGACTCACGATTGGTAATCGATTGTGTAATTTTGAGCTGTCTCATTAATTATATTAATACCTTTCTTCTCTGAAATGTTTGCAAAAATACAAAATAAAAACGAATTATTTTAATATTTATTGCTGATACATGATTATATCATGCTGATTATGAGGAATTTTATTTCAATATTCATGCAGCAAAAATTATTCCAAAAAGAGATAAGTCAGTCATAATAATGTTTAAACTTTTAAATTGATTTGTAATCGGTTGGTAATGAATGTGCTTTGTTTTTGTAAAGGAATTGCTACTCATCTAGGAGGATGACAAGCTTAAATTTTCAAAATAAATGATACATTTGAGCATAGAGAAAATTAAATTTTTCATAACCAAAACATTTTTATGATTCACATGTTTTTCAATAAAACATATAATTTTGATTATGCCAATTATTATACATTTAGACAAAGTAATGCGAGATCGCAAAATGTCACTGAATGAGCTAAGTGCTAAGGTAGGAATCACGCTGTCAAACCTATCCATCATTAAAAATCAAAAAGCCAAAGCATTGCGTTTGGATACTCTGGCCTCGATCTGTGAAGCACTTGCATGTCAGCCCGCTGATTTAATGGAGTTTATACCGGAAAAATCCGATGACCACAAAAATGAGGATGTAGTCGTTTAGAACCGGTAACCTCTTAAGAAGTCTATAATTTCCATTTTCTTTTTACCTTCTATCTGCAATTGGATGACATGGATGTAACCATTATTACCTGCAAATTTAAGGTAGGATTTACCGTCGGTCTTATAATCTCCAGGAGTAATATCTGGAGTTGAATATTCTTTTGTTCCTACATAGAGCTTTAATACTTTATTGTCTAAGCTTGTATAGGCGGCTGGATATGGACTCAATCCGCGTATGAGGTTATAGATGGTGTCAATATCTTGATTCCAGTCGATTTGACAGTTTTCTTTGAATATTTTAGGCGCATGTTTCAATTCACTCTCTGGAATTAGTGTACTTTGTGCTTTTGGTGTCAGCGTATTCGTTTTTAGTCCGGCCAAAGTTTTTAAAAGTAATTGCGCACCTACATGCATCAGTTTATCGTGTAAAATTCCAGCATTGTCATCAGGGGCAATAGCAACTTCCTCCGATAATAGAATCTTTCCGGTGTCTATTTCATGTTGTAAAAGAAATGTTGATACACCACTCACGTGCTCACCGTTGATGATAGCGTGGTTGATGGGTGCTGCGCCTCGATATTGTGGTAATAATGATGCATGTACGTTAATGGTGCCATATGGAGGCATATTCCATACGGCTTCGGGCAGCATGCGAAAAGCAACGACGACTTGTAAATCTGCTTGATAAATTCTCAATTCTTCCAAAAAATCAGGATCTCTAAGTTTAACGGGTTGCAATACCGGTATACCATGAGCCTCTGCATAGATCTTAACTGCCGATTGGTGAAGTTTTTGTCCTCGGCCCGCCGGTTTGTCAGGTGCTGTGACTACTGCTACAATATTTTCTCCGGATTGTACGAGAGCATCTAATGAAGCGACGGCAAAGTCTGGTGTTCCCATGAATATGATGCGCATATCGATAATGTTTTCTTATTTTAGTACTGAGATGATGGAAACAGCAGTAATAAAGTAGGCTGGTTCACATTTTTTTTTAACTTTGCGAAGTTACATAAATAATTTAAAAGCTTGAATTTTCCATACTTTTTAGCCAAGAGAATCACTTTTTTAGGAAAAAGAACTTTTTCTAAATTAATCGTGCGCATTACCATAGGGGCAATAGCCTTGGCAATCGCGGCGATCATTCTTTCTGTGGGTGTATTGCGGGGATTCAAATCAGAAATTACGGGCAAGCAACGTGGTTTCTTTGGAGATATTATCGTTCTTCGTTATGATCTCAACAATTCTTATGAAAATTCACCGATTGCTTTAGATTCGTTGCAATTAGATTCCGTTAGAAATCATGAAAATGTGGTTGGTATCAGTTCTTTTGCTACTAAACCAGGAATTATCAATGTCAACGATGAGGTCGAGGGAGTTTTGCTAAAAGGAGTAGATGCGGGCTATGATCAACGTTATTTAAAAAATATACTAGTTGAAGGTGATACGTTAAATTTTAATAAGAATGAAGGTGCTGGAGAACAGATTTTGATTTCTAAATATTTAGCGAACAGACTGATGCTTAAGGTCGGCGATGATTTTATCATGTACTTTGTGCAACAGCCTATTCGGAAACGTAAATTTGAAATCAAAGGTATTTATAACTCGGGTTCTGAAGAGTTGGATAAGGTGTATGTCATCGGTTCTCTTAATTTGATTAGGAGACTCAATAATTTGGATAGTACAGCTGTTGGGGGATATGAAGTACGCATTCATGACTTCTCTAAATTGCAACAAACAACGAATGAAATTGATGATATTGTACCTGTAGATATGCATGCTGTAAGTATTCGTGATCAAGTACCTGATATCTTTCAATGGTTAGATTTGCTTGATATGAATACCACAATAATCTTTATACTGGTGACTTTAGTAGCGATCATCAATATGGTTTCAGCTTTACTGATCACCATTTTGGAACGTACTTCGATGATTGGAATTCTAAAGGCGTTGGGCTTTCATAATACTGGTGTACGACGAGTGTTTATGTACAATGCGCTATATTTGATTGGTGTAGGGCTATTGTTAGGTAATTTTATCGGATTAGGTCTATATTTCTTCCAAGATTATACCCATTTCTTCAAATTGGATGAACAGACTTATTACATCTCTTATGTGGCGGTTAAACTATACTGGACCGATATTGTGCTGATCAATATTTCATTGGTCGTGATTGGTATGTTAGCGTTGTTTATTCCTTCTCTATTGATTACTAAAATCAGTCCTATTCGCGCGATTTCTTTTAAATAATTGATTGCTTTAATTGTAGTTCCGGAATAAATATTTTACTTTTAGAGGTTTTGTAGGGGGATTTCTATGTGAAATACTTTTGCACATGTATACTTGAATTAGCTTATATATTTATGAATAGAAACGTATTAGATCACTTATCGCATGCTTTTGAAGCACCTTTAAAAAGTCCAGTACTCATTTTCGCGCTTGTCTTATTTATTATTTTATTGTCTCCTATTTTATTACGTTCCATTAAAGTCCCTGGTATTATAGGTTTGATTATCTCTGGAGTGGTCATTGGTCCACACGGATTGAACTGGTTGGAGAAAAATTCGGCAGTAGATCTGTTTTCGACAATCGGTTTGCTCTATATTATGTTTATTGCTGGCTTGGAACTGGATATGAATGAATTTAAAAAAACAAAGCATAAAAGTTTATGGTTTGGTTTTTTTACTTTTATTATTCCCATAGCCATCGGTTTTCCAGTATGTTATTATTTTCTGGATTATGGTATTTTGGCTAGTATATTGATTTCAAGTATGTTTGCGACACATACATTGGTGTCATATCCTATTGTCAATAGTTATGGTATTTCGAAAAATGAAGCTGTAGCTATTACTATTGGTGGTACCATATTGACTGATACCGCAGTATTGATTATTCTGGCTGTGATCACAGGTGCTTCCCAAGGTAATATCGGTCAAGAGTTTTGGGTTACCTTAGGTGTATCGTTTGCTATCTTCCTTTTTATCATGTTTGGTGTTATCCCTCGTATTGCCAAATGGTTTTTCGAACGTATTGAAAGTGAAAAAACTTCTCACTATATTTTTATTTTATCTATTGTATTTTTCGCGGCTTTTTTGTCCGAGATAGCGGGGCTTGAACCTATTATAGGAGCATTCGTTGCTGGCTTGGCATTGAATAAGTTGATTCCCCATTCTTCGGCACTGATGAATCGGATTGAGTTTATTGGAAATGCGATTTTCATTCCTTTTTTCTTGATTAGTGTGGGGATGATTGTTGATGTAAGCGTTTTATTGCGCGGTCCAGAAGCTTTAATTATAGCTGCTACATTGACATTAGTTGCTATATTAGGTAAATGGGGTGCGGCATGGATCACACAATTAGTCTTTAAATATTCAGCAGGACAACGTAACGTTATCTTTGGGTTGAGTAGTTCACATGCGGCGGCAACTTTGGCTGTGATAATGGTCGGTTATAAAAATGAGATCATTGATGAAAATGTTTTGAACGGTACGATCTTATTGATTTTAGTGACGTGTATAGTAGCAAGTATTGTGACGGAGGGAGCATCTAAAAAAATTGTAATGGATGGTGATCAAGATGAGAGCCATATCAATATTGTAAAAGAACATGACGAGCATATTTTGATTCCATTGGCAAATATGGAGAATATGCAGCCGCTTTTGGACTTTGCTACTTTGATGCGTAGTAAAAAGTCACATTATCCGATCAGTATTGTTTCTGTTGTAAAGGATAATGAGCAGGCGGAGAAAAATATGGCAATTGCTCGTAAAAACTTGGATAATATTGTTAAATATGCTTCAGGAAGTGAGACTGAAGTCAATATTGCAACAACCATTGATTTCAATATCCCAAGTGGTATCAGTCGAACCGCAAAAGATGTGATGGCTGATTGTATCTTGTTGGGATGGCCGAGCGCAAGCAATTTTGTGGATAAAATCGTTGGCGAGAAGTCTGAAAGCATTTTAAATCGTACTTCTGCTAATGTCATGATGTGTCGATTTAAAAAGCCATTTATTACCCATAATAAGATTATTGTATTTGTACCGCCTTTGGCGCAGTCTGAATTTGGTTTTGAGTATTGGGTTGAGAAGGTGCTTAAATTAGGACAGGAGCTTACTATTTCGGTCACTTTTGTGTGTGATGAGCGTACAGAAATCGCTACTAAAGCATTTCTAGATGAAATCAAAAATTCAGTTCCAGTCAATTATAAGATGTATGATGATTGGGATCATATACAGGGACTAGCATCATTTAGAGAGGATAACGCACTTCTATTTTACGTGTCTTCACGTTACGGGGAAGTGTCATATCGAGATTCTTTGGATGGTTTGGCAAAGAAATTGGAAAGTATCCATGAAAATGTGGTATTAGTATTTCCTAGTCGAGTAGACAATCAACATATTGATGAATATGAAGATGTACAAGCGGCGCCGATTTTTAGAAAAATCAGTAAGGAAATTGGGAACATGTTCAATAAAGATAAATAAACTGAACTATGGCGAGTAAAATAACAAAGTCTTTGCATGGATCGTTGCACGTGCCCGATCAACCGATTATTCCTTTTATTATTGGAGATGGAATAGGTCCCGATATTTGGCATGCTTCTGTGCGTGTATTCAATCGTGCTGTGGAGGTGGCTTACGGTGGTAAAAGAAAGATCGATTGGAAAGAGGTATTGGCTGGTGAAAAAGCTTTTGATATGACTGGAGAGTGGTTGCCACAAGAAACGCTGGATATATTGAAGGAATATTTGATCGGTATTAAGGGGCCTTTGACAACACCTATTGGCGGAGGCATCCGTTCTTTAAATGTGGCTTTACGTAAAGAACTTGATTTATTTGTTTGTCAGCGACCGACTAAGTGGTATGAAGGTGTGCCTTCACCAGTGAAACATCCCGAATATGTGAATATGGTCATATTTCGTGAAAATACAGAAGATATCTATGCTGGAATCGAATTTGCCGCTGGTTCATCAGATGCAGCTAAACTTCAAGATTTCTTACATGATGAACTTCATGTTGATTATAATTTTTCTACAGGTACGGGTGTGGGAATTAAGTTGGTTTCGGAATTAGGATCTAAACGATTGATCCGTGCAGCTATTGAGCACGCCCTAGAACACAAGCTTCCTTCGGTTACTTTGGTACATAAAGGTAATATTATGAAATTTACAGAGGGAGCATTTAAGAACTGGGGTTATGAACTCGCTGAGACAGAATTTGCACATCAGACCTATACTTGGGGTCAGTGGGAACGTACCAAAATAGAAAAAGGTGATGCCGCTGCTAATGCTGAGCAGCAAGAAGCTATGGCAGCTGGTAAATTATTGATTAAAGATGTAATTGCCGATAATTTCTTGCAACAGATTTTATTGAATCCACGTGATTACTCGGTGATCGCCACTTTAAATCTCAATGGAGATTATATATCTGATGCTTTAGCGGCTATAGTAGGTGGTATCGGTATAGCTCCTGGAGCAAATATCAATTATAATACAGGTCATGCTGTTTTTGAGGCTACACATGGAACTGCGCCCCGTTTTGCGAATACGGATACCATGAATCCCTCATCTGTTATTTTGAGCGGTGTGATGATGTTAGAATATATGGGATGGCAGGAAGCTGCTGATATGATTGTTAAAGCATTGAGCGAGACCATAAAAGATAAAACTGTAACTATAGATTTCTACAATTTAATGGAGAATGCTACACTTGTTAAAACGAGTTCGTTTGCTGATCATATTATTGAAAAGTTGTAAAAACTGTTTTAAATACCAGAGATAAAGTTGACCTTTGACTATTGTTCAAAGGTCAATTTTTTTATATGCAATTTTCAGATTTACCCCCCTTTATTAAGGTTTCGGCTGTATTTACACCAGAAGAGATACAGCAACTGCTGACCGTGAACCAGCTACCTGAGGATGATGAGATTGATGCGATAAGAGATGAACCGGAAATTTTTGATCTGCTTAATGCTTTTATTGGTGATGATTCGAGTCGTCAAATACATCTCCAACTTTATGCTCAAGATTTATTAAAAAAAAATAAAGTAGATCAAGCTTGGAAAGTAATCTTATTATAGGTTATACATAATATCATTTTTAACAAATTTAAAGCAGTTTTATGTTATCTTTTTATCATTTGGGCATTAGTTTTTTCTAAATTTCATTAATATTGATTTTTTATTGAAATTTAAATAAGAAATCTTGTACCTTTGATCTTCGGAAAGCAAACGTTTGCTTAATCGAAACATAGAAAAGCTATACAAAAACAAACTATATATCGATGAAACATAATTTTGGAGCAGGTCCTTGCATTCTGCCAAAGGAAGTTTTTCAAGAAGCTTCACAAGCTGTAATTGATTTTAATAATACAGGTTTATCCATCTTAGAGATTTCGCATCGTTCCAAAGAATTTGAGGCGGTATTGGATGAAACTACTAAATTGGTTCGCGAATTGTTAAATGTACCGCAAGGATATTCCATTTTGTTCTTACAAGGAGGGGCGAGTTTGCAATTTGCTATGGTAGCGATGAACTTATTGCCAGAAAGTGGTAAAGCTGCTTATTTGGATACTGGAGTTTGGGCTTCTAAAGCGATTAAAGAGGCTAAGAAGATCGGAGCTGTAGAGGTAGTTGCGTCATCGAGCGATAAGAACTACACTTATATACCAAAACAGTTTACTGTTCCTGCAGATGCGTCTTACTTTCATTATACATCGAATAACACAATTTATGGTACTGAAGTGTTTGATGTACCAGTTTCAAATGCACCCATAGTGGTTGATATGTCTTCAGATATTTTGAGTCGTGAGATTAATGTTTCTGATTTTGATTTAATTTATGCTGGTGCACAGAAAAATATGGGACCTGCAGGTGCTACTTTAGTAGTTGTAAAAGATGAGATTTTAGGTAAAACGGGTCGAGTTATTCCATCAATATTGGATTATTCTGCACATATAGCTGCAGATTCTATGTACAATACTCCACCTGTATTTTCTATCTTCGTCTCGTTGCTCAACTTACGTTGGTTGAAAGCTAAGGGGGGGGTAGCAGTTATTGAGCAAGAGAATATCATCAAAGCACGTACTTTGTATGATGAAATTGATCGCAATCCATTCTTCAGAGGAACTGCTGCATTGGAAGATCGTTCTCGTATGAATGTTACCTTTATCATGGATTCTGCAGAGTTAGAAGCAGAGTTTTTGGCTTTGGCAAAAGAGCGTGAGTTGATCGGTATCAAAGGGCATCGTTCAGTTGGTGGTTTTAGAGCTTCTATTTACAATGCACTAACGATCAGTAGTATCAATGCATTGGTAGATGCGATGAAGGAGTTTGAAGAATTGAAAAATAAAATCTAATTTATATCATGAGAATATTAGCAAATGATGGTATTGATCCAGCAGGTAAATTACTTTTGGAGAATGCCGGATTTGAAGTAGATACAAATCATATACCGCAGGAAGAATTAGCGGAAAAATTACAGGCATACGACGCTATTACAGTGCGTAGTGCAACGAAAGTAAGACAAGCACTAATTGATGTTTGTCCAAATTTAAAAGTGATTGGACGTGGTGGTGTTGGTATGGATAATATCGATGTTGAATATGCGCGTTCGAGAGGAATAGCAGTATTAAACACGCCTGCGGCTTCTTCATTATCTGTGGCGGAATTGGTATTTGCTCATCTACTAAATGGTGTACGTTTTCTTTACGATTCCAACCGTCAGATGCCCATAGTAGGCGAGAGTAAATTTGGTGCTTTAAAAAAAGCATATGCTGGTGGAACTGAACTTAGGGGTAAAACTTTAGGTGTTGTTGGTTTCGGTCGTATCGGTCGTGAGACTGCAAAAATTGGATTAGGTCTGGGAATGGACGTTGTGTACTACGATCTTGCCGATGGTCCTAAAACATTAACGTTGTCTTTAACACAGGGATTTGAAGTCGAGCTGCCTGTAGATCAGATAGCAATGGAGGATTTATTAAAAACATCTGATTTTATTACGCTACATGTTCCATTCTTAGATAAACCGGCAATTGGTCAAGCTGAATTTGCGCTATTAAAAGATCAGGTCGGTTTAGTGAATGCTGCTCGAGGTGGTGTGATTGATGAACTTGCTTTGATTGAAGCGTTAGATTCAGGTAAAGTTGCATTTGCTGGTTTGGATGTGTTTGACAATGAGCCTACTCCGCGAATAGAGATTTTAAAACATCCAAAAATTTCGTTGACGCCCCATATTGGAGCGGCTACAAATGAGGCACAAGAACGTATAGGTGTTGAATTGGCACAGTTGATTATCGAGAATCTTAAGAAGTAATCTTCCGCATAATAAATGATGCGGCACAAAAACTTTATGTATTTGTGCCGCTTTTTTTTGCAAAAAAACTAAGTAATTGCCTATATTCACGGCAAAATTTAAATATAATGTAATTCAGTATGAAAATTTTAAAATTTGGTGGTACATCTGTCGGTAGTGCAGAACGCATCAAAGGGTTATTAGATATCGTAAACCCTTCTGAGCGTCAGGTTGTGGTGTTGTCAGCTGTGTCTGGGACAACAAATGCTTTAGTAGAAATTGGTCAAGCATATCTTGCAGGTGATAAAGACTTGGCAAAGGATTTAATAAAGAAGCATAAAGACAAGTACGAAGACCTTATTAAGGAATTGTTCAAAACTGAAGCGGGATATAAAAATGGTAAAAGCCTGATTGATTCTCATTTTAATTTTATTGAAAGCTTTGCTAATGAAATTTTTACTCCTGTGGAAGATAAAATCATCTTGGCGCAGGGAGAATTGATGTCTACTGCTTTATTTCATTTTTATTTGACAGAAATCAATGTTCCGTCTATTTTATTGCCGGCATTAGATTTTATGAAGATTGATGAAGACAATGAGCCCGTTGTAGATTTTATTACAGAAAGGTTGACACCTTTACTTGCTAAAGTACCAGAAAATACGTTATTCATTACTCAGGGATTTATTTGTCGTAATTCTTTTGGGGAAGTGGATAATTTACGACGTGGCGGTTCAGATTATACTGCCTCTTTAATTGGTGCAGCTATCGGTGCTGAGGAGGTTCAAATCTGGACTGATATTGACGGTATGCATAATAATGATCCTCGTATTGTTAAAAATACAAGTCCTATCGCACATTTGAGTTTTGATGAAGCAGCAGAGTTAGCTTATTTTGGAGCTAAAATTTTACATCCACAATCTGTTTTTCCGGCTCAGAAGTATAATGTTCCAGTTCGCTTGTTAAATACGATGGATCCAGAGGCAACCGGCACTCTTATTAGCAAAGAAGGTGGTCAAAAAGGGAGTATCCGTGCTATTGCTGCTAAAGATGGTATTACTGCCATTCATATCCATTCCTCTCGTATGCTATTAGCGTACGGATTCTTACGTCGTGTTTTCGAGATATTTGAGCGTTATAAAACACCAATTGATATGATTACAACTTCTGAAGTGGCTGTTTCGGTTACTATTGATGATACAAAAAATCTGCAAGATATTATCAAAGAGGTCGAGGATTTTGGAACAGTTTCAGTTGATGAGCATCAAACGATCGTATGTGTAGTAGGTGATTTTGACTTGAATACGCATGGATATGCTGCGCGTGTTTTAGATGCGGTAAAACACTTACCTGTACGTATGATTTCATATGGCGGTTCTGACTATAATGTTTCTGTTTTATTGGATACAAATCATAAAGTCGAGGCATTACGTTCATTACATAACCGTTTATTTTAATTGAAATAGCCTAAATGAAAAATGAAAATATAAAAAATCAGTTCATAGGAAAAGAAACTCCTTTTTATTATTATGATCTGAACGTATTGGAAGATACGTTGGATGCAGCATATGAGGCATCCAGTAAACGTGGATTTCATGTACATTTTGCGTTGAAATCAAATTTTAATAGTAGATTACTTGAAATGATCCAAAGCAAGGGCTTTGGTGCCGATTGCGTAAGTGGTAATGAGGTGCAACAAGCCATTGATGCAGGGTTTAATGCAAAGATGATCACTTTTGCTGGAGTAGGAAAGTCTGACAAAGAGATAAATTTAGCATTAGAGCACGATATTTTTGCTTTCAATGTAGAGTCTATTCAGGAGTTAGAAGTTATCAATGATTTAGCTGAAGTAAAGGGACGTAAAGCGAAGGTAGCTTTGCGAATCAATCCCAATGTCGATGCACATACTCATCATTATATCACTACAGGTTTGGATGAAAATAAATTTGGTGTAACAAATGCTGAATTAGAAAGAGCAGCTGCTGTAATACGGAAATGTGAAAATATTGAACTCATTGGACTTCATTTTCATATTGGTTCTCAAATAACGGATATGAATGTATTTAAGAGCTTGTGTGTAAAGGTAAATGAGTGGAAGAACTGGTTTGAGGAACGTGGTGTAGCTATCAAAGTATTGAACGTAGGGGGAGGGCTTGGAGTAGATTATCATCATCCAGATACCAATGCTATACCTGATTTTGAAACGTATTTTGATATTTTTGATAAGTTTTTGGAAAGAACTGCGCAACAAGAAGTTCACTTTGAGCTGGGGCGAGCTTTGGTAGCACAATGTGGTTCTTTAATTAGTAAAGTACTTTATGTGAAGAATGGTGTAAAGAAGAATTTCTTGATTTTGGATGCTGGAATGACCGAATTAATGCGCCCGGCCTTGTACCAAGCTTTTCATAAAATCGAAAAATTGGATGCTGCTACTTCGAAGGAATTTGTCAACTATGATGTTGTTGGGCCGATCTGTGAAAGCTCAGATTGCTTTGGGAAAGAGGTGACTTTGCCAGAGTCAAAAAGAGGAGATTTGATTGCGATACGTACTGCTGGTGCCTATGGTGAAGTTATGGCTTCGCGTTACAATCTTAGAGAAGAGATCCGTTATGTCTATAGCGACGAATTAGTGTAAACTATCCTATAAAAATAAAAAGGCTTAAACTATCAAATGTTTAAGCCTTTTTATTTTTATACGAATCGGACAGTTATCAATTCAGTAAAGGATTGAAATATATTTCTGTTTTGCTGTACATCCTTGTACATTTGTAAATGCAACAGATTCAAGATATACTTAAGAAATTGTTTAGGCACCAACATGTTGGTTCAGACTTTGATTTAAAGGGTAATACAACTGCTTTATTAGCAAAGTATGCTTATCTACCAATCGTAGAATTGCTTCAATTTAAACCTGAGGTCACGGCTGGATATCGAGAGATCTTAGCTGAATTGGACGATGTAAATGTAGAAGCTACAGAAATACTTTTATTGAAGGGGTTGACAGCAATACAATCTGGTTCAATTGATGCTGCAAATTATTTACAACAAGCTCAAAGTGTGCAAGTAACTCCGCTTGGTTATAGTTATTTAGCATTACACTATTTTATACATGATGAACCTGAAAAAGCAGTTCAAATTTATACCAAAGCTATCGTAGATTTTCCAAAAGAACCTTATTTTTATGCATGCCGATGTATACTGAATCGTAATTTGGATGATGATGAAGGTGCTTTTTATGATTATCAGGTGGCAAAGCGCCTTGATTTTAATTATCATAGTCTGTTAGAATGGCATGAACATCTTCCCTATTTGGTAACGCTCAAAGCGGAACAAGTAGATATCCAAGATCTCGAAAGATCTTGGAGACAAAATCCTGATAATATGGAGAATTTAACGAAGCTTGCTTTGGAATATGTTCATATTTATGATTATCAGCAAGCTATTGCTTTATATTCTGAAGGGTTAATGTTGTCATCTGATTCTGCGGAATGGTATGTCTACCGAGCAGCTATTTATAGCAAGTTGACTTTGTACGTATTGGCCTTAGAAGATTGTGATCAAGCTTTAATAATGGATAAGTCTTGTGTGTCAGCTTATATTTTACGTGCAAAATTGTATGAATGCCTAGGGAAGGATAAGGATGCGTTAGCCGATTATAAAAAAGCAGAGTCCATAAATCCAGATCAATCAGTTATATACGAGGAGCGGGCTTCGCTGTTTGAAAGATTGGGAAAAGACGAAGATGCAATCGTTGATTATTCTAAATTGATCGCTCTGATGAAAGATGACTTCTATCCATATGTACTTCGTGCAGATGTATTTGAACGTTTGGGTAAGCAGGAGGAGGCTTTACTCGATTATAATCGGGCTATTGATCTCAATCCATACTACTCGGACCTTTACCAATACCGTGCTGCGATTAAGGAATCCTTAGGTGATAGAATCGGAGCTGAAGCAGATTTACAAAAGTTTGAAGAATTGGATGAGGAGTAGCTTCATCTTTTTTTGAAAAATCCCCTAAAAGCCAGATGCGTTTAAGGGGATTTTCATTTAATCCTGAATATATGGGTAATTATATTCCTAACTCAACTTGAAATAGAAATCCCCATGAATTTTTTTCATCAGTATTGTCAAATTGCCCATCTTTAAAGGTATAATTTCCACTTAGATTAAATTTTAGGCGATGTGCTTTTATATATTTGTTTATGCCAGCTTCTATGATCTCTGTCTGCTTTTCATAAGCTCGAATATCTTTGTGTGGCTGAACAAAAGTATATCGACTGACGATTTCATATCCATGATTCATCAGATATGACATCTGTTGGTTCACACCGAATCCTTTATATGCATAGACTGTGTTGCCTTGTAAATCAATATTCATTGGATTGTCGACATCACGACGCATATATTCCGCTTGATAAGCAAATCCTTGATATTTGAAGATTGCATCCACAAAGCTTGTTTTTAAAGTGAAAGGATTTTCAACATACTTACCTGTTTGACCACCTATTCGTGTCGTTCTATCGTTTAAACTATATCCTCCTCCAATTGATAACTTAGGTGTTTCTTCCCTTTCCAAATCTCCTTCTGAATAGTCTCCTCCGTTTTCAAAATTGCCAAAAGGTAAAAATTCAACCCTTCCTGTGTAAGATAATCCGCTATCTGTACCACTTGCTGCTCTACCTTCACCTGTAGAGATTGCTACTTTAGCATTAATAGGTACTTCACCAATTTTTTTGCTAAGATTGGCACTCATACCGAAATCGCGATCTAATGTAAATCTTGTATTTACTAAGGAACGATCTGCAAACTGGAGCTGTCCGGAAGAATTGACACGTTGTCTATTTCCCGGTAATTTATTTTGCCCAAAACTGATGTAGAAATCGTCTGTAAAGTTGTAGAATACAACTGCGTCACGGACAATATTAGGTATCCCGGTTTCATCAAAATCTTGATCACTTCTGGTAAAGGCCAATTGCAACGAGTAGCTAATTTTAGGTGTGTAAATATAACCATCGACACGCATCCTAAGTCTACGAACACGGGCATCCCATTCACGATTCTTTTCTCCGTCTAATTTTTCGGTGAACCCTGCTCGGTTTTGCATCCTAAATCTGAAGTTCGTGTAGAAAAGTGAATCTTTGCTGTGAAATTGAATTCCTTTGAAATTTAAGATAGTAGCTCTATCATCTCGTTCTTGCCCTTCTGCCGCACAGGTTAGGATCGCAAGTAAGGCTGTAAGGGTAACAATTTTTGTTGCTCTCATTGGTCTTTAAAAAATTATAGTAAGTTTTTTTTTGAGTAAGTAATGATGATTTCACAATGATACATAGATAGCCATCAATTAATTTCCATATGCTGTAATGCAAAGGTCGTTATTGGGGTTGTTTTGGAGATAATTTTCATCAATACATCATATTAGAATATGGTAGCTAAATATTTGTTATTGGCACAAAAATATGAGTTATATGTGCGATAGTTTTTTGTACGAGATCCCTTTCGACTATCTTTATTCAAATTGAAATATAACCAAGTCAATTTGTATTTTGAATATAATTCTTATTTATTGTTTGGAACAAAGATAATAATCTAAATAACAAAAAGCCACCAGTAGGTGGCTTTTCAGTTTTTATAACTCTTTACGAAGGCGGGCGACAGGTATATTGAGTGCTTCACGATATTTTGCCACAGTACGTCTAGCGATATTATAACCTTTATCTTTCAGAATTTCGGTTAATTTCTCGTCAGCTAGTGGTTTACGTTTATCCTCATTTGCAATACATTCTTCTAAGATCTTTTTTACTTCCTTATTCGAAACTTCTTCCCCAGATTCGGTCTGGATCGCTTCAGAGAAAAAGGATTTGAGAAGGAAAGTTCCAAATTCTGTTTGTACATACTTCGAGTTTGCTACACGAGAAACTGTTGAAATATCCATACCAATACGGTCAGCAATGTCTTTTAAAATCATGGGTTTAAGTTTGACGTCATCTCCTGTTAAGAAGTAATCGTATTGATACTCCATGATAGCATTCATGGTTTTCAATAAAGTTTGTTGCCTTTGTTTGATGGCATCAATAAACCATTTAGCAGAATCCAGTTTTTGTTTAACAAACTGAACCGCTTCCTTCATCTTTTTATCCTTTTGATTAGACTTTTCGTAATGTTCAAACATACTTTGGTATGAGCGGCTTACACGTAGTTCTGGAGCATTACGACCATTTAAGGTAAGATGAAGAACACCATCATTATTACTGATATGAAAATCAGGTATAACATGCAGTTGTTTGCCTGCAACAGCGCCTGAATCTCCTGGTTTGGGATTTAGTTTAAGTATTTCATTAACGATATTCTTAAGATCTTCTGATGTTAATCCTAGTGATTTCTCCAGTTTATCGTAATGTTTCTTTGTAAATTCTTCTAGATAATTTTTAACTACTTTGGTCGCTTGAATAACTGTAGGATTGTTTTGATCTTTCTTTTGCAGTTGTATCAGTAGGCATTCTTGTAGATCACGTGCACCAATGCCAGCAGGTTCAAAATCTTGAATCACTTTAAGCATCTCCAATACTTCACTTTCTGACGCTATGACATTCTGTGAGAATGCTAGATCATCGATAAGACTTAATATAGGTCGACGTAGATAGCCGTCATCATCTAAACTTCCGATAATCTGTTGTCCAATTAGAAAATCACGGTCATCTAAAGCTAATAAATCTAATTGTTGTTGCAATTTTTCGAAAAATGAATCTTGTACAGCAATAGGAATCTCTTTTTTATCATCGTCTTCATCAGAGTAATTATAATTATTGGAATAATCGGTATAATCATCTTCCTGAATATATTCATCTACATTAAACTCATCGCTGTCATAGCTTTCTTCACTATCGAAAGTATCGTCAGGGTCACGATCCGGGTATTCCTCATTCGGTTCAGCCATATTTGCTAAGCTGCCGTCTTCAAGAGCTGGATTTTCTTCTAATTCTTCTTTAATGCGTGCATCCAAAGATACCGTAGGAACCTGTAAAAGTTTGATAAACTGAATCTGTTGTGGAGATAGTTTTTGTAATAACTTTTGTTGTAAGGTTTGCTTTAACATGTTTTATATGACTAATTCGAAGATAAATTTAAATAAATTATATCGATTAATGAAACAAAAATACTGAGGTGGTATATTTAGGTATAATTATTGTAGCAATATGGATTCTTATAATCCTAATTATCAGATTTGGAATAACGAAATGTTAAATTTCGTTAATTCTTCTTTGCAGCATGTAAAAGCTTATTTTTTTTGCTTGTTTTCACAAAACATTTTTAGACCTTTACCGTATGTTCAAACGTATTAAGAATAAATTTTTACGCTATATAGCGATCGCTATATATTTTTTAATCGTCCTAGTTTGTGCTATACAGCTTAACTTTTTAGGGCTTTTTGGCTACTCGCCTACAAAAAAGGATATTACGATGCCAAGTGTCAATATCTCAACAGAATTGTATACTGCAGATAGTGTATTAATAGGTCGGTATTTCGATGAAGATCGTAATCCCGTTGCTTTTGACAGTATATCTAAGCATGTGATAAATGCTTTGGTCGCTACGGAAGATGTTCGTTTTTATAAACATAGTGGGGTTGATTTTTGGGGTTTAGGATCGGGGATTATTTCGACCTTAACTGGGGATAAAAGGGGGGCAAGTACCATTACACAGCAACTTGCAAAAAATCTTTATCGAACTCGATATAATAAGTCTGGTGGTTTACTGGCAAAAATTCCTGGTGTGGGTTTGATCGTAACCAAATTCAAAGAATGGATGACAGCTTATAAATTGGAATCCCGTTATGAAAAGAATGAAATCATTACAATGTATTTGAATACGGTATCTTTTAGTAATAATTCTTATGGTATCCAAACTGCTGCGCGTCGTTATTTTAGTAAAAATGCAAGTGACTTGAGTATCAATGAATCCGCAGTATTGGTGGGGATGCTGAAAGGAACTACAATCTATAATCCAATGCGTAATTTAGAAAAGTCGCGTGAACGTAGAAATGTTGTATTGGCGCAAATGGCAAAAGCTGATTATATTGATCAATCACAGGTAGAAAAATTGTCAAAAGAGCCATTAGTCTTGCATGCGGACAATAAGGATGTACATGCAGGAGAAGATTCATATTTGCGTGCAGCTGTAGAACGTTGGTTGGAAAAATGGGCAGAAGAGAATGATCGAGATATTTATAAAGATGGTTTAAAAATTTACACCACCATCAATTCAAAAATGCAAAAGCATGCCGAGGAGGCTGTAGCTAAGCAAATGCAAGTATTGCAAAGAAGATTGAAAAACGCATGGGGCAATGAAGATCCTTGGAGGGATCTGTCCGGTAAGGTGATTCCTGGGTTTATTGATAATTTGGTTAAAAAAACCGATTATTATAAATTTTTGGCTAAAAAATACGATAACCGTACGGATAGTATGGATTACTATCTGAATCAAAAAAAAGAAATGGAAGTTTTTTCATGGAAAGGTGAACGCTTGCGTGAGAAGGTGCAGATGTCCACAGTGGATTCGATCAAATATTATGTGACGATGTTGAATACGGGTGTGATGAGTATGGATCCATACTCGGGTGAGATCAAAGTTTGGGTTGGAGGAATAGATCATCAATATTTTAAGTATGATCATGTAAACCAGTCAAAACGACAAGCAGGATCCACATTTAAACCATTTGTTTATTTGGCTGCCTTGGAATCGGGCATGACCCCTTGTGATCAAATGCAAGATAAGCCAGTCACGATTAAAATTGATAAAGGCGATTCTATTGAAGTTTGGGAGCCTAAAAATGCAGATTGGAATTTCAGTTACCGAGATATGTCCTTGCGTTGGGCAATGGCACGTTCGGTAAATTCAATCACCGTGCAGTTAACGGAAAAAGTTGGGGCGGATAAGATTGTGGAAGCGGCTTATCGTGTTGGTATAGAAAGTAAATTGAGTGCTGTAGCATCGATTGGATTGGGGCCGAATGATGTTTCAGTTTTTGAGATGGCAAATGGATATTCAACAATGATGAATCATGGTGAGCGTGTGACTCCGGTTTTAGTTTCGCGCATTGAAGATTATGAAGGTAATGTTATTGCAACTTTTAAACCTGAACGTAAACAAGTTGTCGATAAACAGGATGCCTGGTTGATGACTTATATGTTGCGTGGTGGAATGGAGGAGCCAGGGGGGACTTCACAAGCCTTGTGGGAATATGACTTGTTTAGTAAAGAAAATGAGATAGGGGGTAAAACTGGTACTTCGTCCGAATATGTTGACGGATGGTATATGGGGGTTACAAAGGATTTGGTAACAGCAGTATGGGTAGGCTGTGATGATCGTAATATTCACTTTAAAAACTCACAAACAGGAGAGGGGTCTAAAACAGCTTTACCGATCTTTGGTTTGTTTATGGAAGCTATATACAAAGATAAAGCTCTAGGGTATACTCAGGGTAAATTTCCAGCACCTACTGTCGAAATCACCAAGAAATATAATTGTGAGACACCTCGTCCTCCTCGAGAAGAAGTAGTGTTAGATTCCACAGCAACAGACGACGAATTGCCTTTGGAGGAATTAGAAAATAGTGGTAGCGAAGGTACAACTCAAGAAGAGGGATTGTCAACACCTGAGCAGAGAGATAACATTGATGTATTGTCTACCGAAAGAGATGTCGTTGCGACAAAACCACCTGACTCGATCGATACTGTAGAGTAAAGTAAATATATGATATTTTTTGGAAATCGGTTGTTTATGAAGTATAAGCAACCGATTTTTTTTCTACCGTATTCATGTGGAATGGACACAAATTTTTCCAGTCGGCATTTTGTTTGCGGATCAATTTTTCTTTTTGCATAAAGGTAAAATGACGCAGTTCAAGTAATCTTTTCTCAGCTTTTTCTTTAGATTCGAATTTTTCTATATAAACGATGCGTGTTAAGTGCGGTCCGTTTGGAAAAAAGATATTACTGCTGCTTCTAATTTCGTTTGCAATTAATGCGAAATCTGATGTAATGTCTACATTTAGGAAGTGTCTATTGCTGTCAGTAATAATGTATAATGTGTATGATTTCATGTTTGAGCTAATAAATTTGGTTATTTGTATAATTTTTACTAATTTTATTGGCACAATATTACTAATATTTTTAGATATTAAAAATTAAATTTTAAAAAATATGCCAAACATAGCTTCCAATCTTAAGTTTTTAAGAAAAACGAAAAGACTTACACAACAGCAGTTTGCCGATTTATTGGAAATAAAGCGTGCTTCTGTAGGGGCGTATGAAGAGGATCGGGCTGAGCCAAAATATGAATTACTAAAAAAGATAGCAGAATTTTATGAGCTATCAATGGATGAGCTTGCTAATGATGAGATTAATGATAAGTGGAAACGAGCACCGAAAAGCAATGCTTCTAATTTACGTGTATTGAGTGTAACGGTAGATGGGCAGGATCGTGAGAATATAGAGCTTGTTCCGGTAAAGGCTAGTGCTGGTTATATGAACGGTTATTCTGATCCCGAGTATGTAGCGACTTTGCCTAAATTTTCGTTACCTATGTTCAATCAGGGGACCTATCGTGCTTTTGAAATTAAAGGAGATTCGATGCGACCTCTACCAAGTGGATCTATCATTGTGGCAGAATATGTTGAAAACTGGAATGAAATTAAACCAGGACATACTTATGTCATTGTTTCCAAGGATGAAGGTGTTGTATATAAGCGGGTGGCTTATAAATTTAAGGAAGATAAAGGGTTGAAGCTGGTTTCGGATAACAAAAGTTATGATCCTTACTGGGTTGAGGCTGGTGATATTATGGAAGTATGGCGAGCAAAAGCATTTATTAGTACCACCTTACCGGAGCCTAGTAATGAGCCTACGATGGAGACGCTAACAAGCATGATGGCCGAAATGCAAAAAACGATAAATTCGGTTGTTGATAAAGGTTAAATGTAGATTATAAGTAAACTTTTTTTATGCGAATTTTGATTGTTTGAAAAAAAATATTTACCTTTGTCCTATCTGAGAGGAAGGGGGCAACGTATGCCCCCTTTTTTAATTCATTGATTTCAGTATTTTTATTCGATTTCGACAGAATATGCAAAATGTAGAGAAAAGAGTTATCGAACTCGTTCAAGAAAAAATAGCAGATCGCGATGATTTGTTTATTGTAAGTGTTAAGTTTCATCCAAACAGTGTCTTGGAGGTTTTATTGGATGGTGATCAAGGGATTAGTATCGATGACTGTGTACAAGTTAGCAAATTTGTCGGATTCCAGCTAGAAGAAGAGGGTGTAGTAGAAAAAGCTTACCGTCTAGAAGTTTCATCTCCAGGTATAGATACTAATTTTGTTCATCAAAGACAGTATGAAAAAAATATTGGACGCAATGTACAAGTGAAGTTAAATGATGGAACGAAAGCTGAAGGTACTTTGCTTGAAGTTGATGACTCACAGATTACTATTGAAGAAACAATAAAAGAAAAAGGAAAAAAGGCGCAGCAGGCTGCTCGTATTATTCCTTTGGAACAAATAAAAGCAACTAAGGTGTTAATTTCATTTAAATAAAAATGAGCAGCAATATCAATTTGATTGACTCTTTCCAAGAGTTTAAAGAGTTTAAAAACATTGACCGACCAACGGTTATTTCTGTGTTAGAGGAAGTATTCCGTAGTATGATCCGTAGACGTTTCGGCACAGATGAGAATTGTGATGTTATTGTCAACCCAGATAATGGGGATTTGGAAATCTGGAGAACTCGCGTTGTTGTTGAAGATGAATTTTCGGAAGATGATGATTTAGAAATTGAATTAACAGAAGCGAAGAAATTTGATGTTGATTTGGAAGTCGGTGATGACTATATTGAACAAATTACATTAGAGAGCTTTGGTCGTCGTGCTATTTTGGCAGCACGTCAAACTTTGGTTTCAAAAGTATTGGAATTAGAGAAAGACGAAGTTTTCAAAAAATATAAAGACCGAGAAGGTGAATTGGTTATTGGTGAAGTTTATCAAATCTGGAAAAAGGAATTACTTGTTTTGGACGATGATGGTAATGAATTGATTTTACCAAAGACTGAACAGATTCCTGCGGATTATTTCAAGAAGGGCGATAGCATTCGTGCAGTAGTTTATAAAGTAGATATGATGAATAATAATCCTAAGATTCTTATTTCTCGTACTGCTCCAGAATTTTTACAACGTTTATTTGAGCTTGAAGTTCCTGAAATCTTCGATGGTTTAATTACAATTAAGAAAATCGTTCGTGAACCAGGTGAGCGTGCTAAAGTAGCTGTTGAATCCTACGACGATCGTATCGACCCAGTTGGTGCTTGTGTTGGTATGAAAGGATCTCGTATTCATGGTATTGTTCGTGAACTGCGCAATGAAAATATTGATGTGATCAATTTTACGACCAATCATTCTCTTTATATCACACGCGCACTGAGCCCAGCTCGTATTAGCTCAATCAAAATTGATGAGGAAAATAAGACTGCCGCTGTGTATTTAAAATCTGATCAAGTATCTTTGGCAATTGGTCGTGGTGGACACAATATCAAATTGGCCGGTAAATTGACGGGTTATGAAATCGATGTATATCGTGAGAATGATGAATTTGATGAGGATGTGGATATCGAAGAATTCAGCGATGAGATCGAAAGCTGGGTTATTGATCAATTGAAACGTGTTGGTTTAGACTCTGCACGTTCAGTATTGGCATTGACAGAAGAAGAATTGTCCAGACGTACTGATCTGGAAGAAGATACGGTAAAAGAGATTTTACGTATTTTGCAGGCTGAATTTGAATAAAATGAAGCCATATAATTTATTTTCATCTCTATTTCGAATTTAATTGTTATAGAGATGTAAAAAAAACATATTTTTGTATTAAATATTTAATTAGTTAAAATAATAGATGACTGAAGGAAAAGGTACAAACCTGCTTAAAGCAGCAAAGGAACTCAATATTGGCATATCTACTGCCGTAGATTGTTTAGTGAAAAAAGGATATGACGTCGACGCCAAGCCTAATACTAAGCTATCCGGAGAGATGTACAATGTGCTGTTGAAAGAGTTTCAAGGTGACAAAATCGTGAAAGATGAAGCTAAACAAATTGTTATTGGCAAAATTCGTCGTGATGAGTCGCCAGTCGCTTCTCCTAAAGAATCATCTAAAAATGACGATTATGAAGAAACTGTAGTTTCAAAAGAAATTTTGATTAAAAATGTTGCAGTTAATACAAGAGAAGGATCGGATGCTGTTAAAAATGAGACGCCTACTGAAAAAGTAACTGAACATGAAGCAAAAGAAAGTTCGTCAAATACGCATACTGGAGGGATGAAAGTCGTTGGTAAAATAGATTTAGATGCTTTGAAAAGAGGTTCTAAACCTAAAAAAGAAGACACTCCAGAAGTGAAAGCTGAAACTCCAAAGGAAGTGGAGAAGAGGCCTGAGGTGGTTAAAGAAGCAACTCCTGCTGCTCCAAAACCTATTGTAATAACTGAGCCAAAATTAGAGGTTCCGAAAGTTGAAGCGCCAAAAGTTCCGGTAGTGGAAGCACCAAAAGCAGAGGAGAAAGTGAAGGAAGCACCGAAGGTTGTCATTGCTGCACCTCAAAAAGTTGAAGTTAAAACTGAAGCTCCAAAAGTTCAAGAGAAGAAAGTGGTAGAAGAAAAGCCAAAAAATGAAAAACCTGCTGTAAAAGCACCGGTTGAAACTCCTGTAAAGGAAGAGAAAAAAGTTAATCCTGCAGATGAAGTCATTAGTGCTAAGGCAGAACGATTAACAGGTCCAAAAGTAATTGGAAAGATTGAATTGCCAACGGCAAGACCTTCTCATAGAGATAAACCTGTAGCATCTTCTTCAAGTGCTACTGGCAATGATCAGAAACGTAAACGTAAGCGTACAAATAACCCAGGAAGTGCACCTCAGGGTGGTGGTACTCATCCAAATCGTACTGGTGGTCCTAATCAAAGTGGAGGTACTCATCCAAATCGTACTGGAGGAAATCATCCTGCTGGAAATAACCAAAATCGCCCAGGTGGTGCTCCAGGTGTAAATCAAAACCGCCCAGGAGGTGGTCCTGGTGGACAACATAACCGTCCAGGAGGTCCAGGTGCTAACAAAAGTCGTCCTCCTTTTAACAATAATAGGGGTAAAGGACCTAATGAGCCAAAAGAGGAACCTACAGAAAAGGAAATTCAAGATCAAATCAAGGCAACATTAGCGCGCTTAAGTGGCGCTGGTAAATCAGGTAAATTCGCACAACGTGCTAAATTGAGACGTCAAAAGCGTGACGATGTAGCTAGTAATGCAGAAGAGGAAGCATTAGAAAGAGAAATGCAAGCAAAAGTTTTGCGCGTTACGGAATTTGTGACAGCAAACGAACTTGCAAACTTAATGGATGTAGCTGTAACACAAATTATCGCAACTTGTATGAGTTTAGGTATGTTCGTGTCTATTAATCAACGTCTAGATGCTGAAACTTTAACAATTGTTGCTGATGAATTTGGTTATCAAATCGAGTTTATTAAACCTGAAGATGAAGAAATTGCTGATCTTGAACAAGCAGATAATGAAGATTCATTAGTTTCTCGTGCTCCAATCGTTACTGTAATGGGTCACGTCGATCATGGTAAAACATCTTTGTTAGATTATGTGCGTAAAGCAAACGTAACAGGCGGTGAAGCAGGTGGTATCACGCAGCACATTGGTGCTTATGCGGTACAACTTGATGGTGGACGTAAGATCACATTCTTAGATACTCCTGGTCACGAAGCTTTTACAGCGATGCGTGCCCGTGGTGCTAAAGTAACGGATATTGTTATTATTGTTATTGCAGCGGATGATGCTGTGATGCCACAAACAAAAGAGGCAATCAACCACGCACAAGCTGCTGGTGTACCGATTGTATTTGCATTTACAAAAATAGACAAGCCTGGTGCTAATACAGATCGTATTAAAGAGCAGTTGTCTCAAATGAATATATTAGTAGAAGATTGGGGAGGTAAATACCAAGCGCAAGAGATCTCAGCAAAAACTGGATTAAATGTTGATCTTTTATTAGAAAAAGTATTATTAGAAGCAGAGATGTTAGACCTTAAAGCCGATCCTAATAAGCGTGCTGTAGGTTCTGTTATTGAAGCTGCTTTAGATAAAGGTAGAGGTATTGTTACAACTGTATTGATCTTAGGAGGTACGTTACGTGTAGGAGATCCAATTTTAGCAGGTTCTCATAGTGGTAAAGTAAAAGCTTTGACCAATGAACGTGGAGAACGTGTTAAAGAAGCTGGTCCTTCTGTGCCGGTTCAGATATTGGGTATGGCTGGAGCACCTACTGCAGGTGATAAGTTTTACACAATGGAAAGCGAATCTGAAGCACGTAATGTGGCGAATAAACGTCTTCAATTGCAACGTGAGCAAGGTATGCGTGCTACGAAACATATTACTTTGGATGAGATTGGTCGTCGTTTGGCAATCGGTAACTTTAAAGAATTGAACGTAATCGTAAAAGGTGACGTGGATGGTTCGATCGAGGCCTTATCAGATTCATTATTGAAATTATCAACACAAGAGATTCAGGTAAATGTAATCCACAAATCTGTGGGTGCAATCTCTGAGTCAGATGTATTGTTAGCTTCTGCTTCTGATGCGATTATCATTGGTTTCCAAGTTCGTCCATCTATAGGTGCACGTAAATTGGCTGAGCAAGAGCAAATCGATATTCGTCTTTATTCGATCATCTATGATGCTATTGCTGAACTTAAATCAGCAATGGAAGGCATGTTGGCTCCGAAATTTGAAGAGAAAATCGTTGCTAACGTTGAAATCCGCGAAACATTTAAAATCTCTAAAGTTGGTACTATTGCAGGTTGTATGGTATTGGATGGTAAGATTAACCGCAATAATGATATTCGTATCGTACGTGATGGGGTTGTTGTTTTCACAGGCAAATTAGCTTCATTGAAACGTTTCAAAGACGATGTGAAAGAAGTGTCATTTGGTTATGAGTGTGGTTTGAATATTCAAGGATACAACGATATCCAAGAAGGAGATATTGTAGAAGCTTACGAACAAGTTGAAGTAAAACGTAAATTGTAATATCCCATTTACGTTATATAAATAGGCTGTATTATGAATTAAATTTAGTCTTTAAGTATAAAATATCCCTGTGAAGGATAATAAATAAAAAAAAGGTTGCACTTAAAAAAGTGCAACCTTTTTTTTGTTGACTTCATATTTGATTGATTTCAAAGGTGGCATATTTTTAATTGGCATCTTATTGATCTACTTTTTTAAAATCTGCGCACGATTATATTCATAGTTCATTCGGGCAATGTTTAGAACCGAAATACTTTGAGGGCACTCTATTTCACAAGCTTCAGTGTTTGTACAATGCCCAAAAAGTTCTTTATCCATTTGATGTACCATATCAATCACACGTGATAGACGTTCTTCTTTACCCTGCGGAAGTAATACCATATGATTGATTTTGGCAGAAGTAAAAAGTGCTGCACTTCCATTTTTACAAGTGGCAACGCAAGCACCACAACCAATACAAGCTGCCGAATCAAATGCAGCTTCTGTTATTTCATGTGTAATCGGTATGGTGAGTGCCTCTGGTGCCTGTCCTGTATTGATAGATACAAACCCACCAGTGGAAATAATGCGATCAAATGCAGAGCGATCTACTTTTAAATCTTTTTTAACAGGAAAAGCTTCTGATCTAAATGGTTCAATAATAATAATTTCTCCATCTTTAAAAGATCTCAAATGTAATTGACAGGTCGTTGTATTTTTAAGAGGACCGTGTGCAATTCCATTAATCATTATACCACATTGACCACAAATTCCTTCACGGCAATCGTGATCGAATTCTACTGGTGTGTCATTGGACAATATGAGTTTCTCATTGAGGGTATCCAACATTTCGAGAAAAGACATATGTGGATTGAGATTTTCTAATGTATAATCTACGAGTTTGCCTTCAGTGTTTTTACCTTCTTGCCTCCATATTTTCAGTTGTAACTTCATAGCTTGAATTTTAGTATTATTTATAACTACGTACAATTGGTTGAATCACTTCAAAGGATAGGGGCTCTTTATGCAATAGGGGTATTTCATTATTATTCCATTCCCAAGCAGAAATAAATTGATATTCCTCATCATTTCGTTTGGCTTCACCCTCTGTTGTTTGATATTCTTCACGGAAATGTGCTCCACAAGACTCATTTCTTGTAATTGCATCATAACACATCAGTTCACCAATTTCCAAATAGTCTGCAACTCTCCCTGCTTTTTCTATTTCGGTGTTCATGGTTGCCTCAGTTCCTGGAATATGAACATATTTATGAAATTCTTCTCTTAATTTTCTTATTTCAGAGATTGCAAATTTTAATCCATTTGCATTTCGAACGAGTCCGCAATAGTCATACAATATTTTACCAAGTGTTTTATGGTAATAATCTACGGTTTTATCTCCTTTGCTATTGCTGAATCGATGCAATTGTGCTCTTACCTCTTGTTCAGCTTTTTCGAACTCAATATGATCTGTCGATATTTTTCCTGTATGGATATCCCCTGATAAATAATTTGCAATCGTATAAGGTGCTATAAAATATCCATCTACAGAAGCCTGCAAGAGTGAATTTGCACCTAAGCGGTTAGCCCCATGATCAGCAAAATTAGCTTCGCCTAAGGCAAATAATCCAGGAATTGTGGTCATCAGTTCGTAATCTACCCAAAGACCGCCCATTGAGAAGTGTGCGGAAGGAGAAATCATCATCGGTACTTCATATGCATTGTAACCGGTAATTTTTTCATACATATCGAATAAGTTACCATACTTTTCTTTAATCTTATCGATCCCTTGTTCTTTAATTGCTTTAGCAAAATCAAGATAAACTGCATTTTTTAATGGCCCGATTCCAAAGCCAGCATCAATCCTTTCCTTTGCTGCACGAGACGAGATGTCTCTTGGGGCAAGGTTTCCAAAAGCTGGATATCTACGCTCTAGGTAATAGTCTCTTTCCTGTTCGGGAATCTCATTGGCAGATCGTTGTTCATTTTCTTTACTCGGTACCCAGATTCTTCCATCGTTTCGCAATGATTCAGACATCAGCGTTAATTTGGATTGGTAATCTCCAGATTGCGGTAGTGAAGTAGGATGAATTTGAATCCAGCTTGGACTAGCCATTAAAGCCCCTTTTTTATGGGCTCTCCAGATGGCAGAACCATTACATCCCATTGCTAAGGTAGAAAGATAGTATATTTTACCATAGCCACCCGTTGCCAATATTACTGCATGTGCTGCATGCCGTTCGATTTGACCGGTATCGAGATTTCTTATAATTACACCTCGTGCTTTCCCCTCAATAACAACTAAATCTAACATTTCATGTCTACTATATAAAGCGACACTTTTTTTTCCTACCTGACGCATAAGCGCCTGATAAGATCCTAATAACAATTGTTGTCCTGTCTGTCCTCGTGAATAAAAGGTACGGCTTACCTGCACCCCACCAAAAGAGCGATTGTTTAAATAGCCACCATATTCACGACCAAAGGGTACTCCCTGAGCCACTGCTTGGTCAATTAGATTAAGTGAACATTCGGCCATACGGTAAACATTTGCTTCGCGAGCACGAAAATCACCACCTTTTAGTGTATCAACAAACATACGATACACACTGTCACCATCATTTTTATAATTTTTTGCTGCATTAACACCTCCTTGTGCAGCGACAGAATGTGCACGTCTAGGGCTGTCTTGGAAGCAAAAGGATTTGACATTATAGCCCATTTCTCCTAATGATGCAGCGATGGAACTTCCAGCTAACCCAGTTCCAATGACAATGACATCTAATTTTTTGCGATTTGCAGGATTGACCAATTTGGCGTTTTTTTTATAGTTCTCCCATTTTTTTCCAAAGAACCTTCTGGGATTTTTGCATCTAAATTCATGTTCTTAAAATATGAAGGTTAACCTATTGTGTAAAGTAAATGTAGATGGGCATCATTGCAAATCCTACACTTATGATGACGGAATAAGCGATGCCACAATTTCTTATCCATTTTACATATTTGGGATGGAAAAGCCCTAAGGTACGAATAGCACTATGTACACCATGTATTAAATGATAGCACAATGCGACCATAGATAAAACATAAATCACCACATACCACCATTCTCTAAAAGTGGTGACCACCAATATGTAGAGATCTTTATTGCCATTACTGTCTATTGGTGGGGTGCCAAATTTATAGATATACCAAAAATTTTGAAAATGAATGACTAAGAATATTAAGATAATTGTACCTAAAACTCCCATGTTGCGACTATACCATTTGCTGGCCCGCTGTCTTTGATCGCAATGGTATTTTTTTCCTGATCTTCTATTTTTAATGGTGATCACGACTGCATCTAATGCATGTAATATGATGCTGGTATATAAGACATATGATACTATTTTAATAACGATATTGCCTGATAAAAAATGAGAATATGCATTAAATTGGGTATGTGCTTGTTCGACAGGAAGAAATAATTGTAAGTTTCCTAAAAAGTGAATGATTAAGAAAAAACAAAGAAACAAACCTGTAAAACACATCAGCAATTTTCGAGATAGCGTTGTCAACATAAGCAAAGAATTAATAGTAACCGATTATTTTCATCCACAGACCACCAATTGCCATGTAGATCACAAGTAATAAAACACCAATTTCAAAACCTTTTACCCACCATGATTTAAGGTCTACATATCCACTGCCGAAATAAACGGGGGCGGGGCCATGTCCATAGTGAGTCAGAACACCATATATTGAACCAACAAACCCAAGCATCATTGCGAGTAGCATACCTGGTATACCTAAGGAAACCCCTACACCTAACATAGCAGCATACATTGCGGCAACATGAGCTGTCGCACTTGCGAAAATATAGTGACTGTAGAAGTAGACTAAAATAATTACAGGAAATGCAATAATCCAATTAAGACCTCCGATTTGGGTTTTAATTAAATCGCTAAACCATCCTATAAATCCTAGCTCATTTAAGGAGCTAGCCATCATGACCAACACTGCAAACCAAACGATCGTATCCCAAGCGCCTTTTTCAGATTTGACATCTTCCCAAGTGAGTACGGAAGTGAGCAGCAAAAGTGTGAGTCCTATAAAAGCGGTTGTCGTGGCATCTATGGATAACGAACCACCTAAAATCCATAAACTCAATAGAATGAAAAAGGCAAGTAACATCAACCATTCGTTTGTTTTAATTGCTCCCATTTCTTTTAGTTTTTCCGTTGCCATTTTGGGGGCATCAGCTGTTTTTTTTAATTCAGGTGGATATAATTTGTACAAGACTAGTGGTACTAGAATAAATGCAACAAGTCCAGGAACAAATCCTGCAGCTGCCCAAGACATCCATGTTATATTAATTCCTAAATCTGCTGCAAATTTCTGACACATCGGATTACTTGCTGTTCCGGTAAGAAACATTGATGAGGCAATGAGATTCATATAATAACTATTTAAAGTTAAATAGGCTCCAATTTTTCGATGTGTATTCGGGTCTTCTGGGAGTGAACCAAAGCTGATTGCCATGGATTTCATAATGGGGTAGATGATACCTCCGCCTCGAGCCGTATTGCTTGGGATAGCGGGAGCAAGGCAAACGTCTGCAAGACCTAGTCCATAAGCTAAGCCCAATGAACTCTTTCCGAAAATTTTGATAAATATAAACGCAATTCTATTTCCTAAACCTGTTTTGATAAAGCCTCTAGCTATAAAAAATGAAATACCAATAAGCCAGATTACTTTGTCACCAAAACCACTTAATGATTTGGTAATAGATAGGGCGGGATTACCTGGTGCTAATACTTGTGTTAAAGCTGTAAATCCTATAGCTAGCATACACATGGTTCCCATAGGTGCTGCTTTTAGAATAATACCTAATATGGTTGCTGCAAAAATTGCAAATAGGTGCCAAGCTTCGGGCGATACACCATGTGGTACCGGTATAAACCAAATAATCAATGCGAAAGCAAAGGTAATCCCCATTTTTTTAATGTCCACTTCTTTCATAATATGTACGTTAGGTTACAATCGACTTTGAACTTGTAAAATGAACAAATTACCATTGTATTTGTTTGAACTTTCGATTTGATGTTTATAATAGTCTATCTGCATACCCATTTGTATTCTAGCACCATAGTTTTTTAAGAATTCTAAACTGAACATGGGGACTATAGATTGTCTTGGATTGGAATTTTGCCTAAAATCAGTATCTAAATATTCGTACCTGCATGAAAATTCAATAGCTTTTAGGTTTTTATAATCAATTTCATAACGCATATTGGGTAAAAAATAAGCCCCTCGCATTTGATATTGATATATGTTTTCTAGTCGATTTGTTTCTTCAAGACTGAAATATAAATTGTGATTAATCGCTTGTTTTGCTTCTATTTGGAAATCCATGTTCCACTTTTGCGCAAGTTGAAATTTGGATGATATATCAAATGCTAAAGCGTGTACATTTCTTTTAAATACGGTACCTGTACCTCCGTTTAATCCTATACTAAAATCATATCTTTTTGAAAGATCAAATACAATACGCGTTAAAAATTGTTTACCATTATCTTTGTCCGAAACCTGATTTTTTCCATTTCCATTAACTACAGAAATAGCATACCGCATAGGTATCTTACCAACCGGCAGTGTGCCGCCAACGGAGGCTCCTATCTGAAAGCTTGTCCAACCATTTTTACCAAACTCTGTATATTGATTTGACCATTCTAATGATTTTATAATATCCACGGGGTATGTTTCTTCTAGTCCGAACCAAGGCCTGAACTGCCCTACGGTAATAGCAACCTTAGGATTAAAGCTATATCTCAGATAAGCATTTTCTAAAACTCGTGTTTTGGGATCATTTTTAAAATCTGCGAAGTTGGCTAAAGCTACAACTTCCACTCTTTTACTGATCTGTCCTTTCACTTGTGCGCGCATATATTTAAGAGAAAAGGAGTTGTTGGTACCCTTGTCATCTATATGATGAAGACCTTCTACATCAACATTTTTTTTAAGACTTGTGGTGAATCGACCTTGAAAAAGACCTTTGAATTGAAATTTAGGATAACTATCCAAAATTTTTCCTTGTGTACTATCTGGAACCTGGGCGCGAACAGCGTGACTTTTCAAAAGTAAAAAGCTGATCATGACACTTATTACAAAAGGTAAAAGTTTTTTCATATAAAAAAAATTAATGTGAAAAGAACAAGGTAATCATTGGTATAAATTTTAATTTATACTCTAAATATAATCGTATAGTTGGTTATTTAATGGGCAATTGTTGTTCTGCTCATATAGTAAATGTAAGGAGTTAAATCTATATAAAAAAGGAAAAAATATAATAATTCAATATTTTTTTAAGTTCAATAGTAGTTGTATGTTGTTAATTGGAAAAATACTTCAATAAAAAGTAATATGCTGTTGTCTAGGTGAAGAATGATGAAAACCTATTTACGTCAATTTTTGTGAGATAATCTATGTAATGTAAGTAACATCATGCTTGCATGGAGACTTTTATTATGCCTGGATCGGGGAGGTGATCTGATAAAAAGCCTTCGTCAGTTTATGACGAAGGCTTGATGTATTTTTTATCTTACGTATATTTGATATCCTAATTTTGACAATTTATGTTAATTGCTTTGAATGAGTTTATCCAGAGATTTTTTAATTGAGGGATCAGCATAGTCGCGTCCACCTTCCAGTCGATCCACCAGATCTCCCTTTTTATCAAGGATTACTGTCGTTGGAATAGCGTTTCCTAAGAACTCAGATGGTATTTCACCATGAGGTACATAGACTTGTAAATCATATTTATGTTCAGCCATGAATGCTTTCGATTTATCCATCATACCATCTACATCGACCATTAAAAATATGATTTCATTAGTTCCTTTAAAAGACTGTTTTAGGGAATTAATAGATGGCATTTCATGAATACATGGAGGACACCACGTTGCCCAGAAATTAATGAATACTACTTTACCCTTTAATGAGCTTAACGTAATATTTTTTCCATTTTCATCTGTAAAGGAAACCTCATTAGCTTGGTGTGTTGGACTTGATAGAGCACTGTCAACAGTTGTTTCGATTACCTGCGAAGTTTGCGTATCGTTAGTTTTTGAATTGCAAGATACGGCAGTAATACACGTCGCGATCAGAAATATACCGATCATTTTCTTATTTAAATGGATTATCATATTTATTTCTATTTACTTATTTTACCTTCTTTTATTTCTTCCGATGGTTTCAGTATGATTTGACTACCTGCTGATACCTGACCAAATATTTCTGTTAAAGTATCCAAATATACACCTTCCTTGATTGGAATACGTTTTATTTCCTGATTGTCTAATATAAATATAAATGTACCACTCTGATTAGTCAGAATACTTTTTTTAGGTACCCAAGTTGACGGTTTATTACGTTTTAACGTAAGTTTGACTTGTGCATAATCTCCTCCTTGTAATTCTCCAGATGTATTATCTACGTCAAATTCTAGTGTTAGTGATCGATCATGTTGATCTAACAATCCAGATGTACGTGAAAGTGTCGTCTTAAATATTTTTCCAGGTTGAGAACTGACAGTAAAATTGGCTCGTACGCCTTGTTGTACTGATGCACCATGTTTTTCTGGAAGAGATAGAGTTAAACGTAATTTATTTCCTTGAGCAATCGTAAATAGGGATTGGTTGGACGATGAACCCGCCAATGCGCCAATAGATACACTTCTTTCAGTGATTACGCCATCGAAAGGAGCTGTGATACGTAGATATTGCTGTAATTGTGAGGTATGTGAAGTACCTGCTCTAGAAGATTCGAAAGCAGCCCTTGTACTTTCAACATTACTTTTCGCTCTCTCTAATTCAATTGCCGCTATGGCACCCGATGTTGTTGAAGCATCTTTTAAGCGATCATATGCTTGCCGAGCAAAAAGATAATCACTGTAGATCTTCTGCTCTGTAGCTTTGTCAGATAAATACCGCTGATTCATTTCGGGAGCTTCTAATACTGCTAATAGTTGGCCTTTGCGTACATGATCTCCACGATCTACATATAGCTTTTTTACAAATCCTGATACCTTTGCAAATACCGCTACCTGCTCATAGGGTCTTAATTCCGCAGGAATTGAAATTTCGTATTCTGGATTGATAAATTGTACGGATGCTGTTGGATAATTTATTCTTTTTTCAGTTTTTTTTGTTTCCTTATTAATCTGATTTTCTTGCTGTAAGCATGCCGTAAGTGTCATTGATAAAGCAAGTGCGAGGGTCAGGCGTATAGTTTTATATATTGATATTGCAGGGTACATGATCGTAGAGTTTAAATGAATTATGTTGTTTGATTAGAAAAAAACTGGCTTTCCTTATCATCAGGATCAAGAGATGGACTGATAATAGTTGTTTTGGACATAAGAGACGAGAAAAAGTGTGGTAAGAGAAGCAGAATAGCTAGGGTAGATGCAATAAGCCCACCAATAACGGCTCTACCTAATGGTGCAACTTGCTCTGCTCCGTCACCTATGCCTATGGCCATCGGCAACATACCAGCTAGCATGGCAGCAGCAGTCATTAATATAGGTCTCAAACGAGATGATGCTGCTAGTCTTGCTGCATTTACTGGTGTCAAAGCCCTATTTCTCCTATAATATTCGGCTTGATTAACAAGCAATACAGCATTGGATACTGATACACCGATGGACATAATTATTCCCATATAGGATTGTAAATTAAGTGTGCTGCCGGATAAAAAAAGTATAATTAAACTTCCAGTAATCACCGCAGGAATAACGGATAAAATAATTAATGGAATTTTAAAAGATTGGTAATAAGCGGATAACATCAATAAAATAGCGATAATCGCTACTGCTAACCCTGTCAACAGGCTCCCTAATGTGTCATCCAGCAGTTGCATTGTTCCTTCTGTCCATACATTGATACCCCGAGGAGGTTGTCCTACATCATTGATTGCTTTTTTTACGGCTGCAGACGCTGTACCTAAATCCTTATTGTAAACATTGGCGATAATGGTGACATAACGATTGGGACCTTTACGGTTTACTTGTGCTGGAGCTGTCACTCTGCGTACTGTTGCAACATCTTCTAGTAGAGGGCGAAGATTTCCTTTTTTTAACGGAAGTGACTTGAGCATTTCTTCTGATGACATGATCTGCTCGGGGATTTGTACCTGAACTTGAAAAACAAGTCCTGATTTAGGATCTACCCACAGATTTTTATCTGTAAATCTAGTAGATGATGTAGCAGTAATCAAACTTCGTGTGATGTCTTGCATGGTTAAACCAAACTGCCCCGCAAGATCACGATTGACTTCAATTTCTACTGTAGGATATTCCAGCGGTTCTGCGATGCGTACATCTCTTAAATATGATATTTCTTTTAAATTGGATTCAATTTTTGCTGCAAATGCACTTGCAGCCTTTAATTGCCCAGCTCCGACTTTAACTTCAATCGGAGTCATGGCTCCTTGTCCCATTATTTTTTCAGTCAGCTCCATCGGTTCAAAATTTAGCTGTACATGTGGGTGCTTTTCGTTTATTTTTTTTCTTATTTCCTCTTTGAGGTCCTCCATGGAATTTTTATAGATCTCTTGATTAACGGATACTTGCAATACCGCTTCATGAGAAGCACTGGTAAACAGAAAAATAGGATTGATTGGGGATGTTGCCGGATGCATCCCAATAAAAGCTGATGTGATCGTAGTTCCATTGTCAGGAAGCATGACTTTGATATCCTCTGTTATTGCTTTGACAATTTGTTCTGTTTTTTCAATTCTACTTCCTTGTGTTGCTTGGATACGTATCTGAAAATCTCCACTATTGGAAATAGGCATCACATCTGTACCGACGAAGTTCAATAATAAGCAGGTTGCAGTTCCAGTGCATAATACGTACACTATAAAAAGGGATAATGATTGGGTAGACCATTTCCTTATCCTATACGAATAGTTGAGGCTGAATTTTTCAAATAATACTCTTTTTCTTGGTATTTTCTTTATCTCTTGATGCTTATCTTTCATAAACCAATTGGCCAATATTGGAACAAAGGTTTGAGAAGCTATAAATGAGGCAATCATAGCAAAAGCTACAGCCATAGAGAGGGGAATAAACATGTCTCTAGGAATACCTGTCATGATAAAAGCAGGTGTCAACACAGCAAGGATACAAAGTAGAATTAACAATTTAGGAACAGAAATTTCAAGTAATGCATCGAGAATAGCTCTTTGCTTACTTTTTTTCATTTCCATATGCTGGTGTATATTTTCAATGGTAACTGTGGCTTCATCAACCAGGATGCCGATCGATAATGCAAGACCACTCAATGTCATGATATTAAGTGTTTGGCCAAAGAAGTATAGTACCATAACAGCTGAAAGAATAGCAATCGGGATAGTAAGTACCACGATAATTGCTCCTCGACTATCACCCAAGAATAAGAAGATCATTAATCCGGTAAATACGGCTCCCAATATACCTTCATGTATGAGATTTGTTAATGAACGTTCTATATATTTTGACTGATCAAATTCATAACGGATATTTACATCTTCAGGAAGTTGATTTTTTAACATTCCCATTGATGATTTTAAATTATTAACAGCATCAAGTGTCGAAGCATCAGCTTTTTTAATAATGGGCAAGTACACAGAACGCTTTCCGTTGATCAAGGCATAACCTACAGTCTGATCCGCCGCGTCAGATACTGAGGCTACATCGCGTACATAAATGATGCGATTGTCTGTTGTTCTAATAGGAGTGTTTAAAAATTCTTCCGGATTTTTGACTATTGAGTTAATGGGAGCCATTAAATTTTCATCTGCGATACGGATGTTTCCTGCAGGAGATGGAATGCTACTTTTTGTAATGGCTATGGTAATGTCTTCTGGACTCAGACCTTTTGCTTGCATGGCCTGGGGATCAATATCGATCACTATAGAACGTGTGCTTCCTCCAAATGGTGCAGGAGCCGTAATACCAGGAATATCAACGAACATGGGCCTAATTTTCGTCAGGACAAGGGTCTGTATTTCGTTGATTGAGAGCTTGTCACTTTCAAATACCAATTGCCCGACAGGGAGTGAACTTCCATCAAAGCGTACGACCATAGGAGGTACTGCTCCTGCAGGTAGAAAACCCATGGCTCTTGAAACTGATGTTGAAACCTCTCCAGCCACTTGTGCCATATTAGTGCCCGGATAAAAGGTAAGTTTCATTAGGCTTAGCCCTTGTACACTTTTAAAGTCAATGTTTTTGACACCACTTACAAATAAAAGTACCTTCTGAAATTCATTTGCCATAAATCCATCCATGTAGGCTGGAGATAAACCCCCATAAGGCATAGCGATATACATGGCAGGTAGTTCAACTTCAGGAAAGATGTCTACATTTATTTTTTTTATTGTACTGTAGGAAAAAAAGGCGATCGTAATGACTGCTACCATGATAGCAATGGGTTTCCTAAGTGCAAATCTAACTAGATTCATGTCTATGTATTAAAGGTTATTAAAAAGATAGTCAAAATCGGCAGCTAACTCTGATTCATGAGCCAATAATATCCAGTAGGAAAGTGAAGCTTCGATATGATTATTTTCAGCTTGTTCTAATAAATTGCGGATTTGTAATAATTCACTCAGTGTGATCAATCCACTCTTATATCGAGCGAGATACATGATATAAGCATCTTGAGCTTGTTTAACAGCAATTTGGGATTTTTGGATCTGTTTATATTTCCAGATGCTTTTTGTCTGATATGCAGATAGATCAGCTTGCATAGCTTCCTGATATTGTGTCTGTAATAACTTCGTGCCTTCAGATTCTTTTAATAAGCTTTCTCCTCTAAATCGATTAGTATATAGGCTCGTTATATTCCAGGTTAATCCTATTCCAACCAACAAATTGTTGGTGCTATTTTTAAACCCATCTTGCCACGCATTTGAAGTTTTTTCAGTGGTGCTAACACCTGTTCCCCGATATCCATAACCACCTAATAATTTCAAAGAGGGCATGGCTGCTTTTTTTTGTGCTTCTCCTGTATGGATGTAATATTGTGCTTGTTTTTCTAATGTAACTAATGTTGGATGTGTATTTGATATGCCTTGATCAGCAAGCAGATGATATTTTTCCCTCGGATTAGAAAAGCGATGAATAGATGAAGTGTAAGTCAGATTTTCTCTGCCATATAATTCTTTGAGTTTGATGTAAGATGAATGCTTATTACCCATCCAATGGTCATACTCGCCTATAGCCTGCATATAAGAAGAGGATGCTAAGAGACTGTCAGCTGCAGGTTTAAGACCGGATAAGGCTAAACTGGAACTGATTTTGCGAATATCGTCTAATCGTTCGGTGTTTTTCTTTGATAAATCTAATTTTGCGTTATGATAGAGCAATATAATATAGCGTTCGGATAGTACTTTTTTGAGGTTGAGAATGTATGCCTCTTGCTCACTGACTTTTTTCTGAAATAACATCTGTGCTGCTTCATTTTCATTTTTAATTCTACCGAAGGTGAATAATTCCCATTCTATAGTAGCAGACGCGAAACTATTTGCGGCTAGGCGGCTATTTTCTTGTGCAGTTGAATTGCCACTAACATTGAAAAAACCGGGTTGTGGAAAAAAAGCTCCTGCATTACCTTCATATGTCCCGAAAGTATTTTGTACCTGTGTTTTTAGTTGCGGAAGACTACTAGTCTTTATAGCCCTCGCTTTTAACTGGGCAGCATGTGCTATATTTCTTTTAACCCCAATTCCGGGATAATTCTCTTCCACCTGTTGCCATAAATTGCCCAGTGTATGATCGATTTGTTGCTGTCCGTATATTGGCGATAAGGACGCAATGGCAAACCACAAATATGTAGTTGCCACTATGTGTTTTATCATAGTGATTATAATTATTATGAGACCGTTGGTATATCAACGATCTATCTTGAATAAAATAGAAGTTTTGCCTATTAAAGTGATGATCAATAGGAGTACGGGGAGGTGAAAAAGAATATTAAATTTGGAGATTACGATCTCGTATAAAGATGGGTATGGAACTTGATGATTTTAATTTTCCATAATGTGTAGGTACTTGCAGCCTGCCAGTAGTAACGCTAAAAAGCAGCAAAAATGCGATTGTAAATAAGACTGTTGGTGTATAATCACTAGCCTTATAAGAAATAGTTTGTGATATCTGTGTGTCTGTGATTTCAGCACTGCTACATTTATCCTTACTGCTGCCTGAAAATAAATTTCCGTTTTTTACAGGGGCTTGTACTGTACTGATTTGGATATCAGCCCAGCTTTTGATACTACTTTTTACTGCACAGGAAGTCAAAAGCACAAAAAAAATCGTGGCAATGATAAATAAGATACGATGAATTTTTTTTGTTATGTTTAATCTATAGCAATTCATATCGTCGTAAATCTAGGGCTTTTTATATGATTCAGCAAATATTTCCTACTGGTTTTTGTTTTCTAACAGGTTTGTTGCTTAAGACATAATCTTTATACATTGTATTTTAATCTATTTTTCGTAAAGGACATCATGATACTTAGTACGACCCATATTCCGAGTTTTTGGATCCCATTTGGATGGTATGAGGAATTTCCTAGTGGAGAATACGGTGCTTTTGCCCTGAATGGTTATCCGGACATAAATGGGGTGCAGGCCTGCTTTGTTGGCTTTTGCTGCACGGGCATACATGTAGACGGTAACTTGATTGCTCATTGTGGTGGTGTTTTATTTCAATATTCAATTTATTCTATTGGATATAAACTGTCAAGATGTTCAACAACTGGTCAGGTAATGCCTTTGTTGGGTGTTCATCTAGAGGTTCATTTTAGCGAGACCCTAGCTAACCATTTTTTAGGGTTTCGCTAGGGTCTCGCTGGAAATGAGAAGTATTGAAAAAAACGATATGGCGGATCAAAGAAAAACCCTACAAATTGTACAATTTGTAGGGTTTTGATACTTTCTCCTTGTTAGGATGCGGAGCGCGAGGGATTATTACATGATCCCTTAAAGGGGGAGGCTTCATCATAAAATAAAGCCATTCGCTATGCTCATTTACTTTGTTGTTTATGTCTTATTGTTGGAGCAAGCTTCCAAAAGTCTATAAACAACAAAAGCCCAAATTACTTTGGGCTTTATTTTTTGTTGGCGGAGAGCGAGGGATTCGAACCCCCGGACCTATGACAGTCAACAGTTTTCAAGACTGCCGCATTCGACCACTCTGCCAGCTCTCCGCGACAAAAGTACGAATTTTAACATTGCTACCAAATTTATTTTGATAATATAATCACTTTAATGGAATATAAGAGGGGATTTTATTGATATTAAGGGCTTTAATTTTATTTATTTTATGATTTAGGATGGGAGTTAAAGGTGTATTAAATGATAAACATAAACTTTTAGTGTTTAAAAAGAAATGATGAGATCATGGAAAAAAGTATATTTTGTCTTTGTTTTTCTCTTGTAGGGTTATAAAAAACAAATTTTGAGATCATATGTTATGATATAAATAAAAGTTTATACGTATGAAATTACTCAAAGTTGCACTCGTCGTTGGCAGTTTAAGAAAGGAATCATTCAACAAAAAAATTGCTAGGGCTGTTAGTGAGTTCAAGGTTGGAGGTCTGCATTTTGAAAATATTGAAATCGGGGAGCTACCTTTATATAATGAAGACTTGGAAGAAAATGAGCCCCTTGAATGGCAAAATTTTCGAAAGGAATTGAAACTTTATGATGCGGTATTGTTTATTACTCCCGAATATAATCGATCTGTAACCGCAGTACTTAAAAATGCATTAGACGTGGGCTCAAGACCTTATGGCAAAAGTGTATGGGATGGTAAACCTGCTGCTATTATCAGCTGTACAGCGGGGGGATTAGGTGCTTTTGGAGCTAATCATCATCTTCGTCAATCTTTAGTGTTTTTAAATATGCCAACTCTCCAACAACCAGAAGCTTATTTAAGTCATGCAGCCAATCTATTTGATGAGTCAGGCACATTAATAGATGCATCTACTCGAGATTTTCTAAAGTCCTTTCTTATTAAATTTAAATCGTGGATTGAAAACAATATAGAAGAGAAAAAAGTATAAAGCAAAAAATCCTCTTTACTTTTGTAAAGAGGATTTTAAGTACGCCCATCAGGATTCGAACCTGAGACCGTCGGTTTAGAAAACCGATGCTCTATCCAGCTGAGCTATGAGCGCGTGTCCCTTTCGGTGATGCAAAAGTACTTAAATGATCTATATTTCCAAAACTTAAATGTTTTTTTTTAATCAAAAACATTAAGTCCTTGCTTTTCAAGCTAATTAATTTTTGAGTATATAAACTAAAAATTGGGGATTGCTGTGAACGGAATCGATTTTAGTAGTCATTGATAGTTATAATGAATATTTTTTCATTATAACTTGATAGATTGAGCGTATATGGGATATGTCACGGTGTATTGACTTGAAAGTTTGATTTGAAGAAACTGTATTCCTTAATCATGTTTTAAGGTAATCCGTTAACTTATTCACAGTCCATATCAGTTGTACCTATATGTTCGATGGTTGTTATAGTTAGCCACTTAGTGTAATTGGTGTCGATAGGTTTGTCACTTGAATAAATATTGTCTCCATAATCTATCCGCATGATATCTTCAGGTAGATTTACTTTGTCCTTGGGTAATTGAAATAGTTCTTCCAGCTTGTTCTTTGCTATACTATCTTTAAAGGTTACAAATATCTCTTGTAAACTGCCGTTTTCAAAACTAAGACCAATATCCTTAATTAATGGGGAAATTTTAGATGTCAATGTAGATGGAAATTGTATACCTTCATAATAGGCATCGGTCAATACACAGGGGTCTCCTTTATTAATGTAGTTGTTATGATCGCAATTAAATATGGAATCTCGATAATCAAAATGTTTTTCGATGATGCAGCCTATTTCTGCTGGATTTTTTCCTGCCCAAGATAATATTGGGTAAGCGTAGTGCCCATCAAAACGTGATTTTAGTACAGACGCTATTGTACTTCCAGTAGAGTTGTTACACGCACTACTTAGGATTAAAAAAGAAAAAAATAGGATGCTGGATATTCGTAGCATGTAAGTTTTTTTGTGAAAAAATATTAAACCTTGAAGTTACAAAAAAATATTACCGTGATGCGAATAGTATGTATAAATAATCAATTTGTTACTGAAGCGGGATAGGAAAAAAAATAGCTTTAACATATATGTTAAAGCTATTGATGTGGTGCCAGCTGGATTCGAACCAGCGACACAAGGATTTTCAGTCCTTTGCTCTACCGACTGAGCTATGGCACCTTCCAAGTTTTTATTTTGAATCTGTTACTTTCAGATTTGGTGGTGCCAGCTGGATTCGAACCAGCGACACAAGGATTTTCAGTCCTTTGCTCTACCGACTGAGCTATGGCACCTTCCAAGTTTTTGTTTTGAATCTGTTACTTTCAGATTTGGTGGTGCCAGCTGGATTCGAACCAGCGACACAAGGATTTTCAGTCCTTTGCTCTACCGACTGAGCTATGGCACCTTCCAAGTTTTTATTTTGAATCTGTTACTTTCAGATTTGGTGGTGCCAGCTGGATTCGAACCAGCGACACAAGGATTTTCAGTCCTTTGCTCTACCGACTGAGCTATGGCACCTTCCAAGTTTTTATTTTGAATCTGTTACTTTCAGATTTGGTGGTGCCAGCTGGATTCGAACCAGCGACACAAGGATTTTCAGTCCTTTGCTCTACCAACTGAGCTATGGCACCATCATTTGCACTCACATTTAACTTTGAATGCGATGCAAATATACCCCGATAATTCGAATTCTAAAATTTTTCACCCATTTATTTCATGTATTTTTTTGAAAGACTTGATTTAGATACAGATAAAATTTACAAGAAATTAACACGTTAAAATTTGAAATAGCCTATCTTTGCATTTCAATAAAATAAAATGAGTAAAAGAGGAAGAGTATTAGTTGCTATGAGTGGGGGTGTTGACAGTTCGGTCGCGGCTGTCATGCTTCATGAACAGGGATATGAAGTCATAGGGATCACGATGAAGACTTGGGATTACGCAGCATCTGGTGGTTCGTCTAAGGAAACTGGATGTTGTAGCTTGGATAGTATCAACGATGCACGTTCATTGGCTGTCAATTATGGTTTTCCACATTATATATTGGATATTAGAGATGAGTTTGGCGATTTTGTTATTGATAACTTTGTAGAGGAATATATTGCCGGTCGTACACCAAATCCTTGTGTATTGTGTAATACCCATATCAAATGGGAGGCGTTAATGAAGCGTGCTAACAAATTGGACTGTGAGTTTATTGCTACGGGACACTATGCCAATATTCGCCTTCACGACAATAACCGTTATGTGATTTCGAAAGGTAAAGATGAAAATAAAGATCAGTCCTATGTACTTTGGGGAGTGGCACAAGAAAACTTGGCACGAACTCAATTTCCATTAGGATCATTTACGAAAAAGGAAATACGCCAGATGGCTTTAGATATGGGGCAGGTTGAGCTTGCTAATAAAGCGGAAAGCTATGAAATCTGTTTTGTACCGGATAATGACTACCGTGCTTTTTTAAGACATAAAGTGCCAACATTAGATCAACAAATTGGTCAAGGTAACTTTATCTTGACAGATGGTACAGTAGTAGGTCAGCATATCGGTTATCCTTACTTTACTATTGGGCAGCGTAAAGGTTTGGGAATTGCATTGGGCAAACCTATGTTTGTGGTCGAGATACTTCCAGAAAGTAATACCGTAGTTTTAGGTGAGGAGCATGAATTGGAAAAATCATTCGCTTATGTGCGCAACGTCAATTTGGTGAAATATGCTTCATTGGATCAACCAATGGAAGCAATTTCAAAAGTACGGTATAAAGATGCTGGAGCTTTATCAACGATCTCGCAAGAGGGAGATATGGTAAAGATTGACTTTGTCCATAATGTAAAAGGAATTGCTCCTGGACAATCTGCTGTTTTTTATGAAGGCAATGATTTGATTGGTGGTGGATTCTTAATGAAATAGAAAACTATAAAATAAAATAATGAAAGGTCTTAAAATTTAGTTTTAAGACCTTTTTTCGTTGATATTGCTCGCTGCTATTTGTAAGACTCGATGATTTGATTTATTTTCCATTCTTGATTTTCGTTACATAAAGTTATACATTCAATTTTTGTAAATGTATCATATTTCATCTCTATTCTTGCTATGACACAGTTGTCATTCTTTTCAACAATACTGTAGTTCGTTTTACAATTTTGAATAAGTCCCTTGTTTGATTTAAGGTAGGTAATCAGATCTGATTTATTATATGTTTTTGTTTTTGCATTTGAAGATTGTGTCCACTTAAAATCTTTGGAAAATAAATGTTGGATACCTTCGGTATTACCTTCCGTTGTGATCTGGATATAGCTATCAATGACAGTGATAGGATTTGTGTTTTTAATCTTTTTATCTCTTGCAAAACTATTCGTTGTCAAAGCTACGAGAGCTCCTATTAGTGCAAATACGATAAAGATCGAGTTGAATGAATTTTTCATGGTTTTTAGTTTTAGATTCTTGATTAAAGTTTTTCTTTTGTTAAATCAAAAATAGATACGTCAACTAAAAGTATGAACGGCAATCAGGTAAATGGTCTGGTAAACTCGGTAAAAGGGGGGGAGGCCTCGGTAAAGAGAAAAGACATATGAAAATACTCGGTAAATAGTTTTTTTGAATAAAACAGTTCTTTTTTTGACTGAAAAGAACTGTTTTATTAGAGGCTAAAGTGTACTAATATTTCATCCACTTCATAATCTCTTTATAATTTGCTTTTTTACCATAAATCAGAATACCAACTCGGTATATTTTGGCTGCTAACCAAGTTACGAGCAAAAAAGTAAGAATCAAAATGATTAATGACACAGCGATCTGCCAAGTCGGCACTCCAAATGGTATACGCACCAACATGGCAATAGGGGAGGTGAAGGGTATGAAGCTTAACCATGTTGCTATAGGGCCATTAGGATCATTGATAATGACACCAAACGATAACACATAAGTTAGCAATAAAGGCATTGTGATGGGCATGGTGAATTGATTGGCTTCTGTCTCACTATCTACAGCTGAACCAACTGCGGCAAAGATAGCGCTATAGAGTAAGTAACCTGCAAGGAAGAACAGGAAGAAACAAATAATGATCTCTGTGACGTTAACTGAATCGAGATGTTGCAATATGCCGAAACCAAATCCAGAGCCTGTTGTTTGCTGCATATTCGCCATACTGCCTTGCTGCATTGCCGCCTGTTCTACAGCTTCTTTATTTAGCAGATTAGTAGCTAAAAAGATTAATCCACCTGTAAGTATAATCCAAAGTAGGAATTGGGTAAGTCCCACCATACCAATGCCGATGATTTTGCCCATCATCAACTGGAAAGGTTTGACCGATGAGATAATGACTTCGATGATACGGTTACTTTTTTCTTCAATGACACCCCGCATCACTTGAACGCCATAAAGAAATAGCGAAAGGTAAACTAATATTGCTAGCCCTACACCGATACCCATAGCGATACCTGTGTTGCTGTTTTTCTCTTCCCCGTCTTCAGTCAATTCTTTGGCATTGACGTTTATATGCGGTTGTACAGAAACTAGTACTTGAGGGTCAATGCCCAGTTTTTTGTATTCCGTTAGTCGGATGATACCTTCGAGCTGGCGAGCGATGGAGTTTTGGATTGTAATATTTGCTTTATCAGCAGAAATGAGCTCAATGTCAGATTTCTGGTAGATGTTTTTTGGAATAACCAGAATGGAGCTGTTTTGCTCATCGTCTTTGATTTGTATTTTCAAATCTTTTAGCGAGCGGTCACTTACAGTGAACGTTATGTTGGGGTCACTTTTCAATTGGGAAGCAAAGTCACCATGTTGATCCAGAATGTAAACATGAGCATGGGCATCTTTGAAACTTTTCTTTGTCAAATAAAATATTCCACCGTATAAAGCGATGAAAAATAGGGGAACCAGAAATGTCATCAATAGGAATGATTTCTTTTTGACACGTGAAAAGTATTCGCGTTGGATAATGAGTAATATTTTATGCATGATCGATTTCTTTTTTAGAATTATTGGATAGGGTAACCTGCTCGATGAAAATGTCATTAATTGACGGAACGATCTCTAATACTTGATGGATCTCGGCTAATGGTAGGAGACTTTGTAATACTTGATTTATGTTAATGTCTTTGTTTATCTTTATTGTTATATTTGTCTTATTTTCAATTTGTTCTAAATATTTTAATTCGTATAGATTTTCTATATGGATTAATTTTTCATCAGCTAAAGACTGTAATTCTATTTTATAGGTTTGATTTTTATATTTGTTTTTAATGTCGTTAATGTTGCCATCTAGTATTTTCTTCGAACGGTTTATCAAAGCGATATGATCGCAAAGTTCTTCGACAGATTCCATACGATGTGTCGAAAAGATGATTGTAGCACCTTTTTTGTTCAATTCGATGATTTCATCTTTGATTAGGTTAGCATTGACGGGATCAAATCCAGAGAACGGTTCGTCCAAGATAATCAGATCAGGTTGATGAAGTACAGTGGCGATAAATTGTACTTTTTGTTGCATGCCTTTACTGAGATCTTCTACTCGTTTATCCCACCATGACAAAATGTCTAGTTTTTCAAACCAATAATTAATTCGATCAGTTGCTTCTTTCTTATTCAGACCTTTTAATTGAGCTAAGTAAAGAATTTGTTCACCTATTTTCATCTTCTTATAAAGTCCTCTTTCCTCAGGAAGATAGCCTATACGTCCAATATGTTTAGGCGCTAATGGCTCACCATCGAAAATAATTTCTCCAGAATCTGGACCAGTTATTTGATTGATGATTCTGATCAATGATGTTTTTCCTGCACCATTGGGACCTAAAAGTCCAAATATTTTTCCTCTTGGAATATTAAGAGATACATGATCCAAGGCTCTATGACTCGCATAGTCTTTTACGACATTTTTGATTTCTAAAAGCATGTTTTATTTTGGTTAATTCTTATGTGTTATATATTTTGTAACGGCTTTGTAGTGTACTCTTGCTGTTTTTTGATAGTTGATGATACTCATCCTATTTCTCGATAATGTGTATCAGTTAGCTAATCAGTTACATGTGCTTAACATGAGTATTTTTAAAGTTAGTAAACAGTCCGCATGAAATGTTACACTTTTATTTACTTTATCGTTTTTATAAATTTGGATCTGAGTTGAATTTGTCAGAAGGAGAGTTTTATGCTACCTTTGCAAGATGCAAATTAAAAAAGCCGAATTCATCTGTAGTAATACACGAGTTGATAAATTGCCGGAAGGCAAACTACCAGAGTATGCTTTTATTGGTCGTTCCAATGTGGGTAAATCATCACTAATCAATGCTATGGTTGGTAAAAAAGGTTTAGCTAAAACGTCTCAAAAACCCGGTAAAACGCAACTTATAAACCATTTTATTATCAATGATGATTGGTTTTTAGTGGATTTGCCTGGTTATGGTTTTGCTAAGACTTCGAAAACTAATCGTGAAGCTTGGGAGAAATTTATTCGCCGTTATTTGACCCATCGCGATAATTTGCAATGTATTTTTGTTTTGATCGATAGCCGCCATGAACCACAGAAAATAGATCTTGAATTTTGTTATTGGTTAGGTGAGAAGGGCTTGCCCTTTATGCTCGTATTTACCAAAGCAGATAAACAATCCCATGTGAAATCTGATGTGAATATGTCAAAATTTAGAAAAGCTTTGTCGGAATGGTTTGAAGAGATCCCCAAATGTTTCTTAACTTCTGCAGAAGTGAAATCAGGTTGTGATGCTATATTGGATACTATCGCTGATATCAATACGCGATTTGTTTTGCCTGAGGTGACTTCAGATATTGATCAAGAGGGATATGATGATGAGGATAAATACGGTGACGTCGATCTTGATAGATATCGTCATGCTGACGAAGAGGAATAGTTTATGAAGAAATATTTATCCTTAGTATTGTTTGCGCATAGTATTTTCGCATTGCCATTTGCCATTATTGGTTTTTTCTTAGCAATCCATACAACCAATCATACTTTTGATTGGAAGCTGTTATTACTTATGCTTATTTGTATGGTTACAGCAAGGAATGCAGCCATGGCGTTCAATCGTTACTTAGATAGGGATATTGATGCAATTAACCCTAGAACAGCAATGCGTGATATTCCAGCTGGTAGAATTTCTGCACATGGTGCACTACTATTTACCATCACGAACTGCTTGATTTTTGTAATTGCGACCTATTTTATCAATAGTTTGTGCTTTATGTTATCACCTATTGCTTTATTTGTTGTGCTGTTTTACTCTTATACTAAACGTGTTACTTCATTATGTCATTTGGTGCTTGGGTTAGGATTAGGTTTAGCTCCTGTCGGTGCTTATTTAGTAGTTACAGGACAATTTCATATTGTACCCGTACTTTATGGACTGGCAGTGTTGTGTTGGGTAAGTGGATTTGATATTATTTACGCATTACAAGATGAGGAATTTGACCGTCTAAATAAGTTGAACTCTATTCCTGTATTGCTAGGTACAAAAGGAGCTTTAAGGTTCTCTGAAATTTTACACATATGTTCATTTATATTCGTCCTACTACCGATATTGTATATGGAAGTAGGCTGTTTTTATTATATAGGTGTTGTCTTTTACGGATCTTTACTGATCTATCAACATCGAATTGTGAGTCCTACTGATTTGAGTCGTGTTGATCGTGCTTTTATGACAACAAATGGTATCGCATCGGTGATATTTGCTATTTTCTATTTGCTCGATATTGTTCTATAATTGATATGGTGTAGCGTTACACTGCATAGATCACTTAAAGCCAGATTAATTTTGATTAGTCTGGCTTTTTTTTATTTTCTGAAATGTTTTTTGCATCATCCTGAATAAAAATTTATATTTTCAGAACTTGAAATATGAATTAAACGCTAGTAATTAGCAAAACCTTAAATTATGACGGAAAATTATTTTGAAAATGTTGTGAAAATAGCCTCTGACCTTGTATGGAGTGATATTTTTATTTATTTATGCTTATTGACGGGTTTGTTTTTCTCCATACGTACCGGATTTCTTCAACTGACCTATATCAAAGATATGTTGCGTTTGTTGTTTCAAAAGAAACAAACCGACGAAGGTATTTCTTCCTTCCAGGCTTTTGCACTGGCTATTTCAGGTCGTGTGGGTACCGGAAATATTATCGGAGTTGCCACAGCTATATATATGGGCGGTCCAGGTGCTATCTTTTGGATGTGGGCCATTGCATTTTTAGGTGCTGCGTCAGCGTTTGTTGAGTCTACCTTAGCGCAGGTATATAAACAGCAGGTCGGTGGTGAATTTAAAGGAGGTCCGGCTTATTATATCGAAAAATGTCTCGGTGTAAAATGGTATGCTGTTTTATTTGCTATTATAACAATTGCAAGTACTGGTTTTTTATTACCAGGTGTGCAGAGTAATGCCATTGCATCTTCCATGCACAACGCATTTGAGATACCTGTAGCATACACAGGCATAGGAGTAGTAATTTTACTTGCTGTTATCATTTTTGGTGGTGTACAGCGTATCGGACGTGTTGCTGAGCTTGTTGTGCCGTTTATGGCAGGAGCTTATATATTAATGGCTTTAGTGATCATTGCTTTAAATTATACCCAGATATTCGATGTTTTTGGTTTAATCTTCAGCTCTGCTTTTAGTGTGAATGCTACATTTGGAGGAGTGGTCGGTATGGCCATAGCTTGGGGAGTTAAGAGAGGTATTTATTCCAATGAAGCTGGACAGGGCACTGCCCCACATGCTGCCGCAGCAGCAGAAGTGAGTCATCCAGCACAACAGGGATTGGTGCAAGCATTCTCAGTATATGTCGATACTCTATTTGTTTGTACAGCCACAGGGCTCATGATTTTATTTACCAATCAGTATAATGTGGGGCAATTTGATGGTGCTGGCCAACTGATGGGGTTTATTTCAGAACATATACCTGGAGTAAATTATACAGCTTTTACACAAGCAGCAGTATCGCACCATTTTCCTTTGATAGGTAATGGCTTTGTCGCAATAGCACTATTCTTCTTTGCATTTACTACAGTAATGGCCTATTACTATTATGCAGAAACTAATTTGTCCTATATCTTTTCAAATAAGGTAAATCCTACAATTACTTGGGTTTTACGAGTGGTATTTTTAGGTGCGGTATATTATGGATCTGTAAAAACGGCTGAGATTGCTTGGGCAATTGGAGATATTGGGGTCGGTCTAATGGCTTATGTCAATTTGATTGCTATATTATTGATGAGCAAAACAGCATTAAAGGTTTGGAAAGACTATAAAATGAAACGAAATAGAGGGGAGTTGAATCCAAAATTTAGTGCAAGGGAATTGGGCATTAAAAACGCAGATTTTTGGGATCAGGAAAAATTATAGAAGAGATGTATCATCAATCATATATTAAGAATTAACGCATTTGAAGATGGAGTCAGTCTCTACATGCAACTTTACCTTACGGTAATTAATAAAAAAGCTCTCAAGATTTACTTGAGAGCTTTTTTATTAATTTAACGTTCCAAATTGACGATCAGCCATATCTTTTTCGTAATGTGCCATGAGCGCATTGCGATGATTTAAGACTTTTGATTTTGCAAAGTACTCTTCATTGTCCGCGTATATAAATAACAGCGTACCATCCTTGATGGTGTTGATAATAGGTTTGCTTAATTCTCTGGGTAAGGCAGGACAGCCATAGCTGCGTCCTAATCGACCCAACGCACTTACGATACCTGTGTTTACATAATCTGCTCCATGCACCACTACAGCTCTTGATTTAGCCTTGTCATTGAACCCCTCTTCCAATCCATTTAGCACTAGAGAATATCCATTTTCACCTTGATAAGTATTCTCCGTTACATAAAAACCAAGTGAGCTTTGGTAAGATTCGGGAGTATTTGAGAAAGAAGTAGCGTAATTGCTTCCGCTATTTTTACCGTGCGAAACAAGGGAATGAAAAAGGACTTTTTCGTTCTTAATATCTAATACAACAAGTCTTTTTTCTGTTGATGCCAATGTAAAATCAATTATTGATAATATATCTTTGTTTTTAGCCGGTAGTAATTGATAACCTTCCATTGCTTCTGCGAATGCTTTATAGTTCACCACATCCTTCAGATTCATGCTTTGGTAGAGTGAATCTACCTTCGATAGTTCTTTTTTAATTTCAATTTGTTTTTTATGAATTTCTGGCGCTACTGTATTTTTTGATTCTGAGAATACTGCCGCATATAAACCCATAAATAAAATGAACACTAATTTCTCCATATCTTATCCTTAATTGTTTTTCAAATACAAATCTAAGAACTAAAGATAGTTAAAAAGTGTAAAAAATTGTTAATCAGTTTATTAATTATTGTTAATCAATAACTATCACCAATGTTTGAAAGTCTTTTGACCTTTTATAAACAAATTGTGCATGCGATGACGCATTTCTGACACACATATGTGAACGAGGAATGGTACCTAAAGTAGAGCTATATTCTGTTATTTTTCCATTAGGATTATTAACAGGAACCCCGTGTATATAAGCTCCGGCCGTAAAACGGCTTGCATATGGCGCATATCCCTCTATACTCTTTGTACCATCTTTAAAATAAAACATTTTAGATTTATGCTGTTGAAGCACAAATATACCTGTAGGTGTTTCTTGTGCATGAGGAGGCTTGTGACGGCCTGTTGTAGCAGGATTCATGCTGCGTACTACCCATCCTTTTTCTGTTTTATCCAGTGTACAAATATTTTGGTTTGTAACATCTACAACCGCTACTTGGTCAAATTTGACCGAATCTCCAATTATTTTAACATATCTTTTTGGCACTTCCCAAGTTCCATTAAAAGATACACCCTCAACTTTTATACGTTTTAGGGTGTCACTACTTTGTAGCTTGACTAGCCATCCATCTTTACCATATATAGCAGGTAATTTTGTTTCCCCTATACGATATAATGGACTTGCTTGATAGCGCTCCGTTCCTAAAGAATCGGCAACGCGCTTGTAAGAATCTCTTTTAAAATTAGGAATTGTTGGTGCCTCACCATTCGAGTTTTGATAATTTTGCAAAACTCCATAGATCGACTCTCCATCTTGAAAATTTTCAATAAAGGCTAATTTTTCTTTTATTTTATCCCATTGAAATTGCCGTACAGTATCTTTATATGGATAAGTATCTTCCAATGTATACTTTGTATATTGTAACTCTTTGGTGATCTTGATGTCTTCTGCGGTCTTTGGTTCAGCTTTCGCTATTTGCTCTGCTTTCTTTTTCGACGCTGCCAATGAATCTGCAGTAGTATCTTTTTGGGGACTATTTTTAGGTTGCCCATTTTGACAAGAAATAAATAGGAGACATATAAAAATAGTAAATTGTAATTTTTTTTCGACAGAGAAATACTTCATAAAACATGGCTGATTAAAACGATGACATATCAGAAAATCTTAACTTCTTAAAGGATAGTTTTTTCTGAATTATTTCTTTACCAAACATAGTGCCGAGATTTAGTATATAGCCACGATTTTGCAGCGAAATATAATTAAAGTATTGTAATTGATATTATTTACAATACTTTTATCATTAGCAAGATAAAACAATTAGGTGATGGTGACGTTCTATCAATAATTTCCACTATTTTTAGTTTAACTATATTTCAAAGATATATGAATTCAAACTTGCGCTATTTAATCATACTCATATTTTGTTCTTCTTGTGGTATTATCCACAATGTGCCTATTTCGCAGAAACCTAATTCATTCGTAAAACCCAATATCTCAAATTCATTTGTAGACCAGAATGGAAATTTTTATCCTGATAATTGGCGAAAATCTTATGGAAATCCTCCGCAGAATGGAAAAAGAGAAGCCTATTCATTGATGAAAATAGCGACAGACAGAGGAATTGTAGATGAACTGAATGGATTTGAAGTTAAAAAACTAAAAGAACTCAAGGAGCATGTGAAATCAAAGAAACGTATTTTTATTTTTGTTCATGGATTTAATGCTACCAATCAAGAAGTAAATGAGAGTTATGGTTACATCCAAAAGCTGATTAAGATTAATGCTCAGGAAGACGAGATCATACGTTTTTACTGGGATGGATTGTCCATTACAAATCCTTTTGCAGGAGTCAAAGTTTGGTTTACGGCCACATCTTTCAGCCAAATGGCAGGTGAGTTTGGTTTACGAAGGGTGTTAAATGCGATATCTAATAAAGATATTTATATTATTTCACATAGTCGTGGAGCATCTGTAGTGCTCAGCGCGTTGAGTAAGCCATCTTTTAATGAGAAATTTATTAAAGAAATTAAGGAAGTTCATAATGTTGATGTAGAAAAAGCAAGTAGCTTATCAGAAAACCAAAATCGTATTACATGTATTATGTTAGCACCAGCAATTGGATTGATAGATTTTAAATCAAATGAAATGGGTAATGATTCTTTCTGTTCATTTAGTCCTCAAATTAAAAAAATTCATATTACCACGAATAATACCGACAAGATGCTCAAGAAATTTGTTGGATTTCTTGCGGATAAATTAACACCAACGGATTTAGGGTACAAAGATGATGTCTACAACGAATTGATCAAACATTATACTTGCATTGATAAAACTGATTTTTCAGGAATGGAAAGCCACGCTTTTAACCAGTATATTCGCAATCCTAAATTTAAAACCATGTTAAAAGCAAATGGAATTGCATTGAGGTAGACAAACTAACTCTTTTTATTGTTTTCTCTTTTATTATAAGTCAGATAAATTCTTTTTACTTCTAATTGTTCGGATCTCCCTTTTGTAATCATCATATGTAGATGATTGTCCGTCATAAGCTTGCTATTTCGGATTTTATTTTTTAAGATGTTAAGATAGGCAATAGCGCCAAATCGCGATTTGTTTAAACCTAAAAGTTGACATGAATAATTACCTAAAAGGTAGTAGTTGTAATAAAGGTGAATTTCACGCATCATTTTACGTCCTAATGCTGATGTGGGGTAATATGCTGCTATTGGTTCCTGCTGTAGTGCATTTGCTAGCAGTTTAGAATCTGCATCGCCTTCTTTTTGTGTCATAGTCCAATAATAAAGTGCATGGATTGCTTCCTGCTCTGTGTCAGGCAATAATTCAAGAGGAATTCCTAATAAGTAACCAATATATTTCCAAAGGTGAAGTACAGCAGTGATGTCGTCAGGAAGGATTTGAAAATGCATACGTTGTAGACCTACCATAAAAACTAAAGAAAAGCCTAGGTTTGTTGCCAACATGTCCCACTGGTTGAGTGGAATGCCCCAGTCATCTTGCTTCCAATTCGTTTTACTCAAAATATTAATCCGAGAATAGGAATGGATCATTCTGGTTTCAATGATTTTCCGAAAACCGATCTGATCCTTTTTTAAGGATTGGTTTTGCATGATATCAACCCAGAATTCAACTGTATCAGCAAGTCTTTTGACTGCTCCTTTTTTTAAAGCGCCTGTATAAATTAATGGTTTATTGATGGCCGCAGATTCATAGCCACCCATAAGGCAATAATCGCGAAGTACAATTAATCCACTTAAACCTGACCGTTGGCAAACTTCTATACCTTTTTCTACCATGTTCCAATTGAGCCATGATGGTGAAGTGTCTATTTGTTTAAAAAAGGTATCTAGTGCATCTTTAAAGGGCATCAGAACACTTTTAGGATCTGTTAAATAATCTTTTATAAGTTGTTGACCTTTTACAAATCCCACTTGTAGATGCAGTTGGTTCACCAATTTGTCTGCAGACTCATCGTATGCGTACAGATAAGGAATAAGGTTTTTCGCATCATCTATGCTGGGTTTATGGTCTAACTTTTTTAATAGTTTTACTCCAGCTCCCTTTGTCCAATAATGTTGAAAAGAGGAAGTATTGACTTTGTACCGATTTGGTATTTCCATTTTATACTAATTTTCAATATTCCAGTTTACAAAATCTCCTATGGCATTTATAAAATTTGGCCGATAAGTAAAAGTGAAATCGATATAATCCGACTGACAAGAGCTGGTATCGCTGCAACAGAATTGACGATTTATACTGAAATTAATTCGGAACTTACCACGTGTCTTTTTTTCATCAATAGTGAATTTTTCGATAATCAGATCATCAATTTGCGGAGCACCATCTTTATCTGATAAATTGTCAAATACAACTTCCTGTAATTTTCTTCGGTCGTCAACTGTGATTTTATTGACTAATAATGTGAAATTATGATTGATTTCTACCCATTCTTTTTCAGACACCTTTATATTTAATTTGATTGTTGACATGTCTTTAATGTATAAGCAATTTGATCCTGAATCAATTGTTCTTCAGGAAAATAGTGTGTTCGTATTTTGGGGCTCAAATTCAAAAGTTCAGCAATTGCATTAAAAATGAGGTATTTCAGCTCAGAAATAGACAAACAAATAATAACGTTGCTATAAGTGATACTATTTTGGTCTTGAATAGTGTATAAACGCTTTTGCATGGATCTAAGTTTGATCTCATTGATCAATATCTGCAGTTCTTCTTCCCAATAACCAATGAGATCTGCCAGTTGCTGTAATATAAATTGTTTCCTCCATTTTTTTAACTGTTTTTGATACTCCTTCTTACGTTTACAATAAATGGAAATCGTTGTATTTTTTAGAACGATATTAGGCATAGCGCTCCTCTCGATAATTTTAAGCAAATAGTTTTGCTGAAATAGTTGAATAGGCTCATCTATATAACTAATTTCTTCGTTAATAGCTGTAATCGTTTTTTTGTTTTTTATAAACTGTTCTAATGTATTGACATCAATATTCGCAGGAACAAAGATGGTATGAACACCCAACTTCGTTTCTAAACGAATATCCTTCGCATTTGTGGTAATGATTTTATAGTGTTTTCCAGCTATTTCAGTGATCATATGGAAATTAAATGTTTCTCCTTGTAAACATAATACTTACTTTTATTAAGTTTGTCATTAAATTAAAACAAAATAACGGTGATATGAAAAAACACACAGTACTTGCTGCTTTGATGATGTGTGGAGGGGTTCTCTTTGCACAGCAAAATCCAGCAATCAATCCAGCATTTATGGATAAGAGTGTCCGTCCACAGGATGATTTTTACAATTTTGTAAACGGTCAATGGATGAAAACAGTGGAAATACCTTCAGATAAAGCAAGATGGGGATCTTTTGATGAACTTCGTGAAAATACGGATATCGCCACTTTAAAGATTTTAAAAGAATCCTTAAGTACTACATTTGAACAAGGCTCTGATGGTCAAAAGATTGGTGATTTGTACCGTTCTTACATTGATTTTGACAAGCGTAATCAATTGGGGGTAACTCCAATAAAGCCTTTTTTAGATAAGATCGATGCTATAAAGGATTTTAAAGGACTATATAATTACTTAGTCGAAGTAACACCTATCGGTGGCAATCCTTTCTTTGGTGGTTATGTATATGCGCATTTGAAAAACAGTAATGTCAATACGGTTTATTTAGGTGCTGCCAGTTTAGGTCTTGGCCGTTCTTATTACCAAGTGGTAGACGCTAAAAATACCGAGACTTTAGGTGATTATTCTAATTTTATTTCGGCGCTTTATAGCAAAGTCGGTCAACGTACTCGTGACTTAAAAGGTCCAAAAATTGTTGCATTTGAAAAAGAATTGGCTAAAAATCTAAAAACAGTAGAGCAGTCGCGTGATGCTGAAAAGCGTTATAATCCAGTTGCAGTTGCTGATTTAGGTAAGATGGTTAAGAATATTGATCTAGCGAAATATTTGAAAGATACAGGATTTAAGGCGGATACGGTTATTATTTCAGAATTGGGCTATTACCAAAATCTAGATAAGGTACTGAAACCTGAGAATTTGGATATGATCAAAGAGATGCTCAAATTTAATGTCATGAATGATGCTGCAGGATACCTAACTGCGGATTTGGATCAACTCAATTTTGATTTCTGGGGTAAAAAGCTAAAAGGTCAAAAAGAGCAGCGCGATCTGGAAAAAAGGGGTCTTGAATTTGTCAATAGCCTTGTGGGAGAGCTTTTGGGTAAGTTGTATGTAAAAGAAAATTTCCCGCCACAAGCAAAAGCACAGGCAGAAGAATTGGTCGATTATTTGATCAAATCTTTTCAGCAACACATCAAAGATCTAGCATGGATGTCTGCAGATACGAAAGTGAAAGCTTTAGAAAAATTGGCTAAATTCAAAGTGAAGATTGGCTATACGGATAAATGGAAGGATTACTCTACTTTAGCAGTTGGTACTTCTTTATTTGACAACATTTTAAATGAACGCAAATGGGCTTTTAAAGACAATTTAGATAAACAAGGTAAACCTGTTGATAAGACAGAGTGGGGTATGACTCCACAAACGGTAAATGCTTATTACAGTCCTTTATTTAACGAAATCGTATTCCCAGCAGCTATTTTACAACCGCCATTCTACGATTATAAAGCTGATGCAGCTGTTAATTTTGGTGGTATCGGTGCTGTGATTGGTCATGAGTTATCTCATGGTTTTGATGATCAAGGAGCTAAATATGATGGAAATGGTAATTTGAACAACTGGTGGACTGAAGAAGATAAAGCTAAGTTTGAAGCTTCGGCTGATGCGTTGGTAAAGCAATTTGAGGCGTACGAACCCGTACCAGGTGTTAAAGTAAATGGCCGTTTTACTTTAGGAGAAAACATTGGAGACTTAGGTGGATCATCTGTAGCTTTTGATGCATTGAAGATGTATTTGAAAGATAAAGGTAATCCAGGCTTGATCGATGGATATACACAAGAGCAACGTTTCTTTTTATCATGGGCGACAATCTGGAGAACGAAAACCACAGATGAGTTTGTTGTGAACCAAGTGAAGACAGATCCCCATTCGCCTGCACAATACCGTGCTTTTGCGCCCATCATCAATTTAGATGGTTTCCATGAAGCATTCGGTACTAAAGAAGGTGATAAATTATTTGTCCCTAAAAAGAATAGAATCGTGATTTGGTAATGTAGAATCAATTTTAAAATAGAAATGGGTCAACGCTAAAAAACGTTGACCCATTTCTATTTATTCTTGATCTTATTTAAAAAAGTAACGCTCTTATTTGTTTTTCATCCTCTTTAATTTGATCTTTCATTTCTTGTAGCGAATCAAATCTTTCATCATGACGAATAAAGTGTAAAAATTTCACACGCAATGTTTTACCATAAATATCTTCATTGAAGTCGAAAAGACTAATTTCAATACTCCTATTCATTCCATCTACCGTCGGACGTGTGCCTATGTATCCCATTCCTTTAGCAATGCTATATGGTTCTGTTTCGATGTATTCACCTGTGGTGATATTTTGAAGATGATCAAAAATATGAACTTCTACAGCATAGATACCATAGGCCGGAATCAATTTATGCTGTTCATGTACCTGCAGGTTGGCTGTAGGAAAACCTATTGTTCGTCCAATTTGATCACCACGTATTACCGTTCCTGTTAATTCAAAGGGATAACCCAAATACAGGTTTGCGGTGTTGATATCACCCGTAATCAAGGCGAGGCGTATTCTGGTTGAGGATACGGCTACATCATTGATATCCTGCTCCGGGATCTGCTCTACGGAATAATCAAAAATATCAGCATACTGCTGCAAATCTTTTAAACTACCTTTTCTATCTTTTCCAAAGTGATGATCATATCCAATTACAATCTTTTTTGTACCTAATTTTCCGACTAATACATTGCTAATATATTCTTCAGGAGTTTGGTTTGAAAAATCACGAGAGAAAGGGGTAATGATTAAATGATCAATATCTAATTCAGAAAGTCTACTGACTTTCTCTTCAATATCATTAATAAGCCTTAAGCTATCATCGTCAGGATTGATAATTAATCTTGGGTGAGGGTAAAAGGTTAATAAAACCGTTTCACCATTAATTTTTTTAGCACATTCTTTTAAATGAGTTAATATTTTTTGATGACCGATATGGACGCCGTCAAATGTACCAATGGTAACAACTGCATTTTCCAATGCTTTAAAATCATCTAAACTTCTATAAATTTTCATTTAATGAAATATTTTCGATAAATTAATAGATAGAAATCAATTCCTAAGATTGATGTTCTTCGATATTAATTTCTTTATGAACTTTTATTTTTTGAATTAATTCTTCTAAGTTCCAAGCATTTTCAACCTGGTAATCGCCACTTTTAGTCCTTCTGAGTGAACTTAAATGAGCACCACTGTTGAGTACTTTTCCAAAATCAAATGCTAGTGAACGAATATAGGTTCCTTTACTGCACGAAACCCTGAAATGGATAACAGGCATTTCTATTTTTTCAATGATAAAGCTATTAATCGTTACTTTGCGGGTTTTTAATTCCACTGTTTCACCTCGACGAGCTTTTTCATATATACGCTCTCCGTTGATTTTAATAGCCGAATGCGCAGGAGGGTATTGGTCGATATCACCTTCAAAAGTTTTCGCAGCATCATATATCATTTGTTCCGAAATATGATTTGTAGGAAAAGTTTCATCGACTTCTGTTTCAAGATCGTAAGAAGGGGTTGTCCCACCTAACGTGATGGTTCCCATGTACTCTTTATCCTCTGCTTGGTAGCTATCTATTTTTTTTGTGAATTTACCAGTACAGACAATTAACAAACCCGTTGCTAATGGATCTAATGTACCTGCATGACCTACTTTTATTTTTAATGGCTTAATGGAGTTACGAATTTTCCCAACTACATCAAAGCTTGTCCAGGTCAGTGGCTTATCTATCAATAACATTTGTCCTTCGGCAAATGAAAACACTTTTTCTATTTGATCTTTTTCGTTATTTTCCATTCATTGATTCAATTGCACTAGATCATTGATTTTGTTTCCATTTGCTGAATCTCGTTAAAACAAGCATTTAACATAACAAAGTCAAGTTGATTTTGTATTTTTTTTGCAAAGGTACTAATATTATTTCTCGCACTAATATTTAAATAGTAAGTGTAGCGTCAAATGGTTTAGTTATTCCAGAAAAATACTAATAAAGCGATACCGATAATAATACGGTACCAACCCCAAAATTTAAATCCATATTTTGTTAATACGGTTATAAATGATTTAACAGCTATCATAGCAACGATGAAGGCAACGACGTTACCGACTATAAAAACAATGATATTTTCATTGCTGGCAAATATCATCTCATAGCCTTTCTGTGCATGTGCTGTTCCTTCTCCCCACGTTTTAACAAATACGGAGTAAACGGTTACGGCAAGCATAGTAGGAACTGCTAAGAAGAAAGAAAACTCCGCGGCAGCTCTTCGGTCTAATCCTTGAGTCAGTCCACCTATAATAGATGCAGCTGACCGAGATGTACCAGGCATCATGGCTAGACATTGCCAGAAACCGATAATTAATGCCTTCTTTATTGGAATTTCTTTTTCATCCAAGATCGTAGGATTCTTAAACCATTTGTCGACAAATAGCAAAACTACACCGCCAAGGACCAATACCGTAGAGATCGCGATCTGATTACCTAATACAGCTTCGATTTTGTCGTCCAATAGTTTTCCTAATACCAATGCCGGAATAACAGCAATAGCTAATTTATAATAAAGTTGGATATTTTTAATATCAAAAAATTTCTTCCAATAGAGAACTACAATGGAAAGGATAGCGCCAAATTGGATGGACACTTGAAACATTTTGAGGTATTCACTTTCCTGCATGCCCATTAAAGCTGCAGTAAAACCCATATGAGCTGTTGATGAAATGGGAAGATATTCAGTTAATCCTTCAACAATCGCGAGAAGGATAGCTTCAAATAAGGACATAGTCTAGTATTGTTTTATTTAGATTTTGGTTTGTAAAGAATGGCTACAAAGCCTAAAGCAAAACCAAGTACTATGACAATGGGAGCTAACGTGATTTTAGTGAAGCTATAGATATCTGTATTACCACTCATTAGGAAAAAACCAATGATTACAATAATAATACTGACAATAAATAATTGATAATTCAATTTTCCGAAAACAAAAGAACTTTTGTTTGTCGATTCAGATTTTTTGATTTGAGCCATTTTTAACTGTATAAATCGTTAGATTTTGCTTTTAAATATTTGGTAACGGCAAAGTATGTACTAAGGCCAGAAATTAGAATTCCAATTGCGATAACTACAATAAAAATAGCCGCAAACTCATACCAATTTCTTAAAAATACCAATTCAGGAATTTGCTGCTGTGCAAATTTTAATGTAAATATTAATAATAAGATTGCTATCAATGAACCTAACAAACCATGTATGATACCATAGGTAATAAATGGCTTACGTATAAAGTTTTTTGTAGCCCCAATTAGTTGCATACTTTTAATCAGGAATCTTTGTGAATAAATCGCTAAACGTATCGTGTTGTTGATCAGTGCTACTGCAATTACCAATAAAATTGCAGCAAATGCTAGTACAACAATACTGATGATGCGCACATTTTTATTGACCATATCAATAAGTGATTCTTGATAAACAACTTCTTTTATTCTGCTATTTCGCGATATTTTATCGATAAAAGTTTTGATACTGTCGGAGTTTGCATAATCTTCCTTCATATAAACATCGATAGAAGGAAGTAAAGGATTGTGGCCTAAGTATTGAACAAAATCTTCACCCAAATCTTCTTTCAACGATTTTGCGGCAAGTTCCTTGCTGATATATTCTGAGCGTAAAACATAATTATCCTTTTCTAGATCTTTTTGCAATGAAAGAACATCGCCTTCGTTAGTGCCATCGTTAACGATAACATTTAAAACAATGTTTTCTTTAACGTATTTGGATAAATTCTTTGCGTGCACAAGTAATAAACCTAATAATCCAGTCACTAAAAGGACCAGTGCTATACTGATAACAGTAGAGACGTAAACTGATTTTGTTTTTCTTTTTTGCGTGCTTGATTCGTATTCTGACATAATAAGCAATAAAAATTTATTTGCGAAAGTAATGATTTGAGGGGATTAATTCGAATTAATCTTGTAATAACTTTATTTCGAAACTGCAAAAATTCGCTATATCCTTTGTAATTAACTTTTCAATACTATCATTTATTGTTCAAACTACAAAACTTTTCTTATAATTCCCCATTAAAATTGTATTTTCGCAAGTCTTACAAAATTCCTCAATACAAAAATGGAGTACAATCACAAATCGTTAGAAAAAAAGTGGCAAAAATTTTGGGCCGATCATGAAACATTCAAATCTTCGGATACACATGACAAACCGAAATATTATGTTTTAGACATGTTTCCTTATCCTTCTGGAGCTGGTTTGCATGTCGGTCATCCACTTGGTTATATCGCTTCGGATATTTTTTCAAGATATAAACGTTTAAAAGGTTTTAATGTTTTGCATCCCATGGGATATGATTCATTCGGTCTACCAGCGGAGCAATATGCAATTCAAACGGGACAGCATCCAGCGATCACAACTGAAGCGAATATAAGTCGCTACCGTGAACAGTTGGATAACATCGGGTTTTCTTTTGATTGGAGTAGAGAAGTACGTACTTCTGATCCTTCATACTACAAGTGGTCGCAATGGATTTTTATGCAATTGTTCAATTCGTGGTATAATAATGAATCGAATAAGGCTGAGTTAATAGATACTTTAGTTAGTCGTTTTGAGGTGTCTGGTTCACAAGGAATTAATGCTGTTTCTGATGATGATGTGTTATCGTTTACAGCAGGAGAATGGCTTGCATTTGATGAAGAGAAGCAACAGCGTGAGTTGTTGAAATACCGGATTGCTTATTTGCGTGAAAGTACTGTTAACTGGTGTGCTGCATTAGGAACTGTACTTGCTAATGATGAAGTGATCAATGGTTTTTCTGAAAGAGGCGGATTTCCAGTAGAACAAAAGAAGATGATGCAGTGGTCTATGCGTATCACAGCATATGCCGATCGTATGTTGCAGGGATTGGATCTAGTTGACTGGCCTGAACCCTTAGTCGAGATGCAACGTAACTGGATTGGCAAGTCTGTCGGTGCCTTAGTGAAGTTTCCAGTTCCACAATTAGATACAAATATTGAAGTATTCACGACACGTGTAGATACGATCTTTGGTGTTTCATTTGTTGTGTTAGCTCCCGAACATGAATTGGTTTCAAAATTGACGACTGCTGAACAACAGGCCGACATCAGCGCATATATTGATAGAACAAGTAAAAAATCTGAATTGGATCGTATGTCTGATACTAAAACGGTATCGGGCGCTTTTACAGGCTCATATGCAAAACATCCGATCACGGGAGAAGATGTTGCGATTTGGATTGCTGATTATGTATTGGCAAGCTATGGTACTGGAGCTGTGATGGCAGTACCATCTGGAGATCAGCGAGATTATCTATTTGCTAAGCATTTTAATCTGCCTATCATACAAATTTCTGATTCACAGCAGATCGAGGAAGAAGCGGATCCAAATAAAGATGGTAAATATATCAACTCTGATTTTATGAACGGCATGAACTACCAAGATGGTGTTACTGCTGTAATCGCAAAATTGGAAGAGCTAAAATTAGGAAAGGCTAAAATTAACTACCGTATGCGCGATGCGATCTTTGGTCGTCAGCGATACTGGGGAGAGCCGGTTCCGGTTTACTTTAAAAATGGATTGCCATACTTGATTAAAGAAGAGGAGCTTCCTTTGCTATTGCCTGAGGTAGATAAATATTTGCCAACAGAAACTGGCGAGCCTCCGTTAGGACGTGCAGAAAATTGGAAGTATGAAGATCAATACGAGTATGAACTGAGTACAATGCCAGGTTGGGCTGGTTCTTCTTGGTACTGGTTCCGTTATATGGATCCTCAAAATGAGGAGGCTTTTGCTTCTAAAGAAGCTGTCGATTACTGGAAATCTGTCGATCTATATATAGGTGGTTCTGAGCACGCTACAGGTCACTTGCTATACTCACGCTTCTGGAATAAATTCCTCAAAGATTTAGGTTTCCACAATGAGGAAGAGCCTTTTAAAAAATTAATAAATCAAGGAATGATTCAGGGACGTTCTAACTTTGTTTACCGTTTATTGAGTGATGAGGGGAAAGCGACAGATACCTATGTTTCTTACGGATTGAAAGATCAATATAATACCATTCCACTACACGTAGATGTTAATATTGTCGTAAACGACGTCTTGAATCTGGAGAAATTCAAAGCCTCAAGACCGGATTATGCTACCGCAGAATTTATATTAGAAGATGGTAAATATGTCTGCGGAACGGAAGTGGAGAAAATGTCTAAATCGAAATTCAATGTCGTAAATCCTGACGATATCATTGATACATATGGTGCAGATACGCTTCGTTTGTATGAGATGTTCTTAGGTCCATTGGAGCAGGCGAAACCTTGGAATACGAATGGTATTGAGGGGGTATATAAGTTTTTGAAAAAAGTATGGCGCTTATTCCATGACGCTGAAGGTAACTTTAATATATCAAGTGATCAACCTACAAAAGCTGAATATAAGGCTTTGCATAAGATCATTAAAAAGGCTGAGGATGATATTGAACGTTTTTCATTCAATACTTCTGTTTCTGCTTTTATGATTTGTGTCAATGAGCTTACAGATCTTAAATGTAATAAGCGTGCTATTTTAGAGCAACTGGTTATTGTACTTCAACCTTATGCACCACACATCTCAGAGGAGTTGTGGTCATTATTGGGAAAAGAAAATGGATCCATCTCATATGCGACATACCCAACTTTTATTGCTGATTATTTAGTTGAATCTGAGTTTGCTTATCCAGTATCGATCAATGGAAAAATGAAAATGAATCTTTTATTGCCATTGGATCTGGATGCGAAAGCTGTCGAAGAAATTGTTTTATCGAATGAAGATGTTCAACGTTTTATGGACGGGAAATCATTAAAGAAGTTAATTTTTGTCAAAGGTAAGATTATCAATATAGTCGTCTAACCGGGGCAAGAGAAAGTGTAAAAAAGACGCTTTTGAATTATCGAAAGCGTCTTTTTAGATTGATGTATTGTTGTTTCATTATGTTTCCCTAGCCTTATACATTTAATAGATGAGCGTTGCTCTATCGAAGTGATTCAGGGTAAGTTTTTATTACCGGACGTTCTTTTTCGTCCATAAATTGACCCATTTACAATAAGCTTTTACTTTATACCATCCATGTAGTTTTTAAAACAATACATCTTGAAATGCTTCTGTTCTGTCAAATACAGATTTTGCAAAGGGACAAAGCGGCATGATTTTAACATTTTTTTTACGTGCATAATCTACAGCTTCCAAAACCATTTTTTTTCCCACACCGTTGCCGTTAAATTCTGGATATACTTCTGTATGGTCAATTATGAATTTATCTTCTCCTGCCCAGGTATATTCCATAATACCGGCTTCTTTACCATCTATTTCTGCGATTATTTGACCTTTCTTTTCGTCTTCAATATTTTTTATAGTCATCTCTTTTTATTTAAATAAACAGCTAATTTCTATTTTTGGTTTTTCAAAAATAAGATTTTTTACAATAATTTTTTTTCATTTAAATATTTCCAATAGCGTTTTGGCAAACTTTGAACATGTAATTTTGTATTTTTTCGTTCTTTTATATTAACAGCATCAAAGTAATTTTTCCATAGATTACTATAGTGTAATTCTTCATCATCTAATTGAATTACAACATGATTTTTATTTAATCTGTTAGTAAATTTAACCTCTGTGACCTGTGCTAGATCATAGTAAATGCCGTAATTCCTCTTTAAGTCGTAGATCAGCCATTTTTGATCGGCATAACGATCTTTGAAAAAATTAACAATTAAGGGTAATACGTTAAAGTCGGGTTCTAGATTTGCATAATATAAGCCATCTTTCATTTTTTGGAATCGAACAAATGCTTTAATGCGATGTCTTTCCCTAGAGACAGATTTTACTATTTTTTTTATTTTTAAAATATGATCATTTGCGTAATTAAGATTTGGTTTATTATTCGATTTAAAGTAATAAACAATACTCCTCAGTATGAGGAGTTCCATATTTTTCACCTCGGAAAGAAATACGTAGTAAAGCTCTTTAATTCCTTGCATTCCTATTTTTTTCTCTAATCCCAGAAGAACGCGTTTCACCTTAACATCATCTGTTATTACTGTTTCTGCAGTAACGAATAATCCGGACTGTATGTCCTGGTTATTTTGCTGAATATTTTCAACCTGCCATTTGTATTCAAAAGAACAAAATACACAAGTAATCAGTCCTGACCATGTACCATCATAAATAAGTGTTTTGAGCATCTTAAAATAAGCTTAATTGTTGCGTATTATTTTTGATGTATTTACTAGTAGACTGTGCTAATATGTATTGTTTAATATTTGCTCCTGTTTTATCAGCATATATTTGTTGAAATCCAAGACAAGTGATGAAATATTTCGCACGAACGATCGCAACTCCTAACTTTTGAAGATTTTCTATGCGTAAGGGACCAAATCGTCGAGCCATGATGATTTTCTTGGCAGATTGAACTCCAATACCTGGGATACGCACGATGGCATTATAATCAGCTTTATTGATATCAATAGGAAATACATGCTGATTGCGTAGTGCCCAACTTAATTTAGGATCAATATCAAGATCAAGCAGTGGGTGAGTATCATTAACGATTTCGTCGGCATTAAAACCGTAAAAACGCAAAAGCCAATCGGATTGGTACAATCTGTTTTCTCTCACCATAGGTACTGCAGAACCAATCTCAGGCAGTCTCTTATCGTAAGATATCGGAACATAGCCCGAGTAATAAACACGCTTTAGGTTAAAGTTTTTATAAAAATGCTGCGCAGTCTGAATAATATGTTTATCAGATTCGCCTGATGCGCCAATGATCATCTGTGTACTTTGTCCAGCAGGAGCGAAGGTCGGTGTCGATTTGATGATCTTTCGTTCTTCATTTGTTCTTATAATTTCATTTTTAAGATAACGCATAGGGACAATCATATCTTCGCGATTTTTATCTGGAGCTAAGAGTTTAAGCCCTTCTTTTGTTGGTATTTCTAAATTGATGCTGAGACGATCAGCATATAAACCTGCTTGATGTACAAGTTCATCACTAGCTCCTGGAATAGTCTTTAGATGAATATAGCCATTGAATTTATGTTCTAATCTCAACTTTTTAGCTATAGAAACCAACCTTTCCATTGTATAGTCTGCGTTTTTAAAAATGCCCGAACTTAAAAATAAACCTTCAATATAGTTTCTACGATAAAAATTGATGGTCAGATCCACTACTTCTTGTACAGTAAAGGCTGCACGCTCTATATCATTGCTTTTTCTTGATACACAGTAAGCGCAATCATAAATGCAATGGTTAGTCAATAAGATTTTTAATAAGGAGACGCATCGACCATCTTCGGTATAAGAATGACAGATCCCTCCTTGATTAGCATTGCCTAGACCTTTATTTTTATTAGCCCTATTGCTTCCACTCGAACTGCAGCTTACGTCATATTTGGCTGCGTCTGCTAAAATATTAAGTTTTTGAAATATACGATCTGACATAAATCTATTAATTTTAGTAAATGTACTAATATTATTAGAATTAATATATATTGAATGAAATTTAGTAATGACTAGTCACATATTTTTTAACATCTCTTTTGTTAAAAATACAGATCAATTCTCCGAGTGCAAAATGTAATATTTTAATATTTCAAATCATTTTGCCTATATTTTCACCCTTAGCAGATTTATTTATGCTTTTTTCTTTATTGAGCGGTTTATTTTCGTTAAGCGAGGTGAATGGAATATCCCTTATTTATATTATTCCACAACGTTTTTTTTGGAGACAATTGATGTATATTGTACTCTTTAGATCGCTTAAGAAAGCATTAACTTAAGAAAGCATTAAAAGGAGAACTAACTAGCTGGGGAACTTTAAAATGGACTGGAAATGTGAAAGAAATATGATAAATTATTTTAAACAATATGATGGTGATATTGGCTTAATTCACGAGCTTATTTTATTCTTGTTGAGGCGATTTAAGCTTAATATGATGTTATGGTCAATGATTCTATAATTTAATGAATGGAAATTAATCAAATTTATGTAGAGCAAGTGATTGCCTCGCGAACATGGAAAATTCGTCAAGAGGTATTATATCCTAAGGGGTCACTAAAAGATGTGATGATTGATGATGACTTTGATGGAACACACTTTGCCGCTAGCGTAGAAGGGGAGATAGTGGGTGTTATTTCTGTTTTTGAGGTTGATAAAGAGACTTATCAATTTAGAAAATTTGCCGTAATACCTAAATTTCAAGGATATGGTATAGGCACTGCATTGCTACAGTCTGTTTTTGACTTTTGTGTGCTATGGAATGGTCGTACACTTTATTGTGATGCGCGAGTAGAAGCAGTTTCATTTTATAAAAAATTTGGTATGGAAGAGAAAGGGCAACCTTTTCTTAAGGGAACGCTTGCATATGTCCGCATGCAAATTTGTTTAACCGCCGATCTAGCATGATACTATTTGATATGAGCTAGTATCGATATCAAAATAGGTTTATCTACGGGAGTATGATGTCGTCATGTGTTAAACAATGTATAGACCTAATTCCACGTTTTTAAATTTTCAGAATAGAATTTCCATTCTGGTGTTCGTATAACTTCATCAGATAGGGCATACCAAGGACTTATAGATTTGTTAATGGGATTATTGATGATTTGTAATTCTTGCGCAGGCATGTAACTTTGTGCCATTAATACTAATTTTTGACCTGTTTTGGGATTTACTACCATATCTACAACCACGATAGCATGGCCGATAGGATTTCCTTTTTGAACAAAAGTATCTCCTATTCGCACGTCATCCATCGATTTAACTGTCGATAATTCATCATGAAGAGATGCAGTGTTAGCATATGCGAAAATATATTCTAAGTACTTCCAGTATGTTGAATAGGAATAGTCCCCATCTGCAAATTTATTATAATACCTAGGCTTGCCATCAGACACGAAATTGAAATGAATATCATTATATTTCTTATTTTGATATAAATAATCAGCTCGCAGTCTCATAACAGCATCTGCACATTGATGTAGATCTCTTTTTCCTATAGGCAGATCAACCACACTTGCATAGATGTCTCTTCTATCTTTAGTCCTTCCATTATAATAGGTCACGAGTTTATCAATAGGTTTGACTGGGAGCTGTTCTAAGAAATAACCAAATTCATTTTTCTTATAATTTATCCTTTCGTAGCCAACCGGAGGTTTGAATCTATCTTTAATGATTTTTCCCTCGGCATCTACCAATTGCTGATTATAGCCATCAACCATATGCAATTGTTCGGACTTATCTTCCAATTTATTTTGATTGGAAGATGCAGTACAGTTTATCAGGATGAAACCAATAGAAATAATACACAATATTTTCATTACAGTTGATTCTAAAATAAAACATTATATCCTAGAGAAAGACGGGCAAATGGATAACTTTTGTTTACATCAGGATAGTCTTTAAAATTACCTTCTAATCTAAAATAACCAGAATTCATGTTTAATGAAAAGTTTTTCAACAGACGTAGACTTCCGCTGATGGAAGCTGTGTGTAAAAAATAGTGGGATTCATTGCCGCTCAAGGTGACAAAATACCCCCCATGGTATTGTGCACCGAACTTAAACCTGTTCAGTACACTAATTTCCCCAGAACCGCGGACGTCAACACCTGGCCCATAATTGTAATTTCGGCTTTCTCCAAAAAGGAGGTAGGGATCTGGTACTGCAGCTAATATCACAGGACCGCCTCCTAGGGTTGTTGTTAATCGATTTTTACCACCCAAACTAAAGGTTGATATGACATTGTAATTCATGCTCTGTGCTCCATAAAAAAAAGCTTCGTTATGGTAAAAGTCATAATTTGCAGACAAAACTCCCAGATGTCTTCCCGGTAGATTTTTTAGTACCCGTTTTCCATAAAGTGAGGCATATACATTGACGGTGTTGACAAATGAACTGTCGTCACCGCCGACTTCCAAATTGACATAAAAATCATCAAATGGTTTCTTGTTTTCAATATCATCATTGGAATAAATCAAGCTTAACCGGACAAAGTAATCTGTTTTGCCTTTCGTGATGATATCTAGATCTTTGGTGTCGAAGCGTCGAAAACCAAAATCGACCTCAGCTCTAACTGTTGAAGAATCAATTACAGCACCTTTTACGACTCTTCCCCAACGTCCATCCAGTAGGCGATTTAGGCCATTGACAGGATTAATAAAAAAAGCTAATACTTCTTTTCCTTGTCGCTCTGCCAAAGAACTTGTCGGTCTAGATAGCACATTTTGTGAAATACGGTGAGTGATTTCACCTAATATAATACCACCATAAGTGGTGTTAACTAAATCATTGATAGAAGGGGCCTGTGTCTCGCCTGCCGTTTCCCATATAAAGCTTCCCGCCAAAGTGGCAGCAGAAGACTGCAGAAAGCTATAATTATTAGATCTGAACGCATTAAAATACAATTGACCATGATAAGGATGAGCAATTTGGTTTGTCGCAAAAGCATTATCGTCCCATGCCCATGCGTTTGGTTTAAGATGTTTAAACCAATTATTTAGCGTGATATGTGAGTATGGATCTTTTCTGATGAAATAATTGAATGAAGCCGGTAAAGCCTGAAACATAAACCATTCTGTTGCTGCCCTAGCAAAATGTTTACGTGGATTATGATTGATGGTGTCTTGATAATTAGGAAGTTGGTAATTTCCATTAGTAACTGTAGAAGAAGTTAGGATACTTTTACTGTTTTTAGTTGTATCAAAAGGAATTTTATTCTGTAACGGTTCGAAATTATTAACCGTATCGATATATTCCTGAATATACTCTTGGGCATGTAAAGTTTGCGTCGAAAGCAGAAACTGCAGCAGTAGCATTATTACATATAAGAAAAGAAATCTAATTTTCGTCATTTTGAGCATGTCATATATCAGGCTTAAATTCATAAACAAGTAATAAACTTAAATAGTTTTAAATTTAATGCCGAAAAATATCATCGAAATACAGTTAATTTGACCGAAATCTGATTAAAAATTGTTAGATTCTTTAATTTCAAGTCTATCAGCTTCGGTAATATTCCTTATAATTTTACATGGATTACCAGCAGCAATAACATTTGCAGGAATATCCTTGGTCACTACTGATCCTGAACCAATGATACTGTTTTCTCCAATGTTTATGCCCGGATTAACGATAACATGCCCCCCTAACCAGACATTGTCAGCAATCGTGATAGATTTTGAGCATTGCCAACCTTTTGCACGGTCCTCTGGATGAATCGCATGTGTAGAAGTAAATAACGATACATGCGGTCCAAATAATACATTTTTACCTATGGTAATAGGAGCTGAGTCAAGTAAAGTACAGTTGTAATTAGCGAAGAAATTATCATCGATCGAAATATTGAAGCCATAGTCACAATAAAATGGGGCTTCGATAAAGAAACGATTGGATTTTGCTTTTAATAGATTCTTAATGATGAGTTGTCTTTCCTTAAACGATTTTGGCTCGGTATCATTAAATTTTTTAATCTGCATTTTTGCATGGAGTCTTTTTTCGAAAAGTTCTTTTCCCGATTCACGATAGAATTGATTCGTTACATTCTTATTATCCATGGGTCGAAATTACTTCAAAAAAACTAACTTTGTTATTGAAATAGAAAAAATTATGACAAATAATAATTTAGAAGCTCTAGCTCCTCAGGAGTTGTGGGCAAATTTTTCTGCATTAAATGCAGTTCCTCGTGCTTCTAAGAAAGAAGAACGTGTTATCGCATTTATGATAGATTTTGGTAAAAAATTGGGATTAGAAGTTACTGAAGATCATGTTGGGAATGTTTTGATGAGAAAAGCTGCGACTCCAGGAATGGAAGATCGTAAAACAGTTGTTCTGCAATCTCATTTAGATATGGTACATCAGAAAAACAATGATACTAATTTTGACTTTGATACGCAAGGAATCGATATGTTTGTTGATGGAGACTGGGTCAAAGCTAATGGAACCACTTTAGGTGCGGATAATGGTATTGGTGTAGCCACGATTATGACTATATTGGCATCAAAAGATTTGGTACATCCTGCTATCGAAGCTTTATTTACTATTGATGAAGAAACAGGTATGACTGGTGCAATGGGACTGCAAGGAGGAGTTTTAACAGGCGAAATCTTATTAAATCTAGATACGGAAGAAGATGATGAAATTGATATTGGTTGTGCCGGAGGAATTGATGTAACGGCATCTAAATCTTACGTTGAAGAAGCAAGTCCTTCCGGGGCAATAGCTTTTGAAATTGCTGTAAAAGGCCTTAATGGTGGCCATTCTGGTATTGAGATTCACAAAGGATTAGGCAATGCAAATAAAATTATGAACCGATTGCTGTACAAATCATATGAAGAATTTGGTTTACAGATTGCTACTTTAAATGGCGGAAGCTTACGTAACGCAATCCCTCGCGAATCGGTTGCCAAAGTGATTGTGTCTTCAGAACATGAAGATAATTTTGCATCCGATCTAGCACCTTTAGTAGCTGATATTCAAGCTGAATTTAGAACAGTAGACGCTGGTTTGACGATAACCATTGAAAAGCTAACGCAGGTTCCCGCCCGAATTATTTCAGCTCATGATCAAGAACAGCTGATCAATGCGATCTATGCAGCCCAAAATGGCGTATATCGGATCAGTGCTGATTTCGACGATTTAGTGGAAACTTCTAATAATATTGCCAAGGTTAGTGTTGCTGACGGTAAAATGAGTATCAAATGCTTAACAAGATCATCTGTCGAGAGTTCTAAAATAGATTTAGCACAATCTTTGGAAGCAACTTTCTCTTTAGCAGGATTTGACGTCGAATTTTCCGGCTCATATCCAGGTTGGACTCCAAATGCAAATTCTGAAATCTTAGAAATATTAAAGCGTATTTATGTAGAACAGCATCAGGAGGAACCAAAAGTGGTTGCTTGCCATGCTGGATTGGAGTGTGGAATATTAGGTAAAAATTATCCTGAAATGGATATGATATCGTTTGGGCCAACCATCTTGGGAGCCCATTCTCCAGCAGAAAGAGTATCTATTTCTTCTGTTCAGAAGTACTGGGAATTTGTAAAACAGATCTTGAAGGAAATTCCAAAGAAGTAATATATTAGTTTTTATGAAAAGGCTTAAATTAATTTTTAAGCCTTTTTTATTTTTATCTATTGTTATTTCGACAAAGATTCTTTAGATTTACTTTTAGAGTTGTAAGAATAAACATATATAATACTTATTTCTTAACGATTATACCTCAATATCTCCTTCTGTCTTCAACTGCTTTCGACCGATTCCATATAATTTTAAATTTATTCAAAAAGGACAAAATTTTATTCTGGGCAAAATTGCCATTGATTCATATATGATTGGAATTTATGTTCAAATCCATAATAAGTGCAATGTTATAGTGTTTATTTTTTAGCTTATATGCGTTTTTTATATGTTTTTGTTAAAATTTAACGCAACAAAAAGCATGTTTTAACACATGCAATTGATGTTAAAATTAGTTAAATAGGTATGGGAGTTTTACTTTTGCACCATCAAAACTATATCAAACACATCTTACATGAAAAAGTCTCTACTTTTTTTTGCTCTTGCTGTTGCAAGTTATGGCACAATCCATGCACAAACAACAACAAGTAGTGTTACAGGGGTTGTCAAACAATCTACTGGACAAACAACGACAGGTGCAACCATTAAAGTTACACACCAGTCAAGCGGAGCCACCTTCAGCGGATCGGCAGATTCTAACGGACAATTTAACATCGTAAATCTTCAAGAAGGAGGGCCTTACAAAATTGAGGTTACCTACATTGGTCAAAAACCCCTTGTTTACGAAAATGTGTTCTTGAAAGCCGGTCAAGCACTACATTTAGACCCTGTTTTTGCAGAATCATCTTCAACAAATTTGGGTGAAGTTGTTGTGGTAGGTCGTGGTTTGATTGACATTGCTGAAGATCGTAAAACGCCAATTGCTGTTTCCACTATTTCTCAACAAGAAATTGAAGAAAAAGTAGGTGCACAAGATATCACGGCGACTTTGGCTAATACTCCATCTGTATATGTGACAAGTCAAGCGCGTGGTTTTGGAGAGTCTTCGATGACCACTCGAGGATTCGATCAATCTAATACTGCCTTCTTATTAAACGGTCAACCGATCAATGGTATGGACAATGGTCGTGTATTTTGGTCTAACTGGAGCGGTTTGACAGATATTGCTTCTCTTGTTCAAATTCAACGTGGCTTAGGATCCTCAAAATTAGCGATTTCTTCTGTTGGTGGTACAACAAACTTTGTTACTAAGTCGACAGATATGAAACAAAGTGGTTTTATTAAGACAACGATCGGTAACGATATGTTTGTAAAATCAACCATAGCTTATAACACAGGTTTAATGAAAAGCGGATTCGCTGTCTCAGCAATGGTTACAGGATGGCAAGGTAATGGGTACATGAAAGGTACTGAAGGTGCTGGTCAAAACTATTTTTTATCTGTTGGCTATAAGGTAAACGAGAAGCACAACTTAAATCTAATGGTGACAGGTGCTCCTCAATGGCACAATCAAGGTTATACTTCCGAATTATCTAACTTCTTGAAAGAAGGAAGAAAGTATAATGATAACATAAAAATAATTAACGGGGTAGAGACTAACCCACGTAAAAATTATTATCATAAACCAGTTGCTAATTTAAACTGGGATTGGACAATTGATGATAAATCATCGTTATCAACGGTTTTATATGCTTCTATGGCTCGTGGTGGCGGTCAGTCACTACGTAATGATGCTTCTAAAGAAAAAGTTCCTTATTTAGCTGCTGATGTTAATAATCACCAATGGTATGGTGTAGTTTCTAACTATAACCGTAAATTAAACGATAATTTAAACTTTAATATTGGATTTGATTTACGAGACTACAAAGGAGAGCACTATAGACAAGTTACAGATCTATTAGGAGCTCCAAGTATATCACATAAAGACAATGTAAATTTACCTGGATTGACCGTTACTTCAAATCAGTATTCTACAAATCCTTGGAAAACATTGTCAGATAAACCAACTGATGCTAAAGATCGCTTAGCTTGGGATTACGAACAAATTATTCGTTACGCGGGTTTGTTTGGACAGATCGAATATGCGAAGGATGGTTTCACAGCATTTGCGCAAGGATCGGTATCGCAACAGCACAATAGCCGTAATGATGTATTTTTATACAAAATCGGTGAAGGTAAATCAGAATCTGTTAACAATTTTGGATATAATGCTAAAGGAGGATTAAGTTATACATTAGGTGGTCATACGTTATTTGGTAATGCGGGATATTATTCACGTCAACCTTACCAGAACAATATCTTCATGAACTACAAAAATGATGTTAATCCATATGCTGTTAATGAAAAAATCTTAGGATTAGAATTAGGTTATAAATATAATTCTAGATATTTTGATTTAAGCGTAAATGCGTACCGTACAACTTGGGCTGACCGTACAACTGGTAGTTCTTTTACTGCTACTCAAAAAGAAGTGGATAAATATGGAGCTGACTTAGTTCAAGTTGGTAGTCTTATTTACAATACAAACTATGGTGTAAAACAGGATCACCAAGGTGTAGAATTGGAATTATTGACACGTCCTTTTTCTTTCTTACAATTAAAGGGTTTCGGTTCAGTAGGTAAGTGGGTATATGATGGTGAATCCAATACTATCGTCCGTAACGAGGATCGCGTTGTATTAGAGAATAAAGTAAGGGATTTAACAGGTGTTAAAGTGGGTGATGCTGCACAAACATCATTCGGAGCTGGTGCTAAAGTATTCATCATAAAAGGTCTTTCTGTAGATGCTGATTACAGAAGATATGAAAGATTATACGGTGCATTACCGAGTAATACACCTACAATGAAATTACCGAATTATGATCTGTTAGATGCGGGTATATCTTATAGAGTTGCCGTGAGTGAGAAAAATGCGATCAGTTTCCGTGTTAATATGAATAATGTTTTGGACAAGTTGTATATTTCTGAAGCTACTTCAAATGTTGAGTCTAAAGCAGGTGCCACATACTGGAAAGGCATTGATACTTCAAACTACGTGTTGATGGGATGGGGACGTACATGGAATGCGTCTGTTAAATTCACTTTCTAAGCTCGAATACAAATACATAATTATATTTCTTAAAGCCGTTGCAATACTATACTTGCAACGGCTTTTTTAATACCGATTAATCTGGATCTTAAAGAAAGATATATGATGTTCTTTCTGGGATGTTATATTATTTTTGCCAATTGATTTATTAGAATGGAGAAACAATGAGATAGGGTTAGGATATCTAATTTAAGGTGAAAATAGACATGGTTATAAGCTTTATTCTGCTGTCGATCACGACTATTTTCCACCTTATGATCGATCATGTTTTTTCAGTATAAAATACTCATTAAGACCAGGTTTAGATAAAAAAAAGGCTAACCGATTAAGATTAGCCTTTTTGAATATCTTTAAATTTATTTATCTCGACATGGACTGTATCACATTAACATGTGATTTAAAAGCCGAATTTAATGTTTTATATTCCAAGTATTTAACATTAAACTCTTGACAAGTTTCTCTCACCAATTTATTAATGGCTGGATAATGTATGTGACTTATCTTTGGGAATAAATGATGTTCCACTTGATAATTTAGACCACCTAATATCCAAGTCAAAAACTTATTTTTTGTAGCAAAATTTGCTGTTGAGCTCAATTGATGGATCATCCATTCATTTTCCATTTTAGTTGGATCTGTTGTCTGTTCTAAAGCAACAAATTCTGTTTCTGTTACGACGTGAGCCAGTTGGAAAACTGTTGCCAAACATATACCACATGCAATGCCCGATATTAATAATCCCACTAAAGTAGGCACCCAACCAACAACTAAAACAGGGATAACAATAAAAATGCTAAGATGAACAACTTTACTTACCCAAAATATTACTTTTTCGCGTAAAGGGAAGTCAAATGATTTTTTTCTGCTACCCATAGCTTCAAGAAAATATTTTTCATAATCTTGGTAAAAGATCCACGCTAAATAAGATATACTGTATAAAAGCATAAAATAATACTTTTGATAGGAGTGGTGCTTCTTTAACTCTTGGTCTTTGTGCACACGCATAAATTTAATATCAATATCATGGTCTTCACCTTCAATATTGGTATAAGTATGATGTGCTATATTATGTTTTAGTTTCCAAAAATATATATTGCCGCCCATAAGATTAAGGCTGTAAGACAAAGCGCTGTTTAGTTTTTTACTGTTAGAAAAAGTATCATGACCGGCATCATGCATCACATTGAATCCAATCGCAGCAAAGTTAATACCGAGCAATATTAAAACAACAACACTGATTAGCCAATGAGGTTGAATGACAACTAATATGATATAGAAAGATATAGCCGTTAAAAACAGGATAATTGCTTTTGTTAGTACTCTTTTTTCTCCTGTTTTTTGAATTTTATTAGTTTTGAAGTAGTCGTTAATTCTTTCCTTTAAAGATTTGGAAAATAATGTGTTAACATTATTAAATTTAATTGTTGTTTTCATTGAGATCGTTTAACTCTGGTTAAAAATAATGGTAAAACTAAATTTACATACAGAGCTTAAATTGATTAATTTATTATTTGTATAAAGGTAACAAATATTTTTTTCAATGATGTTAATTTAAGTTAAAGGTTTTAAAAAGTAATTTGGTCCTTTATGCAGAGTTATTTATTGAGATTCAAGTTTTATTTTAAATTTTGCATATAATATGAAATTTTTAAGAACTGCACAAAAAAAGGGGATTGCTGTAATTAGCAATCCCCTCTTCTGTATCAATCTTCAATGTTAGTTTAAAGCATTGATTTTAGCTGTAATTTCTGAAGTTTTTGCTTCATCTTGCATGAAAACGTAATAGTTTTTTAGATTTGTTAAAGCATCAACATTTTTAGGTTGCAGCTCCACTGCTTTTGTTAAATATACTAATGCAGGTTTTATCTCTTCTTTAATCTTAGCAACCCCTTCATTGTATTTTGCTTGACTCAATGATCTATCATTATTCAAAATATTCAATTTTTCACGAACACCGTTCATCATTGTAATCGCGATATTGGTATTTGCTTCAAAATAATCAGGATCAATAGCTAGTGCTTTTTTATAAGCCTCAATAGCAGCAGCGTCATTTTTATTTGCAGAATTAGCAATACCTAAATAATAATTTAAACTTTTATTATTTGGATCCTTTGCTAATTGTGCCGTGATACCAGCTAAAATTTCCTTTTCACGTCCAGTAATCAAGTTAAACTCAATATTTTGAACTGCCGCAGCATTATCTTCAGGATATAATTCTACCGCTTTAGCAGCATATTCTAATGCTGAAGTTGTATCTTTTGCTGATAAATATAATTTTGGAAGATCTACCACTACCTGTTTGTGAGAAGAAAATTCTTTCACAGGAATCAATTGCTTATATTTTGCAATTGCTTTACCGTAATCATTCACCTGTAATGCCGAAATACCGCCATAGTAAATTAATGTGGTATCACCTGGTAAGTATGTCAAAGCTTTTTCAAAAGAGTCATAAGCTTCTTTATATTTTTGACCTTGATATTCTTCAGCACCGATATTAAAATTATATTGACCTAATACTTGCTCCGACACACGGATATTATCTTTATTTGCACCATCAGTATCCAAAGATTTAGCTTTAGCAATTCCATCTTCTGCTTTTTTTGCAGCTTCCGTAGATTTATCCAAATTAGCTAAATTAGCATATACTAAAGAATAGATCGTCCAAGCCTCGGCATTATCTTTTGTCTTGTCATGAACAACAGCAAGATCGATAGCTTCTTGTGCAGTTTTTAAATTTGGCAAAGCTAATTGTGGAGTACCTGCGCCTTTCAGTTCTTCAAATTTGGCTATACCCGTTTTTGCTTTATTAACATTATTTTTTTGTGCATACACAGATGTTCCTGCCGATGCAATAGCTGCCAATAATAATAATGATTTAATGTTCATCTCTAATTAACTGTTAATTGATTTAATAATATATTCACACGATCTAATTGTACAAAATCTTCTATCGCATTGTAGTAAGTAGATAGGGCTTTAAGTGCATTAACATCATATGGTTTAATTTCATTTGCTTTCAGCAGATATGCTTGTGCATATTGTCTATCTTCGTCTGTTTTAGACTTTAGGAAATCTTTCAAATAAATAAGTCCTAAAGCTAAATTTGATGGATAATTATTAGCATCTAAACGCAAAACCTTGTTGTAATATTGTTTTGCATTTCGAATATCTTTAGCGTCTTCATATGCATATCCAGCTAGATAATTTAGCTCCACATTTTCAGGTTCCAATTTGATCGCTTCATCAATGATAGGCAAAACAGCGTCATAAGATTCATTTTTAGCATAAATATCGATTAGCTTAAAAAGAATCTCTTTATTTTGAGGAAATTGTTGACGACCAGCTGTCAATGTGTTAAGTTCATCTTGTTTGGTGCCAATTTTCTCGTATACCGCCGCTAGTTCCAGATAATATTGCGCTTTGCGAGAATCCTGTTTGATTAACTCATTATAGTATTTAATGGCATCAGGATATCTTTTGCTACTTACCGCCAGCGTTGCTAAATTAAATTTTAAGTCAGCATTTTTAAAACCAAGAGAATCTACTTTAAGAAATCCTTTGTAAGCTTCATCAAACTTGTTATTTTTCAAATCAATATTTGATTTGTAAATTAAAGACGTTGCTAAATTTTGTTTGATATAGTCAACTTCAGTTGGAAAATTTTTATAAGCCTTTTTGCTATTGATCAGTTTTAATGTATTTAGACTTTCATCAATAGGGTCGAGGGTATATTTCTGTTTTCTTGTTGAATCTGCCACAGCAAAGGAACTATAAACTAATCCTCTTAAAATATTATTCCGAACAGAAGATGAATCTTTTCGAGTTTTAAATGCAGCATCACTAAATTTTCGTGCATTTTCAAGATGTTTTATATCTCCAGTTTGCGTATAAAGTGCAAAACTGTTGCTGCCCTCCTTGATATTGGATTGGGCAACAACAGTTAAACTTGAAGCTGACAGTATTAATGATGTCAATAATGCTCTCATTCTATTTTATTCTTCGTTAGATTCAGATTTTTCGTCTTGATCGGTTTCTGTTATTTCAGTCGAAGCTTCTCCATCTTTTGTTGTTGGCATTTCACCATCTTCATCTGCGATCACTTCTTCTTCCTCTTCTTCTCGATCTACTTTAGTAATAGATGCGATTTCATCATCACCTTTTAGATTAATCAAACGTACACCTTGTGTAGCACGTCCCATTACTCTTAGTTGTTCTACTGAAATACGAATAACAATTCCTGATTTATTGATGATCATCAAATCTTCAGTATCGTTAACACCTTTTACCGCTACTAAACTACCTGTTTTTTCTGTAACGCTAATTGTTTTCACACCTTTACCACCACGGTTTGTAACGCGGTAATCTTCGATGTCTGTACGTTTACCATAACCTTTTTCCGAAACAACAAGTACCGTAGTCTCTGGATCATCTACACTAATCATACCAATTACTTCATCAGTTTCACTACCCAAAGTGATACCACGGACACCAGTAGCTGTTCTTCCCATTGGTCTAACCGTAGACTCGTTGAAGCGAATAGCGCGTCCAGAGCGTAATGCCATTACAATTTCGCTAGTGCCACTCGTTAAACAAGCTTCTAATAATTGATCTCCTTCGTTGATGTTAATAGCATTAATACCATTAGCACGAGGGCGAGAGTAAGCTTCTAAAGATGTTTTCTTAATTGTACCTTTCTTAGTACACATAATGATGAAATTATTCTCCAGATATTCCTGGTCTTTTAAATTCTTCACTAAAATGTAGGCCTTAATTTTTTCGTCTTTTGGAATATTGATGATATTCTGTAAAGCACGACCTTTAGAAGTTCTGCTTCCTTCCGGTACCTCAAATGCACGAAGCCAGAAACAACGTCCAGATTCTGTAAATAGCAACATGTAATTATGTGCCGAAGCTGTAATGATGTGTTCCGTAAAGTCTTCTTCACGTGTAGTTGAACCGATAGATCCACGTCCACCACGACCTTGACGTTTATATTCAGTAAGTGGAGTACGTTTTACATAACTATTGTGAGAGATTGTAATCACGATTTCTTCATCGTCAATAAAATCTTCCATACGCATATCTTCAGCCGAGTGTACGATAACCGATCTACGTTCGTCACCATATTTCTCTCTGATTTCGATCAATTCATCCTTAATGATTTGCATACGAAGACCTTCGTCTGCTAGAACAGATTTTAAGTATTCGATTGTTTTCATTAATTCAGCATATTCTTCTTTGATTTTGTCATGTTCCAGTCCAGTTAGACGACGAAGCGTCATATCTAGAATAGCACGAGCTTGGAGATCTGATAAACCAAATTTCTCCATTAAACCTACGCGGGCATCTTCAGGAGTCGCAGAAGCACGGATAAGTTTAATAACCTCATCTAAATGATCTAGTGCAATTAAATATCCTTCTAATATATGCGCTCTTTTTTCTGCTTCAGATAATTCAAATCGAGTCCGGCGTGTAATTACATCATGACGGTGATCGACAAATACCTGAATCATATCTTTCAAATTCATCAACACTGGTCTTCCTTTGACAAGTGCAATGTTATTTACTGAAAACGATGTCTGTAAAGCAGTATACTTAAATAGATTATTGAGAACAACATTTGCATTAGCATCACGTTTGATATCATAGACAATACGTAAACCCGTACGATCGGACTCGTCTCGAATAGCTGAAATACCTTCTAGTTTTTTCTCATTAACCAATTCAGCGGTACGTTCAATCATATTCGCTTTATTGATTTGATACGGAATCTCTGTTACAACGATTGATTCTTTACCAGATTTTGATACTTCAATTTCGGTTTTTGCACGCATGACCACACGACCACGACCTGTATTTTCAGCATCTTGCACTCCCGAATAACCATATATCAAACCACCAGTAGGGAAATCTGGGCCTTTGATGTATTGCATTAATTCTGGAATGTCGATATCGCGGTTATTAATATAAGCAACTGTACCATTAATGACTTCTGTCAAGTTGTGCGGCGCCATATTTGTCGCCATACCAACTGCGATACCTGATGCTCCGTTTACTAATAAATTAGGAATACGGGTAGGTAATACTGTTGGCTCTTGCAAAGAGTCATCAAAGTTCAATTGATAGTCAACTGTATCTTTATTAATATCCGATAAAATCTCCTCAGCAATTTTTTTCAATCTTGCTTCTGTATAACGCATTGCTGCAGGTGGATCTCCATCGACTGAACCATAGTTACCCTGCCCGTCCACTAAAGGATAGCGCATGTTCCAATCTTGCGCGAGACGCACCATTGCATCGTATACGGAAGTATCACCATGTGGATGGTACTTTCCTAAAACGTCACCAACGATACGTGCCGACTTCTTGTAAGGTTTACTACTTGTAACACCTAAATCCAACATGCCATAAAGAACACGACGGTGTACAGGCTTCATGCCATCTCTAGCATCTGGTAATGCACGAGAAACAATAACTGTCATTGAATAATCAATGTAAGCAGTTTTCATTTGATCCTCTATACTTACCGAAATAATTCGATCGTTTGCAGGCACTAAATTATTATCATTTTCTGTTTCTTCAGCCATATTAATTTGGTTTCGATAAAACTATTAAACAATGCCGTCTACACGGATTGCTACGCATGCGAAGTTACAAAAAAATAACCTCAAAAGCGAATGTTTTGAGGTTCAAGATAGTGAAAAAAATAGTCTATTTTTTTATTGATTTTAAAATCAAAATCTAATCACAGTTGCTCTCTATCTTAATTTTTTAAAACGTAGTCGAAGTGAATTGCCAATCACAATTACATCTGAAAATGCCATAGAGAATGCCGCCAGCATAGGACCTAAAAATCCCATCGCTGCAAGTGGTATTGCCACGATGTTGTAAGCAAAAGCCCAAAATAAATTTTCTTTGATTGTTTGTAAGGTATGTCGACCAATAAGTAATAGATTCTCAATGGATTTTAGATCAGAGTTCAATAAGATAATTTTTGCCGATTGAATGGCAACGTGACTTGCATCTCCCAAAGAGATGCCAACATGAGCTGTGGTTAGGGCAGGGGCATCATTGATTCCATCTCCAACCATGGCGGTGATACCTGCTTTTTTTAATTGATTGATGATGTTTAATTTTTCTTCTGGATTGCGGTCAGAATAAACTTCTGCTATTCCCAGTTTTTGAGCCACTTGATCACATTTAGTTTTGCGGTCGCCACTCAGTATGACGGGTATAATGTTTTTAGCTTTAATCGCCTGAATCAATTCTTTTGCATAAGGTTTTATTTGATCTTCAATAACCAGTCCCGCAACAACAACGTCATTGATAGATAATATCAAGTCATAACGGTTCGAATAATCAACTTTTCCTAATCGTGCATTGATCAGTTTGTATGCATTGTTGTTGGTATCTGTTGCATAGATGCCTTCGCTTTTAATCTCTTTGACATCTTGAAAGATGATGCGGTATGCTTTCACCTCTGTCATATGTTGGCGTATAGAGGTTGCAATAGGATGATTCGAATAACTTTCTAATTGGGCGATAATAGATTCAACTTGCTTTTGTTCGATACCAAAGGTTTGGATTGCTTTAATATTAAAATCGCCCGTTGTCAAAGTACCTGTTTTATCAAATACCATATACTTCAATTCTGACATTTCTTCGATCGTATCACCTCCTTTGATTAATATTCCCATTTTTGCAGCTCTGCCCAATCCAACCATGATTGCCGTTGGTGTTGCTAACCCCATAGCACAGGGGCAGGAGACGACAAGTACAGCAATGGCATTCATTAACGACTGTTGCAATGAAATTTCAGCAATAAAATACGTGATGAAAAATGTGAATACCGCTATGACAACCACTAAGGGTACAAAATAAGAGGCAACTTTATCACCTAGCTTTTGAATAGGAGGTTTCTTTGATTGCGCATCTTTGATCAAGGAGATGATCTGTGAAAGTACCGTTTTACGACCTACTTTAGTCGCTGTTATCTTAAAGTTACCATCTGTTAATGTTGTTCCTCCAATAACGCTATCATATTTCTTTTTAAATACAGGTAGACTTTCCCCCGTAATCATAGCTTCATTGACAAACCCATCCCCAGATAAAATATCACCATCTACAGGGATGAGATCTCCTGATTTGATGAGTAGAACATCTCCCTGTTTGACATCTTTCGTATGTATTATTTCTTCATGTTCACCTGAGATTCTGGTCGTATTCACATTTTGAATTTTGATGAGATCTCCAATTGCTGAGGTTGTTTTTTTGACAGACTTCTTTTCTAGCAAGTTTCCTAAAAGAACTAAAGTAATAATCGTAGCACATGTTTCATAAAACATATAATCAGGGCCCAGCTGCTGGATGGTACCGATGAGACTGTAGGTGAATGCTGCCGACGACCCTATAAATATAAGCACATCCATATTAGGCATTCCATTCCTTAAGGAAAAAAATGCACTTTTGCCAAAATGAAAGAAACCAAGTAAGAATACAGGAATACATAGCCCAAGTTGTACATAAGGATCATGCAACAAAGGGTGATGGATAAACATATGGGCAAATAATGGAATCGTAAAAATCAGACTGAACCAAAATTTAGTTTCTATTTTTTTGTAAAAATGTTCTTTCGGCGCTTCATCGGTTACGACATGGAAGCCTAAGTTTTCTATACCCTTGGTTATTTCTGTAAGACTTTCTTGTGCGATACCTGAAAATTTCACTTCATCTGAAGCAAAGTCCACAAATATATCTTTAGCATCCTTTTTCTCTAAATATTGATGTATGGCTATTGCACAATTCGTGCAATGCATCCCAGTTACAGTAAGTTCTACAGTTGTTGTTTCTTCCTTCATACTTTTTCGACCGCTGGTCTACTGCAAATATACTTAATTTTAGGTGTATCATTTTTCTATATTGATTGAAAAATGATTAGTTTAGTTCCTCAAGAAAATCAGATTTAAATGGTTAAAAATAAATTGTCCCTATCATTCGTCGTTCGTTGCATTCTTTGGCTAGCCTTAAGCTACTCATTTGTTGGTTTAGCCTCATTTTATGAACAAAATCGTATTATACTACATTTCGCTTATGCTTTAAACACATTTTTGACTGCCAATCTGCTTATTTCTATTGGACGATTTTTAATTGTTTCGCTATACAATCGTAAACATGCAAATCACGATGTCAGGGGTAATTTTGTTTTAGGTATCTCACGCGTTGCGCGTGTGCTCAATGCTGCTATGATTGTGGTTACGGTTATGATTGCATTGGGTATTGATCCAAAGGAATTCATTACTAGTATGACCATTGTCGCGATGGCGATAGCCGTTATCTTTAGGGAGTACATAACCAATATGATAAGTGGATTATTGGTCATGTTCTCTGACCAATTTTCTATTGGAGATCATATTAAAATTAGCAATTATCAAGGTAAGATCGTTGATATTACCTTAGCCAATATTGTTGTTAGGGATGAAGATGATGATGTGGTTTTAATTCCTAATAATCTGATATTTACGTCCACTATGGTGAATAAGTCATCTCAAAAGTCCAATAAGCTCATTGTCAAGTTTGAGCTTCCTTTAGAAAAACCTCTTGAGATTACTTCTTTTGAAAACCATTTGAAACCGCTGCTCAAAGTAAATAGCAACATTATTTGGAATGATTTATTTAAAATAAAAGTCGCTGAAGTGGGCAAGGATTTTGTTAAATATAAAATTGAACTGACAACCATATCCAGCAGCAATAAGTTACATCATCAGATTCAAAATGAAATCTTAAATGAAATGTTATTATTTCGCTCTAGAGAAGACTAGATTTTGCGAACTTTTACATTTTTAACAAAATGATGACTACCTTTTTCTAAGATCAGATCTGCTCGATATCGAGTCGGCAATATATTGTGTATTAGATTTGGTTTGTTGATCTCATTCCAGATTTGATGCGCCATCTGAATACTCTCCTCTGCGTTCATATCGGCATAGCGATGAAAAAAAGATGCTGGATTTTGGAAAGCTGTACGTCGTAAAGACTCAAATCTATTGGTATACCACTCTAATAGATTTTTCTCACTGGCATGAACGTAAATGGAGTAATCAAAGAAATCAGAAACGAAAACACTGTGTCCTTTTCTTGGTCTTTGCGAATTGACTTGCAGTACATTGATCCCTTCAACAATAAGGATATCCGGATGATCTATCAATTGTTGTTGATCGTCCGGTAAGACATCATATTCAAGATGACTATATAAGGGGACCGAAAGGGATCCCATACCTGATTTTATCGCCGATAAAAATTGTATTAATTTTTTAGCATCGTAACTCTCAGGGAAGCCCTTTCTATTCATGATATCTCGCTCATTTAAGATATGATTAGGATACAAGAATCCATCGGTCGTTACTAAATCTACTTTTGGCTTATTAGGAAGTAAGCTCAAAACCCGTTGTAGTACACGGGCAGTCGTACTTTTTCCAACAGCAACAGAACCTGCAATACCAATAATAAATGGAAGTGTACTTTCATTTTTTTCAAAAAAATGGTTTGTACTTTTATGCAAGTCCTGAAAACGTTCAATATGAATACCCAAAAGATGACTTAGCGGAAAATATACATCTTCAATTTCTTCAGCGTTCAAAGGTTCATTGAGTGCATGCAATTGATCCAAATCGTGTTGCGAAAATTTGTGCTTCAAGTGACCATTCAGTTTTTTCCAATTTTCTCTTTTTATTGAAGTAAAAGGAGAGTCAATTGGAGTGTGCTGTTCATTTTGCATGTTCATAGATTCTTTGTGGCGACAAATATAGCATCTGATGGATATAATCAAAAATTCTAATCGATTTTTTTAGATCAAATTAGAAGAAATGATAATTGGATTAGATAAAATTTTGTGAATAGGACATTTTTCTGCGATCTGTAGCAGACGATCTTTTTGCTCCTGGTCCAATTCTCCTTTAAAAGAGAGGTGACATTTTATATAGGTTGTTTGTTGTAATTCACTTTTTAAAGTTTCATAGGAAAGTTTAATATTGACCTCTTCCAATTTCCATTTTTTACGATCGGCATACATTTTTACTGTCATTGCCTTACATGAGCCTATTGCAGATAGTAATAGGGCAGGAGGATTAACCCCTTTATCCTGTCCACCTAGTTCCTGTGGTTCATCAGCAATCAAGGTATTTTTCCCATGTGTAATGGTTGTTGTATAAGGAATATCGCCAATCGTTACCAAGATCTCGTTATCGTTCATATTTCTAAATATAAATAATAATTAGGATAGTATGAATTTAAAGTTTTTTAAATCCTTATTCATCTTCCAATAGCCCTTCGATGATCAGGCTTCCAGTCGCTGGATTGGTTGCCAGTGGAACATTATATAAATCGCAGACCCGCATTAGCATTTGAATATCTGGTTCATGAGCATGTTTACCAAGTGGATCCCTAAAAAAGATGATACCATCCACCTTTCCTTCCGCAGCAAGAGCAGCAATTTGTGCATCACCACCCATAGGACCGCTTAACTTTAGCTCCACTTCAAGCCCTGTTTGTTTTACATAAGAACCAGTTGTACCAGTTGCGACCAAATGTGCCTTTCTTAAAAACTCGATATGATCCTTTACAAAAGCAACCATTTCTGGTTTCTTACCATCGTGCGCGATTAAAGCAATTGTTTTTATCATCTAAATAAATATTGAAAAATTTAACCAAAAAGATATAGGCTAAAATAATAGCCGCGATCAAACCCACCAAATCAGCAATCAAGCCACATATAAGAGCGTGTCTGGTATTTTTAATACCGACAGAACCAAAATAGACAGCCAGAACATAAAAAGTTGTTTCAGAAGATCCCTGGATAACACTTGCCAGTCTACCTTGAAACGAATCAGCCCCGTACGCTTGCATCACATCTACCATAAGACCTCTTGCACCACCGCCACTTAACGTTTTCATCAATCCAACCGGAAGTGCTGGCACAAAACGCGTGTCTAGACCAAAATAAGCAAAGCATGCCCCGATTGCATTTACAAGATAATCCATACATCCAGTAGTCCTAAAAGCAGAAATAGCAACTAAAATAGCGATTAAAAAAGGAATAATCATAATAGAAGTTTTAAACCCATCTTTAGCCCCATCAATAAAAGCATCGTATACATTTAGTTTCTTAAATGCACCATAAACGATAAATAAGATGATAATAGAAAAGATTAAAACGCCACCAATTAATCCAGTAACAATTTCAATTTTTTCAGGAGGTAAGCCATTTAAACCAAAATATAATGCAGCCATTAAAACAACAAAGCTCCCTAAAAAAATGAGTATAGGTAATTTAAATAAGTTGATTTTTTGAAAAAAAGCAACAGCCACCATACCAGATATAAAAGAAATAAATGTTCCGATTAAGGCTGGAATAAAAATATCAGCAGGATTAGCAGCACCATTAGCCATCCGTAGTGCAATGACTGATGTAGGAATTAATGCAATACCAGCCGTATTTAAAACCAAAAACATGATTTGTGCATTAGTCGCTGTTTCTTTTTCAGGATTGAGTTCCTGTAGTTCTTGCATTGCCTTAAGTCCAACGGGCGTGGCGGCATTATCCAAACCAAGCATATTCGCAGAAAAATTCATGATAATAGAACCATTCGCAGGATGATTTTTTGGAATCCCAGGAAACAACTTACTAAAAAAAGGATTAACCGCTTTAGCAAACAATGTAATCATACCTGCTTTTTCACCAACTTTCATGATACCCAACCAAAACGTCATCATACCAACTAGCCCTAACGAAATTTCAGCCCCATTTTTAGCACTGTCAAACATGCCATTGATTATTTTCATGAAAATCTCGGTATCACCAAAAAAAAAGAGCTTGATCAAAGCAACAATGAATGCAATAACAAAAAAGGAGATCCAAACGATATTTAGTGCCATATTGATTTAAAATATGCGTAAATGTAAACTTTTACAACCTATCCATCAACTTCGACCACGGATTTTTCTTGTTTTTAGCATTATTTTCTTTGATCAAGTGATCTACGATCCGGTTCAGTTGATTTTCATTTTCACTCATGAGTCTATCTGCCAGAGAGATGAGCTTTTGGATGTTGTTTTGAGAAGCTGCATCCATAGAAGATTCGACACTTGACATATTTGTAGGTTCTAAACGAACATAATTTTTTGATTTTCGATTAAACTTGAATAATTGTTCAATAAAAAACTCTGTGCTTTCAGAAGAGGCGCTTGTCATGATATCCACCAAGGCAGGTCCGATCTGAATAGCTAATTTTTTCTTAAAATGTTCATAATTATAGGCCGTCTTTGCTATACCTGTACCTAAAGAAACCATAAATAGATCGTTTATTTCCGTATCTTCAAAAGCCTTCATCACCTCCAACAAAGCACAGATGGATGGATTTTGAGCCACCATCCCACCATCTACCAATGGATATCTCGTTCCCGCTATGGAATAGATTTCAGCAACAGAGAAATAGGTAGGAGCAGCTGAGGTCGCTCGGCAAACGTCTTTTAAATAGAAGTCGCGGGCTGTACCATGCGTGATCGCTTTTTGTTGCCTAAAAAAATGATTCTTTCGGAGCTCTATATTATACGCCGTGATGATACATGGCTTGATGAGTTGACTGAGTTTCGTTTCTCCAAAATATTGTTTCAATACACTCTCAAGCGCAGTAGCAGAATACAATTCGCTTACCAAGCCAAATTCGCTTAAAAATTTTCTCCATTTTGTCGTTTTAAAAATATCACTACCGTGAGAAACGTAGAGATTGAGCGCCTCTTTAGCAGAAAATTTAGGTTTTAAAGGATTTTCATCACTAGGGTATAATAAGATACACGCCAAAATACCACCTGTACTTGTACCCGCTATAAAATCAAAATATTCGGCAATTCGAGCATCAGGATCATTACATTTTTTTTGAAGAATTTCTTCTAATACCACTAATACTAAAGCTGGTATTATACCTCTAATCCCACCCCCATCTATGGAAAGTATATTTTTCATTTTTAATGTTTATCCTTATAAAAATAGGATTAAATAATGAAATAGGTAAATGCTTTTTCTCTTTATTTATTGGATATCGTCTTGTTTGTGGAACAATTACTGTCGAATGACATGAATGTATCAAATTAGAGTTCAAATAAAAAGGGTGCGATTATTAAGCTAATAATCGCACCCTTATAGGTCAAATCGTGATTTAAGAAAACCAAGCCAACACCTCGTCTTTTGTTGGCATTGCGATTTCTAATTTCATTTTTTTACGCATTCCGCCCAAGTCGTTAAAAACTTTGTTTGGGTTAGCGTCTTTCAATTCAGGGATTGTATTAAAACCCATTTTTTGTAATACAGGCACCCATTCAGCTGGAATTCCTAGTGCTATATAATCTTCAGTTGAAGCAACTGTCGTAATCTTTTCTGGACGCATTTGAGGAAAGAATAATACTTCCTGAATAGAAGCATTATTGGTTAGGAACATGATTAAACGATCCATACCAATACCTAAACCAGAGGTTGGAGGCATACCATATTCCAGTGCACGTAAAAAGTCCTGATCGATAAACATGGCTTCATCATCTCCACGAGCGGATAATGCCATTTGAGCTTCAAAACGCTCACGCTGATCAATAGGGTCATTCAACTCAGAATAAGCATTAGCGATTTCTTTACCACACACCATCAATTCAAAACGTTCAGTAATCTCTGGATTATCCCGGTGCTTTTTAGTCAATGGAGACATTTCTTTTGGATAATCTGTGATAAACGTCGGTTGAATATAGTTTCCTTCACATTTTTCGCCAAAAATCTCATCAATTAATTTTCCTTTGCCCATGGTGTTGTTCACCGCAATTCCCATGTCTTTAGCCGCTTCAAAAATTTCTTGTTCAGATTTTCCAGTGATATCAAAACCTGTAAATTCCTTAATTGAATCGGCCATAGTAATCCTTTTATAAGGGGCACGGAAATCGATTTCATGTTCACCGAATGTCGTTTTCGTTGTTCCATTTACAGCAATTGCACAGTGTTCTAACAATTGTTCTGTAAACTTCATCATCCAGTTGTAGTCTTTATAAGCCACATAAATTTCCATTGCTGTAAATTCTGGATTGTGTGTGCGATCCATTCCTTCATTTCTGAAGTTTTTTGAAAATTCGTAAACACCATCAAAACCACCCACGATCAAGCGTTTCAGATACAATTCATTTGCGATACGCAAATATAGAGGCATATCTAAAGCATTATGATGCGTTATAAATGGACGTGCTGCTGCACCCCCAGGGATAGACTGAAGAACTGGAGTTTCCACCTCCATATAACCTGCTTCATTAAAGAAGTTACGCATAGCGCTAAACAACTTCGTTCTTTTGACGAAAATCTCTTTATTTTGCGGATTAACAACAAGATCTACGTATCGCATTCTATAGCGTAATTCCGGATCTGTAAAAGCATCGTATGTTTTTCCTTCTGCAGTTTTTACAATTGGAAGAGGGCGTAATGACTTCGATAATACTGTTAATTTTTCAACGTGAACACAGATTGCTTCCGTTTGAGTTGTAAAAACATAGCCTTTGATTCCAACGATGTCACCAATATCTAATAATTTTTTAAAAACGACATTATACATCGTTTTATCCTCATCAGGACAGATGTCATCACGTTTTATATAAGCTTGAATACGGCCTGAACTATCTTGAATTTCGAAAAATGAAGCATTTCCCATGACACGACGGCTCATGATACGTCCCGCAATGCTTATATTCTTATAGTTAAGCTTATCTCTATCGTAATTTTTTAATATATCAGCAGCATTTGCACTGATCTCAAACTCTTCAGCCGGATAGGGGTCGATACCCAAATCCACAAGAGATTGCAATGCCTGTCTTCTTAATTGTTCCTGTTCGGATAATACAGTACTCATTGGTAAGGATTAAATAATATAAAAATCAGACAAAAATAGCTTTTTTTTTGCATTTATAGGAGCTCAAACTATTTTATATTTTATAAAATAATCCTGTAGCATAATGTTATTGGAGATCGTTATTAAACTGTACTTAATAAATAGCATGACAGAAATTGAAATAAAGACTTTTAGAATCTTAATTTAGAAAGTATTATTTTAGATGAAGATTAGCAAATTAATATAGTCTTATTTGAGTGAGCATTATACAATCATACTTTAAAAAGGGAAAGCAAGAAACACTGAAAGGTGCACTGGATGAGTGTTTGCGTGGTCGTGAGCAGGGGAAGGCTTTTGTCTATAAAAAGTACTATGGATACTTAATGGCTATCATTATTCGCTATGTCAAATCCGATGTAGATGCAGAAGAGTTAACAAATGAGGCATTTATACGAATTTTCAGACGTTTAGATTCTTTTAATCATTTGGTTGAAGAAGAAGTGTTAGAAAAATCATTTCGATCATGGATCGGTAGAATTGCAGCCAACATATCCATTGATTTTCTGCGATCAAAAAAGCAGATGATTTCATTAGAAGATGTGGCAGAAAATAGTATACATGTTCCCATGGTTTACAATTCAAGTAATTTAGAGGTTAGCGATATCATGAAGTTATTAGATTCATTGCCTGAATTGCAACGTATTATCTTCAATTTATATGAGATTGAAGGTTTTTCACATGATGAAATTGCAAAGCAGTTATTAATTCCCGATAGCACCTCCCGTACTTATCTTACTCGAGCAAAGCAAAAACTAAGGATGCTTTATTTGGAACAGAATAAGATAGGACAGGAATTTAAATAATAAGAAGTAGTTACTAAGATGACAAAAGAAAAAGATAAGGAATTGATAGACGACATCGTCGATAAAATGAAAGCTCATGAGCTTCCTTATTTAGAAGGGGCTTGGGAAAAATTTGCGTCAGATCATACTACTCTTGTTTCAAAAAAGCAAGTTAATTGGAAGTATTGGAGTACAGCTGCAGCAGTATTATGTATTGCCAGCGCTTCATTTTTATATCTAAGACATCTACCTCAGGAAGATTTACCTGGTGTTGCACATCTAAAAATAACAGAAAAACTGGTTCAGCAAAAGGATGATTTAGATACAACAATCGATTCTCCGACATGGTCATTCAGTGATCCGCAGAAAAATCGTACAGAAGCCAATTCCAATTCTACTGATCAAAGTCCTGTTCGTACCATAGATCATGATGAGCATAACATGCTTACTGCTGGACATGACTTGAGTTTTTCAACTCCTACTTTCAATGATCATGATCAAAGAAATGATTTTATAGATCCTCAACCTTCAACGATTAAAGAAGTTGTAGAAACAAAGAGAGAGGGAGTAAAGGATCATAATTTAGTAACCAATAGCAGTGTCAATAACACTAACGAGAGTACTCGTTCCATTGCTGAAAAACTGGAAAACCTCGGGTCCTTATATCCTGGTAATGCAGCAAAGCATGATTTTGCTTCAGCGATTAAAAAGTGGGAGATAGGAGCCTTTGTATCCCCGTCTTCGACTGTGGATAAGATGAGCTTAGGTGGTGGTTTAAGTCTAGCATATCAAGTCACGGATAAAATCAGTATTCGATCGGGAGTTTCTATGCAACAATATGGTGCAGGTGCAAATCGTCAAGATAATTTAAGCGCTGTGCAATCCGCAAATATCTCCTATAATGCAGTTGTATCCAATAATTCGATCGTTAGACATGATGAATCATTGCTATTGGCCAAACAGCAAGCTCCAAATAAAGAATTAAGTGCAGTAAATAATAAACTTTTGACCATTGATATACCCGTAGATGTACGCTATCATGTCACGAAGAGTTTCTATACTTCCGTTGGTGTATCTTACATAGGTGTTTTGGATCAAACGCAAGAAAATTATTTTGTCAATGGAATAAATGAGAATACTGCGGCAGATAATGGAAATGCAGTTTACGCACCAGAAAATATGAAACAATCCTTTAAGGGGAATGCGGTCAATACAAACGAGTTTAATGGATTTGTCAATTTCTCTGTTGGTAAAAAGATGCAGGTAGGAAAGAAATTGTCTGTAGCAGTCGAACCATTTGTAAAACTTCCTGTTGGCGGACTTAAGTCTACCGATTTTAACTATACCAACGGAGGTCTGAAAGTGGTGACCAGCTTTTAAATCTGGTCAATACGTACAGCACCCATTCCTGCAGCCAAAGCGCCCTGCACTCCAGGTACTCCATCTTCATAAACTAAACATTTTGATGGAGCTATCTGCAATCTCTCCGCTGCCAAAAGAAAAGGTTCTGGAGAGGGTTTGCCATGAGGCGTGTCACCCGCACATACCAAAGTTTCCAATTTATCCAATACATCAAGTACTGTTAAGGTGATATTTAGAGTTGATCTAGATCCTCCCGATACCGCTGCAATACGTTTTTTGCCAATTTGAAATTTTAAATGTTCGACAACATAGTCTATAGGTTGGGTTTCCTGAATAAAACGTTCTATAAAAATCGCTGATTTACGAGTTGAAAATTCTTGAACATCAAAAGATTTATTATAGCGAATACAAATTTCTTTTGCAACCGCGACAGTAGGCCAGCCCGCAGTTTCATCGATGAGGCCATCATCCAATAATACATCATATTCTAGCGCCGTAGCGACATAGGCTGCTTTATGTGCACTTATATTATCGGCTAATGTACCATCTACATCAAATAATAAGGCTTCGTATGATTCCGCTATTTCATTAAGTTTATTAAATTTCGCTATTGATTCAGGTGACATATCTAAATTTTAAGTCTGCAAACTTACAAAAAAAGCTAGTCTTAACGACTAGCTTTTCTTCTTTGTTTTTCTTTTATGATTAAACCCAGTTCGCGACCTGTTTGGCCTGCAACCGAAGTATTTTCCTGTGCTCTCCGAAATAAATACGGCATTACAGCCTTAATTGGACCATAAGGCATATATTTTGCCACATTGTAGTTTGACTCAGATAGGTTGAATGTCAAATTATCAGACATCCCCAACAATTGTGCAAAATAGATGCGATCACTTCTATGGTCGATACCACGTTTGTCCAGTTCATTCGCTAACAAAAGACTGCTTTCCTCATTGTGAGTACCAGCCATCATGCCAAACCGATCGATATGATCCAATATGAAATGGATAGCAGCATCATAATCTTTGTCAGTTGCTGCTTTTGTTGGTTGGATAGGAGATGGGTAGCCCTTCTCAGCAGCTCTCTGTCTCTCAATCTCCATATAAGCACCACGTACTATTTTAGCCCCTATAAAGAAATTTTGCGTATTAGCATAGTCAAAATCTGCTTTTAATGATGCTAATTTATCGTGGCGATATAACTGGTAGGTGTTGTATACAATAGGTTGTTCTTTATTGTATTTTTCCATCATATCACGTGCGATATCATCAATAGCATCTTGGATCCAAGAGTGTTCAGCATCGATCAGTACCTTCACATTAGCCTCATAACAAGCTTTACAAATTTGATCACAACGATCATACATTCTGTCGTATTCCGCTTGTTCTGCTGTAGTTAATGTTTGGTTTGCATTTACTTTTTCAAATAGATCAAAACGACCTAATCCAGTAGGTTTAAATACGGAAAAAGGAATGTATTTATTAGTTTTAGCTGCAACTACCGTGCGTAAGGTTTCCTTAAAGGTAGCATCAAAAGCTGCTTCTGTATCCTCACCTTCTACCGAGTAGTCTAAAATCGTACCAACGTTATTTTCGCCCAAATGATTGATTGCTGCCGTGCAACCTTCAATTGTTTCTCCCCCACAGAATTGCTTAAAGATTGTTGATTTAATGATTCCTTGAATAGGTAATCCAATATTAAGTGCAAAATTAGTGATTGGAGGACCGACTTTTACTAAAAAGTTGCTAGCTATTACTTTGTAAAGTAAATAAGCACGATCTAAATCTTTATCGGTTTTACTTTTGAATGCAATTTCTGTATTATCAAAAGATAGTTTTCTGGTTTCAACAATCTGTGTCATCATTTTAATCTAATCCACACAAATGTAGTAAATTCAAAAATATTACCACTTATTGATTAGGAGATTCCTGAAATATTAACTTATTTTTGCTGTATGCAAACATTCAAAATCGAAGGAGAATATATTCCATTAATTCAGTTACTTAAAGCTTTAAACTGGGTGGAACATGGTGCTATGGCTCAATTAGTTGTGACTGAAGGTATGGTCATCGTTAATGGTGAGGTGGAGTACAGGAAAAGAATGAAAGTGAGACCTAATGATATCGTTGAATTTGAAGGTCAACAAGTAAAATTGGTATAATATTTAACAAAATTTGTTTATAAAAAACATCAACTGAACGCAATAGAAATGCAATTTATAGAAAGTTTAGGCTATCAAGTAGTCTTTGACGACTCATTACAGTCTCTAAAAACCTTTATACAAGAAAGAAATTACTCCAAGATTTTGGTCTTAGTTGATCGAAACACCAGTGATCATTGTTTACCTATTTTACAACCTATTTTGGCTGATCTCGGAAATTTTGATGTGATTGAAGTCGATCCTGGAGAAGAAAATAAGAACATTGATTTTTGTATCGGTGTATGGAATACCATGCTTGATTTTGGTGCAGATAGACACAGTCTGTTAATTAATTTAGGAGGTGGTGTGGTGACAGATATGGGTGGTTTTGCTGCTTCAACGTTCAAAAGAGGAATTGATTTTATTCAAGTTCCGACCACACTATTATCTCAAGTAGATGCATCCGTTGGCGGTAAGACTGGTATAGATTTAGATAATTATAAAAATATCATCGGTACATTTACTCAGCCTCAAGCCGTATATATATCCAGCCTATTTTTGAAAACTCTGGAAAGAAAACAATTGGTTTCGGGGTTTGCAGAAGTGCTTAAACACGGATTGATTTTTGATGCTTCCTATTATAATAAGGTCAAAAATCTTGACGTAAGTGCGATTACTTCAGAATATGTCCGACATTCGGTAGGAATCAAAAATACGGTGATCACACAAGACCCAAAGGAAAAGGGGCTTCGTAAAATATTAAATTTTGGACATACGATTGGTCATGCTATAGAAGGTTATTCATTAGTTCATGATGAGCAATCCCTACTTCATGGTGAGGCTATTGCAATCGGTATGATTTGCGAAGCTTATTTGTCGCACAAGTTGAATGGCCTTCCGTTGGAAGATCTACAAGATTTAATTGCCACATTTAGGAAAAACTTCAATGACTATAGATTTGATGATTCCATTGATCACGAGTTACTCAGTTTGATGAATAACGATAAGAAAAATCATTCCAATCAGATTGGGTTTGCTTTATTGAGTAAAATTGGATCATGTGATTATGATATTTTTGTTACGGAAGATTTAATTATTGAAAGTTTAGATTTTTATCGTAATTTAATAGCATAAACCTGATAATAGTTATGTCTAATCTTTTCAAAAAAATAGTATTCCTTTTTACAACATTTTGTGCAACTCAGGTGAGTGCTCAGGAGCGAATTTTAATTTTTTCAAAGACAACAGGATTTAGGCATGAAAGTATCGAGCATGGTGTTGCCGTATTAAAGCAATTAGCTTTACGGAATAATATGAAGGCTGATCATTCAGAAGACAGTCGCTTATTTACAGACTCTACGCTAGCAAAATACGATGCTTTAGTCTTTTTGAGCACAACTGGTGATATTTTTAATGAAAGTGAAAAAGCCGCATTTGTTCGCTTTATGCAGTCTGGAAAAGGATTTGTAGGCATACATGCCGCAAGTGATACCGAATATAGCTGGCCTTGGTATGGACAGCTTGTCGGTGGATATTTTGCTTCTCATCCAGCTGTTCAGAAAGCTAACATTAATGTTGTTGATCATGATCATTTAGCAACGAAACACTTACCTAAAGTTTGGTTTCATCGCGACGAATGGTATGATTTTAAATCAATGAAAAAAGGACTTCATATTTTAATGGAATTGGATGAGACCAGTTATAAAGGAGGAAAGATGGGAAAATTTCATCCCATTGCCTGGTATCAAGAGTTTGATGGCGGAAGATCATTCTATACCGGTCTCGGTCATACTGTAGATGCCTTTGATACTGAAAAATTTCAACAGCATATTATTGGGGGACTCCAATATGTAATGAAGAAAAAATAACAAAAGGGTAGTTCCATTAGTGTGCCCCAAATAGTGACGAACTATTTGGGGCCATTTTATTTTAGCTACCCAGTTGTTACTTTAATAGCTAATTGTATACTTTGCACCCAGCGTGTACCAAGTGCCAGGCATGGGTACTGCACCCGCTTCAATGTATTTCACATTAAACAGGTTTTGTGCATCTGCATAAATATTTAATTTGTTGATCTGATTTGCAAGACGAATATCTGATATATAGTACGATTTATACGAAAGTCGTTCATTGAAGCGATTAGCTGCGGTTAAACTCCAGTTTTTATGACTAACTGTCAAATTTACGTTAACCTGATTTCTCAAACTTTCAATAGCATATTTAGAGGCATTATTATGGTCATTCTCTATTTTAGGATTTAAGTAACTATAGCCCACTGTAGCATAATATTTTGTGTAAGCTTCTGGGGCATTCAAGTCTATACGTATATTAGCATTAAAACCCTGTACCTTATTGTGATCTATGTTTTGTGGTTGCCAAGGTTCAGTAGTTGCAGAACGCGTCCAGTCTATAAAATCATTAATTGTTCTGTAGAAATATCCAGCTTGTGCAATGATATGCGCATTCGTATATTTGACAGCCCCTTCAATTTGTTTAGCTCTTTCAGCTTGCAATTGTGGATTTCCAATGTTAGCAGGCCTTTGATTTAAATACAGATCTGTAAACGATGGTATACGTTGACTCGATCCCATATTAAAAATCAATTTCCAATTCGTATTTAGATCATATCCTAAATCTATTCCCGGAAATACTTGCCAACTGTAGTCACTGTTATAATTGACATAAGTACCCAAGTTGATATATAGATTTTTGATCATTTCAGTCTTGAATTCGATGTATCCACCATAGTTTTCACGACTGTGCTTACCTATATTGGAACTGGTTATATTTTCAAAACGACTTTCAACCCCTAATCCAAATGAACCGTAATTTTGATCGTAAGTAGCATTTAATTCTGCCATAAAAGCATTATTGTAATGTTGGCTTCTTGCTTTACTGAGGTCATGTCTAAAATAACGGTAATCGTCTTCATTATAACGATTAGAAATCCGAGGAGATAAAGTTATTGTTTCGGTAAGTTTATGTTTTGACTGTATGGTTGCAAAAGCTGTTTTAACCAATTCGTAGGATTCTTTATCTCCAGGAGAAGCGTAATAGCCATTTGCTCCAAACTGATTATCGATGTAGCCAATAGAAGTTGCAATATTATTTAAGCTATCTGGAGTATAAGTTCCTTGATAATAAATTTTATTGTTTTTTGATGCGGTGTTATAGCGCTGTCCATTTGAATCTTCATGTCCTAAATAAAGCTGCTGGTCAAACTTAGCGATCTTATTCATAATCCCCAACTGGAACCCCTTACCATAGTATTTTCCAGTTTTTGTATCCTCACTGTTTTGAAAAGAACTTCCCGTGTATACATGAGCACTGATGAGGTTGCTCGTTGCTGATTTGGTGACAATATTAATCGCACCCGTTAAACTATTGATACCATAAATTCGAGATGCAGGACCCTTAATAATTTCAATACGTTCAATTGCTTCTGTTGGAATAGGAAGGTTAAGCGAATGATGTGCTGTTTGTGGATCAGATATTTTAGCTCCGTTTAACAGTATAAGTGTTTGCTCAAAAGACCCCCCATCAATGTTAACGTCAGCCTGCGAACCAAATGGCCCTCTTTGGCGCATATCGACACCATTTATATAGGCTAATAATTCATTAACAGAGCGTGCAGGCAACCGTTTGATATCTTCCTGCGTGATAATTTGAATATTTCTTGTTTGTTTTGTAAAAGGAATTTGCAATCGATTTTGATTGATGATCACCTCACTTAAATTTGTTGTATCTTTTAATCTTGCGACTTGATCACTATTCACTTGACTAAAAACATAAGTAGATGCTACTAAAGCAAGTGCTAGTAGGGTAACTTTTTTACTCATAGGGCATGTCTTAAAATTTATGGGACAAAAGTAATTTCATCACGTCGTGTTTTAAGGTGCCGGTTTTTAAATTGTATCTAGTCCGGATGATTTAGAGTTCTTCTCTACCCATATTTTTTTTATTTCTTGTATTAATCGGCGCCTCATCAATCGTCACTTTGCCTATGTTTTTGAGGTTTGGTTGACCAGCTTCCACCCATGCAGAGTACCAAAATGCACCTACTTGTTGTATAGCGCCTGTCATTCTTCTTTCAACCATACCATTGAGTAGTTGATGATAAGCATTTGCATATTCATCCGAATACGTTCTGATCAATATATTGTTTCGTTCAATGAATGCATATTTTTGATATTTTGAGAATGAATTGTTCAATTGTTTTTCAAGCATGAGTACAGAATCTACAAGTCGATTGCTTTCTTTTACGATATCCCAAGCGGTCGTTATTGGATCGCTAATAAACTGTGCCCGCCCCTTAATAAATACATATTTGTTAGAAAACATTTCGGGTAGACGACTTTCCCAGAAAGCATGTATACCTATTTGGTTAGTCAATTGTCCATTGTAATTTTTAGTGGTATGAAGCGGGACATGGGCATCCCCGATATAATGACCCAAATCTGCTGAAAATCGAATAATCTTAGGAATATCTTTATCTTTAAATGCCTGTACTAATTTGTTGTAACTGAAAGAGATTTGCCAAGGAACGATTCCAGTTAATAATAACTGTTTTTCTTGATATTTTTCTTTTGCTTTTGACCAATGTATCGGAATAGAGTCAATAGTAGGTTCATCAAAATCATCGATGTCGATATAATGACGAGTTGGTTCGAGACTATCGATGTAACATCTTTTATCTGCATCGACAGCTTTCTCACTAATTAAGAGAATATTTTTCTTATAAAAGGATGCTAATGTAGGAGGTAAGGTATATACAGCATATTCATTAATTTTTTTATGTGCAAAAAATCCCCAAGAACCGCATAGAAGAAAAATAATGAATAAAGAGATTATAAAGGATAATCTTTTCATAGTTCAATAATTGGTTAATAGAAAGTAAGTTACATACTATCATTTAAAATGCCAACTATTTATTCTCGAGAAATATAAAAACCTAACCTAAATTTAACTTTAATGTCATCAAAAATTTTTATTTTGGCGATAAATAATCGCGAAGTTTATGAAAATACTTTATGCGGTACAGGGTACAGGAAATGGTCATCTCAGTCGAGCTCTGGATATTGTACCTTGTTTACGTAATTTTGGAGAAGTAGATGTATTGGTTAGCGGGACACAGGCTGATTTGGTTTTACCGTTTGAAGTAAAGTATCGATTACATGGTTTGAGCTTTATCTTTGGGAAATCGGGGGGAGTAGATCTTTGGAAGACATTTATGAGTTCCACGGTTCGCAAATTTACTCAGGAGATTAAATCACTTCCTATCGAACAGTACGATCTTGTTATCAATGATTTTGAACCCATATCTGCTTGGTCGGCCCATATGAAAGAGTATCCCTGTATTGGGTTGAGCCATCAGATTGCTGCTTTAGACCCGTCCAGTCCTAAGCCCGATGATACCGATATGTTGGGTAAATTTATCATGAAAAATTATGCTCCTTCTACCTATGCTTATGGATTTCACTTCAAAAGTTATAATAAAAACATATTTACTCCTGTTATTCGAAATTCTGTTCGTGAACTCGATGTGCAAGACAAGGGGCATTATACGGTATATCTACCAGCATATGATGATGCGCATCTCTTGAAGCATCTGATGAAATTTTCAGATATCAATTGGCAGGTATTTAGTAAACATAATTCGCGCGCTTTTGATATGAAAAATGTTTCCATACGTCCTATTAATAACGATGCCTTCATCACCAGTATGGCAAGCTCTTCTGGTGTTCTATGTGGTGCAGGATTTGAAACACCTGCTGAAGCATTATTCCTACAAAAGAAATTATTGGTCGTTCCGATGAAAAATCAGTATGAACAACATTTGAATGCCGCAGCTTTAGAAGAAATGGGGGTACCTGTCATATCTAGCCTTAAGCAAAAAAATATGTTGTCCATAGAAGCTTGGTTAAATAGCAAATCTCGAGTAGTAGTGGATTATAAAAATAATACTCAAGAAATTATTACTAATATTGTGACAAAACATACTTAAAATTTTATGAAATATATTGCTTTAGCATTACTGTCTTTGGCTACACTATCGGTATCAGCACAACAGAAAAAGAAAACCGTAAAAACAACGACAACGGTAAAACCATTATTATCCTCAAAAGCAGATTCTATCTCTTATGCTTTTGGACGCGATATTGGTGGTTCTTTAAAAAGTTTAGAAATTGCCGACTGGAATAAAGAACTGATAGGCAAAGCTATCATCAGTGCACTTGATGGACAGAACTCTTTAATTGCAGAAGATCAATTACGTGTTGTGATCCAAAATGCCGTTAACGAAGCCAGAGAACTTAAAGAAAAAGAGAATCTTGCAAAAGAGCAAGCTTTTTTTACTGAAAATGCTAAGAGAGCGACAGTCAAAAGTACGGAAGAAGGATTACAATATGAAATATTGGTCGAGGGTAATGGTGAAAAGCCTAGTCGTGAAAATGAAGTAACAGTGCATTATACGGGAACCTTATTGGATGGTAAAAAATTTGATAGTTCTCTTGATCGCAATGAACCCTTGAAAATGAAGTTGGATCGTGTGATTGAAGGTTGGAAAATAGGCGTGCCCCTCATGTCCAAGGGAGCCAAATATCGATTTTATGTTCCTAGCAAATTAGGATATGGAAGTCAAAATATGGGTGCAATTCCGCCAAATAGTATTTTGATATTTGATATTGAGTTATTGGATTTTGTCAAAGATGCAGTATAATAAATTAGGTAAAACAGCTATAGAAGTTTCGGCCGTCGGTTTAGGGTGTATGTCCTTAAAGGGCAGTAAGCACAAGCAAGGCATAGAGCTCATTCGTAAAGCATTTGACAGCGGGATCAATTTCTTTGATACCGCTGATTTATATGAAAAAGGATTTAATGAAATGCTCGTTGGTGAGGCCGTACAAGATTTCAGAAAGGATATTGTGCTATCAACTAAAGTTGGAAACAGTTGGCGAGCTGATGGAAACGGCTGGGATTGGAAAGCCTCCAAGCATTATATTATCAAAACAGTTGAATCATCACTATCACGGTTAAAAACAGATTATATCGATCTCTATCAGCTTCATGGAGGCATTATTGAAGATCCTATAGATGAAATTATCGAAGCATTTGAAACACTCGTCGATGCAGGTAAAATTCGAACCTATGGTGTATCCTCGATCCGTCCCAATGTCATTCGACAGTATGTGGCAAAATCAAATATAAGTGCTGTCATGATGCAGTATAGTTTACTTGATCGACGTTTAGAAGAACAAATTGCCGCTTATTTGTTGGAAAATCAAGTGTCGATATTGGCTAGAGGAGCAATCGCAAAAGGAATGTTAATCAATAAACCAGCTGAAAGTTTTTTACAATATAGTTCCAGTGAAGTGCAGCATATCATCCGCAATCTGAATGCTTTTGCTAAAAGACACGAAGTTAACAACCTCACCGCTGCGCTATCTTTTGTACTATCCAATGAAGCCGTGACTTCCGCGTTATTGGGCATAAATACCCCAGTGCAAATGTCCGAATTTATTCAAATTAAAGAACAGATTCGTCTTTTAAGTTTAACAGAAAAAAAAGAATTGTTAAGCGGTGTCCGTGCATTATATTTTACGGAGCACCGTTAATTTAGGAGGTGAAATAAGTTTGTATAATACGTTCCAGATCTTCTTTTGTATCGACAGCGATTGTTTCATGCTCTGTTTCCGCCGTTTGGATGGTATATCCATGCTCGATCCAGCGCAATTGTTCTAAAGCTTCTGTCTCTTCCAAAGATCCTATAGGAAGCGCTGTAAGTTTTTTTAAAACAGCGGTTCTATAACCATATATTCCAATATGTTTATAAAAAGTACGTTTTGAGAGCCATTGCTCATGTTCTACGCCTCTCAAGTAAGGTATTGTTTGTCTCGAGAAGTAAATTGCTTGTTCCTGAGCATTACGTACCACTTTTGGGATATTGACATTAAACAATTCTTCCGTTGTATATATTTTTTTGACAAGCGTAGCTATTTGTGTATCCTCCTTATTAAAACAAGATGTGAGTAATTCGATCTGTAGCGGATTGATAAACGGTTCATCTCCTTGAATATTGATTGCGATATCAAACCCACTGATCTTAGATACCACCTCTGCACAACGATCTGTTCCAGATTGATGTGCAGATGATGTCATAGCGACATTTCCAGCAAAGCTACGCACATGCTCAGCTATCCGCTCATCATCTGTTGCTACGATGACCTCATGCAGACAACTTGCACTTTTTACTTGTTCATATACACGTTGAATCATGGATTTACCAGCGATATCAATTAATGGTTTTCCAGGAAATCTGGAAGAAGCATACCGTGCAGGAATAATACCTATTACCTTCATTATTTTAGCTTTAAAAGTAAAGCCAGTTTCTATCAAAAACTGGCTTATGAATTATATTATCTTATGTTGATTAAAACAAACCAAATAATTGGGATTCAATTTTTTCAACGATAGTACCTAAATCTTCTGGATTCTTTGTAAAATCTAAATTATCTTTATCAAGAATCATCAACTTACCTTCCTTGTAATTATCGATCCATTTATCATATTTCTCATTCAATTTGGATAAATAATCTAAACGAATGCCAGACTCATAATCGCGTCCACGAACCTGAATATTATTGACCAGGGTAGGGACTGAGGCTTTTAAATATATTAATAAATCAGGAGGTTTGATATAATGTATGATACTTTGAAAAATGTTACTATAATTTTCAAAATCACGCGCACTCATCAATCCCATATCATACAAATTTTCAGCAAAGATATAAGCATCTTCGTAAATTGTACGATCTTGGATCATATCAATATTTGTTTTTTGCAATTCGACAATTTGTCTAAAGCGACTATTCAAGAAAAAAATCTGCAAATTAAATGACCAGCGCTTCATGTCAGCATAAAAATCCTCTAAGTATGGATTATTGTCTACTGCTTCAAATTGAGGTTCATATTTAAAATGATCCGCTAATAATTTTGTTAGGGTTGTTTTTCCGGCACCAATATTTCCGACAATAGCAATATGCATATTTTTGGGTTTAAATTCTTAATAAAATCTTTTAATACCAATGATCTCGCGCACCTCTTTCAATGTTTTACGAGCTGATTCACCAGCTTTTTCGGCACCTAGCTTAGCCACTTTAGCAATATAATCATTGTCATTTGATATATCTTCAATTCGCGAACGCACCGGTTCAGTCGTGTTGACCATATCTTCTGCTAATTGCTTCTTAAAGTCACCGTACCGAATGGCGCAATTATTATATAAATCTTCAAAATGTTGTAAGGTATCAGCACTTGAAACCACTTTCATCAAATCAAATAAATTTTGAATAGATTCTGGTTTAGGTTGGTTCATTTCCGTAGGACCTGAATCTGACACAGCACGCATGACTTTTTTGCGAATCACATCTGCACTATCCGATAGATAGATGCAATCTGCTTCACCGTTAGATTTGCCCATTTTACCTTGTCCTGCCAATCCTGGTATTTTAACAAGTTTATCCGAATAACTAAAAGCAAATGCTTCTTTAAAGTAATCGACATCGTACAAGCGATTAAAACGATTACCAAATGTTCTGGTCATTTCCAAATGTTGCTCTTGGTCTTTGCCAACAGGAACTTTTGTACCATGATGAAGTAAGATATCACAAGCCATCAAAACAGGGTAGGTAAGCAGCCCGGCATTGACATTATCGGGATTGCTACGTACTTTATCTTTAAAAGCTGTTGCACGTTCGAGCTCACCTAAATAAGCATTCATATTCATATACAAGTATAATTCGGAGACTTCTGGTACATCCGATTGTACATATATTGTTGATTTTTCAGGGTCTATACCAGCCGCAAGATACTCCACAATCACTTGGCGAACGGTAGTTTGAAGACCGTGAGGTGTTGGGTGAGTCGTTAAAGAATGTAAATCGGCAATGAAAAAATAACAATTATATTCATTTTGCATTTTCACAAAATTGCTTAATGCGCCGTAGTAGTTTCCTAAATGTAATTTTCCGGTACTTCTAATACCACTGACAACAGTTTCCATATTGCTTGCGAATTTAAGTATAAATTCCTTAAATATTGTTCTGCTGACTTTTTCTTTTCCTTTTTTTCTTTTACTTTAATTTAGGTTAGGGTCAATACCGCTAGAGCTGCGGAAATACTTATTCTAGTTAACGATCACTAGAATAATTGCAACTTAAGGTTAAAAATAAAATTTCATCCATTACTTCATCCATTTTAATCGATCTCTACACTGTCGCTAGAAAATCCAGTTCAGTTTTCTAATTTTAGTAATATTTTTAGGCTTTTAGTAGGTCATTTAAAACTTATTGTTTGTTAAGCTATAACGAGCCTAAATAGTAGATCTGCCGCTAACTTGGCGGTATGATTATCATAATCATACTCTGGATTAAGTTCTGCAATATCTATACTTACGAGCTTTTCAGAAGCAATGATATGCGTATATATGTCAAGGAAAAATGCGTCGGGAACAATACCATAAAAGGCAGCCGCACTAACTCCTGGAGCATAGCTTGCAGCAAATACATCGAGATCTATTGTTAGATATAGATGATCAATACCGCTGATGAATGCATCGATTTGATCTAGGATTACTTTTTTATTGCGATCCCGAAAATCTTGTGACTCTATCCAATTAATTTGATACTCTCTTGCGGTATCAAATAAAACTTGAGTATTGCTGATCTTTTGTATCCCCATAGGTAGGTAATTCAGCTGTTTTTCCAATTGTGCGATTTGATAGAAACCCGTACCTGATGTTGGGATTTCATGTTGCGGTTTCCTGATGTCAAAGTGAGCGTCAAAATTAATGATGCCAAGTTTATTCTTGTAATTAGCTTTGAGACCTAAGTAATGGCCAAAGGTGATTTCATGTCCACCCCCCAGTACGATCGGGAACCCTCCACGCTGTATAATAAGGTGGATCACAAAACCAAGTGCATCTTGGGAATTTTCCAGTTGCTTATCTTTGCAATGGATTGTCCCAGCATCAATCAGCTTCGTTTTCTTATTCCGAAATACAGGAAGGTTTGCAAGCGTTTGCTTTAAGATTTCAGGACCCTTTGCCGCACCGGGTCTCCCCAGATTTCGCAACACACCCTCATCACATGCAAAACCTAGTAGCACATAACTGCCGCTAAGATCCAGCTCATCCCTGAGATCAATGCAATGAATAATTTGATGCCATCTTAAATGCTCCTCTGTCGTACCATCTATACGACCAGACCATTTTTTTAAATCTGCCCGATCATAATAGGTCCAATGCCTAGTCTCCATATTCTTCAAAAATTTGATTTATTGCTACAGTTTCAACACGATTTGCCAACGTTACTTTTAGGGATTTAGTTCTTGCCAACTCGACTTCAATAGCCTGTCTAGCCGTATCATTTCGAGCCCATGCACGACGTGCTATACCATTGTTGACATCATAAAAAAGCATATTTTCGAGTTTTCGATCTGCATCTTCAGAGCCATCCAACAACAAACCAAAACCGCCATTAATAACCTCACCCCAACCAACACCACCACCATTGTGAATAGAGACCCAAGTCGCTCCTCTAAAGCTATCACCTATGACATTATGAATAGCCATATCTGCTGTAAATTTGCTTCCATCATAGATGTTACTAGTTTCCCTGTAAGGAGAATCTGTTCCGCTGACATCGTGATGATCCCTTCCCAGTACAATTGGAGCACTTAATTCGCCATTTCGGACAGCCAGATTAAATGCTTTTGCTATTCGTATTCTACCGATCGCATCAGCATACAGGATTCGAGCTTGAGAGCCTACAACCAGCTTATTTTGGTCAGCTTGTTCAATCCATTTGATATTATCCCCCAATTGTTGCTGAATTTCGGGATAAGCAGTGTTTTGTAAGTCTTTTAGAACGTTTAATGCTATTTGATCTGTCGTTTTTAAATCATCTGGATCCGCAGAAGTACATACCCAACGAAAAGGGCCAAATCCATAATCAAAGCACATCGGTCCTAAAATATCTTGTACATAAGAAGGGTAACGGAAATTGATACCATCCGTTGCCATTACCTCTGCTCCGGCACGGCTACTTTCTAGTAAAAAAAGCATTACCGTAATCGAAGAAGTACGTGCCTCGTGCGACATGATCGTTGATTGCCTTCACGTGACGAATTAGCGATTGTTGTACTTCTCTTTTAAATTGCTCCGGTTTTTTCCGCCATCAAGACATTCGACTCTTCAAAGGTTAATCCAATAGGGTAGTAGCCACCTGCCCAAGGATTATGCAAAGAAGTTTGATCAGAACCTACGGTAATCTGAATGTCAGCGTGCAGGAAAGATTCCCAGACTTCGATGATATTGCCTATATAAGCGATGGCAACAATTTGTTTGTCTTCAATAGCTTGCCTCACAACAGTAATGAGTTCATCCATATTTTCTATTAATACATCTACCCATCCTTGCTCATATCTTTTTCGAGCAGCAGCAGGATTAACCTCTGCGCAGACGGTAATGCAACCAGCTATATTGCCCGCTTTAGGTTGTGCACCACTCATTCCCCCCAATCCCGAAGTCAAAAATACCTTGCCATGTATACTTTCCTCTTTTGACAATTGCTTTCGAAAAGCATTCATGACCGTTATGGTAGTACCGTGGACGATACCTTGGGGTCCGATGTACATATAGGAGCCAGCTGTCATTTGACCATACTGTGTCACACCCAGGGCATTATACTTCTCCCAATCATCAGGTCTAGAATAATTTGGAATCATCATACCATTGGTAATCACCACCCTTGGAGCATCTTTTGACGAAGGAAATAATCCCATAGGATGACCGCTATACATGTGCAGCGTTTGATTATCGGTCATTTGAGCTAAGTATTGCATGGTCAATACATACTGTGCCCAATTTTGAAACACAGCACCATTTCCACCATAGGTGATGAGCTCATGAGGATGTTGCGCAATAGCGGGGTCGAGGTTGTTCTGAATCATCAGCATGACACTTCGCGCTTGAAGACTTTCGCCAGGATAGTCCGCAATTGGTCTTGCATACATCGTATAGCTGGGGCGAAAACGATGCATGTAGATACGTCCAAATTGTACTAATTCTTGTAGAAACTCTTTTCCCAATTCTACATGCCAATCCATAGGAAAATAACGAAGCGCATTTTTTATCGCTAATTTTTTCTCTTCTTTGGATAAGATGTCTTTACGTTTAGGAGCATGACTTACACTTGCATCATAAGCAACTTTTGGAGGTAAATGCTTAGGTATTCCCTGTAATATTTCGTCTTTAAAAGTTAACATGTTTCATCTCCTTTCGTATAGATCAAGGTTCCTTTCTTCCATACCTGGATAGGTTTTAAAGTACCTTGTCTGTATGTGATATTTTGATAGTTATCGGTTTTGTAAACGGCAAAATCAGCTAATTCTCCGTTCCTCAATCTTCCTCGGTCACTCAAATTTAGGGCTTGAGCAGCTCGGTATGTAATTGCGGCAAAGAGTTCAGCATTTGACAATTTCTCCGCAGTTGCTAGAATAGTAGCTTGTGTCATGAGTTGACCCATTGGTGCAGATCCCGGATTCCAGTCAGTAGCAATAGCTAAGCAGGCCCCGCGGTCCAAGAGCTTTCGAGCAGGAGTGAACGCGCAACCGATACCAATTGACGCACCTGGCAATGCGACAGCAACAGTATGGCTATTTGCCAATAATTCAATTTCCAAATCGGTTGATGCTTCCAGATGATCTGCACTTACTGCTTCAAATCGAACTGCAACCGCAGATCCTGATGTTGAAAATTGATCCGCATGTACCGTGATGTCAAAGCCCATTTCTTTAGCTTTGCTGAAGTACTGTTCAATCTGATCGGCAGTGAAAGCACTTTTTTCAATAAAGGTATCAATTCTGTTGGTCAGCTGTTCACTTTTTAATACTGGGAAAAGCTCATGAGCGATTTCATTCAGGTAGTCTTTACTGCTACCCGTATAGTCTTTGGGCTTCATATGAGCTGCTAGACAAGTCGGAATCAAGTCAACTGAAACAGATTGTTGTGCTTTCTTAATGGCACGCAGTATTTTTAGTTCCTCTTTGATGGATAACCCATATCCACTTTTAACTTCAATAGTGGTGATTCCTTGTGTTAATAATTCTTTTGCATAGTGGACGATATGTGCAGTCAAGTCCGATTCGCTGGCCGCTCGAGTATGCAGTACGGTACTCCAGATACCTCCACCTGATTCTGCAATTTCAAGATAGCTGGCACCAGCATTTCGTAATGCAAAGTCATTTGCTCGATTTCCAGCAAATGCTAGGTGCGTGTGGCAGTCGATATAACCTGGGACACATACGGTATCGCCTTCCATCAATAGCAGTTCTGCCTCGTTATGTACACTTTTTTTTAAATCACGATAGTCGCCAATCGCAACTATTTTACCGTCTTCAACCACTATGCCAGCGTTTTTCGCAATTTCGATCTGATCATCTCCTAACGCTCCTTTTAATGGCGTTTTATCAAATGATAGCAATTGAGAGAAGGGACCAATTAATATTTTATCCATTATTAAAAATTATTAAAATATTCGTGATGTAATCCGTGATAAGGCACATGTTGCTCCTCCGCTATTTGTTTTGCAACCTGTACCAAGCATCCTGAAGAAATAAGTTGTTGCGCAGCAGAAAGAATATCTTCCATCATTTGATCTTCCGTTATATGTGGTATCACTTTTCTGATTTCCTGATGCACTGCTTCCATAATAGCTGTCGATTGGAGTGGTTTATGAAAATCAAAAGCCTGTGCCGCACAGATGAGTTCGATACTCAGTATATTGCCGACATTATTGATGACTTGTAGCAGTTTTCGGGCACCAATGGATCCCATGCTCACATGATCCTCTTGTCCTAATGATGTTGGGATGCTGTCAGCACTGGACGGAAAACATAATCCTTTATTTTCACTTGCCAATGCCGCAGTACTATATTGTAAGATCATAAAACCTGAGTTGAGGCCAGTTTCTTTCAATAGTAATTTGGGCACATTTGGCGTATCACCTTCCAGTGAAAGATAGACGCGTCTATCAGAAACGTTTCCGATTTCAGAGATCGCCAATGTCGCATAATCAATGGGAAGCGCAATCGGCTGACCGTGAAAACTTCCCCCACTAATAGTCAATTCACTGTCGATAATAATCGGATTATCTGTTACAGAATTGATCTCAATTTCAATGGTATCTTTTAAATGTAACCATGCGTTGCGCGATGCACCATGTATTTGCGGAATACAGCGTAAGGAATAAGGATCTTGAACACGTGAACAATTATGATGAGAAGTCACTATTTCCGAATCCTGTAATAAGTTATAGATAGTACTTGCTACATATTGGTTCCCTTTGTAAGGTCTAAGTTGATGGAGTTGTGCAAAAAAGGGTTTGATCGATCCATTTAAACCCTCTATCATCAATGTTGCAATCAGATCTGCATTTTCAAGTAAATTATGCATTTCTGAGACCGCTTTAACAGCATGTGCCGCCATAAATTGTGTTCCATTTATGAGCGCTAACCCTTCCTTGGCACCCAATGTAATCGCATTCGTTCCCAATAATGCTAATACCTCTGAAGTTTGTCGTATCTCATTTTGATACCAAACTTTTCCTAATCCAATTAGTGGTAAAAATAAATGGGAGAGCGGGGCAAGATCTCCAGATGCTCCTACAGATCCTTGCTTGGGAACGATCGGGACGATATCGTGATCAATAAACCATATCATGCGTTCCAATGTGGTCAACTGAATCCCCGAATATCCTTTAGCAAGCGCATGCACCTTTAAGATCATCATCAATTTGGACAATTGCTTATCGATCGGTTCTCCGACACCCACGGCATGACTTTTTAAAATATTTTCTTGTAATTTTTTAGTGTCTGCAGGATTGATTAACGTAGTACACAACGGTCCAAATCCAGTATTGATACCATACACTATTTTATTAGAATCAACTATATCTTGCACATATTGAGCGCTTTGTACGACCTTTTCTATAGTTGATGCAGTGAGTTCTCCTTTAATACGTCCTGTCGCAAGTTGCATGGCGATAGAACAAGTTAATTGATCATTGCCGTATTGAAATATTTTTAGTTTATTTTCCATTGAATAAATTGTATTAAACGTGTATCCACATCTTTGGATAAATTTGCTGCACGCGACTTGATTATTTGGTTTTGAGCAGCCATATTATTTTAAGCTTTTTAAAATCATGAAGAATCATATTGCGAAATACAGTAAGCCTATTTTTTAGATTTCACGTACGCCGATTATACCATTGTCGCAGGATAAAAAATACTTTGCCCGCTATGATTTCATTCTATTATCTCAAATTTAACTGATATCTTTAATGATTATAAATACCAATTTTGACAAGTGTTGATTACTATGAGTTATCAAATAGAATTGAGGCATCTTTATTATTTTAAAGTCTTAGCAGAGGAATTACATTTTAGAAAAGCAGCTGAACGACTTTATATCTCCCAACCGGGGTTATCGCGCCAGATCAAACAAATGGAAGATATCTATCAGGCTGTTTTATTTGATAGGGGTAAACGCTATGTGCGATTGACCGGAGCAGGAGTATATCTAAAAAAGGAAGTAGATCTTTTATTCAGCCACATGGATAAGATGACACGTGAGCTCCGTATTATGGGATCTGACGATCTTACGGAACTTCGTCTTGGCTTTATTGGATCTGCTGTTCAATCTGTCCTTGCTAAAGTATTGGTCCATCTGAAACATGATTTCCCTTTAGTAGAAGTCGACTTGCAGGAACTATCGAATGAAATGCAGATTGCAAAGGTATTGAAAGAAGAATTAGATTTTGGATTTGTTCGATTAGATGATTTTCCAAAAGGAATTCATCATATTGCCATCGTCAAAGAGCACTTTTCTTTAGTTGTTCCAGGAGATTACCCCATTCAGCAGGCAAACTTCACCAGTGTGAGTGAATTCAAGAATGAACCCTTTATTCTTTTTTCAAAAGACTATAGTCATTCCTATTATGATTTAGTGATGAGCATTTTTAAAGATGCGGCATTTGATCCGCATGTAGCTTTACGTACAGTCAATGCCTTGACCATCTTTAATCTTGTGGAACAGGGGTTAGGAGTAGCGATTGTTCCAGCCTCATTAAAAAAAGGTTATACTTCAAAAGTGAAATTTATTGATTTAATCCATATTAAGCAAAGGACCACCTTATCATTGATCTATAATGCCAGTGTCAGCCATCCGGGAATTGATCTTTTCTTAAATGTGGTACAAAAGGAACTTAGTCTTTCTCAGTAAAACCGAATCTGAAAAAATCTAATAATCGATATTCTTGCCATCTATTATTTTAAGATTGAAAGGTACCCTCTGCGTGCTTTTTCTATGAGTCAAATCCCTGTTAAACAATATTTAATTGTTGTTATTATCAGTATTTGGGAGATTAGTAATTTAATTTTTTTTATATTTATACCCAAACTAAACCAAGGGGAGGGAGAAAGCATATGCCAGTAAAAATACCAGATAATTTGCCAGCTATTGAGCTATTAAAAAAGGAAAATATTTTTGTAATGAGCGATCTGAGAGCCAACGAACAAGACATTCGTCCCATGAAGGTGCTCATTCTAAATTTAATGCCGTTAAAAATTACAACAGAGACCGATTTTATTAGATTATTGTCAAATAATCCATTGCAGGTTGAAGTCGAATTTTTACGATTGGATACTCATATGTCTAAAAATACTCCTCAGGAGCATTTAGAGCTATTTTATAAGTCTTTTTCAGCAATAGAAGATCAGTATTATGATGGTATGATCATTACAGGTGCGCCTGTCGAGATGATGCCTTTTGAAGAAGTTAACTATTGGGATGAAGTCACCCGTATTTTCGACTGGGCAAAAAAACACGTCACTTCAACCTTATATATTTGCTGGGCATCACAAGCGGCACTCTATCACTTTTATGGAGTTGAAAAAAGCCCATTGGCTGAAAAGCTATTCGGCGTGTTTAAGCATACCACTTTAGATAAAACCAATCCATTATTCAGAGGCTTTGACGATGAATTTTTCATCCCACACAGTAGACATACCACGATATTAAAATCAGAAATTGAAAATAAACCAGAAATTGAACTATTGTCCGAGTCGCCAGAAGCAGGCTTAGCTATTTTATCTTCACGCGGTGGAAGAGAATTTTATCTGACAGGACATTCCGAATACGCTCCCTTGACTTTGCATACAGAATACATGCGTGATGTAGAGAAAGGGCTCGAGATAGAGGTTCCAGATAATTACTACTTAAACAATGACCCAGCTCAAGGACCTTTGGTCAGATGGTCAGGACATGCTAATTTGTTGTTTAATAATTGGTTGAATTATTATGTTTATCAAGAGACTCCATTCGATCTCAACGAACTGGAAACATTAGAAGATATTAAAAGACAAAACTAATCTCAAGTTTAATCATAAAGTAAAAAAGCCCTAAAATATAGCAGATCATATCCGCTATATTTTAAGGCTTTTTTTTTATCTATAGTGAGTTTTACACATCAAAAAGATCCGAAAGTTCAGGCTTATTACGATTTCGTTAATTTTTTCGCCTCATTCCAGTAGACGTCCATTTCCTCCAAAGTCATATCCTGTAGGTTCTGTCCATTTTCACCTGCTCTTTGTTCGAGATAAGTAAAGCGGCTGATAAATTTTTTATTTGTACGCTCCAATGCATTTTCAGGATTAATACCAATATGCCTTGCATAATTTATTAATGAAAATAGCAAATCTCCAAATTCACCTTCTGCTTTATCGAGATCTGATTCTTCTGGTTTGTCAATATCGTACTCAGCCTTAAATTCATCTAATTCTTCCTCCACTTTAGCCCAAACTTCCTTCTTGTCTTCCCAGTCAAATCCTACTCCACGAACTTTATCTTGGATCCGATACGCTTTTACCAAAGCAGGCAGACCATGAGGTACACCAGATAATACAGATTTGTTTCCCTCTTTTAGCTTAAGCGTCTCCCAGTTTTGTTTTACTTGATCCTCATTCTCCACATTGATATCGCCATATACATGCGGATGACGGCTGATCAGCTTGTCACAGATGCCATTTAAGACATCCACAATCGTAAAGCGATTTTCTTCTTCCGCGATACGGGCATAAAATACCAAGTGCATCATCACATCACCCAATTCTTTTTTGATCTCTGGGTAATCTTCGTCCAAAATAGCATCTGTAAGTTCATAGAGCTCCTCGATCGTGAGGTGACGCAATGATTCCATCGTTTGTTTTTTGTCCCAGGGACAAGCTACACGAAGCGTATATAAGACATCTAATAATCGTTGAAAAGCAGTTGCTGGAGTCGACTCGCTAGCAGGAATGGGATAGCTCATAGTGAAAAATTTAATGTAAAATTAGGGATTTAATGATGAAAAATACAAACTTCTATATTATTCTGGCTAGTGACTCAGCAAGGATGGTGACGCTTTTTTCCATTTCTACTTCATTCAAATTGCCAAATCCTACTCGTATTGCTGTCATATCCTTCGCTTGGTACAAGATAGTTTTAGGTAAAAATAGATTCGCCCTAGCGCATTCCTTTCTCAACTGGATTAAATTTATATTTTTAGACCAATTGGTCCAAAGTGCAAGTCCGCCATTAGGGATCTCAAAATCTACATATTCATGCAGGTCACGGGCAAATAAATAACTCATATAATTGCGTCTTTCTTTATAAAGTTTTATCGATTTTTTTAACGATCGGTGTATTTCACCTTCCTCTATCAGATCGCTTAGCACTTGTTCCATCACAAAATCACCTTGATGATCCATCATATTTAACAGCTTTTGTAGCTCTAAAATCAGATTTTCAGGAGCGACGATAAAGCCAGTTCTAAAGCCCGGTGCTAACGATTTGCCAAAGCTGCCGGTGTAGATGACCATACCATCATAATCTACAGTCGCCATGGGCATAAGGGGAGCCTCATTATAATGAAACTCATAATCATAATCATCTTCAATGACCGCAAAACCATATTGGGAAGACAGATGTAGCACCGCCGTTCTTCTATGCGGGCTCAGCGTTACTGTAGTCGGATAATGATGATGCGGAGTAAGATAGAGAAGTCTTATTTTGTGTGTTTGACAGATCTGCTCAAGAGCTTCGATCACAATACCATCATGATCTACAGGTATAGATTTAATTCTTGCACCAGCTTGCTGAAAAATCATATTCGCTGCAAAATAACTGGGCTGACCGACAATGACCAGATCATGCGCTTGCAAGAGAGTTTGAGCAATGATATAAGTACTCATTTCGACAGAGCGCGTTATTAAAAGATTTTTAGGTTGGATGTGTAACCCTCTGCTTTGGTTTAAAAAGTTGCACAATTGTTCTCTAAAAGATGCCGGTCTGTTTTGGTCGATGGAACCTAGATATTTTAAGTTTTTCTTTCGCTTTAAGTTTGCCGTATAAAATTTGGATAGCTGGTAAATGGGAGAAAGCCTGCTGTCGGCAATACCATCATCAAATTTCAGTACACACATACTGGGTTCGAAAGGATTTTCTAATATGGTGCTCTTTTCAAATTCATAACCTGTCTGCTCAGCATACTGTTTCTGTACTACTGTACCAGATCGTTCGATATTTTTCTTTGCTTTCGTAGAATTTTTAAGAACAAACGATCCAATGTTCGCTTTGACGTCAATCCATCCTTGTGCCTCAAGTTCCTGCAAAGCTGCTACGACGGTGTTACGATGGATGGATAAAGTGTGAGCCAGTTGTCGGCTCCCTGGTAATTTCGTTCCGATAGGTATAAAACCTCGTTGGATAGCCTGAATAATTTGCTGTGCCAATTGTACATAAATAGCAGTGCTATCCTGTCTATTTAAGTGGATAAAGCTATTAAAAGGAATTTGCCCCGGACTATTCATTTGCCATATAAATTGAATTTATCAAATAGTCCGGAAAGTTAAGTATTATTACTTTATTGTCGGCACCAGAGTTTAGGTTTCTACTATTTACGTTTTAATCTTGATTCTTCCAGATCAAGCGTATATTCTAAGTCTTTGATAATACTACTATCATAATGCTTTTCTTCACGTATTTTGTAAAGTCCATTTCTTCTAATGGCAACAATTTCTAACATGATTTTATTATAGAGACTCCTTACCGCAGTCAATTGAGCACAGCTATCATCCTGTTTTGCACTTTCAGAAACCGAGATACTTCTTTGTAATTGCTCTTTTATTCTCGCAATTGTTTCATATTCTTCCATTTCTTTGCTATAATTCTGATCTAAATATGCGATAGATTCTTTTGCTAACAATACACGAATTTCGTCGATCTGATTTTCGACAGGTTCCTCAATATCAATTTCATCTATCTTGATAAGTTTTATTAAAATAGGAAGCGTCAATCCCTGAAAAACTAATGTAATCAAAATAACAACGAAGGTGATAAAGAGAATTAAATTGCGATGCGGAAAAGGGTCTCCATTATTTAAAGTTAATGGTATTGCCAATGCAGATGCAAGAGAAACAACACCACGCATGCCCGCCCAGCCTACGATCAAAGGTAATTTCCAACCTGGACTCTTTTCTCTAACCCTTATTTTTTTGGATAACATGCGAGGAAGAAATTCGGATAGATATACCAATACTATACGCAGCACGATAACAATAGCACTAATGATTAAAGCATAGTTAATCGCCTCTCCTTGAGAATATGCTCCTAATCCGGCCACAATGACCGGTAATTCCAGTCCGATCAAAATAAATACAAATCCATTCAATAAAAAACCTAAAGTAGCCCAAACTTCTTTGGTTTGGATGCGGGTATGATAGTTCAGATAGTCACCAGAACGAAAGGATAAAAACAATCCGCCGCTCACGACTGCCAATACACCAGACCAGTGGAAATGCTCTGCCACGATATACATGATATAGGGAGCTATCAGTGTGATAGGAGTGGAGATGCTGGAAGATTTAGCGACGTAGCGTAAAAATAAATATAAGATATGTGCGACAGCCAAACCTACGACAACACCCATGATGGATAATACCACAAATTCTGATGCTGCTTTCTGAAACACAAATTGACCAGTCAGAATAACAGCAACCGCAAATCTAAATACAGTTAGCGAAGCAGCGTCATTGACGAGACTTTCTCCTTCTAATAATGTGATACCTCGCTTTGGAATTTTGACCCCCTTCAATACCGATGTCGCTGCAACAGCATCTGGAGGAGAAATAATGCCCCCTAACAAAAATCCCAATGCAAGGGTAAATCCAGGAATAATATTGACAGAGAAATAAGCGATCGCAATCGAAGTAAAAAATACTAGTCCAAAGCCTAAACTTATTATTGATCGACGCCACTTTTTTAGGCTATCCCAGTTCGTATACCAAGCCGCTTCAAAAAGTAGGGGTGGTAAAAAAACTAAAAATACCAAATCAGGATTGATGCTTATTACAGGCATTCCTGGGATAAGTGATATTCCTAAACCTCCAATAACCAATAAAATGGGATAAGAGATTTTTATTCTTTGGCTGATCACAAATAACATCGCCATCACAAAAAATAATGATAATACTAATAAGACATTCTCCTCTATCATGAGTTTTTAATTATTACTGAACGGGGTCTAAATTTAAGATACAAAGTTAAAAACATTCATTTATTGTATTCTATAAGATCGGTATAAAATATTCCTGGAGATTATTTTGAGAGATTTTTATTTTCATCTCTTCAGCTACTCATGATTTCAATACCCTTACTGACAGATACAAGCCTCTGCAGCCCTTATCTCTGAGAGATATCAAAAAGAATATAAAATCCGTAAGTATCTGCGGATGCTTGTGTATTTTTGCAAAAAAAAATTAATGAGTGCACCACTTCGATATTTAAATCCACATGGGAAAATCAATTACAGGGTAGAGATTTTAGCTGGATTGACTGTTGCGATGACGATGATTCCCGAATCGTTGTCTTTTGCCATACTAGCAGGACTTTCTCCTTTAACAGGGTTGTATGCTGCTTTTATAATGGGTATCGTGACCGCTGTTTTAGGCGGTCGACCGGGTATGATATCGGGAGGAGCAGGGGCTACAGTTGTCACCCTGATCGCCTTGATCAGTATGCATGGTGTAGAATATTTATTTGCAACAGTTGTATTGGCGGGTATTATTCAGTTTCTTGTAGGCGCTTTTAAATTTGGGAAGTTTGTGAGACTGATACCACAACCCGTGATGTTTGGTTTTTTAAATGGGTTAGCAGTTATTATTTTTATGTCGCAAGTGGAGCAGTTTAAGACAGTCGATGCCTCGGGAGTCACGCATTGGTTGTCTGGACCATCTGCCTATATCATGCTCGGTTTGACGCTATTTGCAGCATTTGTCGTATATGTATTTCCTAAAATATCAAAAACGATCCCAGCTTCCTTAATCGCGATATTGGCGACTTTTTTAGTGGTATATATCTTCCGCATCGATACCAAAACGGTAGGTGATATCGCATCTGTAAAAGGAAATTTACCCGCGTTCCATATACCAGAATTACCCTTCAGCTGGGAAACTTTGATGATTATCTTTCCATTTTCACTGATTATGGCTTCAGTAGGGCTCATTGAGTCCTTGTTGACCTTATCGATGGTGGATGAGTTGACCAATACAAAAGGCAATGCCAATAGAGAGGCAATGGCGCAAGGTGCAGCTAATCTGGTCAATGGTTTCTTTGGAGGGATGGGCGGTTGTGCCATGGTCGCACAAACCTTGGTCAATATCAATGCAGGGTCTCGGTCACGTTTGTCTGGTATTATTGGTGCGCTGACTATTTTAACCATTATTTTAGTCGCATCCCCATTGATAGAACAAATACCCATGGCAGCATTGGTAGGCGTGATGATGGTCGTCGCTATTGGCACTTTTCAATGGGTTTCTTTCCGTATTATCACCAAGATGCCAAAGTCTGATATTTTTGTGGGTATGTTGGTTGCTTTGATTACGATTGTACTCCACAACTTAGCGTTAGCTGTTCTCGTTGGAGTAGTTATTGCCGCATTGGTATTCGCCTGGGATAATGCGAAGCGTATCCGTGCCCGAAAAACAATTGATGCAGCAGGAAATAAAGTATATGAAATATATGGACCTTTATTTTTTGGATCGGTAACAGGATTTTTAGAAAAGTTTGACATAAATGATGATCCTCAATATGTGATTGTTGATTTTAAAGAAAGTAAGATCACCGATATGAGTGCTATTGATGCGGTCAATAAACTTGCGGAGAAATATCAGAGTCAATCCAAAATACTCCGATTGCGACATTTGAGTGAAGACTGTAAAGCGATATTGAAAAAAGCAGACAGCCCTGTACTCATCGAGACTTCTGAAAACGATCCCACTTACCGGGTCATGCCTAAATAATTTTTTTGTTACTGACAATAGGCTGTCAATATCCCCGCTATTTTTGAAGTATCAATTTAAAATAAGCGATATGAATACAGTAGCAATTATTTCGAAAGAAGAATTATTAAAGCATTGGTTGGGGCATAGAAACCTGACTAAAAGAACCATTGAGAAATTTCCTGAAGCAGAACTTTTCAATTATGCCGTACCAGGTATGCGTACATTCGGTGAAATGGTCAATGAGCTCATCTCGATTGCAGTTCCGGGTTTGAAAGGTATTGTTCATAAACAGGTAGAAGCATATACCGAAGGAATGAAATACACGACTAAGGCGGACATATTAGCCGTTTGGGACCAGCATACAGAAGAACTTAAAGAATTATGGTCACAATTGAAAGAGGATGAATTTCATCAGACATTTAATTTATTTGGTCAATATGAATTCCCTATTATTGATAATATCTTATATTTTATAGATAACGAAGTGCACCATCGCGGGCAGGGTTTTGTATATCTACGAGCATTAGGCATTGAGCCTCCATTTTTTTGGGACCGTTATACCAAATAGAAAATTTTTAATCATCAATACTTCCGAAAAGGCGAAACACTTTTTTGGAAGTATTGATTATGTCAAGCGTTTGATCTGTAATTGTAGCAGAGATTTGACCGTATCTTTAAGCGATTGTGGACTGATGATATCAGCACGATCACCAAACATAAGAAACCATCTTGCAAAACCCATATCTGCATTTTTTACATCAAAAATCATTTCAATACGATCACCTTTAATGCTTTCTTCCTTAAAACCAAAATATTTGCGTTCCCAATGTAGATAATGGGCAAACAGCCGATCGACCTGTATAACCACTCTAGTAATTATTGCATCCAATTCTCGTTCAGCTAAATACTCTTCCAACGGGGGATGCTGTTTAAACTGCATCTGATCCAATATTTTGATATCCGAAATACGGTCGCTTCTAAATTGACGGTAATCATTTCTAACTAAACAAAAAGCATAGATATACCAATGATTACTTTCATGGAATACCCCGATAGGTTCGATTTCCCTAATAGTAATATCAGATTGATAAGCTGCCTGATAACCAATTTGCAATACATTTTTCTGTGCGATACACTGGAAAAGCAGGGTTAGCGTATTGGGTAAAGCTTTATTTTGTTGATTGTGCCCAATCGATTTCATGACGACATGTTTGTCGATAGTCTCCATCCAATCTTTATCCGAACTTCGGATAATTGCCTTCAATTTAAACAAAGCCGAAGAGAAATGATTCTTCATTTCCTGATCAATAAATTTGAACACCAATTTTTCTGCAGCCACAAAACTCGAAATCTCAGCCTTAGAAAACATCATAGGCGGTATTTTGTAACCATCTACCAATTCATAACCTAATCCAGCTTCACCGATAATCGGTATTCCGGCAGCAGTCAGACTTTTTACATCTCGGTAGATGGTACGTAAACTGACTTCAAAACGGTTTGCCAGCTCTTGTGCCCTGACCGTTTTTTTTGATTGGAGTTGAATTAAAATTGCAAGAATGCGATCAAATCGATTGAGTTGTTCCACTTTAAAATCTTCTTCTGAATGCTATAAAATATAGGTTCAAGATATCGATTAATTTTTAAAGACAACAATGGAAATGCATATTTCTCCCAAACACTTTACTACTCATTACATTAAAAAAAACAGTAGATTTATTTGATCTGATGTAAGACTGTATCTATGATTTGATTTCTTTTTTTGAAGTTGATTTTTCCAAATCTTCAAGGATTGCGCTTATATAATCTTCACCATTCAATTCGCAGGCCTGTGGTAATGCCCCAGGGCTAAAAACATTGATTTCCATGATTTTATCTGCAATGATATCTAATCCGACAAAATACATCCCATCTTCTATCAGTTTTTCGGAAACTTTTTCGACCATTTCCAATATCTCAGGAGTGATTACAGCCTGCTGCGCTGTCGCCCCCTGATGAATATTACTTCGTAATTCGCCCTCAGGTTGCACTCGATGAACACTTGCATATTTTCCATTGATAACCAACGGCTTTCCATTCAATAGAAAAAAACGGATATCGCCATACTGAGCATTTGGTAAATATTCTTGTGCAATTAAATAACCATCTCGACAGATGACTTCTACAATCTGCTTTAGATTTTTACTTTCTTGTTCATTGACCAGAAATACATTCTTTCCTCCAGATCCTTTTAATGGTTTTAAGATGATTTTATGGTTCTCTTCATCAAAGAATTGTTTTACGTCGTCGTAACTGCGAGTCACGATTGTTTTCGGACGAATTTCTTCTGGAAATTTTTCAAGATAAAGTTTATTTTCAGCATCAACTAAGGCTTTCGGATTATTAAGAACCCGGACACCACTGTGTTGTGCCAGCTGAGCAAACTGTAATCCCATAGATGCTGCCCATGGACGATTGATCATATCAAGGACGGGATCAAATCGAAGCCACAGGATATCTAAATCTTGGACTAGAACCCGTTCTTTTTTTGTAGATCGAAGTTTATCCATCAGCTCTTCGCAATCCGTGATATCTTCAATCTGATGTACTGCTCGGGCATGTGCCGCAATCTGATCCTGACCGAGGTAGACAAAATCTGCCAAACCGATGTAATAGATCGAATGACCACGTTGTAGGGCCTTTAGTGCTAATAATGTTGTTGTAAAACTAGCTTTTTCTTTATGCGTTTGATTGATGACGAATGCAATGTTCATAGATGATATGATGTTAATGATTTGATAGGTTGAAAATATTGTCCCCTGATTTAATTCGATCTAAATTGTGTAAATATGGTTCTGCTAGATAGCGCGGTTTCAAGATGGGATTATTTAATAATCCACGTTGTGTTAATTCTTCTACGATTGGAATATAATCTTCCCGTATTTTACCAATAAGGAGAGGAGATAAATCTCTTCCTTCTCGGATATAAGTAATGATGCTCATCAGACCTTTGAGGTAAAGCGCATCTTTTGTAAATCCGCCACCACGGTATACGCGCGTACAGATATGAAAGGATATCTCTTCGGTGAAATGATAACGATCGACCAATAGGAAGAATGTGTCGCTAAAATTATGACCTGCTAACATATGATGAACAGCAACAACACGAGCAGCAATAATGCGGAGACGATCACCACTAAGTTCATTGACCATATACTCCGAAAATACAGCAAGACCCTCTTGCAATTGTTCATAGCCCGGTACACCTAGACTGAATAATTTGAAAGGCTGCGCTTTACCATTAAAATAGGTGACGATGTGGGTTCCGACTTCATGCTGAATCAATGCGATAGCTCTTGAAGCTTCGATTTGATAATCTTTACTGATATTGAGCACACCACGGTTGACCATAATACCCGTAATATCATCTCGAATCCGTACACCCGTTTCTAAAGCAGGCATCTGCTGTCTCAAATAATGAAGTTCCTCTTTCGCCAATTTAGCAAATTCAGTAGCATTGATCATGTTCTTCGGAGCAACGGGCTTATCTTCGCTGTGCTCATAGACCATTAAAATGGCGCGCGCTGTTTCTAACAAATGGTCATTCACATTACCAAAAACTTGTAAACTACCATGCAAAAAGCCTTCATTTCCGCGATCAATGAGCATCGTCATCATCGCATCCAACTCTTTTCTTTTATCTCTAAAAAGATATGCGATTGTTGGATCATCAATATCCTCGATCCGAAGATTGTATAAATTTCGTTTGACCAATTCTGGATCTACAGGCATCGGTCTGTACCTAAATTTAGGTGTTTTTAAAAATTTATCTTTTTTAAATTGGATCCAAGCTTCACGCGCATTTAATGGACTTACTAATAACAAAAAATCAAATTTTTGACTTTCTAGAGCCAATTCTTGATCAATTTCTAACACCAGCGGTTGAAGCTCCGTTGTACTTAACATGCGGAACTGAGAAACTTTCAAAGAAGTATAAAGACGAACAAATTCTAAAAAGCTCTTGCGTAGACTTTTCGTTAAAACATCTCTGTAATTTCGCAAAATTAGCGGATAGGCTTTGCCAGAATTTTCATCCAGATAGTGTGGTTTTATAGCAATTCCAGCATAGAGCAACTGCTTAAATTCTTCCGCTAAAGGATTGATAACCGGTTGTGTTCCCGGAGGACTTGGTGACTTGGTATCTTTTTTTATGTCAATCGACAAAGCCATCTGCTGCTCATTGGTTTTAAAATCTTTAATAAACTTTTGAGCAATAGTCAAAGCCGATTTTTGCGAAATATAAATAGATACATCGCTTTCCATCTCTTTATCTTGCCAGATTTCAATGAGCTGACAAGCCCCAAATTCATCTATCATTTGTCGGATGATAGGGGTTACAACAGCAGTAAAATCTAAATCAGATTCTTTGCCCACAAGAGAGCATGTCTCCGATTTTGCCAGATTGGATATCATCTGATCTTTGCCTTCAGCAGGAATACGATAGATCAAAAGTAACGGGCTGATGCGTTTCAGAACGAGCTTACTGTCTTTTGAAAACTGGATGTGAACGGGTTCTCTTTGTATGATGGATGTAACTGCTTTTGCGATTGCTTTACTTTGATCCATAGTGATTTTGATAGCTTTTTTTGATGAAGGATACAGAAGAATGTAAGATTTTTCTCAACGACTCAATATGGTCAAGGTGAGGTATACCCGTCCATTCATTCATAAAATCTTTACGAAATTCAATCGATAGAACACATCCTTTTTGACCATATTTACTTGTTATCCATTTGGACAAGTATCCTCCTGAGAACTTCACATTTTCACGTATGTCAATAGGTTGATCTTGAATACGGTGATCCTTTATATATTTTACAAAGGAGTCTATTAACGGTCTCCAGATTCCTTTGTTATTAAGTGTTCCAATATTTATTTGCGGATTAGCCTCAGTATCCACTATTTCATCAGGTCCTTGACGTTTGGCATTATAACTATGGATATCGTAAATAATAAAATACCCATACTTCTGAATACTATTTTCGATAATCAGTGATAATATTTTTTGAATATAATGATAAGAACGTTGTAGCTCAGTCAACATCATTTTAGTGGGAGCTTCTTTCCACACCTGTAGTCCCCAAGCCTGATCGGGGCGTAAATAAACGGCGTCTTGAATGGATCGGTTTAGATCCACTTGAAATCTGGAGGTTTTAACAACCAGCCGATTGGTATCAATGTCCGTTAACATTCCTGTAAAGGGGTCTTCCTCTCTCAATCTTTCAGATTCCGAGAGATTCATGATAGGCGTAAGTTGATCTGCAAGTTGGTGTCCGTCGTGAATGGCCAACGCAAAGATTGGTCCACCTTTTTCTTCTAATACATATTGTATGTCCATATTGTTTTTCGCTTAAAAATAAGTAGATCGTACACAGATTAAACAATTTGGATGGCAAATAGTTTGATGAGCATCCAATCGTGGTGCTTTGTAAACTAATTACTGTCATTCTTGTTATTAGTCATATGGCTTTAATAAGTTTTACTAATCGAGGTATTTATTGCAAACAAGGAGATTTTTACATTGATCCTTGGTTGCCTGTAGACTATGCTGTCACCACCCACGGTCATGCCGATCACGTGCGTTGGGGTAATAAATATTACCTATGTCACCATTTCACAAAAGCGATCATCAAGTGCCGCATAAGTGCCGATCTTATTGTCGAATCATTAGGATATGGAGAGACTGTCGTGCGAAATGGAGTTGAAATATCTTTTCACCCAGCCGGTCATGTAATAGGTTCGGCACAAGTTCGATTGGCCTACAAAGGGGAGATTTGTGTTATTTCGGGAGATTATAAGGTCGAATATGATGGAGTCAGCACGGCTTTTGAACCGATCAAATGCCATACATTTGTTTCAGAAAGCACCTTTGGGCTGCCTACATACAATTGGTTGGCACAGGACATCATCTTCGACGATATAAAAAAATGGGCTGTTCAAAATAAAGAAGACCATAAAACAACCGTGCTCATTGCTTACAGTTTAGGCAAAGCACAACGCTTATTAAAAAATTTAGCGGGCGATCTTTCGATCTATGTGCACAACAGTATTGGACGATTAAATGAAGCTATTGAACATGCAGGAGTGCCATTAGCCGCATATCAAACTATAACTCCAGAATTGACTAAGGACGAGTTACAGGGAGGTATTTTGATCGTGCCCCCAGTAATGCGCGATAGCAAGTGGATCAAGAGTTTACAGTCAGCAGCTGTTGGTGTCTGTTCAGGATGGATGCAGGTGCGTAGTCACAGAAGGTGGCAGAGTGCTGATGCTGGTTTTGCATTAAGTGATCATGCGGACTGGAATGGTCTGATTACAGCAATCAAAGCTACTGAAGCCGAACAAATATATGTGACGCATGGATTTACATCGGTATTTGCTCGATACTTATCCGAACAAGGCATAGCTGCCCAAGCCGTAACGACGCAGTTTGGTCAAGAAGATGATGATGTTGCAGCAGAAAAGGAGGTGATAATTTGAAAAAATTCAGCAGGTTAATTTCCAAGCTTGAGCAAAGCAACAAAACCAATGATAAACTAGCTGCATTGGTGGATTATTTTTCAGAAGCAGATGATGCTGATAAAATTTGGGTGATTGCCTTATTTACGGGTAAAAAGCCTAAAAGAACTATCAATACCAAGTTATTGAAAGAATGGATTATCGAAATCACGGGTTTACCTCCTTGGCTTTTTGTCGAGAGTTATCATAATGTAGGCGATTTAAGCGAAACCATAGCACTGCTTTTACCACCTTCTACATCAGAATCTGATGTCCCTTTACATCAATGGATCTTACAGTTGAAGGGACTGGTTCACAGTAGTGATCAGGAAAAAAAAGATTTTGTATTTCATGCTTGGCAAAAATTAAATACTCAAGAGCGATTTGTATTTAATAAATTGATTTCAGGTAATTTTAGAATAGGCATATCGACCAAAAATTTAATTCATGCTTTGTCCAGATTAACAGGTTTAGATAGCAACCACATCACGCATAGCATCATGGGAAAGTGGGATCCTGACCAGATTACCTTTACCGATTTAGTAAACGGTTCACATGTTAATACAGATAGTTCTTGGCCCTATCCCTTTTGTCTAGCACATCCAATTGATGTACCTGTGCATGAACTAGGATCTCCAGAGGACTGGCAGGCGGAGTGGAAGTGGGATGGTATTAGAGGGCAAATTATTAAACGAAATGACGAATTGTTTATCTGGTCCCGAGGAGAAGAATTAGTCACCGATCAATTTCCCGAATTGCATATTGCCTTAACTGGTCTTCCCAATGGTACGGTGATCGATGGAGAAATATTGGCTGTTCGTGATGGTGAAGTATTATCGTTCAGTACCTTGCAACAGCGTCTAAATAGAAAGATAATTTATAAGAAACAATTGGAAGAAGCACCTATTGCTTTTTATGCATATGATGCACTCGAATTTGCTGGTGTAGATTATAGAAATGAGCCCCTGCATAAAAGAAGAGCTGTACTGGAACAATTATTGCCCATAGAAAACATCATACTTCCTGCGCCAATGGTGGTATTTGATTCTTGGGACGCACTAGAAGAAGAAAGAAAGCAGTCTCGTGAATTGAATAGTGAAGGAATTATGTTAAAACATAAAGATTCGCTTTACCATAATGGTCGAAAACGAGGAGATTGGTGGAAATGGAAAATAGAACCCTTCACGATCGATGTCGTCATGATCTATGCTCAAAAAGGGAGTGGAAGAAGAGCAAACTTTTTTACAGATTATACTTTTGCCGTGCGTGATGGAGATCAATTTATTACAATTGCCAAAGCATATTCGGGTCTTACAGATAAAGAAATCAAAGAGGTGAATAGTTTTGTTGTGAAAAATGCGATTGAAAAATTTGGACCAGTTCGTACTGTTAAACCAGAATTAGTATTTGAAATTGCATTTGAAGGTATAGCAGTGAGTAAGCGTCACAAAGCCGGACTAGCGTTAAGATTCCCACGTATTGTCCGTTGGAGAAGAGATAAAAAAGTCGCTGATATCAACACACTAGAAGATCTGCAAATGCTATTACAATCAACTTTGAGAGCTAGTGAAAGATGAAAAAAACAATTGGTTATCAACACGTTTTAAAGTGGCTTAAAACAAATAAAAGAAAGCCATTTCCATTTCAAGAAAAAACATGGGAATCCTATTTGCAAGGTTATAGTGGTTTGGTCAATGCTCCAACAGGTTTTGGAAAAACATATTCCGTTTTTTTAGCACCTATTATTGCCTATCTCAATCAAGAACATGGTCAATCCAAGAAAAAGAAAAAACTAGGACTCCGCATGATCTGGATAACACCCTTACGTTCCTTAGCAAAAGATTTGGCGCGTGCAATGGAGGAGACCTTGTTAGAGCTTAATATCGACTGGACAGTGGGTGTACGTAACGGCGATACATCCATATCGGATCGACAAAAACAAAAACGTGCCATGCCACAGGTGTTACTGATTACACCAGAGAGCCTACATTTGCTCTTAGCACAAAAAAATACAGACCATCTATTTGATGACCTCGCTTGTATTGTCGCAGATGAGTGGCATGAGCTATTGGGTACAAAGCGTGGTGTATTGGTCGAATTGGCTTTGTCCAGAATCAAAGGAATAATTCGATCGAGAACGGACAGAACACTTCGTATTTGGGGTATTTCTGCTACAATAGGTAATTTAGAAGAAGCTCTGGAAGTGTTGCAGCCCCACCAGATGGTTCCAAAAATAATTGTCAAAGCAGATGCCGAAAAGAAAATCCGGATACAATCCATTATTCCAGATACCATTGAAATGCTTCCTTGGGCAGGGCATTTGGGCATAAAATTGGCAGATAAATTAATTCCAATTATCAAAAAAAGTAAAACCACGCTAGTCTTTACCAATACGCGTAGTCAGGCGGAAATCTGGTTTCAACATTTACTAAAAATTCATCCAGACTTTGCCGGTCAAATGGCTATACACCATGGATCCATTGATTTTGAGTTGCGCAATTGGATTGAGGATGCGCTGCATACCGGTATTCTAAAAGTCGTGATCTGCACCTCTTCTCTCGATTTGGGCGTCGATTTTAAACCTGTAGATACCGTAGTCCAAGTGGGATCTCCAAAAGGGGTGGCGCGTTTTTTACAGCGTGCCGGACGTAGTGGGCATTCGCCCTTTGAAACCTCAAAAATTTATTTTATGCCCACGCACGCTCTTGAATTACTTGAAGTTGCTGCAATAAAAACGGCAGCAAAGACACAGCAGATTGAAAGACGTGAACCCTTTATCTTACCTTTTGATGTCCTGATTCAATACTTGGTGACCTTAGCCGTCGGCGATGGGTTTGACGATAAAATAGTTTTTGATGAGGTAAAAAATACTTTTGCATTTTCAGAATTACTGGCAGAAGAATTTGCTTGGTGTATGCAGTTTATTACTCAAGGAGGTAATAGTTTACAGGCATATCCCGAATTTCATAAAGTAGTTTTAGATGATGAGGATGGCCTCTGGAAAGTAACGAGTAGACAGATTGCCATGCGCCATCGTTTACATATTGGTACTATCGTGAGCGATGCGATGCTAAAAGTAAAGTTTTTGACTGGCGGATATATTGGGATGATCGAAGAGTATTTTGTTTCCAAATTAAAACCTGGAGACCGTTTTAATTTAGCGGGACGAAGTCTGGAATTTGTCATGGTCCGAGATATGCTGGTTCTTGTGAGAAGAAGTAATCATAAAAAGACGATAACACCAAGTTGGATGGGTGGACGACTGCCATTAAGTTCTAATTTGGGAGCGATACTACGTAAAAAATATAGCCAAGTACTGAATGGAAATCATGAAGAAGAAGAGTTGACCGTAATAAAACCATTGTTTGAATTGCAAGAATCGATTACGCATGTACCATTGGAACATGAGTTTTTGGTAGAACTCATCAAAACCAAAGAAGGATACCATCTTTTTGCATACCCTTTTGAAGGAAGATTGGTCCATGAAGTCATGGCGGCACTGGTGGCTTACCGGATTTCAAAATTGATGCCCATTACATTTTCAATTGCGATGAATGACTATGGTTTTGAACTGTTGAGTGATCAAGAAATTCCCATGGATGATGCGATTGTTTATGACGTTTTTTCACCTGATAATTTGAGTGAAGATATCAATGCCAGTATCAATGGGACAGAAATGGCCAAAAGAAAGTTTAGAGATATTGCCTGTATTTCAGGACTGGTATTTCAAGGTTATCCAGGTAAATATTTAAAAAATAAACAGATTCAATCATCATCATCTTTATTTTTTGATGTATTTGAATCTTATGATTCAAAAAATCTATTACTCAGACAAGCTTATGATGAAAATTTTCATTATCAGCTTGAAGAACCGAGATTATTGCGAGCTTTACAGAGAATTCAGCAGAGTACTATTGTACTAAAGTCGGCAGAGCGTTTTACCCCTTTTTCTTTTCCAATTAAAGTTGATAGTATGCGTGAGAGTATGAGTTCTGAAGAATTAGAGGCAAGAATAGAAAGAATGAAGGCAGAGGTATTTAAAAATTTAGATGAAGATGATTCGCATTATAAAAAGAGGAATTGAGCTCATACTTGATCAGGAAAGGGCGTTATATATTCCTTATTATCAGTTGCTTGTTATTAGTGATTTTCATTTGGGTAAGTCGGGACATTTTAGGAAAGAGGGCCTGCAAATTCCTAAACAAGTATCCGAAACCGATATAATGCGTCTTGATCATCTGGTAGCGATGTACAATCCAAAAACGTTATTGGTAACTGGTGATATGTTTCATCATCATCATAATATGGATTTAGAGGAATTTCGGATATGGAGGACAGCAAATAAAACATTGGAAATTATTTTGGTGAAAGGCAATCATGATAAGTTGGCGGGGATTTTTTATGAACAATTAGCGATTAACCTTTTTTCAACCTACTATGAAATTGGTGATTTCTGCTTTGTACATGAGCGAAAAGATGCACCTGATCACGGTAAATATATTTTTTCGGGACATATACACCCCGGCATATTATTGAAGGGGCCAGCAAGACAACGGTTAAAATTACCTTGCTTTGTTTTTGACGACTCCAGCGCTTTATTGCCCGCCTTTAGTTTGTTTACCGGATTATATTTAATTCAAGCTAAAACAGGGCAGGAGGTATTTGCCATAACAGCAAATCGAGTTACAACTGTTGCAACGTTTTAATTTTGATGTTTATCACCACATTTTTCGCTCTTGTACTTATTTGTTTGTCGAAAAGGCTTAATAGCTTGTTACAGAGTAGGCATGCGGTGAGTAGGGGACAATGATCGAAATTCATTTTGTCTTTTATCAATTGAATAGGCCGTTCATGGAAAGTGTCATTGATTTTTAAACGATTCTTCAGAACAATTTTGGAAAAACAGCATGTTAATAATTTCTAAAAAAACACTTAACATCTAAGATGTCAGAAATTAAAATTAAATTTAGAGAAAGCAATAAAAATATTAAAAATAGAAAAATATGAAAAAGCTGATTATATTATCCTGTGTCGTATTCGCCATGCTAAGCTGTAGAAATAAAGATGCGAAAAAAGCTGATGCTCATGAGGTTAAATCTGAGGTGCCACAGCAAACCAGTACGGCACTTGATTTAGGATGCTATGTCTTTAATGATGGCAAAAATAAAGTTTCCTTAGAAATTACTGAAAGTGGAGCAGAAGTGAAAGGAAATTTAAGCTATGCTTTTGCTGAAAAGGACAAGAATACAGGAACTTTTATTGGTCAAGTGAAAGACGGGGTGTTGGTTGCAAATTATACCTTTCAATCCGAAGGATTAGAGTCGGTTAGACAAGTAGCATTTCAAGTCCAAAAAGATACGCTTATGGAAGGTTACGGAGATATGAATGCAGATGGTACCACCTTTAAGGATGTCAACAGTTTAACATTTTCTTCCGATATGCCATTGGTTAAAACGGATTGCGATGAGCAGAAAAATGCTTGCTTGTATAAAGATGGAAAAGTATATTCTACACTAGAGCAAAACTGTTTAACCTTGGCTTCGTTTAAAACTAAACTAAATCCTTTAAAAGATGGCGCTCGAGTAGAAGGAAATCCAACCTATATCATTTTCAGTGCGGACAACTCGAAAGCCGAAATTTTTTTACCAGATTCCGATAAGGGAATTGTACTAGAAAAATCAAGTGAAGGCAATTGGGATTCAAAACAATATAAATTATTTGCCTGGAAAGGACTTGTCTTACAAGAAAAGGGGATAGCCATATATGGTGGATAGGAGCGTCAACTCCTTCCACTTAACTATAATAAAGGTTTTCAGCTGCCTTATTTTCAGTATCCATCTTCGCCAAATTAGCGATCTTGATGAGCCAGTTGAGGTGATCATTTTCATCCAGTTCATACAGAGGTCCAATAAAATTATTTTCTATATCAGATATTCCACAGTATTCCAAAATTCCTGTTTTCAACTGAATAAGTCCACTCGAACCATAATTTTTTTCATAACTATCCAGAGATACATCACCTGCTGTGGTGATGATTCTTCCTGTCTTGTTCTGTAATAATCCTTCGCTGATTCCATTTTTGTTGCTTTTAAAAGTAAGGCCAGGAAGAAATGCTCTGTCAAAGAAGCCCTTCATAATAGCCGGCATCCCCAGCCACCACATGGGATGTATCCATACTTGATGATTACTCCAGTGGATATCTTCAAGAGCTTTTACCAAATCAGGTTCCAATTCCATCCTTTTCCGATAACCAAATTGCAAGTTTGGATTGAAATCCAATTCCCCTATGGCGAGGTATCGAACTTCAGCGCCAGCTTCTTGTGCCGATTGGATATAGGTTTGAGCAATAGCACTGTTAAAACTTTCTCTGTCCGGATGTCCATTGACTACTATTATTTTTTTCATTTATCTTGATTTACTGTTTTTGTTAATACATTCAATAATCGGTCATAAAATGCATCTGATAGCGAACTCTCGAAAAAATCAAACGCGTGCACCGCTCCTTGTATTTCGATAAGCTCCGTCGATACAGCTGCTTGTCGTAATTTCTCGGCATACATTTTCCCCTCATCTTTAAGCGGATCAAATTCGCAGACCACTACCGTAGCATCGGGCAGTTGATTGAAATTTTCTTCAAGTAGCGGCACCGCATAGGCAGGCCGTTGATCCATATGGGGTAGATAATGTTTCCACATCCATTTCGCGGCATTTTTGGTTTGCATAGGTGCATCCGCCAATGATTCCATTGAAGCTGTGTTGAGCAAATGACTCATCGCAGGATAAAGTAAAAGCTGATGTCTGATTTTTATTTCTTGTTTATCCCGTGCCAAATGGGTGATGGAGGCCGCAATTGTGGCTCCAGCACTGCTGCCTCCAATGAGGACACGATTCGGATCTCCACCAAGTTGAGAAGCGTGGTGAACGAGCCATTTTAAACTATCATATCCGTCTTCCATAGCCGCAGGAAATGGGTGTTCGGGAGCTAATCGATAATCGACAGAAACAATCATTAAGTCCAGATCCGAAGCCAGTCGAAAGAATATAAAATCATACTGTTCGGGAGTTCCATAGATAAAAGCACCACCATGAAAATATAGTAAGATCGGTAGATTGCTTTTCTCCTTCGATCTGTAAGTTCGTAAACGGATATTTCTACCTTTGTCAGAAGACGGTATATACCTGTTTTGAATGTCCAGTTGGGGCGGGATAATGGTATCTGCTTCCAAGAGAGACACGCGCATTTCTTGTTCTCTAATTTTTTGCGGATTATGTTGCAGTAAAGTTTCATAATCAATCTCACCATAAGCACTACGCGAAATTGCGGCTAAAAGCTCCTGATCTATTGTGTTCATTCCTCTTGCTATTATAAGGTTACAACGACTTTTCCTACAGTTCTCCCAGTTTCAATTTGTACATGTGCTTTTGCCATTTCATCAAAATTGAATACGTGAGCAATATGAGGTTTTAGTATTCCCGATTCCAATAAGTCAGCGATCTTTTGCATCTCCGCACTGCTACTGTAGACGGACATAAAATAACAAGCATGAAGCTGTTTTTCCTGCGCCTTTAATTCATCATCTTTACTATGTCCAGAGGGCAGGGTGACAATGGAACCGAAAGGTTTCAATACGTGTACTGATTTTTGAAAATTTGAGCCACCGACCGATTCGAGTACAAAGTCAATATCCGAAAGAACTTCTTCAAAAGCCGTTTTTTGGTAATCAATATGTTCATCTGCTCCCAATTGGATGATAAAATCTCGGTTAGATGCCGATGAAGTTGTGATGACGTAAGCTTGGAGATATTTTGCGATCTGTACAGCAAAATGACCTACACCACCTGATGCGGCATGTATAAGAACCCGGTCATGGGGCCTTAGTTTTCCGTAGGAATGAAATGCTTGCCAAGCTGTCAATGCAGCTAAAGGGGTTGCAGCAGCTTCAATATGACTGATTTGTTGCGGTTTTCGTGCAAGATGCCCTTTGGGAGCCGCTACATATTCCGCATACCCTCTGCCATGACCGACAAAGTTGATCAGACCAAAAACTTCATCTCCAATTTGAAAATTGGTAACCGCATTTCCAATTTCAACAATGACTCCCGAAATATCCCAACCTAAAATTAGAGGATCATATTGTGATAACATGTCAGCAAGCGGAGCATCATAACTTCTAACTTTAACATCGACAGGATTGATACCGATCGCCTTCACCTGGATCAGCACCTCATCCGGTCTGATGTAAGGTTTTTCAATATTCTTTTCAATAAGATGTTCAACACCACCAAATTTTTCCAATACAATTGCTTTCATATATTATTCTTGAACAACAAAAATAGACTGAAAAAATGGATGAAAACAGGTATATTTAAGTGTTATTTGGGTATCTTTGCATTATGGCAAAAGAAAATATCTATCAATCCCTTGAAGTCTTTTATGAAAACGTAACGGTATGTCCGATTCGTGACAGACAATTTAATTTCTTTGAGCTGGTGTATGTTATTTCTGGTAAAGGAAAGCACATTGTCAATGGGAATAAATTTGACTATTTTCCGGGAGACTTATTTCTTATTACACCAGATGATTGCCATGGGTTTGATTTGGAGGGAAATAATGAGTTTATGGTCGTACGTTTTGGAGAAAGTTATATAAAAGAATATCAATGGAAAAGCATCGATCACATCGAATGTCTTTTGTATTATGCTTCTCATTTATCAGGTTCTATTTTAGTCAATAATGATGATAAACATATGGTCAATTCGTTGATTCAGAGTTTACAACAGGCATGCAGTCATCAATCCCTTTACAATGAAGATTTGACCAGACATCTGGTCAATGCTATTATCGTTATCGCAGCGCGAAATATAGCCATCAATAAACCTCAGCAACTTACTCCTAATGCGGATAGGCGTACGCTACAGATATTAGATTATATCCAAGCATACATACGACAGCCCGAGCTCCTTACCATCGCTGTAATTGCTGCGAAATTTGGATTTTCGCCAACCTATCTAAGCAGCTATTTCCGCAAAGAATGCAACGAGTCTATACAGCAGTATATCTCTTCCTATCGGATTCGCTTGATCGAACATCGATTGCGGTTTAGTGATAAAAGAGTGCATGAAATCGCAGATGAATTTGGATTTGCTGATGAAAGTCATATCAATAAGTTCTTTAAGCGTCATCATGGTATTAGTCTAAAAAAATATAGGGAAGCATCCCTTTCTTAAAAGCAATTGGAGGCAGCTTCATGTTGATTAAGCTTCATGCGTTGATGATCTGTATACTAATGGATGGGTTCGTACACCTGGAGCGTGAAGTTCATAATAGAGCACATCCCGCTAATACTTTGGTTTTACGATCCAGTTATCTCTTTTATCATTATCTTTTACGTTAATTGTCTAAATTGTTTTAGTCTTTGTATCTTTGTCCCATAAATATAATAACATGCCAAGAGAAACAAAAAAAGGGCTATATCAAGGAATAATCGAGCAAGACGAAAAAGGTAATTACTATTGTGGACCATATTTATTGGACTATCAATTGGTAGAAGATCAGTTTAGATTAGGAGATAAAGTTAGTCTAAAAAAAATAATTGGTAATTCCAGTAGAAAAAGTTTTGATGATTATCCTCAAAAGTCAATCAAGTTTTCACTAGTGGGAGAAGACCACGAAGATTAATCACAAACTTATACCAGTCAGTATTTAATTTTATTTATGCTGACTGGTATATTATCGTTTGAAGAATAATAGATCTGATTGACTTGATGTGAATTAAGTTAAATCTGCTGTCCAAAAGTCAGTAAATTGTTATCGGGATCGAGCAAAGAAAATTCTTTTTGTCCCCAAGGCTTCACTGCTAAATGACCATTTGGGTGGATGGCAATGTGGTTATCCAATAAGGTCTGGTAAACAGCATCTATATCATCCGTCCTAATATATACCTGACCATAGTTTTCTTTAGGATCAAGATCTGTAAACTTAAAAAAATGAATCTCGATCTGATCCTTATAGACCATTAAATAATCCTCAAATTCATTTCCAAAAGTTTGAAAACCGAGTTTGTTGATGTAATAGTCAACTGTTACCTGCTTATCTCTCATGGGTAACTTTGGGTTTATTTCTAGTAGCATATTAAAATTCAGTTTAAGTTTTTCAAGAATTCTAAATTTTTTAGAATAGGTTGTTCATGATTGAATGGCAAAAGCATTTTATGCTGCTTTGTACTAAAATATAAATTCAAGATTTAAAAAGGCTTTCTAATCGTACAAATAGTATCTGAAAATTTCTTGCGATGCCCTTATTGATGTTCAGTACCTTATACGTAAAAATAACAATTTATTTTCAATCAACGAGTGAGCACCTATTTTTATTATTTTAACATGGATTTCATTTTTTAAACCTAATTTTTATTTCCATTGAGGATTTTGACCAATAAATGTTCTATTTTTTAGCTCATAATAGGAGTCCAAGCATAATGATAGGGTTGATTATAGGAACATGTTGCTGAAAACATGAGCGCTTTAAGACATGAAGTAACGGATAGACATTCAATTGAATCAAATATTCAGCTTAAAACTAGCGGTATTCAGGGAGATATTCACAACATTATAATTAAGATATTTGAGAAAATCTTGAGGTTCATGAAACATCTTCTTCCTATATTCTTTCTGCTATTACCTTTTTTTGGATATTCACAAACTGTTCAGATCGTAGAATCAATGGGCTTTGAGCGGTCCATTTCACCACTAATCAAAGTTAAAAAAGAAAAGAAGGATTTTTTTTATCATTTAGCAGGCAATCATTGGATAGATGATGTAGAAGAGCACGCGGCAGATTTGTTTGTTGTGATTAAGGATGGTTATTATGGAGTGCTACACGAAGATGGAGATCTGATTGTTCCTATAGCGTATGATGAGATCGAACTTGCTACAGCTTATGATGGACAGTGGCATAAGGGAAAGCAATACGATTATAAATACCTGGTGCTAAAAAAGAATGGAAAGACCGGAGTTGCTGATGAAAATGGGAAAATTATTGTTCCGGTCCAATTTCAGAAAGCTGAAGTAATTAATAAAAATATTATTGGTGTTGCTGATGATCATCTGTGGGGATGGGTTTCCGCTCTTAATGGTCAAATTTTGCAAAGACCTCAATATGAGTATATAACAAGTTTCTTGTCTGATGAGTTTGTGGAGATACGCACACACGATAAAAGTGGGTTGGCCAAGATAAATGGTGAGCTCATCGTACCTGTCGAGTATGATAGTCATCTCCAGTACATCAAAGGGGATGGACAGACCTATATTAAGGGGAAAAAAGGTACACAACTTGATCTCATGGATACCAATGGCAACGTATTGCTTTCTGGATATACGGATTACAAAATCATTGACGGTTCTAAATGGTTGATTTTTAAACAGGGAAATCATTATGGTGTTGTTGATCCAATTTCCAAAAAAGTAATCATAAAAAATGAATTTGAACAGCTGGATTCATTTATTAGAAACCTTGGAATAGCAAAAAAAGCAAGTGGTTATGGCGTTATTGATATCAATGATAAGACAATTTTGCCTTTTGATTATGAGGAGATCCGCGTATTAGCTGCCAATGGGAATCATAAATACAGTTCCAGTCCAGTGATCGGGATGTCTGATCTTATTTTTGACGCAAATATAACGGAACAAGTCAAGCAAAGATTAGCTTATGAAGTCCAGATTGAGCAAGCTCCATATTTTTTTGAAGTGACTAAAAATGGAAAAACAGGTATCTGTAACTGGGATGGAAAAACCATTATTCCATTGGGGAAATATCAGAACATCAAGTTCCACTATTATAACGGGAAGACTTTTTTCTTAGTCGGATCTCATCAAAACTCAGGAATCGTAGATGAAAATGGAATGGAAATCTTACCGGTGCACTATAGTTTCGATGATGGTTACCAATATTCAGCATCGGGAATAGAAAATCAATTTGATATATCGCAACGTTTTATCACATTTTCAGATGGAAAAGCGGGCGAACATCATGCTTTAAAAATAGGATTGTTTGATTTGGAGACTAAGAAAGTATTGATCTCTCCGCATGAACAACAAATCACGCTCTTTAATAAGGATCTTATTCTTGTCCGCAAATTAGTTTCTAATTATCACTACCAGTTTTCGATCTATCATATTGGACAGGATAAGATCCGTACATTTGACAATACGGTCACAGATATACGTTTAGTAAACGACCATTTCTTATTGGTTGAACATCACGATAAATCTTTGGAATTAACCGATACGGATGGAAAATTGGTGTATTCCAATACCAATTGGACATCCGATGGTAGTTACGATTTGATCCGCTTTCCCAATTATGAAAAATATCCCAATGGTAGATTTTATCATGGCTTAAAAAAAATATATGCCAAAGAAGGAAATCTTTTTATCGATACCGTGGGAAATGAAAAATGCTTTGAAGAGTACGATCAAGTCGATGATTTTTATGAAGGTTATGCCATAGCAGCTAAAAAAATCATCGATAAAGAAAATTACTCAGGCTTTAAATATCAGCGCGGAATGATTGACTTAAAAGGCAACATCGTAGTTCCTTTTGAATATGAACAGGTATTGACCACTGGTAAAGAATCTGACATATTGATCTTCAGTAAACTGAATCAGCAGATCATGGTCAGACGTGATGGTCAGATTATACTCGGTCCTGGATATCAGGATCTCGAAGTTGGTGGTGCATATCTGAATTTTACTTTTGCAAAAGGCGATAAGTATGGACTGGCTGATTGGTCAGGTAAAATTTTGGTAGAACCGTTGTATGATGAGATCCGTCGAAATTATGAAGGTGAAGATAAAACATGGCCGCTGTTGGTAAAGGAAGGAGAATGGTATTATTTTGTTGGTAGAGACGGACAGAAATATGCTATTAAATCAAAAGAGAAACGGTACTAATCTCTAAAAATAATTTTTATGATATTATTCTTAATTAATAGCGCACAGAGTACCTGGAATTTGAAGCTTTTTTTATTCCATTTTGCTTTATTCTTTGGCTTCGTATTTTCAGCCCAAGCACAGACCGAGTTATATCGGTTTGGACAGGAGGGGAGGCGTATGGCACCCTTTAGAAATGGATTTGCAAAAATAATAGATAAGGATAATACGTACTATATAGATACCCTTGGAAATAGCCTTATACTGGCAGAAGAAACCTCCATTGAGTTTAACGATACCTATGCAATAGAAGATTATAAACGGGAGTTGGCAGCCCATCCACAGCTATTTCCCAAAACTGTACTAAAATATTTAAAAGACAAAAAAATGGGTATCATATCTCCCAAAGGTGATGTTTTGCTTGAAGCAGAATATGATGATATAGATATTCAATTTCGTGATTTTTGGAAAATAAAACGTGATGGTAAAGTAAGTTTATTATTTGTTGATAAAACGCAATTGCCTTTTTTTGATGAAATTGGTTACTTGGAAGGCGATTATTTTGACGTCAAACAACATGGGAAATGGTACTTATTTAGTCGGTCGCACAATAAAATAATGACTAAAAATGGTTACGATGGCTTTGATTATTGTGGAGGTTGTGGTCATCGTCAGTCTTATCTTTATGCACAAAAAGATGGAAAATGGGGTGTTATAGATTGGAATGAGCATATCTTGATTCCGTTTGAATATGAGCATCATCATATGGGTATGCGCAGTGATAATTGGATTTCTTCCTTTTCAAAAGGGGGTAAGTCGCTTGTTATACATATTCCTACCCAAAAGGAATTTGTCGATACTGAACTCTTCATGAGATTACTGATTGCCAAAAAAAACAATCTTTACGGCGCATATGGTCAAGATGGTGAGTTGAAAATTCCGTTTGAATTTGAACGTATTGAACTTCCTAATGATAATTCTTTTAACGGCTACTATGGAGAATATCTCATTACGACAAAACAACATAAAAAAGGAGTGGTAGACTTGAAGGGAACCGTAATATTACCTAACATATACGATGAGGTCAAAGTATACGATGATTATTTAGTTACTAAGAAGCAACAGATCACCTCCCTTTTAAACCCGAATCGACAGGTCGTTTTTAAAATAGAACATGGTGATATAACACATGTCAATGACTATTTTTACTCATCGGGGAGCCATGGATTAGCTATTTTTAAAATCAAGAAAAGAGCTTTTTATGGATTGTACATTCCACAAACAAATACTTTTATAGATCCTCAATATTACCATATCCAATTTTTTGATTTTAAAAATCCAGACCGTCAAAAAAAATACCTGATTGCCGAGAAAAATAAATTGTTCAGTTTTTTTGATACAAACGGTCAATTGTTATTAAGTGATGTAGAAGGAATTTCTGAGTTATACCATGGACCTGAACATATAATCGCCTTTATAAAGAATGGGAAAACTGGCCTATATGATCTGGATTTGAACAAGGAGATGATTCAGGCTATTTACGAAAGTATCGATATCTTAAATTTAGGAAAACAAGATTATATTAAAGCGAATATGCATATTCTTGAAAATGAAAGAATTGATGAGTTTGATACTCAAATCAGTCATTTATTTGACCTAAAAGGCACAAAAGTAGTAGGAGCGGATATCAAGCAGATCGATACCATCGATAGCAAAAGATCTCTGGTAAAGATTAGAAACGGTAATAAAATGAGCTATCTTTTAATGAATCTGGAAAATTTAAAAGGTGAAGAACTAAATTATCATGCTGTGTATCGCATGAATTCAGCTCAGGTTTTATTGGTGTCCGAAGATGATAAAATAGGAAAGCTCTATGATATGACGTCTCATCAGGAGCTGAAAGGATCATATAGCCTAACATTTGTAAAACAAGGGTACTTACCTCAGAATTCAGGTAAGGAAACCGTCATTATGCCATATAAAAATGGTATGGCTTTGATACATAATGAAAACGGCTATGGATATATCAATGAAGAAGGTCGAATCGTTGTCGCTCCGCAATATGTATGGGCTTTTGATTTTGTAGGAAATGCTGCTTTAGTATGCCAATCCGAAAATTCGGATCCGAGAGCATTAATGTTTAAAATGGGGCTTATCAATAAAAAGGGAACCATCATATTCCCTTTGGAATATGATCTGACCAATTCGAGATTAAACCATCAAGAATCTTTCTTCCTTGATCATGCTGTCATATTACCAAAAGTAAATGGCTATGATCAATATTATGGTCTTGGGGATTTGCATAGCGGTAAGCTACTGCTTCCCGTTGAATATACCCAAATCCGATCTATTCAGAATGGACAATATCTCCTGCTTCAAAAAAATAATAAATTTGGGATATCAGATGTTCAAGGTAAGATTATTATCCCAGTCGAGTTGGAAGAAATTCTATTTGATGCACCATCATATTTTGATACTCATACAGATACTCCTTCAGATATTTTTCCTCTACTCGTTTATCGAAATAATACCTGGAGATATATATTAAAAAATGGAGATTTGCTCCCTTTTCAGTTAGGAGTAAAGTAGGTTCAACCCCAACACCCTATTTATTTTATAAAGTTTTGCATCTCTTTGTCGTTTTCTATTTAATTTATTGATCTAGCTTTGATATTGCCTGGCAATTTTTTCTTCAGGTTTTTCACTATACAAGTACAGACATAAGAGAAAAAAATATTCTAGGGGTTTCATTAATCTATATACCAAGTTTGATCTTTCCACGGACGTGACCTTTTTAGACAAAGGGTAACCGTATTTATCGTACAACCCTCTTATGATTTTATGTGCCGCAGGCCAACTTTCCGAGATCAATTCTTCAAAAGCATTAGCAATGAGCAACTGTCTGTTTACAACGATTTCATACCCATGTCTTTTTCCTAAACGCAGTGGTTTTACGACTTTGGGATCACCACATATGGCAACAGTACATAAATAATGCCCTCTATGATCTAAAAATGGAGGATGAGTTTTTGTTGAAAAATTCCAGGTTGTAGTTTCCGTAAATACTTTTGATATCGAATCCGCTTCCTGTCCAAATAACATCAGGATAGCCACTATCATTATCCATATAGGTATCAGCAAAATAATAACATACAAAGGTTGATGAGCTGTATGAGCCATCTTTTGATTCAGGTAATTGAGAAACTTATTCCGATAAGTTTTATTCGAAGCTTCCGTTGCCTCTTCAGCAATGACTTTGTAAATTAAAGTTATAGCCGTTATGATGTTGGTGACAGGTAAAAAGCCAAACAACCAAGCATCGTAAAATTGCGTGTTAGAAGAAATCTGTAATAATACAAAAAAACTAATTATGATACCAAGGACGACAAAAATCAATGTTAGTACAAATAACAAAGGGGGTAGTGATCTCCCTTTTAACCAGAGTTTTATCGATCCAAAAAGAGCTGTTCCAAATAAGAAAATGAGGGTTAAACTATGTTCCGAAGCAAATGGAGAATAACCATTGTCAACGATATCTATCGCTTCTGTGTGATGTGATCCGTACATCATCAACCCAAAACAGAATAAAAGGAATGATAAGCATAAAGCAACAATAAATATATACTCCACAATTTTTGTAGGAGTACTAACCTGTTGTCGAATTTGCCTATAAATCAAATAGCCGATTACTGGAACTGATAGTATAGATAGTATAATAAAGATTTCCATTAGTTTTGCAGTGAATTATTTTTAAATTTAGTTTGTACAATGAATTTATGATGTAAATTTCCGTTTATATCTTGATGTTAAATGTCCCATTTTATGATAATGACCTCCTATTTATACCTTAAAAATACTGTTTTTCGAATCAAGAATTAAAAGAGATTACCATTCGTATTAAAATTGGCAATATATATTTATTGTACCCCTAAAAAATTGTGTTTCTGTATCTGTATCCCATACATATCGTTCTTTAAATTTGCCGTTCACGAATATGATATGAGCATGAAAGTCAACAATTTTGAAGATTTTAAATTGGAAAATTTATATCTATCTGAACTCCGTCCTGTTGTTTCTTTATATAAGCAACGTGTTAATCAAAATTCATCTAGAGAGCATGTAAATTCGGTAGAACAGTTAACCATAGACTTTGGGTTACCGTTAGCTGTTTTACTAGAAGCTAAACAGGTTGTTGCTTATGCAGCAGCAATTGTCAATCCCTATCATCAAGTGGAAATAAATTGTATTTTCTTCGATGAGATCCATCGACATGAATTTCAAGACGCATTAATTACAAAAGCAAAAAATAATTTTAATCAGGCATTTGAGGATGGCGAACAGCAACTTCTTAGATTGACATCAGCTATTGAGAGGCTTATTTACTGGTTGAATCTTTAAATGTTGTTTGTAACTTTAAAAAGCAGTTCTAATTGCGCATGGATTGGATTTTTTAAAATTGATCATTGGAGCTCTAAAAATGATTACATTGGAGGTTTAGTATCCCATGTTAACGTATAATCAAATCGATCTTGAAGAACATAGCATCACTAAAAAATATATTGTTATCATATAGTTAAAGCCATGAAGAAGGAAGTCTTATATGTAAAGATTGCAAACATTATTGAAGAACAGATCTTCAATGGTACGTAAAAACTGGGAGAAAAACTTCCTTCTATACGTACCGTACAGAAGATGTATCATGTGAGTATCAATACCGTTAAACAAGCTTTTCTCGAATTGGAGAGCAAATCGCTGATCAACTCTAGACCACGCCTTGGTTATTATGTCAGTAAAACTTCACAACGAAGATTTTCTCTTCCATCTGTGGGCATGTTGTCGTCATCAGGTGGCGAAAAGCAGCCTGAAGATCTTATCGATAAAGTTTATAATTCCTTAAAAAATAAAGAGGTCACTCAATTTTCCCTTGGTGTTCCGGCGCAAAGTATGCTTCCTATTGCCAAGCTTAATAAAGGAGTGATCCATATGATTAGGAAACTTGATGATGGAGGGACAAGTTATGAACCTGCTCAAGGAAGTGTCAATCTGAGGAGAAGTGTTGCCAAATGGAGTATGGAATTTGAAGGGCAGCTTACGGAAGATGATTTAGTAACGACATCTGGTGCTATGAATGCCATTTTTAACTGCTTGCTTGCTGTCACAAAACCAGGCGATACCATAGCGATTGAAACTCCGGTGTATTTTGGAACGATACAGGTTGCTAAATCTTTGGGTTTACAGGTCATTGAGATACCTGCACATCCGCTTACTGGCATTGATATGGATGCATTAAGAAAGTATCTGCCACGTATAAATGTGTGTTGTTTTACAGCAAATTTTAGCAACCCATTAGGAAGCTTGATGCCAGAAGATCATAAAATACAACTGGTTAAATTACTCACCGAGCATAATATTCCATTAATTGAAGATGATCTTTATGGCAATCTATACTTTGGAACCACTAGACCAAAGCCTTGTAAAGCGTATGATGAAGAGGGAATAGTCATGTGGTGTGGCTCTTTTTCCAAAACACTAGCACCAGGTTATCGAGTAGGCTGGGTTGCTCCCGGAAAGTTTAAGAGTAAGATCATTCGTCAGAAACTTCTACAGACGATTTCTACCCCTATACTCTATCAAGAAGTGATAGCCGATTTTATGGAACACGGCAGGTATGACCATCACCTGCATCAGTTTAGAAACAAACTCTACGCAAATTGCCTGCAATATCAACAAGCTATCGAGGAATATTTTCCTGACAATACTAAAATAGGTCAGCCACAAGGAGGCTTTGTGCTTTGGCTTGAGTTAGATAAAAGAGTTGATACCGCAGCATTATATGATACCGCTATGCGTCATCAAATTAGCTTTGCTCCCGGTAGAATGTTTACCCTCCAAGATCGTTATCACAACTGTATGCGACTCAACTTTGCTTTAGGTTGGAACGAACGGATTTATGCTGATTTGAAATGTTTAGGCAAAATTGTCAAAAATGCCATTTGATTGATCAGTAATCAATTACGTTGCCGTAAACCTGTTATTGTTTATAAATCAAATCTTGTAAAAGCTCTTGCAACTGTTTGGTGAAAGGTCCAGCTTGTGGAGCAAAATCTTGATATCCCAATAGCGACGTGACGGGAGTAATATTTTTAGTGGTCGAACTTATAAAAGCTTCCGCCGCATTTTCCAGATCGGAGATGCTAATATCTCGTACTTCTACCTCCATGATATTTTTTGCTAGATCAATGATTTTCTTGCGCGTAATACCTTGAAGAACATCTTCCGCTGCGGTCAATAACTTACCCTCATGACTGATCAAAAAGAAATTGGCACGAGGACATTCTGATATAAAGCCATTTTGCATATAGACCACATCGTCAGCACCTTTTGATTTTGCTACTTTTAAAGCTTGTATCCCCATGACATAGTCGATGGATTTGACCTGACTAAAGGGACGATGATAGGTAAAAGGAAGTAGCTTTAATCCTTTCTCTTCCAAAATGACATTTCTTTTTAATGGTTGTTGGCTGATAATGAAGTTGGGTTCTGCTATGCTGTAGCCATCGGGACTATAGCCACCAGTCAATAGCAGCTTAATCCCAGAGTCCGGCATATTGTTGGCTTGTATCAACGTGTCTATGCATGTTTTGATTGCCTCCCGAGCATAATTAACAGGAAGATCCATGAGATATGCAGATTGATAAAAACGATCCAGATTATCTTCCAAAAATATAGGGAGTCCATTTACCGTTTTGAAAAAATCAAAGATACCGTATCCGCGAACGATAGCTAGATCACTGATGGCGAGTTGAGCTTCATTTTCCGAAATGAGTTTTCCGTTAAAAATAACATAGGGAGTTTGCATATCCTTTTTGTATTAAATGTTTTGCGGAAACAAACCTAGGCAATCCAATATGGAAAAGCAAGTTTGAAAAGTTTACTTACCACTAATCTTTTCTATTAAGGCTATTGTTGAGCATGCAGCCAATCATGCCTTTGTTAATCATTTCATAAGCTTGGGGTAATCCTCACTTAACAATCAACTTATAGCTTTGCCGCTAATCAATCTTATTTGTAAAGGCAAAACTCATGTACTTTAAATCATCTAGACTATTGTGGCTGTTATTACCACTTACATGCCACTCTCTACCTACAGAAGCAAGCAATTTAAGAATAGCCTTGTTGAAAAGCGAACTGAATATTCAACAGCAGCTATCCGGAACTGTGCTCGATGCAGATGGTCAGCCCATTAGCGGAGCTACCGTCCGTAATCTACGCACCCAACAAGATTATCAGACCGACCAGAACGGTAAATTTGTGCTGGAAGGAAAAGTAGGAGACACCATTTCTATACGGTTTATTGGCTACGCCACAGCGCAGTATACCGTTACTACTTTAAGTGGATTTCAGATCAAATTGGTTTCAGAAGGCCAGCAGCTCGAGGAGGTCATGGTATCCATTGGTTACCAAAAAATCCGTAAATCTGATGTAACAGGAGCGATTGCAAGTGTAAAAGCTGAAGAGCTCAACCTGACATCGCCTAAACTTTCACAAGCCTTAGTGGGCAAAGTAGCCGGTGTACAAATCATGCAAACAAGCGGAGCACCGTATGAGGGAACCAAAATTAAGGTGCGCGGTATGGGCTCTATCAATGCAGGTTCAGATCCGCTATATGTTATTGATGGCTATCCGTCGGGCAATAACTTGAATATCAATCCTAATGATATCGAGACCATCGATATCCTCAAAGATGCTGCTTCTGCCGCGATCTATGGTTCCAGAGCGGCAGGAGGTGTGGTCCTTATTACGACCAAACGCGGTAAAGAGGGGCGTAGTCAAGTAGATTACGAAGTATTAGGTGGTTTTGGGCAGCTATCAAAAAAGATAGATCTATTAAATTCAGCCGAATTTATCGACTTGTTGATCGATGGTCGTAATAATGCTTACAAAGATTTGGTCACTGGTAAAGGATTGACCTGGAATGATAATATGCGCTTAGACAGCAATGCCGATCGTGTCGCCCGTGTCAGTAACGCCGGTTCGGTTTCAATTCCAGAAGAATATTACGATTTTTCGACAGGTCTGGCTAAGAAAGCAAAATATGATACGGATTGGCAGGATGCTTTGTATCGCAATGCACCTTTTCAACGCCACAACGTATCTGCATATGGTGGGAATGATAAAAATAGATATTTTTTAAGTACTTCCTATCAAGATCAGCAAGGTATTATGTTGGGTACAGGGCAACAGGTTTTTAACTTCAGAGCCAATACCGATGCCAAGGTGAGCAAAAGGCTTACTGTCGGTGCCAATGTCTCTTTCACCTACAACGATAACAACGAAGTGACTACAGGCCGTTATGATAGGAGTCCTTCTATGGCCGCATTAATTTATTTACCTACACTACCTGTCTATAATGAAGATGGTAGCTACGCTAAATTTTTAATGGCCGATTTGTCGGCCAATAACTATGGCGTCCAAAATCCGGAAAACCCCTTGGCCTACGTCACTGAGATCAAAAATAATAGACGCGGAAAACGCGGGTTATATAATGCATTTGCCGATTTCTCCATCTTAGAAGGTTTGAACCTAAAGGTAAACGGTGGCTTGTCAACTTACGACGAGAAGCACGATTATTATCGACCTACCAGTATTTCAAATGGCAATAATGCACCCTATTCTAATTCTGCAAAAGCCGCCGCTTATGCCGATGCTACTACCCGTAGTGAGATCGACAAGCTAGTCGAGACCACGTTAAATTATAATAAGACATTTGCGGATAAGCATCAAGTAACGGCTTTATTAGGCTATTCGGCACAAAGGACAGATGTCGACTATATGTCTGTTCGCGCCAATGGATTTCAGAATGATGCGATCGATGAGATCACTAACAAAGGGGCAGATCCATCAAATTTTCAGCTACTAGGCGCTTACAAAAGAATTACAACACTGCAGTCGTATTTTAGCCGCGTTAATTACAGCTATGCATCCAAATATTTTCTATCCGCTTCATTTCGTACAGACGGATCATCTCGGTTTGGGCCTAACACCAAATGGGGAACATTTCCTTCCGTTTCTGCCGGTTGGACCATCTCCAAAGAAGATTTTTATGATGCATGGTTAGGAGAGGGATCAACGGCGAAACTAAGAGCAAGTTGGGGAAAAAGTGGAAACAACAATATTGGTGAATATAATGCCATCACCACCTACAATTCACCCACAGGTGTGATCATTGGCAATAAAGTAGAAACCGCCCTTGCGCCAGGAGATTTACGTGACCCGAAATTGGGTTGGGAAACCACCTCACAATACAATGCTGGATTGGATTTAGGACTTCTCCGAGGTCGCTTGAATATCATGACCAATATTTATTTGAGCCGTTCGTCCAATATGTTGTTCAACCAGCCGATCACCGCAGTATCCGGAGCGACTACGATCTTGACCAATCTGCCCAATAGTAAAGTTGAAAACAAAGGATTTGATCTTCAAGTCGATGCTGCCTTAGTGCGTAAAAAAGACTTTAATTTAGGGATCAGTGGCAATATCAATGTCAACCGTAATAAAGTACTGGATCTTGGTGGAGGATCTACCATTATGACCAATGGGGCGGAGCGTTCATACATCACACATATTACCCAAGAGGGCAGTCCAATCGGTATGTTCTACGGTTTCAAAGTATTGGGAGTAGCGACCGAAGAAAACTATAAAAGTGTTGCACCATCTGCAGGTTCAACCAATCCAATGCAACCCGGCGATCTTTATTTTGAAGATGTAGATGGCAACGGTATAGTAAATGATGAAGACAAACGTATTATCGGTAGTCCGCATCCTGATTTCACCTATGGTTTTGCGATCAATACACGATATAAAAACTTTGACTTGAGAGCTTCATTCAATGGATCGCAAGGAAATAAAGTATTGGATGGTTATGATTACTACCTGTATAATATGGAAGGCTCGGGCAATCAATATGCAGATGTGGCGCAACGCTATAGATCGGCCTCAAATCCGGGCAACGGCGAAGTATACCGTGCCTCACGTGGCGGAACCCAGAGCAACAGCACACGTTTGTCTACTTTTTACCTACAAGATGGTTCCTTCCTTAGGATGACCAATATCATCTTGGGTTACAGCTTACCAACTGCAACTGCCAATAAGTTATCTCTTTCAGGAATAAGGATATCCGCAAGTGTAGACAATCCATTTACCATTAGCAAATACAAAGGTTACAATCCAGAGCCCGACTATAACCAGCGCGGTAATCTGACTCCCGGGGTAGATTACGGTTTATATCCTTTGGTGCGTTCATTCAATCTTGGATTAAAAGTTACATTCTAAAAAAATCGACTATCATGAAAAAAAGATATTTATTACCCTTCGTTCTTCTAGCACTATCCTCTTGTGACAAAGGATTTTTGAATCAGGAAAATCCCAATGAGGTATCAGTCGGCGCATATTTCAAGTCAGAAAACGACGTTTTATTAGCTGTGAATGGTTTATACCAAGCATTGCGCTCAGGAAGCACTATCGGCGAGTCCAGTGCGCTTTATAGCGAAGAGCGTTCGGACAATACCGGCCGCGATGATAACCAGTCCAATGCAGGTGAACCCTTCCAGTTTAATGATTTTTCGATATTACCGAGTAATTTCTATATCAAGACACACTGGTCAGCGATGTACGATGGCATTGCACGCTGCAATACGCTATTGTCCAATATCGACCGCGTAACATTTGCAGACAATGCAGTCAAGGAACGTTACATTGCTGAGACCAAGTTTGTGAGGGGACTCTTATATTTCCATATGGTACGCAAATTTGGTGATATTCCGTTGTCAACAGTCGAGATCACGACCAAAGAGCAAGCTGCCGAAATTGCCTATAGACAGAAAGAGGCTACTGTTTACCAGCAGATCGTAACTGATCTGACTGATGCCCTGAACAGCAACCTGCCCAATGTGCAGTGGCAGTATGCTGTGGGTCGTACCTCCAAAGCAGCCATCAATGCTATTTTAGGGCAAGTCTACCTGACAATGGGTGCCACTTTAGCCGGCGATAAACAAGTTAATTTTCAAAAAGCAGAGCAATATTTAGCAGCATCATACGGAATGCGTACGTTCGGAAAGCTTACCGAGATCCCTTATTCAGAAGTTTTTGATGTTAACAAAAAAAGTACCTGTAAAGAATTAGTGCTGCAAGTTCAGTATCTGCAAGGTGATCAAAACTACAGCTCAAGTATTGCGCGTAATAATCAGGCAAGAGGAGAAGATATCAATTCAAAATTTGTATCAACAGGTATTGGAGGCAATGTGAAGCATGATCTGGTAAAAGATTATGAAGAGCAAGATCTGCGCAAAAGCTTTTCGATCAAGTTTGCCGAACATGCACAAGTTAAAGACTGGTTTATCACCAAATTCAGAGACAACAGTGAAGCCGCAGGAACCGAGGGAAGAGGAGGAAATGACTGGATACTGATCCGTTATGCCGACGTAATGTTACTCCTTGCAGAAGTGAAGATGCATTTAGGTAAAGATGCAGAAGCCATTGCTTTACTCGATGAAGTTAGACTTCGGGCAGGCTTACCATCATATGCAGTTTCAAGGACTAATGCCAGTTACGCAGCCAAATACCCGACATTGAAAGATGCTATTTTGCATGAGCGCCGTGTAGAACTAGCCTTTGAAAACCACAGATGGTTTGACCTCATCCGCAATTATGATGCAAATGGACTGGTCGATTATTTTAAAAAGAAGAGTCAGGCCGACTATGGCAATGCCAAATTATCCAATATTACGATTAAGGATCGCTATTATCCGATACCATTTGACGAGTATAAGTTAAATCCTGAAAAAATGTATCAAAATACAGGATATTAAATAGTGACAAACTATTCTTATGATCAATACTATGAAAATATGGCTTCTCGCCCTGGGTATGTTCCTTTCGAATGTATCCTGGGGCCAGGAGTTTCATAGCGATAGAAGCCCACAAGATTGGGTGATCGCCAAAAACTATTATGCCACCTCTATTCTAATTCAAGATAGCATACTGACTGGAGAATTACTATCTCTGCCTGAAGTTCAAAATCTGCTGAAACAAAGGCATAGCCGCTACCTCAATAATACTACATGTGCAGACGTTGCCTGTTTTCTCGATGCTTTCAAATGGAAGCAACAGGAGATTGATCTCTTGGTGAATATCTTTGTTGCTAACACCAAAAGGCAGACAGGGCAGTCATTCCGTAAGCGGTTGATGGATTCTCAGACCTATGGGCTGTCACAGGGAAAGCAAGCAGATGAATATCTTGCTCGCGCCTTGCGACAAGATCTAGAAGCAATGAACTACGTGATCGATGTCTATGCTGGAGCTAAGAAGCCCAACTATCCGCGCATCGATTCGATTTCTTTTAATATTGCCAGCAAATCTTATCTGTACCTGCTCAAAGACGTGGCACAAGACGTCCTCAAAGACGTGCGGCAACCTAATCTGGCTTTTTACGAATCTCTTTGGACAGCCGTTAGGTTATTGGAAGTAAACGAAAGATGGGATGCCGCACAATTGGAACCTTTGATGGAGCAGGAAAACAAGAAGGCATATGAAGCGATCCGTAAAACAGATTTTACCCGTTATCCTTACAGTCTTCTCTTAACTTTGGGAGCCGGTCCAGATCAATACGATCAGCCTATCAGCCCAGGAGGTATGTTGCGTTCCAGAATGGCGGCACGCAGTTACTTTGACGGGCTGGCACCCTTTATTGTGGTTTCTGGAGGCCGTGTGCATCCCTATAAGACACCTTATATTGAAGCGCTTGAGATGAAAAGATACCTGATGCAGGTACTGGGAGTACCCGAAGAAGCGATCTTGATCGATCCACATGCCCGACATACCACCACCAATCTCCGTAATACTGCTCGTATCTTATTGACTTATGGATTTCCTGCAGATAAATTTGCTATCGTCAACAGCAGTGTGCCGCATATCGATGCCGTTCAGAATATGGCCGATCGTTGTATACGAGAATTAGGTTATGTACCTTATGAATTGGGTAAACGCATCAGTGATGTTATCGTGGAGTTTAAACCTCGTATAGAATCCCTGACCATAGATCCAGATGAACCGTTAGATCCGTAGCATTTTTTGATAGCTGCTTCAATAATTTTCAAATTCATCTATTATCCACACCAAAATTAAAGTAATTTACAGGTCTATTTTTAGGACCTGTAAATAGCGTTATGAAAAAATATCTGAAACAATTATCAACCAGTTTTCTAATCAGCTTAAGTCCTGTCTTGATCCTCCATGGACAGTCAAAGACCGAACTTACAAATGTGTTTTTAGGATCTTCCGGAGACCACGGACAACTGTCACCGGCAGCATCTTCGCCATTCCATCAGATGAGTATCGCGCCACAAACCTATCCCACGTTGCATATGGGCTATGAACACTTAGCCAAAGAAATACTCGGGTTTACGCACAATAGATTTGAAGGAGTAGGCTGCAAGGGAAGTGGTGGCTTAATATTGGTAAAGCCATTTTTGGGGCTTCAAGATGATGGCAAACCTCTGATTAAAGAGCAGGAAAAAGCCGGCCCCGGATATTATGATATTGCCTTAAAAAGTCGTGTAAAAGCACAATTTGCAGTGCATGAGAACTTTGGAATTCATCAATACACGTTTCCCGCAGGAGAAAAGGGGCTGACATTAGATCTTGCACATGCATTCAATGGTGCATTTGTTTCCAACACGTACACGCTTGCAAAGGACGGTGTGCTCAAAGGATCTATTCGAGCAAGAACAACTTGTGGGGTGGGCATATACAGCGTCCATTATGCCATCGCTGTAGCAAACAATAACCAATGGAAAGGAGCAGACAATCTCTTGACACTTCAGCTCGACAATCAAACACAAAAGGTTACATTGCGTATTGCTTTTTCTGCCGTGAGTACCGATTATGCCGAGGCGACTCTAAAAGCCAATAGCACTAAAACCTATGCTCAGGTAAAGGCTGACTCAGATCATCGTTGGGAAACTTACCTGTCAGGTATCACGGTCAAAGGAGATCCTAATCGCGAGAAACTCTTTTACTCCTTGCTTTATCGCACCCTGCAGTCTCCTTATCAGATCAATGACTCAGATGGGCATTATAGGGGTACAGATGGGCAAGTCCACCAGTCCAAAGGCAATCGCTACCATGGGTGGGCTATTTGGGATAATTACAAAACACAGCTTCCTTTGTTAGAGCTGCTTTATCCACAGCAGTATCAAAATATCGTTTCTTCGGTTTCAGATCTTTATCGTTACGGCAAGTTTGATTTCGCCGGACCAAACGAGCCTGCAAACTCCGTTAGGACAGAACATGCAGCTGTTGTGCTTTTAGATGCGAGTAAGAAGGGATACGATATTCATTTATCCGCTATTCGTGATTCCTTAGTGCGGGATACCATGCGTTTCGATTTTTCAAAACCCGATAAATATTTAGAAGCTGCTTATGACATGTGGGCTATGGCAGGTTTGTTGCCAGCAGATCGTAAGCATTACCTCGATCGAGCTAGCAGCTATGCCGGTGTTTGGTTAAAGGAATTTAAAGATCTCACTCGTCCGGATGTAGACCGTATGTCAGCAAGAAATATGTATCAAGGTACAATCCGTCAATACCGTTGGAATGTACCCTTTGATATGCAGGGACTGGTCACTCTGGCTGGAGGCAAAGAAGCATTTACAGCACAATTGGATGATTTTTTTGATCATCATTATTTTAATCGCGCCAACGAACCCGATATACAGTCACCCACATCCTATTATGCCAGCAGTAAGCCATCACGCTATCAATCATTGGTACGGGAGCTGGCTCTGGATACGGTCATACAATATTACTTTAATGACAATAGCCGTGGTATCGATCCCTTCATAGACCGGATATACAAGAACCAACCTAAAGCATTTGTACGGACTATGGATGACGATGCCGGCGCCATGTCAGGCTGGTTTGTATTGACGGCATTGGGCCTACATCAGCCTTTGATCGGACAGCCTATCTATTATGTCAGCGTCCCTTTATTTCCAGAGATCGTTGTACAGCGGGGAGAGCAGAAACTTAAAATCATAGTGATCAACTATAACGATAAAAACAAGTATGTCAAACGGATTTTGCTCAATGGTAAAGATATCGACAGACTGTGGTTGCATCATGACGAACTCCGTAAAGGTGGATTACTGGAGATAGAAGCCAGCGCCGAACCTTCTACTTATGGTACAGCCAATATCTGGGTTTCAGATCTGAAAGAATGAGACTAAGGGCTGATTAAACTGATTAACAAACAGCCGTTTGGGATTGCCAAATGGCTGTTTTGTGAGTTTGGTGTTGCACTGAAATGCGCTTATAAAAAGAGAGTCCAATCGTGTTGATTTTGGGTAATTTGAGGTGAACCAATCGGTTTAATAATGGTCGATAGGTTTAGCTATCTGTTGAAAAAGTATTTGAAATTTATTTTTTTAATCACTTGATCATTTGTAAATTAGAGGGGTTAATATAATATATTATGGGATTAAAGGTATTAAGTTTTGTTTTGGCATTCATCTTTTATAGTTTCCATGAGCCAACAATAAAGACAGAAGAATTATTAAAAGGAAATTGGGAAAATCAGAGTGAAGGAACTCTAAAAAGTATAAATTTTTTAGGAGATAACATTTTCACTTTTCAATTGTTTAAAAATCAAAAAGTTCACAGTTATCAGAAGCTTTATAGAATAAAGAAGTCTGATTCAAAAGAACTTATCCTGGAGATTTATTCTAAAGAAGTATTTAATTCATTTAAGGACAAAGTTGATGGGAATATAAAACTTATTAAAGTTGATTTTTTAGATCCAAAAATAATGAAAGTTTCCTTTGGTAAAGAAGACAATCAGAGTTTTAATTTAGTTCGTAAAGACTTAACTATCTTTCATTGATAAATAAAAAGAAGCTATTAAGTTTTTGATATGATCTTTTCTTATTTAATCAGAATTGCTTTTTCAAATCTTGGGCGATTGGATCGCTGTAAAAAGAGGGTATTACGATTCTTTTATACGTATTCGTCGCAATATCCTGATTCCCTGCAAAAGGAAAAAACACGAGAAAGCCAGCTGCTGTGGTTTCACTTGATACGATTAGTTCACCATTTTTAGCTATGGCGAAGCAGGATGTTGTCGAGATAAATCTATTTAATAAAATGTAAATGTCCACATCTGTCTTTCGAAACGAGATAAAGTTTTGTGGTTCCGATCTGATTTTTATTATTTTTTTCCGCACAACATGACCCACAGTATCAATCAATTTAAATAGAATTTTATTTTTGCTAATTAATTCCAATGAAGTTTCGTAAAGAAATTGGAGGCTATCCCGTTTATAATAACCAGGCTCAATGAAATTCCAGAGACAGTCGGCATTTTCCTTTGAACTCTTTTCCAGAATGGGATTTATTCGGTTCCCTATTTTCAGTGGAAAATTATCAAAGGTGTAGACCTCTTGGGATACTATTTTAGAAACAGTGTAGTCATCGGCAGTTTTTGCTAAATACTTCGGAGATATTGAACTGCAGGAGCTGTATAATAGGACAAACAGTACTGAAAGTAATCCAATAAAAATACGATATGCTTTTTTTGCATAAGTTTTAGTTCTTCTCATAATCACTTAACAATTAGTTTTAAATCATTTGTCAAAAGAAGCTCACGTTAACTGTTAAAGATAGGTTTACTTATTTTTAATAATATCATTTATTTGATCCTGAGTATACACTTTTATAAACCACACCGATTTTCAATAGGAACCGTAAAGAGTTGAGAGGCAAATTTAGACCATTTGGATTCGTTCAGCAACTGAGAGGACTGAGCTGCTATTTTTATAAATGGAACCTTAAAAAAAAAGTTGATATCGCACGGTGTAAAATTAATGCTTATTTCGTCTACAGGATCATTAAACGTAATGATGGTTGGTTGTGTCAATCTACCCAAGACGATAATTTTTGGTCCATGTGTTACATCTTTTGTGAAAGTAACTTCGTTGGGCTTGATGCCTATGGACGTCTGGTTAAATAAGGGTAGACAGGTGCCCAGATTAGGAAATGCTGTGTACTTTAAAGGAAAGGTCTCTCTATGATGTGATATTGTAAAGCAGGTAATATATTTTTTTAGTTGATCGGAAAGAGGTGTAATATTGGTAAACATAATAGCATATCTAAATGATTGAAAGAAGATAGATCTTAAAGATAATAAGATTATCGCTTACTTGCACCTATAAGATGCACCGTTCCAAAAGTTTTCTCCGGTATGATCTTTAGCTTTTTCAAATACCTTATCATGTTTGGCTACTTATTTGAACGAATGCGATCAATCTCTAATCACAACAAAGCATGATGGTTAATGAGCAACATCGAAATGATGAAAAAAATTATATTCTATTTCCAATAATTAGTTTATAATTGCTGTTCATTATAAACAAGTTATTATTCATATTTTCAGTCTAGTATGATATTACAACATCAGAAAGAAGAAGCGATCGTATGTTGCTATAAAAAGGAAAAGTTGAATTTATGTAGCTCTTTCAGTAAAGATGATTTAAAAGAATAATTGATAAAATGGATAACAGGAGAGAATTTTTAAAAAAAGCAGCGATGCTGACAGGTGGTATGTCCTTGTCACAACTGCTCCCTCAATCTATTGCTAAAGCCATGGCCATTAATCCTACATTAGGAAGCACGTTTTATGATGCAGAACATGTTGTTCTGCTGATGCAAGAAAACAGATCATTTGATCATGCTTTTGGCACGCTAAGGGGAGTTCGAGGGTTTAACGACCCGCGTGTTGTCCGCCAACCCAATCACCGCAAGGTTTGGCTACAGTCCCAATCGGATGGTAAAACTTATGCCCCTTTTCGACTGGATATTAAAGATTCTAAAGTCACTTGGATGGGCTGCCTGCCACATAATTGGACAGACCAGACCGATGCACGTAATCAAGGCAAGATGGATCGATGGCTAGATGTCAAGCGTTCGGGATTTAAAGATTTTAAAGAGATGCCCTTAACATTGGGCCATTATACACGTGAAGATATACCTTTCTACTATGCCATGGCCGATGCGTTTACCATCTGCGATCAACATTTTTGTTCCAGTTTAACCGGTACCAACCCCAATAGACTCTATTTTTGGACAGGCAATATCAGAGAAAAACTGACCGATAATGCACTGGTCTGGAATGGAGATTCTGAGTTTAGCGGCAAAGCCACATGGAAAACTTTTCCCGAACGCCTTACCGACAATGGTGTGGACTGGAAAATCTATCAAAATGAAATATCTTCCAGTAGTGAGGGGTACAGTGGTCAAGAAAACAGTTGGTTGGGGAATTTTGGATGCAATGTCATGGAGTATTTCCCCCAATATGCTGTCAAATATAGCAAGCGGTATCAAGATCTATTGATTGAAAAGAGAAAGCAGATCAATGTGAAGCTTGAAGAACTCAACAAAAAAGGCATTACAGCTGGGAAAGAGTACGATAAATTACAAAAGCGGCTGCAAGAAACGGTAAAGGAACAAGAGCTGTATACAGATGAAAACTTTGAAAAGTTGAGTGCATACACAAAAGAAATCCACCGACGCGCATTTGTCAATAACAGTGTTGCTCCAGACTATATGGAGCTCGAGCAGATGGAATATCAAGAAGGCGATGAGACTCGCCAACTCCAGATACCGAAGGGTGATATCTTGCATCAGTTTAGAGCAGATGTCGATACAGGCAAACTGCCCACGGTATCATGGCTGACGGCACCACAACTTTTTTCGGATCACCCAGATTCACCTTGGTTCGGAGCCTGGTATGTCAGTGAAGTCATGGACATCTTAACTAAAAATCCAGAAGTATGGAAAAAAACCATCTTTATCCTTACTTATGACGAAAATGACGGTTATTTTGACCATGTGGCTCCTTTTGCTGCGCCAAATCCTTATCGTCAAGATTCAGGTAAAGTTTCTCAAAGCATCGACACACGGTTGGAGTATGTAAGAAAAGAAGAGCAATATCACCCCGAAAGTGGGCGTGAAAGTAATATCGGTCTAGGGTATCGTGTACCGATGATTATTGCTTCTCCGTGGTCCCGAGGAGGCTGGGTCAATTCACAGGTATTTGACCACACTTCACCATTGCAGTTTTTAGAGCGGTTCATTAGCCACAAAACACGTTCAAATATCAAAGAAACCAATATTACGGCATGGAGGAGGGCAGTTTGTGGAGATTTAACGTCGGCTTTCAGACCTTACAAAGGAGAAGTGATAGCAAAGCCCGAATTTGTCCAGAAAAAATCATTCATAAAAAGCATTCATCAAGCACAATATAAAGATCTACCCAAAGGATTTAAACCTTTAGATCAAGCTGAAATAGATCAGATAGATCAAGATCCTCGCATTTCTCCTTACTTTCCAAAGCAAGAAAAAGGTTCTAGAGATTCATGTGGATTACCGTACGAACTCTATGTTGACGGATATTTTGATCAAAAAAATCAAGCCTATCAGATTTCCTTTGAAGCTGCAAACCGCGTGTTCGGTTCTGCATCAGCGGGGGCAGCATTTACCGTTTACAGCGAAACCCCTTATGATAATGAACAAGGCAGAAGTTGGAATTATGCTACTGTCGCAGGAGATCGGTTGCAGGATAGTTGGTCATTAGATGCCTTCGATCATCTTGCGTACAAATTGAGCGTTTATGGTCCTAATGGTTTTTTTCGAACATTTGCTGGTAGTAAAGAAAACCCAAAAATTAAAATTTCTTGTCGTTACGAACATGATAAAAAAGGTAAAGGATTTACTGGCCGATTGCTGTTTGAGATCGCAAATCAAGAAGACCGTCAGGTTGAAGTATGGCTTCAAGATAACAGTTATGGACAAGCAACACGCCGTATTAAGCTGGGTGCAGATTCCAGTAAGGTTGTCGAAGTTGATTTATCCAAACAGCATTTTTGGTATGATATAAAAGTAAGCTGTACTGGATATTTGAGCTATTTCGAGCAGTTTGCAGGACGTATTGAAGTTGGTGGAAATGCAAAAAGCGATCCATTAATGGCATAAAAACTTAGCGATCCTAATATCGTATGTTAATCGCCATGCAATCCTAGGATAACCAGGCGATTTTTTTTGTGGTTGTTTATGGGTGGGTGTGACATATAAACAACCCCTATGTCTACCTGAATAAACGGTTGAAAAAACACATTAAACAGCACTGTTGCACAAGCAACTAGTGTTGTTTTTCTTTAATCTTTTCATATGCTTTGATTAAGTTTCGAATGCCTGTCGGGATCACTTGGAGACTGGCTCGGCATTGGGTCGGCAATCCTCCAACCTTTTCCTGACCAACTTCGCCCCATCTTCTAGGTCGCTTCGAGTGGGCTCCGAGGTGGCTTCGACTGGGCTTCGACAGGGAGTGAGGGGACACTCGAAGCCGACTCGAAGGAGACTCAGGTGGAGGTAGAACAAGTCTAGAAGAAAGGTCGAAGAAAGGCAGAAGAATACCAAATTGGATGTTTCTGTCTTATACTGAAATAGGTTTACATATACCGAACAGATTACTATATATATTTTACATTCTATTTCTTTCTACTGCATATGGTTGTCATTGTCTTTTTTCTTACTGTTATCAGTTGTCCGTTGCCTAGCCACTGTTTCCCTCATTTTGATGCGGAACTTTTTTGCATCCGGACTACGTCGCTGAAAGAGTCCAGGAACATTTTGGTTCTTCCATTCCTGATGTGCCTGCTGTGGAGACATCATGTTGCAGGCCATATGTGGCCTAAAATGATTGTATATGTTGACTGCTTTGACCAGCTGGTTAAGCGCAGTTTTGTAGTCTGGAAAAGTCTCGGCCATCCGATATTCGTTTTTTAGGATACCATTTAACCTTTCTGCCACAGCATTGTCGTATGGACTTCCGGACTGTGTCATGCTTATGGCAATACCGTTTTCTTGCAATATACTGATATAATTTGTGCTGCAATATTGGATACCTCGATCCGAATGGTGGGTCAGAATGTTCTGTGGGTACATCCTATGCGCTATGGCCATCCGGAGCGCTGATATACAGGCCTGGGCTGTTGGTCTGTGAGTAAGTTTGTAGCCCACGATCTTTCTGGAATAGGCGTCTGTGATCAGGCACAGGTAGATCCATTTGTCCCGGATGCGTATGTAGGTGATGTCACTCACCCATATCTGTTCGGGATGCAGGGCTTGCCTACGTTGCACAAGATCGGGCCACTTTTTGAAACGGTGGTCTGATTGGGTCGTGATGGCATACCTGCGTTTGCACTTGACCAAAAGGTCATTCTCACGCAACAGCCTAAAGAAAGCGTCTCTTCCCAGTCCAATCATCGCGCTGCCCATTTCTTTGGTCAGTATGCTGCGAAGCTTAAGGGCACCCATGCGATGGGAGTCCTTCCGTATTTCTCGTACCCTGGCCAATACAAGTCCGCTGCGAACGGAATATTCCTGCTCTCTGCCCATATATTTATAATAGGACTGCCTAGTTCTGCCAAATAGTCCACAAAGTCTGGTCACCGAAATATTCTGGTAACACGACTTCATTTCTTGGACGATTTGGCCCCAGACTTTTTTACCAACCCAGCCCCATGGAGCTCCTCCGCTTTTTTGATCAGTATCTCCAGGGCGGTAATCTTGAGGTTTGCCTCAAAAAGCTCATCCCTGAGCTCTTGTTCATTTTTTATCCCGGGATCTTCCGAATCTACAATCTGTGGAACTTCCAGATCTAGATTGCTTTCCCACTGCTGGTACCATTTCATAAAATAACGAGGAGTCGCTTCTCCCGGAAGATTGTATTTCTCTGCAAGTTGGGAATAACTAAACTTGCCTGTTAGGTACTCCCTGGAAACTAAGATCTTGAAGCTGTCGCTGTAAACTTGTTGTCCCCCTGATTTACGTTTTGTCATACGCTGTTTCATAATACTAAATTTAAGGTTTTAATATTCGGTTTTTGTAAACCTTTTTCAGGAAGGGACATTCGGAGTAGTTTTGGCAGCAACCAGCTCGATACCAGCTTCATATCAGATTCGGACAGTGTTTTACCGAAAGCCGTCTGTACACCGCTTCTGCACCGCCTATTTCCCGTCCCTGACCCGGGAAATGGACGGTGCAGGGACTTTGCAACTGTGGTGCAGGGACAGAGAAAGTTTAAAACAAGGTACGAACAAGGTTAAAACAAAGTACGAATCAGATCCAAATAGCCTGGACATCCCTGCTGTTAATTTTGAAGGAAAATAAGGCTTTCAAGTGGCCAAGAGCGTACCGTTAGTGTACGGGTTATTCACGGGGAGTATACCCATGCGGTACCAAAAAGCTACTAAAAAGGTACCGTATAGCGACTCAGGTCAGTAGCTTGGCTGAAGATCAGGAGGCCCCGACTAGACCAGCGCGCGAACACGGTGGTTCATGTATCTCCCAAGCATGCGTAGTGCATATGCTAAGTAATGGTCAAGCATGGATAGTGCGTAAAACGGTACCTGTTGATACACTATCCATGCACTATCAACGCTCTATCTATGCTTCATCTATACTTGATCAATGCCTGAAGATTGCTTCATCTCAAATAAGCGCTTTTAAGCGATCTAATTTATTTTTTCAGGTTCTAGAGTGGTTTTGGATCAATAACCTATCTGATCGCCTAAAATGCTGCTTAAATAAAAAGCTTGGAGCTATTCAGGATGTCTTGAAGAGGTGTCGCAAGGATTTTTTGTTGAAATCTAAATTTTCAGTGTCGATGATCTTCGTGTTGATGTTTGAATGAAGGGGTTGAGGTTAGATATCCATTTTAAAAATCTGTTTGTGGCTTATGTCCAGCGGTGAAATTGACCGATTGGATTAAAAAAGTAGGAGCTTTCGTGTTCGCTGGTTATATTGTTGTGTATGCAACTATATTGAATTTGAAAACAATTTTATGGCGTTGATACGGTATGTTTAAATAAGAAAAAAGGAGGTGGCATCTCCATGCTAGAAAATTGAATACAAGAGAACCAAAGTGCATGCTATAAAAAAAATCTTTCCAGCTCCATACTGGAAAGATTTTTTTGTTAAAATTAGATATTTTACTTCTTCAATTCCAGATGGATAATGCCAATGATTTAAGGTAGCAATTCATATACCCGGACATAGTCAATTTCAAAAACTGCGGGAAATGCTCTTTCATCAATCCCGTTTTTGCCACCCCAATTTCCGCCGATGGCTAAATTGAGCAACCAGTGGAATTTTTGATCAAAAGGCCATTCCGCAAAGGATTTATGTTCGTTTTCAACAGAAAAAATTTCTTGATCATCGATAAATCCTTTGATGTATTCTGGGGTCCAATCTACGCGGTATAAATGGAACACATCGGAAACACCAGCTACCTTTTTTGTGGCCGTTTTTTGAGTATTGATATTGTGGTTATACGCTTGGGTATGCGTCGATATATGCAATACATCTTGATCATAACCCACGTGTTCGAGTATGTCTATTTCACCTGAATTGGGCCAATTGCCATACGTTGATTCTGTAGGCAGCATCCAGATCGCTGGCCAAGTACCGCGTCCTTTGGGCAATTTTGCTCGGGCTTCAAATCGGCCATATAAGAAATCACCCTTACCTTTACTGACCAAACGGGCAGAAGTGTAGGGTTTTCCACTTTTACTTTCTTTTAAAGCTTTGATTTTTAAAACTCCTTTGCCTACAATCGAGTTTTTGGAAGAAGACGCGACATAATACTGATCCTCATTATTGCCCCAGCCGTTATATTTTGAACCTACATCGTACGACCATTTTGTCGTGTCTGGTAAGCCTTCGTAATTAAATTCATCTGCCCAAATGGGATCACTTGAAAAACGGTAGGTGTTTTTTGTGCCTGCGGCGCTGATGTTTGACTTATTAGCCGTTACGTAAAAAGGGATGTTGGCTGTAGCCACGTTGTTGTGACCATCGGAAACATAGACAAATAATCGATATGCGCCTTCTTCTGCGGGAGCTGTAAGCTGTGTGTGCTGTTCACCTTCAGCTGCAATACGTCCTGGAATAGCCTTTGGTCTTTCTTCACGGTCACCACCTTCTTTCAGGTCGGTGCTTTCGTGGAGAAGCTCCCAGCGAGTCGTTAATTTATCGCCATCCAGATCGTTTACAGACACAGCAACAGGATAAGTTTTCCCCGGTTCGACATAAACGAAGTCAGCTGCCTTTTTTCCATCTAACAGCAGGGACGATACCTGTGGGGATCTGTTTGCAGGCCATTTTTTTGACCAGAGATATTCCATGACATCTACGACTGCATTTTCTTCACCTGCTTCTGTGAACAAGCCATACCAGGTAGGGGTGCGCTCTTGTTTCTGACCCCACAAAAACACATAAGAACCCAAGCAATGATTATCTTTTCCGATCGAGGCCTCATAGCGACTTTTGTATACAGCAGCTTTTTCACTACTATTTTCTTCAATAGAAGCAGACCAAGGAGTCTGGGTGACTTCCCAGTGTCCTGTAGGTCCCCATTCGGTGACGATGTACGGTTTTTTCCAACCAACACGTTTTATCTGCTCAGGTACGGAGGCGAGACCGCCATATACTTGAACAGCAATGAGATCGATAGCTGGACATTTTTCTTGGATATAGTCAAACTCCTTTTGGTTGATACCTGCCAACATAGTGGTCACCAAATGATTGGGATCCAGCTCATGGATCATGGCCGCAATATCATTGACAGCGTCCCAAACTTTGGGATTGCTATAATGCAGATTGAGCTCATTGCCGATTCCCCAGGCTAAAAGTGCTGGATGGTTTCGGTATTGGAGTACGGTTTTTCGTATTCCTTCCAATTGCTGAGCGACCAGTTCAGGATTGTTATAGTCAAATCCATGCCTTTCAGCTCGGACATCCAATCCTAAGGTGACAGTCAGTCCCAAGCGTTGGGCCTCATCCAATATTTTGTCGGCATTTTGGGGACTCCAAGTGCGTATGGAGTTACCTCCATACGCTTTTAGACGATCCATATAATTGGTGCCGCCAGCTCCTTTGATAAAATACGGCTGACCGTCACGCTTGATAATATAACCACCGTTTTCTTTAGCAATGACGGTTTTGACGGGTTTGTTTTCTTGCGATACTGCTAGCTGTACGCTAAAAAGGAGTAGGGAACACCAGATCCCTATTTTAATATACTTCATGATTTATCTGAAATTAGGATTAGCATCTATTTGAGTTTGCGGTATTGGCAAAGATTCACTCATGCCAGGAATAAATTTAGCGCCAAATACATCTTTTGCTTTTCCTGTACGAACCAAGTCGGTGAAACGTTCGCCCCACCACTCACAAGCAAATTCAGCTCGACGCTCGTCCAGGATCTGGTTTAACGTGACATTCGAAATTGCTCCTAATTTAGCTCGTTCTCGTACTAATCGGAACGGTTCATCCCCGTTTTGTCCCTTTCTTACTTTTGCTTCCGCATTTAAAAGCAATACATCGGCGTAACGAAGTATCCGAACATTATTATTTGCGCCATATTCCATTCTTCCTGCGGTCATTTGTGCTTTTGGAAGATACGCTTTTCCATTAAAATATTTAACACCAAATGGATTACCATAGACAACGTCACCACTAGGCGTGGTTGCCGAGGTCGCTGGGTTGCCGTTGATTCCACAATAGAGAATAGTTGTTTTTAAACGTTCGTTGTCTCCACGATTTGTTAGAAAATCGACAATATCTTGCGACGGAGGAACCCATCCCGCACCTGAAATGGGACTTCCTTTTTGATCCCCAGATGGACCTTGCCATTTAAAAAATGTTCCCCAGTCTACTCCTGGACGTACAATATCTCCTGTGCTTAAGCCAAAATCGGAATATTGCAATTCAAATAACGACTCGTTCGCTAGTTTTCCAGGTATCTTAAACAGTTCGTAATAGTTTGGATATAAAGAAAATTTATTGCTCGCAATGATCTTATTGGTTGCATCTAAGACTTCTTCCCAATGGGGACTCCCATTATCATTTCCGGCAAGGTCTGCAGCAGCCTTAGCTTTTAGGAGCAGTGCGGTATATTTGGTAACGGCACCGATATGGATGGACTGATTGGGACGTGCATCTTCGAGATCTTCGATACATTCATTCATTTCTGCAATGATAAATTGTCTTACTTCGGCCGCAGTGCTCTTCTCGATGGTTGCTAGACGTCCTATGTTTTCACTGTCGATCAAAATGGGTACATTTCCAAAGAGGCGAGAAGCCATGAGATGGGCATAGGCTCTCAGAAATCTTACCTCAGCTTTATATTGCTTATTTAAGATCAGGTCTTTGGTATTGCTCGCGGGTATTTTTGCAGCAAAATTGTCCAGCTCAATCAACGCATTGTTGACTGCGATAACCAGACTGTAATAACTGATCCAAGACTGATTGAGTCCCCAATAGGACTGAACCGTTACATCATTTTGGAAATTTTTGATCGCCATTAACTCTGGATTATCATTTGGATTGGGTGCCGCCTGCAGGAAGTCATCATCTCGCATACAGCGTATGGAAAGATCGATCCAATGCACCAGATTGTCGTCTGCGGCTGATCGGTATACGCCAGAAACAGGGCCATACATGAGGGCAGTATTGCTGTAGTCGATTTCTTCCGAACGTTGTTGATTTTCAAGAGGCTTGTCTAAAAACTTTTTACAGCTACTCATGGAGAGGGGTACTGCGATACAACTTGCTATGAGGATATATTTAAATGTGTTCATAAGATTAAAAAAGTAAGGGTTAAAAATTAAAATGAAACTTTGACTCCTAGGCTGTATGTGGATGCAATTGGATATACATTGGCATCAAATCCCATTCCCGATACTTCTGGTGTAAAACCATTATATTTGGTAAACATAAAAGGCCGATCTGCTGTGACGAATATGCGGGTCGGTAGTTTTGGAAAGTCAAAATTATAGCCCAATTGAATGTTTTGAACGCGCAGGTAAGCACCGCTTTCGACAAAGAATGAACTTGCCTGTAGGTTCCATGATGCGACAGAGCCTGCTGCGGATGGATGGGTATTGCTAGTGCCTTCACCGGTCCATAGATTTTCAACAAACGCTGCATCAACATTCATTTGATTGTATTTTCTTCTCATCGCTCGGTTGAGATTATGGATTTTGTTGCCACTTACACCTTGGAAGGCGATACTCATATCAAATTTTTTGTAATCGAATGCTAGATTGAAACCGTATGTGATCTTGGGAAGGTAGTTTCCTAAATTGATACGGTCGTTTTCATCCAGTTCTCCATTATTATTTTGGTCTTTGTATTGGAAATAACCTGGTACAATAGGGGAGTTTGGATTCTGTTTATTGTATGCACTTGCGATGGGGTCGGCATCGATCTGCGCCTGATTTTGATAGACTCCTGCGACTTCATATCCATAATAATAGTTGATCGGCTCGTTGATCTGGATTCTTGCCGGGAATTCCGCTGACCATTCTGGGTAGCCGTTCATGATATTTTCTAATCCTCCCAGATTTTTGATTGTATTTTTTAATGTGGTTACATTTCCGGCAATAGCATAGCCTAATGCTCCAATTTTATCTTTCCATTGAAGTCCGACTTCCCATCCACTGTTGGCTACACTGCCCCAGTTTCCATATACACGATCCCAAGAAAATGGAATTGGTCTGCTGAAAGCCAGATCATGAGTCGTTCTGTGGTAGTAATCAACAGTACCGCTCAAGCGATTGTTCAATAAAGCAAAATCTAGACCGCCATCCCATTCTTCCACGACCTCCCAGCGTACTGGAGAGAAGAATCTACCGATGCGATAACCAGGTATTCTTGTGCCGTTTGTTGTACCCTCACTACCAAATATTCCTGAAAAATTATTCCCTGAATATACGGTTGCATACCCTGCATTGGGTTGGATACCGTCATTTCCTAACTTACCCCAGCTTCCGCGTATTTTTAACTGATTGAAAAGCGTCTGATTTTCCATAAACTTTTCCTTGGTCAATACCCATCCTAATCCTACGGATGGAAAATATCCCCATTTCGTTTGATATTTAGAACTTCCATCGGCACGGAAAGTGGCGGTCAATAAATATTTGTTGTCATAGTCATATGTTCCTCTTGTAAAATAGGATACCCCTGCATTTCGAGATCCATTTTCGCCATATCCAGTAGCTGAACCTATACCTTGGGCACCCACGCCTACATACCAAAATTCTTCCGATTCGGGTACATCATTGGCCTGTACCCAGGTTTCGCGCCAGCGTTCTTCACGTGAAGATTGCCCCAAAAGCACTGTCCAGTGGTGTTTTCCAGCTTGATCTTTGTAGGTCAGTAAATTGTCTAAGATATAGTTGTTGTTACGTGCCTGTGCAGATCGTAGAAAAGATCGGTCGTTTCGCTGGTCATTATCGATATAATAAATGGGATTATAACCGATGTTATGTGTGGATTGGTACCGTTGGCTGAGCTGTGATTTGAACGTAATCTTGTCTTTCCACAATTCTGCTTCTACGTAAAAACTCGGTAGGATCTGGAATCCTTTTGTTTGATTGTTGTTATAGAAGGCGGTAGCGATAGGATTATTGTACCAAAATCCCGATTGCATACCGATCGCTGTGCTAGATCCAAATTTTTCCGGTTTTGAAAGTTCGAGGGAAGGATCATACACCGGGTATAGCGGAGTAGCAAAATAGGCCTGACGGAAAGCAGCATTATTGGGATGGTAGGATTTAAAGTTATTTAAATGTGCCATGAATCCAACTTTTAACCAATCTGTGACTTTGGCATCAGCCTGCATGCGCATGTTAAATTTTTGGTTATTGTTTTTAGCATCCATGATGCCTTCTTGTTTGACGTAGTTGAGTCCAAACGCATAGCTTATCTTTTCACTTCCGCCCATGACATCGACATTGTGATTGGTTATTAATGCTTTTGAGCGTAGCAGCTCATTGAACCAATCCGTATCCATCGCTGGATTGGTCTCTGTGCCACCAAATTTTTCAACTGAATTTTTTACAAATGCACCATTTCCTGTGGCTGTAGCATAATGAGCATACTGCTGCGCATTTGCCATTTTTAGAATGTTGGTTGGTGTCTGAAATCCGGCAAAACCATTGTAAGTTACTCGGGATTTCATATTTAAACTCCCTTTTTTGGTCGTGACTAGAATGACCCCATTTGCGGCACGAACCCCATATATCGCTGCTCCAGATGCATCTTTTAAAATAGAGATGTCGGCTATATCGTTGGGGTTTAGGAAGTCAATATTGTCCATAAACATACCATCGACCACATACAAAGGACTTTCATTATTAAATGATCCTACTCCGCGGACCCGTACTGATGGTGTAGATCCAGGCGCTCCCGAGCTGACAATCTGTACTCCTGTAACGGCACCTTGGAGGGCATCCATGGGATTAGAAACGGTACGTTTGGCCATATCTTGCATATTGACCGTTGAAATTGGTGCGGTGAGATCGCCTTTTCTTTGTGTACCGTACCCTACGACGACGACTTCATCGAGATTAAAATCGGTATTCGCTTTTAATTGGATGGTCACTGAATTGCCTGTAATGGCTACAGTTTTTGTTTCATAGCCCAGCGAAGAGACCATCAAATAACTTGATCTTTGAGGGATAACGATTGTGAAATCTCCATTTTCGTTGCTACTTGTTCCAATTTTGGAATCTCCGGATACGGTAATACTGGCCACAAGAGGAATCCCCTGTTCATTGGTGACTTTACCTGTAATCGTTCTGCTCTGTGCACTTACTGGATTGGTAAGGCAAGACAGAAGAGCAACACTTGCCATGATGCTAACATTATTTCTCATGCTTGATAAATTAAAAATTTAGGACTGTTTATAATTAGCCCAAAATTAGACTTAGATCGGCGTAAGTTAAATTTTTCCACTACTTCAACACTACATCATATTGGGTTTATGATATAAAATTCGGTATATTTGGGGTACGTCAAGTTTACGTCAACCCGATTATTAATCTTTTATGAAATACCTTTTTATACTGTATCTTATTGCTTCTTTTTTTTTACCGATTACCTCAGCTGGGCAACAGTTAATTGGGTTACCTCTCGTGAATAACTACAATAAAACTATATATCAAGGGGGAAGCCGTACTTGGGATATCAAACAAGATAGTAGGGGAATCCTATATTTTGGCAATAGTGAAGGGCTGATTACTTTTGACGGGAGATATTGGAAATCTTATGCTTTACCTAATCATACCATCATTCGGTCCTTATGGATTGATGACCATGACCGTATTTATGTAGGTGGTCAAGGAGAGTTCGGTTACTTTGAACCTGCTCAACAGGGAGGATTGACCTATACCTCATTAAAAGCACTGATACCTGAAGAATACCGTAATTTTGCCGATATCTGGAATACCATTTCATTTGGGCAGTCTGTTTTTTTTAGAGCGACTAATGTGATTTTTGAATTTAAAGGTCAAAAAATAACGGTGCACCCTGCAGCTGCTGAATGGTATTTTATGGGCAAGGTCGGGGAATCATTATTTGCACAAGATAAAAAAAATGGACTATTGGTCTACCGTAACCATCATTGGTCCCCACTGCTCGTGGCTTTACCTTATACCGATATGAAGATATCTGCCATGATACCACTAGGTAAAGATCGGATTGTTATCTCAACTTTAAATAATCAGAATTATGAGTTGAAAGACAGGGCTTTAATCCGATTAAATAAGGAGGGTTGGGAGGATAGTTATACACCATCCTCAGCTCGAATTGATGATTCAACCTTTGTGATTGGCAATGCAAAAGATGGTTGCCACATACGTCATATCAATGGCAAGACTATACAACGTATCGGTGTAAGAGAAGGATTACAGAACAAGAATATTTCCGCAGTATTTGTGGATCAACAGCAGTATATTTGGGTGGCGAGTGACAATTGCATTTCGGTGATTTCCTACGGATCTGCCTTACGGTATCTGAGACCAAATCTTGAAAATGATGTCACTGGTTTATCTTCCTTAATTTTTGATTATAAATTATATTTATCTTCTTCAAATGGAGTTTATGTGGCTCCTATTACCAAAGGAATGAAAGACCAAAGTCGTTCATTGAGCTCATTTTCGCTTTTTCCAAAAAGTGATGGTGGAGAGGCATGGCTCTTAAAAGAATTAAATGGTCACTTATTACTTGGACATAATAAGGGGCTTTTTCAGGTAAAAGATCAATCTTTAATCCCCATATCCAATCGGACCGGGATTTGGAATGTATTGCCTTTAAGCTCGGTATTTCCGGTAGATCACGCTCTCGTGGGGACTTATCAGGGTTTTGAGTTACTTCATTATGAACAAGGTAGCTTTCATTCTGGAGGACAGCTGCGTGGGATACTTGATTCTTATCGTTTTATAGAGCAGGATGATCGAAAAACAATCTGGGCATCACATCCCTATCGGGGTATTTACCGCATGCGACTCGCAGCAGATAGACAATCGTATCAAGCAGATCTATTTACTAAAAAAAATGGTTTGCCCTCTGATTATCAAAACTTCGTGTTTAAGATCAAAGATCAAGTTGTATTTGCAACAGAAAAGGGGCTTTACAGGTATGATTATGGTAAGCATGTTTTTGTACCTGCACTTGATTTTAAAGTATTTGATGGGCTTACGATTCGTTATTTAAAAGAAGATCAAGATGGAAATATCTGGTTTTGTACAAACAAATCTGTAGGAGTAGCACAATTTGATCCAAAGGGGAAAACGTATCAGCTGGTCAAATTTCCTGAAATGGAAGGAATGAATACCTCTGGCTTTGATCATATCAATACGTATGATAAAAATAATATCTATATCGTTGCGGAAAAAGGAATTATTCACCTTAACTATGAAAAGTATATCAAAGAAGCACGTAAACCAACGGTACTGTTATCACATGTAACTGTAAAATCCAGTCGTGATAGTATTATTTTTGCAGGATATTTTCCTAAAAATTTAAGCGGCAATGATAAGAAATTGAATGCTGAAGAGCCACAACTAGCTTCTAATTTGAATTCTTTTCAATTTGCTTTTTCATCGCCAAGTTATGGAATCCATGAACATGTGGAGTTTAGTTATCAACTGGTCGGGTATGACGAAAATTGGTCTCCATGGGCTCATGTTTCTGAAAAATCATACACCAATCTTCCGAGTGGTCACTACCGTTTTCAAGTGAAAATTTGAAATAATCTCAATCAGATCTCCGAAGTATCGTCTTATGGTTTTACAATTTTACCGCCTTGGTATCTAAGTTTTTGGGCAAAGTTTATATATGTCATCTTAGGTGGGTTTGCTGTATATGGTTTTTTCACGATACAAAAACAAATATGGAAAAGACAGCGTCTCCAATATGAAAAGAAAATGGAACAGCTTCGGTACATCCATCAACTTGAAATCGAAAAAAGCGAAAAGGAAATCGTAAAACTCAATAATGAGAAACTAGAACAAGAAGTGTTGCTCAAAACCAAGGAGTTGGCAAGTGCAAGTATGAAATTATTAGAAAATTCTGGAACTCTAGTCAAAGTCCGTGACGAATTGGCAAAATTAGAAATCGGAGAGGAAGAGTCATCTGATTTAAAACGTGTCCATAGTTTATTGAAAGATGTGGAGAAAAATAGTGCAAATTGGGATCAATTCGCCTCTCATTTCGATGAGCTCAATGATGGTTTTTTGAATAAGCTAAAGTCCAACCACTCGGGACTATCACGTAATGATTTAAAAGTGTGTGCCTATTTAAAGCTGAATTTCACGACCAAGCAAATCGCGCAATTGCAAAATATTACGGTCAGGGGTGTCGAAATTCACCGTTATCGATTACGTAAAAAATTGCCGGTTGGAAAAGATCAATCATTAAGTGATTTCTTGAATGAAATCTGATCTACTAGGATATGAGCTTCAGTCAGCTAGGAAATAGCTATGGTTATGAATTTCATCTTTTGGGTGGTCTTTTATTGGAAAGGCTTAATCGAAATTTGACTATGGACCGTACGTCCATAGTCATTGTATTCATTAGAAAATATAGTTTTTTAACAGTGATCTTTTTTAAAACGAATATTGTTTCGTTAAGTTAGCACCGTCACCAGATAGGGTTGGATTTTCATTGACCTTAACGGTTCCGTCTACTTCAATTTTGTAGTTAACAGGTAGGTCTTCACCATAATTGATAATTTGTACACCACCAGAAAATGCCTGAATAGGCTGCGTTGTTTCAATAACGTAAGTTTTGGTTCCGCCAATGAAATCCGTCTTACTTAAACCTATCGCTGATTCTCCGGTTTTGACCACCCCGTTTACTTTCCATACATCATTTTTTCCAGCTGAAGTTCCACCTGCAACAACTACCGATACATAATCGCGATCTTGATTTACGTTGCTTAATGTTACTGTAATTTTATAATTACTTCCTTTAGGTACAACTTCACTATTATCGTTGTCTTTGCTACAACTCGTAGTCAGTGATCCAAATGTGAGTAGGGATAAAACTCCTAAAAGGGCTATTTTAGCATTTACTTTTTTCATAACTGTATTTTTTTGTATTTTGTATGAACAAATTTCAACAGATTGCCCTATTGGAACAATCATCCTAAACCCTGATTTAATTTCTAATGGTTTACCATGATTTTTTCGGGAGATGAAAATAGCCTTCTTTTTATTTTGATATTTGTTGTATAAATTGTAGATCGATGTTTAAGCGTTTTTTTTTAGTATTCTTTTTTTTAATTTTCATCCTTATCAATAACAGCAAAGCACAGCAACTCATTCCTTTAGATGAAGAGCTGTACTTAAAACAAATAAATAACCTCATCAAATCAGGTGATACGGATAGTATACGACTGAATAACTCTCTTTTGCTTTCCGAATATTGGGCTCCTACAGATAGTCTAAAAAGCAGGCAGTCGCTTGATGCTGTTTTGCATTCAAAAGGTAAACATATATTGAGTAGCGGTCTTCTAGATTATTATCAAGCTGTTTTCTATACGAATCAGGGGGATAAAACCAAAGCTAAAAATCTGTATGAAGAAGCTATCCGTATCTTGGAGAAAGAACCTCAAAATACAGAGATATTGATTAAATCTTGGTACAATTACGCTTACATTCAAGTGCCTGAAAAGGGATATGATTTCTTAGTAAAAACATTGACAGAGAAATGTATTCCTCTGAGTGATAAAAGTGGAAATAAAGAACTTTTGGCTTTTTGTTACACGCAGCTAGGCTTGACTTTTATGTCTGTTGGAGATTTTAATAAAGCCGACGAATACCATCAAAAAGCACTGGAAAAAATCCATCAGATTGGACCACAGAACACGGTTCACCTGCTTACTTATCTCAATATGGTGAGCAATTATTGCTACATGCCTGATAGTAAGACCGCGAAGCGCTACCTGGATAAAGCAACACTACTGATCCAGCAACATCCAAATACGCAACATGCTGCCAATTATTACTATCAGGTGGCCATGTACTATACGACAATACAGCAGGTTGAACCAGCACTGGAAAATCTGCGCAAAGGAATTACATTCGCTAAGCATAAAAAGCAACTCAAAATGTTGCAGATGTTAAATTTCCGGATGTATAATATTTACCTTGTACAAAAGGATTACAAAAAAGCGAAGGCTTTGATGGAAGGAATTTTGAAAGAGGGAATTTTGACAAGGGAAGGAATAAACCGCAAAATTGTTCTGACGCAATTGGCATCTGTAAACGAATTTTTGGGTGATTATAAAGAAGCTTATCATTGGATGAAGGAATCCAGCGTATTGACTGATAGCATTCAGAAGCAGCAATTATTGGAAAAGATGAATGAGTATGAGATCTTGCATCAAACTTCTGTCAAACAACAAACGATCAATCGTTTGGAACAAGAAAAAAAAGAAAATCAACTTATTGCTCGTAATAAAAGCCTACGGACGACACTTTTAGGGATCGCACTTGGTTTAAGTTTGGTGATTGCGTTGCTGGCTTTTCTCAATTATACAAATCAACAAAAACTCAATGATCAAATCAGTGTAAGTCATCGGCAACAGTTAAGGCGTATCGAGGACGAAAGGAAATATGAGGCTACACAAGCTATTTTGAAGGGCGAAGAGCAGGAGCGGCAGCGCATTGCTCAGGATCTTCATGATAGTATGGGGGGCATGCTGGCGAATATCAGAATGACGATTTCAAAAGACCCCGTCGGAAGTATAGATCAATCAAATGATATTATTCAAAAGTTGGATCGTTCTATTTCCGAAATGCGCAGAATTTCGAGAAACCTGATGCCTGAAACATTGAAAAATCTAGGATTGGAGATCGCATTAACAGAATTGTGTGAGTCGATGAGCCACAAAAATCTTCCTATTCAATTTGAGGCTTTTGATTTAACTGAAAATATCCCCTTTCAAACACAGTTGGCGCTTTACCGTATTACCCAAGAAAGTATCGGTAATGCATTGAAATATGCCCAAGCCAGCAATATTATCGTGCAGATCAGTCAGAATAATAATCTGCTACAGCTCACGATCGAAGATAATGGAATTGGATTTGATAAAAAAGAGATTACGGAAGGTTTGGGATTAAGAAATATTGAAAATCGCGTCCGATTAGTTAACGGAAGGGTTGATATCATTTCATCAAAGGGTGAAGGAACGACTATAAATATCGAGTGTTATGTTTAATAAAAATAGCCTCAATCTGGCCATTGTTGATGATCATCCCATGATTTTGGAAGGATTGAAATCGCTCTTACAACATGAAGACAAATTTCAAATCTTTTCATTTACAAAGGGCACTGCTATCGTTGACTTTATTCAAGAGAATAAGGTGGATATTGTATTGTTGGATATTATTTTAAGTGATGGTAGCGGGCTTGATTTTTGTAAAATAATCAAACAAAGTTCGCCACGTACTATTGTCTTGGGTATCAGCAACCAAGCAGAGCGCAGTATGATTTTTCGCTTTTTAGAAAATGGCGGAAATGGCTATATTTTAAAAAATGCGGATTCAGAAGAGATTATTGCATGTATCGAAAAAGCACTGCATGGGGATTTAGCTTTAAGTAAAGAGGTGCAGCAGATCTTGTTGCGTCCGACTAAAAATACGGTTGAAATCCCTAGATTGACCAAGCGGGAACAACAGATTTTACAAGCTATTGCCAATGGGCATACCTCAGCAGTAATCGCTGAAAATCTGTTTATTTCAATTATCACGGTAGAGACACACCGTCGAAATTTATTAAAAAAATTTCAGGCGAAAAACATGATTGAATTGGTCAAGATCGCTACAGAAAACAAATTGATTTAGAAATATACAAGCTATTATAATTATTTCAGTATCTCATTTTTGTTCATTTCTTGTATTTAATCTGCTCTTTAATTGCGATCGAGTGTGGTTAAGGAAGATGACTTGCTATAAAGCTTTGATTTATTCTATTTTTATTTAACTTTGACAATACTAGTAATCAATTTTAATCATCATAAGTTTCATCGGAAATGAATCAGATCTCTATCAGTCGACTTTTAGCCCTATCTTTAATTTTATTTTTAATTGTTTCTTGTAAAAAATCTGAAGACAATCAGGAGCGGTTTAGTAATGGATTGTCCATTATCGTTCATGAAGGACATGTTGCCATCAGTGGTTATCGATCTTTAGGGGGAGAGCGTGGTACTGTTTACTGGTTGGATGGAGTGAAGACAAGTCAAACTAAGTTTGATCAACATCTTGCGAAAGGAACCTTATATCGTAAAGCGATTGATGATCTGGGTAAAATAAATTATGAATATAAAAATCAGATAGGGGGCAAGGATTCCTATCAGCTGGATCAGGGAAGTTATCTGTTGGATACCGTCATGTACTTTTATCAAAATAGTGTTCGGTTAAAAATGGAGAGTGATAGTGTGGGGGTATTGAGGACGATCGGGATCTATAAGGATAAACCTATTTTTGCAGGCATGTTTGGCAAAGTTTCAAAAGTTAATGGAAGCGGTTCTTTAGCGATTAGCAAACCCTTCTTTTGGGACGGAGTGTCGGGTCCTCTTGCTTTGCCTCTACCGAATAAAGGAATCTTTAAAGAAGTTACCGCTATTTTTCAAAGTAATGAAAATACGGTTTATGTAGGGGGTAACTGTGGTTTCCCGGTTTATTGGAAAAATCAGGAACTGGTTATATTGGATGATCGATATGGGGAAGTTTTGCAAATCACACAATCTAAAAATGATATTTATGCGGTCGGTTTGATTAATAAATATCAATCCAATAGTACACGACATACTGCCTGCTATTGGAAAAATGGTACTCTGTATGAACTGGAAGATAATGCGCAGGCTTCTGGGATTTATATTGATGGAGAAGACGTTTATGTAACGGGTTCTACTGGTGACGTTCCTGTCAATTATAAACCCTGTTACTGGAAGAATGGTGTCCGTGTGGATTTGCCCATATAAAGAAGAAAAACTGATCTAGCACACTGTATTTTTCAGTACTTTTCAATTTATCATAGTATTCGATGAGATTAAAAAGTGACGTCAACCGACGTCACTTTTTCTATTTGTAGCGTATAGTTTTCACTCCAATTCTTAGTTGTCTCTAAACCTGTTTGAAAGAAAATTTGATGTAGGAGCCTATATTGTAATTTAGGAGGTATAGATGCTATTTGTAGACACAGTACTTGATTAAGTGCTGTTTTAAAGGATTTGGGAGGATGTTTTAAACATTTTTACCCTTATTTTTAAGATCTGTTTCATTGTATAAGCGCCCAATCATATAGTTTTGTTATACAATTAGAGATTTTTCATCTGCTAATTGTTGACCAACAATAAACAACTAAACTTAAATTGATAAATGAAATTTTTTATTGACACAGCTAACTTGAAGGATATTCAAGAAGCCCAAGACTTCGGGGTATTGGATGGTGTGACGACCAACCCTACATTAATGGCAAAAGAGGGGATTAGTGGAGATGACCATGTTCAGAAACATTACCTTGATATATGTGCCATAGTGGATGGGGATGTAAGTGCCGAAGTGATTGCGACGGACTATGCAGGTATGATTTACGAAGGGGAGGAGTTGGCTTCTTTAAATACTAAAATAGTGGTTAAAGTACCGATGACCAAAGATGGGATAAGGGCTATTAAATATTTCAGTAAAAAGGGTATCAAAACGAACTGTACATTAGTGTTTTCTGCAGGACAAGCCTTGTTGGCAGCAAAGGCGGGTGCAACTTATGTGTCTCCATTTATTGGCCGCTTAGATGACATCTCTGTCGATGGCCTCGGTCTTATCAATGAAATTCGTGAAATATATGATAACTATGGATTTTCAACGCAAATATTAGCCGCTTCTGTACGCAACAGTGCGCATATATTAGGCTGTGCTAAAATTGGTGCTGATGTCATTACATCTCCTTTGTCAGCGATTCTTTCTCTTTTAAAACATCCTTTAACGGACAGCGGACTTGCTCAATTCTTAGCTGATCATAAGCGAGTGGCTGATCAAAATAATTAATAGTTATGGAAATGAATAAAAAAAGTGTTTCCGAACTAGAAGAAATTGTTTCTCAGGTTCGAAGAGATATTGTTCGGATGGTTCACTCCTGTCAATCTGGACATCCTGGAGGATCTTTGGGTTGTACGGAGCTTTTGGTTGCTTTATATTTTGAAGTGATGAATAGAAAGGAGGGATTTGATCTCGATGGAAAAGGGGAAGATTTATTTTTCCTTTCTAATGGTCATATTTCACCTGTCTTCTATAGCGTATTGGCAAGAGCAGGTTATTTTGATGTAGCGGAGTTGGCATCGTTTCGTAAGATTGGATCCCGATTGCAAGGTCATCCCACTACCCATGAGGGATTGCCAGGTATTCGTATCGCATCAGGTTCCTTGGGACAAGGGTTGTCTGTATCGATTGGTGCAGCTCAAGCTAAGAAATTGAATCACGATAAAGGCTTGATTTATGTGCTGATGGGTGATGGCGAATTGCAAGAAGGTCAAGTATGGGAAGCTGCTATGTATGCCCCCCACAATAAAGTGGATAACCTTATCGCTATTATTGATTATAATGGGGCACAAATTGATGGAGCAACTCAAGATGTTTTGTCACTAGGAAATCTTTCCGCCAAGTGGTTGGCTTTTGGCTGGCATGTCATCGAAATAAAAAATGGAAATGATATTGCTTCTATACTGGAGGGGCTTTCCGAAGCAAAATCACAAGCTAATATAGGTGTGCCTGTTATTATTTTATTGCATACTGAAATGGGGAATGGTGTCGATTTTATGATGGGTTCGCACAAATGGCATGGTGTAGCTCCAAATAACGATCAATTGGCTATCGCTTTAGCTCAGAATCAAGAAACATTAGGTGATTATTAATTATTATTAGTATGTAAAGTATTGGTATTTAAAGTTTAGTGACGTTTTGCTTAAACCTAAATACCAATTAATCCATACAAACTATTCTATACGGGTAAAAAATGAAAAAATATACATATACAGAGTCTAAAGATACACGATCTGGTTTTGGAGCTGGTTTATTGGAAGCTGGAAGAAAAGATCCAAATGTCGTTGCGCTTTGTGCTGATCTGATCGGGTCATTAAAAATGAATGATTTCATTAAAGAATTTCCTGAAAGATTCTTTCAGATCGGTATTGCTGAGGCCAATATGATGGGGATCGCTGCAGGGTTAACGATCGGAAATAAGATTCCGTTTACGGGAACTTTTGCGAACTTCTCAACGGGAAGAGTTTATGATCAAATCCGTCAATCTATAGCCTATTCTGATAAAAATGTTAAGATCGCGGCGTCGCATGCAGGCCTGACGCTTGGCGAAGACGGTGCTACACACCAAATTTTGGAAGATATCGGATTGATGAAGATGTTACCGGGCATGACGGTGATCAACCCTTGTGATTATAACCAGACGAAGGCAGCTACAATTGCTGCTGCGAAATATTATGGACCAGTTTATCTCCGTTTTGGAAGACCAGTAGTCCCTGTTTTTACACCAGAAGATCAAGAATTTGAGATCGGTAAGGCAGTTATGCTTAATGAGGGTAAAGATGTAACCATCATTGCAACTGGACATCTGGTATGGGAAGCAATTCAAGCTGGTGAGGAACTTGAAAAAATAGGTATAGATGCAGAAATTATTAATATTCACACGATTAAACCATTGGATGAAGAGGCTGTATTGAATTCTGTCGGAAAAACACGTTGTGTCGTTACAGCTGAAGAACATAATCGTCTGGGAGGTTTGGGCGATAGTATCGCACAATTACTGGCAAAAAAACAGCCTACCCCTCAAGAGTATGTTGCTGTAGATGATAGCTTTGGTGAATCGGGGACTCCTGCTCAATTGATGGAAAAATACGGTTTAAATGCAGCTAGTATTGTATTAGCGACTAAAAAAGTGCTTTCTAGAAAAGTATATCAAGATGCAACAGTAGCATAACATAACCACTTATATTTCCTTAATATTTATTTGAAAAGGAAATTATTTGCATAATTAATGAAAATAATTTTAGCTAAATAAAACCAATATTATTAAATTACAATATATATCTGTTTTACTATTTGATTTATGATTTTTTGGAATGCATAAATGCAGCAAGTATCGTCAAGATAGGATCTTTGGAAGTGTGCTTCTCTAAAATTTAAACCGAATAAAAGCCTATTGAAATTAAATAGTCAAAACCTAATTATAAACTACATGATCATGAAGAACGTATGGATTATACTACTTTTAGTTCTATCAATTTCCTTAGTGAGAGCGCAACAGAAGCATGCTCCTGCAGGATTTGATTTATATCAATCGGATATTTCACATGGTAAGATCGATACGATTTTTTATTTTTCATCAACTGTAGAGGCGAAACGAAGTGCTTTAGTATATCTGCCTCCGGGTTTTTCTCCGAAAAAATCTTATCCCGTACTTTATCTGTTACATGGAATCGGAGGTGATGAATATGAATGGTTGAAAAATGGTACACCTCAAATCATCTTGGACAATCTGTATGCCCAAGGTAAATTAGAACCCATGTTAGTGGTACTGCCAAATGGCCGTGCCATGAAAGATGATCGTGCAAACGGCAACATCATGGCTGCTGATAAAATTGAAGCTTTTGCTACATTTCAACGGGATTTATTACAGGACTTGATTCCATATGTTGAAAAAAATTATCCTGCAAAGTCTGGTCAGATCAATCGTGCGCTGTTTGGATTATCTATGGGGGGAGGACAGGCTTTAAATTTTGGACTCGGGAACTTGGATACATTCGCTTGGGTAGGTGGTTTTTCTTCAGCACCAAATACACGTATGCCGGAGGAGCTTATTCCTAATCCACAGGAAGTTAAGGATAAACTCCAGTTACTTTGGATTTCATGTGGAGATCAAGATGGTTTAATTCAAATCACGAACAGAACGCACGATTATTTGGAAAAACACCAGGTGCCTCATGTATTTTACATCGAACCTGGAGGTCATGATTTTAATGTCTGGAAGAATGATCTGTATCTAGTTTCGCAATTATTGTTTAAAAATAGCGATCAAGATCATCAATAATTCTATCAAACTACTTTAAATGGAGGACATCAATATCGTTGATGAGTCTCCCAGCGATAATTGGGATGATGGATAGGAAATAAGTTTAATGCATGGATGAAATAAGGGTAAATCCGATGTAGTCAAAATAAAATTATGAGATTAATACTAGCTGTTTTTTTTAATGTGATTTTTATAGGGATTATATCCGTGTTTAATTGCATGTTATTTGCTCAAAATAAGAATGCTCTTAAATTATGGTATGATAAACCGGTATTAGATCATATTTGGGAGCAGGCGCTGCCTATAGGAAATGGCCGCTTGGGTGCTATGGTTTATGGTATTCCGCAACGGGAAGAATTACAGCTAAATGAAGAAACGATTTATGCAGGAGGACCTTATCGAAATGACAATCATCATGCTTTGGCGGCACTTCCTGAAGTTCGACAATTAATCTTTGATGGAAAACCTGAAAAAGCGGATCAATTAATAAATCAATCATTTTTTACCAAAACCCATGGCATGCCCTATCAAACTGGGGGCAGTGTCATTTTAAATTTTCCAGACCACCAAGAATACCAAAATTATTACCGTGAATTGGATATTGAAAGCGCTGTTGCTCGATCTCGTTATACGGTAGGTGACGTGACATACACCCGTCAGGTGTTTTCGTCATTTGCGGATGATGTGATTATGATGCAGATTACAGCAAGTAAAAAGGGGGCGCTTAATTTTGAGATGGAATATGCAAACCCTTCCGATCATCAAGTTTTCAAATCAGGTGAAAGTTTAATTTTGGAAGGTAGAGGATCAACGCATGAGGGGATTAAAGGTCAAATTATCTATCAAGAGCAGACGGTTGTAAAAAATAAAGATGGTATAGTCGCGGTAACAAATAATAAAATAACCGTATCGGGTGCAACTTCTGTCGTGCTGTATATTTCGATTGCTACAAATTTTGTGAATTACAAAACAGTCGATAACGATCATGCAAGCAGAGCTGCACGTAAATTGTCATCAGCACAAAAAAAGAGCTTTCAAGAAGCACTTAAGCAGCATATAGCAATTTATAATAAACAATTTGCACGATTCAAATTAGATCTTGGTGAAAAAGCTGATGCTAAAAACATGACTATCACGGAGCGGATTGACAATTTCAAGACCACGCAAGATCCATCTTTGGTGGCCTTATTGGTTCAATTTGGACGTTATTTATTGATCTGTTCTTCACAACCGGGTGGCCAGCCGGCAAATTTGCAGGGCATCTGGAATAGATCGATGAATCCACCTTGGGACAGCAAATATACGGTCAATATTAATACCGAAATGAATTATTGGCCTGCCGAAGTAACGAATCTTTCTGAAACAAATGAGCCTTTGTTTCAGATGATTAAAGAGTTGAGTGAAAGTGGTCGTGAAACTGCTCGGATATTGTATGGTGCTGATGGTTGGGTGACGCATCACAATACAGATCTATGGCGCGTAACAAGCCCAATTGATTTTGCGGCAGCGGGTATGTGGCCGACCGGAGGGACATGGCTAACGCAACATATATGGGAACATTATCTATACACGGGTGATAAAAAATTCTTAGCGGAGCTATATCCAGTGATGAAAGGGGCTTCGGACTTTATTTTGTCCATATTAATTGCTCATCCAAAACATCCGGATTGGCTTGTTATTTCTCCATCTATATCCCCGGAGCACGGACCTATTTCTGCTGGAGTGACCATGGACAATCAACTGGCATTTGACATCCTGACGCGTACTGCCTTGGCGAGTGAAATTTTAGGTCAGGATCCGGATTATCAGACTAAATTGGTTTCTACTGCGCGACAAATACCTCCTATGCAAGTCGGAAGATATACGCAATTGCAAGAATGGTTAGAAGATCTTGATGATCCAAAAAGTGACCATCGGCATGTATCACATTTGTATGGATTGTATCCTGGCCATCAAATATCTCCATACCGTACAGCGGAGTTGTTTGAGGCTGCAAGAAATTCATTGCAGTACAGAGGGGATTTTGCAACGGGATGGTCTATCGGTTGGAAAATAAATCTTTGGGCACGTTTGCTTGATGGAAATAAGGCGTATCAGATCATTGACAATATGTTGACTTTAGCTGATAAAATGAATCCAGAGGGGCGTACGTATCCCAATATGTTTACCGCACACCCTCCATTTCAGATTGATGGCAATTTTGGTCTGAGCGCTGGAGTAGCCGAAATGCTCATGCAAAGTCATGATGGAGCTGTTCATGTATTACCCGCTTTACCCGATTTATGGGGAGAAGGGTCTGTGGTGGGGATGGTGGCAAGAGGTGGCTTTCATGTTGATATGAACTGGAAAGATGGGAGCATTGAGAACATGACAGTTACGTCCAAAATTGGCGGTAATTTACGCGTGCGATCGTATTGGCCACTGGCCGCAAAAGGCTTGAAGGAAGCAATGGGTGAAAATCCAAATGTATTGTTAAATCCTGTCACGGTAAAAGAGGCACTGGTATCAGCACAGGCCAATTTGAAGGGTAACCATTTGAGAAAAGTATATGAATATGATATTCCCACTCAGGCGGGCGAAAAATATGTTTTTGTACATGATCAGCAATAATGAGTAAAAAATTAATTAAGGAGATCAAGACGACTTTGGTCGCTGGTGGTTGATATAAATGTAAACGATAAATCATAAGGAAGATATTATATGTTATTATTAGGAATAGATCTAGGGACTTCCTCTATTAAAGTATCTGTGATCGATGCGCAGACCAATAGACGAATAGCATCTACACAGTACCCGGATAGTGAGGCGGCTATCATCTCGGAGCAGCAGGGATGGGCAGAGCAAGATCCACATGTCTGGTGGGATTATACGAAATTGGCGATCCAAAAACTGAACAGTACAGGCTTGTATAATCCGAAGCATATCGGTGCAATCGGTATTGCCTATCAAATGCATGGTTTAGTGATCGTGGATCATGACCAGCAACCGATACGCAATGCGATCATCTGGTGCGATAGTAGGGCGGTAGCAATAGGAGATGAGGCTATCTCCAATTTGTCTGCTACTGGTTTTTTAGGATCCCACCTCAATTCTCCAGGTAATTTTACGGCTTCAAAGTTGGCTTGGGTAAAGGAAAATGAACCTGAGCTGTATGCTAAGATTTATAAATTTATGCTTCCTGGTGATTATTTGAGTATGTGTCTAACGGGTGAGATCAATTCCAATATCAGTTCCATATCTGAAGGTATCCTATGGGATTTTAAGCAGAATAGTATTTCCGATACTTTACTTCATTATTATGGAATAGATCGCGATCTAGTACCCGAAATCTTACCTGTCTTTTCCAATTACGGTCAGATTAGGGCTGAAGTTGCCGATGAGCTGAATCTATCTAGGGAAGCTTTTGTGAGCTACAAAGCGGGAGATCAGCCCAATAATGCATTGTCATTAAATGTATTTGAGCCTGGAGAAGTTGCTGCAACTGCTGGTACATCTGGTGTTATCTATGCGGTCACAGATCAACTGGTCTATGATCAAGAGTCGCGTGTGAACACTTTTGCTCATGTCAATCATGATCATGTCCAGACGAGCTTGGGCGTGTTGCTCTGTATCAACGGTACAGGTATTCAAAATAGCTGGATGAAAAAAATAACTGCTCGAGGGAATGATTATGTACAGATCAATCAATTAGCTTCCAATATTGCTATTGGTTCTGATGGTATTATCGTACTGCCATTTGGAAATGGAGCTGAACGCATGCTAAAAAATAAGATGGTGCATGCCCACATCGAAAATATAGATTTTGTACGACACGATGATGCCCATTTATGGCGTGCAGCACAAGAGGGAATAGCCTTCTCTTTTCGGTATGGTCTTGATATTTTGAGACAAAATGGTATCGAACCAAAGGTCATTCGAGCAGGACATGCCAATTTATTTTTGAGCCCTGTATTCCAGCAATCTTTTGCAGGAGTCACCAATGTGGAAGTCGAACTATATGACAATGACGGCAGCGTGGGGGCTGCATTGGGTGCAGGACTGGGAGCGGAGATATTTGTTTCTCGTAAAGAAGCTTTTGCAGGATTGGAAAAACATGCCATCATTGAACCTTCGCATGTTGGTTTATATGATGAGTTATATGAAAAATGGAAAAATAGTTTAAATAGGAAATTGTTAAATTAATTAAAAATGGAAGTTTTATTAGGAAATCAAGAGTATTTTAAAAACATTGGCCAAGTTAAATATGAAGGAGTCGAATCGGATAATCCGTTAGCCTTTCGTTGGTATGATGCTAACCGTGTGGTAGCTGGAAAAACAATGGCAGAGCATTTTAAATTTGCATGCTCTTATTGGCATTCGTTTAATGGTAATGGATCTGATCCATTTGGTGGACCTACCCAGTTTTTTCCTTGGGATGCTAAATCTGGAATAATAGACAGAGCTAAAGATAAAATGGACGCTGCATTTGAATTTATGACGAAAATGCAATTGCCTTATTACTGTTTTCACGATGTTGATTTAGTGGACTATACCGATAATGTTGTTGAAAATGAGCAAAATCTGGAGCGTATTGTGAATTACGCTAAGGAGAAGCAAGCGCAAAGTGGTATTAAATTGCTTTGGGGTACAGCAAATTTATTTAGTCATCACCGCTATATGAATGGTGCATCGACTAATCCTGATTTTCATGTACTCGCTCATGGTGGAGCGCAGGTAAAGGCCGCGATTGATGCTACAATTGCACTTGGTGGCGAAAATTATGTTTTCTGGGGTGGTCGTGAAGGTTATATGTCGCTCTTGAATACTAATATGAAAAGAGAACAGGAGCATTTGGCTCGTTTTCTACATGTAGCAAAAGATTATGCGCGTAAAAATGGTTTTAAAGGTTCATTTTTCATTGAACCAAAACCATGTGAGCCTTCTAAACACCAGTATGATTTTGATGCGGCTACCGTGATTGGCTTTTTGAGAAAATATGATTTATTGGGTGATTTTCAATTGAATCTTGAAGTTAACCATGCTACATTGGCTGGACATACTTTCCAGCATGAATTGCAAGTTGCAGCTGATGCGGGACTTTTAGGTTCTATAGACGCTAACCGTGGAGATTATCAAAATGGTTGGGATACGGATCAATTTCCAAATGATTTGAATGAATTGACAGAATCTTTGCTTATTATTTTAGAAGCTGGTGGCCTAAATGGTGGAGGTGTTAATTTTGATGCTAAAATTAGAAGAAATTCAACAGATCCTGCTGATTTGTTTTATGCTCACGTGGGTGGTATGGACAATTTTGCAAGGGCTTTAGTGATCGCTGATAATATTCTTCAAAAATCTGATTATAAAAAAATTCGTTCACAACGTTATGCAAGCTTTGATACTGGGGCTGGGGCTGACTTTGAACAAGGTAAATTGACTCTAGAAGATTTAAGAAACTTTGCTGCTGAACATGGTGAACCAAAATTAATAAGCGGTAAGCAAGAATATTTAGAGAATTTAATCAACCGTTTTATTTAGTCGTTTAGTTTAATTGTTTTTTTTTGCACTTTAAGTTATGGAGAGAGCAATCGCTCTTTTCATAGCTTATTTTAAACCTACTTCGACCTATTATGAGCATTTAATAAACCAATTTTACATTTCTACATTTACGATATAAAGATTAGAAATCTTCCATCTTTCTATCACAAGAACACTTAAATTCTTCCTCATAAAATAAAGGAAGAAAAGCATGCTATGTCATGGTGATAATTAATTGCGATATAATTTTAAATTAAAGAAAAATAATAGTTGTTTTATGAGAACTGTTGCTGTTTTGTTGAGTTTTATCATGTTCCAAACGGTCTTTGCAAAAGTAAAGCTTCCTGCTTTAATTAGTGACCGTATGGTATTGCAGCGCGATATTGAACTTAAACTATGGGGCTGGGCAGATCGGGGCGAAAAGGTTACTATTCGTTTTCAAGGAAAAATTTATCAGACGCAACCAGGAGCTGACGGTAAGTGGTCGGTGATATTGCCTCCGCAGAAAGCAGGCGGTCCCTTTATTATGGAAGTTAATGAGATTATTATTCGCGATATTTTAATTGGTGATGTGTGGCTGGCTTCTGGACAGTCAAACATGGAAACTCCTATTTTGAGATTAGTGGATCGATACCCTGAGATCAATGTGTCCAATAACCATATGATTCGCTATTATAAAGTGCCCACACAGGAATCGATACATGAACAAGATGAAATCGCTTCTGGTGCCAAATGGTACTCCGCAATCGCTTCGGACGTAATCAACTGGACGGCTTTGGCTTATTTTTATGCACAAGAGGCTTACAGACATACAGGTATTCCTGTTGGTATGTTGGTGTCTAGCAAAGGTGGGAGCACGATTCAAAGTTGGGTGGATCAAGATCATCTGAAAGAATTTCCAGCATTGATTGTAAATAAAGAAGCATTACGGACAATGGAAACTGCTGCCATAGATCAAGGATCAAACAAATGGAATCGTACCGACTTTAACGATCGTGAATGGCAAACGGTATCGATACCAAGTCGTTGGAATGAGACTGGATTGAATATCAAGGGTACTGTTTACTATCGTAAGGATTTTGAATTACCTGCTGCTATGGAGGGAAAACATGCTAAGTTATACTTAGGCACTATGATCGATAGTGATTCTGTTTTTGTGAATGGAAAATTTGTAGGCTCTACTTCATATTTCTATCCTCCGCGTAAGTATGATATTCCTGCGGGAATATTGATTGCGGGAAAAAATAATATCACCATTCGCTTAACCGCAAATGCAAATAACGGTGGATTTATTGAAGATAAACCGTATAAAATTGTAAATGATGAAATAGAAGTGGATCTGAAAGGATTATGGAAATATAAGGTTGGTCAAGATCTAGAACTTTTGGAACAAACTAAAAAACAATTGGTAAACCTCCAATCCATGGGTTCAAGTTTATATCATGGTATGATTTACCCCCTGCGAGATTATCAAGTGAAAGGTGCGATCTGGTATCAGGGAGAAGGCAATGCTGGAGATCCAAATTACGAAAAATATTTAAAAGCACTGATCACAAACTGGCGAACGGTATTGAATCGACCTGAATTACCTTTTTTGCTGGTACAGCTCCCTAATTATTCGGCAAAATCTGTTCAACCTCCATTTCGGAGTGGATGGGCAAGTATTCGAGAAGCTCAATTGCACACGGCGTTGACCGTGCCGCAAACTGCAATGGCAGTGACTTATGATCTAGGCGAATGGAATGATATTCATCCGTTAAATAAAAAAGATCTTGCTCATCGTTTGTTTTTGCAAGCACGAAAATTGGTTTATGGAGAAAAGTTGGTTAGTGATGGTCCTCTTTATAAAAATATGAAAATCGATGGAAACAAGATTATTTTATTTTTCCATGCCGGTGCAGGCGGTTTAAAGAGCCGTGAAAATAGTTTAAAACATTTTGCAATAGCGGGTGAAGATCGGGTGTTCGTATGGGCAGATGCGATAATAAAAGATAATACCATTATCGTGAGCAGTCAGGAGGTCGCAAATCCCGTGGCTGTCCGTTATGCCTGGAGTGATAATCCTGAAGAGGCCAATCTTCAAAATAAAGAAAGATTACTCGCATCGCCCTTTCGGACTGATCAATGGTAGCAGCAGCTGCTGTTGGATGTATTTGATATGATAACATAAAAAAATATGAATAAAATTAACTATATGTTTAAAAAAAAGACTGCTTTTTTATTATGTGCAGGTATGCTGATGCTATCGGCGCCCGCTGTGATGGCACAACAACAATCGTTGAAAAGCAATAAAATACAAAAGTTTGTTCACCAAGCTGCCGGCAATCCTTACTTACCGCTTTGGGAACATTTACCAGATGGAGAGCCTCGCGTTTTTGAAGATCCGGATCATCCGGGGAAATATCGTGCATATATTATTGGATCGCATGACCTGAGGTTTGATAGTTATTGTGGTCCTGATATTCGGATGTGGTCTGCACCTGTTGATGACTTGTCAAGCTGGAGAGATGATGGGCCAATATTTACTTACGAGATCGATGGACAGTGGGATGTGATGTATGCTCCAGATCTAGTGGAGGTGAAGAGAAAGGATGGGCGTAAAGAATACTATTTGTATCCGCACAGTAGGGGTGAAAACCGTGAAGCCATGGTCGCCAAAGCTAGTCGTCCTGATGGTCCTTTTATACCGATCAACATGACGGAAGACGGCAAGCGTACGCTACCTGGAAGTGTTATTGGATTTGATCCTGCAATATTTGTTGAGCAGATTACAGATCCAAAGGATCCTGATTTTGAGATTGGTTTTAGAGCATATGCCTATTGGGGATTTCAGCGTTCTTTAGCCGCTGAGTTGGACCAAAATACGATGTATTCGGTAAGACCTGGCAGAAAAATTATTGATCGTTTTATTCCTGCAAGTGCAAGTTATGGTGTACTGCGCGATCCTAAGGGGACAACTTATGCTCATATCTTACCCGGGGAAGATCTAGGTTCTTTCAACTTCTTCGAAGCATCTTCGATACGTAAAGTTGGGAATAAATATGTATCGGTGTATAGTGGATACTCAGGACCTGAGTATGGAGTGAACAGCTCTAATTCGACATTACGTTATCTGATCGGTGATTCGCCGTTAGGACCATGGAAGAGTGGCGGGGTACTGGTCGATTCGCGGGGACCTGTATTAAATTTAGATGGAACGGCTATTGTGACGAGTAATGCGGGGCATAATACGCATGGAAGTCTTGAAGAAATTAATGGACAATGGTATGTTTTTTATCATAGACCGCCAAGAGGATTTGGATTTGCGCGTCAAGCGGTCGTGGCTCCAGTTATTATAGATTGGGACGAGAAATCGGTTGCTCAAGGGGGATCTGTAAGAATTAGAGCTTTTGATCCTTATGGAGAAAATAAAATGGTGACTGTGAAGGACAGCCAAGGTAAGGAATATAAAGGAGCAGAAGTAACCTCTGAGGGCTTTCATATCTTTGGGCTTGATCCTTATCAATATTATTCTGCAGGATATGCAGCCTATCTTTCGGATATCAGCACGATGCAGGATTCATGGGATATATGGGACAATCATATGCCTGTGACCAATCTGCAAAACGGGAATATTACTGGTTTTAAATATTTTGGTTTTGGGGGGCTTAAAAAGGATCAATTTGGTTTGAAAGCTTTTCAAGGTACAAAAGAAGGTAACCATACCATGTTTAACCTGTTTCTAACTCCAAAATCTAAAAAATCATTTAAAGTTAATGTATGGTTGGATGGTCCTTATGATAATGCGGTATGGAATGGTAAAAAAATAGGCGAAATCGTGGTGCCTGCTCAGTCGAAATTTGAGACTACACAGTTTAAAATCGATGTATCTAAATTTGTTGATCATCTTGATAAAAAGCATGCGATATACTTGGTGGCAGAGGGTGAAGATCATGAAATACTCTATGATTTGATCGGTCTGGGCTTTAGTTCGAAGAAACATAAAATTGATCGCCCAATCGTGCCTCAAGTGCGTATCGCTGTCAATGGCAAAGCACTGGAAATACCGGCTGTACCTGTTCGATCGACCAATGCGAATGGCATTGTTGATTATGATCAGTATGAGATCAAAAGCAAAATTTCTTCGCAAGCATCAACTGCACCTGTCGTGACGGCATCTGCAGATCATCCTGATGTCAAAGTGACGATTACACAGGCGGACTCTGCTTCGGGGACAAGCAGCGTCGTATTTAATTACAAAGGAGTATCCAAGATTTACAAGGTCATATTTACATCTGAATAAATCTATAAATCAATTTCAAAAAATAGATCAGCGTTATGAAAGTTCATTTTAAAGGTATGCGCATATTATGTCATGTGGTATGGGTCTGGGTGTTATTCATAAATCCAATTTATGGACAACAGATCGATCATCAGGCGCGTAATCCTATTATTTTTTCCGATGTACCGGATCTCTCCATGATACGAGTAGGTGAGACTTACTACATGAGCAGTACGACCATGCACATGAACCCCGGTTTACCGCTGATGAAGTCGAAAGATTTAGTGAATTGGGAAATGATCGGATACGGGCATCATGCTCTGGCGGATATGGACGAACTGAATCTCGATGATGGGAAAAATACATACGGTCGGGGATCATGGGCAAGTAGCTTACGCTATCATAATGGGACCTACTACGTCAGTACATTTGCACAAACAACGGGTAAGACGTATATCTATTCCACTCAAAATATCGAGAAGGGACCTTGGAAGCGCACAGAGTTTAAGCCTGCTTTGCACGATCATAGTTTATTTTTTGAAGGAGATCAGATTTATATGGTATGGGGGGGGCGGTCAAATCAATATCATTGAATTGCTGCCTGATCTTTCGGGAGTGAAGCCGGAGACCCAACGTGTCTTGATTGAAAATGCCACTTTACCAACCACACCACTAGGCAAACAAGGGGGGCTTCCTGCTGAAGGCTCCCAATTGTTTAAAGTGAATGGGAAATATTATCTATTTAATATTTCCTGGCCTCCGGGCGGAATGCGGTCGGTGATCGTGCACCGTGCTGATCAACTTCATGGACCATATGAAGGACGTGTGGTGTTGCAAGATAAAGGGGTAGCACAAGGTGGATTGATTGATCAACCAAATGGTAAGTGGTATGCTTATCTCTTTCAGGATTATGGTGCCGTTGGGCGCATCCCGTATTTAGTACCTGTCCAATGGATCGATGACTGGCCGGTATTGGGTATTGATGGTCAAGTCCCGGATGTGCTGGATCTTCCTGCTAGTAAAGGATTGATTCCTCATCTGGTTAACTCGGATGATTTTGATCGTAAAGGTGGAGAACCTGCTTTACCACTGGTGTGGCAGTGGAACCATAATCCTGTGGCGGATCTTTGGTCCGTAAGTGCTAGAAAGGGACATTTGAGGTTGAAGACTGGGCGAGTAGATCAACAATTTTTACAGGCTAGAAACACATTGACACAGCGCACCTTTGGTCCAACATGCACAGGATCTACAGCTATAGATATTGCTAATATGAAGGACGGGGATTTTGCAGGTTTATCTTTATTGCAGAAAAACTATGGTTTGGTCGGTGTCCGTATGGACGGAGGAAAACATTTTTTAGTGATGGTCAATGCGATGACGGGAGCGGAAGAAGAGGTGGCCCATATTCCTTTACACCAAAAGAAAGTTTATTTAAAAGCCAACTGTGATTTTACCAACAAAAAGGATATGGCTACTTTTTTCTATAGCCTTAATGGAAAAGAGTGGGTTCCAATAGGTCCGCAGTTTAAAATGTCCTATACGATACCGCATTTTATGGGATATCGATTTGGCTTATTTTATTATGCGACCAAAACTGTCGGTGGATTTGTTGATTTTGATTATTTCCATATTAGTCCCTAACATTTAAATACATTTTTGAATTTCTCAATCGTATTTTTTGTAAAAAACACTTAATAATCTTTTAATCATGAAGAAAACAAAAATTGTATTGGGCATTTTAGCTTCTTGTGTGAGTACAGCTTTATATGCTCAGAATCCAATTATTCAAACTCATTTTACACCCGATCCTGCTCCTATGATTTATCAGGATAGGGTGTACTTGTATACGGGAGATGATCTACCGGGATATGACTTTTATTATATGACTAAATGGAGAGTGTACTCCTCTGCTGATATGGTCAATTGGACTGATCATGGTGTTCCGATTTCGCTAGAGTCTTTTAGTTGGGCACGGGATCGTGGTTGGGCAGCACAATGTGTGGAGCGGGATGGTAAATTTTACTGGTATATCTGTGCACAGACAATAAATAATGATATGGCTATTGGTGTTGCGGTTTCCGATAGTCCAACTGGGCCTTTTAAAGATGCATTGGGCAAGCCGTTGATTACCACTGGAAGCTGGTCTAATATTGATCCTACTGCTTATGTCGATGATGACGGTCAGGCTTATCTTTATTGGGGCAATGCCCATCTTTATTATGTCAAGCTCAATAAGGATATGATTTCGTACGCCGGAGATATCACAGAGGTTCCGCAATCTGTTGCATCTTTTGGTGGACTCCGAAAACCGGGAAGAAGTGATGAGGCTTTAAAAAAGGGAGAGGAGTATGAGGATGTGTTTGTGGAGGGACCATGGTTTTATAAACGAAACAAAAAATACTATTTGATGTACGCCGGAATGACAAAGGGTGTCGAATGTTTGTCTTATTCTACGAGCAGTACACCTGTAGGGCCTTGGCAATATCAAGGAAAGATCATGACGGGACAGCCTACAAATAGTTTTACCAATCACGGAGGAGTCATTGACTTTAAAGGCAACTCCTATTTATTTTATCATACGGGTTTATTGCCTGGTGGTGGAAGTTATGGTCGATCTACGGCTGTGGAAGCATTCAACTATAACAAAGATGGTAGTATTCCTAATATTGCCATGAGTAAGGAGGGCGTAAAACCTGTAGGTACTGTCGATCCATACAAAAAAAATGAAGCCGAGATGATGGCCTGGTCCGAAAAATGTACGACAGCAGAAAATGAAGAGACTGGTGTATATGTCACTCAGATCCGCACGGGTGGATATATCAAGGTTCGAGCGGTAGATTTTGGCGATGGTGGTGCTGAATCATTTTCAGCTCGGTTGGCGGCAGGGCTCGATGGTGGAATTTTAGAAGTACGTTTGGATAGCGTGGCTGGTACTCAAGTGGCTGCTGTCCAAGTTCCCCGTACGGGCGGATGGAATACATGGCAAACCTTTCATGTTCCTCTATCGCAATCTGCTTTAGGGATTCGTGATGTATATTTTGTATTTAAAGGACAAAATATTACAGCAGGTCGTGAACTGTTCAATTTTGATCACTGGGTATTTCACGAAAAGCAATAGTGCCCTTATCTTCGTCATATGTTCATCTGTATAACCTTTTCAGATCTTACCTCAATAAAACACCATCACAACTATCATCCTAAATTTATATTTTTTTCTTAAATAAGAACAGCAAGTGGTTTATTATGTAATAAACCGAGATGATCAGCAGTTTTTTGTTGTTATTTAAACATTTTTATCTGTTAATAAGACATATGTATCAGGTGCTAAATCGTCGTACTAGTAATTTTACAATGGTAATAGCGAACTCTTGACCGATAATAAATCAATTCTATTCAACATGATTGTGCATCAATCATGTTGAAATAGGAATTATACTATACCATTATGATAATCAATAACGACCAATTATTTACACTATATAAATGAAAATGAAAACGCAAACGATAGGCGAACAAAAAGGTTTCTATAAGCTTTCGCAATTGCAACGAATAGGGTTTGGATCTGGTGATTTGGCGCAAAACCTCATCTATCAGACTGTGTCGATGTATCTGCTTATTTTTTATACCAATGTATTTGGTATATCTGCTGCTGCGGCAGGAATTATGTTTTTAGTCGTGCGGATCGTTGACGTGATCTGGGATCCCATTGTGGGCGCTTTTGTAGATAAGAGAAATCCAAGAATGGGTAAATACCGATCCTATTTAATCTTGGGCGGGATTCCTTTGACCGGTCTGGCTATTCTCTGTTTTTGGAATGGATTTTCAGGTTCATTGGTCTATGCCTATATCACCTATGTTGGTCTATCGATGATTTATACTTTAATTAATGTTCCGTATGGTGCATTAAATGCCTCCTTGACTCGTGACACAGATGAGGTTACCAAGCTTACTTCAACGCGTATGTTTATGGCGAATATGGGGGGACTGGCTGTTGGTTATGGGGTACCGATCATGGTGCAATATTTTTCTCCTGATGGAAAGATTAATTCGCAGGAATCTGCTGAAGCGTGGTTTATTACGATGACGATCTATGCTATTGTTGGTTTGTTTTTACTGATATTCTGTTATACGCAAACTCAGGAGCGTGTTGTTATGGATGAAAAAGAGACCGAGAATGTAAAAGTTTCTGATTTATGGACTGAATTTAAGCATAATGGACCGTTGCGGGTGTTAGCTTTTTTCTTTATCACGGCATTTGCCATGATGGCAATAGGTAATTCAGCAGGGTCATATTATATGATTTATAATGTTCAAGCTCCAGAAATGCTTCCCTATTTTATGGCATTGGGGTCTATTCCGGCTTTTATTTTTATGCCTCTTGTACCTGCTATTAAACGTGCGATCGGTAAAAAACGCATGTTTTATGTGTTTTTAACTATTGCAGTATTAGGAATGGTCATGTTGTATAGTATTTCAGTTGTCCCAGCGCTAAAGACACAGGTGTGGTTGGTGTTAGTGGCACAATTTATCAAATCTACGGGAGTAATCGTTGCGACCGGATATATGTGGGCATTGGTTCCGGAGGTGATCTCCTACGGTGAACACGCGACTGGAAAACGCATATCTGGCATCGTGAATGCCTTAACGGGTATTTTCTATAAAGCGGGAATGGCTTTAGGTGGTGTTGTACCGGGACTTGTATTAGCTTATGTCGGTTTTGACAAAGATAATACCGTGTCGCAATCTGCATATGCCGAGCAAGGTATCCTTTGGCTGGTGGCAATTATCCCTGCCATTTTATTAATAGGCGCCATGTTTATCATCTCCAAATATGAATTGGATGATGCTGTTATTGACAAAATAAATCATGAAATAGAATCTAGACATAAGAATTAAATCATTAAAAATGAAGATAGCAAAGATATTTTTGTTAACGGGCATGGCTACATTAAGTTTAGCATGTAGTTCAACTAAATCACAGCAGATGCAGGTTGACAGTACTTATAATAACCAAGTCGTACTTAAGAACGCTTTTAAGGGTAAATTTTATATCGGTACGGCGTTAAATCTGGATCAGATATGGGGACGCAATAATGCTGCTCTTGCTGTTGTTAAAGAACAATTTAGTGCGATCGTTGCCGAGAATTGTATGAAAAGCATGTATATGCAACCGCGCGAAGGTGAGTTTAACTTTAAAGATTCAGATCGTTTTGTTGAATTTGGAGAAAAAAATGCTATGCATATTACTGGACATACCCTTATTTGGCATTCACAAGCACCCAATTGGTTTTTTGTGGATAAGAACGGGAAACAGGTTTCGCGCGAGGTCTTGATTGAAAGAATGCGCAATCATATCCATACGGTTGTTGGTCGATATAAAGGGCGTATTCACGGTTGGGATGTTGTGAATGAAGCCGTTTTGGATAACGGTGAATTGCGTAAAAGTAAGTTTTATGAAATCATAGGTGAAGACTTTATCAGGCTTGCTTTTCAATTTGCTCAAGAGGCAGATCCCAATGCGGAGTTGTATTATAATGACTATTCTACAGCAATTCCTGCTAAAAGAGATGGGATCGTCAAGCTGGTGAAAAACGTGTTAGACTCGGGAGGTCGGGTTGATGCCATTGGGATGCAAGAACATCATGGCTTAGATAATCCTGCTATAGCTGAAGTTGAAAAGACAATCATTGACTTTGCAAGCTTGGGTACAAAAGTAATGGTGACCGAAATGGATATCTCGGTACTTCCTCATGCTCGACCGCACATGGGTGCAGAGATCAGTGAAACATATCAATATAAAAATGAATTAAATCCTTATGTGGATAGTTTGCCTACGGCAATTTCTGCTGCTTTGGCAAATCGTTATGAGGAATTTTTTGGACTATATCTCAAACATGATGACAAAATAACGCGCGTGACAGTATGGGGGGTCGGTGACGGTGACTCATGGAAAAATGGATGGCCTATTCCTGGGCGTACGGATTATCCTTTGTTATTTGATCGTCAATATAAGCCTAAAGCTTTTATAAAGGATATCGTTGAATTAGCAAAACAAAAATAAACATATACTGAATGAATAAGGGAAGATATTTAGCGCCACATGATTTTATGGCAGATCCGTCGGCTCATGTTTTTGAGGATAAAATTTATATTTATCCTTCTCATGATTGGGAAAGCGGAATTTTAGAAAATGATAATGGTGATCATTTTAATATGAGGGATTACCATGTTTTCTCCATGGATGATATCGATGGAGAGGTCGTGGATCATGGCAAAGTATTGGAAGTGGGCGATATTCCATGGGGTGGTAGACAGCTGTGGGATTCGGATGTAGCACACAAAAATGGTCAGTATTATCTTTATTTCTCTTTAAAGGATAAGACCGATATTTTTAGGTTAGGTGTAGCCGTAAGTAAGACGCCATATGGTCCTTTTATCCCACAAGAGCACCCGATTTTGGGTAGTTACAGTATTGATCCCTGTGCTTTCGAAGATGATGATGGAACGCATTATATTTACTTTGGAGGTATATGGGGTGGACAATTACAATATTATAGGGACAATAAAATCAATTATCCAATGGATTTGCCTCATTGGCATGAATCAGCTCTATGTCCAAAAATAGCCAAATTGTCGGATGATATGTTGCAGTTTGGGGAGGAACCAAAGGATGTTCTTATTGTAGATCAAGAGGGTAACCCGCTCAAGCAAGGTGATCTGGATCGTCGTTTTTTTGAGGCTTCTTGGATGCATAAATATGGCGATAAATATTATTTTTCATACTCTACCGGCGATACGCATTTATTGTGTTATGCTATCGGGGACAATCCATATGGTCCTTTTACTTATCAAGGCGTTATTTTGACACCAGTTGTAGGTTGGACGACGCATCATAGTATTTTAAAGTTTAAGGGTAAATGGTATTTATTTCATCATGACTGTGTTCCATCGGGTGGTAAAACATGGTTACGAAGTATGAAAGTAGTGGAACTAGAGTATGATGAACATGGGCTGATCAAGACTATTGAAGGACAATAAGATCAAAATTGTTTTTTTTAACAATGATTCTGCTGACCTACTTACTTAACTAAACTCTAACTGAGATATCTCATTATAAATACGATACTTACAACTATGATGAAAGTCATTATATTGCTTTTACTCTTTATTTTTCCTTACTCTATTGTTCGCGCAGAGGATGGAAGTAAGCTTTGGCTTCGATATGTTTCTGTTTCTAAAGATGTTGCTAATAATCGTTCGATAAGCGTTCATTCGAAGGATCCGATTGTTCTATTAGCAAAGCAAGAATTAGTTAACTTTTGGGGGAAACAGTCTATTGAATTAGCGGTGGATCGAAAATCAACGTATTTAAAAGATGGATTTAAAATAACGGGCAATTTAAATCGGATAAAAGTGGTTGCACCTGAGCCTGTAGGGCTGTTATATGCGGCTTATCATTTGTTGCAGCTTCAGGCTACCAATCAACCTGTTTCCAATTTAAATGTAGAAGAAATACCCTCATTTGATATCCGGATTCTTAATCATTGGGATAATCTGGATCGCACCGTTGAACGTGGTTATGCAGGATATTCGTTGTGGAAATGGGACGAATTGCCAGGTGTCATATCTCCTCGATATGAGGAGTATGCACGAGCTAATGCTTCTATTGGTATCAATGCTGTAGTTATTAATAATGTAAATGCTTCTCCTCAAATTTTGAGTTCGGAATATTTGATTAAATTAAAAGGTCTGGCTGATATCTTTAGAAGATATGGCATCAAAGTTTATCTATCTGTTAACTTTTCTTCTCCAAAAATATTAGAGGGTACGAAAGACTCAGATCCGCTTAATCCTGAGGTCATTTTATGGTGGAAGAATAAGGTGAAAGAGATTTATCAGGTAATTCCTGACTTTGGTGGCTTTTTGGTGAAAGCTAATTCTGAAGGGCAGCCAGGACCCCAAGACTATGGGCGTACACACGCAGATGGGGCAAATATGCTTGCAGATGCCGTAAAAGCATACCATGGCGTGATTATGTGGAGAGCTTTTGTTTATAATCCTTCTTCTGAAGATCGAGCCAAACAGGCCTATCAAGAATTTGTACCTCTCGATGGTGCATTCAGAGATAATGTGATCATTCAAATCAAAAATGGGCCGATCGATTTTCAACCTCGTGAACCCTTTAATCCACTCTTCGGTGCACTTCGGAAAAGTAATGAGATGGTCGAATTTCAGATCACTCAAGAATATCTGGGGTTTGCGAACCACTTAGCCTATCTAGCACCACTATTCAAAGAGACACTGGATAGTGATACTTATGCCGATGGAAAGGGGAGTACAGTCGCAAAATTGACAGATGGTACATTAAGACCAGCACGGAAAACAGCGATTGCTGCAGTGGCTAATATTGGTGAAGATCGTAATTGGACAGGTCACCACTTTGGGCAGGCAAATTGGTTTGCGTTCGGAAGGCTGGCTTGGAATCATGAGCTATCTTCTGAACAAATTGCCGAGGAATGGATTGGCATGACTTTTTCGACGGATAAAAAGTTTATTGACCCTGTGAAGAAAATGATGATGGGTTCGCGAGAAACGGTGGTTAACTATATGATGCCTTTGGGGCTACATCATATATTTGCCTTTGACCATCACTATGGTCCTGAACCTTGGGGTGATCAGGAAGGAGGTCGTCCAGACTGGATGCCTTGGTATTATCATAATGCAGATACTGTAGGGTTGGGATTTGATCGCACTTCTAATGGCAGTAATGCTATATCTCAGTACCGTCCACCTATTCAAGAGGTTTTTGGAGATATCCAATTATGTCCAGATCAGTATTTACTTTGGTTTCACCATGTGCCATGGAGCTATACCATGAAAAGTGGACGTTCCATGTGGGATGAATTGTGTTACAAATATAATGCTGGGGTGCAACAGGTACGTACCATGCAACAGGCTTGGGATAGATTGGAGGGGCAAGTTGACCAGCAGCGATTTGTTGAGGTACAATCGAAGTTGAAGATTCAATCTAGGGATGCGGTATGGTGGAAAGATGCCTGCCTTCTTTATTTCCAAACATTTTCAAAAAAGCCTATTCCATATGATCTCGAAAGACCTGTTCATGAACTGGAAGATCTCAAAAAAATAAAGTTAATGATCAAACATCATAATTAAATGAGGTCTGAAAAGAATGTTTCGCGCTTTAATGTGTTCAATAATTATAAATATAAGATGCAAATAATAAAACAGATAAGAAATAAAACGGTAGCAGTATGTTATGTACTGACGATCGTTATATTTTCATCATGCCAAGCGATGCGGACTGATGATGGAAAAGGTCTTCTTAAAAGGCAAGAGGGATCGCCTTTATTTAGTAATTTCAACTATACAGGTAATGATCAGGTTTACAGTGAAAATCCAATTATTCCGGGAAAATTTTATAGTACTATTTTGCAAGGATGTTATCCTGATCCTAGCATAACACGGAAAGGTGACGATTACTACTTAATAGCTTCTTCTTTTGTGATGTTTCCCGGTGTTCCCATTTTTCACTCTAAGGATATGGTAAATTGGAAACAGATAGGCCATGTTCTGAACCGGGAGTCTCAGCTACAAGTGGGCACTGCCGGTATCAGTGAAGGTGTCTATGCTCCTGATATCATGTATAATCCTAATAATGATACCTTTTATATGATCACTACGCAGTTTGCTTCGGGTATTGGTAATATGGTTGTTAAAACAAAAGATCCTAAGGAGAACAATTGGTCAGATCCGATAAAATTAAAATTTGAAGGAATTGACCCTGCTTTATTTTTTGATGATAATGGTAAAGCGTATGTAGTCCATAATGATGCTCCTGATGCAGGAAAAGAATTGTATAAAGGTCATCGGGTGATCAAAATCTGGGAGTATGATGTGGAAAAGGATCAGGTAGTAGCTGGTACGAGTAAAATTATCGTTGATGGGGGAGTAGACCTTTCTAAGAAACCGATCTGGATTGAAGCTCCACATATTTACAAGAAAAATGGACAATATTATTTGATGTGTGCAGAAGGTGGTACTGGAGGAAATCACAGTGAGGTTATTTTTTCTAGTGATCATCCTATGGGACCTTATATTCCTGCAAAAAATAATCCAATTCTCTCACAGCGTCATCTCGCTGCCGATAGACCCAATAAAGTTGATTGGGCAGGTCATGCAGATTTAGTGCAAACTGCTGACGGGGAATGGTATGGCGTATTTTTAGCGGTTAGACCTAATGAAAAAGGTCGTGTCAACACTGGTCGGGAGACATTTGTTTTACCTGTTGATTGGTCGGGTAAATGGCCCGTTTTTGAGGGGGGGATGGAGCCTTTAAAGGCATTGGTGCGTTCTCCCAAGGGGAGTATCAATAGCGAAGATCGATCAGGCTATTTTCCTAATGGTAATTTTACTTTTAGGGATAAATTAAATGGAAAAGTATTGGATGAGCGCTGGATTGCACTGCGTGGACCTCGTGAAAAGTTTTTGGTAAATGAAACGAATGGATTGGCCATTATACCTTTTGATATTCATATTAAAGAAAAAAAACCGATTTCCGCTTTATTTTATAGGCAACAACATCTATCATTTACATCTGAGGTAGAAATGGATTATATTCCTGGTTCTGAAAAGGATCTTGCTGGCATAACTTGCCTACAGAGTGAAAAATTCAATTATGTATTTGGTGTTACAAAATCAAATCATGAATACTACATACAACTCGAACGTAGTGAAAATGGTGTGACACAAGTACTGGCTAAGCAAAAACTAAGTAAATTGGGTAAAATGAAATTGCGTGTTAGCGCATCAGGTGATGACTATACATTTTCATATGCTTTAGCGGGTCATGATTATCAGAATCTAGGTGGAACTGTATCGGGAGATATTCTTTCTACAGATGTCGCAGGTGGTTTCACTGGGGCTATGATCGGTCTTTATGCAACCTCTGCTCATTCGATTAACCCAGTTAAGTAATAGATGTGTATAAATATGCTGATCAGGTAAATGTTATTTCAATATTTACCTGATCAGCGTTTTTTTTATTTCTCGGATTGAATAGCCTAATCCTGTGTGTGATCTTGAAAAATCTTCTGCTCATTGCAGTAAAGCTATTAATATATCTTTTGATCAAGATCTGAACATATTCTTTATGGTCTTATCTTCTTTGTTGATACCTATTTGATAGCAGACTTCAGCTCTTGTAATTTGCTTTGTCATGGAGAAAATGTGTAAATGTGCATGCTCTTCGATACTTTCTATCGGATCTAAAACTCAGAATGATAGTAAGTAAAATATGCTTTCGTTATCATGATTTAGGGTTTAAGGGCTAATGCGACTTTGGCATAGTTGATACCAAGCTGTCTGTAACCTGCAGCACTAAAGTGCAAGCCATCTGCTACACCTTCACAATCCTTTGAGGAGACAATATGAGCATTTCTAAGGGTTTGGGGTAATGTTTGAATAATGGTATTCATGCTCGCACATTTACCGCCTTGATCTGCTGCTAGTAATTCACTAGCTAGTAATGGGGTTTCTTCTTCCCGTAATGCTAGATCTTTCAATAGGTTGTGATATACTCGACTTACTTTGTTAGGCCAATCTTGGTCTCCTGTATTTGATTCGCCCTGATGTAGTAAGATACCTTTGATGACTCCCGTTTGCTGCGCGATCTTTCCCATTTCAACTAATCTATCGTAGGGATTATTGTCGTACGAAGCTAACATACCTTTCATCCAGTTAGGGGCTCTATGTACATAATTGGTTACGCTATCTTTATCAAAAAGCTGAATATGGCATCCTCCAATGGATACATTGATGATACCAATGCGAATACTATCTGGGAGATTTTCGACGAGTGTCCTACCAAAATAATCTGCTGGTGTAAGACCTGTATTGCATCGTGTGATAGGAGGTTTGGCTAGGTACCATTCTCCTTTTTTACGATTGAGGTCTGGACAGTCAACCGCTTGAAGTGAATAGAAACGGTTATTGACTAAGGTGTCTTGATCTTCAAATTTGCTGTGTCCTTCCATGTTGGATTGACCAAAACAGACATAGATATGAAAGTTTTTATCTTGAGCATATCCAAATGTCTGAAAAAATAAGAAAAATAAAATAAATTTATGTTTAAGTGTATTGATTTCCATGTCTTTATGTATTTTTAATTTTATAGAGAGAGGAAGTTTTTCCCCTCTCTATACCTCATCAATTATCCCATGTATTTTATGTTGATTACCACATGAACTCTACTAATCCAATAGAATTAGATGCGCAGTAAATTCCTACTTCTATAGCATACCAATATCCGGAAAATGTTTGATAATTTCCGGTTGAAGCTCCAAAGATATAATTATGAATCGTTGTACTTCCGTGTTTTAAATATGCCGAACCAGAGGTGGGGATGTATGACGGTTCACCCGCGTTGCTGTAGGTACATCGAAAAGCGATTTCACAATAACTGCTTATCGATACAACCTGACTGTTATTGGCAGGGTACATGCCCGGAACTGAGGATGCCATTACGCCTATACCATTGGTATAAGCAAAACTCATGGTCACGCTGGTGACTAATAAGCATAAGATTAAAATGATTTTTTTCATGATTTTTTGTTTATATGATGATTAAAACCAACTTACGGTTGCCGTTCCTTGTGCTCCAAGTGGCCCTCCAGCATAAATATATACAGTTAAAGATGACCAATATTTACCAGATCCCAATACCGAATAATTACTTTGACCCGATCCCGCTGACCAACTGTATTCTCCTAGTAAAGTATCGCCAAAGGCAGTCGCAGTTCCAGAGGTTGCATTACTCCATTCACAGTTGAAAAGGAGATAAGTGCAATTGCTGTTGATGTTCACTCCCATTTGAGCATACTGATTTGGAGTATTTGCGTAAGCAGTGACACTTTGTTGATTAAAGGCGTAAGTGGCTGCTGAACTGCTTAATAGCAGACTTAAAATTAAAATGATTTTTTTCATGATTTTTTGTTTATAAAATGATTAAATATGAATAATTGATAATGGTTCTTGAATAGGAGTAGTTTAAGTCATTTTATCCACTACTAACTTATAATTGGTTTTTAATCGGTCTATTTGTTGTCTATATTCTTCTTTCTCTTTTTTGATTAAAAATTGCTGCTGTAGACTATCGTTCTGCATTTTGAAATTGGATTGAACAGCTTTTTGTTGAGGTTGGATATGAGGAAGTATAACGTGTTCTCTGAAATAATTTATATAAAAACGATTTCTTAGCCAACCTTTAAACAATAAGTATTCGCTATCGTTTTCAGGTGAAAGTTTTTGAGCTTCATCATACAGAAATAGGCTAATTAAATGGGTATTGATCATCTTCTTGACATCTTCTGTGTTTTGAAGGGAGCCAAAAAACATGGGTTGATATTGGATGAATTCTTTAAAATCTTTTCCTTTGAATTGTTTTGTATTGCCATGAAATGTATATTCCATCAACAGCATACTGTCTACCTTACTGCTCCATTTTTTTTCTTTTTGATCATAATGACGACATAAATCTGTTATCGCTTGATCATAGAATTTAGGTTTTGTTTCCGCTTGTATGTGCTTGACGCTTTCATATACATATTTATTGGTCATTCTTATCGTTATAGCCTGACGTAATTTTTGCTCAATATCTTTATAGGGTTGGAGTGGAGCTGGTACTATATTTTTTACCATCATCACATATACACCTTCATCTGTTTCAAAAGGACCTATGATATCGTTAATTTTGGCTTGGTCAAGTTGTGTGGTGAACACTCCGTATGGAAGAAATGGATAGGTTAATGTGATCTGATGGAACTGTCCCTTTGGTGTTATCTTTTTTAAATTATTAAATTGGTTTTGATTGAACATGCTTTTCTGTAAAGTGCTGGTGTCTTTATCGGAGAATTTGATCAGATCGATCTGATATAGAAAGGCACTTTTTTTATAGGCTGTTTGAAGAGAACTATCTGTAAGTTGTAATTTTGGTTTTACTTTTTTGTTCCAAAGGTACCCGTCCACCTGAGCTATATAAAATTTCAGTGCATAATCCAGACGCTTATTGAGCTCATTGATGGTATCATAACGATGCTCATTTGCAAAAGCTAATAGGTAGGCTTGATCCCGTATTTCTTCAAGTAGCTGGATGGAATCTTGATGATTACGTTTTAATTTTTCTTTTAGATAATAATATTCATCTTGCAAGAGTGTATATGTGCCGACCTGTAATACGACTTTATGATCTTCTTTTTTTGAAGATCGATGACTACAACTGTACAAGAATAAAAGCAGTAAATAAGCAGCTGTTTTTATGATTAATTTCATCTTGATTGTTTGAATGATATGTTGTAACCCTATCGAATAAAAAAGAGGGAAGGGTTTCTATTTTTTTTAACCCTCCCCTCAATTTACCAGATCATTTAATCACCTTATTTCTGTTTTTGCAAAGCCTCTGCTACCGCTTGATATGCAGGTTTACGAACAAAGGATTCGGTCCATATTCCAATCGGTTCTCCTCTTCTCCAATAAGAATTTTCGCGATCTGGACTGTCCAAAGGACTCCATATGGTTATCCCATATTGTTGTGCTTTAGGGATAATTTCAAAGTATTTTTCAATGACAAATTGATACATTTCTGCTTGCTGTTGATACATTTCGGCAGTGGCATTTGCTGTTTTGATGTTATCTCCAAGACCGATATCAAGCTCAGAGACTTTTATCATTTTGCCGGTTGCAGCGAGTAATTTGTACATATTGACGATCTGATCTTTATTGGCAGTGCTATTGATGTGCATCTGCGTACCGATGCCATCTACCTTGGCACCTTTGCTTTCCACATAATTGACGTAGGCAATTAAACCTTTACATTTATCACCACTACCTTCAAGACCATAATCGTTTATAAAAAGGATATCATTGGGATTGCCATATTTACGAGCAAGTTGAATGGCTTTGACAGCATAGTCTTTACCCAGATAGTCTTGCCAATAAAATTCGTCCTCTGCTAATTCGGCTTTACCAATTCCAGTTTTCAAGGCGTACTGATCTGGCCAGTCGGACATAGGCTCATTGACCACATCCCAAGCTTTGACGTAATCTTTTGTTACAGAAAACATACCTGCAATAAAAGTTTCTAATGCTTCGGTAAGAATTGTTTTTTTCTCTTCAGGTGTTTTTTCAATAACAGTTCCACCAGGTCCTCCATATCCTTCACCTTCTGCGGATTGTGATCGCGTAGAACTATTGCCCCAACCAAACCAACCACTTATACCACTTTCAAAGTTTCCTCCGGCGATGATATCGGCATTACTGCCGACCTTTTTTAAGGAGATGTCATCTATAAATATTGTTCCAGCGTATTGTCCAAAATTGATGATAAATCGATTACGAACGGCGGTCGTCGTTAATTTAAGTTCATATTCTTTATATTCAGTGGTGAGGGCAATAGCACCGAAACTATCGCCTGAATAGTTGGATGTTGCTTGTAGATCAATACCGATACTACCTGCTTTGCTACCTTTTGCTGCAAATTTCACTACATATTGGGTATTTGTTTCTATGCCAGCAATGTCATATGCCGTCTGTGCCTCCCATGCATTTACGACTGATGGATTAGTCATCTTCATGGCATATCCTGACTGTAAAGGCACACTGATACCTCCTTGGCTTGGCTCAGAGCCAGCGGGTAGTTTTATCGGGGCAATCAAACTATTTAAGTAGGCTGCATTTTGTCCTGAATGCCATGTGAGTGTATGACCAAAGAGCTGCATATTATTTTCTTGTGCTGCTTTGATCAGACGCTCTAGTTTACTTAAGTTCAGGCTGCCATCAGCTTGTACAATTGAAGCATGCTTCATTTCGTATCCCATGACCATTTGTTCAAAGTTTCGATTTGCTAAGCGAAACATAACCCCTTTATTCAGGTAATCGTCCATATTGAGGGCCACTCCCCATTTAAAGTTTGGATGAGCATTTTTATCGATGTATGAGATCAATGGACTATAGGCATCAATATTTTCCTGGGCAATAATACTTTCAGGTTTCTCTGTTCCATATTCTAAAACTTCATGTTTAGCACAAGCGCTAAATAAGAGTCCCGCCATCAGTCCATATGCTATTTTTATATTTAATCGGTACATATTGCTAAGTGATTTGTAGGTAATTGAATTATGGTTTTAATCGGACAGAAAATGTTTCCATTTTAACTCCTCTGTCCCGCATGACTAAGGTATCTGTTGTACTTATACTCATTTTTTGCATATCGATTTGATAATCGAGGTACAAGACATCGCGATCGGTATTTCCCCAACTATTTTTATCACCCTTTTTTACAAAGCTTCCTTTTCCTGATGCTGTGACACCTGTCGTAGCTGAGCTGATCACACAATTATTGTTATTGTCGAAGGATAGCATCAGATTACAGTTGATATTGGTACCGTCTACATCCTTGAATGTTAATGGAAGGATCGTGTTTTTTAAAGACGCTGTGGTCAGGCTTTTTACCTCATCTTTTTCTACGTATGCATTTCTCCTAATTTGCGTTTGACTTAGGGTATTATTTCCATTTTTACCAACAATCATATCACGACCGCGGCGGAGATAATTGCCTTGCCAGGTATTGATATATTTAATGGCATAGAAGATATAATCTTTAGGTGCTGTGTCCCAGTCGTCAGCTACTGCTTTTCGGCGTAGGCTTCCTGCCTTTGGAGTTCCTGATAAAATAGAATCTGCATTCATGACCTGAGTGAGACGAATAGGAAGCACATAATTGGTGGTGATTGCTTTAGGGTCGGCAAAGAAATTGGCTGTTAACTGCACCTCTACACCTCCAGTTAAGCTACCTTTTGGAATCACTATCTTGTTGGACGCTATCGTATAATAGTTACTTGGCAAAGGAATCACATCGCCGTCAGTTGAAGTGTATACGATTTTGTTGGTCATCGTGTTGTCTACCGTAAAATCAATGGTGATGTCTTTTTTATTATCATAGACACCGCCAGTAGTAGCCATTACCTTGACTTTACCTTCATTATCTAATGAGGTATCAAACAAGTCTTCTCCCATGGTAATCGTACGTACGGGATATTGATAAGCGAAATATACGGTTTGGTATTCAAAATCTGGAAACTCCCAATCCTGATTTTTACAGGATGTAAATACGAATACTAGTATAACGGAAAATATATTTAATTTTTTCATCTGATTTTTTTTATTAATGTTTTACCATCCCATGTTTTGTTCAAGATTACTGTATTTTAGGATTTCGCTATATGGAATAGGACCGTACTGCATGTATGGTTCATATACTCGGTTTTCAACATTGATATTGGTATAACTATTATTTTCAATGCTGATACCCCGAGCTGGTTCAGTCAAGTTTTTATTCCATCTTCTGATATCCCAAAATCGAAAACCTTCAAAGCATAATTCCAATCTTCTTTCATTTCGGATGAGTTCGCGCATCAGCTCTTTATTGTTTTTGACCTGATTGAGGTAGGGGTCTCCATTGGTTGTGCCTACACCAGCACGTGTTCGGATAGCTTTAATGATATCGTAAGCCGAAAATGATTGTGTACCAGTACCAGTAGGTCCCCAAGCTTCATTGGCAGCTTCGGCATAGGCGAGATATATCTCGGTCATACGCAGACGTGGAGTGATGTGATACTGCCCCGATGTAGAGGAAGGGTTGAGATTGACATCCTGACGTAAAAGCTTGCGCAAATAATATCCTGTCCGAGTGGAGGTTTCTACTTTATTTAAACCATCGTTGGTTGGGCTGTTTACAGATGTATTGATTGCCGTATTATTAACACCAGAAGTACCGCCATTGACCAAAATATACTGTTTAAGCCTAGGGTCACGATTTTCGTAAGGGGCCTGAGCATTGAATCCACTATTTGCGATATCGCTCACTGGATATCCATTGGCCATTGGAAACGCATCGACCAGATTTTGGGTTGGATTAATCCGTCCACGTCCAAACAATGTAGGAGGGAATTGATCTGCTTCTAAATTTGACGACACATCGCCACGGTCTACTCGCCATAGTATTTCCGAGGTATTGCGACCTTCGTTCATGGCATTGACACTATTTTGCTGATAATATAACGCTCCTTGTGGATCTATGCCAGATACACCTCCCTTTTGCTGGATCACAAGACCTGCGTAGTTTGCGGCATCAGCCCAAGTCGTACTGTTACCACTTGAAAATGCGGGACTAGCTGCCATAAGCGCGGCTTTGGCTTTGATCGCTTGCGCGATTCTCTTTGTCATTCGTAAACGGAAATGTGAGCCGAAAACTCGATTGTAATCGTCCATTTTGATCGCCAGTGCTTGATATTTTGCGGGAATCTGACTATCGGATGAAATATCCTCATAATCTAAAGGCAATAAGTCTTCTGCTTTTTGAATGTCTGCATAAATTTGTTTCATACAGGCTTCAAAAGTGGCTCTTTTATGATTGAAATCGGATGATAATACCTCATGTTCAAGTATAATGGGTATGCCCATAAGTTCACCGCTACTCGTTTTTCCTGCATGGGATTGAAGTAGGTGGAACATAAATAAGGCACGGAGGCCATAGGCTTCACCTTTCATGCGATCATTGAACATGGTGGTAACATGCTCTGTCGAGGCCCAACTTACTTTGTCCGTTAATTCTAAAAAGTTGTTGATATACTGTATTGCTGATTTGCTATTCCGCCATTGATCAAATGGATTGTTGATTGCGGTCCATTGCCCTGTAGCTATTTTCTGATAATCATTTGCCCTTTCATTAGTTACGGCATCGTCTGTGGCTACATCGTTAAATGACCAACTGTTTGTGGGTACTCTGGTATAACCATTTAATAATAATCCCTGCGCGTACAAAGGCCTATCGTATGCCGTCTCAATATCTAATATATTTTCGATGGCAGGCTCAAACATATCTTCACAGGAAGTGAGCGATAGGACAGAGGCAATGCTTAATATGAATATTATTTTTTTCATGTCAATTATTTTTCGCTGATAATTTAGAATAAGGCCTTTACACCAAAATTGAAAAATCTTGTTCTCGGTGTACCACCTATGTTGAGTTGCATCGTTTCTTTTTCTTTGGAAAAGGTCATCAAATTATAACCATTTGTATAGATACCGAGTTCTTTGACGATTCCCTTTCCTAAAACACTTGTTGGGAAATCATAGGAAATCTGTACCTTAGATAAGTCAAATCGATTGCTTTTATACATCCAAAAATCTGAACTTCGGAAATTGTTGTCGCTGTTTCCAGTGGTTAAGCGTGGATATGTGGCAGTTTCTTTATTTTCTTCTGTCCAACGGTCGCGTGCTATAATGGAGTATTTATCTTCGCCATCCATCCAGAAGTAAGAGCTGTTTTTCATTTCATATCCACCATATCTGGCTGTTGCAACAGCAAATAATGTCAGATTTTTCCATTTAGCAGTGAAGTTAAAACCTAGTGAAAATGGGGCTCCTGCCCAACCAGCTTTGCCTAAGTAAACCTCATCGCGGGTATCAATTGTTCCGTCACCATTTTGATCTTTATATTTAATATCTCCAGGTTTTACCTCTCCGAAAGTACTGACAGGTGATTGATCAACATCTGCTTGATCTCTGTAAAATCCTTCATTTTGAAGTCCCCAGATTGCATCTAAAGGTTTATTGGCTCTGTTCTGATAGGCATTTTCATACAGTTCATCGCGTTTTACTGCTTTTGTGTCATAGTAAAGACCCGTTACTCCTAAAGAAATAAAACTATTGTTGAAGCTTTTATTGATATTTAAACCAAAATCCACACCTTGGCGTTCATCTACATTAAAGTTGACAAATGGCATGTCTGAATAGGTAGGCCAGTAGGACATAAAGTACATCGGGTATAACGTGTTTGGCTGTACGAGCATTCCATGCATCTGGTTATAGAAATAAGAGGCATTAAATGTCACCAAGTTATTGTACATGCCGGCTTCTAGGCCAAAGGTGATCTCCCGGCGTTGTGGATATCTCATATCCATGTTTTCACCTCTAAAACGATCAAAAGTGTGTACCAGTTGACCATCTCTCCAACTATACCATGCGGCATTGTTGTAGGTGTAGTATCCCTGATAAAGGTAGTAGTCTTGTATGTCGAGATCGGTATTGATAATACCAGCAGAAGCCTTTAATTTTAAGTTGTTAAAGATCGTGCTGCCCTTCATGAATTCTTCTTCACTCAGACGCCATGCCATCGATAATGTTGGTGAAATGGCTTTACGTTTTGCTTCTGGTAATTTAGCAGAATGTGGTAAAGCAGCACTAAAATCGACATAGTACTTATTTGCAAACTGATATCCAAGTTGTAAACCTAGGTTAGCATTGCTCTGTTTATGGTATTCAGCGGACTCTCCGATCTGAAATGCATTGGCCAGTAGGATCGCGGACACATGGTGTTGCTCATTAAATGTACGTGCATAGTTTAATTGCGCTGTAAAGCCTAATGTCTGTCGGTAGGCACTCCCACCTATATTTTGTACACCAGAAATACGGTCGTCTCCATATTTGGTAAGACTACTGATGAGATCGTTACCATTATAGTTGTTCCAATTGGCTTGGTATACAGCATAATTATTATTATACGATTGATTATATTGATTTTGATAATCAATAGCCATTGCCGTTTTAAGTGTTAAACCCTCCAGTACATCATTTAGATTAAAATCTAACCCCGTGTTAAACTGAAATTGTCTATTGAGGTGTCTATTGCTTCCACCGGCATAGATGTTAGCAAATGCGTTTGTCTGGTCCAATTGACTACCCCCTAATAAATATTTGCCATCTACTAGAAAGTTACTGTTGTTGACTAGAATCAAAGAGTTTTCATCACTTTCTTCAATCATGCTGATGGGTACGAGCGGGGAGAAGCGGTGGGGTCTGCCTGTGGCAGCTGCCGCCCAATAATCTGCATTGACACCTTTTGATGTATAGAAGCTCGCTGCTGCATCCACATTTAACGAAATGATCTTATTTAATTTAACATTAATATTACCTCGCATATTAAAGCGATTGGAAGTATTATTGTCAACTGCCTCACCAAAGTTTAATAATGATCCAGCAGACCAAAATCCAAAGTTGGTATAATATTGCGTCCTTTCATTGCCACCAGATACTTCTGCTGTAGCATCATATCGATTGTAACTTTTTTTAATGTAATCTGATGAATAATAATCTACATTTGGGTAACGATAGGGATTCTCTCCTGTGCTATGTTTATAAATATTATCCTGTGTATATAGATGAGGAAGCCCGTCATTTCGTCTTGCTTCATTGTAGAGCGTCATATATTCAGCAGAACCGAGATATTTCGGATAACTGATGGGGGTATTGATCCCTGCATTGGTACGGATGTTAATTTTTTGATTACCAGCTTTTCCACGCTTAGTCGTAATATAAATGACACCCTTTGCTGCACGGCTACCATAAAGTGCGATTGCATTTGCATCTTTCAATACCGAGATCTGATCAATTTCGGTGGGCATGACATTGTCGGCATCACGAGGGAATCCATCTACTAATAGTAGGTAACCAGAAGAACCCCAGATATTTCCATTATATCCAGAAACAAGTGCATCTAAATTTTGTAAACTATAAGTTGTGTAATTTTTTTCCATTACCTGGGCAAGATTAATGGCTTGGATTTCGCCCATGAGATTTTGCTTTTTGACCTTACGAAAAGCCACCTGTATGAGCTCTGTCGTATCGGTTTGCAGGGTGTCTTTTAATCCGAATCTTGTTGGTGATATTGGGGCATTGCTTTTATATTGAAATAAGCGAGATGCCGATGCGTCAAGCGTACCCAAACCGACCATACTCAGGCACAATGCTATTTTTAATTTTTTATATTTCATTGTCTCATAATTTTATGAATTGATCGCTCATTCGAGTTACCATCCGGGATTTTGTGAAAATTCAGGGTACATACTGACATCCGATACTTTTAAGGGAAGCCAGTAGTGCTTGCTTGTAAATTTTCGTTCTACTAATACTTTTTCTTTCATATTAACCACACGGTTTTGAGTAGGGTCAGTTGTATTGAAAGTTCCCGTCCTATCAAATTCAAGCGCAGTTTTTAGGGTGTATGGACTTTCTGTAAGTAACAACCATCTTCTCAAATCATTGAAACGATGTCCTTCATAGGCAAGTTCAACAGCTCTTTCGCGGCGTAATTCACCAATAAAGGCATCTGAAGAAGCCAAGAATTTCGTGTTTACATCAGCGACTCCAGCACGTTTACGAATTATATTGACTGCCTCTACCGCTGTTTTGTTATAATTTGCCGATTTTCCATTAGCAGAATTATTTCCCATAGATGCCGCTTCTGCATACATGAGGTAGACATCTGCCAGACGCATATAAGGAACATAGATATGCATATTGGATCCATAGTCAAAAGCTCTGTCATAATCATTTGTTGTTAATGGAATAAATTTGCGAAGCGTGTAACCTGTACGGCTTCCATTTTGAATATTACGATAAGATCCATTGGTATAGAGTTGTGCATATCGGTATTCATTTTCTGGTCTATCCTTGGGAGGTATGGTACCTTTTATAACCTTAACGCCATCAAAGACGATATCATTGTAAAATCTTGGGTCACGTCCTTTCCATGGATATTGTGGATCATATCCAGATTCTGCATCTGCTTGTGTGATATCTTTAATGGGTAAACCATTAGCCATTCCATAATAATTGACATAATTGGCTGTAGGGACAAATTTGAGAGCATCGCCTTCGGTGATTAAGCTTGGCATATACTGCTTACTGGTTCCATAATGGGTGTTGTTACCCGCATTATAAGGACCTCTAAATATGGCCTCAGTACTTCCTGGGAGTGCCCAATTTTCACTGATGGTATAGAAATTGAGATGATAGTTTTCAAAATCTACCAATTTATAAGGAGTCTGTCCACCTTCGGTGAGCGACAACAATTCTCCAAACGCTTCGGCTGCTTTTTTACAATAATCTGCTTGATAGGTGCGGCTACCGGTTACCGTAAAATTCATCAGTGGGCTACCTGCCCACAGGTAATTTTTACCCAGATAACCTAAAGCCATTATTTTATTGATGCGCAAAGCATTTTTCCCCAGTGTTCTTTTGCCCGGATTGGTATCATCCCAATTGATGGGCAAAAGATTAGCTGCTTCGCGGAAATCTGCTGCTGCCAAATCTGCACATTCATGATAATTTAGACGGGGAAGGGTGAGTTTCTCATCACTTGGCAATACCTTATTGATATAAGGCATACCTCCGAAATATTCCATCAAGCGATGGTGAAACCAGCCTCTAAAGAAAAGCAACTGTCCTTTAATAAGGTCCCGTTCTTCCTGAGAGGCTTCGGTCATTTTATCCATATTTTCAAGACCAATGCTGATTTTGCGAAGGCCGAACCAAGCTGCATTCCACAGATCTTTATTGATGTTGCGATCGTTTCCTCCTAAAAATTCTGTTGTAAAATCATTTTGTTCCATCCATCCCGAACCCCAACCATCGTGCTGTGCCTGCCAGCCCCAAAAATTGCCATTATCAATCTTATGTATAAAGTGGTAGTCGCCAGCAGTAGAGGTAATCTCGTCTTCTCCCCAGTTCCACGAATTTGTATAGTAGAGATTGCTGAAATTAACAATACAATGGTAGAGCTCTTCGGTATATCCTTGGAAATTATTAAAGTTTTTAAAAGCTTCTTTTTCTGAGATAATAGATTGCTCTTCTTTATCGAGGTACTTTTTACAGGAACTCATGTATGAAGAGGAAACTATGACACCAAAAGACACTATAATTTTTAAATATTTTTTCATCATCATGTCGATTAAAAAGTAATGTTGGCACCTAGGTTAAAACGTTTGACGGTAGGGTAGGCGCCTTGTGAAGCCCAACCAGTACCGGCGTAGTTAGATTCTCGATCGTCGGGCATTTTGGACCAGAATAAAAGGTTATGACCATTGAGGAAGATGCGAATATGTTGGAATCCCATACGACGGATAAAATTGTTTTCAGCAGTCAAGTTGTACGCAATTTCGGCAGTCTTTAATCGGATATAGGATCCATCGTACATAAAACGGCTTCCCTGCGTATAGTTACTCGGGGTGGCTAGCCAACGGGGTAAGGGTACATCGGCATCTGTTTGATCCTTGGACCAATATGATCCTTCGTAATAAGCTAAATTGCGCTGTCTCTCGAAACTGTTTAATACCACCTGACGGGTGACATTGTTGACACCATACCATTGGGTCATGATGCTAAAATTTTTCCAGTCAAATCCGAGTGTTAAGTTGTACGTATTTTGCGGTGTAGACGGGTAGGCATACGGTATATTATCCTTGGAATCGATCAATCCATCGCCATTGTAATCCAGAATGTGATAGTTGCCAGGTAGTTTATTTGCATCATTATTGTCATGTATCGTACTTGCATATAATTCATCCCAAGTATTATAGTATCCGCCACTGACATGGGTGTAGGTCTGGCTAATTTGCTTGTCATCGAGTTTTTGATAATCGGGCAATAATGCGGGACTATCTCCTTCTATCACTTTATCTTTGGCATGTGTAAAGTTCATATCACCCCATAAACGCCAGTGTTGATTGATTGATTTATTAAACTTAAACTCTACTTCATATCCTTTATTTGTCACGATCCCCAAGTTGGCTGCAGGGGCTGCTACGCCAAAATAGTCGGGTATTGCACGATTATTTCCAGTGATCAACACATCGGTTCTCTTATCACTGAATATATTCACTTGTCCTGATAGCATTCCTTTGAAAAAGGAGAAGTCGGTACCGAAATTGAATTTTCTTACTTTTTCCCAACGTACATTTGGGTTACCTAACTCATTTTCTTTGTACCAAATATAAGTACTGCGCTCTGGAGCTTCCCCAACAGTTCCCATATGCGACTGACCGCCATAAGACCATTGTGTTAAGTATAAGTAGCGTCCATTGACATTGTCATCTCCAATATCTCCATAGGAAGCACGAAGCTTTAACATGTCTATAAAGGAAATATTTTTCATGAAGTTTTCCTCAGACATTAACCACCCGATACCTCCAGAATTGAAAAATCCAAATCGATACCCGCGGGCAAATTTTTCAGATCCAGTATAAGCTCCACTGTAATCAAGCATATATTTTCCTTTGTAATTGTAGGTTGTACGGAATACCCAGTCTTCGCGATAAAAGGGCTGTATACTTCCAGTAGCATATTGATTTCGGTTGAACAAACCCATAGCGGTAATGTTATGGTCATTGGCTATTTGGGTGGCATAATCCAATTGCAACTGGTAGAATAGGCGTCTGTAAGTCAGTCCATTATTTACTGCTCCAGATTGTTGAGCCCAGTTGATCCCTTCCACAAAGTCAAAACGGCTATTATCTATATTTTGGCCGTAAACGGCCAATCCTGTTTCTGGGTCAATCCATTTACTTTGTACATTATTGTACAGATCGTTAACTCCTCTTCCGGACTCGACAAATGTATTATCGAGCGATATGCTTCCTCTGACTTTTAAACCATCTACAAACATTTTAAGGTCTTGCTCTAAGATAAAATCTGACGTTATTTTACTGGTAGTTGTCAATTCTACTCCAGATGTAGCCAGTGCTTGTGCAGAGTTGATACCTACTTGTGAATCAGGCTTGTAAAATCCCCATGTGCCGTCTGCGTATCTTGGGTAAATAACATCTGGAGGTACCGTATAAGCCGCTATCCAATAGCTGTAATTATTTCCTCCACCCCAAGGACTTTTTCTTCTTCCGTGCGATCCTGCTAGATTTGCTGAAAATTTGGTGGTTGGCGTGAGCTGAAAATCTAAGTTAGATCGCATGTTTAAGCGGTTGAAACCATAACCGGGTTTGTAACCGCGATTGTTATCATTTTCGCGAAACATATCACCTTCGTATAAATAATCAGCACTTGCAAAGTATTTTACAAAATTAGTACCCCCCGCAATATTAAGATTGCTATTTTGCGAGAAAGCATGTCCCTTGAATAGCTCCTCTGCCCAATTGGTGTTGACATAACGCTCTTTTTCTTCTAGATTGGCAGGATAACGGTATTTGTTGATCAGGTCTTGTGGTTGGTAAGAAATCCAACTATTGGGAGAAAGTGCCAATTCGTTTTCGATAACACGGTTGCGTAGCATCATGGCATCATATGAATCCATTTTCCCAGGTAATTGGGATACCGTTTTAACGATATTATTGACTGTACCTCTTACGGATGCTCTGCCTTCTCGACCTCTTTTGGTGGTAATCAGAATAACTCCGTTGGCTCCACGTACACCATAAACGGCAGTAGCGGTGGCATCTTTTAGTACCGATACCGTTTCAATCGAACTGATATCGACACTGCTCAATGGACGTTCTACACCATCGACCATCGTTAAGGGATCTGTATTATTCCAAGTACTGCGTCCGCGAATCACAATACGTGGATCTTCTTCTCCGGGCATGCCTGTACTGGCGGTGGTAACTACTCCCGGTACGTTACCCGTCAGGGCAGCTCCGACACTGGATACACCTCCGGCTCTTTCTAGCACCTTGCCAGTCGTTTGTGTTACGGCGCCCACGACAGTTTCTTTTTTCTGTGTACCGTAACCGACAACCACAATCTCATCGATATCGATATTGGAACTGTTGAGTACGATCTGTAATTCAGTTTTGTTGCCAATATTTACTTCTGTCGTCGTATATCCAATTTTGGATATGATTAGTGTATTACGGTTTTTAGGTACTTGAATAGAAAATGCACCATTGATATCTGTTGATATTCCAGTGTTTCCGTCTTTCACCCTAACAGATGCACTTTCAACAGCTTGTTTTTTCTGGTCAACAACGGTACCTCGTATTTGTCTTAATTCTTGTGCAGATAACGGACTTGTTCCGAGCATTAGGATAAGAAGCGATGTAATATGAAGGAGGAGAATACCCCATAGTCTTTTCTCATACCAAATAAGTGTGATGGTATATTTCATCATAATATTTTAATTGATTAGATAAATTGGTTTAAAATCATTAATTGGCTTACCCTATCAGAAGGGTTCATTAGCGTTGATAGCTACTTCTCATCATGGATTGCTAAGTACTGTTTTTTGTGCTCATAATCTTGTTCATCTAAATGGTTTATAAATGCCAAGCATATTGTTTTCGATTGTTCATTAGGTTGGTTAGATCTAATAACAAATAGTGAAAATTATCCTTGGTGGTTGGTTTATAATTATTAATCCAAAACTAGTTGATGTAACATTCTTGTGGAGGTAAGAATGTTCAAATGATGAGTAAGTATGTTAAAATTGTACTTAAATGATCAAATAATCTATTTTTTTTGATAGTTTAGGAGTATGGTGATATTTATAAAAAGTGTTGCTGTAAACCTTTAACCAGTTAACTTATTAAACATAAATATGTTGAATTTATTCAAGTGCAAATTTTTAATAATCATTACATTTATTTTTTGCACTGTTTCTAATGCGCAAGAGTTACCTCATTCATTTGAACATTATACAATAAAAGACGGCTTATCTTCTAATACCGTGTTTAGTACCTATAGAGATAGTTATGGTTTTTTATGGATTGGAACAGAAGATGGGTTAAATCGATTTGATGGTTATACGTTTAAAGTTTATCGTTATAACGCAGATGTTGAAGCTGGTTTAAAATCCAATCACATCACTGCACTATGTGAAGATGAGATGGGAAGGGTTTGGATAGGTACTAATGGCGGAAGCTTAAGCTACTATGATCGTAAATTGGACAAAATAGTAAGTTATGATCGAAATGCTAAAGGTGACTGGTTAAGTACGGCAATAACAGCAATTCATACGGATGTCGCAGGTAATATCTGGGTGACCTCATATGGTGGGCTCTTTATCATTAATGTTAAAGATATTCATAAACCACTAGGTGCTCCGTATGGAGCTATCGAAAAGAAGTTTACAAAGTTGACATCCCGCTATGTTTTTAGGGACAGTCAGGGACGGATGTGGGTAGCGGCTGAAAATAAAATCTATCAGTTTAGCGCTAATCTGAAAGATAGTAAAAGTTATGCTGTGCAACACCTCCTCGCATCTCATGGTCAACTGCTGGAATTGACTTGTATTGAGGAGGATGAGCATAAGCGTATTTGGGTTTCTTCTCTGGAAGGAATTGTGTATAAAGGTAATCATGAAGATCAATTTTCTGTATTTCAGCCAACATTAGGTGCTAAATTAGGCAGTAAGCGCATTTATAGTATTGCCAAAGATTTAAAAGGGGGACTGTGGATCGGAACTGATAATGGTTTAGGCGTATTAAATACCACCAATTTTGAACTTAAATTTTTTAATCGAGATGTTAGAAATGCCAGAAGTATCAGTCATAAATCGATTCGTTCTATATATCTAGACAAGTTTGGAATATATTGGGTCGGAACGGTGCAGGGGGGGCTGAATAAGTTTGATGTCAACTTGAACCAATTTAACTTGAAGACAATAGACAGCTATGGTAATGAAAATAAGGAGATTAATATGATCACTTCATTTCTGCCGTATAAAAACAATGTTGTGGTGGGCACAGATGGAGGTGGATTGTATATGTACGACCGTACTTCTGATCGATTATCCGCTATTCCAACTGGAGATAAAGAATTGACAGTATTAGCGTTAAAAAGTGGTGATCATGCTAGCGAAATATGGATGGGAACTTTTGGTAAGGGCGTGATTAAGTTTGATCTAGAAACGAAATCCCGTACACAATATTTGACAGGACCTGGTGATAATCAATTGAATAATAGCGAAGTTTTTAGTTTGGAGAAAGATATCTACGGAGATATATGGGTCGGGACCAATGGCGGCGGAATAAATGTGATACAGTCTAAAGATGGTCTTGTCAAAAAATTCCGTCGTTCTGATAATCCGACAGCAGATGAGATCAGTCCCTCGGCAGATTTTATTCGCGCTTTGAGAAGAGACCATGAGGGACAAATGTGGGTAGGCACGTATGGTGCTGGGATTTGTGTTTATAATCCATATACCCGTAAAACATCGTATTATAATAAAGGTACAAACGCTTTGCCTAATAATTATGTCTTATCGATCTATACGGACCGCTCTGGAAATGTGTATGCAGGCACCAATGGGAATGGAGTAGGGCTGTTGCAAAAAGGTGATCAGCAATTTAAAACGCTATCTGAACGTGATGGCTTGATCAATGATGTCGTACAGAGTATCGTCGAGGATCAGGCTGGGAAAATATGGTTTAGTACAAATAAAGGATTGAGCTGTTATGATCCAATGCAAAAAATATTTAAAAATTATGCTTATTCGGTCGGGCTGCAAGAGGGGGCTTTCATGTTGGGGGCGGGACTAACGCTATCGGATGGGGAGGTATATTTTGGTGGTCAGGAAGGATTTAATCATTTTTATCCCAATAATCTGAAAGTTAATAATAACCGATCTAAACCTGTATTAACAGAATTAAAGATTGACAATAAAGTAATAAGTCCTGTTCAAGGTGGTGTTATATCTGAATCATTATTAACTGCTCAAAAGATCTCCCTAAAGTATAAGCAAAACTTTTCGATCGCATTTGCTGCATTAAACATGACGGTATCTGAGGACAATCAATATGAGTATCGATTGTTGGGGTTTGATAAAAACTGGATAAAAGCGGGTAAGGAACATATTGCTTATTATACCAATTTAGATCCTGGAACCTATACTTTTGAAGTAAGGGCGAGCAATAATGATGGGATCTGGGATGAAGAAATTAAGTCTATTGTAGTTTATGTTGCGCCGCCGATCTGGTTAAAAGGTTATGCCTTTGTGTTTTATGCTATCGTGATTTTAGTCGGATTATATTGGTTGAGAAGTAGAGGCGTGCGTCAACTCAAACAAAAGTTTGCGTTAGAGCAGGAACGTCGAAATGCAGACAATCTCCATCAGCTGGATCAGATGAAAATTAAATTTTTGACAAATTTGAGTCATGAATTTCGTACTCCGATTTCGTTAATTACGGGGCCAATTGATATTTTATTGCTTAAGGAAAAAGATAAGGAAACTTCTCAGCAGATCGCGCTTATAAAACGTAATGCTCATCGCTTGCTCAATCTGGTCAACCAGTTGCTCGATTTTAGAAAAATGGAGGAAAATGAATTGAAGCTCCATAATACGAAAGGGGATTTGGTGGCATTTGTCAAAGATATGTATGATTCTTTTAGTGACATGGCCATTCAAAAGGAAGTCAACTATCGTTTTATGACCTGTGAAGACCATATATTAACTTCTTTCGATCATAATAAAATAGAGCGTATTATATTTAATTTATTGTCGAATGCTTTTAAATTTACTGAAAAAGGAGGGAATATTTCTGTCCATATCCAGTCCGTTGAAGTACAAGAAGCAGGCAATATGATCAAAGTAAAAATAATGGTTAAGGATGATGGCGTCGGAATTCCAAAGGAGTCTCATCAAGCTATTTTTGATAGTTTTTATCAACACGATACGCAAGCTAATATTTTGAATCAAGGATCTGGTATCGGTTTGTCAATTGCAGATTCATTTGTTAAGATGTATGGCGGCAAGATGTATGTGGAGAGTGAGCCCGGATTTGGGAGTTCCTTTTCTTTTGATCTTCTTTTGGAAAAAATGGAGATTGTACATGATGAGATTTCGGAGTCTGATACCCCGAGAGAGCAAGATCTTGCTGATCCGCACATTCGTCTTCGTCCAGTGGTGTTGATCGTAGAGGATGATGACGATTTTCGAGGTTTTCTAAAAAGCCGACTGGATTCTTTATATCAAATTTTCGAAGCTTCAAATGGGCAAGAAGGATGGCAGAAAGCCCTCTTTCATCATCCCGATCTGATCATTTCGGATGTACAGATGCCCATCATGAATGGTATGGAATTGACTCAGAAATTAGTTCGGGATAAACGGACTAAACATATTCCAATTATATTGTTGACAGCTTCCAGAGTAGAAAATGGATTGGTCTGCGGTCTTGAGTCAGGCGCAGTAGATTATATTTCAAAACCCTTTGACACGGCAGTATTATTGGCAAAAGTTAATAGTCTATTGCTCCTAAATCAAGCTTTTAAAGATGCATATAGCAAACAGTTATCATTTGTGTCCCCTGAAGTGGAAGTCCTTTCTGAGAAAGAAAGGTTTTTACAGAGCGTATTTGAATATGTTCATGAAAACTTGGATAACCCGCAACTGTCTGTTGAGCTATTGAGCAATCACTTATCTATAAGCAGAACATCCCTGTACAATAGGTTGCTTGAATTTTCAGGAATGAGTCCCGTTGATTTTATACGTTCCGTAAGATTAGAGCGCGCTGCTACTTTATTAGAAAAAAGCAGCAATTCCATATCTGAGATTGCTTATGAAACTGGTTTTTCAAATCCTAATTATTTTACCAAAGTATTTAAGGCAAAGTATAAAATGACTCCTTCTGAATATATTCAAGCACAAAAGAATAATGTGATATAATGGTCTTTCTTATATTACCAAGTATATATAATAAAGAATTAAACTTTTTAGATGTAAAATTGATATTTATTGATAGTATTTTTGTTCTAATATAAAGAAATTTGATGATCTGGATACCTCATATACTTACTTTAACAGTAATGGAGAAATTATAGATTCTAAGATCGGATCGTATTCTTATCAACAGATAATTCCATACGGAAGTGATTCATTAGATTTATATAATATTGTTCATTATTATACCGAAACAGATTCTTTAAAATCAAATGGCTATAGCTATAACTTTAATCATCCATTTGAATTTGGTGTGAAATATACGGGCGAATTTGTGTCTTATTTTCCTAATGGGAACTTAGAAAGTTTGCAACGTTTTGATGAATATTCGGAACCTATTGATTCCTCTTACTATTATTATCCAAATGGTAAATTAAAAATGATCGTTGTCCATCAGGAAATTGGAAAAAAAATGTTTTCTGGAACGACAGACACCCATCCTTTTTATTTATTGTATCTCGATTCTATTGGTAATTATCTGGTAAAGAGAGGGAATGGATTTTTAAGAATTTCGGGTCCAGGAGATTCTTATATAGAAGGTGAATTGAAGAATAATAAGAAAGAAGGTAAATGGTCGGGATGGAATATGGGTACTTTTTACGAAGAATTATATCATGATGATTTATTGTTTCAGGGAAAGAGGTTTAAAAAAAATGGAGATATTGTGCTATACTTTCAAGAAAATATGGAAAGTATGGCAACATATCCTAAGGGTTTGCAGGTATTTATGAGGGGGCTCTATGAAAATCTGAACATTTCTTACGATCTTATAAAGGGTATATCGAGTGAATCTATTTCGGTGACGTTTATGGTTGATCGGGATGGGCGAACGAGAAATTTTAGGATTGCTGAACAAGTTCCTCTAAAATTCAGAGAGCAGCTTGTCAGTGCGATACAAAAAATGGGAAATTGGATTCCAGCTAAATTACAAGGAATGGAAGTAAATGTTAATTATACAATACCCATTCGCATCAAGTAAAGATATGGATTGATGGTTAGAGCACAGAATTTATTATTGTTCGGAATAAAGGGTAATCCGTGGAAAAATTAATATCCTTGCAGGCATAACAATAGACTATTGAGAATGAAAATATGCACGAACAACTTATCGAACTGATTACACAGCATGTTGGGCTTTCTGCCCAGCAACAGGAGCTGTGCAGGAGGTTTATGGAACCGGTTTTTTATCCTAAAAACAGTATCATCGAAGAAGAAGGGAAGGTTCCTGCTTATCTCTATTATGTAGTGTCAGGCTTTTTGCGTTTGTTCCACTATAATGATAAGGGTGATGAAGTGACGACACATATCAATTGTCCTCCAGGATTTATTACCTCCTATGCCCATTTTAACAATGGCTCCCGTTCTGAAGAAAATCTTGAATGTATTACTGAATGTGAACTTTTGCGTATAACCAAGGTAGATCTTGATCTATTAATAAAAGAAATACCATCGTTTAAAGATTTCAGCATCTATGTGTTTCAGCAATCTCTTTCTTATAATGAAAAACGTTCCAAAGAGTTGGCTACACTCACCGCTGAACAAAGGTATTTGAGATTGATGGATGTGCAGCCAGAGTTGTTGCAAAACGTTCCGATGCAATATATCGCTTCTTTTCTAGGTATGAATCCTAAAAGTTTGAGCCGGATCCGCAAACAGATCATTAGGTAACATTTGTGAAGTGGTTTGACATGTATAAGGCTGAACTTTGACCTATCATTTAAAATCAACGAACATGACAACTAAAAAATTGGTATTGGTATCCGGAGCTAACGGGCATTTGGGCAATAACTTAGTACGATTATTAATAAAAAAGGGTTTTGTAGTACGGGCATCTGTACGTAATATGAAAAACAGATCGTATTTCAAGGATCTGAACTGTGAGGTCGTTCAGGCAGATATCACCGATAAGGAATCTTTTAAGAGGGCGCTGCAAGGTGTGGATACGTTCTATGCGGTAGGGGCGGCTTTCAAATTATGGGCTAAAGATCCACAAAAGGAAATTTACGATGTGAATATGCTAGGAACTCGCCATACTATAGAAGCTGCAGCAGAAGCTGGAGTCAAAAAAATTGTATACGTAAGTTCTATAGCAGCATTAGACTACAGCCATCTACCAACAAAAGAAAGCAACGGTTATAATCCTGATCGGCGGGATACCTATTATAATTCCAAAAATGATGGTGAAAAATTAGCTTTTGAACTGGCAAAGGAATTGGGTATAGCATTGGTTTCGGTGATGCCAGGGGCGATGATTGGTAGCGAGGCCATTCAACCGCTCAATGTTTCCTATCGTATTTTAAGATTGATTTTAGCAAAACAGATTCCTGTAGACACCCGTATCGCACTCAATTGGGTAGATGTTAAAGATGTGGCAGAAGGTTGCTATCTAGCTGCAGAAAAAGGAAGATCGGGAGAGCGTTATATCCTTGCCAATGAAAGGTGTATGAGCATAACTGATACAACCAAACTGGCGCACAAACTTTATCCTGAACTTAAACTTCATATTCCAGCAACTGTCCCTAAATTTGTGCTTTATAGTATTGCTGGATTGATGCAGTTTTCGGCAAAATTGCGGGGCACAGCCCCCATTATCACTACCAAAGATATCGCTATGTTCTCTGGTCTTCAACAGGACTTTGATATTTCCAAGGCAAGAAACGAATTAGGTTTCAATCCGAAAAGTAGTGAACAAGCAGTCAAAGAGGCTTTAGCTTACCTGATGGAACATCAGGATCTGCTGTAACTCTCTGATATGGAATATGCTCAGTTTAGATGGAAAACAGTAAGACGTTGTCCAGCTCACATCATATTTGTCTATATAAGCGTTTGTCTTTTTCAATTTAAAATAATTTATTGCATCAAAGGCATAGTATTTGTTGTCGAATTCTTTAAAACTGAAAATTATTATATATGAAAAAGACTCTTTTACTTTTTTTATTGCTTTTTACTGCTTTCCTTTCAAAAGCAGATCAACTTCAAGCTTTAACACAGAAGCAAGCCGAGAAAGCCGTTACTTATCTTAAAAAAGAACCTATAGTTATTTTATGGTGTAGCTGTTGCGATAATGAAATGCCAAAAAAAGTTACTGTTAATGAAGTGTTTTACAAAAAAGATAGTGATGGGAAGTATTACTCTGTGATATTAAAAGGCAGAGACGAAAGCGGGCAGGAAGTTGAAGAATATTTGGATTTGGCGTATGTCTTTGTGAAAAAAGGTCCGAAAGCAAAAAGTTTAGGTAAAGTGTTAAAATTTGAATGTGACCCTTGTACACAACCCTTCAACTGGTCTAGGTAAGGATCATCACTCTGTTGATGTTTTAGTATTATAAAAGGATAGCCTGTGGCAGCTGAAAAAATCAAGTAATCTGCAACCCTATCACATCTTCTGAGGTGGACGATAAATGATCATCTACCTTAGAAGATGTTTTATTTTTCAAGTAATTTTCTGATCGCCTCTCTTTCCTTATCTGATAGCGCTATGGCATTTTCAAATAGTGGCAATATATCCTGTTTACGCTCTGTTTGTAGGATCAGGTCAAGAAGTCCGAGGTATGTGCGTATCAGATCTGCTTTAATACCTACAAAAGCTCGAGGATCGGCAATATATAGTTCCTGTATGAGGGCCAATAAAACCTTTTTCCGCTTTATATCTAAATCTGAATCATTGTAATGGGGTAGGAGGTTTTTCTTTTGCAGCTCATCTAATTTTACCGTTACGGCTTGTTCGCGGATATACTTTTTCTGTTTGCGATCTAAAAAATCGCGTAATTCAGCCAATAGCTTACGGTATATCACCTGCTGTTCCTTTTCACTGAAAAGATTGCTTTCTGAAGATAAAGCGATATCATCTTGTTCGAAATGATCGAAAAAAGCCGAGTCAATATATACCGAGTGGTGAAAGTCTATTGCATTATTATTAAAGCTACTCAGTAGTTTGGCGACTTCGGTTTTGCTGCTGTTTAAGAAATAGTAATAGTATCGGTCTCCGATCTGTTGTTTCCAGCGGATATAATTAACCTGAAAACGATAGGAATTCTCTTGAATACTGTAAAGGGTAAACGTGGTACTATCCGTTTCTTGGATCAAGTTGTCATAATTGAGCAGCTCTCCATTTAAGAGGATGCGGTAGCCCCAATCGCGATTGAGATGTAGATACCATCCAAATTCCTGCGCTAGGAAATCTGTGAACTCTACTGAGTCGAGTGTTGCAGCTGTCAAACCAAATATGCCCTCCAATGTTACGGTTGTACCTGTCCCTTTGTTCTGGGCAGATGATTTGATATCGCTGATATCGTATTGTTCTTTCGTATCACGATCTATGCGTATGCGGTAAGAAATCAGTTTATCATCTACTTTTATAGTAGTTTGCCACGTTGCGCGGTTGGCAAAAAGAGAAAAAGAAAAGCGACCCTTACCTTTTTTTCCTCGTGTATAGGAACTGCGTTTTAACTTGTTTTTTTTCAGAGAATCTAGGAAATTACCGAATGAATACTCCAATGTTTCCTGTTGTATTCCTTCTCCATTATCACGGATGCTGATACTCGTTATAAATCCGAGTTCGTTATTTGCTATATCAATGGAAATAGTTGTGGCTTTAGCGTCAAATCCATTCCAGATATATTCTGCTATAACATGCTTAGCGTCTTTTGGCAAACCTGCCGATTCTATACTTGCGTTTGTAATCTTGGTCTTATTCTTCATAATGAGGGGCATCTGATTAAAAGTACAACAATAAAGGAGGAAATCAAAACTTTTAAGCTAATAATTTTAGTATTGTTGTTGGTTTTTAAATCTTTATTTTTAATGGTGTTAAATAAATCATTTTTGATGGATTTTGCTGTGTCTGTATCTACTAAAATCTATGATCAATTATTGTAAAATAAAAGTTATTGATCACTGCACCTATTCAAAAGTCAATTGAAAACAAATTTATCGCCCTAAAATATAGCTGATAACTGGGATAGTATTCATCTTAGATTTTCATTAATATTGATCCATAAGATGAATAAAATTTTAAGCATAATAACAAATAGCCTATACATCCCATCATTCGGATGGATTAGTCTATGCTAATATTCATTCGGAATACACTATTTATTACTATATTGATAGGTATTTGGGCAGAATATACAAAGTGAATTACATCATTAATTCAAAATACGATAACTATGATTTTCAGAATTCTATTACCCGTTGTTGCTAGTATTTTCAGTTTATCATCTTTTGCACAGATTCAAACAGCAGCATATTTTTCTTCAGATCGAAAGTTTGATGAAATTATTGAAGATCTTGGGAATCCATTGCCAGGAAATCCATTGATGATTGTCCGATCATTTGTTCCCAACTACGGAAGTTATGTCTGGTTTTTGAACGAAAGCAAAGCGACGCAACCTGCTTATCTTGACGATCATCCCAAGGATCTACACGCGGGTATTTTTCTGGAAGATCATGGTGGATTAATTCCAAAAATAACTTTTAAAGACTTTGCAAAAGGACTGGCACAACCAAAATTTCTGATCAACTACTGTGAAGTTGGCGATGCAAATAAGGATGGGTTTCCTGAGTTCTACCTTACTTATTTTGAAGAATCAGATGGATTAGATGCTAAGCCACTGAAAGTGATTGTTTATACCAATAGGAGTGGTAAAACATTTTCAAAATCAAAAATTACGTGTTGGATTCCGTTTCAGGAAGAAGATCAATATCGGGAAGTAAAAGATGCAAATTTCAATCTATTGCCAAAACAGATCAGACTGAAGGCCGAAAAATTATTGCAAGATGCCAAAAATCAGATGAACTAAAAGACATATGAAACGACCCGATAATTGGTTAAGCTGGATAAAAACATTTCGGAATAAATTTGATTTAACAATCTAAAGCTTATCACTCAACAAACTTTTAATTTCTTTGCAAAAACTAAATATCTGAAAATAAAACTATGAACTTATTGAGTCAACATCTACAGTTTATTACTAAGAAATCGGATCATGAAACTTTAAATAAAAGATTTCAGACACGATATTCGCACCTGCCGAATGATTATCTAGCTTTTTTAAAAACATACTCCCTGCTCACGAATCAATCGGATACCACATGGTTTAACAGTATTGCAGATTTTAATGAGACAAACGATGAAAATGATTTTAAATGGAATGAATTTGAAATTCAATCCTTAGACGCCTTTGATGGAGATGTTTAAATTCAACAAGAGGTGAAAAATTTCTGGAATAAACATATACCAATTATTCTATCTGTTAAAAAAGGTTATAGCTATTTTGCGATCAATGTTTCAGAAGAAAATTTTGGAAAAATCTATTATGGTGATGAACCTGAATTTGAAGAAGCAGTACTTGTATCGAACAGTTTTACTTCTTTCATTGAAGCGATACAAAATAAATCATTGAAGAAAGAATATCTTGATTTGTTCTAGGGATAAAAAATAGCCAATAAAATTTATCCATGTATACAGCTTAATTGATAAATATTGGCCTGAATGCTATTAACGATTTTGATGGAAGGCTTTTGTTGCAGAATATTATGTTATAAATATGAGTAAAATAAACCTTCGTAAAGTAGAAGCTATGAAAATAATTGTTAATCTTAATCAGATTGTGGTTTGACTCGATAAAATAAAAAGTAATTTGACGCAAAATATGCATTAAAGTCATGTCATTTGATCTGGTGAAAACAGGTGATCTACTACAGCTCATTAGAAAATAGCATTTCTAATACTGGTACTTAAATGTTCATGCTGTGACTGCCAGTCGTTGCATTATGATGTCTAGAAAAGTCGTTTTAGTGTAGCTACTGATGGATATAGCTCCTAGAACTGTCAACAAAATCACGGTAAATAGGGATTTTATAATCTATATAATGGCGTAAATTGAATACATGGCACATCGAATATATTTATACAATTACGATCAAAAAACGAATCAAACGTTTGATACTTATCTTGGTGAGTGGAATTACGAAATTCCATTGTTACTCTATCCACTATTGGCCGAAGATGTCAAAGTGCTGGGGGTTGAGCTGATTGCAAACAAAGAACAAGGTATTGTGCAGCTACGTTACTTTTTTAACTTGCTGGCAGACTCTTATCAGTTGCATTATAAAAAAAAATACTACGAATCCGTCAACCATATGTTCGAATTTTTGGAAGCTTTACCTTATGATTCTTTTGTCTTAAATGCGACAGATGTTTTTAATATGAACGAAGAAAAGCATGAGGTCCAAGTAAAAGAGTGGTTGCTGGATATACAACATAAAGGTAAATTATACAAAAAGGCTGTGAAGACTCAAAAACTTTCTGTGTTAGACAGTTTATTTTCACAAAGAGGTTACGCCTCATTTCTCGATATTTTACAAACCGATTGGATCAATTACGGATTGGGTTATTTTGAGGAGGTGGCTCTTCAGAAAGCTGTCTCTTTTATTTTTGAAGAATCAGGTAAGTTTGGCTTGCGCGATGCAAAGGGTGTTATTTTGGCTCCAGCGGTGTATGATGAGATTTTTGAATCAGATCTTATCTATCAGATAGCGCTGGTTAAAAAAGAGGGTTTGTACGGTTACTTGCAGCGAGATGGGAAAGAATTAGTTCCTCCAATTTATGAGAAGGCCCTTGATGTGTTCGATTTTGCACGTGAACCTTTAGGTGAAGTAAAAGTGAATGGGAACTGGGGGATTTTAAAAGTGTATTCTAATACTTGGTTAGTTCCTCCTGATTATGATGCTATCGAAAGCGTGGCTTATGGATTTTTAGGTGTAGAGGCGGCTGGAAGATTTGGTGTTTATAACGATGAAAATGGGCTTATTCTTCCTGTTGAGAGCGCAAGACCGTATGTATATGACTATGATAAAGATCTTTTTTTTACGGGACAAAAGGAAAATCATAAACGAAAATATTATACAAAAGAAGGGTATTATCTGGGTGATTTTCTAGAGGCAGAGATCATCCGGGCAGCTAATTGCTTCTGGGTCAAACCGAATAAAGGAAATAAGAAAGGTAGATTGATCGATGATAAGGGCAATCTTATACTAACGGATGCAGATCAACTTATTTTCTTTGACAATTTTGATGTATTGGCTATTCGTAAAGAAAAAAGTTGGAAATTCTATCATGCTGCAAAACATCAGTTTTTACTTGAAAATGATTGTATCACTCAGGTTAAAACAGAAACTAATAGCGGAACTAAAAAGAACGTTTTTATACTTCAATCTAAGACGGGATTGGGGCTTTTTGATGCCGATATTGACATTTGGTTGATTGCGCCTCAAGCAGCGATTACTCAGATTCATTATTTGCAAAATGGCTTTTTAGCTATTCAAAAAAAAGACTTCTATCAACTTTTTGATTTCGAAAACGGTCTGTCAGTCGAGCTATATGACTATATTTCTAATCCTTTGAATTATAGAACGGACGAAGGTTTGTTATTTCTATATCAAGGAACGAACTTGTTTCGGGTGCAGGAAGATAAAAGCATTCATCAAGTTGAAGCTCAGGAATATGGTAACATCTACGTGAATCGCTTTTCGTTTAGGGGAAAAGATTTAGAATACTTTATTTTCTTTTATAATCGTTGGAATGCGCAAACAGGATATAATGGTGAGCAATTGATGGATGTTGAAACTATTAAAAATATGGCTTTCGCAGCAAAAGAGGATCAAAATTACCACGAGGCACTTCGTCTATTTGAAATATCTGCTCAGAAAAATGATGTAGACAGTTGGACAGCAATAGGGTTATTGCTCACCGATCCTGAAATTGAGTCTTTGTTTGATCCGCAAAGAGGTATCAGCTATTATGAAAAAGCAGCGCAACAAAACCATCCTATAGCATGGAATAATATTGGGGCACTATATCAAAATGGGATCGGTTACGATTTTAACATAAAGAAAGCAATTCGGGCCTACGAAAGAGCTGCAAAGCTAGGAGATGGAATGGCACTTAGCAATTTGGGTGATTTGTACTACTTTGGGGTACATGTCAAGCAGCATTATGGTAAGTCTTTGAACTTCTATCAGCAAGCAGAAAAAAAATACTATTATAATTACGATAAAATTTCAGAAATCTATTATCGATTAAGAGATTATCAAAATCTGTTGATTTACCTCAAGAAAGATTATGATCGTTCTTATTCGGGTATATATTATGGTATCCTATACGAAAATAGTATGGGAGTAAAAGCAGATTTGAAGAAAGCTATCATGTATTATGAACAAGCCAACGCATACAGTGCTTACGAATATGCCACACAACGTTTGCTGTATTACTATAGGGATGACCCAACTTTTAAAAACGAACATAAATTCCAGAAATGGAAATCATTCGCCGAAGCACAGGGCTTTGAAATCGCTTAATACATAGGGCATTTGCATGCTATTAATATCTTACAGAAATGAATAAACCCCTAGTTTTAGGGGTTTATCTTATCATATAAAACGATATTTCTTTTTACTCAAGTAGATTAGGCTTCAATTGAATTTTTATGTAAGATGCCTTTTGTTTTTTACCCTTTGAAGGAGCTGAATTTGTAGGATAAACTTCGGTATAAAAAGTCTCGTTATCTGTCCAAAAAGCTTTTGTCTGATCTGCAATTTTGAAGTTGGTAAAGTTAATATACAACAGATTTTCTTGCTCAGAAACTTGCTCCGCGTATTTGCTAATCGCAAAATCACTTCCTACATCATGGTTCGAATTGACATAAGAAATCCATTTTTTACTCGGGATAATTTGTGGATACCCACCAGTAAAGGTTTTAAATTTAGCTTCGGGTTTGACACTATAAAACGAATAGTACAAATCGTATACTTCTGGCGAATTTTCTTTGAAAACTTCTAAATTCAGGGAAGGGGACAGTCCAATATATTCATTTGATAAAATTCCGTCTTCTGTCGTGATATTCTCATGCTGTACGATCATGATTTCTTCTGCATTTTCCTTATATATCCAATTCCCATCTTTAAGTTTTACTTGTGGATTTTTCACTAAAACTTCATCGATCCGCTTTTGAGTAGCTGTTTTAAATTCCTGTTCAGACACTTCTGTTATTGTCCCGAATTTTCGAAATGATTTATTTTTAAAATCTTGAGACTTTTTCAATAAACTGCTTCTGATTTCATCAAGATTTACACCTTTTAAAGTCATGTCAAATGAGGCTGTGAATTCTGACTTTAGAACAAAAGCTTCAATGCTGTTTGAAATATTGTTATTAATGCTAAAATGAATGGCGTAGAAGTCATCAAACTCTTCAAAGCCGTAGTAATTATCCAGCTTCTTGCAAGCTACTTTCAGGCGATCTGCATCTTTACTCGGCGCTACAAAAAAATGGATAGAATCGAGCTTGGTGAATAATTGAAAGGGTACATCTTGTATATTATCTACACCTTTTATCTTTTTGAATTGATCAAATGTTATGATTTTCTGCGTAACTTCAGCTTGATGTTGCTTCTTTTCCGTGGTTTTATTTTTAGGATTGCATCCTAAAAAAGATATAAGCATGGATGAAAGCAAGAATGGATATAAAGTTTTCATGTTTTATCTTTTTACAAAGATATCACTATTTAAAGTGGGTGAATATCGCTGAAAGTAGGGATTTGTTGTCGCTCATATTTTACACAATTTTAAAAACGATAAATTGAGGACTAAAAATTATGATATGCATATGAAAAATGTAATGATCAATTATTCCGTAATGCTGGCTTTGCTGACTTCCTGTTCACCTGTTCAAGAAAAGAACGCAGATAAAAGAGTTGTCTCACATGCCCACGCGGATACAGCTTCTGCATCTCTATCAGAAAAGAGTATGAGAACAAAAAGAAAGCTACCGAATGATCTTTCTGCATTGCTACCTATCGATATACTGGATAGTATGAGTACGAATGTATATGAAAAATACGGAATGGAGTTCTCTGGCAACTGCTATGCCTGTGACTTAGCGCGTTTATCGGTGACAGAGAATAAAATGATATGGACCAATGTCTGCGATGAAAAAGATATTTTTGAAATTGATGCTTTCTCAACCGCTATTGAAGAAAACAAAACCATTTTCAAAACTGCAGAGCACACTTTTATTTTAACCAAACTCGATCCTGCGCCTGTCTATGAATTGGTGATTGACGGTCAGAAAATAGCCTTAAAAAATAAAAGAATAGCGAGGTATTTTACCACCAAAGTAGCTTTGCCTCTTTTTAAAGAACATGACTGTGGTGATTTTGACGGATAATCGCGTCGTGTTCATGGATTTTAACATATTGTCAATTGATGACTTTGATAAGCAGATTGTCAGTATCTACTCCTGTGATCTTTTGACTTCATCGTTTTTATCACATATCCAATATCTGAAAGTGATTTTTGTCGAAGATGATGATTTTGTGAATATATATAAAGACTCTTGATTCAGATCGTAAATAGAATACAGATGGACTGTGCTTATTTGTCTGCATTTTTATTTTTGATAAATAGTGGGACTAAGCATTTGGAAACCCATCTAAAACAAGTATCATTGTATTCTATTTATTTTCCGTTATTTAATTGATCCATTGGCTTAACATGAAACGAATTATTTTGTTCTTATGCTGTGTGTTTACAGCCCAGTGTATGTATGGGCAGACCACCACTATTTATTCTAAAGCATACGGAGAAAGTAAAAATCCAGCGATTATTTTCATTCATGGAGGCCCGCGAGGAAATTCAACACTATTTGAAGGAACAACTGCGCTTAAAATTGCAGAAAAAGGATTTTATGTTATTGTTTATGATCGACGTGGGGAAGGGCGCTCTATTGATACAACTGCAACTTTCACATATCGTGAAGCGATTGCTGATTTAAATAATCTGTACCAAAAGTATCGCATCAAAAAAGCTACTCTAATTGCACATAGTTTTGGAGGTTTAGTAGGAACGCTTTTTACAGAGCAAAATCCGGAAAAAGTAACATCACTCATACTTGCTGGAGCTTTATTTTCTCAACAAGAAACGTATGACCATATCTTAGGAACTACCCAAAAATATTATCTAGCAAAAAAAGACAGTTCGATGCTTTATGAAATTTCAGAAATACAGAAACTATCTAAAAATTCTGCTGAGTACAGGAAGCAATGTTATGAAATCGCAAGTAAGAATAATTATTTCAAAATGCCATTTCCAACAAAAGAAGCCAATGAAATTAGAGAAGAATATGAACGAGGTGAGTACGGCAGAAATAATATCAGAAATGATCGTGCACCCATTTTATTCTATCAAAATGAAAACAAAAATAATATCGATACAAAACCCATTTTAAAGAAGCTAAAAAAGCAGGTTCCGTTATTTGCTATTTACGGACAGCAGGATCATATATTCTCAGAAAAACAGTTCAGTGATATGAAGCAAATCATACAGGATCAGCATTTCAAAATTATTGATAATTGTTCTCATTATTTGTTTGTTGACCAACAGGAAGAATTTATAGACACGGTTGTTAAGTGGATCAAATAATAAGTACTAACAACACGCATTTTTGTTTGACCAATCTTAATGATACAACCCAGAGACTATTTTTTTTCTTAAACTAAGATTATAAAATTGACATAGCCACTCGGATCCTACGTGCGCATGCACAGCTTGAAGACATTTATGACTAGATTATTGGCCATAACCCTCAGACAGACATTAAAATTAAATAATTTCCAAAACCTAAAATGAATCAAATTTTTAATCTTATCCTAGTTATATTCACCATCTTCTTTTCGGGATGCAATTCTTTCGGACAGCAAAAAGATGACTATTCTGCAAAAATTGACAGCTTAATCGGCGCTAAAAGCCCAAGAGATTTTAATGGGGTTGTTTTTATTCAACAAAATGGAAAAACAAAGTATGCTAAAGCTTATGGATTTGCCGATTTAAACAAAAAGACACCCTTGAAAATCGATAATAAATTCTCGACCATGTCAATAGCAAAGCAGCTTACAGCAGTGCTGGTTTTACAGGAAGTGGAGAAAGGAAAGATTGATTTGCAAGCCCCGATCCGAAAGTATTTACCTGATTTTAAATATGCTTGGGCTGATATCGTTACATCAATTACTGAACAATACTTCAGGACTTTATAGCGATGATATAGACAGGCCATTAAAGTTTAAACCAGGAGCAGCATTCAATTACTCTAATATGGGTTATTATGTAGCTGGGTTGGTTTTGGAAAAACAAAGTGGAAAAAGTTTTGAAGCATTGGTAACATCATTGTTCAAAACCTGTCATATGCATAATAGTGCTTATCCAAATGAAATCAATAGTAAGTTTTTGACAAAAGGACATACCGTCAAAAAAGATAGCTCATATATCCTTAACGAAGAAGTGAACTTCGGTCCTGAGCATTGTTTTGGAAGTCATTTAATCGTCTCTCCTGCAGATCTCGCAAAATGGAACATATACCTGCATAGCGGAAGTTTGCTAAAGCCTGCTACATATAAAATGATGACCAGTTACGTGATCACAAATAAACATACACTTTTTAGCGATGATCCGATAGGTTATGGGTATGGCTTGCGTATAAACGATAAAGACAACATGTTGGAAATTGGGCACACAGGTTTTCATCCGGGAGAAGGCTTTACTGCTGTCAATCTATATTATCCAAAATCCAAAACCAGCGTCATCATCATGGAAAATGTTGCCCATGAAAATTTTGATATAGCCTACTATTTTGAACAAGAGATTAGAAAAATAGTGAAAGAAAGCAATTTGTTAAAATAGCGTTTTTGGATGAAATAAAATAATAATAATTCCAGCTTCTAAAATAATATACCTTTATTGTATTAATCATTTCATAATCGCTATCTTTATAGTCTGTTAAACTGTATCTAAAATATTATCTGCGTCTTTCTTTAGACGAACTCTACCATAGAGTTAATGAACGCATTGAAATCTTTTGATTTCTTTGTGCAGATAATCCTATTCAAATATTTTTATTAAATCTTCAATCGGAAATTGATTCATCAATCAATTCCATCATCATGTTGATATGTGTTTAGCATTCAAGATGATCGTAAAATATGATTAACCATGAATAGCAAACAGTTAATAAGTCGAAATATAGAGGTATTCTACAATAATGCATCTGAAGAAACCCGATTAGAAAAGGGAATGGGTGTATTTGAATTTGAAAGAATCAAAATCCTCATCGAAAAATATCTTCCTATAGGTACTTCAAAAATAATAGATATTGGTGGGGGTACAGGAAAATATGCAGCATGGCTTGCGCAAAAGGGACACGACGTTTATCTCGTAGAACCCGTTTTAAAACATTTTGAAATAGCGAAAAATAGAGCCAATAAGTTGAAAAATAAGTTTTCTATCCATTTAGGAGAAGCTCGAAGATTGGAATTTCCGAATCATTTTGCTGATCTCATTATCTTGCATGGCCCACTTTATCATCTGCAAACTAGAGAAGATAGAGCGGTAGCTATTTCTGAAGCTAGAAGGGTGTTGAAAGATAATGGGATTATTTTGGCGTTTGCCATCAATTATACCGCATCAACTGTCGTTGGATTATTAAGCGGACTTATTCACAAAAATTCATTTTTCCAAATGTGTAAAGAAGAATTAGTAACAGGGCTGCACAATCCTCCCAACGATTTTCCTTGGCTTTTAGCAGAAGCCTATTATCACAAACCAGAGGAATTAAAAGATGAATTTATCCATCAGGAATTAACCTATCTTCGTACTTACGCAGTAGAAGGTATGATTTGGTTGGATAAAGATTATTTTGCCAATATGCTTAATGAAAAAAGGCGAGAGACCTTATTAGAGCTTCTTCAAGTTACTGAAGATGATAACTATCTTTTACCATTTAGTCCACACATGATGATTGCGGTACAAAAAAAATATAATTATGGAAAATAAGACACGATACTATCAAACATTTCTGGAAAATAGGGGGCAGCTTAATGAAATTGAGCTGGGTGAAGAAATCGGATTGGACGAAGGTGAAACGATGAAAATAATTGTTCAACTGTTATCGGAGCATAAAATTGAATATATTGAAAATAACCATTGTCATTACATCCCAAAGAAGGAAAAGCGAAGATCATTATAAGGTAAGAATGAGTATTATTTAACCCATGAATATTTTTACTTTTATGCTATTGGGCCGAGCAATTTATCTTAAAATATAAAACTATAAAAATAAAATAGTCAATTCACACTAAAACATTATAAAGTAAAGGCTGCATCATTAGATGCAGCCTTTACTTTATAATGTTTGTGATTTTAGTCACCTGGTAGTTGTGGACCGTCTCCACCACCACCTCCTATATTTGGATTAGGATATACGGTGATCGTCTTTTTTACTGTTTTAAAACATCCATTACTCATACCTGTTGCTGTAATTGTGAAGAAATCTGAATATGGTGTAGCAACAAATTGCCATGTTCCCGGTATCCTTATTTTAAACTTATTGTTTCCTAAGTTCTGTAATTCAACGCTGGAGCGGTCAGAAATAAACTGTGTTACTGTGAAATTTTCGCCCGCATTAGCGATTATTGTAAACTCTTGATCATTGTTAGAATGATAATGCGTATAAAGAAATTCAGGACCATCAATTATCCCATTTAAAATGCCTACATTTATTTCAAAGTACTTAGGAATATTATTGGTGACTGATTTAATTTTTATTTTACCATATCCATTTCCTGTTCTTGTCACTTTCCATTGGTTATTACCTAAGGCAGTGAGTGTAGCTATACCAGACGCATCTTCAAGTGTAACCGTACCGGGATTGATTAAAGTATATGTCGCTTCATCACAAATTGAGGATGGTCCTGTAAATGTCGTAGTTGTAAATATATCTGCTTTTATACTTTGGTCCCAAGATGAACATGTTGAATTTTTACCTTGAACAGAAATCCACTTCGGTCCGTCATCTGTAATATTCAAATTGAAACTTGGTACTGTTGTAGTGTAGTTTGTGAGTGTACCACCTGAAAATACAGTCCATAAGTATGAAGAAGCAGGAAATAGTGTGTTCTTGATTTGTGCGGTATACGTTTTAGTTCCCCTAAATCCACCTGGAATCTCTCTATCTCCGATGATATTAAATGCTGATACTGCATTTACTTTTATTGGTAGTTCATGGTAGCTAGAGACATCACACGAACCATCAGATTTTTGCCTAGAGAAGTGGGCTCGAACGTGCCAACTTCCATTACCGACAAAATCTTTATGCCAACTTATTTTAATACGGTTGGATGTCGTTTGTATTACAGTACCATGATTAACAGACCAGGTTAAATTTCCATCGCAAGATATACCATTGAAAATGTATTCATACGTTTCTTCAGGACATGGATTTTTTTCCCCCAGTATTACATCTTGTGCTCGAAGGGTACTAAATAAGATGAACAGCATCGCTGTTACTACGAATTTAATTTTCATTTTTCGATCAATTTAGTTGTCCACTCTTCAAATTCATTATCCTTAATATTATAAGAGAATATTTTCTTCATATAGATCTTTCCATATTGTTTTACCGTGATCTCTTTTGTACTGTATGCCTTCTTGCCGTTCTCCAAATCTTCATTCAGTATTACTGCTACCGTGTATTTTCCAGGAATTAAATCTTGAAAAGTAATACCAGTTCCTTTATGTACAAAATTTGTTTCAACTTCTGTTTTTGTAATTTCGTCTGTTACTATGCCTTTTATTGCTTTATCAACATCTTTTATGACTAACTTTCTGTTCTCACTGGGCCAAATCATGATATAAGAATCTTCAGGGTGAACGAAGAAGTTTTGCCATTGATTATAGATGACTTTACTAGCAGAAACCATGACCACAGACATCTTATCCGGAGTTCCTAGGAACGGATCTGTAGGTTCCTGATAGATACTATCCATATTTATAGGGTCTTTTTCCACGAGAGGATCGCTTATGTTTTTTGCGCATCCACACATCAGAGCAATCATAATAGGTAATAAAAAGAAGTGATTTTTCATTTTTTTAAGGTTAATTTTTAATGTACATTTTAAATTATTATGGTTTAGTTTCTTACATTGATAATTATTGATTTTACTACTCTGTTTTACATGAATAAAGAATTAATCTCGCTGTTGTGTAGGTTAGTAAGTCAATTTTGATTTAAAGTTTATAATCAGATGTTTAAAGATAATAATAATTTCTTTAAAAGGCAATTGTTTTAAAATTCTTTTTCTTAATCTTTTGCATTTAACATGAGGCGACTTGACAAGTAATTTCTAAAGTGATTCATTCAGTTGTTTAATTTTGGGAAAGCTGTTACTCGATTTTAATTTTCTACAGGATAGTTTTTTCTACTTTCTTTTTTATTAAAGCTTTTTTGGTTATGGTAAACCGTAACCAACGCATATCATCATCCTTTACTTTTGTTGACAATCTCAACAAACTTTTAAATTAATCTGAAATGAAAATAAGCAATTATGGAACGGAAATTTTAGTTATCCTGACATGTAGTATTCTCTATTGCAGTTGTGGCATATATAGCTCAAAATCAAAAATTGTTGACTGAATATGTTCAAAAGAATTATGAGAATCGATCATTAAAGAGATTTATTAAAAACGGTAAGGTTGATCGGTATTTTCTTAAGGAATATTTAATTCAGAATACTGGAAAAAGTAAATTTGATATCGGAAAATTTGATGGAATTAAAGTAGTACCTAATTTTTCTATTTATTTAGACAATTCTGCGATTATGGATGGTTACGTCAAGGGAGTCTTTAATTTTGAAGTAGTTGTATCAGATTTGGTTATCGGGCTCAACTATCATTATAATCAAAAACATATTAAATTTAATTTTATAAATTCCGAACTATATCCTATCGATATCAGTAATGTCGATTGTTTCTTTAAATCTCTTGAACCAGGAGTAGCACCCTTTAAACTTGGAAATCAATTTGTTTCTGAGTTGAATCAATGTTTTGGGAACGTTTTGGCTAGTATGATGCAAAGCAATATTTCCATTTTTGTATCTGATTGTATCTATTCACTAGAAACAGGTAGATATCGGTAAGGTTTATTCTTATTTTTTTTTGTCTTTTACTTATTTTGAAACAAACACTTTTTACCCGAATAAATACAATGGAGTTCTAATTGTTGGGAATAAAATTAATAAGTTGTTTCATAAAAAATTACTCCGTAACTTTTAGCTGATCCTAAAATTATACAGGTCGATTGGAGGTAAATTAAGTATTTTACTGCTATATTATCTTTTCAAGACGATGATTTGGATATGTAAGACTTTTTTATTAAAAGTTACAGTGATTTGTCGTATCCCTATTATAATAATATTGAAGTATACCGATATCTTTTATGGGTATACTTCAATATTTTATCTAAAGTAATTATAGTTACTATGGGTAAATATATAGAGCGTTCTTTTACTCTTCTATTTATTCCACGCTAAAAACAACTGCGACATTAAATAATAAACTGCAGCGGCAAATACTGTTAAACCGATCACTTTTAGGTACTTCATACTTTGGCTGTTATTATTTCGAAGGATCTCTAAGTTTGAAATCGAGATCGCGACAGCAATTCCTATGCTTATGCTGTTTCCTTTAAAAATAAAGACTAAGCAAAAGGGGAGCAGTGCGATAGCAAAATCATACCACTTCAGTCTTTCTACAATACGATATTGGATACTATCGATTACTAAAGCTCTTACAATATTCGGAAAACCCGCTTTTGGATATGCCTTTAGTATTTTTCCTGCGTGAGATGGAATTAAAAATGGTTTACCTTTTTCATTAGATCGTTCTAAAGGTAGATCGTCCATGTATAAAGTTTGCTCACCAAACCAAGTTGAATATTTCATTTCAAAATTCGAATCCGGAAAGTCGGGTAATGTAAATTGGCTATTCATATCTAGTGGTTCGTTTTTTTACAATCATTTCTGATTATCATCTCTCTTCTTTTTCATAATAAATACAATTCCTGATGTGCCGCCATCGCCAGAAGACACATAGTTGTAATCTACTGTTTCGACTAATTCAAACCCATTGTCCACCATGTGATTGAGAATAGCTGCATATGACTTCTTATTCGTTAGAAAATCGGAGTATTCTTTACCCACTTTCATCTGCTCTTCAGTTTCACCAAGATCAACATCGACCTTGAGTTTTTTAGATAGAAATTTCCCTTTAATTACGATATATGCGTAAGTATATTTTTGAGTACTGGTATTATTCTCAGTTGCGAATTTTGTCTCACTAACGCTCTGTCCAAAAACGAATGACGTTATTGTTAGTAAGCATACAAGTAGGATTAGTTTTTTCATACATGATTTGGTTTTAATAGTGGAAAAATAATTTTATTTACCTTGCTGTTGTTTTCATAATTTAAAAACAGGAATTAGTCCGTTGATAAAATAGCGTATCCGTAGTTATCAGACCAACCCGATTTTAGTGGTAATAATTTTCTGGTATGTGCTTCTCGCAACATTCCAACCTTCTCTAATACCTGTATAGAACCTGTATTCGCTACAGCACAACCGGCTTCTATTCTATGAAGATTTAGATCGTTAAAACCAAAAGCGATTATTCTTTTTAAACTTTCTGTTGCGTAGCCCTTATTCCAAAATTTGGAATCCAATTTGAACCATACTTCAGCATTTTTATATTTTTCTTTTCCTAAATTGATTCCGATCAAACCAATGAATTCGTGATCTTTTTTTAGTTCAATCGCAAATGTGTGTCTTTTGTTATTTTCTAAAATCCAGTTCTCAACAATTTTCCTTGTTTCCTGTATATCTTTTGGAATTCCCAAAGTGTTAAATTCATCTGTTTCTGCTAAACTGTGTAAACGGTGAACATTTTCAATATCATGTTCTGAAATTGGTCGTATATATAATCTTTCCGTTTTAAAATTTAATTCCATTATTTTTTAATATCTATTTTATTATTATCAATATCTATCTGGGCTTCATTAATCATTTTCCTATTCAATAACTGATAGTTCTAGAAGATTAATTTTGCCATCAGCCCCAAAAACTATAATTTCTTTTGACTTTAGCATATTTTACAATATCTAAGAGCGTTTCCGGCACGCTTGGAATAGAAGCATATGCTAAAATATAAAGCTCAGCTTTCAGCCTTTTTGATTCAGGCATATAGATGGATGTATCAGTACAAGTTCTTTTCGGTTTGATCCCATAATGTGATAACTCAGTAGGCAATTTGTTCAATTTATTTAGCTAAAGATTGTGCTATTAGCGATTCGTGTATTCCAAAATTCATAAACTCAAATATTCACGTAAGATAGGCCGGTCAGCATCCGCCCAGTCGTAGTTGATTAATTTCGACGGTTCCACCCATATTGCTTGTCTATGTTCCGTTGCGAGTATAGCGCCAGATTCCCAATTGCAAATAAAAGGATAGAGGCATACGGCAAATTCAGGGTACTGATATTCTACCGCTGTCAGTTTTCTGACGGTAGAAATGGTCATGCCCAGTTCTTCTTTGATCTCCCTTTTTAGGCAGTCTTCTTGCGATTCATCCAGTTCGACCTTGCCACCAGGAAACTCCCATTTCATCGGGAGCTTCATCTTAGCAGAACGTTGACAGATCAACACTTTATTATTATGTTCAATTATAGCACAGGTTACATGTAGCATCGTAGTTTAAAGGTACACAATCTTATCAATTTAATATAGTATATCGCTTTCTTAACCATATGTAGATGCTTTTCTAATCCAACGCTCTTCAGGATTAGGTCAACTATACTTTACTTGCCTCTTAGTTTTACCGAATTTTAAAAAGTATGATACTGATATCAAAACTGATAGGGATAAATGTATGTACCTATTGAAACATATGAGCGAGTTGAACAAAATACCTGATTTTTTGGATAAGCTGGTATTTAGTCTTATGTTTCACCCGATAGTTTGTTTTTAGTTGTGGGTGAGACAGTATACGAAGCAAGTTTAAACGATAAGCTAGATGTGGAGAATATCTATTTTACCGCGCAGAGACTTGGACATGATAAAGTTCTAAAAAAAGGTTAAAGAAAGGTTAGAACGATCAGAGCTTATCGATCTTCAAAAATAGGAATTCAAAAATACGATCAAATCACGCTCAAGTAGATATTTCAATGTTTATGACAAACATGAATCTAAATGAGGTTGTTTCTTTTGACAAGATGATCGTTTTAATATGATCACATCAGACTAAAAATCATTCGTATCAGGGATATTTTCATCTCCACAGTTTTGTTATCTTTAATTTGAATAATCATTAAAAGTAAGGCGGTGAAATAGCTGGTGGTTTAATTTGGTTAAAAAAATGGATAATGAAATTGAAGAAATAGCGTTTTACTTAAGTATTAGGGGAAAGCCGAAGATTGAACACGACAGCACCTCGGTGGCGATCAATAATGCCAGAATTATAAAAATAAATGAACTATTAGTGAAGTCATTAACGTTTAAAATATGAAAAAGAAAAGTCCATGAATCCCTTCCACATATTAACAACTATGGAAATAGGAGCCGAGTTTTCGGAATCCGAAAGCTGTGTTCAGAATTTTCCTAAAACACTGCAATTCCCGTTTCCTGAAAAATATAGAAAATGGGTTACGCAATTTAAAACCATTGAAATTTCAGGAGATTTTATATTATTCAATTCTGTAGAAGCTGTGAACGAAAATAAAGAATTTGCAACGGAAGAATTTTGGGTTTTTGCAGGAACAGGACAAGGTGATCGATGGTTGTTTGACAAAAAAGGAATGGTTTTCTTTTACGACCATGACTATGATGAAGGATTTGAATCCATGGGAATTAATTTTGAGCAAAGTGTGCAAATGGCTTTTTTACTTCGCGATTTAGAAGCAAGGATGGACGAGCAGGGTAGAACTTCTGAGAAGACAAAAGTCGAGTTCACTACAGTATTTAACCAAATTCACCATCAATTAAGTGAAAAATATCCGTTTCAGATATGAGCAAAGAGCTAGCAGATCCGTACCAACAACAATATTTGGCTTGGATGGACATGAGGATGTTCAAACCATCAATAAATATGGCTTCCGAGCTTACAAATGATGTAGAACAATTCAAACTCACCAAAATATAAAGAAATATGTTCAGATACATCATGACCCTATTTCTTTTGACTAGTAGCGCGGCAATACTTTGCGCTCAGGATCATTCAAAAGAAACATCACACAAATGGAAAGAAATGAAACAAGTGAATCCTAATTTAAAGGAAACCAATACCATCAGGATTTTTGACGATCAAAAAAATGTCTATCAATTGGAACTCAGGGACGGTAGACCGTTTAATGGCTATGAGATTAGTGATGAACAACTATTGGGAGAGCTGAATTATGTCAATTACTACCAAAACGGTCAATTGGTCGCCAAATATGCGATAGATTACCTCAACATGGATACGCAAACTACACCAGTCAATTACACACTAAAAACGACTTACCACAATGGGAAAGCGTTGGATGGTCCTGTGTATCATGAATTGCCTCATGGTGTCGTACGAATCGATCAGTATGAAAATGGCCAGCTCATAGGTTTTATGATTGATCTATTTGCGATGCATTATTTTAATCGATTGGATTTTCAGTTGAAAGATAATAAGGTGATGATCCATGATATGCGGTCAAACAACGAACTGCATATCTATAAAAAAGACGGTTTTCTGCAAGCTGATTTTTATAAAGGAAAAAAGCGAGTAGCTACTTCCCAAAAGAGTGTCCAACAAATAGATCAAATAGCACCTCATGCTACGACAGCTTATTATCTGGACGAAGATGGCATATTGCGCGAATTTCATTTTATCAAGACAACATTCCCCGATATGGACGATATAGAGAATGACTTCTTAAACCCTCTATTTTCACAATTTTCGTTTGAGTTTGACGGAGATCTAAACCTGTTTTTTGACCAACTCCACAACAAACTTGGTGATTTAGGCAATATGGATAAAAGAAATTTCGCAACTATATTTCATTCCTACAGCTTTCCTTACGATGAAAAAAACTATTTGGGAGCGGTATCCTACAATGCTAAAAGTAAGCCCGACTATGGTATCACGATTAAACGTCTAGATTCTGGAACATACCAAGTGCAGAGGTATGTTGATGGAAAAGTAACATCTACAAAGACTACTGATGATCTGCATCAATGGAAAGAAGAGGATTGATATCCGTAGCAAATTAGCTAATAAAAAAAATAGAACAATGCATAGAAAAGAAATTTGGATAGACGGCGATACGCTTTTTTACAAAGATCATGGCCATCTCGAAAAGGCCAATCTTCAGACTTTAAAATACGCTTATGTACAGATTTTGGGCGATGTGCCCTTTCTGTTCCTTTTTGCAGATCATCAACACTATATCTCTACGGAATTAAATGGGTTTGATGAAGTATATCCGGAACTCTCAGAACGTTTTCATTTTGACAATACAACCTTTTTTGCTGTCAGTAAAGCCAAAAAGGAAGACGATAAAGTAAAAATTTGGACCAAGAAAATGGCTCAAAATTATCAGATTCTGGACAGCTATCCAGATGACGAAGATTTTGGCTACGAAGTATATACAGCACCTAAGCAGATGGTATCTTGGGATACGACATATGAGCAATTGGAAGCATTAGGTTGTGTAGAAACCTATTTCAGCGATTTTGGTGTAAAATATTTAAGATTCAAGTATCCCGTCAGGATCGGTGCACTTTTGATTCTCCAATTGGAAATATATGCAGAAAATACAAGAGCAAATGCACCCGTTCAAGAGTTTTTTGTGCAGCTCCATGATGAAACCAATACCGATCAAAGTTACCAACAACTTCGGGAGCTTTGGATCGATGAAGATATCGACATCGATCAGTATGGCTATGAAAGAAATGATCAATGCCATTTAAGGTTCGCATTGAGCAAAGGCATTGAAGCCTCGATTTGTTATACCTACGATGCAGATTATGGTTACGATGATGGCAGTACTTCGTTGCATTTATACAACCAACGACAATACCATCATCTTTTAGAAAACCAGGCATATGAAACCGTGATGCAGGTTACTGAAATCATTTCCTTTCATAAAAAATTGGATATGAGCATCAGTTATACAAAAAGTAGTGCGATTAAGAATGTGCCCTCCAAGATACATCAACTACTGAAAAACCAAAGTGGTGTCTGGGTAGACGATGTTAATCAAAAAATAGGATTTGCAGGGATAGATACTGCACTGATTCTAGATTTTGATGAGATCAAATATTTTACTTTTCAGAATATCCTTCCCGCCAAAGGACCTGGATATGCAGATTTTATGGTGCATCTTAGCACCGAAGAATATCTGTATGTTTTTACAGCAGATACGTATTTCTTCGATCAGTTTGCTCAGCGATTGGAGCAAATGACAAAAATAGCAGTTGAGATTCCTCAAGCATATTACAACTGTTAGGTGATATATTATTCAAAAAAAATGAACAGAAAACCGCTTTCGTCATTTTAGTGATATCGTAAAAGCCTCGTTTTCTTATATAGAAAAGGATTAAAAAAATATCTATAAATACTTACGATACTTTCTTCTCTTTACGGACACCGATCCAATATGATATAGTATGGATCTTCACACCATGAAAAGAATAAAATTTATCCTGGATCTGCAGTTGCTACGGCACTTCTCCGCTAAGGAGAGCATACGATTCTTTTTTCTTGTGCTCTAGTCACAAAACAAGAAAAATTGACACAAATTAGCAAAAGAACATCCTTGTTAGGACGGATAAAGAACAGGTGTCTAGCATTTATTTAATTAATGCAGAGCGATGATCGATATCTAATATCTCATAAATTACTTTTAAATGGTATTTGACCGTGTTTTCTGAAATAAATAATTCACTACCAATCTCCTTATTTGTTTTCCCTTTTCTAATCAGCTCAATGATTTCGAGATGACGAGGTTTCAGGTTATATTTTTCTAAGTTTAAGTATAGTTGATCATTTTTATTTTCTTCCGTTTGGTTAATATATGATTCTAACTGAATTCTCATGCGACTTATTTCTTTTTCAATTAAAAGTCTTCGTTGTTTATTTGACTGAAAAAGTTTAGAGAGAACAAAAACTAAAATACACAGTAATATAATGATGGTACTGAGCACGAGTTGCATATTCTTTTTATTGTTCAATTCTATGTCACTCCTTTGTTGCAATAGCTCTTTTTCAAGGTTATTAAGTTGTCCGCTTCTATTTGCGGCATCATAAAGTTTTCTTTGTCGGGTTACTTCACTTTGCGCCAGATATGCTTCTTTATATTGTCCATTGGAGGTATAATAGTAGATTATGGTCTCTAGCATCGTGATTTTATAAATATCGATCTGAAACTTGTTGGCATAGTCCATTCCTATTTCAAAAGCATTTATTGCCTCCTTATGCCTCCCCATCAAATTATATAGTTCTACTTTTACTTTATAAATAATAGGTAGATGTTTTGGATTGCCTTTTTTCAGTAGTTCAATACAGCCATCAAAATATTGATCAGCAACATCATAATTACCTTTTCTCATTTCCAGATTTCCTAAGATACATTCATAAAATGCTCTGGTTTCATTTTGAATATATTTTAGATTCTCAGGTTTTATTTTTGCCAACAACTTCTGGAACTCTTCGGTTTTTTTTAGATCAAAGTAAATAAACAATTGCTCAATTAAAACCCGTGTACTTGTTTCTTTATAGTAGATCGTATTTCTGCCCGCTTTCTCTGCTAATGCTAAATTAGTCAGTGCTCCCGTGTAATTATAGAGGTTTTTGTACGTCAATGACTTTTGTAAATAAGCATGATAACGGTCGTAATCGGTAGACTTTGTGTCGTTTATGATTTTGTCTAGCTTTAGTATTGATTTTTCATTTTGATTTTTATCATTGAAATTAGAAATTTCAAGCTCCAAAGATTGATGATCAATATTTTGACCGAATAGGGGTGTGAAATAAAGTAAAGCTATACTTACGAATAAATACTTTTGAAAGAAAAACATAAAACAATGGCTAACACCTAATCCTTTGCTAAGGATAGGTTACTATAAATGTACAAATATAAGAAAAAATGGAAATAAATTCAATTAGTATATAATATGAACACTTTTCTTGTTTATTAAGAGTCTACGTATTTTTGAATTTAATCTTTCAGCTATCGATTCACGATTATTCATATCTCAATTTCAATAAATTGTTGCCAGTTATTGGACCTAAGAGTTGATCGATATTTATGCATGAATTCGTCAGTTTTTTGAAATAGAGAATTGTTTTTCATTTCACGATTTTAGATCACTCTAGGTAGATTCTGGTACTTTATCGATGCACTATCCTCGGGTAGGGTCTCAATAACTACCCCTTAAATAGTTAAAACTACCCTAATAAAATTTGTTCATTAACCTCCTACAGACCGATATTTGTAACATTTTACAAGAAAACAATCATCTTACATATGTTTTGTTTTTCTAATCATTCCATTTACAACAAAAGTTGCTTTACCATGATTATTTCCTGCACAGCTATCGGAACATTAAGTGTTATCTTGATCGGATCTTGGCTTATTTATCCTAACACCACCTTAGCATTCTTTAATCTACACTCCATTAGGGTAAAAGTGTTCAGCAGATCTATTATTATGCTTACTTCCGTTACTATCTTATTAATCAATTTAAATTTCTTATTCCCAGAGATGATATTTATAAACTTAGTGCCTAGGACATTACAGTGGTTGTTTACTATTTTTGGGATAATAGGTCTGCTTGTTACATCTATTTTGGTAATCCTTAGATGTTTTCAGAGCTGGTCCGCAGTATATGTATTTGGAAAAGTTACGGGTACAGGATATCTCGTCGGATTATTATTTTGGTTATTTAGCTCTATGATACAGCTCATAATTATTCTTTGTGCTACAGCCTATTTATAGCAATATGTCAAAATTCTTCGTTTACTGCGACAGACATCTCGTGAAGTCTTCTGGTATGCATTGCCTTCTCATGATGACTAAAGTCAATTTTCTTTCAGGTAAACATGTTTTCTGATTAATAAGTGTTAGGGTTCAAATTTCACCGACTATTGATAGTCGATTTTCCCTCATGAAGGTCCATGATCATCGTTATTCTATCTAAGAGAAGTATAAATATGTAGATTAATTTGTTTTGTGTATTTAATTTGAATGGGTAGTTTTATAATACTATCCACTCAAATTAAATAAGTTTAAAATATTGATATTCATTATTATACGTGTGAATTAATGTATTGTTGATTGGGTAGTTCTTATTCCATTAATTGTTTTATCATCGCTTTTAATTTATTTTTAAATATTAAATAACTCTTTATCAATATGAAATTTATAATCATTCTGACACTAACATTCCTGACTTGCTCTCTGTATTCATTTGCACAATCGGTATCATTAAAATTCAATACCTATCAAACGAAAAACATTAAAGAGAAAAACTATCCATCAACATTCAAATACTTCGCGAATAATTATCCTGCAACATTTGTCATTACACTGAATTCGGAATCGAGTACTTACGATTTGTTTTTGGATGATAACAAATCAAAAGTCAGATTAAGTGCAATCTATGATCCTCAAAAAACAAAGTCAGAGCGGATAGCTTGGAATGACAAAACATTAAATTGCTATCAAGTTTCAAATGGAGATTACTTTTATATTTTAAATACTTCTTTTAAATCCCTTATAGAGAGAAAAAGTTACTTTAGCGACGGTTCAATTTGGATATTTTGGTCCAAAACAAAAGCTGGAACAATTACAAAATATAATCGATAACTTTACTAAACACTAAGCTTAGATACATTACAAAGCTTGATCAAAATTTATTTAAAGTAAACCGACACTTTATTAAACGTTTAGTTGGGAAACCAACACATCAAAAAGCCCATCTTAATTGTAAAATTAAGATGGGCTTTTTGATAAAAAACGACACTAAATCATTATTTAATTTTTATTAATTTTCCATTTTTCTGTAAATCTACAATGCTGACAACAGCATTGTTTTCATTAGACCATTTCTCCGGATTTACAAATAAATTACCCATAGTTGTATTTAATAGATAGATCCAAGCTTCTTGCGAACCGTTAACTTTATAGCACGAAATGGTATTGTTTTCTTTTCTTAACTCCTTCGTTTTCGCTTCATTATAAGTAATATCATAATTCATTTTTAAAGTACCATTTTCAAAGTATTTGAAATTATAAACTTTTAATTCTGTAATAACTTTTAATTCAAAATATGAGTTTGTAGGGACAGAAGTCCAATTTGTAAAACCTTCCCAAGTTCCTTTAATCTGCTTATTTGTTGATATAAATTTTACTGGAAATTTCTTTGCTGACTGAACAGCAAGATTTGCTGAATAAACGGATTTATTACCGATAGATTTTTCAAACGTATAGATTTTGGCATTGGAAGAAGACGTCCATTTTGTAGGATTAGTCCATATTTCGTTCAAAGTTATATTTTCGGTCCATAAATAGTCATCTGACCCGGTATACCGATAAGCCATCAAATTTCCATTAGCATTATTCTTTTGTATTTTCTTTGTTTCTGCTGGGTCGTATACGACATTATTCTTAAAAATACCGGACGAAGAGCCTCCAAAGTCGATATTTATTGTAAATATTTCATTATCTACTTTTTTGATACTTAAGATAGGGATAAAATCAAATTCCTTTTTTGAACTTAACCACTCAGCTGGCCATTTTTTAATTGTCTCATTATACTCTTTAAAATAAGGCAATTTAATCGAGGTTTGTGAAAAAGCACTAATGTATGATACAATGATCGCAAAAAGAATTGAAAATAATTTTTTCATAATAATGTAATGTTACTAAATTTACTAAAAGATAATTATAATGAGTTTTATGTTTAAAAATATATTACAATAGAGTAAAATCACTTAATTCATAGCTGTTTTTAAAATCTTATTATAACCTATTTTTATGATGATAAAGGTAAGCCATAGTCATCTACATATTATAAATATCAAGGGGTAGTATTTCGTGTAGTTTAAATATCACCTATAGGTAGCCTATATCAAATATGACGACATCATCTTCAAAATAATCTTTAGTTACAGTTTGATATGTTGCGATACTATTTTCAGCTGTTTATAATATTAAATATATAACTTATAGAAAAACAATATGTTACAAATAAAATTCCCGTCCTGAAATATAAACTAGCCCCAATACTACTCTAGTAAAACTAGATATCATGAGTTTGTCAATCTATATTTGCATAAAAATAAATTGTTATTAATTAAAATAAATTATCAAATGGATATGAAAAAATACCTATTGATCTGTATTGCTTTATTGGCAGCTCTACCTGCTCTATGTCAAATGTCTGATAGAGGATACAAAAAATTGAAACTTGGAATGGCGGTTGAAGAAGCTCAAGATGTGATTAAATTCAGGTTGAAGGACAATGTTGCAAAAGTAATATATGAAGGAGTACCTTTGGAGTTAGACTTTCAAGAAAGTGAAGGTCGTCTACAACTTTGGGTTATCACTTCATCATCACCCTTAGTAAGACTTAGTGGTATTGAAACTACATTAATTGGGAAAAATTATAAACAAGTAAAATCTTTGTTGGGGAATAAGCTTGTTGCGATTAATATGGATGGGCCATCAAAAACTCATTACAAATATTATGTGAATAGAAAATCTATCGAAAATGAATATACAAGTTGTATACTAGAATTTAACGACAAAGGTATTCTTCATAATATTATGTCTGTATTTAATCCGTAGTATTCGATTAAATAATTTTATCCGCTTTATCGCGTAAATAATACCCATTATTAATATTTAAAAATGGGTATTATTTACTTACGGAATTATAAATAATCCAGGATATGGGCACAGTATGTTTTCTAAGACTTGTGCACACAGCAATAGTAAAACCGCTTGCCTTTTCAGATCTCATGACATTTTATTTTTGATAGTAGCAGACAGTTAGCTCCAGATGGATTTATTCCAGACAACGATCTTGAGTCATTTTTAAAATAAGATAGACCAAATAGCGAGTTTATGAGAGATCATTAGGAAGGTATGGAATATGATCTAATATCTGAATATTTTTTAGACTGATTGTAGGAGCGAGCATCCATGATAAACTTCAAAAAAATAATGATACAAACGTGGGAGCATCTAGAGATTACTCTTTTACCTATGTACAATGATGCGTGTTTTTAACCTATTTATCAAATACAGCTTTTCCAATTCTTAATCACACATACTTCTATCCACATATGTTTTCCCTCCGTTACCATTAATGTAGTAACATCCACCACGTGGACCTCTGATATATGATCTGGCTGAAGAATTCTTCCGGTTCTTTGAAGATTTTTCTTTCAAATTGGAGTTACCTGTTTCAGAAGATAATTTATTTATAGACGATGAGTTTGATTTTACATACTCCCATGTCCCATCCGATTTTAAAATCACTTTTTGACCATTAGATGTTGTAGCATACTGGCTTTGACCAAATAGAGTCACTGCAATTAGTGATAGTGCGAATATTAAAATTTTTATCATGTTTTGTTATTAATACAGATTTTAAGGTAAAGCTTCAATGGATTTATTATCCAAGTTTAAACTTTTACGACCTGCCCAAGTAGTGATGATATGTTCTGTAGCAGCTTTAAGAGATCTATTAATATGTACAGGGTGTTTTCCTGAACTCGTGAAAAACTCAACCTCATTATCAATTTTTGAATACCATACTTTACCTACATCTGCTTTAGTCAAGGTATCTGGCTTCCTAATTTTCTCAAAATTATGAAGCTTATCCTCATTTAAACCTACGATCTGATTAGGTTGTGTTTTATCCCTACAATCTACCTTAATATACTTGAATTCATTCCAGCACATACAGTCGTTATTTATAAATAAATAAATAACGATTGCAATAATAACCATTATTAAACCTCCATAGGGATAATACGTTTTGTTTCTGAAAAAAGTTTTACCCTTTATAGGACTTAGTGCAGAAACTGCTGTAGTATTAACTTCCGTAGATCCTTTAGTGGTATATGTGAGCTTTTTATCCTCTGCCGATGTTTCATAAAGACCTTTAATCCTAAACAAATTGTCTCCTGATAGCGCTATCTCTTCAACTTTTCCATTATCACCATTACTATGTTTTCCCTGATCTTTTATGATTGGTGAATCTTTATCGATAGTTTGGGTATCTATCAAAGTAGATGTCGCATCAGCAACATGTACTGTTTTCGCTTCGACATTTTTTTGATCTTTTACCTGATTATCTGGATTAATTAATTCTTCTTCATGCTTTATTTGACCTTCATGGAAAGTAACCGTTTCTTCACAATCTTTTGATTCTTCAAGAATACCAGTTTCATCTTCTTCATACAAGTTCGATTCATCTGAGTCGCCGGATATGTTAGTTTCTATCCAATCAGCACTTTTATAAGGTCTTTTTGGAAAATCTATTAAAATAGCGACCATCTTGACGATTTTCTCGCTTGGTGCTAGTGTTTCACCAATAATGAAATTCTGTAAAGATCTAAGTTTACCTAGGTTTGCATACTTAATAGCCGTTTCTATATTCTCATCTTTATTTGGACGAGAAAAATAGTTTTTAAAGACTTTAATATCATCCTGAGACAATTGATCATGAAGGCGTATCAAACTATATTCCCGCAAGTTTGCAGGTGATGGCGTATTTAATTCATCAGGTAATACTTCAAGAGATTTTTTTTCTAAGTAAGCCTCTCTTACAGCTTTTTTAAATTTATCGAACGTAGACATCCTTGCAAAAATAAATCAATTATCCAATCGGTAATTACGGAAAACCATAATCAAAACATCTTTAAATTCTTCCCTCATGTACCGGAAATATCGGAAATACATCGGTAATCCCAGTAATATATCAGTAATAGCAGTAATGTCGGAAACGATTGGTGTATAGCTTTTTAACCGCTATACCTTTGTTTTCGAAGTCAGATGATAGCTTGATTAGTTTATGAGACTAAGATACTAAATAGATTTCACAATGAGAAGAACTCACGGTAGTCGTTAGCCGGTTTGGGAAGCAGCTTCTGCCTCCCGTGAGTGACACTCTTACTTCCCAAAAAATTCAGAAGGCCTTCTGAAAACACATGTAGTAATCCTATGCACGGAGCATATGGAACTACCAGGTTTTTACATTCTAATTTTTTGAATTATGTGGAGTTTAATATTATATTTTTTATTCGGAATTGGTCAACCATCAAGTTCACAGCCAACACCAGGAAATCCAACAACTATGCAATCGACAGATGATGGAGACCCAAATGACCCAAATGATCCAAATGATGGAGATGGGGGAGATAAAGGAAGTACAGTACCTCCAAAAAGATAGGATTTTTAAGGAGTAGGGAAACCTACTCCTTTTTTCTTGTTCAAAATTGTATTGTTGAGCAAAATTTAATACATTCGGTTAAAACTTTAGCCGTGTGTAAAATTTTAATCATCTCTCTTCTAATAGTTGTTTTTACTGTTTCTTGTACAAATGTTAAACAAAATGAAGCAGAACCAGTATTGGATACTAATGAATATTACGAAAAAGCATTTTTTTTATGGGAAAATGGCGGAGGTGATAGTACATTTTATTATTTTAACGAGGCAAAAGAAAAATTCCTTCTGGACAAAGATAGTGTAAGGGCCGGACGTTGCTTAATTTATATGGGGGTGATCCAATATCATTCAGGCGACTATTTTGGAGCGCAAGAAACATCCTTTGAAGCAATCAAATATATAGATTCAAAAAATAAAGATCATCAGGCATTGTTATGTCATAGCTATAATAACATTGCTAATGCCACTGATGACTTGCAACAATATAATCAAGCTATTCCATATTATGATTTAGCTATTCGATATTCAACTGATCCCAATAATACACTTGTATATAAAAATAATTTAGCGGTTTGCTTAAGAAATGTGCATCGTTATGATGAATCCATCAAATTGTTTGAAGAAATTCTTGCTAAAACCCCAAAAGAAAGTTCAGATTATGCTAAGTTTTTGAATAATTTGGCGAAAACCAGATGGACCGCTAACCATGCTTACAATCCAATTTCTATCTATCACACCGCTTTAGGTATACGCTTAAAAGAAAATGATCTATGGGGACAAAATTCAAGTTATGCTACTCTTTCTACATATTATGCAGCTGTAAACGTTGATTCGTCCATTTTCTATCTAAATAAACAATATGAGGTTGCTAAAAAAATAAATAGTGCCGATGATCGACTCAAAGCATTGAGGGGACTAGTTCAATCAAGTTCGGAATATTCTCAACGCTATTTAAAAACGTATTTGGCTTTAAACGATAGTATACAAAATGCAAGAACGGCAGCCAAGAATCAATTTGCTTTAATTCGTTATGAATCAGAAAAGAGTAAAGCGCAGAATCTTAAATTAGAAAAAGAGAATGAAAAAAAGGAATCGTATTTAATTATTCAGCGTATTGGGATAGGTTTTCTCCTATTTTCAATTGTCCTTGGAGTATTCTGGTACAAGAAACGCAAACAGCGACTTGAACTTGAAGCACAGAATAAGATAAAAGAAAACCAACTTCATCTTTCCAAGAAGATCCACGATGTTGTGGCCAATGGAATTTATCGTGTCATGACTGAAATAGAGTATAAAGAAGATATTGATCGTGAAGGTGTATTAGATAAACTAGATGATATGTACCAAAAATCGCGGGATATCTCACATGATGTTGAAGAGCAGACTTTGACTGAGGTCCCTTTTAGTGAAAAACTGGCAGATCTCCTCAAATCATTTGCGAGTGATCACCGTCGTGTTCTTATTGCCGGAAATGAGGAAGATTTGTGGGCTCGACTGAGCAAACGGGCTAAGGAAGAGGTAACTCATGTGCTGCAGGAATTAATGGTCAATATGAAAAAACATAGTCAAGCAGATCAAGTTGTTATTCGTTTTGAAAAGCATGGTAATCAGTCAGAGATTTTTTATCAAGATAATGGAATTGGTCTTGCACATTCAAAAACATATGGAAAAGGTTTATCTAATATGGTTTCCCGTATCGAAGGTATTGGTGGTGAAATTATCTTTGTCAGGGAAGAGGGGAAGGGGCTTAGTGTGAAAATCAATATACCCATATTATAAAAAACGATCATATATGTTTAAAAAAGTACTCATTGCCGAAGATCATGAGATGACCAATATTTCAGTACAGAAAGCTCTTAAAGCGCTAGGTGTAGAAGTTGTCAAGTACGTTCATTATTGCGATCATGCATTGAATTGGATAAATAATGCACTTCGCGATAAGGATCCTTACGATTTGATTATTACAGATATCGAATTTGAAGATGATGAAAGTCCCCAACAAATAAAAGATGGCTTATCACTGATCAAAGCCATTAAGCATGTACAACCTGATATTAAGGTCATATTATTCACCGCGAAAGACCGAAATAGCAAGATTAGTGAGATGTTTAAGTTAAATCAAATTGATGGCATGGTTCGTAAATCACGACGTGATGGACAATATCTTCAAGAAGCACTTGTGGCTGTTAATAATAACAAGTCCTATCAATCTCCAGATGTTAAAAAAGTTATTCAAGAGCGTAATTCGCACGAATTTACTTCATTTGACCTACACATCATTCGGTTATTATACGAAGGGATATCTCAAAAAGATATGCCACTTTATTTGCAGCAGCGAGAAGTTATTCCATCTAGTTTGAGCAGTATTGAAAAGCGGCTCAATATCATGAAAGATGTACTTAATTTTACTAAAAACGAGCAATTAGTCGCCCATTGCAAAGAGATCGGTATTATTTAAAAAATCATATTTTATGTGCTGTGTTTTTTTTGTGAAAAAAATCACGTCATTGAACATCACGTAACTCAATTTAGTAATTATAAACCTCATATTAGGCTATCGTAAGATAGCCTTTTTTATTTCTGCTCAAATAAATTATTCTTTCGCAATCGATCTGTAATAGAGCATTTCTTATTGCTTTTTCTTAATTCTTTTTATCCATTATTTTAAATTAGTACATCGTTATTATACTTGTTTTAGTTACGGGAAACCGTATCATATTAGACTCGGTTATTGATAATTTTGGATCGATGTTAATAAACCATCAGAAAAGTTATTTTAACCATATTAACTAAAAACACTTATGAATTCAGATCATTTGATCCAAGATACACTGTCGGATAGCAGGGGTATCAATGAACGTGTTAAGCAAGAGCTTTCAAAAGCTAAAACCGAGGTATTGATTGCAATGGCTTGGTTTACCGACAATGAACTATTTGCTGCAGTCCAAGGCTGTCTTGATCGGCAAGTGAAAGTTCTTATCATCATATCTGACCAGCCAGATAATGAAAAATTAGATTTTTCATTATTAGAGAAACTTGGCGCAGAGGTGACCAAGGTCAAGAATGTAGGCTGGGGAATGATGAATCAAAAATTCTGTGTTATTGATCAAAATGTGGTTATTACAGGTTCTTATAATTGGAGCAACAATTCGAAGAATAATCATGTAAGCGTTATCATTACAAATTATTCAAAAACCGTAACAGAACATATGGAAACATTTCATCAAATTCGTTCCCGCGCCATCAGGATCAATAATGGTGAACTGTTAGAAGATATTGTACAATCAGAAAAAAGAGAAAACCCTATACCATTGAAAACAGAACCGCAAACTATAATTTATTCCCAACCTGTTCAAGAACTTAATTTTCAGCAACAATCACTCAAGGAGTATAAAGATGTATTAGACAATATTATTGCATCAGAAGTTGGAGCCTTTGATAAGGACCTAGTAAAACTTAGTGGATACAATCGTGCCTATGAGAACAGTGGCGACCATCAAATCCTTCATCAAGCCATGGATAGTCTGTATTCTAATTTTATTAATGAAATTGACGTCATCGCCGAGAAGAAAGAACGTTTGAAAGTAAGAATAGATGAACAGCAAAAGCTAAGTTCAACGAATATGGAATTTAAGACGGAGCATGAGATTGAAAAGATAAAAAATAATGCTGCAGTTGACAAGCAGAATATAGATTCGGATATCAATACATTGACGAGCAAAATCGATGAAAAACGTTTGCAGATAGCCTCAAACAATACGACAAAGATTCCTTTTATAGAAAGTAAGATTTCATCCTTGAAGCAAAAGATTAAGGAGCTAGAGATCGAATTTGTGAAACCCGCTATGAACAAGCCTATCATGTTTATTTTGGGGGGTATTACCTTGCTACTCGCATTATATATATATGTCTTTTATTCTTCAGTAGCTTATATTTTTATTTTCTCAAAAGAGGAAATAAAAGAATTGACCCTTTTAGGATCAGCGAGTACTGAATCGCCAGAAGTATTTAATCCTAAAGCTATTTCTAAAATATGGACTAAGGGTTTTGGAGGTATCTTATTTCTCATTTTATTTGTTTCCATTCCTTTATCCTTAGGTATGTATAAAGTTTTTAATGATTTATTTGTTCAAAAAAGAAAGCAAGACGATCAAAAGCCAAGCTTCATTAGAAAGGTTCAAAGTTTATTTATCGATAACATAGGGATGATTTTAATTATTGTTGTTGATGTTTTTATTGCCTATAAAGTCTCTAAAAATATCAATGATATTGAATTTCAGACCAATCAGATTGATGAAAAGCTAAAACTCTCGGGTATTCTCCAAGATAGTAATTTCTGGTTGGTATTTGTCCTTGGGGCATTGGGTGTTTTTCTTTTCAGTTTCTTTTTTGAAAAATTTATGAATCAAATCAACGAACGCAATCTTTCTTTTCAGCAACAAAAAAGCAAACATATGGCACAAAGTCATCAAGCCGATATGGAAGAATACCAAGAACAGATTAATAAAATTCAATTGGAGAATGATGCAATTCAAGCTGAGCTAGTCAGTTTACAGGTGACTAAAGAAGAGAAGATCGGTCACATCCAGCAATTACCCATCCAACAAAACGAGCGCGTGGGTAGGTTGCAACAGCAGCTGCTCACATTTAAAGAGCGGATCAGCAATATTGGACAAATATACAAAAGTCAGATTGACAATGATAAGTTACCAATCTCTAAGGCTGAAATGGAAAATCGGGTCAATATTTATATGGAAGGTTGGAGCAAATATCTATATGAAGTATACGCCATCTTAAAAGCAGAAACAAAAACCCGTGAGGCAGTTAGAGAGTGTGAGGCATGGCTTTCCAATTTAGGATTACAGTCCGATGTTAAACAAGAACTGTTACAAGATATTCCAGCTTTCAACAACTAATAATTACGCAGATGAATATAAAGCATATAATGCCATTGGTTGTGTTACCATTTTTAGTGGCTTGCAGTAGTTGTGATAAACCTGCAAAAAAAGAGGTGATGATTAAGGATTATAATATCATTATCTCACCAGATTTGTCCAATCGGATCAATACGATGAAATATCCCAAACCTATCCATGATACCTTACTGATACGAGAGGTTATTGATCATGCTGATGATCTATTGAAATTAAATGATCGGAGATCAGGACAGTCCGATATTTACAAAATTGATTTTATAAACAAAGGGATTTTAAACAGCTCGTCGTTTGATCCCAAAAAGATGACGATCGATTTTAGCCAGTTTGGAACCAAGCAGTTGGATAGATCTAATTATATCCGTAAAGAGTTGAATTCCGATAAACAAGAATTTGCATATGAAGTCAATCGCGTTTACGATTATTCACTACAAAATCAAACAGGGGCCGATGTTTGGAATTATTTTAATGAAACCCTTAAAACCTCATTGGTAGATGTATCACCTCAGTTCTTAAATGAGACTGATAGTGCTATTATCAATAAAAAGAATACCAATGTTGTATTGCTTTTAACGGACGGCTATATCGAAAGCGCTAACCAAGGTAAAGGATACAAATTGGGACCAGAAATGATCGGAAAAATACGTAGAGCATTTAACGCCAGTGGCAAGTCAGAGTTGCAGGAGTTTATAGCACAAGACTCATCTTACGCGATCAATAAGACCAACTTTAATCTTAAGGATGCTAACATATTTATTGCCGAAATGGTAGATCGTTCTCTCGATAAATATGGCGTTTCAAAAGTACAACCAACGGATTTTCAGATTATCAAGGTTATCTGGGAAAAGTGGTTGAAAGATAGCGGAGCTTCCAATGTAAAGATTATCCCAGCGGTCAATACAAAACAGCAGTTTTACAAAGAGTTTGAGCAATTTCTCAAAACATTGTAGTTCATTAAGCTTCTTCTTATTATGAATAAATGGACTAATGTCGCTGTAAAGCTTGTTATAATTGCACTGTTCTTTCTTATTGTATTTCTTATGGGCTGCGTTCACTCAGAGCAAACATTCAAATCTGAGGGCTTTATGTCGACGAGCAGTCTGCCGCGTGAAAGTTATGTAAAGGTCTATAAAGTGATAGATGGTGATACCTTTTGGGGTAAAAATAAGGCTGGTAAAAATGTTAAAATTAGACTGATTGGTATAGATGCTCCAGAAGAAAGAAGCGCCTTTAAGAAAAAGAAACATCCCTTTGGTAAAGTCTCAAAGAGTCATCTTGACAGTTTGATCCTCAATAAGGAAATTAGGCTGGAATTTGATGTTGACTCCCTTGATCGTTTCGGTAGAACATTGGCATATGCTTATCTTGATCATGTCTTTATCAATGAAGAATTAATTAAGAATGGCTATGCGGTTTTAATGACTATACCTCCCAATGTACGTTTTGAATCTCAATTTGTTCGAGATCAAAATTATGCAAAATCAAATCATTTAGGAATTTGGAAATTGTACGATAATCCAATATTTGACTAAACTTCTATTAGAAATAATAGAAGTTTATATATAATTTTTTATGTTCAACTATCAAATTAGGCTACGCGAATCTAAATTGATAGTTGGACATACTATTAAGACCATTTTTCTTTACTCATAGTTCTGGTTTCTCATCTATAATACTGGACTTCTCTAAGTATGCATAAAAGTTGTACGTATGACCAATTGTCAATACGCCAAAGCTTGCTTTTGACACATGAAAATAACGATTCAATTGTGAGTTATGTGCGTCAGCATTTTCCATCCAATCCTTAGATTCAATTATCAATATAGGTTCATTATCTTTCTTTATAACATAATCCACCTTTTCCCCTTTTTAGTATCTGTATCACAGATGAATTCAAGCATTACTTCTGTCTGGTTCAAGACATCATAACCTAAGAACTGAATAAAGGGCATGACGATGGCATTTTTAGTAACCTATTCGGTACTAATTTGTTCCTTTAGATTTCCTACACATAGGTGCAGCTACTCTAGTTTGAGCAATAGTTCATTTTCCAAAATAATCATTGATTTAAAATCAAATTTAAACAGGAATATGCGTGAAGGATTACGGTTAGCCGTAATGGATTAACGACTTTTAGTTTTACAGTAAGGATATCTTATTCATGCAAGTTAGGTTGTTTAAAATATTTTTTTTTCATTACGGGATGCCGTATACACTCCATGAGATGTTCATGTAGTTTTGTTCTGTTAATAATTGATCTTCTAAAATAAATCAAGCAGTAATGGCCATTAATTTACAAAAAGGACAAAGGATTGATATAGGGTTAGATAAAATGACTATTGGATTAGGCTGGGATCCAAATGATGGTACTGGGTATGATTTCGATCTGGATGCTTCAGCATTTATGATTAATGAAAGTCGCCATATTCCATCAGAATCTTTTTTCATCTTTTACGGTAATACAGATTCTCCGGATGGAGCGTTGCATCACACTGGTGACGATCCTACAGGAGGCAATAGTTTAGAAGGAGATGATGAAAGTATTCAGCTCGATTTATCTCAAGTTGATTGTGCTATCTCCGAAATTCTAATTGTGGTCACGATTCATGAAGCATTAGCTCGAAAGCAAAATTATGGACAAGTAAGAAATTCTTATATCCGCATCGTTGACGATAGGACTGGAACAGAGGTCGCTAAGTACGAACTAGAAGAAGATTTTTCAATTGAGACTGCTGTCGAATTTGGTAGAATATATAGACGTAATGGTCAATGGAAATTTGAAGCATCAGGAATAGGTTATAATGAAGATTTAGCTTTTTTTCTATCAAAATATTATCATGGAGAAATTATCAAATAGGTTAAGCCTATCTGGCTGGTCTTCAGTTCAAGGAAGAAGTGTGGGTATTGATTTTAAGATACGATCAATCGCAGTTGACAAACTGGAGACATTTCATCATACTCATGCTCATGGTGTTTATAGGTATTGGTTAGTTATGAGTTTTTTAACGGAGTTTAATTAGAGATTATGAATATTCAAATAGATGCTTATAAACATTTTTCCTTTGATCTGTGGTTAACACTAATTAAATCTAATCCACAATTTAAAATTAATAGAAATAGGTTATTGAGAGATTTTTTTTCTATCGATTCTTCTATCGAAAAAATTGGTGAGACTGTAAGATATTATGATTTGTTAGCGAATAGAATAAGTGAGTCAACAGGAATTCATTTTGATGCAAATCACATTTATTATTTGATTCTTGATCAATTTAAAATCAGTTTTAATCAATCAGATAAGCAACTTCAAGAGTTTCAGAAGGAAGTAGATACTCTGTTTTTTAAATATAAACCTATTCTTATTGATGGTCATATAAAAGATCTATTTAAAAAAATAAGTAATCAAAATAAAACTATTAGTCTACTTAGTAATACAGCTTTTATTACAGGAGAATCTTTAAGGAAGATTTTGATGGATTATGAATTATCAGATTACTTTATGTTTCAACTTTATTCGGATGAAATTGGTATTTCTAAACCCAATCATAGCGTATTTGACATGGTATTTAACAAGGTGAATGATCATTTACGTATAACTAAAAGTGAAGTTGTTCATATCGGAGATAATAAATTTGCTGATTATTTAGGCGCTAAAAATTATGGGTTTCAGGCCATTTTAATATAAAAATAAAATTATATGTCGTACAGTCTACATAAGATCATAGATCAATCAAATTGTCCTTTTTCAGAAAAGGATTATAGCCTTTTCAAATTTGGAAATATTTCTTGTGCTAAACGATTTGCTAATGAACTATTTAGTGGATTTATTGAAGAACATTTTGATTTAATATTAGCTCAAAATGAAATCATTGTGTTGTCAAGCCCTTATTATTCTATTCCTACAGCTTCAAATTTCTTATGTTATTTTTTTAAAGAAAACTTGAATCAATTCTTATTCAAAAATGGTCGTGGAGCCTGTAAAGAAAGTAAAATACATCGTAATCAAACTTATTTAGATGATTATGGAAATATGGATTTTAATCAAAGGATAGGTTTAATCGCTAATGATACTTATTATATAGACAGACACTATATAGATGGTAAGTTTTGTATTTTCTTAGATGATATAAAAATTACTGGAAGTCACGAATTTACCATCAATAAAATATTAGATCATTACCATGTTAAGGGAGAGTTCCTTTTCGTTTATTATGCAGAGCTTATCAACAAGGATATTCATCCCAATATAGAAAATCATTATAATTATTTCGCAATTCAATCATTGCAAGATATTACAAATATTATAAACGGCGATTCCTTCCAATTTAACACACGTTTAGTAAAATATCTTTTGCAATTAAATGATATGGATTTTAACACGCTGGTAAATAATATTAGCTCAGAAAAGACAAATGAGTTAATGAGTTTGGCCGTGAGTAATAATTATCACTTAATCGATTTATTAAAAAACAATATTATAAAATTAGAACAATTATGGCAATCAACTTACAAAAGGGACAAAGAGAGAGTATTAGATCTCTAAAGTTCACAATTGGCTTAGGCTGGGACACGAACGATTCTTCCACAGGAAGTTCGTACGATTTAGACGCTTCTGTTTTTATTTTGGGAGAGGATAAAAAAATATTATCTGACAATCATTTTATCTTTTATAACAATTTAAAATCACCAAATGAAGCTGTTGTACATACTGGAGATAATCTAACAGGGGATGGTGAAGGTGATGACGAACAATTGCTTGTGGATTTAGGTAAAATCGAGGCTAATGCAAATGAAATTTGCATTGTTATTACGATCCATGATGCACATACTAAAAACCAAAATTTTGGACAAGTACGTAATTCTTTTATCCGAATAGTTGATTCAGCTACAGGTGAAGAATTATTAAAGTACGAATTAGATGAAGACTTCTCTGTAGAAACAGCTGTCGAATTTGGAAGAATCTATAAAAGGAATGGGGAATGGAAATTTGAAGCTGTTGGGGCAGGTATGAAAGGCGGTTTACAAGATTATTTAGATAGATATCAATAACATATTATGGCAATTAACTTACAAAAGGGACAACGGATTAATCTTCAGAAAGATAACGGAGTAAAACTTCAAAATATTTGTGTTGGTGTAAATTGGGGTGCAATCGAAAAAAAAGGATGGTTAGGTAATGTTTCAAAAGAAGCAGTTGATTTAGATGCTAGTTGTGCATTATTTGATGATGGAAAAAATATAGTTGATGTCGTCTATTTTGGAAATTTAATATCCAAAGATAGTTCAATTAAGCATAGTGGTGATGATTTGACAGGTGATATGGATGGAGATGATGGTTTGGATAATGAGATTATTACTTTAGACTTCACAAAACTACATACGAATATTAGTTCTGTTGCTTTTATATTAAACAGTTTTAGAGGACATGATTTTGGAACAATTCCTTTTGCTTCAATTCGCATATATGAAGGAACACCTACACGAGTTAATGAAGTTTTTGCTACTTATAATATTGCAAAAGGGAGTAATTTTTCAGGACATACATCTATGATCATGGGTATTTTTTATAAAAGAAATAATGAATGGAAATTTAATGCAATTGGAGAGCCTACTAAGGATAAGAAATTAGAGGAAACAATTAGAAGTGTTCAACAAAGTTATTTATAACTATGGGTTTTCATTTTCTTGGAAGCGCGCTTTGGATATAACTGGGGCGAAACAAAGTATTGCAAATAGATAGGGGGGCAACATCAAAAACAAAAATGGAAAAAAATTGCCTCCCAATTCTAGACCACTTTTTAATAGTAAATAATTATGAGAAGATTACCCGTATACCTGATTCTTGATACTTCGGGATCAATGGCTGGAGAGCCAATTGAAGCATTGAAAAACGGCGTGCAAATGATGATGCATTCCCTGCGTCAAAACCCACAAGCTATAGAAACAGCTCATGTAAGTATCATCACATTTGATACAGAAGCGAAACAAATAATCCCTTTAACAGATTTAGCATCGTTTCAGATGGTTGATATAAAAGCTTCTGGGGTCACCTCACTAGGTGCGGCTTTATCCCTGTTAGCAGATAAATTAGATACTGAAGTTGCAAAAACGACTTTAGACCAAAAAGGAGATTGGAAGCCTTTGACGTTTATAATAACTGATGGTATTCCTACAGATGATTGGGAAGAGGGGTATAAAAAATTGAAAAACGTAAACAAGGGGTTAATTGTAGGCTGTGCAGCAGGCCACGCTGCTGATGATGCTATTTTAAGAAAAATCACAGCGTCAGTAGTCCGTCTGGATAATGCTGATTCTGAAAGTATTTCTAAATTCTTTCAATGGGTAACAGCTTCAATATCTGTTTCTTCTACTAAAGTGGAAGAGTCCGGCAAGGAAGTGACGGGTCTAGATCAACTTCCTCCACCTCCCTCAGAATTAGTAATTGTAGCATAGTTATGGGAAGAAGACTATTAGCTTATTTCCTATTAGATACCTCTGGGTCTATGTATGGAGAACCAATTCAAGCATTGAATAATGGGTTTAATGGACTTATTAGTATGCTTAGAACAGATCCTCAGGCGATGGATTCACTTTATATCAGCGTGATTACATTTGATCGTGATGTGAAAAATATAATTCCTTTAGTTGATCTAGCAAGTTTCAATCCTATTGAGATAAAGTGTCCAGAGAGTGGGCCAACACATACTGGGGAAGCACTGGAATGCGTGTATAACCTTGTTAGTAGTGAGCTGATTAAAGGTTCTTCTGATCGTAAGGGCGATTGGAAGCCTTTGCTTTTTATTTTTACAGATGGTAAGCCATCTGACTTGCAAAAGTACAGGTCTTTTTTACCAAAGATCAAATCGCTTGATTTCGGGATAATAGTCGGCTGTGCAGCAGGACCTAAAGCTGAAGTGAGTTTTTTAACTGAATTAACTCATGATGTTGTGAAGTTGGATACAACAGATTCCAACACTTTGACAACTTTCTTTAAATGGGTCAGTTCTTCCATAGAAGCAGGTAATAAATCCCAGGGGACAGGAGAAGCGATAACCTTGCCTCCTCCGCCCAGTGAATTAAATATTGTTTTGTAATTCAGTACATGATGAGAAGATTGCCAGTTTATTTCCTTATTGACGTTTCCGAATCCATGGTAGGAGAACCTATTGAACAAGTTCAAGATGGTATAGCCACGATTATTAAAGAACTTAAAACAGATCCTTATGCTTTAGAGACTGTTTGGATTTCAATAATTGGTTTTGCAGGTAAAAGTAAAGTCATAACACCTTTACAAGATGTTATTACATTTTATCCTCCAAAGATTCCTATAGGGGGAGGAACGTCTATAGCGAATGGTTTAAAAGAATTAATGAAGGCCTTTGATACAGATCTAGTCAAAACTACTTATGAGAGAAAGGGAGATTGGAAACCCATTGTATTTTTATTTACAGATGGTATTCCTACCGATGAATCTACATCTGCAATAGAACTTTGGAATTCAAATTACAGAACAAAATCTAATCTAATTATTATTTCTATTGGTGATAATACAAATTTGAATTTATTGAGTAAGCTTTCAGATCAAGTATTGCTATTCAACAATACAAATGCAAATGCTTATAAGGAGTTTTTTAGATGGATAACAGCTTCGATAAAAGCGACTAGTGAAAACATTAATAATACATCACAAGAGGGGATTAATTTAAGTAAGGCAAATGGTCATATTATAGAGAAAATAGATACCGCAAAACAATTTGAAATTCCAGATGATAATTATGTTGTTCTGAATGGTAAATGCTCTCATAATGATAAGCTTTATTTAATAAAATTTAGAAGACAGTTTGAAGATTTTGGTTTAATGGATCTACAATCAAAATTTTATAAAGTAGATGGAGCTTATAAAATAGATGAAATAACCTATAAAGAATTCTCAAATCATCAGGATTATCTTTTGAAGATATCTACAGATGAGCTTAGGGGAAATCCGCCGTGCCCTTATTGTGGTAATCGATATGCCTTAGCTACCTGTGTTTGTGGGGGAATTCATTGTATAGATGATGGAGTAGAGAATACTTGCCCCTGGTGCGGAAACTCTGGATTTTATGGCAGTTCTGAAAGTGGTTTTGATATTAATAGAACATTAGGCTAAATTATGGAAGCGCTATTAAAACAAATAATAAAAGAGTTTGATGTTGAGGAAAATAAAATTGTAGAGCATACAATCTCAAAATTAATCGATAATGCTCAAGTCTGTGACTTGTCCAAGTTGATTGCAGATACAAAACAAGAAATATTTAAAATATTTTCTATGTATAGAGAAAAGGAAGAATTTAAGGAAAGGCATATTACAATAACGAATGCTCATGTCAAAAAAAAATATGAATATATTTTTGATTTGCAAGAGTTTAAAAATATTGGAATAAAGGAAGTTCGAAATCTAAGTACTATTGGATTATCATTCGATGTAGAGCAGCTCAAGATTTACGGAGTCCCTACTTTAGCTCACAGTGTAGATTTACAAATTGTATTTTATAGTAAACAGGATACGAATCAAAGTGAGGATATCAAAATTGTTCCTTTTATCGTAAACGCTGACCCCAAGGATCTTTGGAGGGATGTACCTAGCGATAGAAATATGAAATTTGCCAAACCAGATACGGATACTTTTTTTGATACTTTTTTAGATAAAAAGATTGTTGTGGCATCAAAAAGAGGACGTTCTCACGCTCATGATGGGACTTTTAGAGATGATGATTTTGCTGTTAAAAAATTAGTCGATGGATGGGAAATTGTTGCAGTCGCTGATGGTGCTGGTTCAGCAAAGTACGCTCGAGAAGGATCTAAAATCGCTTCACAATTTATTGTAGATAGTTTTAATAATCAAGAATTATTAGTAGAACTATCGAATAATATAATTGATTATTTTAATCCAACCGACACAGAGCAACTAAATGCTATAGCTGGTACTGTAGAGAATTTGGAAGATGTACAGCCCATGATAGGTCAAGAACAGGTCGAGAATCAAATTTTAAAGGTCAAATCTAATGTCATTAATATTTTGTACAAGAATGTTAGAAATCTTCATACGATGTTAGTTGATTTTGCTAAAGCTGAAAGTATTAATTTGAAAGATTTAAATACAACTTTAATATTTGCTTTAGTTAAGAAATTTGATTTCGGTTATGTTAGTCTAACTTTTGGTGTTGGAGATTGCCCTATAAATATTATCAATGAAGATTTTGATGAAGTCAAGCTATTAAATATATTGGATATTGGCGAGTTTGGTGGTGGAACCAGGTTTATTACGATGCCCGAAATTTTTAGTAATTCTAACATGGCACTAAGGTTTGATATCAATAAGTTCACTGATTTTTCAAAAATGATATTAATGACTGATGGTATTTATGATCCAAAATTTGTTACTGAAAATAAATTGGAAGATTTGGATACTTGGCAATCATTTATTCGTGATTTAGAAGGAGAAAATGAAGATAATATCAAAGTGAACTTTATTGAGGATGAGAATATTGAAGATCAGTTATTGGATTGGATGGATTTCTGGAGTAAAGGAAATCATGATGATAGAACCTTAGCTATTATTTATTAGATCATGAGTACTATAAAGGTTCAGTCCATCATTAATTCGTCACAATATTATGAATATATAGACGATGGAAATCCAAAACAAGGAGGAGTAAAAGATGTTTATTTTGCTCCTAATAGAAAATATGTAGTCGCTTTTTTTCGAGATCCTTTAGACTTTAATCAAAAGGATCGAATAAAAAAAATAGTCACTCTATATCTTGAAAACATAAAAAAAGGTAATGCATCAGATTATTATCTTAATGATATATTTAGGTGGCCATACGATGCCGTAGAGAAGAACGGAAAAACAGGAGTAATTGTGCCTATTTATGATTCAAAATTCTTTTTTAAGAAGGGCTATTGCTCTAATGAAACCATTAAAGGAGGGGAAAAGGTCGGTAAATGGTTTACTTCGCCTTCATTTCGTAATAAAAATTATCCGCTTTCTTTGGATAAGAACGAATTAGGTGATTGGTTGAGTTACTTCCAAATTGCAATAAATATTTGCCGGGGTGTAAAAAAACTCCATCAAATGGGCTTGGCACATTCTGATTTATCATATAACAATGTCCTTGTAGATCCGGTTTCTAAGTCGGCTGTTATTATCGATATCGATGGTTTGGTGGTACCTGGGTTATTTCCCCCTGAAGTGATCGGTACGGCAGATTTTATTGCACCAGAAGTCCTCACTACTAAGCATCTTAAGATAAGTGATAGTAATCGGATTTTACCCAATCAAAAAACAGATTTGCATGCATTAGCTGTTTTAATTTATATGTACTTATTTAGAAGACATCCATTAAGGGGTGGTAAAATATGGGATTTGGATTCGGAGAAGGATGAACTTTTTGCTATGGGCGAGAAAGCCATATTTGTTGAGCATCCGACTGATCATACCAATCAGGTCAAAGTCGATCATCTAAAGAAGTGGGATATAAATTGGGGAGATCCTAAAAAGATTCCGTTTACAATAGTAGGGCCATATTTGACAGATTTATTTAAACGAGCATTTATTGATGGTCTACATAATCCGATACTTCGTCCAATTGCTAATGAATGGGAAACAGCTTTATTAAAAACCGTGGATCTGATTCAGCCTTGTCAAAATCCTTCATGTGATGAGAAGTGGTATGTATTTGACAATACTGCCAATCCGAAATGTCCTTTTTGTGGTACTGCGCACAAAGGAACATTACCGGTCATTGATCTTTATTATAAATTTAAAGATGATGTGTGGAAGCCAGAAGGACATCGATTAATGGCATATCATAATCAATATCTTTTCAAATGGCATGTATCACGACACGTTATTCGTAATGAGAACCTAACAGCAGAAGATAAAAAGCCTGTTGGATATTTTACTTTTTATCAAAATAAATGGGTGTTAGTCAATCAAACTTTAAATGGGATGAAAGATTTGACAGATAAGAAAGACATACCTATTAATTCTATGGTAGAACTTACAGATGGAAAAAAAATTCTTCTTTCTAATGAAGAAGGAGGTCGACTATTATATATCACATTAACAAACAAATAGTTTGTTTTTCTACCACATTCAATATATATCAACCTTAATAATTTATAAAAATGGAACAAGGAATTTTAGATTTACATCCTGGATTAGTCTGGGGGTTTGGTATAGTAATACTTATTATGTTATTACTAGACCTAGGTGTTTTTAATAAAAAAGCACACGAAGTATCATCAAAAGAAGCTGCAATTTGGAGTGTTGTTTGGATTTCTTTAGCAATGGCTTTTTCGGGCGTTGTTTATTGGGTCTTTAATCAAGATGCTGGAGGACACGATTTGGCTTTAGAGAAATTTACGCAATTTCAAGCAGCGTATTGGGTTGAGAAAGCATTATCTGTAGATAATTTATTTGTATTTATTCTAGTATTTGGATTTTTCAAAGTACCTAAACATCTACATCACAAAGTACTTTTCTGGGGGATAATCGGTGCATTGATATTTAGAGCTATATTTATTTTTGCCGGTGTTGAAATTATTAACTTAACTTATTTAAGTCAATTTATTCAAAACAATAGTTCAATACATTATATCATTTGGAGTTTTATAGGGCTATTATCTATTGTTTTAGCATTAAAATACCTTAAAGAGGAGAAACTTTTTTTAATCATAGCTTTACTATTCGGAATTTTACTGCTTTTGGGTGTCAATACTAAATATATCATTGATATCAATAATATATCAATACCTGAAATCAATATTGTAATGACGCTATTTGGATTATTCCTAGTAGTAGTAGGAATAAAATCTTGGGGTGGAGGAGATGATGATGAAAGTGAAGATTATAGTAATACTGCTGGGGCAAAACTAATTAAGCAATTTTGGAAAGTTTCCGATAATTATGATGGTGATCAGTTTTTTACAGTTCAAAATAATGTAAAAATGGCTACGCCTCTACTAGTTGTGGTAGCTGTAATTGAATTCACAGATGTGTTATTTGCTGTTGATTCTATCCCTGCTATTTTTGCTATTTCAAAAGATCCGTTCATCCTGTATACATCTAATATATTTGCAATTCTTGGCTTGCGGGCGTTATATTTTTTGTTATCAAATTTCATTCATATGTTTAGTAAACTTCCATATGGATTGGCTGTTATTTTGACCTTTATAGGTGTTAAAATGCTTATCTCTCCATGGTTTCACATAAGTTCTCCTGTTTCATTAGGAGTCGTTGGAGGAGTTTTGGTACTTTCCGTTATAGCATCATTAATATTTCCGGAGAATAAGCGTAGTGGGGAAGAAAGTTAATTGCGCAAATGCTCAATAAACAAAAAAGAGATTACTAACACTAATCTCTTTTTTGTTTAAATCAAGCAATAATTAAAATCCGTGATGTTTGATTTCTCCAAGTGATGAAAATGTGTATATATGATCATTTGTCAATATGCATTTTGCTTTTGAGAAATGAAAATAACGATACGAGTCACATTTCATTATAGTAATTGATTTATAGCCGAATTTATACATGAATTCGAAGGAAGGATTACGGTTAGCCGTAATGGATTAACGACTTGAGTACATAGTTTTGTGTTCAATTAAAACTATTTAAAGAAACAGTATTATGGCATGGGATTTTAGAAGACGTGTAAAAATTATACCTGGTGTCCATCTTAATTTTAGTAAGAATGGTATTTCAACCTCAATAGGTGTAAAAGGAGCTGGTATTACGGTAGGAAGATCTGGAACCTATCTCAACACCGGTATACCAGGATTGGGTTTATACAATAGACAGAAACTTGTTAATGGAAGTTCACCATCATTTGAATCACCGATTTCTCCACAACATTTGGAACCTTCAGATTCTAGGTACGATAATATCTTTAGTGCAGCTATTCATGAAATCACCAGTCAAGATATGCAGGGAATAAAAGAGGCCATATTACTAGCACGGGAGCAGCGCTTATCATTGGAGAAAGATATTTCCAAAATTAGAATAGCCCTAACGGTTAGCAAAATCAAAAAAGCCATGAGTTATTTGCTGATTTATGGATTGATCAATAAATCTATTCCAGAGCAAATAACCAATGATTTAAAAGCTCAAGTAGAAGCATTGAAACAAACAAAAGAACAGATAGAAGCATCTTTTGTCAACCTAGAAGTCTATTTTGATTCCGACTCGAAACATAAATATGAAGAACTTGTCACTACATTTATCGAACTAACAAAAAGTCGTAAGATATGGGACGTGACAAGTGCTCACTATGAGGACCGTCGCATTACCCGTTCTTCGGCTAGTACAGTTGTAAAGCGCAATACTGTTCATTTTGGGATAAAGTCAATACCCGAATTGAAATCTGATGTACAAGCACTATTCTTACAAAATGCAAACGGTGCCGATCTCTATATCTATCCTAATTTTATTGTGATGTACTGCAAAAATAAAGATTTTGCAGTCATAGGGTTGGATGAAATAAATCTACAGCAGAGTTATGTAAGATTTACAGAAACTCAGGGTGTACCAGCAGATACAAAAATAATTGATCAGACCTGGGCTAAGGTTAATAAAAATGGCACTCGAGATAAGCGGTTTAAAGGTAACTATCAAATTCCAGTTGTGCGATACGGAGAGATAAAATTAAGAACCACAACAGGAGTTCATGAGGAATATCAATTTAGTAATTACGAAGCAACTGCAGCTTTTGGTCAAGCTTTTAGAGCATATCAGCAATCTATTAAACAATTGGTCTAGATTCGAAATATCTACATGTAGAGACTGGCTTTTTGTAGAGGAGTACTTATGGTATACCTTAAACATGGCGTACAAATCCTGATTAGCTTTGTTTCAATATGTCCGTTCACAGGGGATTGACATGATAAACTATTTATAAATATTAATATGAAGAAATTTTTACTATGTATTTTATTACCGCTTTTATTTGCTTGTAGCAAAGAGAATTCAACAGAAGATGTTTACGGGTATGAGGTGGAATGCGAGCAATGTCATATCACTTACCTGGATGCAAATGAGAGAGTGGTATCTGTTAAGGGACAAAGCAAGCGCTGGAAGATTGACTTTCCCAATGCTGTCGTCTACGAGCTCGATGTAACGGCACAAACTTTAGTGAATAACGCAAGTAATATGCATGTCTATATAACTAAAAATGGTTCTCGTGTTTCATCTAATTCAGGACTGACCGAAGCTGCGACAAGTTATACTGTCTCTTCTCGTGGCGGTGGAGGAGCAACGACTGCTTCTGGTTATTGCGGAGCGCCAACTCAAAAAGGTGGAGCTTGTACAAGAAAAGTCTCAGGTGGAGGAAGATGTTGGCAGCATAAATAATCGCTATAACAAATATTAAATCAGTCTGTCATTATTTTCGTAAGAATAAGTACAGACTGATTTATACCTATTAGCTTTATCTACTCATAATTCTTTAATGCATCAACCAATTCAGTTTTATAATTAAAGATATCATCAATATCATTTAATAATTTCTTTTCGCCTTTGTCTTTACCTTGATTGAATACTTCGAGATACTTGTTTGATGAATTGAAATGTAGTCTAGCTAATGGCTTTCTATTATTGTCATCAAGAAGAATTCCGAAGTAAGACTGTGTATCTCTAAAAGCGATTCTAGAAGAGGGGATATGTTCCCTTAAAATCGCTTTAACAATTTGCGATCCTTCTAATTCTTCGTTTGTCGTGATAACTTTTGGACCTGCTTCGGAGCCAATATTTTCATCGATAGGTTCAACAGATACTGCAGGTTTTTGAGAAATGGCATCATTAATATGTAGCGCATTTTTCAATCTTGAGTTAATTGATTCATTTATAGAAGTTGCTAATGCTTTTTTAGTATATTCTTTAAAAGCGATCATGCGTGTAGCAGTTAATGGTTTTTCAAAAAACTTACTGACAAGCATTTTAACCAATTCATCGCTCGGTTCAATTAGTTCTTTCTCAAATTCTTTACGAATTGCTTTGATATATTTTAAAGCTTCAGCTGAATCGAGTATTCCTTCCAAATGATAGCCATTTTTTGTAAACTTTTCTAAAATCTTAATATTTGAATCTTTAAGATTAGAGAGGTCTAATGTAAAAAATGGTTTTTCATCCATTATATTAGGCTTCTCTAAATCAGCATAAAAGTTATAAATGTGACCATTTGTTAATACACCAAAACGCGCTTTTGAAACATGATAATACCGATGTAATTGTGAATTATGTGCATCAGCATTTCCCCTCCAATGTTTACATTCAATAATTAAAATCGGTTCCCCATCTCTTTTAATTACGTAATCAACTTTTTCTCCTTTTTTTGTTCCAATATCACATATGAACTCAGGAATAACCTCAGTGGGATTAAAAATGTCGTAACCAAGTATCTGGATGAAGGGCATGACGAATGCATTTTTTGTTGCCTCTTCTGTTCCAATTTGTTCCTTTAAAGCATCTACACGTTGGTGAAGCTGCTCAAGTTTCATTTTTAAATCTGTTTCCATAATTGGTGGTTATCTAAAAGTTATTCTTTATTATTCATGTTAGTTATTAGTTCTTTAGTCAGCCATACAATTGATGCTTACCATAAACAACTAATATCTTTTATCTGTTCCCTCTGTAGAGATTTGTATTCCTTACAACAGTATAACCTCACCAAAATTACTTAAAATTAGATGGTAGGCTTTGTGGTTTCCCGTAAACAGATATGTCAAATAGCGTATTCGTTTCTGAACTAAATAAGAAGTTAAAGAAATAGAAAACTGCGCACTGTGTATAAATAAATTGTATTTGCTAGGTAATAATTGTTTGCTGTAATATAGTTAATTTTTTCTAATAACCACATTAGAAAAAATAAAAGAGTTTTAATGAACTGAAAGAATCAGTATAATTATAAACAAGGTTTTTAATTAATCACTAATATATCATAATTTATTGATCAAATGTCTCACACCCAACGCAGGATTGTATTTATCGTAAGTGCAGACAGGTATATATTGGAATTAAGTAAAACTTTGTATACTATGGTTGATCAGCTAATACTCATAAATTTCACTGCATTCAATATTTTTAAAATATTGAATGCAGCAAAATCTTCATATTCATTAAAAATCTGTTATGGTAACTGATCTAGTTTGACATTCAAAGTTTTAGTATATTTAATATTATCTATTAAAAATTCTGCAGTAACTTTGCCTGAAGTAAAGCTGGAATTAACTTGTGTTATATTTAGTATCTGGTCCTTAATGCGCCACATTGTAGCCCAATTACTATCTAAATTCCATAGTGTTCCTGTGATCTTAACATTACCTTGTAATGGAGGAGATACGACTAAACTAAAGGAAGGCATTTGTGCTGTATAAGCTGGATTTAAGACTCCATTTTGGACTAATGTTATGTAATTGGAATATTGTGACGGTGGGATGCCAAAATCTTTTTGTGCAATTACACCACAACCCAATTCTTTAGCTATGATCGATCCGTGGTAAAAGCTTCCAGTTGGTTTGACAGTTACTGAAGAGCCAACATTGGATCCTACTATTTCTAATTTTCCAGTAGTTTCCCATTGAAATGAGTCCGACACAGTATAACCACCTAACTTTACTGTGAATATTTCTTGGTTACCATTAGTAAAGTTTGAAGCCCCATCTATAATCAAGCCGGAGCCAACCTCTTTGATAGTAAAACCTGCGATGTCAAACTCATTGCTATAATCTCCGGTTGGCGCAACAGCATTTAGCCAAAAATATTCATAACAGTTATCTGCAACAAATGTCATACTCTTTGATGTGTATGTCGCTGTAAAATCAGCAGAAGTATATGGGTGTATTTGTGGCGTGATCGTTCCTATATTGTGATATGGTAATCCCAAAGTGCTTAGATTAATTGAACCATTACAATCTGTAATAAAATTACTTGAATTTGCCAGAGCAGCTTGTAGACTTGGGTTATTGTATTGACTAAAATGTGGTTTTCCTTTAGTACCTCTTGCTATATTAGAGGTGGAAAAACTGATATTGTAAGTCATACCTTTTTTAAAATTGTACCTGATCGCAATTGAGCTTCCTCGTACTGGTGTATTCTCTGATGACGAGGCTCTAAATGTAAAGTAAGATTTTAACGAGTTAATGCTCGGATAAGCTGGGCAACTTGTCGATAATGTGTTGACGCTCTCCGAATTAGTTTGTTGGTTAGGTGACAATAGTTTAATTCCAAGTTCTGATTGTAATAGATCATACGCCTGACTTAAAGTTATTTGTCCAGTCTGGATCGTTTCTCCACTTGATGATATATCATCTACTTGACTGGATTTTTTTTGACAAGAAGATAGAACAAAGATGAATAAGATCAATATTCTAAATAGGTGTTTCATAAATTTTATGGTATTTGGTTATAAATTAAATTTTGTGGTTACTTCTTCTTTCTCGTGCTATATTAGGTTTTCATTAATTCAAACTAAAGGATATTTTACAATTTAATTTGCGCTCGGTTATTTTTCATTACAATTCATAATCTTAGTAAAACTAAGCATAGTAAAATTTACTTTTTACGGTTTCCCGTATTATTGATTTTCATTCTACCCTCGATGAAACCTTATATGGCAATTTGCACAGAAGAATATGGGGTTATTAAGCGTTTTCTTAGTTTTTTCCATTAAGTTATATAGAGGATTTTTGTGGTGACCTTATATAACCCCTAGACCGGGTTCATCTACTCTTACTCATAATCTACTCGTGTTCATAGTTGGTCATAAGTGCTACTTTTTGTGCTATCTTTGAAAAATCTACTGTAATCTTAACTTTTCCTATTAAGCGTTCGTCCATCGGTTTGTGAATCAGGTATAGAGCATCATGAACATGATCACCCTTCTCATTCTTAAATTTTCTTGATCTTCTTAATTTCTTAAATGCACCTTTCAGCATTCCACTAACTTGGTAAATTGTGATCCCTTGATTTAATGGAGAGGGGAGACATCTGGTGATTTCTGATTCTGAAAATACTACTTGGATATAGTAGAGGATACTGCCCACACAAAATCGAATTAGTTTTAAGGAGGTATATTGCATTTAATGCCCATATTCAACTGCCGTATTGGCTCATGTTGATACCCTAAATTCATTATTAGTTCAATGCGCTGGAGCAGGCTGACACCTTTGCGAGTCGTTTTTGTTACTTAGTGATCAAATAATTTGGACCACTGATGGCTGGAAAACCAAAACAAATGAGTCAGATAAAGCAATTAAAAAAGGAGATCACGCGAGATGTGAAAATATACGCCATTGTGTTGTTATTGGATACAGGCCTGATCGCGAATCACGGAAAAGAATTGGGAAAATTTGATATGAAAAACATAAATGGTACTGCATTAAAAGATATCGTTGATAAAGCAGGGGTAGCGAGCGGTCTTCAGTCTTTAAGCCATGCAGCTATTACTAAATTCATCAAATTAACTGGTGGAGTAGATATCTCTCCTGTATTTGAAAATGCGCTGAAATATAATGTACTTCATAAACTAGCCTTTGCCGGAGCAACTTAATCTACTGTTTTACACCAAATAAATACATTGATAGAGAAACAGTAGATTTTTTATTAAGAGAATTTGAAAACATTATTATCAACATTTTGAAGTTGTGCCTTTAATTAATAGGAGTTGGATTTGGATTAATTACCGTAATTGGAAATTCAATACTTGCTATCCCACATCCTGGAATAGTGGCTGTGACATTAAGCGTTACTGTATGCTCAGTCTCACCTGGGGCGAAGGCATAATTTCTTGCAGCGGTTAATCTAACCTTATTATTTGCTAAGATTTGCATAGTCATGCCATCCGGAATTCCAAAAGTAATATTTTGATAATTTGCAATATTATCGTTTAAAATTAAAGTATAATCGTGATACTTACCAGGGAAAATCGTCGAAATTCCGGATATTTCTCCATTTATTATCGCTCCTATTTTTATGTCTTTAGTAGATTTTATACCGTTTAGGGTTGATGTTAATTTAATAGTACCATTAGCTTGTCCAGTCCTTGTCACCTTCCACTGGTTATTACTTAAAGCTGTCAGTGTAGCGATACCAACCGCATTTTCAAGGGTGACTGCTCCGGGATTCGTTATTGTATAAGTCGCTTCAGTACATAAATTATCGGGGCCACTTATCTCTGTGACAGGAGTAACTACAGGAGGTATATAGTATGCTGTAGTGAAGTTTTTAGAGGAGTACCTGTAGGCTGTCCAGGCACCATTTGTTTTTTCACGAAACTTAAACTTTACAGCTCCTATTTTTACTAAATTAGCTTTAAAAGTTATAGGAATAAATTTTGGCTGACTAATTATCGCATATGAGGGCGAAAAATCTGAATTTGAAAAAGTTACAGCATCTGATAATATAATCTCACTTGAATTTATATCTAAAATAAAATATCCTTCAGCTTCTAATTGTTTACTTTCACTTCCCGCCCAACGTACTAGATTTAGAGCTAAAGTTATAGATTCTTGATTGGTATGAGTTTGTACAATTATTTTGCCATTTTGAAGTGCTGAGTTTGGAGGACTGAAATCAGCATCATTAACAATATTATTTTGGGAAAATGCATTATTGCACATCAAAAGAACAAAAAATGCGATTAAAAAATTTTTTATAATTTTCATGAAGTACGATTATAGGCCTAAATATTTTATTGGATCTAGCTTGAGATTATCATAATCTACTATGTAAAAATATTTCAAGTTTTCTTCAAACCGTAATTGATCAACCGGAATGGCCGTTGCTTTGCTCATTTCAATAAATAAAAAGTTTCTGTCATAACTTTTTGAATTTAGTAAAGTTATTCTCGAAGTATCGTTTTTTTCGTCTACTTTTTCGACATTCTCCTTATTGCAAGACAGTAGAGCAATAAAGAGAAAAAAAAATGGTAAAATTATTTTTTTCATATTTTTTTATAATTGTTTCCAATAAAGATAATAATAATTAGTTGTATTTTCATCTGGTTTAATAATTTTTAAAATTAAACACACCAAACAAAGGGTTTACAGAAAATTAAACAACACCCCCAACAGCAGAAAATCTAGAATGGCATAGGAGGGAAGAGACCGATGACACGGAGTTTGTTGGCGCTAAGAGATGCTCAAAAGAAAGAGTCCCGAAATTGTTGAACTACGGAACTCTTTCTTGAAAACTTGCTTTTTATTATTTCATCAGATCCAATTCCACATAAGTGGGATAATGATCAGATATATAATGGGTAAATTCATTCTTTATAACACCACTTTTGATCACCATCTTAGCAGCGCGGGCATTAGCCCAGATAAAATCGATCCGTTTCGGTACACCTGTTGCACTTTGTTTCACTTGACCATTCCCATCTTTAAATGTTGGTACGGTACTTTCAAAATTTTGATGCAATAAGCGGTATGTATCTTGAAATCCAGCTTGTTTTAATTTACCTAACACGCTGTAATCAATCTGGCCATTATTGAGATTACGAATATGCTCATGCTTTTTTTCATTTTCCAACATACCTGCCAAAACTTTACTACCGTATTGCTCTCGATCAGATGCATCTAGCGAATTGAAATCGCCCATGATCAAGATCGGCTCATGGGCAGGGATTTCCTTTGCTTGAGCCAGCACATCCGCCACTTCTTTTAATCTTTTTTGATAGTTAAAAGGTGAAAAATGAATAACAAAAAAATGCACTCCCTTTATTTTCGCATATAGGTAGCTATGCCACATATTTTCTGTGACTTTACGAAAATTTACCAGTGGATATTTCGATGTTATGGCAACCGGAAAGCCTTCTTCTTTAGATTGCAACACATAATCATGTTTTATGTGTTGCCCCAAATGTTCCAATGTCTTTTGCGTATATCCATTCATTTCTTCCAATGCAATGACGTCTGGGTTCCAATCTTTCGTAAAATTGACAAATCGATCGATATTGATCGAATCTTTTTTGAGTCCATATAGTACATTATAGGATACGATTTTCAAATGCTCTTGGGCCATTGTAACCTGAGCAGTCATCACGATACAAAGGATCAGTACTATAGGAAATAATCTATTTTTTTTCATCATATTATAAGTAAAATTAAAAAGTTCTATTCTATTGATATAAAAGATAGGAGCAAGGTCCATCGACCTTACTCATACGATTTCGATCAAGCCTTTACTAGGTACCTGATTTGTCCCAACCCTCGTTTTGTTCCAGTTTATCATTCAATTGAAGTTCTTGAGTCGGGATCGGATAATAATAATCTTTTGATTCTATCCATTTCTTGTCAATGTCTGGTAAATTGACAATGCGGCCACCATTGCTGCCATTTTCTAATACCAGTTCTCCCAGTTTTTGATATTGGACGCCCGGTTTTTTTGTTGGCGCTGTTCCTTGATAAATAACCAAGTCCAACTTACCATCCTGGTCCAGATCATATTCTCCAGCTCCTGAAAAATACATTCCATAGAATGGCTGAGCGAGCTTTGCCCCCTCTTTCCAACGTAGAAGGTCCTGATAGCGCAAACCTTCTTTAACCAATTCGATACGACGCTCCCGACGAATCTCTAATATGGCACCAGTCTGTCCACTTTTGGTTACATGAGGATAACTTGCCAATAAATAGGGGTCAGGAGCGGAGTTTGCAGCACTTAATAACAGATTCGGCATTGCCACACGGTCGCGCAGTAGTTTGATGCTGCGATCGATATCAGCCTGCGTCAAATTTCCTAATTCAGCTTTCGCTTCTGCATAATTCAATAATACCTCTGCATATCTTATGATCGGCATATCATTGGTCGACTGACCTGCATCAAATGCGGGAGCAAGTATATATTTTATATATTGATATCCTGTAACTGATGTTGCAAAATCAGGTACTGATGTCGTCGTAGCACCGATCCTTTTATAACCTGGAGTACGTATAGTCTGAGATAGACGCGGATCCCTATTCTGCGTCTCTTCATAGAAACCAATCTTTTCAAAATTAGGCTTATCGGTAAAGCGGGTGCCATCTTTCATCAAATAACTATTGACCAATTGCTTCACCATTCCCGGCCGGCCATAAGATGCAGACAGGATATAAAAATTGGCCGAATGCACATACGGTACTGCAGCACTATATTGTCTGGACAAGATCATCTCCGAAGCAATGGCATCCTCTGCAATAAAAAGTTCGTGATAGGCTGTTTTTATGTCACTTTTATAGATACTATAGGTATTCGATTTCATCAGCTCATCAGCGGCTTTTACTCCCTCTTCCAAGATGGCTTCCCAATCTCCTAAGCCATGGTATTTACGAAAGGTACCTTCGAATAGACACATCCTTGATTTGTAGGCCAAGGCTGTCCATTTGGTTATCAGCTGCGCACTTTTCGTGTCACGACAGTTTGCGATAGCATAGTCAAGATCTTCTATAACTTTCGCAAAAACAATTTTTCGTGAATCTCTTGCTTTAAACATGGCAGGGTCATCCAATTCGTTTACTGTTTCGTACAAAGGCACATCACCAAATCGCTGAATCTTGTCAAAATAGAAGTATGCTCTAAAAAATCGAGCTACTCCATCATACTGCAAGCGCGCTCCTTCATCGGCACATTTATGTGAATTTGCTAAATAAAAGTTAATCTTGCGCAGCACCGTCCAACTCCATCCTCCGCCACTAGATGGAGTCGTTCGCGTACCTTGAAATTCGGCAGCTAATGTATTCCGGGCCTCATCATCACCTTGATTGGGATTGTTATAGTGAATCGCTAATGCATCCGGTAGATCACTATAAAAAGCATTGGTATAGGTTTGTAATTCTGATGCTGTACGAAAATAGTTCTCTGGAGCTAATTCAGATAAAGGGTATCGCTCCAGATATTGATCGTTACAGGAATTGAAGAGAAGAACTGCTGCAAATGCCGCAAATTTTATATACGTGTTATTCGTTTTCATGATTTAACTGATTTATACGATTTACAATGAAACTTGTACTCCAAAAGAAAATACTCGTCCTACAGGATAACTTCTTCCTGTATTGTCTGTCATCACTTGTTCCGGATCGATATAATCGGTCTTTAATTTGGTCCAAGTATGGAGGTTTTCTCCACTAAAAAATACGCGCAATTTATTGATGTGTACGCGCTCTGTCAATGACAGTGGAAGCGTGTATCCGATGGTCAGGTTTCTTAGTTTCAAATAGGCTATATCTTGGATATACATGTCATTAGCCACAGATAATTCCGAATTCTGGGCAGTATAACCTCTCAAGAAAGGAAAATAAGCATCCGGATTTTCAGGAGACCATATTTTATCTTGAAAATTAGCCGGGATAAAGGAATCATACGGTCTTGCATACACAGACCAAAATGCCTGCGCTTCCAGATTAGGGTACCAATTTTGGCGCCCCACTCCCTGTAGGAATACCGAAGCATCAATACCGTTCCAGTTGGCCGATAAATTAAGCCCGTAGGAATAGCGAGGCTGATCATTACCGATGACGGTCCGGTCTCCAGGGTTGTTTAAGGTATTATCGCCAGCATTAATAATTCCATCGCCATTCAAGTCCAAAATTTTGATATCGCCAGCTTGCAACATTCGAAGATCAGCAGTAGGAGCTTGCACACGCCTTCTGTTGATTTGATCTTGATTGACAAGCTTAGCGTAGGCCTGAGCCTCTTCGGTCGTTTTGAAAAGGCCATCGTATTTGTACCCCCAGATTTCACCCAATTTTTGTCCTGTATAGTAGTTATTTAACAGACCCGCATCATTGGCAAATTTTGTGATCTCAGCTTGGTAATCGGACAGCATCGCGCGAACAGAGTAATGAAATGCTTTACCTGCTACAGCAAATTGATCTTTCCAAAGCAAAGAAACTTCAAATCCTTTTGTCTTCAGATCGGCCGCATTTTCTTGAGGTTCTGCAGCCCCAAAAACTGCAGGTTGCGTTTTTCCTCTGCTCAGCATACCTTTGGTCTGCCGTACGTATAGATCTGATTGAAAATCCAACCGATTGTTGAACATGCTGAAGTCTAGACCAATATTACTCGTTGTGATCTCTTCCCAGGTCAAAGTAGGGGCAACAGGCGCAGGATTATTGGCCACATTCAATTTCTGTCCATTGACAAGATAGGAAATCTGTCCAGTACCCATTGATGAGATATACGCATACGTACTGACCTCTTGGTTTCCTAACGATCCGTAAGAATAACGCAATTTCAAATTATTGACCGTATTTTTCAACGGTTGGAAAAACTTTTCCTCACTGATGCGCCAACCTGCAGAAAAGGAAGGGAAAAATCCAAAACGACTATGTTTTGGAAAACGAGAAGTACCATCATATCGTCCACTCACCTCAAATAGATATTTTCCTAAATAATCGTAATTTAATCTATAAAACCCACCTCTTAGCGCCCATTCATCTGCACCAGCTTCAAATTGTTTTTCACCGATGACCAAGTCTAGATCATTTAAACTTTCAGAAAGCAAATCTTGTCCGATTCCGCCGATTCTTTTGTACATACGATCTTCTTGATTGAAGCCCGCCATAGCTGTAAAATGATGATCAGCAAAATCTTTTTTATAAGTGGCAAATACATTGATAAAATGCCAGACATATTTACTCATACTTTCTCTCAGCTTGTCTTGATTTAACTGCGAAAGCGAAGACAGTTCCATCACGCCTGGATATTTGGAGTACAGTTGTTTGGTCTGTCTGTAAGAATAATCAGATCGATACTCCCGGTAGGAATAGTTACCCGTTACGCTCAAACCTTTACCCATTTTAACAACCGCTTCTGTCATATTGGTAAACTCAGTACCACGCGTATACCCCCTCATATTGCCACTTTCGAGGGCATTATGCAGGCCATAGCCAATAGGATAACTGTTGATCCCTGAATATCCCGTTAATGTTCCATCAGGATTGCGAGGCACATACATAGCATGATAATGATAGGTTGGACTGTTGCTCACGTTATTAGCCACCGTACTAAAATTATTTTCCAATCCTGCCCAGTCATAAGATGATTTGAAAAAGTGCGTACTATTGCTCACCGTCAACCATTCTCTAACATCACTAGCGATGTTAGCCCGTAAATTGTATCGCCCAAACCGATCAGGATCAATATTAAAGATACCCTGTTCTTTGGCCTTCGATCCGGACAGCGCATATCGGGTATTTCCTGTAGATCCAGAGAACGACAGGTTATGCTCACTCTTGGGTCTACTATCGTCATACAAGTAATTGAACCAATCAAAATTACCATAGTAGCGATAGATATCTCGACCACTTGCATCTTTTTTGACCACTACCCACGGACGGTCGGGATTTTCAACCTGATCATTGACCCTGGACAATAGCTCTTCATAGTCTTCATCGGTATAACGGGTAGTCCGATAACCCAATGCATTGTACATCGCATCATCATTGAGTTTTGCGTTCCAATATCCACTCGTTATAAAATCCGTATTAGTGGCATGTTTCGTAAATCCGATGTTATTACTATAATCAATAGTCGATTTGCCGTTTTTACTGCCTTTTTTAGTGGTTACCAATACCACTCCAAAAGCTCCACGCGCACCATATACAGCAGCTGCAGAAGCATCTTTTAAGACCGTCACAGACTCCACATCATTTGGATTGACCCGGTCCAATGTGCCCAGTATACCATCGATCAAGATCAATGGCCCGCCGCCATTGATAGAGGTATTACCACGTATATTTACAGTACCGCTATTTCCAGGTTTTCCAGATCCAAATACAATATTTAAATTGGGAATTGTTCCCTGCAGAGCCTGTGTTAATTGGGTGACAGGTCTGTCCTCAAATTCTTTACCCGATATCTGACTAACCGCTCCAGTCAGATTGACACGTTTTTGCTCACCATAGCCCACCACCACCACTTCGTCCATGGCCGTAATGGCTGGTTTCATATAGACAATCACATCCGACTGACCCGCTACAGCAAGTTCCTGTGGCTGGAAACCAACTATTGAAAATTGCAACGTTACATTGTTACCGGACAGTTGGATCTCAAACTGACCATTTTCAGTACTACCGGTTTTATTTGACGTACCCTTTTCCGTGACTGTTACATTGCTTAGCGGCAGACCAGCAGCATCTAAAATTTTTCCTTTAATTTTCCGTTGCTGTACGAGTGCTACAGGAGTGTGGGTTTCGATCGCAGGGGCAGTTTTTGGCAGTCCCTTGCTCAGCACTACGTTATTATCAACCATCTTATAAGTGATCTGATATGGAGCAAGAATATCCTTCAGAACAGTTTCAAATGGAGCGTTACGATAATTGATATTTATTCTTTTTGTATTGGATACCAGCGATTCCTTATACAAAATATTGAAACCACTTTGCTTTTGCAGATCCTTGATCACGGTCTCCAGTTTAACATTTTGTTTCTTCAAATTTATACCCTGACCATAGGTGAGGGCGCTTACTTGTAAAGCTGTGGCAAATAATAAAGGTAGTGCGATTGACAATTTCATAGTCAATGGGTTAAAGGTGTAGGTTTGCCTAAAATTCATAGGCATTCCACACCGAATTTTTTTGTACTTTTGCATACGGTTGATCAGTGTTTTTATAAGTTAAGATTTGTTCGGCCTACTGTCTTTTCTAAAGACATAACTTCAGGGGCGGTCGCAACGCTCCTGAAATTTTTCACATGGTAGATATTATTTCATTACATAAATTCTCCTTCCTTTTAATTGGAAATGTATGCCTCCCACCAGTTCAATTGTTTGAAGCAGTTTATTAATATCTTCATATTTAGATATTGTTCCTGAAAACTGGAAATCTTTCAATTCATTCTTAAAGATAACTTCCACATCATACCATCGGCTTATTGTTTCCATGACCTCCTCAATAGCGGTCTTTTCAAAAGCAAATTTTCCGTCTTTCCATGCCGAAAAATAGAAAGGATCTACTTGTATTTTCTTGACCCGATTACTAGCCATATCAAATGTTGCTTGTTCATCGGGCGATAAATATTGTCCATCATGATCACTCCCCGCAAAGTTTAATTTCACTTTACCTTCTAGCAGTGTGGTGACAATTTTTTGTCCATAATGCTGCAGATTGAAGACCGTTCCTAATACCTCCAATTTTTGAGATCCTGTGTGGATGATAAATGGCACACGTTTACCAGCCTTCACTACTTTCGCAACTTCAAAATAGGCTTCGCCAGTCATCTCAATCTCTCGAATATCCTTATTAAATTGAACTGGATATCGAAGCGTCGTCATGGCATTTAACCAGACCTTTGTCCCATCCGGCAAGATCAATCTATACTCTCCACCTCCAGGTGTCACGATGGTATTATGGACCAATTTTGATGATTCTTTACCCGGGTATTTTGGTCGATAAGATATCGAGCCATCCGCTGTTTTCACAATATCAAAATCACCATTAGAGATCACCGTATCACCTTTAATTTTTTCCAGGTCAATACGTGATCCATTTTCTAAAATAATTTGTGCTTTATTCGTTCCAGGTAAAACCTTTAATTCCGTATCTACATTTTGGAGATGAGCTATTTGGTCGATTTCCTTTTCATTCTGGTTCCAAATTAGAAAAGCCGCTGTGCCCAGTAATAACACTATTGCAGCAGTCGCTATACTTTTGAAGATTTTTATTTTTGATACTGAGCGATCAGGTATGTCGGTTAAACTATTTTTAACACGGTCGTCGGATTTTATTCTGGCAAATAATTGTGCTGCGTCAGGCTCTTTAAGCGAAGTATTTTCATCCGTATCTTGTTCCATCAACTCTTCCCAAGCCTCCAAAAACTCTGGATCTTCAATATATTTAATAAAATTTTCTTTCGCAGTTCCCTGAAGGGAACCTGCATAGAACTGGCGGATAAGTTTTTTATATGCTTCTACTTTAGACATCTTCCATTTATTGTGCGCTATTAGATTAATCGCGCCACAAACTAAGATGGACTAGTTAAAAGATATTTTTTATGAAAAATATAAGAAATAAGATATTCTCTAACCTTAAACGGACAAAATGATAGGCAGCCACGAGGTGATTCCTTACCGTATTTTTTGAGATTCCGATTTGATCTGATATTTCCGAATAACTCAGTTCATCGATCTTATTCATTCGAAAAATGACTTGCTGTTGTTTAGGCAATTGATCAACAACTGCATTTAAAAACACGATCAGATCCTTGTCTTCAATCTGTTTTCCTAAGTGGTCATGTGTTTCGTCCCATTGGGAATACTGCGTTAATTCAAAGCGTTGTCGAACGGCTTCCTTTCTAAATGCAGAAATAGCCATTCTTTTTGCAACAATATATAAGAACGGATAAATTGCTTCAACGTCAGGGATATCCTGGCGTTTTAAAAATAACTGGATAAAGATCTCCTGCAGGATTTCTTCGGCATCCACCTGAGAAGGACATAGTCGACTTATGCGTTGGAACAAGATTGGCTTATAATATTCAAATATCTTATAGAAGGCACGTTCATCCCCTAATTTAAAGCGATTAAATTCATCTAGACTACATGAAAATCCTTTCACATCCATTATAATATGACCCCTAGGTTATTTTGGTTAAAGTAACGAAACTGATATTAAATATATATAAATATAAGGTTATTTCAAAATGAAATTATAGCGCTTTAACCCACATCGTCAATGATGTTGTTTTTTTTATAAAATCAAAAATAGTCTATTGTTTGAACAGTAATATGCTTACTTGTCCGAAATGAGTTGCTCTCTTTACAAAACGGTTGTTATTGCATATTTCAAAAGTCATCAGCTCAGATATTCTCACATACCAGCAGCAGGTCAGATTCCGCCCAGTCTTAGTTTTGATCATCATTAACCGAATATAACCAACTGATATTTCAAATTTTGATGAAGCACAGCTTAGATTCTAAACAAGCTACAATATAACATTGGGGTTTGACTCAATAAGTTGATATTATGGACACTACTATTGTGCTGCTTATTTTGTGCGGATATTAAATAGTATATTCTCCGCTTCTATTGCGGTGAATAATGCTTATATTTACCGCATAAATCTTAGAAGCGATGGCAGTCTATATACACGAACGACATAATTGGACAGATTTCCAATGGGAAGACCATAAGATACTTAATTTATTAAGCGAAGTTAGACATCTGCAAGGAAAACTTATAGGAAAAGTAGAGTTGCTAGGATTTGAATTACAAGACGAAGCAAACTTAGAAACACTTATACAAGATGTAGTGAAATCATCAGAAATAGAGGGGGAAATACTTAATCCAGAACAAGTGCGCTCTTCAATAGCTACTCGATTAGGGTTAGATAATTCAGGTTTTATACAATCTGACCGACATATTGATGGTGTGGTAGAAATGATGATAGATGCTACACAGACTACAGATAAGACCATAAGCATAGAAAGATTATTTGGTTGGCATGGCGCATTATTTCCAATCGGTAGAAGTGGCTTGTACAAGATCGATGTAGCACAATGGAGAAGTGGAGATATGCAAGTGGTTTCGGGAGGAATGGGAAAAGAAGTTGTACACTTTGAAGGACCTAAAGCTGAACGTCTCGAAGAGGAAATGAAGAGATTCATAGGCTGGTTTAATATGGATTCTAGTATAGATCCAGTCTTAAAAGCTGCTATTGTACATTTATGGTTTGTGACTGTACATCCATTTGATGATGGAAACGGACGTATCGCTCGTGCATTGACAGATATGCAACTATCGAAAGCGGATGGTGTCAATCAACGCTTTTATAGTATGTCTGCGCAAATTAAACAAGAACGTAAGGAATATTATACGATTCTAGAGAAAACGCAAAAAGGAGATTCTGATATTACCAATTGGTTAGTTTGGTTTTTAAAATGCCTTAAAGAAGCTATTATTGCTTCGAATACGATAATAGATAAAGTCGTGGGAAAACATCACTTTTGGATGCAAAACAGTGTTCATATCAGTAATGAAAGGCAACGTATGATGTTGAATAAATTAATGGATAATTTTGAAGGAAATCTGACTTCATCAAAATGGGCAAAGATGACCAAGGTATCGGCTGATACCGCATTACGAGATATTACAGATTTAGTTCATAAAGGTATTCTAATTAAAGCAGATTCGGGTGGCAGAAGCACAAATTATGAGCTAAATTGGTAGTCTTTTCATTTTTAACTGCCTATAAGATATATCACCTTTTATCAAGATCATGAAAAGCCATTCTGCCAAGAATGGCTTTTATTTATTTAATCATGATCAATAACTTTTTTAGTATTATTTTAGGAGGAGATTAATGATATAACGTGAAGCAACTAACCAAAAAGATACTATTTAATCCTAATTGGGATGAATATGCAGTGTAGCAAACAACGAACAGGTCATAAAATGTATTCAATGAACAAATATATCCTACTTTTTATTTTAGTTTTATCTGGGTTAGTGGTTTTTTCTCAGTCCATATACTCCAATACTTCTGATCGTGCCGAGTTGTTGCCTAAAAAATATGCGACATTTGAACATTATGCCTTTGTGCTTAATGGAAAGGTTATTGGAAAGGAAGCATTAGTCAATAATCCGGAAGCACAACTGAATAACATTTTTCCATACCCCCTTACGCTAGAAGGGCAACGCTATCCTGGAGCAGTATATTTCCATAGTGAACAACGGTTCGCCCCTCCAGTTCGATATGCTGATCAGCCGGCATATTTCATCAATGGAAGGCAGGTCAGTCCTTATCAGATCCGTTTGACCAAAATTAAAGCTTATATCAGCCTTGTGAAGTCGACCAACGATACTACGATAAATGGTGTTCTGTACCGCGGTTCTGTACATGTGGATTCCGATGAGGATTTTTTTGCAGACCGTATTTCTTTGCCCGATTTTATCGAGAAGTATACCGATTTATCGCCAGAAGAGGTTATCATCCATTGGCGAAATACCCAAGACGAGTATCGCAATGAGGATGATATCGGTACGATCATTGGAAATCATTTTCCGCTGTATTCATTCAAAATTCGCGATTTATCCGTTAATAAAATAGAGGTAGACCGTGTTCGCTTTGCTGAAAGAGAGCGGTATGTTATTCACATTCTCGACGACAGCTATAGACAGAGTTTGCCTAAAGGCACTTTAATTTTTGAAGATCCTTTGGCTCTAAATACAGTTTATCCGTGTTATCTATCAGATTTTCATCAGAAAGACGAACAAATTTTTATCAGGCCAGAAGTAGATGCTTCAACGTACAAAGGTTTAAATTTTTATCTCAAGAAATTATCATCCACAACGGGAATCCCTTTGGCTAAACCCAGTTCCACTACGAAAACAGATTCTATCACGGTCCAGTTTATCGTACTCAAAGATGGTATGATTACCGCGTTAGAAAGTCCAGATTTAGATAAACCTGGTCATGAAGTTATACTTACCGCTTTCAAAAAAAATGCCTGTGGATGGACTCCTGCCGTCCAGGGGGGGAGGCCAGTCCTATGTCGCCGAAAAATGGTTCTCTTTTATAGTAAGGATCAAAAAGGAGATATCCGGTCGCTAGATAGTCTTAAATATCGCTAAAACATTATTTAATTTAGAAAAATCTATGACCACAGCCTCTATAAAATTCCTTTTACTTTTCGTTATCATGCTGGTAAACATGCACGTCGCACGGTCCCAGCAGTTCAGGACTTACGCTCCGAACAGCACGCTATTATATCCAAAGCAATATGGAACATTTGAAAATTATGTTTTTATCTTAAACGGTGGTATCATTGAAAAGCAGGAGCTGCTCAATTATCCAGAGGCGAGGTTAGGACGCGTATTCAATTATACTTCATCCATAAAGACTATGTATGAAGGTGTCGTATATTTTCATACACCATGGTATCCACCTTCACCGCCTGATGAATATGCCAACGACCCTGCATATTTTATCAATAATATACAGGTGAGCCCATATATCGTACGGTCATCATTAACAGAACAATATACCAATATCAAGAGATCAGAACAAGACACCCTAATTGACGGTATTGTCTATAAAGGTTCTATACATATAGATACGGAGGAAGATTTTTTTGCCAACCGCATGACAATACCCGAGATTGTTAAGAAGTATACCGGTCTACCGATTAAAGATGTCGTCATTCATTGGCGTAATGACTTTTGTAATATTCAAAACCCGGGACTTATTATCCAGGATCATTTCCCTTTATATTATTTCGACCTCAAGGGGTTGCAAGAAGTGAAAGTCGATCGTATCCCTTTTGCTGGAGGTGAACGTTATTTCATACATCTTGTCGATGAAGGGTATCCATATGATTATTTTCCTGAAAAATCATTTAGATCAACGCTAAAGGCTGATATGATCTTCGATTACCCTATGGATTTCGATCCCGAAGCGCCTTGTTATGAGGAAAAATTCAATAGTGCTATTTATGATATCCACCACCGTGCAAAATCGGAATCCAAACCATTTGCAGGAGAAGAAGATTACATCAAAAAATTAGCAAATAATATGGGTTTACAAGCCATTAAACCTCCTGTAAAAACCACACAAGATTCGATCCTCGTGCAATTTATTGTTCTTTGGAAAGGAGGCATTACTGATCTTGAATCGTTGAGTCCACAAAAGCCTGCTCATGCAAAGATATTACAGGCTATAAAACATTATTCCTGCGTTTGGTCTGGTGCAGAGGAGAACGGGACACTCTTGCTTTTCAGGAGAAAAATGGCGATCTTTTACAGTAAGGATAAAGAGGGGAATATAAGGTCGTTAGATCGTCTTGAATACCGTTACGATGATCATCAACCACCAAGTTAGGGAAGGACCGAGGATTGTTATTTTTTTGACTTATTACCTAGGGTAATGATCAATATGGAGTTGTTAGCTTCATCTGCTGACTAAGTTAGCAACTCCATGTCGTTGATTCTACTAACGTAATTCCTTAACTAAGGTTCAAAATATGAAATTTACTTTATAAACATATTAAGAATAATTCATAAAAGGGGTTAAAATATGAGATGCAATGAAATAAAATACTTCAATTTAAATCTATGTGATTAATAATGTAATAAAAAATCAAATTTGATTAAACATAATTTACTTTTAGATGTTTCGGTTTTAAGCGATATATGTTTATGGCCTATTTCTTTTTTTAGCCATAATTATTAAACTATAAATGAAAAGATTATGAAAATAGTTAGGAACACAAGTGATGTTTTATTGATATAGAATTCCTTTGCAGGCAATTCCTTTAATTTATTTGATAAGGATTGTGTTATCAGTGATTCGTATATTCGAACAGTCATACGCTCAAATATTCACGAACTATCGGCAAATCAGCTTCCGTCCAGTGTAGTTTAATAATTCAGATGTGTCTACCCATATCGCCTGCCTATGTTCTGTAGGCACCTCTTCGCCAGATTCACATTTGCAAATAAAAGGATAGAGGCATATGGAGAAATCAGGTTATTGATGCTCTACAGGATTCAGCGCACGTTTAGTGGTAATGATCATACCTAGTTCTTCTTTAATTTTATTAATACAATTATTCCTCCTTACCTCTTTTTATCAACATTTGTTTCATTCGAGCTTTGTCAGCATATAGACTTCTCAATGATTCAGTAATATCAGGTTCTAAACTGTTAAGAAAATTCATAACTTCATCGGCAATAATATCCTTAACTTCGCCGCTGATTTTTAGACTATTGTTGCCTTCTGAGGCCATAATTTTTTGTGTAAAAAGTATCCGATCTTTCATGATAGCCACCATACTATCGATTACTTTATTCTCTATTTCCTGCCTCTGTTTATGCTCTAACTCTTTTCTAGCAGTTTCTTTTTTGTCCTGTAAACTTCGAGATTTTATATAAATTATGTAAATAGTAATAATTAGAACCAACGTAAAGATGATTGGGATTAAGTTTTCTATCATAACTTTAGATTATAATTGTTAGTATTATTTCTTTTTCCTTGTTTCCTTAATAGTAGTTTTAGGATTTTTTGAATTATATTATTTCGTCGTATAGCGACCTGTATCAGCTCTTCTATATTTTATAGTTTTTTTTGGTTTTTGAGCAAAACAACTAAATATCACAGTTGTCATAATTATGAAGGATAATAACTTTTTCATTTTATTTATAGTTGTGAATGTAGGAGCGAAATCCTTTAATGGGCACAGAATTATTAAACGCATTTGAGTTGCTATCTTCTTGATTTGTCGTTTAAAAATTAGGTAATGTAAATTGATATTTCATATAGCTTTAACCTTATCTTTACCTAGTAACAAATAGAAAAGACATCCAAAAATATTCAAGAGTAGTACTGCCACTAGCCATACAATTCTTTTACTGCCAGACAAATTATCATTGGTTATAATATGGTAGATGGTATAAATGACTACTAGAAGAGGGGGGATAACAAGAAGTGCCATTTCCGTTGTTCCTATGTTAATAAAGGATAGATTCATTGATTTTTGTGGTTATATAATTGATTATTGTTATTCTTTAAATATGGTAAGCTTTTGGATTAAGTAATTTTATTATAATCTTTTTGAGACGTGCTGTTATGAATTCTGTCTACATTCCTATCTAGCCATGCTTCAATATGTGGTTTTAATAAATTAAACTTATACTCATCTATTTTAAACTGCTTTATTGGAGGCCCCCATACATTTATTTTAATAAAATTAGGCACATATGCTAAGTCTTGATTTAAATCATACAGCTCAATTGAATTGATTTCATGATTACCCTTTAGTAAAAGAAAAGGGCATCTAACCCAGCGCTTATTTAAGTTGATCGATTTATCACTAATCGCTATAATCACATAAAAAGGAAGATCAGGGTCAAAAAATCTTCGACTATTTTTTATATGCGTTTCGGTTTTTAGTACGATGGATTTTTCCAGAATAGGGGTTTTCAAGCTATTCGCTAGTTCGTTAATATCAGTTAAGATTAGTCCCTCGAACTCTGCTTTAAATTTCTTTAATTTAGCCCAATAGATTTCATAAGTTAGATGTTCCTTTTGTTTTTTCTCTCTTACTGTTAGCTTCCTCTTAATGCTTTCCCTATCAAGTTCTAAAAAACTTTTTTCCAGTGATTTAATAAGGTTTTCCATATCAGTCTAATATTTTATTTTATTCCAAATTCTTTCAATTTTCTAATTAATCCATCCCCAAATCACTGCGCTAATCAAAAAATAAATTGCAAATGCAGCGATAATAACCCCGATTGCTTTTAAATATTTAAGGTTGCCGTTATCTTCATTTCTCAGTAATTGTAGATTGAGCATAAAGGCAACAGCTCCAATGCCACCACCTAGTGCGCCGCCACCAATAAATACTATGGAAAAGGGCATGACAGCTAATACTGCTTGATACCACTTTAGTTTTTCTACAATATGATGTTTAAGATCATTGATTTCCAGTACAGGTATGATATCTGGAAATGTAGCTTTTGGATATGCTTTCACGATATCTCCATTGTGATCTGGTATTAAAAAAGGTTTTCCCTTTTCAGTGGACCGCTCCACGACTACTTCGTCTTTATATAATCTTTGCTTCCCTGTCCAAAAAGACACTTCAATTTGAAAGTTAGAATCAGGGAAGGCAGGTAATGTAAATTGATGTTTCATTTAGTGGGTTATTGTTTTAACAGTTGTGTTTGCGGTTTCTTGTCCAAAAACAGCTGTAGTCATTGAAAGAAGGAATACGAGTAATGTTAATTTTTTCATAAATGATTTGGTTTTAATAGGGTTGTTTAGAATTGCTTATTCAATTCTTCTTCAATTTCTTAACCGCCTCACTTTCCATTAATGATTTCATCTGCATGATTGCCACCTTATTCAATTCAATAAGTCGATCACTTTGTGACGATCCCTGTTGGATCAGTAAAGCATTGATGCTTTCGAGATTGCTCAGCACAACTAGTTGCTCTATTGTTGCATCATCACGCATATTTCCTTTTATAGTTGGGTTGCTTTCTCGCCATTCCTTAGCTGTGGTGCCAAAAAGAGCGGTGTTAAGTAAGTCCGCTTCAGTGGCGTATACAAGGCCGGCCTGTTGTTTTGTGATTTCTTTGGGTATTAGATTTTCTTTAATAGCATCAGTATGGATATGGTAATTTACTTTTGCCAATGTTCTTTGCAAGTTCCAATCTAATTTTAATCGATTGTTTTCTTCGTCTTTGAGACGTTGAAATTCATTGACTAAGTATATTTGAAATTCCGGACTTAACCACATAGCAAAATGAAATGCGATATCTTTATGTGCAAATGTTCCACCATACCGTCCAGCCTTTACAAGCATTCCTGTAGCTTGTGTTCTTTCTGTCCATTGCCCTACAGACATAATGAATCTATTTGTTCCAGCTTCTTGGGCAATTACCCCGAATTCGGGGTAATTAAAATTCGAGTTATTTATCTTTTCCCACACACCAAGATATTCTAATGTGTTTTTATTGCTAATCCATTTCCCTATCAGTCCACTACCTTCTCGGAAGGAGGATGTCATATCAGTCAAGTTGATATAATCTGTTTCATTTTGAATGATAACTGATATTTTTGATTCTTTAACTTGTATTGTTCTACTCTTACTCATAATCTACCCGTGTTCATAATTGGTGGTAAGTGCCACTTTTTGTGCGGTCTTTGAAAAATATACTGTAATCTAAGCATCTTCTATCATCTCAGCTGTATATTTTTCTTTACTTTATTTTCCCCAATATTTTTATTAGCCTTTTTCAACAAATCATCATTGAATGCTCAAATGACCTAAAAAATGACGTCCTAATCAGGTTAAAACTAGCTTATTCCCATACTATGATGGATTATGTTTCCGACTTTTATTCTATTCGTACATCATTAAATGCTCCAAGAAAAAGAGGACCGGACGCCTACTTTATTTACTTGAAACTTTAAAAGTACCATCTTTTTTTCAGTAAAACAAATATTGTTCGCTGCTATTTTATCGTGATACAGTAATATTTTAAAAGTCGGTTTTTGTTCTTTAACCCAAAGAGTGTATTACTTATGACCATATTATAACTACTTGACGAAGACGTAAAAGGTCATTTTCATTCTTTATTTTTTTAACCTGGTTTGCCTTAATGCCCAACCTATGTCCAAATAGTACGGTTTTAAGGCTGCCAATTTAAACTATTTTAAAATGCAAAAACTTGCAACTGGGACAGCTATGCGCTGACCTTAAGGCAAGAAATGTCTTCGTATCTGAGTGAAAATCCGGTCGACCTTATTAAAACGCGAACGATGATCACACCAGTACCAAAACAAAAATCTAAAAAGCCTACATCCGTCCATCATAATTTGGTTGAATATGCAGTGTACCTTCTTTTAAAGAAGATGTTATCGGAAAAGTACCATTGTTCATCAAGATCGGTAGAATTTTAAAAGAACTTAATCTACTATTTCCCAGCAAATAGATACATTGATAGAGAAACAGTAGATTTTTATTAAAAGAATTTTAAAAACATTATTATTATCAACATTTTGAAGTTGTGCCTTTAATTAATAGGAGTTGGATTTGGATTAATTACCGTAATTGGAAATTCAATACTTGCTATCCCACATCCTAGAATAGTGGCTGTGACATTAAGCGTTACTGTATGCTCAGTCTCACCTGGGGCGAAGACATAATTTCTTTCAGCGGTTAATCTAACCTTATTATTTGCTAAGATTTGCATAGTCATGCCATCCGGAATTCCAAAAGTAATATTTTGATAATTTGCAATATTATCGTTTAAAATTAAAGTATAATCGTGATACTTACCAGGGAAAATCGTCGAAATTCCGGATATTTCTCCATTTATTATCGCTCCTATTTTTATGTCTTTAGTAGATTTTATACCGTTTAGGGTTGATGTTAATTTAATAGTTCCATTAGCTTGTCCAGTCCTTGTCACCATCCATTGGTTATTCCCTAAAGCTGTAAGTGTAGCTATCCCGGAAGCATTCTCAAGAGTGACCGTCCCCGGATTGATTAAGGTGTAAGTTGCTTCGGAACATAAATTATCCGGTCCTGTAAATGTGGTAGTTGTAAATATATCTGCTTTTATACTTTGGCCCCAAGATGAACATGTTGAATTTTTACCTTGAACAGAAATCCATTTCGGTCCATCATCTGTAATATTCAAATTGAAACTCGGTATTGTTGTGGTATAGTTTGTAGTTGTACCTCCGGAATATACTGTCCATAAGTATGAAGAAGCAGGAAATAGTGTATTCTTGATTTGTGCGGTATAGGTTTTAGTTCCTCTAAATCCACCTGGAATCTCTCTATCTCCGATGATATTAAATGCTGATACTGCATTTACTTTTATTGGTAGTTCATGGTAGCTAGAGACATCACACGAACCATCAAATTTTTGCCTAGAGAAGTGGGCTCGAACGTGCCAACTTCCATTACCGACAAAATCTTTATGCCAACTTATTTTAATACGGTTTGATGTCGTTTGTATTACAGTACCATGATTAACAGACCAGGTTAAATTTCCATCGCAAGATATACCATTGAAAATGTATTCATACGTTTCTTCAGGACATGGATTTTTTTCCCCCAGTATTACATCTTGTGCTCGAAGGGTACTAAATAAGATGAACAGCATCGCTGTTATTACGAATTTAATTTTCATTTTTCGATCAATTTAGTTGTCCACTCTTCAAATTCACTATCCTTAATATTATAAGAGAATATTTTCTTCATATAGATCTTTCCATATTGTTTTACCGTGATCTCTTTTGTACTGTATGCCTTCTTGCCGTTCTCCACATCTTCATTCAGTATTACTGCTACCGTGTATTTTCCAGGAATTAAATCTTGAAAAGTAATACCAGTTCCTTTATGTACAAAATTTGTTTCAACTTCTGTTTTTGTAATTTCGTCTGTTACTATGCCTTTTATTGCTTTATCAACATCTTTTATGACTAACTTTCTGTTTTCACTGGGCCAAATCATGATATAAGAATCTTCAGGGTGAACGAAGAAGTTTTGCCATTTATTATAGATGACTTTACTAGCAGAAACCATGACCACAGACATCTTATCCGGAGTTCCTAGGAACGGATCTGTAGGTTCCTGATAGATACTATCCATATTTACAGGGTCTTTTTCCACGAGAGGATCGCTTATATTTTTTGCACATCCAGACATCAGAGCAATCATAACAGGTAATAAAAAGAAATAATTTTTCATTTTTTGAAATTTAAGTTTTAAATAGACATGGTGAATTAATATAGTGTTGTTAACAAAAAGGTCATAAGGATAATTATAGATAATACTGATATTATTTTACCCATATCAAGAATTGGTGTCGCTGTTAGCTATAATATCGGCCTTGTCTTTTAATTATGTATTATAATTAGTTGTTTAAAGATAATGAAAAATTCTTGTTATAGAGAATTTATTTAAATTGATGTTTCTTTATCTTTAAATACTCGATTTATATTGAATAGATGGGTATTTTTTTTCAGTAGTTATTTTATGTTGTGCATTTTTTAAGGGTTACATAGATTTAAGTTTTACATGTTTCCTACATTTTGCGCTATAGAACACGGTTTGAATATAAAAAATACATGAATTGTTAATAATTGCATCGATAGTAGGGTAGTAATCTTAATGATTTTCACTTCATATCCTAAATATTAACCATATTTGTCATTCAAAATAATTAACCAGACTTATAGACAATATGAATGAAAATTTAGAACACGAATACCAGTCATGGGAATATCGGATTGAGGATCAAAAGTTGATTACTATATCACAATTTACTATACTTAATTTTGTAACATTTGGGTTGTATGCGCTTTGGTGGATGTATAAGGAATGGCGATTTTTTAAAGAAAAAGATAGCCTCAAAATTCAACCTGCCCTGCGTGCTATCTTGTCAATTATCTTCATTTATTCACTATTTAAAAGGATATTGGATTATGCCAGATCGTTTGGGTATAGCAAACAGTATAATGCGGTCTTCCTTTTATTAATGTATATATTTTTTACCATCACATCGCTCATATCGTTTTTATCCAGTCTATTTTCTATGGTATGGATATTCTTGATGATACCACCTTTTCAGGCATCCAATTATGGAAAAGTTCAAGATAGCCGGTTCAAAAGTGAGTACCAATCATCTTTTTCAACAAAGCAGATTATACTTATAATTTTAGGTATTGTTTGTTGGTATATAGTGATCACAGGATTAATATTTGGAGATTTGAATCAGCTAGAACTGTATTAATTTCTAATTTTACATGGATCTCCAGCACTTTCTTTTAATATGTAATCATCTTCTTAAAAAATATCTATTGCTAATCCAGAATCGGAATCGCTTTTAAAGTCTTTGGTGGATTATCCGTTAACAAGAGCTTGCTGATAGCATCTAGATTGTACACACTAACAGGAGCGAAGCTCAGTGGACTCACATAATATATGCCCTCGTTATCGTAAGATTTCTTATTCTTACGGTCTAAAGGATTATCATTGTTAAAGACTTTTACTAGGCCAGATTTTTCCAGTTTATAGACTGCATGTTTCAACTGACTGGCATTTACTAGTTGCGCTGCAATATCTTTTCTGTCCTTTAATGTTTCACTCCATTTTATACTATCAACATCTAATCGGTGCTGGTACCTGGGTGTTATTTCCCACCAACCACCAATAGCATGATTATCTTGATGTGCAACAACTAAGCTGTCTCCAGATACAACTTCGCCCATGTCATATTGTTTTTGTCTGATATAAAACAACGTATCTCGTTTATTTCTGACTTCGATACAAGAATACATGACATAGTCGTCTAAAAATGATAGGTTCTTAAAAAGGCTATAAACGATCACTGAGCTATCTTTATTTGACCAATCTTTTCGTTTACCCTTTTCCCAATCTTTTATGTCAGTGTAAGATACTTGATCATATTCATTTTCATCTCTAGAGCAACTATGGTAAATTATAGCGCCTAGAACTATGAAACACAAAATAATTTTCCAATTCCAAAGTTTAGTTTTTTTCATTTCGTGTTTCTGTTCTTTGCCAAAATAAATTATTGCTAAAAAAAATGAAGATCTCATTGAAATGATAGATTCATTTTAAGATAACTTAGTTATATCAATACTTTTATATTAACATAACTGAAATATTAATTTACAACTGATTCTGTCCAATCTTCTTAGTATAAGTACATCTAGGATAATCTGCGCAACCAAGAAATTTGCCATACTTACCACTTTTTGAAATTAGTGTGTTACCACAATAAGGGCAGATGTTTTTATTATTATTAATATAATCTTCATCTGTTGCCTTTTTTGGTGTTATAAGCGGTTTGTTGCCATTTATTTTAAGTACTAAGTTATAGATATCATCCCTAATCTCCTCACTTATATTTATCTCTGTCACGCTTTTAATCGTTTTGAGTAAATAATAATATTTTATAACAGGAAAGGAGCTATTTACCTTTAGTTTAGATCCGCGGGTAAAAACTACAATCGGAAAATAATCAAGAGCCGGATATTGGTTCAGGTTAGCCTGTAAAGCTTTAATATGCCCCAGGTTTTGACGTATCGGATTATAAAATTCGTAAGTATTATTAAATATAACTTGTTCCCATTGGTAAGCATTTTCACTCCCAAATATCCAACCATAATAGTTTTTAGTTTCGATCACAAATACACCAAATCTTGATACGACAACATGGTCTATCTGAGCCATTATACCATTATGAAAGACTCGAACATTATTGAGTACCTTATATTCTTTCTTGTTTAAGAACAATAGAATAAACCGAATCGTCGATTCACCTAGATAGCCTTTAATCACTGGACGCAGATATATAACTAATCCTATTGTAGCTATTAGCAGTATAATTGGCCAAAAATCTAAAATCTCATTCATCATTTATTGAGACCTAAAACCCGCGATCATTTAATTCCTGAACTTGATCATTTATCGTGAAAGTTTCCATTGCAAATATAAAATGTGGTCTAAAAATGGTCTATAAAACGAAAGACACGCTCTGGTACGCTGTTCCTATGTGTAGCGTGGAGTGTACTTTTAATGCAAAGATAATCACGAATTTAGTCTTTCCAAATTATAATTTTTTTTAGATGTAAACTGCATTAATGGTATAATATTTCTTCGGCTATGTATTATTGCATGTTAGTTTTTTATAACCATTCCAACTCCAGACACAGGTTTGATTCCTTGTGTTATTGTATGATTAAGCATCAAACCAAGTTTTCCAAAGAGAGGCATTATAAATGTCATCTCTAACGTATAGAGTGAAGATTTTTGTTGGTTAAAAATTTGATTATATTTATCCTTACTAAAAGATGTAAGACTTCCTTCAATACCAAAGTGCAACAGTCCGCCACCATCTGAAAATTCTATGCCATCAAATTCTAATCCTAATGTAAATCTTCCTTGACTTAAAGCAATATCCTTATCAGAGTTATTTACTTTTTGAAAATTATTGAGTTTATATAATAAGTTTCCATATGCATTGAAATATATTTTGTCTTGAGGATTATTTACAATCAAATATATAGGTTCAAGTCCAGCAGAGAGTCCTTGAGTTGATTGACTGATTTCTAATATATCACTAGATATTTTTTCTGTATTTGTAGCACTACTAAATTTCGATATATTGCCTATAACATTTAAACGAAATGGTCCATTTAAATTTTTAACAGTATTTAATTTAACTTTACCTGCTCCAACAACATTATCTAAATTAGATCCATCAAGATTATAAAATAAAGTTGCACCTACCCAGCTGGATCTAGAGCTGCTTGCCACAACAATTACGTCCTCTAGTAAGTTTTCTGCTAATTTAATTTTATTTGGATTATCTAATGAGTTGACAATAAATATTGAAGGACTAAAGCCGATCAAAGAAACTTCGATAGTGTCTTTTAAATTTGCAGGTATTGTAAATGTCCCATCTGCAAAAGAGATCGTATTAACACCTTTTTGACTCCTATTTTTAATAGAAACACCCTGTACTGGTTTTCCCGAACCATCGGTTATGGTTCCTGTTATTTTAGTTTGCGCTAAGCTAAATTGAACAAACAATAAAAATACTATAATAAGTTGTATTGCTTTCATATTGGTTTACTTTGGTTAGTTAGATATCTATATGCACTAAATTAAGTTAGATTCTTAATGGTAATCTGGTTTAATTTCAGATGCCACGAAGGAAAATTTAGTATTATTTATGGAGGATTTTTATTATGGCTTGTTTGTCGAATAGATTTAAGTACTTCGCTTCGAAGCTTAGTATATCTTATAAAAAATAAAATATTTCTAAAATTATATAGCATTGTTTTCACGATTTAGATGGTTAAATCTTATTACTGGCTTATTAAGAATAATCAATTAACAAAGATTTAAAATAAATGTTTTGGATAAAATTTTGGATTTATGTTTTAGTCTTTTACGTTTAATAATTTTATTGCTCATAAGGTTTAAGGTTACCCGTAAAACAAACATCGCAGACTGCTTATCGCTCCGAGCTTTCGTCACGTAGAGAGTGAATGGTTTACACAAAATTGCATATTCAACTTTTAGATTTATAGTTTTCCTTCAATTGAATTATTTTGTTTTCTGGCTATAGACTCTTTTCATCATCGTACTGCATGAATTGGAACACTGGTTCGCAGCGCGTATAGTTGGCGAATATCCTACCAGAATTGTATTTGGTAATGGTCACTTTATTAAAGACCACATTATTCAAAACTAAAGTAAATCTTCACTTTAATATCTCCTCTGGATATATCCTGTGTATTTTAAGAACAATAGAAATATATTTTTCTGGTTTCCCGTAAAGTCATTGTGATATTATTATTTATTATTGCGCCTATTGCAGAGATATAGATGTGGTAAGTCGATGCAGGGAGGTAATTCTCTCAAGATGATTACTTAATTGCATCAATTAAAGCCTGAAAATCTAATTAAATAAATTTAATTAAAGAAGTTATAAATGATATCATATTTTGAACGATCAAAAGGTCGTTTATCCATTTCAGAAGATAGTTTGACCGCTATGGTGTTTGATCATTTAAAGTATCTGCCTGCAGAAATGTTTTGGCGTATATTAAAGAGAGCCTTATATCATGATAAATTACCTTCTTACTGCGGAGAATTGAGTGAATTATTATTTTGGGAAAAGTGGAATGTTATTGGAAGTGATAACAATACTAATAAAAGGTATGTAGAACCCGATATTTTTATTCAGTATGAAAATTTCGATATCATAGTAGAAGCAAAGCGTTATAATCAAAAACAGCAAAAGCATGATCAGTTAGCGGAACAGATTTACGGCTACTACTTTAATTATGGAAGTGCAGGAAAACAGCTTTTTTATATTCAAGTGGGAGGTTTATACAATAAAGAGGATGCTGAAGATTTTACACATAATTCCAAAATAAAAGTTGATGATGAAGGGGAGGAAATAAAATCTACAAATGTCCCGATTTTGAAAACCGATTGGACCTCATTACTAAATAGTATAATGGTAGAGGCCCAGCTGTTGGAGAATATTCCTTATTCGAATTTATCATGTCATAACCGTTTGTTAAAAGATTTAATAAATGGATTTGAACTTTTTCAATTTTATAACTTAAAATGGCTGAAGGATTTAAAAATGAAAACTATACCTACAGTAAATTTTAAAAATACCTTTAAATATGTCTAATAATAGTAATATCCTTAAGCAAGTAAGAGAGTCTTACCGCTTTTTATTTGAATATCAGACAAGGATGTTGAATCTCATGTCTTACATAGAGAAACGATTTGCTTTGACTTATTCAGGAGGCCATTCTAAATTTTCAAACCCAGCACCTAAAAATGGAAAAGGTAGCTTAGATCTCTGGGCATGGGATTGGTTGAATATGTATTATTATGAGTTTCATTTTGGATTTTACAATAATCAATTAACAACAATTTCCCCGCAGCAAATTAGTAAGGATGATGATTACTATGGTTTTTCGGTTTTTTTACTATCAGACGATGGTTATTTTCAAAACCATCTCGATGCAACAACTAACGTAGATCGTATAAAAATTGAAAGTTTTAAATCTGTAGACGAATCTAAAACAAGGTTAATATTCGTGGCAAGTAAAAACATTTGGGATATCTCCTGTTGGCAAATGCCGAAGAGCGGTCATACGCCTCAAAGTGATTTTATTACTAAAGATTTACATGGAAAGCCTTTCGGTGAAAATCAGGTTATGGTTTTTAAGTCATTTGATCTTGAACATTTTTTTGAAGAGCAAAATGCTTTACATTGTCTAAAAGAATTTGAAAGATTATGTGATTTGCATTCAATTTGTTTTAAAGTGGTCGATAATCAGTTTGAAACCAAAGCAAAAAATAGTTTTTAATCATAAGACCGTATTCATGATTTAATAATAAAAAGGACTACCAATGTACAACCTACAGGAACTTTTAAAGAAAAATTATTTTCATGAAAATACATTCCCAAAAATTGCGGAGCTGCTGCTCAACCATTTTTTGTTAATTGTAAACGAAAAGAGCTATCGCTTTACCGAAATCGAGTATTATTGGAATGACAGTAAAGATCATCAAGATAAGAGCACTTACGTTCGAAATCATACGGGTAAGTTGCAACCAGGGCAATTGTTTTTTCATTATTCCGAATTCGATATCGCTCTAGACAATGATTTTGGTTATGGGGGTATTTTAATTCGAGGGGTTTTAGATTTATCTAATGGTCATTATTATAAAGGACCGATGGTCAGTTGTATGCGCATTTTTAGCGGAGTATCAGTATTTGGTGGATATATGGATTTGCGATTAGAAGAAAGTAGTTTACCTCCAGCCGATATTTTTACTAAACCAAAACAAGGGTTGGGTAAGAATGCAATTGAAGGAGGTTTTGCCCCCAAAGACTATAATTATTATTTGAAAATATCAAAGGATAAAAATGTTTATAGCGTTTAAGCTATGAAGCGTATCTTATTAGCTTTGTTGCCTAATTTATGAATATGCTAAGTAGATTTTAGACATAAACAGCATCTGGAGTATTTAGCAGCCTCTCAGTCATTAAAATAATATCCATACTGCCGGGGTCAAACTCGCAAATTACATGGCAGCATTAATATCTCAATTGTCTACGGACTGCGTAGACAATCGAGATCGATAGAGATCAGTCGTATCAGATCTACCAAGATCTTTTTAGGAGGATATATTGCCTTTTCATTTTTAATCCAGGACTTCTTCAAAAAAAAGTATATGCTTATATTTATCTATCTTGATCGTTCTATAAGTAGGTTTGATACCTGGCCCATTAGGATAATATATGGATGAAATAAAGTAGTCGAGGCTTTCATAATTTGCTCTCAGCGTATCACCTCTATATCTTTCACGTGCCAATTGTGGTAGATCTATTTCATCAGTTATTTCCAATTTATAATCATCTGCAGATTTGATTGTATTAATAATAGCAGTTTTATCACTTTCTGATATATCTAATTCAAATGTGGTTACAAGATCGTTCCAACCGCTAGTTTTATTATTTAATATTTTATAATCATCTTCCAATTTTATATTCTGTTGTAGTAAAAATTTTTCAGCATCAGATTTTGTGAATAATTCATCTTCGAACACGAATGATAAAGTAAGCATTAAAAGAGACGTTGTCACTATGACAGCGATGATTGTACCAGCTTTTTTATATCCAATCTTTTTAAGAGTCCAATATCCGATATAAGCTGTTCCGGCGATGAATAGTATCAGGATCGCAGCAAATATGATATAAAATAATATTAAACTCATTGGCGGTATTGTTTTTCTTAGCTAATTTAAATTAGGATACTTTTCGTATTATTATTCCTCAAATTTAATATTTCTCACTCCATCATCCTAAATATTGCACATATTTACTCTTTATAAAAATGTATAAAGAGTGGCATTTTTTTCGAGATAAAGAGTATCTGGATATTTATCCGCCTGTACGTGCAATATTTTCACTTATCTTTATTCACTTGCTAGCAGAGTACTAGATTATGCCAGATCTTTCGGATATAGCAAAAATTATAATCCGACAGTAATTCTAATTATAGTGGCTTTTTGCAATATTGTGACCAGATTTCCAGATCCGTATAGCTTTATTTCCATTTTATGGATTTTTGTGTTTATACCCATTGTTAAAGCTTCCAATTTTGCAAAACTCCAAGATAGCAGCTTCAACAGTGAGTACCAGTCATCTTTTCCAGTAAACAATTAATCTTGTTTATAGCAGGAGGGCTATTTTAGCTTCTGGTTATCGTTGGATTTTTGTTTGGAGATCCGAATGAAGCCATTTAATCACAACTAGGTATTACCGAAAGTCATATTGTCGTATCACCGATATGACAATATGCACCCATTTAAAGAGGTGCTTCATCGTCGCAGAATGTTGACAAATCAACACTTTATTGTTATGTTCAATTATAGCACAGGTTACTTTTAGCATCGTGTTTATAGGTAATGAAACTCTCTCAATATTTTACTTTGCATTTCCTATCTTTGACCTACATGAGCAATCTGAGCCTATATCTAAAAGCATTGGCAAGATTAAAACAAGGGATTACCAAATATGGTAAAGCACCTCATAAACCAGTTTTTCTATTAACTCTGATTGAGTTAATAGAAAAAGGCCTGGATAATGACAATCATTTTCTTGTCAATGCAGATCTCGCAGGTCTTTTTCAGGAGAATTGGCGGCTGTTGGTTACTACAGCACATCAGCCCGATTTTACTCAGCCATTTTATTATCTGCAGAGCGATCAGGTCGATGGACAGTCTTTTTGGTTTATCCATACTCACCATGGAGCTCCTATGCAAGCTCATATCAAAAGTGTTAGTACATTAGCATCCATCGTTGCTTACGGAAGTCTTTCACCTCAATTATACGCATTATTGCAATCGCTTGAAAATAGGAAATTAATCCGAAATTCTATTTTGGCGAATTATTTCCCTAACCAACTTCAATATTATTACGAGCATAAACAAATCGGAGATGGGTATTATCACGATCTGCAGGCTTTGGTACTCAATGATCCCGAAGTCAAGTATAAACATATGGTGATTCATACAGAAGAAGATGTGTTTATACGATCACACCTTTTCAAAAGATATATCCCCCAGTTGTATCAGGATACCTGTGCGATGACAGGTATGCAGCTGCGGTCTACGTACAATCACAATTTTATCGATGCTTGTCATATCGTACCTTTTTCTATTTCGCACCATGACAAGGTCACCAATGGACTTGCATTATGTCCCAATTTGCATAGGGCTTTTGATCGTGGCTTGGTTTCCGTAGATCAAGACTATCGTATTTTGGTTTCAAATCATATACGCGAGCTTGGGGAGCATCCGTATAGTCTTCAAAAATTGGAAGGAAGCAAACTTATATTGCCAAAATCTGAGCAATACTATCCAGCACCAGAAAATCTGGCATGGCATAGGAGTGAAGTGTTTAAAAAAGGCTAATAGTGATAAATAGCATATTCGCCACGTAGAACAAGATTGTTAAGTTTCGCAGATTAATCCCTTTCCCTAATTGTATTTCAAACAATATTTCAGATATTTGGGTAGTACCCAACAGTAGTTAAAAGATTTTATCATGTCCGACATTCAACAATTATTAGAGCAGATCCGTCAGTTTAGAGATGCCCGAGATTGGGAGCAATTTCACAATTCCAAAGATCTAGCTTTAGCATTGAGTATTGAAGCATCCGAACTTCTGGAGCTTTTCTTGTGGAAAGGCAATGAAGATGCTGATCCTGATAAACTCAAAAAGGAACTAGCAGATGTTTTGATGTATGCTTTATTGCTTGCCGATAAGCATGGTTTGGATATAAAAGAGATTGTTGAGGAAAAGATGAAACTTAATAATGAAAAATACCCGGTAGAGAAAGCAAAAGGAACGGCCAAGAAGTATAACGAATTATAATGATCAAACCTTTCCAGATTATTCCATATCCATTTGATTCGCAATTGGAACTTACTTTATTGCAAAAGCAGCGTGATTATCTTTCATGGCCTATTGTCTATTTTCTTCAAGATAAAAAGGAAGCTTATGTAGGTGAAACCACTGATATGGTTACTCGCTTCAAAGCACATCTTAAATCTGCGAGGAAACAACAGTTACAGTCTGTATCGCTTATTCGGAGTGAATTGTTCAATAAATCTGCGACCTTAGATATCGAATCCAATTTGATTCGCTACATCGCTGCCGATGGGCAATTCGATTTACAAAATGGTAATCTTGGGATCTCCAACCATAAATTCTATCAACAGAAAGAAGTTTACTGGGAACTTTTTCGTGATATCTGGTCAGAATTAAGGCAAATGGGTATAGCTCGTCATTCACTTGAGCATATAGATAATTCAGATCTTTTTAAGTATTCTCCCTACAAAAGCTTATCGCGAGAACAGACAAATGGATTAAAGATGATTCTTAGATGTTTGCTTGATGATCGTGCAAAGGTTAGCTTGATTCACGGTGGAGCAGGAACAGGCAAGTCTATCCTGGCTATATTTCTTTTTAAATTATTGAAGACCGATTTACAGGATTTCAATAAAGCAGATTTTGACGAGTCAGATGAGGAGCTATTTAATTTGGTGGAAGCTGTCCGTCAAAAATATGGTGACTTGGAAATGGCTCTCGTTATTCCAATGCAGTCATTTCGTAAAACTATCAGCAAGGTCTTCAAAAACATTAAAGGATTATCACCAAAGATGGTCATTGGACCAGCTGAAGTGGCTAAACAGAAATATGATCTCTTGATCGTAGATGAAGGCCATCGCTTACGCCAATGGAAAAATCTTGCTGCTTATTATGGTACATTTCGTAAAGTATCACAGCACCTGGGTTTAGATGAATTAACCTGTACGGAGTTAGATTGGGTGCAGTTGCAATCCGATAAATCCATTATTTTTTATGACGAGTTCCAGTCTGTCAAACCGTCGGATGCAGATAAGCAGCGTTTTCTCGATTTGCAGGAATTAGAAAGTACACGGATTGAACGGTTACGCTCTCAGTTTCGAGTAAAGGGAGGTGCACATTATATGGAGTTCGTACATCAGCTCTTCTCAGATAACATTGCACTTTCGCCAAAACCTTTTGAAAGCGTACATTATGATTTTCAGTTATTCGATGATCTGGATGCGATGGTTAAGGAGATTAAGCGTAAGGATGATTCTGAAGACTTGTGTCGTATGGTAGCAGGTTTTGCCTGGGATTGGATCTCCAAGAAAGATAAGTCGCTTCACGACATCGTTATTGGTGATACTGCGCTCCGTTGGAACAGTACTGATGTTGATTGGGTTAATTCGGCGAATGCTATTCATGAAGTCGGCTGTATACATACCACACAAGGCTATGATCTCAACTATACCGGTCTTATTATCGGCCCAGAATTGGATTATGATTTTGATACGAATGCTTTTGTTGTATATAAAGATCGATATAAAGATAAAAATGGTAAGAACTCTATTCATGATCCATTAGTTCTTAAAAATTATATCCTCAATATTTATCGTACCATCTTGTTTCGAGGTATTCAGGGAAGTTATGTGTACGTCTGTAATGACAATCTAAGAAAGTATCTAGCGCAGTATATAAAAAGACAGTCAATATCAGATAAAAGTGAAACAGCATATCGCATCACCGATACCCCAACTGAAAATACAGTTCCATACTATGATCTTGAGGTCGCAGCAGGGAGTTTCTCTGAGCTCCAACAGGCAGAACATACTCGTTATATTCAGGTAAATGAAATCACAGTAGATCCAGCTAAATATTTTGCATGTAAAGTAGTGGGGGAGTCTATGAACAAAATTATCCCTAATGGCGCAATATGTCTTTTCGAGAAATATCAAGGCGGTTCTCGCAATGGATTGATCTGTTTAGTTGAGTCCAATGATTTTATTGATAGCGAGTTCGGAGCAAGCTACACCATTAAAGAATATAGTAGCAAGAAAACCATCAGTGAAGAGGGATGGGAGCACCAAGAGATTATGCTTTTGCCGAAATCTACCGATACATCTTATCAGCCTATTGTGTTGCGAGATGAGGAGTTATTGGATTTGAAAGTGATTGGAATGTTTAAGAAGTTGTTAGTTCAGGGTGAAATCGGTTAGAAAACAATTTAACAAGTAACGAAAATTAAAAAATACTTTTTTGATTAAATTATGCGATATACTTAGCAGATTTTCTAAATAAAAAATGGGTATTTCACGAAAAAAGACAGCTAAAATAATATAAACACATAACCAGGATGATTAAATTTTGAAATTTCAATGTCATCTGAATGAATAATCAGGTCAAGAGATAATTTTAGGTGCTTAATAGTCATTTTTTAAATTGCCAAGAAAATCTATTCTGTTGTAATACCATCACTTATACTTCATCCAATACATTTGCGGTCGTATAAATGAAGAATAGTTGTTAATATAGAAATCCTTCTTCATGTGAATATACCGTCATGTCAGATATCCAAACTTTTGAGGATTCCGAAGTTGTGAATTCGCGATTTAATACATTGGCCATTATTTTATGTGAATGTTTTGAACCTGTTGTTATTTTAAACTTCTTATAGAGTTTATTATAAAACCCATATTTTTCATCTACTTAACAACTGTAATTTATCCCACTTCCTTTTAACTCAGAAACTACTCTGGGACTTCCATATGGTTACTTTTTCTTAAGTAAATGGGTTTTGTTTCTCAGTAATATTATCAACTCTAGAACTATTAGTATGTTTATAGCCAACTTTCCATGAATTGTAGATTTTAGAACGAATTCTAATAATCTTACACATATTTTCAATCGGATATATTTGTTGATGAATTTACATATTATTGATATCTCTTTGTACTGCAAAGCAATCATGTATACAGTTAAAAATAGGCAATTATGAATAAAAGAAACCAATGGCCCTTTTTAATATCTCAGTTCTGAATATTTAAGTTATTTATCTAAAACACTTATACGTTCTTGCTAATGAATCTACGTCAAATTACCATTTATATAAATTGTGTGATTGATACCTAGATTACTTGCAAGCTCTGAAATATTTTTTCTGTCTTTGCTTAACTGCAAAGCATGTTTTTTAAATGTACGATCGTGTTTTTATGGAGTTAGATTATTATTTTAAAATTTAGATATTTATTGTTCTTAACTTATATTGTCGACTTAGTTAGCATGTCCAAAAAGCTTTTTAATAATGAAAAATGTAAGACTATATTTATTGTATATTTGATTTTGACATATTTGTTTACTTTATCTAAGGTTAGTGTTTGAAGTCCAATTTTGGTACTTTAAACATTCATATTTGTAAAGAAAAAACTCAATATTTTTGTAGCATAAGAATTATTGCCGCTCTCTTAAGCTAGATTACAACTCTTTTTATGTAATTTTGTAAATGATTCTTTTAATTGAATTCTATGGATAAAGAAAAACCCGGTCTATTTGGAATAAAATATTCAAATAGAGATTTTGGACAAACTGAAACTTGGGGAAAAAACCAATTTAATTCGTCTTTTCCGGCAAGTTTGTCTAATTTTTTGGCAAGTAAGGGGTTAAGTAATATATATATGTTTTTGGACGCAGATTTAAAAGTTCAACATGGTAAAATATCAACTGAAAAATTATTAGGTATTAATCCTATGTCAGATAATTTATTTTATTCATTTGAGACCCAATTTACTCCATATCAACAGTTAGTAATAGGAAGTTTACCAAGGGTTGATTTAGTTTCTCAAATGAGGGATAGTGGACAGAGTTTAACTCCAATAGAAATTAAATTAACGGCTCTTCCAGATAATTCAACATGTCTTCTTAGTGAAGAATATTATGGTTGTGAAATTGTCATTAGACCTGATACAATCGTATATTTAGCATGTAGTATTGTAGAAAATTTTAAAAATAATCATGTAGAACTGAGTTTTTTGTTTGATAAAAAATTTGATAATATACTTGATTGGACAAATGGAGTTCAAATATGGAGTTATATTCCAAGCATGATCTTAACTTTAGATTCAATAGTGTTATCTATATTAGATAAACAGAAACCCCTTGTAATGCAACCTATTTGGAAGACTAATGGAAAATCACCTAAACTTACAGATAATTGTTTAGATGTATTTGTATGGTCGAATTTTGCATTTTGTCAACTTTTTGTAGATGTTGCTAGAGGAGAGCTTTCATCTGGAGCTACAAAAATAACGAGACAAGTCAGAACGATTATTTGGCTGTTTAAGATGTTATTTGATTTCGCTAAGAATGGTCAAATTAATCACTCAAAAATTATTGATGAGTTATCTTTTAATACAAAAAATGATAAAGCATTTGCTGTTAGTGGTAGAATTACTCACAGATATATGTCTTGTCCAGAATTAATTACTCCTCGTATTACGAGAGAAGATATAAAGAATATTATATTAGGTGGAGGGCAAAATTTATTAAGTCCTGAAAGACGATTTGATGCAATAATTTTTAACTCACCAGAATTATTTAATTAACATGAATATAGTAGATTTATTTTCAGGATGTGGAGGGATGTCTTTGGGGTTTCAAAATGCAGGATTTAAGATATTAGCTGCATTTGATAAATGGGAGCCAGCAATTAGAGTCTATCAAGAAAACTTTGATCATCCAATATATGATACTGACTTAGGTACAGAAGAAGTAAGAGAGTTTATAAAAAAACTAAGCCCAACTATGATCATAGGTGGACCACCCTGTCAAGATTTTTCAAGTGCTGGTAAAAGAGATGAATCATTAGGGCGTGCAGATTTAACCCTTTCTTTTGCAGAGATTATTTCGGATACTAAACCTGAGTGGTTTGTAATGGAAAATGTTGGACGAATAACTAAAAGTAGAATATTAAAAGAGGCTATTGCGATATTTAAAAAATCAGGTTACGGAATATCATATCAAATTTTAGATGCTAGTTTATGCGGTGTGCCTCAAGCTAGAAAACGTTTTTTTTTAATAGGTCATTTGAATTCATCTGATAATTTTCTTAATGCTTATTTATCGAAAAATCAATCATCGAAATCTATGACTCTATATGATTATTTTGGTAATTCTTTAGGATTAGATTATTATTACAGGCATCCAAGAAGTTATGCTCGTAGAGGAGTATTTAGTATACATGAACCAAGTCCAACAATTCGTGGAGTAAATAGACCTATTCCTAAAGGTTATAAAAAACACGAAGGAGATCCTGTCGAGATAAATTCAGATCTACGAGCGCTAACAACTAAAGAACGAAGTTTAATTCAAACATTTCCAGAGAATTTTAAACTTGTGGGTACAAAAACTAATTTAGAGCAAATAATCGGAAATGCTGTACCAGTAAAGTTAGGTGAGTTTATTGCTAATTGTATAAATGAATATATCTGCGATAGCTTACAAAACACAACCATTAATACAGGTCAATTAGAAATTCAATATTAATATGGCTACAAATTAACATTATTTTAAAATTATGTTAATTATACAATAATTACGTTAAAACCTTTCTTGTTCAAGATGGTAAAAGAAAATGAGTCAGTAACTTTGGAATGTTAAGGTAGAATGAAATAGTCAAAGCTTTGAGTACAGCATCCTATAAACTGCAACCCAGGCGAGTAAGATTAGAATATTTATTATTATATCAAATTCTCATTTATTTTTTGAACGAAGTCTCCTGGCTCAAAATTCTCATCAGTAAAATTACGGATGGTTCTGATTAATAAATCAAGAAAAGCTACAGTAAATAGTAAATTTAAACCTGTCAAATTCAATTAAAAAATTCTTTTGAACTAATATAAATATTTATGCAATACATAAATATTTATATTAGTTCTATTAAATAGCCTGTCTGGAAATGTTATTAAATATCTTATCGCCATAATTATATAATAAAACTCATTGGTGTAGGGTATCCAAATTTTTTTACAAATTTTCTAGATTTATTGTAATTACATTGTGTAACGTGTTTTGTGCTCAATGAATCCCACTTTTCTTTGATCTGATTAACATTAAATTCTATCGAACTTTCTGTTAAATTGTAAGAAAACAGTTTTTCAAGTTCATGTCTTAATTTTTCATACTCTAAACCAATTTTTCTATGTTCTTCTGATTTCTCACTTGGTCTGAGAAAAGTTAATATGGCAGTAGATAACGCAGCAATTGTTGAAAATATTGAAACAAAATATTCTTGTTTAAAGATGAAGAATAACTTATTATACTCTTCTACTGAAATTTTTGGAAATTGATAGGATGAAGCAACAAGTGTTGTTATAACTAAGGTAAAAATACTTAAATACGTGTTTATTCGTGTATACATAAGCGATTCAAAACAGTGTGCATATTCTAGTTGATGTATTTTTCTGGTCCAGTCTAGTATCATCAGTTCTTTTTTACTTTTCATTTATTAATTGTTGGTCAATTTTAGCAATTAAATTGGTTGGGTCAATGATAGTTTTTCTGTTGACTTCAGATTCTTGAATGTCTTTTGGACCTATTACAAACGATTTGCCTAAGCCATCTTTACCAGTAAATGAAAAGAATGTAGCAGAGCAATCCGGTGAGTTTAGATGGCCAGATTTGTGGAGTTTGCTTGCTTTAATTTCATAAAATCCTTTGCTATAATGCACTTCATGTTTAACTAATGATAATTTAATATTTTTGTTTTCATTTATAGCTTTAGATGTGTGTTGATTTGTTTCATTTAAAGAGTTGTTATACAATACCTTAAAGAATGAATGGTTAGAATTTTTCGAATCCACTTTGTACTCATATAGGTCATTAATTACACTTCCTGTTATTATCCAGCTCTTGGCGTGGAAAGTATGAGAGTGAATAGAGAAATCATCACATTTCTTTAGATCTAAATACACGTTTAGTGAATCATCCCATATATGCAATCTTAAAAAATCGAATTTCTCTAGCGTTTCGTCTGACTTATATAGTGGAATAGATAGAAATCCTTGAGAACCTATAGATGATATTGTATACGTATTAGGAATTTCCTTTATAGAGTTAGATATATATTTCCAAACCTCTATTATATCTAGGGAATGATTGTTGTCTCTACAGTGTATTAATTCTCTGACACCAAGCATTCTAAGTAGGAATGATTTCACGTACTTATCTTTTGCATTAAATATTAAAGTTAATATATGTTTAATCGTAGTTTCATTGTCATTCTTAAATATCAAATAAGCTAAGGCTTCATCTGTTTTTATCTTTTGTTTAAATGTTTCGCTATAACTTTTCAAAATAGGTGTATAGAAATTTAAAAATTCCTTTTTGGAGATTTCTTTTAATTGTAGCATATATATAAATCTATCTGTAATTTACTCATCTTAATTTATTATAGAATAACCTATTGATCGAATAATTATTAATTATGTTTATTTTTGGACTTTTTTATAAAACTTCACAAAAGTGTCTTAATTTTGTTTTTGTATTTTACGGTTTCCCCTATTCTGTATTTTCTAATATTTCCTTACATAATATCTCCATTCCAACTTTTTTACCACTGAATACCTTCAGTTTAATGATTCCACCAGGAGTTTCACTTTCATTCAAAAAAGCCTGCTGATAGCGTCCATGGTTAACAGTTGTTATATCATTTGGATATATTAAATATGAAGGACAGTTTGAATGATATCTGCTGTATGCATAAAGCTGACGAAGATCATCATCAGAAGGATTCGAATCACGGATGTTTTTCCATTTTGTATCAAATACTGCTTTGACTTCTCCATTTTGAGTGAGAACAATGTCAGGCCTAATAGTTTTTGCATATCCTATTTCTGGTTTCCAAAAGTCCTTTGATACCTGTCCAGAAATTGTATAGTCTATAGCAAATTTTTGAAGACTTTTAAGAACGAATTTTTCCCAAAGCGTATTCATGTTAAACATAAGAGCCAAAACATTTGACGGGCCATTATTTAAGTCTGGGTGATAGTTCAGTAAGATCATTTTAGCAATATCAATCGCAGTTTTATAGTCTTGAGATTTTCGATCGTATATGATTCTTTCAAATAGTGATTCAATGATTCTTATATCAGATTGCTCAGGAAAGTCTAATAAGGCATTATTGTATCTGGAAGTAAGATGTGTAGCTGTTCCTACTTTAATTATTGTAGATAATGCTTTATATAGGATCTGATGTAGTACATGTTGGTTGTCATAAACTGTTTGGTTTACATAGAATCGCTCTTGGTGCACACAGTTTTTTGTAATCTGTTTTCCTATTAATATTTTCCCTTTGAGGGTATTGCTATTTACTTCCTTCTTACGGTATTTTTTTATCAGGCCTTTGTTCTTAAGCTTTTCTATTTCACTTATAAACAGCTCGAAATACATTTCTAGAACTGAAGAGCTCTTAATATTTAGATTGGCATACGATGGTGCATCTGGATTGATTAGACCGATTGATTTCATCATATCAATAAGAATACCTCTCCAATGTTTAGCGTCATTAATACGATCAGCTTTAGGTAATACCTCTATTGTTAAATTACCTACCTTTATTATACCGACGTATTCACAGAATCTGACTCCATTATGTATGAGTTTGTAATACGGGAAATTCTTCTCTTTATACGTATTCTGAAGCAATCTTAGTTGCTCAGGGTCTAATTTCTGGTCACCACGATTTAAATAAAGGGCTTCATGTTCGAAGACTGTATACATCTTTTTTATTTTAGATCTAGTTCCTGATTGAGTAATAGAGATATAGCCTGTTCAAACGTTATGTTTTTCTCTTGACCTTTATAAGTAATCTTGAGGGCTACCATATCCCTATAATCCAGTATTTCGTAAATTTTTCTTTCAGTATAGCTTTCTAAATTTTCATACTGGAAAGATGCAAAAATTACGTCTGCTCCTTTTTTTACACGAACAAAACCGTTACCTAAAACCAATCCTATTTTTGCATAATCGCCAAAGAAATACTCTTGCAGAAGGGGAATAATATTTCGGTAGAATGTTTCTTTTAAATCCTTGAGATTTTCACAGTCTAAAAAATAACTATGACCAATTGCATGATCTCGATCTAATAATTGTTCAATTCTATTATTTATAGTGCTTAATAGAATACCTAAGTCTACATCTCCTATTTTTTCCTGAAGACCTTTTGATGTTCTTATATTAGCTATTTCATCAGATTTCGGTCTCATTTCTTCAAAGCTAAATCTTCTGCGAAGTGCAGAGTCTAATGCTTCCACACTACGATCAGAAGTGTTCATAGTACCAATAATAAACAGATTGTCTGGTACAGAGAATTTATTTTGACTATATGGTAGTGTTACTTCCAGTGCCTCTACATTTTTACTGGTATTATGACCAACTTTGATTCGCTTATCTGTTTCGATAAGTGTTATTAATTCACCAAATATCTGAGATACATTTCCTCTATTTATTTCATCAATTATAATGACATAATTTTGGTTAGTATTATTTAATTCTTCAGAAGAGACGTGATGACTTTCTAATATTTTATTAATTACAGGCTGCTCATAAGAAGAGTAGGTAGGTGCTTTGTTATCAAATAAAACTGCTTCAAGTTGATTAAGAGCTACGCTCATTGTCGTTTTTCCTTTTACAGGTTTGATGCTAATCGAACCTACGCTATTTTGATATAGGCCAAACTGATTTTTTTCCTTCGTTTCTAGAATTACATTGCTGGATTCTTCTGCAACTTTGGGTAATGAATCACTTAAACTTTTATACAATTCCCGAAATACGTTTCTGGTCAACTCAACTTTTTCATTCTCAAATTGAATTAATTTATGATTTGTCTGACTTGCTTTATTCGCTATCAATTTAAAGATCCCATCTTTAACCTCATACTGTATAGGTGAATTTTCGCTAATAGGGGCTTTAGGTTTAATGCCCTCTATAAAGTCTTCATATGATAAACTTTGGTGAAATGTGGTGAACACAATTCTTCCTTCTTTTACAAATTCATCATATTTCTTTTTTATGTCCCTTCTTTGTAAATCTAAGATTGGTTCTCCAAGAGCTTCTAAGGCTTTATTTATAGTATGGTACGTTTTTCCGGTTCCTGGAGGACCATAAAGAATTGTGTTTAAGGTTATGTTATTAGTAGGGATTTTTTCTCTTTTTTCCATAAATTCTTCAAATAAAGTTATGGAATTACTGTACATACTTTTTCCCGTTTTATTTTTATCCTGAAATTCTTTGGATTTTCTATATTCAGCAAGTAGATTTTTTATATTCGAGATGTTCGTTTTTGTGAGTAGTCCATTTGATGATATACCGATTTTTTTGATATCATTATCGACCGTTTTAATTCCACCTACATAATTCAAAATAGATTTTTCCGTCAATGCTTCTTCATCTCTAGTTAAGTATGAATTGCCTAACCAAATTTCAAATTCGGATAATAATGTATCCCTAAAGGTATTGTGATTTTTTATCAAATTTTGATATTCAGGTATATGAAGTAACTTTTGCAGACGATTGTATTCTTTACTGTTTGAATCAAAATCTAAATGGTTATCATTGAATTTAGTAACAATTTCACTTGCAATTGTACCGATGTAAGTACCGAAATTAATATGTCTTTGCTCTTTTGGAAACTTGCGATAAAACGCGCAAAGACTATCATAATTTTGCTCAATATCTAAAATATTATATGCTATATTTTTCCAAAATTTATAGTTAATTAAATATTCATCTGGGTTCTGGCAGTGCTTAACTACTGAATACAGATTATCAATATGATCATGAAGTTTAGACCCGTGAACTTTTAGAAGTGATGCTAGATTATCACTTGATTTGATCTGATTAAATAGAGTAGGTAAATCTAGAGTACTTCCATCTTTCAATTTCTTGCCTTGTCTGAAATTATTTAAAAAATTTCCAATTTTAGTTATAGTATTTATATTTTTAGTGAAATCTCCCAGTGGTATAAGGTCATCTTTTGTGAATTTATATCCTTTATCTTTTAATTTTACAATGACGTCATTTATGATATTTTCTAAACCTTCAATTCCGAAATAATGTACTTTTTCTTCAACAGGACATAACCATAATTTTTGTTTTTCAAAAACCGCATTAAAATTTGAAGTGTACTTTCTTTTTAATTCGTCAAAGCTTATATCTTTAAATTCATTTGATATCTCTTTTAATGTCATGTTTTTTAAAATTTACGTGGGTTTCTAATTATATATTATTCAGTATGGTCGGGTAACTTTGGTCAATAACTTGCAGAAAGAAGTAATAAAAAAGTAAATGTTATTAATTATTCACTTTAGGAAAATCTATTAGACACTTCAATTTTGGAAAGTCCAGTAAGGAAAATTGGTGTTTCATATTTATTAATTGATATCCTTTGGTTACTAGAACGGGAGGAAGTTTTAGATGTAATCTGTGAATGCTTCATAAAAAGTAATATGTTTAATAATGTTTAAGCCTTATCTAATTTTTATTTTTTAAACAATCTTATGGGATTTAATTCAACTCCTATATTTGGACACTTTGCTAAAACAGCACAAAGTATAGAAGAGAATCGTTTTGGATATCGATTGTTTATTTCCAGTCTAGAAATAGTTCCTTTTTCCATAATTTGCTTGTAGATACTTTTAAAGGCATCCTTCGGAATTGGCGGAGAATCAGAGTTATTTCCTGTATCTCTAGTTAACGTGGTCTCTGTAACTTTTAATATTTTATTAGGTTTTTTATAGTCTAGAGTAAGTATAGTTGTTCCTTCCAACTGCTTTATTGCTTTCTCCCAGATTTCATCAAAATTTATTTTCATATTATAATTCTTAATTATCTACTTAAAGCAAAATAAATCACATAGAACCAGCTTAAGATACCATGTAAAATGGCCCATAGGATTGATTTATTGCGATCCCATGAGGCTACAACAGCGATAACCGATCCTAGTCCAATTCCTGATGTAGTAACAATCTTTGTATTTTCTGTAAAGTCCTGTCCAAAGACAATAGTTGTAATTGACAGCAGGAATAAAAGCAGTGTTAATTTTTTCACTTTAAATAGTTTTATAAAATTTAGCATACATGATTATTTGAGTGACATATGGCCGATAGCTTTTGATTGCACATTCTTGGTAGGACCATGTTTAGCGATAGTGCTTAGCGCTATTGGAATAAATTCAATACTGTCGGCATAGGTGATTCCTGCACACTTGTAAATAGCACGTTGGTATTTCTTTAGAATAGTCTCCCGATTCGAGTCGCTGATTTGTATTTTTTGCAACTCATCACACGAGATTTCCTTGGCATGGGTTGACAATGGCTTTACCATTAATAACAGAGCTAAGGGGATGATAGTTAATAAAATATTTTTCATTACAATTATTGCTTGTAATTGTATTACAGTTTTGAGCGCTATGTACTAAACTTCTTTAGGGATTAAAATTCATGGGCAACTCCATGGTGATATCTATGTTTTTTCCTTCTTGCACACCTGGTGTCCATCGGGGCAAGGATTTTATAAAGTTAAGAGCTGCATCGTCCAGGATGGCATTCACGCTTTGGACCACTTTAGCATCTTTCACTCTACCGGTTTTGTCTACCACAAATCTTACTATTACTTTTCCTCTGCTGCCCTGGGCTTCATCAGGATAGATGAGGTATTCACTTACATATTCCGAGAAGGTTGATTTACCTCGGTTGAAAACCGGCGCTTTTTCTAGCGCCCTAGGCTCGGATACACGTTCTCCATTTTTATAAGAAACCGTATTTACCTTTTCCTGCTGACGGGTTATCTTACCATCGCTATCCCACTCAGTTATTTTGGTAGGCTCATTTTCTTCAAATACCATCCAGCGATTTTTTTTACCTTTTTCATCCCACCAAGTAAATTCTCCATCTCTCGTTTCGGGTTCTAGCGTGCTGTACCAGCCATCCATCTGCATGATTCCATTTGGATAGTAATCCTGCACGTGTATTGGTTTCTTCTTTACCTCACGATATATGACACGGTAGAAATGCTTGTTTTCACGATCCGTCTTTTCCCATTTGGCATTATAATAAATCGTATCTCTGCTTTGTGCGTTTGCTTTATTAAGGATAAAAAAGCTTGCTGCAATTATTATCGATATGGATATACCCAGTGTATTCGAATTTATTCTATTCATCATTTAATTAACTTTTAACTCTACCTTTACTCTATTATAGATCTTGATTTCATTTTATACATCAATCTACTTCTAACTTCCTTCTAGCCTTTCCTACTAAGCGTTCGTCCATTGGTTTGTGAATAAGGTAAAGGGCATCATTAACTTCTTCACCCTTCTCATTCTTAAATTTTCTTGATTTCCTTAATTTCTTAAATGCACCTTTCAGCATTCCACTAACTTGGTAAATTGTGATCCCTTGATTTAATGGAGAGGGGAGACATCTGGTGAGTTCTGATTCTGAAAATATTGTTCCTGTCCCTAAATGTTTAATAGCTAGAATTACATAACTGGCGATATTTGTCAGACCAGCTTCTCCAACATTATCCGCAGCAGTATAGGGTCTGTCTTCAATTAACTTTTTTGTTGCTTCTGGCAGATCATCCCATAATGGATATGTCGTTTCATCTTTTTGAAATTTGTCATGATCTAACCCGTAGATCAAGGGATATGCTTCTATCAATTGTAATATCAATTCACGATCATTTGATTCAACTCCCTTATATACCACGTTTTTACCTAGCAATAGCAGATCTATTTCATCTTCACTAAGCTGAAAATGGAGTCGAAACATCTTACTTTTAGCTATAAATTTCTCTTCGTTATTCATGGATTGAAATGATTGCTTAAAATATTGGAAATTCTATATTTTAGAGTTGTATGCTCGCGTGTTATATTTTAGTTTATTACTGCAAGTGATGTGTTTAAAAATTTTTATTTATAATTTCGCTCTATGCTGAGGAAATTGAATTATAAATTCTGTAAAGAATTTATCTAAATCAATTTTTTGGAATCTTGTTAATTTGTGAAGTGTTGATATTTAAATATTATAACCTTTTGGATTCCCAATTTTTGAAATAGTAGAGGATGATAAGTCACATTCTTCTGCATATTTGTTTTGACTAGTTTCTACTCCGTCAATTTTAAATGGGTCAAAGTAATTCTGTTGGATGAACTTGCACATATTTTTATTTAGTTCATTAATAGATTCCTCTTTTTCAGCCATAATCATTCTGATTTAGTATTTATCTAATTATTTTTCAATTTTCCTTCCTTCCTTTTTTTGTATTCTTCAAACTTTGAAAAAAACTCTAGCAGAGATATATTTGCGTATTGGCAAATTTTGGAAATGGTTGAAATTGGTACATCGTATCCTTGACTCTTTATCAATTTTTCAATTGTCGTTCTACCAATTGAGGTAATTTCTTCATACTGCCGTATAGTCGGTTTAATGCCGTTAATTTTAATTGGCGCAATAAATTCCACATAAATAAAACTCAATAGGTCATTTTCTAGATGTTCCTGATGTTCGTCTTTACCTCTCGCCATTATTTTATTATAAAAAATGAAAAAAATATTGTCCGCTATAGCGGACAATTAAATATTATTAGCTATATTTGTTTTAGTTATTAAAAAAGCGACACGTAGGGCATAACTTTAGTTATGCCAACAACGATGTTACTCTCGTCTGAAAACCGCTAAATGAACACGAGAGGACTGCGGTTCGCCATTTTCTACTGGAAATGCTATCTTTACGATATATTACCAGTAGGGTGAGCCGTCTGTTAGTCTTCTTGCGTTCAAGATTCAGGTCTCGTGTAGACTTGATGACAGGTTTCTTAGCGGTTTCCTGGGCAAGGAGCAGGATGGTTCATCTTATTGGTTTTTCAACCAATTCGACTTTTCTCAAGCTTCCAGAGTGCACATCGTTTTTCATAACCAAAAACAATTATGATAAAACGAAAAGTAACCACCAAAAGGGCCACCACAGACCAGATCCAGGATCAGCGTCAACGGTTCGTCAATTCCAATTTAAAAAAGAACACATTCTTTGCGCCAGAGTGAGGCGTTACATAAAACATAATTACAAAATAGGATAGGGGATTTTGTTCCAAATCTAAAGAGGCGCGTTTTAGTACAAGCATTGGGTCGCAACCATACTTAATATTATAAATGACGTCCTAATTAGGTTAAAACTAGCTTATTCCCATACTATGATGGATTATGTTTCCGACTTTTATTTTATTGGTACACCATTATATGCTCCAACAAAAAGAGGATCGGACGCCTACTTTTTTACTTGACACTTTAAAAGTACCATCTTTTTTTTAGTAAAGCAAATATTGTTCGTTGCGATTTTATCGTGACACACTAATATTTTAAAAGTCGGTTTTTGTTCTTTAACTACATGATGCAATGATGAAGACCATTATATAACCAATTGACGAAGACTATATAATTGCATTTTTCTTAATTAATTTTTTAATCTGGTTTCCTTAAGGCCCATGTTATGTCCAGTCGGGTAGGGTTTAAGGCAGCCAATTTAAACCTTTAAAATAATGCAAAAAACTTGCAAAGGGGACAGCTATGCGCTATCCCGAGAGGAAGAAATGTCTTCGTACTTGAGTAATAATACTGGTCTGATGATTAAAAAACCAAGTATGATAACACCAGTACCAAAACAAAAATCTAAAAAGCCTGCGGCAGGTAGGTCCAGAGGTCGTGTACCTCATGTGCCTCTATCCATCGTAGCGCAAAGACCTAAAGAATTGTACTATTCGCTATTGGTTCCGTCAGCAGAAAAGATCGATCCCTATATCACCATTGTGAGCGATACGCGCAAAGATGTACTTCGGATCACGATGGTCTGCATGGCTGTCTATGAAAGCTACCTATTTGCTTTGGGGCTGCCATCCAATTTTCCTAAAGAACAGATTATCGTGTTTGGACACGACCGAGCCAAATATATTCCTTGCCGATCCTGTGACTATGGTGAAAAATTGATCTACCACTATGAACTCACCGTGCCTGCCGATACCGCTGTAGAACAGTATCAGCAACGGATCTGCAATGATCTGAATGATCACTTTCAATTGGATGTCAAAGTTGAGCAGCTCTCGATCGTCAAAGATAGCAGATCGATCAAAACCAAAAATGGCGAGTCGGTAGAACTCATCTGGGACGAGCAACCGACGATGATCATGAGAGCGAGGCGGATGGTCTAAAAAAAACAAAGAAAACAAGTAATTAAAATAAATTTTCTACCTGTGAACCCGATTCTGCCGAGGGTACAATAGACTTTTGGGATCGAGTCTCCCTCGGTACGAAAAGGGGATCAGGTATCTTTATGCCTAAAAAAGCTAAACAAATGAACTCACATATATTATATCAACAAAAACTCTGGGATTACCTCAGGAATATCTTTAAGCCTGAAGGGGAAGGCTTCCTGCTGATCAGCAAATTGCTGTTACTCGTTGTTGTACTGCCATTGGCGATGGTCAGTACGGTGCAAGATCTGCATGCTTCGACAAAGGTCGAAGCACAAGCAAAGTATATACTAAAAGGTACAGTCGTATCTGCTGTAGATAACAAACCATTGGATGGTGTATCGGTCCGAGTCGAAGCCGAAAAGGGTAGGACCTCCACCAAGAAAGACGGGACATTCAGCCTGTCTGTCGCGAGCCTGAAAGGACAGATAAAGTTTACTTACGTAGGCTATAAAACCCAAGAACTCCATTATACCGCAGGAGTATCGATAACGGTAAAATTGATACCTGAGGATAATAAACTTGAAGAAGTAGAAGTCGTATCAACGGGATACCAGAAGATTCCGAAAGAACGCGCTACCGGAAGCTTCGAGTTTGTCGACAATAAGCTTTTCAACAGAAAAGTGTCGACAGATTTTGTGAGTAGGCTGGAAGATGTAGTGCCGAGTATATCGAGCTCAAAATTATTTGCTGATAATAGAGGTGACCTGCTCAATATCAATGTGAGAGGTGTCAGTACATTGAGCAAAGATATTTGGCCATTAATAGTTGTTGATGGTATTCCATTTGAAGGAAAACTGGCTGAGTTTGGAATGGGTAATTTTAATAATATCAATCCCAATGATATTGAAAATATCACTGTTCTGAAAGATGCTGCTTCGGCTAGTATCTGGGGAGCACAGTCGGGCAATGGGGTAATCGTGATCACGACGAAGAGAGGAAAATTTAATGATAAAACACAGTTGTCATTTAATACGAACTTGAGTGTTAAAGAAAAACCTGATCTATATTATTATCCTCAGATGAATACCTCAGACTACATCGATCTTCAACGATCGTTGTTTAATGCGGGAAAGTATAATAGCAATTTCAGAAAATATAACTCCAATCCTGAACCTATTTTATGGATGATGAAAGAGCAACGTGATGGTCTAATAACAGAAGAAGCCTTAAATGATCAGCTGGATAAGCTTCGGAATATCGATATGCGCGATGATTTTATGAAATATATCTACCGCAAAGCTATCAATCAGCAGTATAATATCCAGTTGCAAAGTGGTGGTGAAAAAATAAACAGTGTGTTTTCCGCAGGATATGACCGCAATCTAAATAGTCTAGTGACATCATCGTACGAAAGGATGGTGCTGAAATCTGCATCGCAGTTTAAGCCTGCAAAAAACCTGCTACTGGATCTTGGGATTACGTTTACAGAATCAAAAAGGAAAGAAAATTTTGATGGAGTTTCTTATCAGACTATGGGAGCTGGTTTGGCCAATTATCCCTACCTCAAACTGGTCGATGAAAATGGACATCCTAAACGGATCAATTTTAGCGGCAAAAATAAAGATTTCATCGATACTGTAGCTAATGGTCGTTTACTGGACTGGATGTTTAATCCCATTGAAGAGCTGGATGCATCGCAGCAGACGCAAAAATTGCAGGAAATTCTTACTCATCTATCTGCACGGTACCAATTTGGGTTTGGACTGAACTTAAATGCCATGTACTCTTATCAGCGGACCAATAATCCGATTGAAGACTGGCGGGGTATGGAATCTTATAAAATGAGAAATGAACTGAACTACTATGCCAATTGGAATCCTACAAAAGTAACGTGGAATCTGCCCTTAGGAGACTATATGTTGATCAATCATTATGGCAGTAATGTGCATCAGGGCAGACTAAATGCCGAATATAGCAAACGGTGGAAAGACCGACATGAACTGAGTATGCTAGTGGGCTATGATGTACGGCAGCTTCGAAAGAATCTTTCTATCTCTCAATATTATGGATATGACCGAGAAACAGGAAGTTTTCAATCGGTGCAATACGGAAGGTCTGTTCCGGTGTTAAACGGTAAGCAGGGGGTCAATACATTGATCGACCGCAATAGGATCGAATCTACGGTCAACCGTTATGTTTCATACTATGCAAACGGCTCCTATACTTATCTGGACAGATATATATTGAGCGGTAGCTATAGGAAAGATGCTTCCAATCTGTTTGGTGTTAAGTCTAATGACCGCGGCCAGCCATTTTGGTCTGTAGGTGGAGCTTATATTCCAACAAATGAAGCTGTTTTTGAAAATCTACCGTTTCAGTTTCTAAAATTTCGCGCCACCTATGGATACAATGGCAATGTAAACAATTCCATTGCAGCCTATCCTGTCATCACCATTATGAGTGAACCACATTACACCACGGGTCAAAATTATGCCATGATGACAACTCCACCAAATCCAAAATTGCGATGGGAGCGAGTAGCTAATTTAAATTTTGGTATGGATTTTACACTGAAAGGTAATCGGTTAAGTGGAAGCGTAGAGTATTACCTGAAAAACAGCAAAGATCTGATTTCTAATGCGCCGTTGGATCCAACAACCGGTTTTTCTACACTCAGCGTCAACTATGCAAATCTGAAAGGTAAAGGATGGGATATCTCCCTGCACAGTATACCGTGGCAGACCAGCGACTGGCAGTGGGACAATCATATTGTATTCTCTTACAATAGAACAAAAGTGGCAAAAGCTTACACAGATCCTTCGGATTACAGCTCGCTGTATATGGCAGGAGCAGGGAGCAGTATTACGACACCTTTTGAAGGAATGGACCTGTATAGTTTGCTCACTTATAAATGGGCAGGGCTGGATCCTGAGGACGGTAGTCCTCGAGCTTACCTCAATGGGCAGGTTTCCAAAGACTATTATGCGGTCATCGCGCAGCAAGTGAGCGAACTTGAAAATCAGGGTTCGGTAGTGCCTTTATACTTTGGTAGTTTTCGCAATAGTGTACGATATAAAACTGTTGAACTATCGTTTAATATAGGCTATCGACTAGGACATGTTTTTCTGAGAAATAGTTTTAACAATGATTTTTTCCTCTCCAATGGACTGGGGTATGCTGATTATGGAGATCGCTGGCAAAAACCGGGTGATGAGCTACATACAGATGTGCCTGCATTTACGTATCCTAACGATCGAAGTGCAAGTACCGTATATCGAAATTCATCTGCATTGGTGGAAAACGGAAGCCAGATCAAATTAAGGGATATACAGTTAAGTCTGCAGCTGCCTGTTTTGGCACGCTATGGATTTAAAAATTGTAGACTCTATACTTACTTTGAAAATATAGGTACGCTCTGGCAGGCAAGTAAGCGTAAGATAGATTCGGAATATGGTATCCATATTCCAGATCCAAAAATGTATTCTTTAGGCCTCAATTTTAATCTATAATAACCATGATAAATAAACAATTCATGTTAATAGCCCTCTTGTCGTTGTTGGGATTGACCTCTTGTGAAAAATTTCTTGATGAAAAACCCGATATCAAATTGGTTGTTCCAAAAAGTTTGGACGATGCAGATTTACTGCTGAATGATTATACGACGATGAACGATAATTACCCGTTATATGGTGAACTTGGTAGTGACGACTATTTCCTGACCAAAGAACTTTGGGAAGCGTCTCCGGATATAGATCAAAGGAATACCTACATATGGGCTGACGCTCCCTACGAAGATGTGAGCCAGTGGCGAAATCCTTATAAAACGGTGTACAATGCTAATCAGGTCCTAGAAATACTTTCTAATAGCACTGCAAACAATAACGACAATCGCTTTCAGAGGATCTCTGGAGAAGCCCATTTTTTTAGAGCGTTTGCTTTTCAATTTCTGATCGAGATTTATGGTGTGGCTTATCACGCAAGTACAGCGGCAGATGAATATGGTATTCCGCTCCGATTAGATCCTGCAATCGATGAACCTTCAACCAGAGCTTCTCTAAAAGATAGTTACGATCAGGTCATCAAAGACTATAAGATTGCTGCGGCGTCTCTGCCACAGCAGAATGAGTTTGTTGGCAGACCTTTTAAAGCATCTGCTTATGCAGGGCTTAGTCGGGCATACTTATCTATGGGTGATTATGCGCAGGCCTATGCGTATGCCGATTCGTGTATGCTGCATTATTCCGATCTATTAGATTTCAATACGCTTGACCCATCTAAGAGCTTGCCTATTGCTCGTTTTAATAAGGAAGTATTGTTTCCTGCTGTGAGTAAATACGCAGGCATTATGAATGCTGATTATTGTTTCGTTGATACCGTGCTGTACCGTACATATGCTGCGGATGATTGGCGTAAAACGTTATTTTTCGAAGCATCGAATACACTGGAGGGCGCATTTCATTTTAAAGGAAATTTTGATAATGCTACTGGTAACTTGTTTGTGGGTTTAAGTACCAGTGAAGTGTTTCTCAATAAGGCGGAGTCTGCCGTGAGAATAGGGAAGGTCAGCGAAGCTTTATCTACCATGAACCAGTTTCTGAAAACAAGATGGAAAACCGGCGCGTTTTCAGACTGGAAGGAGACCGATCCAGAGCGTTTGCTTGCCATGATAGTAGAGGAGCGCAGAAAAGAATTAGTATTTAGAGGCAGGCGATGGGCAGATCTGAAACGTCTGAATCTAGACCCCCGCTTTCAGAAAAAATTGGTTCGAAAATTAGGGGAGAAGGACTATCAGCTTGAACCTAATAGTCCAAAATACGCCTACAGATTGTCTGAAATAGTCATTAACCTCAGTGGAATTCCACAAAATAAAAGATAAAGATATGAGTCAAAAAGAAAAAATATATAATATGTTTTCCCAAGCAGCTGTATGCTTACTGCTATTTTTTAGCATCAGCAGCTTATCTGCACAGGAGAACCGCCGATACGATCTAACTCAGGCTTTGAAGATCGGAGCAGAATTTCAAGGTCCGGAAAAAGTTGATGTAATGAGAGGTGATCTACAGACGGTCGACTGGGTAAGTTTGCGGAATAAAGTGATCGTACTCGATTTTTTTGATACTTACTGCGCGACATGTATACAAGCGATGCCGCATCTGCAGAAATTACAACAGGAGTATAGCGATAAACTTCAGGTCATTCACGTGACGTGGCAGGATAAAGCCACTTTACAGAAGTTTTTTGACAGCAATAAGTTCTTAAAAGAAAATAAGGTTAACCTTCCGATCATATATAGTGATACGGTGCTGCGCAAAATGTTCCCTTATCAGGCTGCACCACATGTGGTCATGCTGTATCAGGGAAAAGTACAGGCTATAACCTTCAATCGACTGGTCACAGCCGCGAATATTCTACAGCTTCATAAGAACGCGAGTATCAGCCTGCCAATTAAAAATGATTTTGGAACTGTTGATTTAATGGACAAAAATGATGCAGGCCAAAGGACTACTGGAGTACGAATTTCGGGTTATCAGGATGGTGTGCCTAGCAAACCCTTAAAATTTGATCTAGATAGCGCATCAGGCCTATTTAAAACAACGATTAGCAATAGATCGATCTTGCGTGCTTTACTGAATATCTGGGGATTTATACAGAAACCTCCATTTTTGGCTACTCCTAATCGGGTAGTCTGGAATGTGCCCGACTCAAGTATATATGACGATTTGGGTCATAAAGGTGAAGCGTGGTCAGTAAAGCATGCTATATCTTATGAACGTCTGGATGTGGTAAAAAGACCAGATTCTGTACAGGCAAAAATCGTACTCCATGATATTCACTCACTGCTAGGAATTCGATCCTATTGGAGTACAAAAAAAATGAAATGCTTACTACTACGCAAGAGTGCCGCGCATAAAATAGATTCTCAACACATAAAGAATGAGCAAGAGTTTGAAGGAACTGGCGTGCTCACGAGTTATATCGGTCTTTCTGGTGTGTACTTGCCAATTATCGATCAGGTAAAAAGTAAGCAAAAGATTACTATTGGAACATTTTCAAATTTGGAAGAATTGAATCAGCAACTCAATTTTCATGGTCTCGAGCTTGTGGAAGGCGTTGGAGATGTCGGGGTTTTTGTTATCGAATCTGAATAATCAAAAAGGGTATGGCTTTCTTGCCATACCCTTTCTAAAATTTGGCAAATGCCGATGTAAGACTCTTAAGCCCGATCCTTTAACTTAACATTTGCAGTAGCAGCACCGTTGTGTAAAGCGTCAACCATTTCCTCAAGCAACGCTTGAGTAATGATAGGTTTGTTCGCTCCACTAGCATTTGCTTGAATAGCACAGATTTCTTCTGCACCTGGACAAGACGGCTGGCTTGATTGAAATGTATAGTCATTTGGATTTGTCGGGTTAGGACCTGTAAGTGAATACCAAGCCATAATGACCTCCTTTTTTACTATATTTAATTAGGTTTATAAATTGATCACAATACGTTATCAGCGTATTGGCCCCCTGCAGCTTCCAAATGGAGGCTGCTTTTTTTGGCTTTAGGACTCCTTATTCGACCAAAAACTTTTTCCCCGTACCATAATCTGGGGAATGTCGTATATCTACGTCCTTTCGCATCACGCACCGGACCTGCGCAACAACAGCTTCCTAATAAAGACCTGCGTTCTACCGCGATCTGTACAGCAGTCCTGCAGCTCGTAGCTGTAGACTTGTAGCTCATCCTAGAGCTAGCAAAGCGCCGCCCTTTTGGCCGCCTTCCAGATTGTCCTGTACTATTTTGCTGTTGTCGTTTCATGTTTAAAAATCTAGTTTATAATTTTAGATGCTATGGGTGAACTTGGTTCTGCTTGTTTCATATGGGTATCGCTCTCGTTGGCGTCCACCCATTGCATCTTTTATTTTGATCAATCTGCTAACCACCAATGGGAGAGGAGACATCCGTAATTATTGTACCGATCAACTAAAGTAAAGTTAGAGCCAGAGGGGGTGGTTTGAATCTTTAAGATTCGAGATATGCAACATGAAATTTTGAGATTTGCTTCATTAAATTTGATGAAATAAATCTTTAAATTTCTTGCAAGTGATGAATTGATAATCCTTAACGTGAGTCTATTTTGCTATTCAGATTGATGAAATTCGTGGCTGATCAATCTGAATAGCGCTAATAGCTGAGTATCTTTTAAATGTTAATACTGCTATAATATGCCGCAGTCATTCCTAAAAAGGAACTCTTGTCATTGACACTGCAATATTTGTACGCTTCGGGATAATCCTCTTTGAATTTCAAGATCCGTTCTCTGGCGGTGAGGTTAATAAGCTTGCCTCGGTAACTGCGTCTTAACAATACCTCTCCAAAGAAATGTTCCAGATGATGGAGAAATATAGGGTGTTTTTCCAAGAGTTTTGACAGTTTACTGTTCCTGATCAAGATGACGGTCGAGTCGATATCGGCCTCAAAACTGCTATGATCCATCTTTTCAATATGGTAGATCAACTGGTTGGTACTGACAAAATCCACGACTTCTTCGTATGGTTCGCGGGCATTTTCAATACGCTTGATGATCATACCATCCAGTATGAAATGCATATCAAATTGTTCAGCAGTTAAATACCGTTTCTTTTTGATTGTTTTGACCTCTATTATTGCTCGAATATCTTCCCATAATTGTGGTCCTATAGGATTATGCGTACTTAAAAATGTATAAAACTTCTGCTCATCATTTGGTTTATTCATTAGTATATGTTTTGGTTAAAATTGAATTAATCCTAAATATACTTATAAATAAACTTAAAATTTAAAAATAATCGTTTATACGTGCTTGTTTTATTTATTTCGTATTTTTATTAGATCTTAGGTGATCATTTAATTGAGCTTTTTGGGTTGAAAAGATGTATTGTCAGTCACTTTTTCTTTTATGTTGCCCTATTTTTTCAAATGATGATTGGGATAGGTGGATAGCGATAAGGAAATAATATGCTATATAAGTTTGATCTCAGCCGATAGAAACAGTCCTCTCCAGCTGTTTCTAATGGAATCAGTTAAAGCAGGAGCTTTCTGATTTCTTCTTCGGGCAATCCGGTATAATCGGCAAATATGCTGATGCTGACATACTGATTGGATTTCAGTCCGTAGCAGTCACGGATAGCCTGAAAGATTTTATAGGTGTGCTTTTCGGTGCGTCCCAAGATCGCTGCCGCCTCTTTGGGATAGATACATAGACGATATTTATTTTTCATTTTAAGTTTACTCTTGAGGGACAATCTGTTGACCAGATCATCGTGGTGAATGAATATGGATGGTGTGGTACCATAGACAGACATTCCCTATCAAACCGTCTGCTAGGCAAGTATCAAGCATTGATACCGTATGGGTAAAGCTTGTTTGCCTATGTGCGGTATTGAAATAGCATAAGTGTATAGTAAGTGCGTGGTAAGTGTATCAAACACCCTGTTTTAATACTCTATCTATGCACTATCTATGCTTTATATATGCATATGCCATGCTTTATCGATGCCTAACATCTACTTGACCGATGTGGTATGGCGCTTTAATTTTGCAAATCAGGTTTAATTCCTCTCCAGAAAAATGCTGTTATTGGTTATTCATGTACTAAAATAAGTTTTTCCTATAGAATTCAGTTTTATTCCTGATGATTTAGATTTTTATCGCCTGAGATGAAGTAAAATGGTATCATTATTCCCCATATTTCCGCTTATCTCCACTTTTGGACCTACTGCTCTTGGATGGATGGCCATCTTCGTAGTGTCAAAACAATAAAGTCATGGCAAGAGTAGAAAGTTTAATCAAGTTAAATGGAACGATCGGGGATCTTTCCTTTTACAAATCAAAAAGTGTGGGTTACCAAGCGCGGATGAAAACCGGTGTTTCGGGTGCCCGAATTGCGAACGATCCGGCATTTGCCCGTACCCGTGAGAATGGGAGTGAGTTTGGCCGGTCACAGCAGGAGGGTAAAAAGCTGCGTGAACTGCTGCGCGATGTGCTGTTTGAAAATTCGGATAATAAATTCAGCCAACGTTTAGCAAGCCGCTTGCTCAAAGTTATTCAGATGGATTCGGTGAATGTTCGCGGGGAAAGGGTGATCGTCCCTGAAAATCTGGTCCTACTGGATGGCATGGAGTGCAATCAACGATCCAGTTTGCGCGCCATCACTTTAAAACCCTTTACAGTCACGTACGACCGTTTTAGCGGTGATGGCTTTTTTTCATGCCCGCAGCTGATTCCCAACCTGCACATCGCCAAATTGAGTGGTGCTACGCATGTGCAGTATACGCTGGTGCTGCAGGAGTTTTCGGGAGATGAATTGGATCAGCGTCCTGTGATCCGAAGATCTGCTTACATCAAACTGGGAGAAATGCAGCCGATGGATGTGGACCTCATGGCTTCGCTTGAAGCTGATCCTGAAAAAAGTGTATTGGTCCTGGTAGGTACGGGCTATTTTCAGATGGTCAACAATGCCTACTATCCGCTGGCCAATGGACAGTATAATGCGCTGACCATTAGTCAGGTGATCATGCCTTAATCTAAGGTGATGATGTCGTGAAGGATATTTTCGGGAGGCAGGTGGGTTTTTACTAACCGCTGCCTCCCGATATATTCCTTCTGATCAGAACAAATTGTCTATTTAATGATAACGATGAAGTATAGAACATGTCAACTAAACAAATCTTGCATCTCCAACGGACTTATGGAGCACAAGGTACAAATGGCGCCCTGACCTATGATGGTGAGCTGGTATGCCATACGATTGAACTGCCCTGGCGCAATAATCTGCGTCGGCTCAGTTGTATTCCAGTAGGTACTTATAAACTGGAAAAAAGAACATATACCCGACATGGGGAACAGATCGGTATTCCTGCGGTCTTGGGAAGGGAAGCAATCTTGATCCATGCTGCCAATGATGCGCAGAAAGAACTTTTGGGCTGTATCGCTCCTGTGACAAAATTAACAGCTGAAGGTTGCGGTGCGGAAAGTAAAAAGGCTCTCGCAAAATTGAAGTCTCTGGTTTATTCACTTTGGGATATGGATCAGGAAGTGTTTTTACATATTAAGTAACGGAGTTGTCGCTCTAGCCGCGACAGGCTTTTACTTTTTGTCTTGACACAAAAAGTAAACAAAAAACTCAAGGCTGTATTCCTTTATGCTATTTCACCTTGAATTGGCTAAATGAATTTGAACTCGTTTCACTCAAACATAAATTCATTTTTAACGCCTCTTCATCAGTGTAATTACGCAGTCGTAATACAAGGCCTATTGGATAAGCCTGCAGCTTTTGGGGATTGGTATAGTGATGGATTAACAGGTGACAGAGTAACTAGTGACAGAGTAACAAAGTAACTAGTGACAGAGTAACAGAGTAACTAGTGACAGAGTAACATTTTCTAACCTTCTAACTGACTCACCTTCTAACCGCATAATTTGTTAACCTTCTAACCTCATAACCCTCTAACATTAAACAAAATGAAAAAAATAATCAATAAAATCGGTCAGGTCTTGCAGGTGATCCTGCTAGCACCTGTTAAATTGCCAGGAAAGGCATTGCATATCATCAAATATATCGCACTGGGTCTTGGTATAGTGGAGACGGTACTGGATGATCCGGACAAAAAAGGAGAGGAGGAGTCTCCGCCGGATGAGTCTATTGTGCAGCAGAAAGAAAAGGAGGTTTCCGATGAAAGGGAATGATATCCGGATCGGTACGCTCGGTGGCACGCTGTGTTCCATCTACGCGAGCTTTTCTTTTAGTGACCTCTTGCAAACGGCACTTATGGCCGTGGTCGGTACGGCCGTGAGCTATCTGACCAGTAGGCTCCTGGGGAGAGTACGGCGACGTAAAAGCGACTAATTGTCTTTCGCATTATTAAAAGATCGGGCTCTCCATCAATGCTTCGCAATAAAAGGGGTTAGCTCCAAACTAACCCCCTTTATTATAAATGTTATTGTTTTGTGTTTCATTCATTAAATTCCAGAAAAGATGTAAATTCTCCTATTTGTAAGCATCGTGTTTTGGTACAAATATTACTCTCTTTTCTACTGGATGATAGTACATTTTTGAGAACATTAAATTAGAAAAGTCCAATCCTAGCTGGAGTAAAAATGGAGTACATACAATAAGGCTCCGCTTCAATTCTTGTGATTACACCATCTGTAAAGTTTTTTCAGAACAAAAACTAATTCTTTGCCTGTCAATTGCTCTACTTGCAAGTCTCCTGCTGTAGCAACTTTGAGCCGTACAGAAATATTCCCATGATTTAGAATGTGTAACTTTGTCTTTATTTAATGAACATTTAATATAAACTGTCAACCATGAAACAGACTGATACATTAAAGACAATAAGCTATTCGGGTATTTTCCTTTCTTGTTTTACAGATTTTAGTGAAAAATGTATTCATGCAGCACCTGAGCATGTGTTGGTGTACCTGTATTCGGGCGAGCAGATTATAGTGGACGGAAATAAAAGAAGTATAATAAAAGCTGGCGAATGTGCATTTGTAAGGCGGAACCACCGATTGACAATGTACAAAAATAGCAAAGGAAATGAATTATATAAAGGAATTTCTTTGACATTTAACCGGAGCATATTGCGCGAGTTTTACAATAAGTTTGATAAGGCATACCTGCCTAAAAGAGTCGTGATTTCTGATAAAAATGTTTTCAAGATTGAACCGAGTCCTGCTATAACGAGTCTGTTTCAATCGCTCACACCTTATTTCGATGAAAATATAAAACCGACTGATGGTGTTACCCATCTGAAATTGCTGGAAGGTATTTATGCGCTGTTGAATAATTCGGATATTTTTTATCCTATATTATTTGATTTTACTGACCCTTGGAAGATCGATATCCTGGAGTTTCTGAACGATCATTATATGGATGACCTCACGATGGAGCAGATTGCAGCCTATACGGGACGCAGTTTGGCAACATTTAAAAGGGATTTTCAAAAAGTCAGTAACCTTAGCCCTCAAAAATGGTTGATCAAAAAACGGCTGGAAGTGGCCTACGTCAAACTGAAAGAAGAGGGCAAAAAAGTACAGGAAGTTTATGTGGAAGTGGGCTTTAAAAATCCCTCACATTTTTCTACGGCATTTAAAAAGCAATATGGCGTACCGCCTACAGAAGCTTAAAATTGAGCTTTAGAGAAAAGATAATTGAGCCTCACAACAATGCTGTTGTGAGGTTTTTGCTTTAATTTTGTATTGTAAATAAAGGAGAGATAATGCAAACAGTTGATATTTTTGAACGCTTGCGAAATGGTGAAACTGTACCAGCAGGTGATCCCGAAGCATATAAATTGAGGGAAGCTTCCTTTGCTACAAAAAAGTTGCTTCTCCAAATGAACAGTGCCGATGATCCTGCCGAAGTACGTAATTTGTTATCGCAGATTACCGCAACAGAAATTGATGAAAATACGGCGGTTTTTACACCCTTGTATATCAACTATGGGAAAAATACCAAGATCGGTAAAAATGTTTTTATCAATTTTGACTGCGTTTTCTTGGATCTGGGCGGTATCACGATAGAAGACAATGTGCAGATCGCACCCAAAGTCAGTTTGCTGTCGGAAGGTCATCCGATAGATGCTAAAGATAGACAATCGCTGGTTCCTGGCCACATTCACATTAAAAGAAATGCATGGATTGGAGCAAATGCGACTATACTGGCAGGCGTGACCATTGGCGAAAATGCTGTTGTCGCGGCAGGTGCAGTTGTTTCAAAAGATGTACCCGACAATTGCGTTTTCGGGGGGATCCCAGCGAAAATGCTTAAGCACATTGAATAGTGATGGAAAGGATGATTTATATGTTGCTATTCCTTTTTACCAGCTTACAGAGCAGTGCCTGTATGCCATCGGAAAATAGGGTTAAAAATGAAATACAAAGGGATACTATAGCAAACAAAAAAGTTATGAAATTGAAAATAACTATGGGAGATAAGGTGCTAACGGCAATTTTGTATGAAAATCCTACTACAAGAGATTTCATTGCCCAACTCCCTTTAACTGTTGATATGGAGGACTTCGCTGGTAAAGAAAAGATATTCTACCCACCGAAAAAATTATCTACAAAAGAACGAAAAGCTGTCAGCGATCCTAAGATTGGAGATATAAATGTATATGCTCCGTGGGGTAATATTGCTATTTTTTATGGCAGTTATTCAGGATCCCGAGACTTAGTCAGGATAGGAAGAATAACCGAGGATATTGATAGATTCAATGTTACAGGTACTATAAAGAACATCTATTTTGAACTGGAGGAACAATAGCCTGTGAAGGTTGATCTTCATAATTAGAAAAATAAAATAATGAAAAAGCTATCAATTTTAATAACGGTTTCCTTGATGCTATTGGGGCAATCCTATGGTCAGACGTTATTGGAGTTGCAACAATAAAGTGAACATTTAGTTAAGCTGCAATCTTTCGTTTCATTAATTTTCTTCCAAATTCTTCTGGGGACATGTATCCCAGCGCAGAATGTAATCTTTTGCAGTTATACCAAGTCTCTCTATATATTCAAAAACTATAAGTGCGGCCTGCTCTTTATCAGTAAATCTATATTGGTATACACACTCGGTTTTCAACGTTTTAAAAAAGCTTTCTGCAACACTATTATTCCAGCAATTTCCTTTTCTGCTCATACTTCTAATTATCATCGGGTTTCTATCCAATAGACATTTGAATTCATCGCATGCGTATTGTACTCCGCGATCAGAATGAAAGATTAGTTCTTGTATGATCGGACGATCATTTGGTCATTTCCGCATTGGGGAGTGATATTGTATTTTTCTTATATTTTCCCTTAACCTCATTAGTCTCTGTTTTCATTTAATTGTGCGATAAAATTGCGCAATCGATTGATTTAAAATAATTATTTTTTTGATACATTATTTATTTAACTTCATTTGTAATTGTGTGAGTTATTGTGAATTGTGTCACCCATGATTTAAGTAGCTTGTAAATAAACCTAAAAAGTCCATAATGGATTTTCTTTTTTCAAGTATTGCGCTCGTCAGGGTGAAATGTATAATTTTTATTAAATATTATTGATATATGGGTATTCCATCAGCATTAAAATTAAAAAAGGTAAATGTTTTTTCAACAAACGCTTTTCGTTTTTTTAGAAAAATCGGCTTGAGAAAAAGATTTGATTATCAATCCTTTTTACTTACGTCATTATTGCTTATTGCAATTCCTAAAGTTGGTATATCGCAATCAAGCAATATGTACCTGCATACTGATCGAGACTATTATTTTCCAGGCGATACAGTATGGTTTAAAGGTTATTTTTTGAGCGAAGGACTATTTGCTAACAATCTTCATAATATGTATATGAAGTTAATCGACACACAAGGAAAGGAATTGTTACAAGCAGTTGCATTTATCAATAATGGAGTTACAGCAAGCCATTTCCGAATTCCTTCTAACTATGCGGCAACCGAGATTTATATCAATGCCAATACGGTCTTAGATTCATGTGCAGATAGCAAACCCTATTTTAAGCGACTGCATATATTACAGATCGCTAAAGCAGATGGAGGAATGGAGCCTCAAGGAAAACCAATATTTAATCAGGGATACGTGTTGAATATCATTCCTGAAGGAGGAGTATTGTTGAGTGGAGTGGAAAATAAAATCATCCTTCAAGTTTTAGATGGTGACGGATACCCTGGCAAGGCTGACGGAAAATTAGTGGATGACAGAGGTAAAGTGTTGGAACAATTTCAGACCGATTCTGTTGGATTGGCTGCTGTTGAGTTAACAGCAGAGGCTGACCGTGATTACACTATAGAATGGACAGCTACTGATGGTAATAAGCAAAAAAACATATTGCCTAAGGCGGTATTTGGGAGCAAAATTAACTTGGTGGATCAGGATTCAATCGTTCTCGTGCAGTTGCAAACAACTAAAGAATCTGAAAATGTGTTTGTCAGTGTTGGTATAGGAAAGCGCAAATTATTCGATCAGGAGTTGACTTTAAAGAGTGGAAAAAAGATTAATATTCCCCTACAAAAAAGAGATATTGAAATGGGTATCCTACAAGCATCGCTATTCGATACCCAGCAAAAGGTTTTATCAAGACGCAGCATGTTGCTCGAACAGGAAAGAGTTTTTTTAACACCTCAAGTTACTTTTATGGGGGAATTCACAGATAAATCTGAAGGAAAGATTAATGTTCAACTTCCCGATGGTGAGGGAATTGCAAAACTGTCTGTATCTGTTACAGATATTGCAATTCCAGTTGACACGACTCAAAGTATATTAACGGATCTCTATTTTCAACCATTAAGCCAGGACGAACTCCGTAATCCCCAAACTTATTGGGAAGGCGCAAAACAAAAAGATTTATTTATTCAGGCTCACAAATGGAATTATACTTATTGTCCTACTGCTGATTCCATGATTATAGATCCTATCTTGACCATCAAGGGGCAAATTAATTTAGAAAAGAAATCGTTCACTAAGTTTTATGAAGAATATCAGAATGAAATAAAGAAGGGTAAGAAAGGAAATATACCGGCTCGCGGAGCTTCTTTCGGCTACCAGGATGAACGTTCCGATCGCATGCAGTATACAGAAGTAATATTTGATAAAAATGGCCAATTTACGGTGCCCAATTTGATTGTATTCGATTCGCTGGACACCAAATTTGTTCAAGTCTATCGAATCTTGAAGTTTACCCCATTTAAAGTGAAATATCAGTTTTATGATAAAAAGCAGTTTTTAAAACCGATCTATTATCCACAAAGTTTATTAAGTGAAAGATCAAAACTTCTTTCCGGTAATCAAGATGTAGAACGTGATGATTATTTGCGGGATGCCCGCGGTAACCGTATTCTTCAAACAGCGGAAGTGACCAGTACTAGAAAACAGAGAGAAATAGACCGTTTGCAAAGACGTTTTCAGACTGTAGAGCCACATACTGTACATGAACCCGATGTCATCCTGCTGCCTCTTATGGATAGTGTTGTTATCAAACGAAGTCAGTCTCTGCGTGACTATGTAGATCGAAACTTGCAAAATAGTTCTACAATAAAATATCTATTAAATGGTAAGATGGTAATCGATCCTAAAGCTATGAACAAAACAGTAGCGGAAAATCCGTTGCAAAATGTAGGAGTAGCAAGGGTGGTAGAGGAACAAAAAGGTTCAAATATCTCTTTTTTAGATGAAGATGTTTCCAACTATCCTTATTTAAAGTTTTATAAGACCTATAGTTCAGCTGAGTTTACTGGGACAAATGTACTTCTTGTTTTTGAATATTCTCCTGCTGAAGTCGATCGCGATATCGGCAAATCTGAGTATTACGAAAAAATTATGGGTTATATGCCTATAACAGAATTTACCAATAAAGTTTACACTACGGCAAAGGAACGTTTAAGTTCTAATTCAGATAATCGTGTCACTTTATATTGGGATCCATATTTTGACTTTGAAGAGGGAACAAAAAACAAAGCATTCACTTTTTACAACAACAGCAAAAATAAAGGAGTTTACGTAACTGTTGAGGGACTAACTTCATCAGGCAAGGTGATTTATTACCGCAAGGCCTATAAATGATTAGGTTTTTATTAAGTAGGTTTTGGTACCGCTTCGTTGTACGCGGGTAAATTTGCTGATTTTGTACTCTTAGTGCAAGATCCATTTTCTGTAACCGATCCGTATAAGAAATTACGGAATATACCGGTCCTCGAAACCTGGGACGGTGGGCGAATTGTATATCAAAACCTGAATCAGAGGCAAACGTAAAAACACATTAATTGATTTCCATAAGATCGTTCCTCTATAGCGAGGTGCGATCTTTTTCCTGGTCATACGACGCTTAAATAAAACGCGCTTTCAATATCATAACGTTCCTATTTAAGTTGCTGACAGGTCTTAAATTTAAGCGGTAATTACGGAGTGATTTATCTTTACATTAGTGATTACCCATTGTTTTGTTATTTCTTTAGAAATAACAGTTCCCTTTTTTGCTAACATCTCGATGGGAATATTTCTAAGTTTTGCCTGATTTTTTAATATCATAGAAGTCTCGGAGCAAGTATCCCAAAGAAAGAGATAGGTTGAATCTTTCATGGTCACAGGTATCAGTATTTTTGAAGAGGTGCTGGATTGGATTAAAGGTATTTCATATTCGAACCTTTTTGGTGGCATGTTCTGTGCTATAAATTTATAAGCGATGAATAGGAATATAATTAAAAATATCAGGTATAGGTATTTTTTCATTGAGGTATCAAAAAAGTTGGTTTAGTAAATGGCGCTTTATTATGTAATAATTTCTATAGTTTTTAAAGATATAGTTTTCAAAATATAAATGCTACTTATTAATTACAATTCTTTAGTTTCTGGAAAAGTGTACTAGACTTAATTTTATGCTTATTATCCAAATTGTTTATTCTCAGTATTTCAATCGCAAGTAGACACTATAAGTTTAGATGGGTTCTTTAAAGTCAAAAGGGCCTAATTCTCATTAGACCCTTTATCTTGACGTGTTGATGTACAGTAACTTTTTTTATGTTTCTTATCGTTTCCTCTTTTTTGTTTCGTCATCCAAAAGTTTTGGGTGCATTTGGATTTTCTACTGTACTACGTCGATTTATTTTTCTGCTTATTTAAAAGCAGAGCTGCTATAGTTTTCATTTCATAAAACAACTGTCACTTAAAAAGGTTCATGAAAAAAAAATATTTTTACACTAATAAATGCAGGGTTATTTTAACTACTGCTTATCCGGACTATGCACTGCAGGGCTTTGATCTGGATGTGGTCGACTATCTGCTGAAGCCATTTTCCTATGAGCGTTTTCAAAAAGCTGTTGATAAATTTCGGTTGCTACAAATTGCATCGATGACTTCGCTGGTCGAAAATGAATATTTGTTGCTAAAAGGTGATGCTAAAAACAAGTATTATCAAGTGAAATTTTCAGACATCATGTATATAAAGGGTTTGAATAATTACATATCCGTCTATACCAAAGATCAGCATATCATTACTTATATGAATCTGAAGGAAATCATTAATCTGATTCCTGCTCGTCTTTTCTGTAGGGTGCATCGTTCCTATATTGTATCTTTCAAATACGTCAAATTTATAGACGGCAACTGTCTGTTTATCGATGAAGAGAAAATCCCGATCAGTGAAAGCTATAAAGCTATTTTTTATACGAGATTGAAGGATTTTCGATAATTCGCAAATTGCCATCAGTTTCTTTTATATACATCCTTTTCATAAAAAAGCATTTGCTTAAAATATCCATTTTAATCGTCTATAATCCACTAAGAAAAGAGTGGATAAATAGGAATAAATATGCCATTGAAAGAAGTATGAATCTATTTTCTATTAATTAGCACCTGCTTCTTTTAATAAGATGTTGTTTTTATTGAAGTTATATTAATGAAGAGAATAATTTTTATTAGATACAATTTTCCTATATTTAAGATAATTATAAGCCAATCCTATCAATGATGGATCGTACAGGTGAATTTTATATGGGTATATACCAATGTGTTCCTCATGAATTATCAATTTTTGGAGCTTATATATTTTATTACCTATAATCTCTTTTTCGGCTACTATTTCTAGTGATCAAAATAGATAAACAACAAATTTTTCATGATCAAAATTATTGCATATCTTACTTTGTTTTATTGTTCATTGCAATTAAACGTCTACGCACAGTCTCACTTTTTATCTAGTGGTTATTTATCACTTACAGTAAAGGGAAAACCTTCACTTCTTTTCGATAACATGGAGGTCGGCATGCCGATGATGAGCAATTCTTTATTGAGAGATAAACCGGTCGCATTTACAAAACTCAATGATTCGACATTATATTTATCTGAATACACGTATGGCCCTACTTCGGTTTATTTTAGATTAAATGGCCGCTATATAGCAACTATGCTATTGCCAAATGAGACGAATGTGATTACGGTATCGATGATCGATTCTGCTGATTATGATGTGCAGTTTGAGGGGCATTATAAGGAAATTTTTGATAATTCGGCTCTACAGGAAGAGTTGATTATGAATCTGTTTTCTTATCCAACTTCTAAGGACGCAAGAAAAGAAGTTCTTAAATCTGCAGATGATTTTAAATGGAAACAACTGAAATCTGTCGCTGAGATGACGTATTCATTAACCCAAGATATTCCGGACGGATTGCTTAAGTCTTATTATACGCACATGATTAATACCTTTAAAGTTCCTAATTTACTATTTAAAGATTATGCCAGCAGTGTACTAGCATACTATAAAAATCTGAACTTGGATCCACAAATTGCGACTGCAATACCGGAGCGAACGTTAACTTATTATGACGGTATCATCACGTTAAACTATACAGATACGCTTACATTACTGCCTTCGGGTTACTTTGATCTTTTGATTGCCATTCAGCAAGATTCGCTATTACAGATCCCAAGTATTACTTCTGTAGGACCAGCGGGCTTTAAAACACGTTTAATTGATTTATTTGGAAAAACTTTTGAACAAGAAGATAACCTATTTTATGATATGATGATGGCGAGTGCTTATATCCAATATATAAACGAAGGGTATATATTACCTCCTCAAGAGCTGTATCAGATAGATAGCTTTTTTAAAAATAAGGAGTTAAGAAATTATATCTACCATCAAAATGAACTGAAAAAATGTAGTGATCGAGTGGGTGATGGACAGGTGTTTTTTCTTCCATTTGATAAAAAAAATGAAACGATCGTTGCATCAATTGTCGACAAATATAAAGATAAAGTGATCATCATTGATTTTTGAGCTACTTGGTGTGGTCCCTGCATACAAGCTTTTTCTGAAATGGATCAAGTAAAGAAAAAGTATGCAGCTCGGGAAGATGTTGTATTCGTGTATTTAACGGATGAATCGTCCAATCGTAATGGATTTCAGGAATATAGCAAAATATTAGGTGGAGAACATTTTTACGTGTATAAAAACCAGTTTGCGACAGCATTGGAACAATTTGGTTTTGAATATATTCCCAGTTATTTGGTTTTTGATAAGCGAGGTCATCTCACTCAGAAGAGTACATATCCGAATGATTTGGCAGCTACTGCTACTATGTGGATCGAGCGTGCATTGAAAAAATAATTGAATTTCGTAAAGTAATTTGAATGGTATATAGGTAAGAAATTCTAAAAAATAGTATAAAATTTAGTTAAACCATGATAAATTATAAATTCCAATTTTTTTTTATTTTAGGGAGTGTTATCCTTTGGTTTTGCTCGTATACAAAATATCAGGACTATAAATCGGCAACAATAAAAATGGATATTAGTTATATACCAGGAGTGAGCACTTCATTGATTTTTCTCAATTTTAAGATACTCGATACTGCTAACAATCATATATTTAAACTTCAGCGTGACATCAAGTATATTGCTGTTTCTTTTATACTAAATCTTTCTGAAGTTATTTGGATTCCGATAATCCAGACACTTAATCGTATTACAATGTGGCTTTTAAAAGTGATTCTTTAAACATATTAAATCAATTGATCGGATATCAAAATTCAATTTCCCTACTCACGGGAAGATCGGAGAAACGATCTACAAAGACTCTATTGTTTACATTATGTTATATTACAGGTGAGCCAAGCGAGGTAATTGCGAATGGTATGGCAGCAAGGCTTCACAGTCGATATGAAGATCTTGCCAAACAAATTTCGTATTATTTTCAAAAAAAAGTATTTCTAATTTGCCTGATTCCATAATTTTACTGCAGGGAGTCATATAAAAAGGAAAGGATCGATCGATTGAAGAGTTAAAGTTGATACCAAATTTCTGTAGGGTTGGCATTTAATTATGATTGCATCTAAAACTTAATTCTCATGCTCTTGGTGTGAAACGCAATAGACATTTAATTAATTATCAGATTAAGATTTGATTTTCATTGTATCTTTTGAAAATCGTCATCTCTATAAAAATCTTCTCATATGATTATATGCGTTTTTAAAAAAATGTTGCAAAAGCATCGTTGTGATAAATTGCAAGTGAAATTTGTTATGTGTTTGAGTACAATGAATGATGTTATTTCTTTAAAAGATGTGAGTATTCTTTAGATATTCTCTTCATAATTTGTAATAGGTGAGGGCACTTTTAAGTCTTATTATTTAAATTTTAAGTGTATATAGATATTTTTTTGATTTTTTATTCCTGAATCTGAAAGTTCTTTTAAATATAGCTGGACAGGTTATTTTTTTATTTAAAATAGCGCAATCGATTGATGTACTTTATTTTTTTAATATATGTTAATCATTAATTACCTTAGAGTATAAACTTAGATTTTAGATCTCTCTTTTATGTCACACATAATAGTTTTCTAATCAACCAAATATTTTATTTATGGGACTTTTTAATTTTCTGTATACTGCAAAACAGAGTGATCTTTACTATACCAGTGGATTTGTACTTGGTCTTTTTAATGTGAGATATACCAAATTAAATCTTCAAAATCTTTTAGAAGCCCATGTAGATTACCTATCATTACTCTCATTAAAAGATATTCTGGCTGAATATAATGTAGTTAGTATGGCAGTCCGTAAAGGAAATCATTCTTATGCAGAGTTTGAAACTCCCTTTATCTGCGCCATTCAGAAAGAAGGATGGTCAAGTCCGAGTTTTACAGTTGTTACATCGGCAGGGGACTCTAATGTAATGTATTTGGATCCATTATCTCAAAAGTTAGTTAACATTGGTACGTCAGATTTTGAAAAAATAGATAAAGACATCATCTTATTGCTCGATGGAGAAATGGCTAGAGACGAGGTTAATTATTCGAAAAATAAGCAAATAGAAAGAACTGATCGTATTGTAAAGCATCTTCCATACTATTTGTTAATAGCAATTTTTGTGTTTTCAATCTCTATTTTATTGATGCAGGGATATTTTTTATCAACTTTGGTTGGTGTCATATTTATGGTAACTAGCGTTACTGGTATATTGGTTTCATCTTTATTGATTAGGCATGAAATCAATTCGCACGATCCTTTTGTGAAAGAAGTATGTGGTGCGTGGGGTAAAAAATCAAGTTGCGACTCAGTACTCTCTTCAAATCAGTCAACCTTGTTTGGTATTTCTTGGTCCATTTGGGGCTCTTCTTTCTTTACCAGTTTTTTTTTAAGTCAAGTTCTTTTTATCGGACAGACTAGTAATCTTATAGTATGGTCATTCTTATCTATTGGGATGAGCCTATATTTTATGTTTTCTGTATACTATCAATGGCGTATAATTAAACATTGGTGCCCTTTATGTCTTCTTGTTCAAGGGTTAATCGCTATTAACTTTGTAATTTCAATCATTTATTTTTACAATTATTCTATTGATTTTGCATCTATAAATTTTCATCATCTACTTGTGGTTTTATTCCTGGGACTCGCTTCTATGCTACTTGTTTATTTTGCAATTCCAGTAATTAAGAGAGCAAATGATAGTAAGGAATATAGAAATAAATGGATGAAATTACGTTATAGCCCATCAGTTTTTAATTCGTTATTAAATAAAAGTAATGTAGTCGCACTTACTAATGATAATTTAGGAATATTGATTGGAAATGAAAATGCTAGTACAGAGATTATTAAAGTGTGCAATCCATATTGTGGACCTTGTGCCAAAGCACATCCAGAGTTAGACGATATCATCAAAAATAATAAAAATGTTCGTATTCGAATAATTTTCACAGCCTCTGGGGATGATGAGGATATAAAAACTGCACCTGTACAACATTTATTAGCTATCCAAGAAAAATATGGTGCTAAAAGGGTACATCAGGCATTGGATGATTGGTATTTAGCTTCAACTAAAGACTATGCAATATTTGCATCAAAATATCCGATGAATGGTGAATTAAAACAACAGAAGGATAAAATAACTTCAATGTACAATTGGTGTAATGATATGAAGATTCGAGGTACCCCTACTTTATTTATAAACGGCCGAGAGCTCCCTGATCAATATAGTATAAAGGATCTAAAAAGCTTTTTCTAGAATAAGAATGCCCGAGCCAGTTGCAAATGATCTCGGGCAAACAGAAGGTTCCCTGAAAAAGACCCTCTTAAGATGTTCCAGAGTAAGTGGACATCATATTTTATAAATAATAAAATTATGAAAAAAATTTCATTAAAAAATTTAAACATTCAAGAAGTAGAGCAGTTGACTCGTGAACAACTAAAAGATGTATTGGGTGGATTTACTGCCGGTACTTCTGGAGGCACAACAGGGCCAGAAGTAACTTGTCCTTCAGATAAACCGAAATGTACTGTTGCTGGTACAACTACATGTAAATCTAAGTACGATTGTTGTATAGCGGCAGGTTATTCTGAAACAGAATGTAAAGCTTGGGGTTAATTAAATTTTAGAATTAGTCACTGAATAGAATTATTCAGTGACTATAAATTATTCATCATGTTCAGATATATAATAATCATTTTGTTTTTTCTTCCCTTTTCACTTTTTTCTCAAAAATTAGATCATTCTTTTAAAGGAAAAGTGCTTTATAATATCTCTTTTAAACTTGATAGTACCTCATCTAGATCTTATAATGAAGTAGCTGAATTATTATTCAATGATAGTACATCGTTATTTCGCTCTGTAAATTTTGGCAAGAGAGATTCTGCACTCTATTCTTTAGAAAAAAACGGAGATTTTGAGGGATATTCTATGTCATTTTTTGGGGAGACCTTAACTGTACTTCCATTTCAAATATTGAAACAGCATAATACAATATTTACATTCCAGAATTTGAATGCAGGAAACGGGATTAATGTATTTTGTTATGCAGAACCATCAAATAGTATTGAATGGAAGCTAATAGATTCTACAAAAACTATCGCAGGTATGCATTGCCAAAAGGCAGAAGGTAAATATGCTGGTAGAAATTGGGAGGTCTGGTTCACAAATGAAATCCCTATTAATGATGGACCATATAAATTTTCAGGATTGCCTGGATTAGTAATTTCAGCAATAGATAATACCAAAACATGGAAATTGGAATGTTTAAAAATTAATACAGATTTAATAAAAGAAGTAAACTTAAATAGGTACTTAAGAACTGGTATTCAAAAAGTAAGTAGAGAAGCGTTTCTTAATGAACAAAGCAATGCCAAGAAATCTTATGTTCAAAATCGAATGATAGAATTTCTTTCAAATAATAAGTCAATTAGTGATGATGAAATTAAAGAAAGGAAAAGAAATTTTCAGGCGAGCGTTGATTCAGATAACAATTGGATAGAACTACATCCTTAATATAGCCCTGATTTTGCATCACAAATTTTTACGTATGTAGTTTATCTCTAGTAACGAGTTTGAGAAAATTTATCCAGAACAATGTTTTTCAAGAAAAAAGATATTTTTATACCTCTCCTCCGTACCATAATAATATTAAAATTTCAGTTGATTTTGATAAGAGAAGGCGAAAATCTGAATGATCATGGTCGAATATGTTCTATGAGGTGGGCTTAAACTATCCCAGGCAAATCAAGTAAAATCCAAGACAGAAATGAAAACGGATAATAACCATATTGAGAGATATTGAAGTATTGCAAAAAAAACCATATGAGAGATCAGCTCTTTTTTACAGTCATGTTTATATTGATCAGTGTTCATTCCTTTGCGCAAACCGTTATTACAGGTAAATTACTGACTGAAGATCAAAAGCCAATCGCTAATGTCACTGTCTCTTATAAAAAGATCGGTTCACCAGCTTTATTGGGTTTTTCAAAAAGCGATGTCGAAGGAATCTTCAAACTTACTGTTAAAGTAACCGATGTAGATTCGGTACAGTTGGATTTTAATCATCTCAGCTATGCCAAGCGTAGTGTACATGTTGTCAATGTGACCGCGCACTATGCTTATATATTAAAGGCAGAGGTCAGGAAGATCCAAGAGGTAAAGTTGGCTGATGTACCGGTTTATAATCGAAAAGATACGATCAATTATAATGTTGCTTCGTTTACTGGAAAGCAAGATCGTGTTATCGCTGATATCATCAAAAAGCTTCCAGGTATCGAGATGCGTGGAGGTCAGATCTTGTATCAAGGCGAGCCAATCCAACAGTATCGCGTTAATGGTTTGGATATGATAGGGGGGCGATATGGGCTTATCAATCAAAACCTTCCTGCAGATGCAGTTTTGAAAGTTCAGATCCTTGAAAATCATCAACCGGTCAAAATGTTGGATAAATTGGTTTTTTCCAATCGAGCCACACTTAATTTGCAGCTTAAGAAATTTACCACGACAGGTACGGGTAAAATTGGTCTGGGTGCAACTCCAGCACTTTGGGATGCCAATTTAACTCCGATGACATTTGCTAAGACCTTTCAAATACTCAATTCATTGCAGACCAACAATATTGGCGATGATGTGTCACAGCAGTTAAAACCATTCTATTCAGGTACTGGTTATTTTACTGCCCGATCTAGCTTTTCCGATGGGCCAACTTATCTCTCTATCCGAGAGGTCGCTACTCCTGACTTTGATCAGAAAAAATGGCTGGATAATCAGATCTTTTTAATGAGTAGCAATATGATTCAAAAGTTGAAGAACGGGCTTGAAGTTAAGGGTAATCTTTCGTATTTCCATGATGATCGAAAGCTTCAGGGCACGACCATGACACAGTATTTTACAAGCGATGAAGTGATTCAAAATCAAGAAATGGTAGACAATAGTTATGGTGTCGACGAGCTGAATATTGGGGTATTGGTCGAGAAGAATGAATCCAACATTTATCTCCGTAATAGTACCAATTATCGTAAACATTGGAACAACAGCGTAGGGAATATCCTTTTAAATAAAAATACAACTATTTATCAGGATAAAAGATTTTCGGACGAGGCCTTCCTCAATGCTTTTTCCTTGGGTCGTTTCATAGGCAAACAATTGGTCAATATCACTTCCACTGTAGAATGGCACAGTACACCTCAACGTCTTTCAGTCAGCCCAGGTCAATTCGAATCGTTGATCAATGCCGGTAAGCCATATGATCATATGGGGCAGATCGTTCTATTTAAGAGCTTCAATTTTGAAAACGGAGTAAGTCTGTCACGCAAGATCAAAAGATGGACCATTTCGCCTAGTGTCAACCTGAATTACAACAACAGTAAGCTCAACAGTCACATCCAGGTCAAGGAGCAAAATGATGTTCGCGTTTTGGATACCGGCTATTTCAATGATATGAACAATGCGCAATTGCAGTTGCGTATGGCACTTGAGATGAGAAAAGAAGTTCGAAAGTTTATCTACAGTTTCAATCTGCCATTCAGTCAATATTACTATAATGTCAGACATCAAGGCGAGCAGCGTTTGAAAAATGAATTTCGGAGCAGCTGGAATCCATCGGCCTCAGTGACTTATCTGCTTAATAGTAAAAATAGTATTGGTACAAATCTTCTCAGTGGAAGAAACTTTGGTGGGCTTGACAATTTCTATAGTGGTTATATCATTAACCAGTATCGCAGTATGCAAAAGTATAATGCACGCTTGCTCAAGGATGAAGACTTGAGTACAGGAGTAAATTATCAGTATAAAAATACCTCTAAGGCTATTTTTGCTAATCTAGCGTATAATTTTAGAAAGAGCTGGCGTGATTATATGTTCAGTACGGTATTGGACAGTTTAGGACGCAGCACCACCAGTATTACTAATCGGCATGGACAGCGTTTATCGCAGGGGATCAGTGGCGGACTTTCCAAATTATTTGTTAGTATTAAAACTGTAGCAAAATTAAACGGTAACTTCAGTTGGAGTACTTCAGATTATTTGCTTAATGAGCAGTTGGTTAAACAACATGTGAGCAGTCAATCGTTTACTTTCGAATTGATCAATTCGTCTTCATCGCTGGTATCTGGAGATTACAGAGTTTCTATGGGTCGTACTCACAATAGATTGGCCGATGGGTTGCGCAATGAACTGTTGTACAACAATCATTTTTTTAATCTGGTATTTGCTCCCCATGACCGGCATTTGATCAGTTTGTCCAATTCTTTGTATGCAAATAATGTGAAGGCACAAAAGAGTCAATATTTTATGGATGCGACTTATCGTTTCAGGCTGTCACATTGGCGTACGGATTTAGAGTTTACGGCATCCAATATTTTGAATAATAAAAATTATCTGCAACAGTTTTCTTCGGATTATGAACTTATACAAAGTTATTTCGAACTAAGAGCGAGACAGTTTTTGATATCGATGAAATTTAAAATTTAGTATTTATGATATATATATCTGCACAACCAGATTCAAAATATTTTGAATGGCAGTTAGAGTTGCAATTTCGAAATTTTGAAAGTCTAGGAATAAATAAGAATAATATTCATGTATTAATAGGTTATGATGTTAAGAAGGGTCTTAATCCAAGTTTCAAGAAATTTATCCAGGAGAATGAAAGATTTGTGAGATTTTTCATTTACGCAGATACTAGAGTTAAACCTAATTATACGTCATCTATTCGTCCGCACATTCTAAAGCAACATTTTGAGGCATATGAATGGCTTTCTAAGGAAACCATATTTTATCATGATTCTGATATTTTGTTTTCTAGAATTCCAAAAATTGTTGAGAATGAAATGTGTTATGTTTCAGATACGAGTGACTATTTAGATTTTGGATATTTAGAAAGTGTAGCCTCTGAGGAATTGATAGCTAAAATGCTTTCAGTAGTGGGAATTTCTAAAGAGGTTCTTTTGAAAAGAGATAAAAATACAGGAGGTGCACAATATGTTCTCAATAATATAGATGCAAAATTTTGGCAAAAGGTCGAAAAGGATTCGGAAGAATTATATCTTTTGATGAAAAATTATAATGAAAAATTATGGCAAGAACATTATGAATTTCAAAAAGAATTCCGTTCTAAAAAAAGAGGAATACAGGCATGGTGCTCAGATATGTGGGCAGTATTATGGAACCTTTGGTATTTTGAGAAGGATGTTGAGATAAGTCAAGAAATGGATTTTTCATGGCCTTTTAGTTCTATAGAAGAATGGGATAAAAAGGCTATTCAACATTATTCAGGAAATATAAAAGATGAAAAATTGCATTTTAAGAAAACTAATTATTTAAATTATCCTCCTTGGTATGATGATACCATCAATAATATACCGGAAAGTAGCTGTAGTTTTAGAATTGCAGAATTGGTAAGGAGTAGAAGAAAGGAATTAGATCATCAGCGTAAGATTCATTCAGATGTGTTGATTCTTCTTCATTCAAATAATATTGAAAATAAAAATGTATCAGAATTGTATTCAAAATTTATCAAGAAGCATATTAGCCTTATTGTTAATTTTAAAATAGGTTCTGGGCTTTTTGATAACCATTGGGAAAAAATATCCTTCGAAAAACAGCATACAAAATATAGTAAAATTTTGGTGATACCCGCAGATTGCTTGATCGCGATTGATGTAATTAATCTGATTTTAGATGAAAATATAGAAGATAATGGTTTAAGAATATTTGAGTTTAGTGATTCTTATAAAGTTGATAAACTATTTGTAGAAACTTTTTCAAAGGTGTTAGATTTTGACCTACTCAAATTTAATAAAGGAAAAATGAATATTGAAAATTCAACCATCAGAGATATTAAGCTATTTGATCATCATAATCTAAAAGACATAAATTGTATTGAAACTATAACAGGAGTTCGAGCAAAAAAGATAATGTCAGAATCGTTTAACTTATTTTAACATGTATTTAAATAATAAAAGTATTTTTGATCTTTTGTCATTTCATATTGTGGATGAAAATATTGTGGATGAGACAATCCTTGAAAGATGGGTTGAACAGGCCATGGTCAATGACGATTATTCGTTTGAGACAGGATTATTAGGAATTGCCTGGTATATCTCTTTTTTAATAGAAAACAATTATTTAGTAGGAGATCCTGATGAAATTTTAGCCGATTTAGACGATCTTATTTATAAATTAACCCTGAAGGAAGTTCTCCAAGAATCAATTCATGTTGAAAAGCATTTAAACTTAATAACCTATTATCAACAAAGGATAGGGAATGATTCAAAGGATCATATTTATAATCGATTTACTCATTTTGAATGCTTGAAACTTTTAATAGCCCGGTTGAACGAAGTCCTTTTAGATCCTAAATCATTTGATCAAAAAGAGTTACCACTGATTATTGATATACTGTTAAAATACAGCTATCTGGCGATTTATGTCACTGATGAATCGTTGTTGGAAAAGCCTTTTTACAGTTCAATAGAAAATATTTTAGATCGCTTCATACTTGAACATGTATTTATTGAGAATGTTTTTATTGCAAAGTTATTTCTTTGTGTAAAACAATATGATAATAGGTATTGGTGGGGGAAATTTCAGAAGATTCTCCAATCAAATGGATCTAATGAGACAAGTTTATGGAGTGAACTCTATTTGCATATTGGAGAAACGGACCTTAAAGATGTTAATTTGAAACACTTTATGAAATATGATATGGATTCAAAAACTTTGTTTGATTTTGTAACCAATACTAATGTTTATGGAGATTAAACTAATGGGTGAAATTAAGTTGACAGTGTAATGTGTTAGCTATAACATAAATGTTGCATATAAAAAAATAATAGTGCTAAAAAAGTTTCCTCATTATAAACAGATGGACGAGATGGACTGTGGTGCCACCTGTCTGCGTATCATATTTAAATATTATGGTAAGCTGGTTTCTATCCATAAAATCCGGAAATTATGCCAGACGACTAAGAGCGGTGTTAACCTTTTGGGAATTAGTGAAGCTGCAGAAAAATTAGGGTTTCGTACTTATGGTGTGCGCCTGTCGCTCGAACAGCTAAAAATTGTGGAGTTACCCTGTATACTACACTGGAACCAGAATCATTTTGTTGTTCTCTATAAAATTCGTCAGGGTAAATACTTTATATCAGATCCAGCCTCTGGACTGCTCAGTTATGATGAGAAAGAATTTTCCAAGAACTGGTTCTCAACCAAAGAACTACATGCGGGACTTTCACTCGTATTGAGCCCCGGACCAGATTTTTATCAGATCGATGAAGAAGAACCCGAACTGAAATTAGAGTGGAGCAAGATCTTCACCTATTTCTATAAATATAAAAAGCTGTTTGTCCAACTGATCTTAGGTATGGTACTAGGGACCATTCTGTCCCTGATCGCACCCTTTTTGACCCAGTCCGTTGTTGATATCGGTATCAATACTAAAAATATCAGTTTTATCAACCTGATCCTGATCGCTCAACTGATGCTTTTTGTCGGAAGTACCGCGGTATCCTTTATCCGTTCCTGGATTATGCTCCACATCAGCACCCGGGTCAATATTTCCATATTGACCGATCTGTTGATCAAGATCATGAAACTTCCGATGAACTTCTTTGATCTCAAGACCCATGGTGATATCATGCAACGGATGTCCGACCAACAGCGGATCGAATCCTTTCTCACAGGAAGCACGCTCAATACCCTATTTTCACTGTTCAATATGGTAATCTTTGGTTCCCTTCTCCTCATTTATAACAAAACCATCTTTTTGGTATTTTTTGCTGCAACACTACTCTATACGCTTTGGATACTCGCATTTATGAAATATCGCCGCCAGCTCGACGAGAAAAGGTTCAAGATCGCTTCCGAAAATCAGACCTATATGGTCGAAATGATCCAGAGCATCAAAGATATCAAGCTCAATAATGCACAGAAGCAAAAAAGATGGGGCTGGGAGGCCTTACAGGCCAAACTCTTTAAATTTAAGGTCGAAAGTCTCGCTCTTTCCCAGTACCAGTCCATCGGTTCGATGGCGATCAACCAGGCAAAAGGGATTCTGATCACCTACATCAGTGCCAAGGCCGTGATCGACGGAGATATCACTTTGGGAGGGATGATGGCCATCCAGTATATTGTCGGTATGGTGAGCAATCCCGTAGAATCCTTATTGGACTTTATGCAGTCCTATCAAGATGCCAAAATCAGTCTGGAACGACTGAATGAAATCTATGAAACCGAGGAAGAGGAAAATATCCAGAAAGACTATTTCACACAGCTGCCGCAAGACAAAACCATTGAGATCAAAAACCTGACCTTCCGTTATTTTGGAGCTGGAAATGATCCGATCTTCACCAAACTGAACCTGACCTTCCCCGAAGGAAAAACAACTGCTATAGTCGGCACCAGCGGAAGTGGGAAAACAACCATTATCAAGCTTTTGCTGCGCTATTATAATCCCGAAGGAGGCGAAATCTTGATCGGGGGGAAAAAATTGGACCAGATCGACTTTGGACTCTGGCGGGACAGCTGCGGATCGGTACTTCAGGAAAATTATGTATATGCGGATACCATTGAACGCAATATTGCAGTCAACGATGAGAACTTGGACAAAGACCTGTTAAGAAATGCCATCAGCGTGGCCAACATGGAACAATTTATCGCCGATGAACCTTTTGGTCTAGCAACAAAGATTGGGACTGCAGGAAAGGGTATCAGCCAGGGGCAGCGGCAACGCCTGATGATCGCCCGAGCCGTATATAAAAATCCGGCCTATCTCTTTTTGGATGAGGCGACGAACTCCCTGGATGCCAATAATGAAAAGGAAATCGTGGAGAAGCTGGATCGGTTTTTCAACAAACGAACCGTCATTGTGGTTGCGCACCGTTTAAGTACCGTCAAAAATGCAGATAACATTGTTGTACTGGAAAAAGGAGCTGTTGTAGAGCAGGGAACGCATCAGGAACTGACCGCACTGCGCGGAAGTTACTATGAACTCGTTAAAAATCAACTGGAACTGGGAAATTAACTATTATGGCAAAGAACACATTCATGGATGAAGATATCCATTCTGAAGACCTGCAGGAGATTATTTCTAAACCACCGTCCTGGCTGCTCAAAAGAGGGATCACCTTTATTGTACTGACGATCTTTATGCTCTTTGGATTGACGTTTTTCATCCGTTATCCCGAAGTCGTGCCGGTATCCATGAAATTCAATACCAGTAGCGCGCCCAAGGTGCTGACCAGCAAAGTAACCGGAAATCTGGTGAAGATCCTGGTCAAAGACGGTACGTCTGTAGATAAAAATACAGATATTGCTTATCTGGAAAGTGTGGCAGACCACCATCAGGTACTCCATTTGCTGGATAAGATGAAGCAGGTGCGGAGCAGTACCATCGAACTGGCAGATCTAACAGATATCGTAACCCCAACAGAACTGGAGCTGGGGGAAGTTCAGAACAGCTACCAGAACTTTTATTTGGCTTATCTGAATTATGTTGCGATCAACAAAGAAGGCATCTATCAGAAACGTAAGAACTTTATCCAGAGTGAAGTCAGATATATCAATGAACAGAACCAGAGAATCCAGCAGAGCTTTGATCTACAGAAAAGAGAACTGGCACTTGCCGAAGAGGAATATGCCAAATACCAGATCTTGGCCGAAAAGAAAGTGATCAGCCAGCTCGAGCTGCAACAGAAAGAAGCACTTTTGCTCGCCAAGCGACAGTCTATCCCACAGACTGAAAATACGATCATCGGTAACCAGAGCAGTCGGCTTTCCAAAGACAAGGAGATGTCCGAGATCAACAATCAGATGTTTGAAGAAGAAAAGAAATTCTACCAATCGCTGAACACCTTCATCAGTGATGCCGAAAACTGGAAAAAACAGTATGTGATCAGCAGCCCTGCAAAGGGTACGTTGATCTATGGTGATTTTTTACAGGAAAATCAACTGATCAAAATGGGTGAAGAGCTGTTTTATGTCAATGCCAATAAGGATGATTATTATGGCGAGATACTGATTCCACAGAGCAAGTCATCCAAAGTTAAAGTGGGACAGGAGGTGCTGATCAAAGTACAGAGCTATCCCTACCAGGAGTATGGTTACCTAAGAGGAAGGATCGATTACATATCCGACATACCGATCAGAGACAGTGTTTTCTTTTCGAAGGTGATTTTGAACAGAAATGAAAAAGACTCGGTCATTAAGCTGAAACCGGGTATTCTGGCAGATGCGGATATCATTACCGAAAATCAGTCCATCATAAAAAGAATCTGGTTAAATCTTACGAAATCGTTGAAGTTTTAAATTATGATACCTGCAATTATATTGAGTGCGAATATTGTTCAAACAGAGGTTGATGAAGCATCTATAGTCGTTAAGCAATTCAGCGATGGTAGTATTTTAGATAACTTGAAAAATGCGATTGAGTGGGCTTTAGAAAATGACGAAGATGTGATTTATTGTATTGCTACTGAAACAATTAAAAGGATCGCTGATATTCCAAATTTGGAAGAGACACTGTTTGAGTTACTAGAACAGCATATTTATATGTATTATGTAGATACAGACTGTAATGAAGAAATTCTCATTGATGCCCGAATTGCAATGTTGTCTCACATAAAGGTTATTAAATCATTTATAATCACAAAGCCTATATATAAATTTCTACTATCAGCATTAACTGTTGATGATATGATTGAACCATCTATGGAAAGGTTGTTCAACCTTCTATTTCTTTATCCAATCTCGATTCATCCCGATACCATTTTTAGTTCACCATTATCAGAGTCTCATATTCGAGTTATTGCTCCCTTTAGAAATGTAGCAAATTATATAGATGATTTTCTGACAAGTTTAGAAAATCAACAGTATAGTAATTATACTGTCTATTTCATTGATGACTGTTCCGATGATGGTACTATTAATATGATCCCCAATAATTCGAGATACAATATTAAAGTAAATGAACATCGGAAATATGCATTAGAAAACATTGTCTCCATTCTGGAAGAAAATGACATGGAAGAGAATGACATCATTTGTATTATTGATCCTGACGATTGTCTTGCGCATAAATATGTATTTCAGATTTTAAATAATGCTCATTGTTTAAAATCAGTTCTGATGACATATGGTTCGATGGGGTATCTAAATAGCAGAAAGCGTTTTGGGAAAAGTTATAATGAAGAAGAGTTTAAAGTGGCACGACAATTAACCTGGTGGGTCTCACAATTACGGACCTTTAAATTTAAAGTCTTTATTGAGTTATTGAAACAAGATGTTAATAAAGATACATTTAAAGATAATGATGGTAATTATCTAAAAATGCCTTATGATATGGCTCTTATGTTTCCCATGATGGAGATTTGTGGTTATGAGCACGTTAAGTTTATTGATGTTATCTTGTACCAATACCGTTTGCATGAAAATAATGATCAGTTTTCTAATAGAGACGAACAGTATAGGGGAGAAATAATAATTCGAAATAAACAAAAGTTAAACAAAGTATGGTAAAAGAATTTAGAAATAATATAATCAATTTCAACGTGCAATAGGTTCAATTAGATTTATAACCAAATTATGAAAAACTATTTGTTGCTCTTGCTACTACTACCATTTTTGTTAAAATCGCAGACTCTTCCTCAGATCTTTGTACATACGGATCGTGGTGCCTACTTTCCTGGCGATACGGTTTGGTTCAAAGCCTATGTTATGAATGAAGGTCTATTGGATGCAGAAAGCCATAATCTCTATCTGAATATGGGGAATGGTGACGGTGTTATCCGACAACGATCGATTCTGTTGCTCAAAAATGGTATGGCCGCTGGCTATCTCGTTGTTCCCCGACAAGGTATAGCAAATAACCTCTTCCTGAATGCTTACACCAAGGCAATGGCTGTACGTCCTGAACTATATTATATTAAAACAATTCCTCTGATTCCAGAAAGCACAACAGCCCCGTCTTCAGCAAGTGCTTTGTTTCAAGATAACGAGATTCAATTGGAGACTTATCCTGTAGGTGGTAGCTTTATCGCTGGCGTTGAGAATGAGTTGTTGATCAAATCCTATCTTAAGGGAGGGAAGGGTATTTCCACATCAGGAAGGATAACAGACTCGGCAGGATCATTAAGTATGCCCTTTCATACCGATAGCACGGGCTATACGCGTATAAAAATTAATCCCGAACCCAATACTGCCTATCAAGTTTTTTGGAGGCGAGCAGATGGTAGAGATGAAACTGGTAGTGTCATGGATATCAATTACGTATCCAGTAAAGTAATGATGCAAGATATGGGCAGTGATTCCATTCGGATTACAGTTCAAAGCAATATGGCGGCAAATTATGAATTAGAAGCCCGGATCAATTACCGTCAGCTTTTTAATAGTCCAGTAGACTTCTCAGCATCGGGGCAGAAGAATATATACCTTAAGAAATCAGATCTGGAGCAGGGTATCTTGCAGGTGTTCCTTCGGCACAATACGGGCAAATTGTTAGGGCGTTCTGCCCATATGCTAGGCCCACCATCAGAAGTATTTCTTACACCAGAGGTCGTCTTTAACCAAAATTCAATGGAAGAAAAAGGGAGAAATAGCTTTTCGATAGCTCTTTCAGGAGAAACGGCAGCTTATCTTTCTATTGCTATCACCGATATCCAGATGCCGGTCGATACGATCGATAATATCGTTGGAGATATTTATCTCAAGCCTTATTTGCAAAATAAGAACAACGATTTAAAGCAATACCTTGCTCACCAGGATAAACTTCAAGATATCTTACAAAATCATTTGAAGCCCATAAATTTTGGAGAGCTAGATCGACTACCTGTGGTCAAAGATAGTCTTCTTTACTTAAAAGGGAAGATCCTGATGCGTAAAAATGAATGGACAAGATTTTATGCACGCTACCAAAAGCTGATGTCCCATGATAAGAAAAGTAAAGTCGGTCAGCGTGGTGCTTCTTTTGGTTATAAGAAACAGGGTGATAAGCAGATGGTGTACACTGAAGTCGTTCCTGATTCAAGCGGTTGGTTTTCTATCCCAGAATTGACGTTTTATGATTCCTTAGAGACTCGATTTTCACAGATCTACCGTGATCTGAAGTTTGATGAATACAAGATTTCCTACCATTTTTCGGATGTTCCTCCATTGGATAAAATATCTGTTCCTTCATTGGAAGAACAAAGATTAAACAATACTAATATCAACAACACGGGTTATTACTACGGAGCCGATTATTATATCGACAATAAAGGCATGCGGCATATCCGTGAAGTTCCGGTATACCGTTCTAAACAACAAAAACGATTGGATGAATTGGAGGAAAGGTACACGAGTCGTGCTTTTAGGGGTAAGCCTGAGTTTGTTTTTGATCCGCATTCTGAAGAGCAAATTATCAAGCGTAGTATGTCTTTGGAACAATATCTAAAAATGAAAATTAGAAGACCTACCTATGGATCAATTTTTCTTAATGAAAGACTTATATCAGAATCTAATGAAGTTAATCTATTACTAGAATCAGATATGAGTCAAATTGTTTATGTTAAATATTATGATTACTTGCAATATCGTGATTTTGAGGGTAAGGCTACTTTAGTATACCAGTTAACACCCGCTGAGGTCGATAGAGATTTTGGTAAACGTATTGATCAACAGACAGTAGGTGGTTATTTACGAAGTAAAACATTCCATAATAAAATTTATGATCGAACTTTAGAACGTTTAGTTTCCGACTATGACTACCGGCCTACCTTATACTGGAATCCCGATTTTGAAATAAAACAAAAAGAACAAATTGTTACATTTTATAATAACAGTCGTGCCAAGGGATGTTGGATCACCATACAGGGGGTGACTCAGTCAGGTAAGCTCGTTTTTTATCAGAAAAAATATCCAAATTAAATGCTTTATATTTCAGGAGAACTATACAAGCTATTTTATAGATAAAAATTGGATCTTCAAATTTTAATAAACTGGGTATTCGAAAATAATATATACATGTATTTGAAATTGAATAGTAAGTAGTCAGTTCAAAATTTTAATTTAGTCTTCAATTTATAACACCATATTGACTGTATTTTTATCGCTATCAATCATCAGCTATTCAATTTTCATTCGCATCGATTTAGTAAAGGTTTCAAAACCTTCCCGCAGATACAATGCCTCTGCTAAGGTATTTTTTGCCAGCACACTAAGTTCTAGATAATCAGCTCCTTGCTCTTTAGACCATTGCTTGACGCGTTCAATCAACGCTTTTCCGATTCCTTTTCCACGACTGCTTTCATCAACCACAATGTCCATTAAATACATACATGTCAACGGGATAAAACAATGGTAAGGGGGGCTTTCCTCTTGCCCGTCTATAACGTAAATAAATGCAACAAGATTATCTTCGGCTGCAACTACCTTGCGCAGAAAGGTTTCATCCTGAAGAGCTGGCTGAAGATAATCAGGTTCATAGTTTGCCAGCTGCTCAAACAACAGCGAATAAAGTGCTTTTATCTGTGGAAGATCTGCCGATGTTGCTTTTCTAATATTCATGTGTTTTTCGCTCTAAATTAAAATTAATTTTCTCCTCTTTTTAGCTTTATTTAAGCGTTTGAATGGTTGTACAGGCTTGCTGTAGGGTGTCTATCAATTTGGCAACATGGATTCCATCGCAAACAGCATGGTGTACTTGTATGGCCAAGGGCATCAGGATTTTACTTCCTTCTGTTTGGTATTTTCCGAAGGTAAAACTAGGTGCAAAATAGTCTGTAAAATCAGCAATGTTGAGGTTGAAACTTTCGAAATGAATCCACGGAAGTGCTGAAATATTAAAATGGTTTTGGGGTGCCTGCTCAGGGAAAAAGCTCCTGTTGTTTTCATTTTTTTGAAGGACCTTGTTATAGCTGTCTATAAAATCTATGAAGCTATCGCTGTAGGGGACAGACAGGGCAGAAAAAGTTTCGGTGTCCTGATGAAGGACGGTATAAACCGGGTCGACACGATCCCAAAGGATCAACTCGCCCTCTTTCATGGACATTTTGAAGGCAGGGTGTTGGTTGACGGCTTGTGAGAGCAAATAGATCATGACGGGATAAAATTTAAATCCCCGTTCCTTGACAAAAGGAATGACCTGCGTAATATCTAATTTAACGGTCAAACTGAATCCGCACTTGATCGCATTACGGTAAGCATTAAAATGTTCCTTTCTGTTCCACTCTTCTATATGGATGGTTTGGTATTCCGCCATGTTCGTATTGTTGTTAATAGGCTTATTTTTTTAATTCACCTCGTTCGTGTTGCGTTATGGGATACAAGTTACAAAAATTAAGACCGATTTAAGTATTTAAGTTTTCCTGTGGCGGTACAGCTTCCTGAGTTTTACATTTTCGCAGATCAGTCGTCAGTAAAAGATCGGTGCTTACATCAAAGAAACGGGAGATCCCCAATAGCACATCGAGTGGTGGGGTCGTTTTTCCCATCTCGTATTTTGCGTAAGCGTCTCTCGTAACACCCAGATGATCAGAAATTTTACTTTGCGTGAGGTCAGGTACCTGCATCCGGAGGTATCTGATATTGTCGGACATGATCGAAAGTGTTTTCATTTTGTGAGGATTAATCACATCAAATGTAGGAATAATTGTTAAAAAACTTAGCACTTTTACTAAATAAATTAGTGAAAATGGAAAGGGCAATAGTACATATGGATTTGGATACTTTTTTTGTTTCTTGTGAACGGCTGGTCAATTCGCAGTTTAAGGATATCCCGTTGATTATTGGTGGAGGAGATCGGGGAGTGGTATCTTCCTGTAGTTATGAAGCCAGAACTTTTGGCGTGAGGGCTGCGATGCCTATCAAGATGGCCCTTCGGCTCTGTCCGCAGGCCAGAGTTGTAAAAGGGGATATGGAATTGTATTCTAGGATGTCCCATATGGTGACAGAAGTGATCGAAGAAAGTGCACCGGTGATGGAAAAAGCGTCTATCGATGAATTCTATCTGGATCTCACAGGTATGGATAAGTTTTTTGGTGCTTATAAATGGACCAATGAGCTGGGGGCTAAAATCGAAAAGGAAACAGGCCTGCCCATCAGTTATGCGCTATCGGTCAATAAAACGGTGAGTAAAATCGGTACAGGCGAATCCAAACCGCATGGCCATCGAGAAATATCATCAGTAGGTGTTCATTCTTTTCTTAACCCTTTGTCCATCAAAAAAATGCCCATGGTAGGAAACGCTACTTTTCAGCTTTTATCCCGGGTTGGGATACGCACTATAGGTACGCTCTCAGAAATGCCTATAGAGGTGCTGCAGCAGATGATCGGAAAAAGGTACTGATCTTTGGAGAAAAGCCAATGGGATCGATGAAACTCCGGTACTGCCTTATTCGGAAAGAAAATCCATATCGAAAGAAAGAACCTTTAACAGCGATACCATGGATATTCGGGCGGTCAAAAGCCTGATCTCCGGTATGGCCGAGCAACTGGCGTACCAGCTCCGTCAGGAAAAATGGCTGACTTCTACCGTGGTGATCAAGATCAGGTATTCTAATTTTGATACAGAAACCAAGCAATGCCGCGTGACCTACACGGCAGCGGATCATACCCTGGCACGGGTAGCACTCGAACTTTTTGATAAAATTTATACCAGGCGGATGCGTCTTCGACTGATCGGACTGCGGTTTACAGATCTGGTGCACGGGAGTTATCAAATGAATCTGTTTGAAGACAATGCGCAGCTGATCAATCTATATCAGGCGATGGATGCCATTAAAATGCGCTATGGAAATGACGCGATCGGCCGTGCCGTAGGATTTAATTTTGCCACTTAATGCTACAAATATGTATCTGAACTGCCATTCCTTCCATAGTCTTCGGTATGGAACGCTTTCCATAGACGATCTGGTGTCTCAAGCAGAAGCTTTGGGGATAAAAGAACTTGTCTTGACGGATATCAATACGGTCACAGGCATCTACGAATTTAAAAAAAAATGTGAAGAAAAGCAGATCAAACCTATAGCCGGAGTGGAAGTCCGAAAAGGAAGCGAGCTGCTGTATATCGCTATCGCAAAATCGTTTAGCGGTCTTGGCGAGGTCAACCGTATGCTGACGGCCTATCATTGCGATGGTATAGATCTGCCTGCCCAACCTGATTTTACAAATTGTTTTGTGATCTATCCCTTGAGTAATATCCCTAAAAAGCTTCATGCGCATGAATATATTGGGATTCGGGAGCATGAACTCAATAGTTTGTTTCGTCAGGAATATCAGGTGCTGATCTCCAAGATGGTCATGTTGAACCCGGTGACTTTCACGACCAAGAAGGAATTTAATTTGCACCGGATCCTGCGCGCCATCGACAACAATATGTTGCTCTCTAAATTGCCGGAAAGTGAAATCTGCAGCAAATCGGCATATTTCAGGGCACGGCAATCCATCGTAGATGCTTACCGTCATTATCCGCAGATCATGGACAATACGAAACAGATCCTGTTGACCTGCAGCTTCGATTTTGAATTCGCCACTCCAAGAAATAAAATACACTATACGGGTTCAAAAGAACGAGATATCATGCTGTTGACCAGATTGGCGTGCGCAGGACTGGAACGGCGCTATGGCAAGAATCATGAGCTGGCCAAACAGCGGGTTGAAAAAGAACTGAAGGTAATCGATGAACTACATTTTAGCGGGTATTTCCTGATCACCTGGGACATCATCCGGTATAGCAACAGCATGGGGTTTATGCATGTGGGGCGGGGAAGTGGTGCTAATAGTATCGTGGCTTACTGCTTAGGGATCACGGATATCTGCCCTTTGGAACTGGATCTTTACTTTGAACGTTTTCTCAATTTAAATCGTAAAAGTCCCCCCGATTTTGATCTGGACTGGAGCTGGCAGGAGCGGGATATCATATTGGAATATATCTTTGACCGTTATGGTAAAAACCATGTTGCCTTTTGTGGTACCAATGTCGAATTTAAATACCGTTCCATCATCCGAGAGGTGGGAAAGGTATTTGGTCTGCCCAAAGAGGAGCTGGATGCACTGACCAAGAATCCGGAGCAGGTTTTTAAAGATCAGGTTATTCAGAAAGTACAGGAGTATGGAAAGTTATTGGAAAAGTTTCCCAATCAACGGTCCATGCACAGTTGCGGCATCATCATCTCGGAAGAACCGCTCACCAATTTTACCGCACTTGAAATGCCTCCCAAGGGTTTTGCGATTGTGCAGTGGGATATGTATGTGGCGGAAGAGATCGGGTTTGAGAAATTTGATATTCTGTCCCAGCGGGGGCTTGGAACGATCAATGATACGGTCAAACTATTGGAAGAAAAGCGGGGGATCAAAGTCAATATCAAGGATACCACGATTTCCAAAGATGAAGCGCGGTGTAACGAGTTTTTAAGTCAGGGTAGAACAATTGGTTGTTTTTATATCGAAAGTCCGGCCATGCGCGGTTTGCTTCGTCGATTGAAATGTGATAATTATAAGGTACTGGTCGCTGCCTCTTCCATTATCCGGCCAGGTGTAGCCCAGTCTGGGATGATGCGCGAATATATTTTTCGGCATAATAACCCGGACAAGTTTGAATATTTTCATCCCATATTTGAAGAGCAACTGGGCGAAACCTACGGGATCATGGTGTATCAGGAGGACGTGATCCGTATCGCGCTCCACTATGGAGGCGTATCCGCTGCGGATGGTGATATCTTGCGCAGAGCGATGAGCGGAAAAGGGCGATCCCGTGCCGCACTCCAAAAAGTAAAGGATGATTTCTTTGCGTCTTGCAGGGAGCAGGGGCATGCCGAAGAACTGAGTACAGAAATCTACCGACAGATCGAATCCTTTGCGGGATACTCTTTCTGTAAAGCACACTCCGCCTCTTATGCAGTCGAAAGCTATCAGAGCTTGTATCTGAAAGTCCACTATCCCTTGGAATTTATGGTCTCGGTCATCAATAATATGGGCGGATTTTATAGAACCGAAGTGTATATCCATGAGGCGCGTATGTCTGGCGCTCAGATCTTGAATCCCTGTGTCAACAGAAGTGAGCAACAGACGACGATCTATGGCGATGAGGTGTATCTGGGATTTATGCATCTGGAGAAAGTGGAATCCAAACTCGGGAAACTGATTCCTGAGGAAAGAAGAAGAAATGGTGCCTATAAATCTTTGGAAGACTTTATCAAACGGATCCCGATTGGAATAGAGACCTTACAGATCCTGATCTTTATTGGTGCGTTTCGTTTTACGGGCGTAGCCAAGAATGAATTGCTCTTAAAATCAAGGGTGCTGCTTGGTGATTTTAAACCTGGGCGTAGGGCGGCAACTTTGTTTGAAGAGCCCGTCAAGGAATTTAAGTTTCCGGAATTAAAACGGAACCTTTTTGAAGATGCTTTTGACGAAATTGAGATCTTAAGTTTTCCGGTTTCCTGCAGCCCCTTTGATCTGCTGCAGACCAAATATCGGGGATCGGTCATGGCCAAAGAGCTTCTGCAGTATCATAAAAAACAGGTCAAGATGCTCGCCTATCTGATTTCACGCAAGCATGTGCCTACAAAAAGGGGTATTATGTATTTCGGAACTTGGGTCGATGAAAATGGCGATTATTTTGATACGGCCCATTTTCCAGATTGTCTGGAAAGGTATCCGTTTCAGGGAGGAGGATGCTATTTGCTGTTAGGTACGGTAGAAGTGGACTTTCATTTTCCAACGATTACGATTGCAAAAATGGCGAAAATGCCTTTTATTCCTGATCCCCGCTATACACATGATGAAGAGAAAAAATTCGAAACACAGGAGCGGATGAAAGAAGATGTCAGCATGACGCATCGCCAGCCGTATCCACAGGAACATGAGATCGGTCTACCCAGAATGAAATTGTGATAAAATTAAAGATGTTTTATCATCTTTAATGGATTGTTTTTGTAGACTGAATAATAGGAGTATTTGGGAAGACCATTTTTTAGACTTGTAAATTAATGACTTAAGCTTACTGAAATTTGTAACTCTCTTTTGTTAGCGATTTTATATCCATCTGATATTAAAAAATTTTATCTAATGTTTATGTTGTGTTTTTTAATGTAATAATAAAGCTTTTGTAAATTTATTACATCTTTAAGCGATTTATAATTTCTTTTAAAGAATATTAAATCCTATATTTGTGATCTACTAATAATTTATAATTTTGAAGAAAATCTCTTTATTGGTCGCTTTATTAGGTGTTACTTACGTGAGTTTTGCTGGAACAAAAGAAATTGCTCCCCTTCAGATTGCTAGCTTCTGAAATGACCACCATGGTCGGAATTGTAGCAGGTATTGATGTCATAGGCTGCATTATTGCTGCAGAACTTGTATACCAAGACATGGAAGTCGATGGATATAGTCCTGAAGTGATTGACTACTACAGAGATATCGAGCAACAGAGATGTCAAGATGGCTCTCATTCCTATTACAATTAATTACGTCTAACGAATCTTTCTATCTTTAATTTTATAAATTAAAGATTAATTGTTTAATTTAGAAAAGGACATGGCTAAGCTGCATTGCAGCTTAGCCATATTTTTAGTTTTTATATGATGATACGAAGTATATTTATTATTTTCCTAATATTCAATTTTACATGTGCTGTAGCACAAGAGTTGAAAGGTAGCGCAACATATGCGGTCTCCAAGAGTACTGATAGTACCAATAATGATTCTGACGAACTGATGATCCTGCAAGCACATCCTTTTATACCGGAAATTGTAGCTGGAATGGAGTTTCAGATGCAATTTGACGAGAAGCAATCTCTATTTGCGTTAGTGAAGAATATGGCATTAGAAAAAATTGATAGCAAGAACTTAAGAATTGCTGAAATTATGATCGGTTACAAGGATTCTACTTGGCAAGATGGTGCCAACAGTTATATTTTCGAAAGAGATCTCAGCAAAGGACTTGCCAAGAAAAGTGTTATTCAAAAGTCACCGCACGATTTCAATTGGAAGATTCAAAAAGAATCCAAACTAATAGGTAATTATACTTGCTACCAAGCAATAGGGCATATTGTTTTAGGTAAAGGAAATAAAGCTAGACAAAGGCCGGTGATCGCCTGGTTTTGTCCCGAGATTCCAGTTTCATTTGGGCCGATCAACAGCGGTGGCCTTCCCGGTTTAATTTTTGAGTACCAATACGCAGGCACTGTTTTTGGGTTAACTAAAATTAACTGGGATGAGCAGATGCAGGTTCCGACTTTACCGGCAAAAGAGATCGTAACAAAACAAGAATTACATGATCGAGTAAAACAAATTGCAAAAGAAAGGGGCCTTTTATAAAGATTTTTTTATGTCCCGGACCCTCATCATTTTGTTTCTGTTTATTCCATTCCTAACACTTGCCCAAACGAAGTATGTGCTGAAGGGTGTCGTGAGCGATGAAAATAATGTGCATCTCAGCCATGCCAGTATAGTCGCAAGATCACTTGGTACAGATGCTCAGCCAGTCCAGTTTTCAAAGACCGATCAGGATGGAGCTTTTGCTTTAAACTTCAAACAAAAAGGTACAATTGAGGTCGTATTTTCGAGAATAGGATATACAAAAGTAACGGACACCATCAAAATAGAACGAACTCTTCAAGAGATTAAGGTAAATCTGATCAAATCTTCCACGAGACTATCGGAAGTTAAGATAGACTATAAGTATCAGGCGGTACAAATAGGAAAAGATACCATTCGTTTTATGGCTGATTATTTTCGTGATGGATCGGAGCGAAAATTACAGGATCTACTAGAAAAAATGCCTGGTTTTTCCATTGAGGATGGAAGGGTGAAATTTCAAGGTAAGATTGTCAATATCACCCTGCTTGAGAATGAAAGGTTTTTTGGAGGCGGAAGTAAGATTGCTGTAGAAAATATTCCAGCCGATGCAGTTGATAACGTCGAAATGATCAGTCGGTTTTCCGAAAATGAGATGATGAAAGCAGTTCAGGTCAACGATCAGCTTGCTATGAATATAAAACTGAAAGCAAATAAGAAAAATTTTGTTTTCGGAGATTTAGAAACGGCTGCTGGTAATCATGAATCCTATAAAGAACATGCAGCCCTTTTTTATTATTCGCCTAATAAAACGGGGTCATTTATAGCAGATGTCAATTCGATAGGGTTAGGCAGCTTAACAAAAGAAGATATTACCCGTGTTCAAAGTTCGGAATTGCAGTATTTTAATAATACATCATCCAATCAAGTTCTTTATGACTATGCTAAGAGTAACCAGCGCGTACAAAGCAATATCAATAAATTAGCAACCATTAATGGAACAACCAAATTACTTGATAAAAGATTGAAAGTGACACTTTATGCACTTTATTCAGAAAATAGAGTACAATCTTTGCAGGATATCCATAATAACTATACTTTTCCGGATAGCAGTTTTTTTGAAAAAAGACAAAATCGAAATAATCAGAAAAATGGGGTAGCACTGGCTAACATAGCGTTAAAGTATAAACGAAATCCTTATTTTAATGTTGATTACACTGTTGATTTTGATCTTACAAATCCGCGTTTGATGCAGGTATCAACTATGGAGGTCGATCATATACGTTTTAGCAATAGTCAAAAAAATGAATCTGCTAGGGCTTATTCTGTTAAACAATTTTTGGAAAGTAACTGGAAACATTCTGTAAGAAGATATAGCACATTTGCTCTGCAACATCAATTCAGTAATCATAAAGCTCAATTTAAACTATCTTCTGACAAAGCTTTTTTTGAAAACACTCTAAATTTTTTAGATGAAAATAGACCAGGGATATTTAGACCTATAAAAAGAGTAGAAAATCTGTTCAATGTATCATTGAAACATTATCTTGTTTTAGATCATCGGCACCAGTTACATTTTGAGCTGAATAGTCAAAATCAAATCTTGCGACAGGAAGGAACAACCATGGGTGTGGTAGACTCGATTAATCCGAATATTTTTAATCACGATCAGCATTATAGAACTGGAAACACTTTTTTGGGATTATACCATCGCTTCACTTGGCGAAAGTTGAATACTTTAATCAGTTTCAAAGAACATTTCTTAACCTTTGATAATAAAAAATCTGATTCAAAATATGAGAATAATAGATTGAGTTTTCAACCGGAAATTGATGTTAATTATGAAATTGGACCTTCCAATACCGTAAGCTTAAAATATAAACAGGATTATCTTTATCCCAAATATAATGAGATGAATCCATCTTATTGGATCAATGATTATAATGTGATTTTTCGTGGTAATGATAGCTTATCTGGACAGATGCAGCATCGGATTCGTTTGTATTACAGGAATTTCGATATTGCTAGATTGCGGATGTTATATTTCAGCAGTACTGTTCAATTGAAAAACAAAATCAAAGCAAACATACTGCCCTTTTCTACAGTTGATCAAGTAAAAGGAGTCACATTGCTAGATAGACCGGATTTTCAAATGATGCATATGATTGGTTACAGTATCAGGATAGGAAGATTTGAACCAGAGGTTTCCAGCAGCTTTTTAAATATGAAATTAGCCCAGATTATCAGCAATGAGACTTTTGATATTCGCCAAAATACATTTTCAACTTCCGCATCATTAGGTTGGAGAAAGCCAAGATATCCTGATATTAAAGCTTCATGGTCGCACACCATTAGCTGGCAATATCATATTGCCAATAGAAGAATGTTTACAACAGATAAGTTAGATCTTTCGGCGAAGTATATGGTTGCAAAATCATTCAATATCAGAACCGATTGGAGTTTTGAGAAAGCTATTTTCGATAAAAATCAATCCAATCCAATTTCAATTTTAGCGAATTTAGAATTGGAATATAAAAAAGGAAAATCACCTTTTTCCTTTTATACGCAAGGATTCAATATTTTAGGCAATGATCGATATCGTGTCTTGCAATTGACTGAGTATGTTGCTACAGAGCAAATCACTTACATTATGCCTCGTGTTTTTATGCTTGGACTGAGGTATAAAATTTAATATTACTATTTTTAGAAACTTTATATTATTTAACTCAAGCTTTATGGTTAAATTTTAAAAATCTTGATATCTATTTTCAGGATGGTAAGGAATTCGGTTAGATTCAATTTCTTTCCACGATTTATAATCACAATCTCTACTTGTTATGAGATAGTGAGACCATCGCCAAAAGCATAGTGGATTAATTCTGTAGAGACGATATACCTGTTGATTCTTTTTCTTTGGATGGGTGTCTGCTATGTATTGATCAATTGCCCACTGACTAATAGATGGAGATTTAAAACTGAAGATTGTCATCTCTGATTGTTTTATCCATCTATTTTACTAAAATTTTATCTATATATTTGAGTTTTAAAATAGCTACCTGACCTGAAAATAGATTGATGAATGGAATATACGGGCGAAAAAGAATTGCTTGAAGACTTCTCCACAGGAAAAGAAGAAGCATGTGCGTATCTATATCATCGCTATTTTGCTCGAATCTGTTTGTTTGCATCAAGTTTTGTCGATGAGACCAAAGAATCAGAAGATATAGCGGAGGAAAGTTTTATCCGATTGTGGCAAAGTAAGCGCAATTTTGAAAGTTTACATCACCTGAAAGCAGCTTTATATCAAACTGCTCGTCGTCTGGGTATCAATTACCAAACTTCGCGGCAAAGAAGAATAAATCGTGTGGATGCTTATGTCCGTCTACAGGATCACGATCAATCCAATCAACTCCAAGAGATCGTCTACACTGAAACAATGGCAGAGCTATATGATGCTCTTAAAAAACTCCCTCCTAAAGCACGTGAAATCGTGGAGCTGACTTATTTGGAGGGATATAGCAATCAGGAAGTGGCCGAATTGTTACATATCAGTATACAAACTGTTAAAAATCAAAAACTGCGTGCCCTCAGTTTATTAAGAAAATGGTTAAGCCGCGATTCTTTTCATTACCTGGTGTCCATCGTATTCTTTTCTTCAAAAATTTAATTTTTTTTGAATCTTCTTTAGTACTTTTTTAATTCGGTGCGGTATCTACAATTGAAACAAGATATCATGAACCTAAAAGAAGAAGAATTATTGATTCGTATTAGCAGCCTCATTGTTCAAGAAATGAAGGGTGAACAGCGTGCTGAAGACCGTTTGCTTTTAAAAAAATGGTTGAGTGAGTCTCAAGAGAATCAAGCGGTTTACAAACGTTGCTTTGATCAAGTCATGCAAAAAAAGTCTTTTGAAAGTTTACAGGAATTTGAAAAAAACAGAGATTTTGAGAAGATAAGAGCAAAATTATTTACAACACCTGTACCTCAACAACTATTTTCTTTTAAACGGATGCTTCCGTTTGTTGCCGCTGCTTGTATGATCATCGCTTTGGGAGGGGTGTGGTACTATAACCAGACCAACAGCTCTATTCCTTCGGCAATCCAGCTATCTCAAATGGATAGGCTGCCTGCTCAAAACCGCGCTACTGTTACTTTTTCGGATGGACGACAATTTCAGCTCAATGAACATGAAAGCCAGGTCCATATGGACAAAAAAGGAGTTCATTATGATGATGGGAGCGCTGTGGCGGAGACACAATCTGCTCAATTTGCAACCATTGAAACCCCTAGAGGAGGTGTTTATGATGTGATATTGCCTGATGGTACGCGTGTCAAATTAAATGCCTCAACGACACTTCGTTATCCTACGGTATTTGCAGCGGATAAACGTGAAGTACGTGTAGATGGTGAAGCCTATTTTGAGGTTGCCAAGCGCAAAAATCAGCCCTTTATCGTTGAAACTGCAAATCAGCAGGTGTCTGTCCTTGGTACACATTTTAATGTGAACACCTATGGTAACAAGAGTGAAATGAAAACCACGCTGCAGGAAGGTAAAGTACAGGTGAAGGAATTAACAAGTGGAAAGCATCTCATCCTATTGCCAGGTTACCAGTCTCTTGTCAATAAAGGTAAGCTAATCAGTCGTGCTGTTGATGTGAACCAGGAACTCGCTTGGGTAGATGGCCGATTTAATTTTGACGGAAAGTCTCTCTTTGAAGTCATGGACGATTTGTCTCGGTGGTATAATGTGGATGTCGAGTACAGGGGCGAGATACCTGATGTTGAGTTTTTCGGTGGAACGTACCGCACTAGTAAACTGAGTACCATATTAAAGATCTTAAAGGACCAGAATTTACATTACCATTTTACAGCAAATGGAAAATTAATCATTGAAAAGAACGGATATTAAAAAGAAAGGAGGACTATTAGAAACGACTTAACACGAAAACCTATATGAACTTTATTGGACCTCGTCCGACAAACTAACCTAAACATTATTAATGAAAAGAAATTCTTACTCTGTAAATGTGACAAAGCCATTGTCACTGTTTTTTGTTGTGCTTCTATTTTTCATATGTCAAAAGCTGAATGCGCAAACCATTACCTATTCGGGTCGCGATGTGGCACTTACAGAAGTATTGCAGGCGATCAAGAAACAGACTAATTATGAGTACATGGGCGCTAAAAAATTACTTGATAAGGCAAAGCCGATAACCGTGAAAGTCGAAAAGGTGACCCTTAAGTTTTTTCTTGATCAGATTTTAAAGGATCAGGATATGAGCTATACGATTGATTCAAAAACAATATTTTTGGAACAACGATCGCCTAATACCAATCAAAAAACTGCTCCGACGGTTAAAAAACCTTCACAGCGAGAGATCAAAGTTAGCGTAGTGGGCAAAGATCAAAATCCCTTAAACGGGGTCACCGTGCTTCAGGACGGCAGACCGATCGCGATTTCAGATCAAGATGGACGATTTTTCTTGGCTACAGCAAAAGGTACACTGACCATGACTATGGTGGGATATCGAACTTACGTCCTTAAATTATTGGATGATAAATTTGATTATTCCATCCGAATGGAGGAAGAGGCTAATGCGCTTGATCAGGTCGTTGTAACGGGCTACCAAGTCATCAAGAAAGATTCTTATACGGGTACAGCTGTTACCAAAAGCGGAGAAGAGCTGCGCCAGGTGAATCCACAAAATGTGCTCCAAGCGATGCAAGTATTTGATCCATCATTCAAATTGCTCGATAATAATCTCGCGGGTTCTAATCCCAATGCACTTCCCAATATCAATGTCAGAGGATCTTCTTCTTTGCCTACTGGCAATAATGAAGTACTGAGACGTGATCATATTACCACCTCGATCAATATGCCTGCCTTTATTATGGATGGCTTTGAAGTTAGTGTTCAAAAAGTTTTGGACTTGGATATGACGCGTATTGAGAGTGTCACCATTTTAAAAGATGCCGCTGCAACAGCTATTTATGGATCACGGGCTGCCAATGGGGTCATGGTCATCACGACAAAATCGCCTAAAGATGGGAAGCTGCAGATGACTTATACACACGAAAGCAATGTCAATGTTCCTGATCTGACTGGATATAAAGTTTTGAATGCGCCAGATAAATTAGCTTACGAAAAATTGGCCGGGCTCTATGACAGCGATGTACAGCGACAGTCTCAAGATGTACTTGACGAATTATATTACAGCAAATTGGCCAATGTGTTGGGCGGAGTAGACACGTACTGGCTCTCTCAGCCTGTGCGAACTGCTGTTGGGCAAAAGCATGGTCTGTACATCCAGGGAGGTGCAGAAACATTCAGATATGGAATGGACCTGCGATACCAGACGCGACCTGGAGTCATGAAAGGGTCTGGTAGAAACCAATATTCAGGAGGTCTGAATTTCAGCTACAATCTTCGTAATAAAGTTCGCTTTCAAAATGAATTATCAGTGACCATTGTAAATGGTACGGAATCGCCATATGGTAATTTCTCAGACTATGTGCTGATGAATCCATATTATCGGATGAAAGACGATAATGGTAATATTCTTCAGGAAATTGATGTTTGGACCAGGGTCGCCAACTCTGGATCAAGCCAAAGGGAGCATGTATTGAACCCACTTTATAATGCTACTTTAAGTAGCTTCAATAAATTAGGCTATACCGAACTATTAGATAACCTATCTGCAGACTTAGATCTAGGCAATGGTTTGCGATTACGTGGACAAGTAAGCTTACTGAAGAGACTAAACAATAATGACAACTTCCGTTCGCCTTTGGCCAATGACTTTTTTTATTACCCGACAAGTCAAACAGATTTGAAAGGGAGTTATACCAGTTATACGAATAATGAACTATACTGGGATGCCAATGTACGGGCAAATTGGATGCGGACAATCGAAAAGCATAATTTCAATCTTGTCGCGGGAACAAATATCAGAACGGAAAGTTATGATGAGCGTTCTTTTACAGCGATCGGTTTTCCTAATGATCGTTTTACAAGTGTCGGTTTTGCCAAGGGGTATGCCGAGAATGCAAGTCCGGCAAGTAGTTTAAGCGCTTCCAGATTATTTGGTGCATTCTTAAGTTCAAATTATTCATTTGACAATAGATTTCTTTTTGATGCCACATTGCGGATCGATGGTTCATCTAAATTTGGCGCTAATAAGCGCTCGGCTCCATTTTGGTCAACAGGTATTGGTTGGAATATACACCAAGAATCGTGGTTCGATAATGAGTCTATTAGCCAGTTACGTGTGCGGGCAACGATCGGATTGACAGGTTCTGTACAGTTTGATCCGTACATGTCAAGGACAACTTATAATTATGATAAAAGTAACTGGTATTCGTCGGGTCTAGGAAGTACAGTTAGGAATTATGGTAATGAGAATTTGACCTGGCAGAAGACCCAAAGTACAGATATAGGCATCGATCTAGGCTTGTGGAACGATCGATTGACATTGTCGCCAAGATATTATCATAAGATAACACGTGATATTTTGGCCGACATCAATTTGGCTCCGTCTACCGGATTTATTTCTTATAAAGAAAATCTAGGAGATATGGAAAACAAAGGATTTGAGCTGAATGCAAATTGGATACCCATCCGCAACTCAAATTGGACACTAAGTTTGCTAGCTAATCTAGTCCGTAACGAAAATAAGATCATCCGGATTTCCAATGCACTTAAAAGTTATAACGAACGGGTCGATGAGGCACAGCAAGGGAGTGATCTGATGGCTGTTCCTCTGTTGCGGTACAAGGAAGGACAATCGTTAGATGCCATTTATGCTGTGCCATCGTTAGGCATTGATCCTGAAAATGGAAAGGAAGTATTCCTTAAAAAAGATGGAACATTGTCTTATGATTGGGATGCGAAGGATATCGATGTCGTGGCGGTGGCAACTCCTAAAATGGAAGGATTTTTTGGCGGAACACTGCGTTACAAGCAATTGATGATGGTGGCATATTTTCAAACGCGATTGGGAGGAAAGACCTATAATCAAACTTTGGTAGATCGGGTGGAAAATGCAGACCCAAGATATAATGTGGATAGCCGCGTCTTGGAAGAGAAATGGAAAAACCCGGGTGATGTATCTTTCTATAAGAGTATTCAAGACCTCGGACAGACGCGTGTCTCCTCGCGATTTATAATGCCAGATCGTTTACTAGCACTTCAATCACTTAATATTTCATATGATGCTGGAAAAGTTTTCACTCAAAAATTGGCATTGTCAAGCTTACGAATGGGATTGGTGGCAAATGATATCTTTCGCTGGTCATCGGTCAAGCAAGAACGTGGGATCAATTATCCTTTCGCGCGGAGTATCTCTTTTACCCTTCAGGCGGGTTTATAAATTTCTAATGACTTATACTAATTGAAGAATGAAAAAGATTTATATCATATTAATATTGATTTCCAATCTCGGGTTCCTCTCTTGTTCGAAATGGCTCGATATACAACCCGAAAGTGATGTGGATAAAAACATCCTGTTCTCTACAGAGGATGGATTTAAAGAAGCGCTTATAGGTGTGTACACCAGATCTGCGAAAAGTGATCTCTATGGTAAAGAGCTGACCATTGGTACCGCTGAGGTATTGGTTCAGAACTACAGTATTGCGAGCAATGATCCGTTACGATATCTCCAAACTAAAAACTTCAGATACAACGATGCGAATTTTATCGCTCGCAAGGATAATGTGTGGAAAGGCCTATATAATGGAATTGCTAATGCAAATTTGATCCTAGGCGAAATCGATAAAAAGCAAAATCTGTTTATCGGTCATAACTATCCATTGATCAAAGGAGAGGCATTGGCCTTGAGAGCTTATCTGCATTTTGATGCGCTTAGATTATTTGCTACTGCACCAATTGTCCGTGACCAAGCGGATGCTATACCTTACGTCACAACTTACTCCAACAAATCAACAAAATTGTCTTCTGTATCTCAAGCTCTGGACTCGGTCATTCGAGATTTGGAACAAGCGAAAGAATTGCTGAAAATAGACCCTATACGTCAAAAATCATATGTCATTGGCTATCCGACAAATACAGATACCCTACAAAATTCGGAACTCCAAGATCCAAACCTTTTCTTACAAAATAGGAGGCATAGACTGAATTATTTTGCTGTATGTGGGTTGCTGGCTCGCGTTAATTTGTACAAAGGTGACCAAATAAAGGCATTAGCATATGCCAAGGAAATTATAGCAGCCAAAAAATTCCCTTGGACAAATCGGACAGATTTCTTGGCCGTGGATGCGGATAAAAAGGATCGTATCCTCTACAAAGAGTTACTTTTTGCTTGGTATATTCCTGCGATGAGCAACACCTTTAATAATGAATGGTTTACTGATGGGAACTCGGGTATGTACTTGGATCAAGAGGAAGCTAAGATCATCTATGATGTAGGTGGGGCGGGAGGTAGTGATATGCGGTACACCCAATGGTTTGGAAGCACAGGCATGGGTACCGGTTTTATATCTTCTTTGCTTAAATATAGAAGAAATGTGTTCAGTGAGAGCTTTTCTGCCAACTTGCATTACTTGGTTGCTCCAGCCATTAGATTAAGTGAAATGTATTATATCGCTGCTGAATGCACATTTGATACAGACCCTGCTCAAGCGCTCACCTATTTAGATGAGGTCAGGCTGAACCGTGGCATAGGACAAAAGCTGGAAATGATGAATCAGACCGCTTTTCGGCAGGTGCTGATCAAGGAATATCGTAAGGAAATGTATGCGGAAGGGCAGACCTTTTTTGTATATAAACGGCTAAATCAACCGATAATTGGTCAACAAGGTGCTATAATACCTGTCAGCCAGCAGGTGTTTGCATGGCCGCTTCCTGACGATGAAATAATTTATGGACAACGATAAATGTATATCCACATGAAATATGCTACTTATGTAATCATGTCTTTGGGCATGTGTCTGTTCTTTTCTTGTAAAAAAGAATCTTTAATGCGTTATGAACGTCAGGCAAATATATATTTTGATCTGACTGCTGCAGATCGGGATAGTATCGTGTATACCTTTGCCTACGATATGACCAAGGCGGTAGATACGGTTTTTCTACCAGTCAAATTGATGGGGTATCGAGACCAGAAATCACGAAGCTTCCAGGCGTATATTGAAAAGGATTCCTCAACAGCTCAAGCGGAGATTCATTATGATAAATTGAAGCCGGACTATCCATTTATGGAAGGAGCGGGACAAACTTTTTTACCTGTTATCATTCATAACGTCAAGGACCTGGAAACACGTGCTGTGTCTTTAATCATCAAACTCCAAGAAAGTCCTGATTTTGGAATTGAAAATAAGGACCTGATTCGTGCCCGGATCATCCTCTCTGCACAATTGGAACAGCCCCAATGGTGGTCCATGTGGTTGGACAATTATTCGAGGGTAAAACATCAGTTATTTTTGCTTGTTACGGAGCAGCGGACATTATCCATGCAGGGGCTAGATGCACCAAAAAATCTTTATTTCGCAAATCTATTGCTGATGATGTTAAATGACCCATTTAAATGGATTAAGGATCATCCGGAAAAGGACTATAAATTGGAGTCAAATGATGGCGGACAGACTTATCTCTTTTATCATGTGGATAATCCAAATCGCACGATATTGCTAAGGAAAAATACAGGTTCTGGAAAATATTTCTTTATTGATGAAACAGGAAAGGAGGTGAGATAATATGGGTAAAAAATTTTTTATGAAAAAGGAGATCTTCGTATCTGTTTTTGTTTACATGATCATAGCAACTTTATGCAGCTGCTATAAAGATAAAGGAAACTACGCCATAGAAATGCCTGAAGAACCTCAAATTACGGGGCTAGACAACTTGTATGAGGCTTCGGTAGGCGACAGTTTGATCATAACTCCAACAATATCTGGAATTGATCCTGCTTCGATACAGTGCAACTGGCGAATTGATGTCCCAGAAGCAACTAAACCTGAGACTAATCATTACGAGGGTAAAGATCTACGTATCGCTTTTGGTTTGGAAGCAAAGCGATATCGAGCAAGACTTACGGTTACGAACAAAGTAAATGGAATGAAATATTTCTATAACTTTTATATCCAGGGAACGACCGCATTCTCGAGAGGATCGTTGGTGTTGTCTGTTGATCATGGACTGAGCAAGCTCTCTTTTATAAAGCCTGATCATACCGTCCAAGCTAATATTTATGAGATCATTAATAACGAAGTGCTTCCCGCTAATCCGTTGCATATCCACTATGTCAAGAATCAGTTTACAGGAAATACGCCTTTAGGTTATTGGATTATTTCAAAAAATGGAGGAGTTCGATTGGACGTAAATAATCTAAAACGAGAGATTTTAAAACCAGGTACGCTGTATGATAATTTTTTTCTAGCACCTCCTAGTATCGATGTCGATAATTTAAAGACTTATCCGCAAGGAGCATTATTAGGTGTTATCAATGGTAAATTTTATGCTGGAGCGACCACTACATGGGACCAGTCTGCAACGTATGGTATGTTTGGAACTTTTGCCGACGGCGACTATGAGTTGTCACCTCAATTTGTCATAACAGCGGTGGACAATAATTTTACCATTATCGGTTTTGAAAAGAATAAAAAGCAATTTATACGGATCAATATGTATGGTTCACCCATGTATTTTGGAACACAATATACGAGTGTGAATACCGAAATATTTGATCCAGCAGATGTGGGGATGGATCTTTTGCAGATGGTTCAGGTCAATAATACGGACACTTATGCTTTTGTAAAGGATCATGCAGGAAAAGTTTATGAGCTGAAGTTTAAGGCTAATTTTAGCGGGCCATTTTTGGTCACAGCAAATCATAAAAAGCTCTTTTTTCATCAGGAGTGGATCAATGCTGATACTAAAATGGTGGCAAGCCGTATTGGGTATATCTATATCGGTTATCAAAATAAGGTATTCCGCTACAATCCACTTAACCAACAAGTACAGGAATTGAAAGTTAACCTACCATCATCTGTGAGTTTATTGAAGTTGGATGATGATGAAAATACACTAATCGCAGGTGCTGGGGGCTCACTTTATTATCTGGATATTCAGGTGGGAAAAGATGGCGAGCTCCTCCATAAAATTGATGGAATACCTGGTGAAGTGGTAGACCTGACCTGGAGAAAATAATAAATACACGATAGCTTAATTATACATATGAAAATTTTAAAAATTGCTACAATTATATTGGCCGCAGCGCCAACGATGTTGTTTGCTCAAGAAGCTGCTTTTCAGATGAAAGGTACAGCTCCTAAAATGTTTAACGGTAAGATGATCTACCTGGACTATACTAAAAATGGATTTCCGGTGTCAGACTCTGTCCAGATTGTAAATGGAACATTCCGTTTAACAGGTACTGTTGATGAACCTACCTATTCCAGAATGGTGCTGGATCAAGAAGGTAAAGGCAAACTGATGTCACAAAATGTAGGCGATCGTTTATACTTTTATCTGGGCAATGAGAACTATAATTTCACGATTAAAGACTCCTTGCGTACAGCAACCATTAAAGGGTCACCCATGCATGATGCATATACCGCATATCTAAAAGAAATAGGTGGAGGTTTCATGGATATCATTGATGCAGGCAATAAAGCATTTGCAGCAGTTAAACAAGATGCTCCTGATGCGAATGAACAATATCAAGCGATTCATGAAAAATTTGAGGCCAGGTTTGAGGCTCGTCGCGTAAAAGAATTAATTTATGCAGAAAATAATCCCAATTCTATATTTTCCATTGATGCGCTGATAGATGCATCCAATAAACGAAAGCTTAGTGAAATCGAACCTATTTTTTTAAAACTATCGAAAGAAGTACGCCAGCTCACGACCGCGCGCCAATTGGAAGCACGCTTTTTAGCGGAGCGAAGCATAAAAATAGGAAGTAAAGCTCCCGATTTTTCACAACCGGATACCAAAGGTAAAATGGTTAAAGTTTCTGATTTTAAAGGGAAATATGTGTTGATCGATTTTTGGGCGAGCTGGTGCAGTCCATGTCGAGCTGAAAATCCGAATTTGGTGAAAGCCTATCATAAATATAATAGTAAAGGCCTGGAGGTACTGGCTGTTTCACTGGATGATACGAAGGGGAAGGGAGCTTGGCTAAAAGCTATAGAAGATGACGGGATGCCCTGGATCCATGTGGCTGATCTAAAAGGATGGTCTAATGAAGCCGCAGTATTGTATGGGGTACGGGCTGTGCCACAGAATTATCTGGTGGATCCGCAAGGAAATATTATTGCCATTAATCTTAAAGGTGAACACTTACATACCGAATTAGCCCAAGTGTTTGGCGATTGATCACGGTATAAAGGGTCTAAATTTCATTAGACCCTTTATTTTATGGTAGTAATGGATGATCGCTACTGTTTTTAAATTGAACTAGCTTTTTTGTCAGTTACTTCGGCTATTCTTTTTCATTAATATCTTAGCTTTTCTTAATTGTTGGGTGGTATGATCATGTAATTTTGCATTAAATAAAATCCATCCACCGATCATTCCGATCATGCTGCCGATAAAAATATCGATCATACGAGCAAAGAAGATCTGGTTGGTATCTTGTGTCAATTGCTTGCCGGACTCGGATAGGAAAATAGTGAGAATGGTGATGAAGACAACGGCTATTGCGTAGTTGCGTACGACTAAAAACTCCACGACGACTTGTAGAAGGGTAATGCTGATCACCATGATCAGCGGTGTTGGATTGCCAGATGCAATCAACCAGGTGATGCCAAGTCCTATTAATGTTCCAGTGATACGCTGTGTCGCTCTTAGCCAAACGTGTTTTGAACTGCTGCCCTGCATAACGGCTAAACAGGAAATAGGGATCCAATAAGGTTTTTCAATATCCAACGATAAAGCTACTGCTAGAGATAGGGTCATGATGAGTCCAAAGATAATGGATTCGACGATGTTGGTATAGCTCGATTTACGGTGGATCATGCTTTCGGGTTGATTGCTCTTTTTTAGGGTCAGTAGGCTGTATATTAAACCGATACCGCAGGTTAAGATGGTGCCCATAGCGACATAACCGATTTTTTCGGCTATATGTTCGGGCTGAAAAGGGGAACAGATCGCAGTAGAGGCCAGCATGATAAAAAAGAAATTGCCGGGTGGTCGGGTCAACTGGAGCTTGTGCAGGGAGTAATGTACGCCAAAAGAAAAAAGGCCCAATGCGATGGGGGCAAGAATGGGGCTAAAGGAAAAAAGCAATCCAACGGTAAAAGATAACATGAGACCAAAACAGCAGGTCATCAGGAGGATCATACGTTCGATGAGTTTGTCGGATTGGATGTATAATATTGATAATCCGGCTAACGATCCGAGCTTTCCAGCTTCTATATTGTCCATGTACCAACCCAGAATCATGGGGATACCTACACTTAGTCCTGCAACTATAGGGAGGTGCCACTGTCTGTTGGTCTTATTAAATTTAAAAAACGAGTCCATTTGTTCTTTTTTTGATCTGATCTGACGTCGAAATGAGCCTGTCATTCTAATCGGACCAAACAAAGGTAACGATGTTTTTTATTTTTTGTAATTTCTATACCTAATCTATTGTCTCCTGTTTTGTCACTAAGCGTCTTAATCAAATGGCCGATCAGTTCAATGGTTGGATTCCGCACCTGGTTTTTGTAATAATCCCACCAGGTCTGTTTAGATAAACTCCATGGTGGGATTGCTCGTATTGAAGGGGATTTAAAATTTAAAGCTTGATCTGATCAGGATACAGTACCGGAGCATTATTGCTTTTATAAGTCGGCAATTGTGCGTTCCAAATTTTTAATTGTTCCGATAGCAATGTGCTAAGATCTTTTGTTTTGCGTTTCATCTTTGATGCTAGATTATTTTTCTCGCCTATGTCATCGCGCAGATTATACAGTTCCAGTTTACCGTTCTTCATATCGTAAAGCAGTTTGTAATCTCCCTGACGGATAGCAGAAAAGAAATTGATGCCAGGTCCATCGGGGACGGTCCACTTATTAGGGATATTCCAAATAAGGGATCTATTTTCCCAATGTTCATTTTCATGACGATCACTTAGTAATCCCACTAAACTCTGTCCATCCAATTTTTGTTGAATGAGGTCGTACTGCTTTATTTTTGCGAGGTCTAAAATCGTTGGAAAAAGGTCTTCAATGATTACTGGAGTATGATTGACCTTTGGCTGATGTTGTCCGATATTTTTTATCAGTAGGGGTACACGTATACCACCTTCATACAGTGAACCTTTGCCGGCTTTTAAGGGAAGGTTTTGCGTATGGTTAGATCCTGTGCGCATCGGCTGTAAACTCAATCCGCCATTGTCACTGATAAAGACAATGATGGTCTGGTCATAAACTCCCTGGTCTTTTAGGAACTGTACAATATCGCCCATACTTTTATCATAGCCTTCGACCAGCGAGGAGTAGGCCGCTTCTGTCGAGTCTAAGCCCATTTCTAAATATTTTTGGACAAAGCGTGGATCTGGCTGTATAGGGACATGGACGGCATAATTGGAGAAATGAAGGAAAAATGGTTCTTTGCGTTTGATCGGTTCCTTGATCGCTTTTAGTGCCTCTTGAGTCAATGCTTCGGTTAGAAATGTCGCTGTGCCATGATATTCCATTAGGTCTGGTACTGCTTGATAGCTTGCTTTACCGGATATATTTCCATAATTTTTTTCACCATAATAGTTCTGAGGATGCCCTGCAGCATGCCCCGCGACATTGACCATAAAACCGAGATTGAGCGGACTTGCTCCTGGTGTGCCAGCAGATCCCCAGTGCGCTTTTCCGATATGGATGGTATGATAGCCATGATCTTTTAATATGCTGGGAAAAGGGGTTGCATGAATGGTTTTTGGTACGTTGGTAATTGGGCTGAGTCCATTGATATTCCAATCTGGAGGTGTCAATAGCTCATCGGAATTGTCCGTCGGTGTATTTGCCTTGGGATTTGTCCAGTTGGTCACTTTATGATGTGCGGCATTGAGGCCCGTCAAAAAACTAACACGTGATGGGGTACAGACCGGGGTAGCATAAGCGTCCGTAAATTTGACTGCATCTCGGGCCAGAGCTTCAATGTGTGGAGTATGAAATCGTTTATTGATCGAAGTCTTCTCTTTATAGAAGGGTTCGGATGTGTCTTGCCATCCGAGATCATCGACAAAAAATACCACAATATTAGGCTGATCTTGCTGTTGGGCCCATCCCAGTTGTGTACACGCCATCAGGAGCATGAAGAGTGTTGATTTATTTTTAAATAGTGTCATAAGCATTGAAATTAATTATTTTTGTACCTATGGCTTTAAAATCTTGAATGCCAAGATATGTAATCCATCTTATACCTAAGTTTACACCGGGTCTACTATTATGCTTTCGACAAGCAATCATAAAGTCGCCAACGAGAGCTTGTTTGCTTTTTGTCCATCCTAGATAGAGTGCACATCCGGTTTCATGGGTTGCGGTTATGCTGGTAAATTTTGCTCCTGCTTCTTTTGGCTTGATCACCCATTGCTCGACATCCAATTGCATCGGTTTAATATTAGGAATATTGGTAAGAAACGAATTTAGTTGTATTTTTTTGTAATACATAACAAATTAATTGAACCTCGCAATATCGAGGTTCAATTATGATGTACTTTTTAATGTAGTCTCCTATGAGAAGCTTATTTTTTAATAGGGTGGATGTTCTCTTCAGATGGAATAGAGCCTCTAGCTGTTATGTAATTTGTACATAAAATCATCTTTAAAAATGATATGCTTAGGGGATACGCTGTCTGATGAAAAGCGGAATGCCTATCCTAAAAAAGGACTAAATGATAATTAGTCCTTTTTTAGGATGAAAGCAATCATTACTTGGCTATATACTTTTTACAGTGTTTCCGTTTTTTCAAAGTTTTTGAAAGGAGTAAGATTGAAGGTAACATGACCTTTTGAATCGATCCCGCCGACTCCTCTAACGATTGCTTTGATTGTATAGGTTGCGGAGGGCTGGTAAGCGTCAACATTGAAATTGTAAAAGAAGGGTTTGATTTTACTGGTTCCTCTAAATTTGTCCGCTAATGCATGGTGATCGTCTGTCGCAATTACTTTTCCATTTTCTAATAATTGTACTTGTTCTATTTCTAAATAGTTTTTTCCACTCAGATAGAAGAAACCTGCTTGTACTGCACCGTTGGCATATACTTTTTTCGTCACATCGTAGCTTAGCGTGTCGTACTGACTCTTGATAGCGGTACTATCCCATTGTGCAATAATATACCCACCTGGTCTGTAGTAGTCGATACGCAGGGAATCTAAACGGGGATACTGGTGGTCGAGACGTTGCGAAAAGGTTTTAAAGTCTTTGTTTTTGGGAGATGACCATGCGATTTCGGACAGAGCTAATAGTCTTGGGAAATTGTGCACGTTCATTTCTTTGAGTTCTTGGGTCAAAGCCGTCCATTGATTGGCCTGTACGCCTAAGACCAATTTTTCCTCTTCCGGCGTAAGATCTGCTGAGGGGTCATATTCATACACTTTCTGTAAAGAATTAATCTGCGGGTAGCCCAGATCACTCATGGTACCATCATTGCGGTCGGCTTGTGTAATATCAAAGTAGAGATGTGATGATGGTGTTGCTACGGCTTTAAAGCCTTGGCTTGTGGCTTCTTTTATGGCCGAAGCACCTATCCAGCTCATGATGGCAGTAGACTTCGGTAAGTTTTTGGCATCACTTAATATATCATTCCAGCCTAAGGGCTTTTTACCTTTTTTGGTGATAATGTCAGATACGCGCTTGACGAAATAGCTCTGTAATTCATGTACATTTGCGATTTGATTTCTAGTCATAAATTGCTTGACATGCTCTTCTTTGTCCCAAAGCTCGTGACGCACTTCATCACCTCCAAAGTGAATATATTCCCCTGGGAAAAGATCGGCAATTTCAGTAAATACCTGGTCTAGAAACTGGTACACTTTTTCACTTGTTGGATCGAGTGTATTGGGCGTGAACTGCACACCCCAATAATGCCAAGAGGATACAAACGGAAAGATATGGTTGGGATAGGTATACGAATTGACCCCCAGCTCTGGATAGACTAAGATGGCTGGCCATGAGTGACCAGGTACGTCGATCTCAGGTACGATACTGATGTTTCGTGCCTTGGCATAAGCTACGACTTCTTTAATCTGTTGCTGCGTATAAAAGCCACTTCTTGCTGCAGGTTGATTTTCTGTATGATGAAATACTGTGGCTCTTGGTGAAGTCAATTCGGGATATTTTTTGATTTCGATACGCCATCCTTGATCATCTGATAAATGCCAGTGAAAAGTGTTGAGTTTGTACAACGCCATGACATCCAGGTATTTTTTAATGACATCGACGTCATAAAAAGTACGGCTCACGTCTTGCATATAGCCTCTCCAGTCGTATCGTGGAAAATCAGAAATCTCGACCGCAGGAATAGACCAGTCAGTCTGTACACTATTTCCGGGAGCTTCGATCGCTGTCGGCAAAAGCTGACGTAAAGATTGTGTGGCATAAAATAATCCTTTTCCTGTTGTCGCGGTGACTTCAATCTTTTCATCCGTCGCCACGATGGTATATCCCTCGGGATGTTGGATAGCTGCTTTTTTATCGATGGAAAAGATAATCACATTTTCCTTTTTATTCCCAGTAGGGAAGGGATATTGTGTAATGGTTCGTAATTGTGTTACAAATAGAGCGACATCTGCTGGCACTGCATGACGAAAGGAAATACTTGTTTGGGCATTGAAACGAAATTTTCCTGTTTTTAAAGCAACCTCCTGTGGCTTGGGAATAATCGTGATCTGTTCTTGTGCCCATGTAAGCTGTAAACTTAAAAATCCTATGGCTAAGGATAATATTGTTTTTTTCATAGTTATTTTTTGGATATGGAAGTGTGGTTTTGATGCGCGAAAAATAAGACTGCCTTGATAACAGGCAGTCCTATTCGGGTCATAAATTATTTAATGATCGGGATAGGAGCCCAGTAGAAACTATGGCTGCTATCGTCTGGTTTTCCCACTAAGGTCAATTCGCCAGTTCCGCGATTTGCATTGGCTTTGGCAACAGTTTCGGTACGAATCAGATCAAACCATCTTGCTACTGGTTCGAATCCTGCAAATTCCCAACCTCTTTCGGCAATGACTGCTGCTTGGAATTTATCTTTCGCCAAACCCGCTTCGAGGTCTTTGAGCCCTGCGCGTCTGCGCACTTTATTAACTGCCTCGTATGCTGTTGCATCTGCAGTTCCGGTGGACATGGTCTGTGCTTCGGCATAAGTCAATAGGACTTCTGGATAACGAATGACATAGACCGTTGCATTGCCCCACCAATCATTCATTTTATGTGTTGCGGGATCATACGACTCATCATCCCTATATTTCATAAAGTAAGGATGTTTATGCGTTAGTTTGGTATAGTCGACCACATTCTTCGGATTATTCTTGATAAAATAATCTTTCTGATAAGTAGCTGCTTTACGAGGTCCTTCAGGAAAATTGTTATAAAAATTGATTTCTCCAAAAGCTTCATCCCATCCACCTTCTTCTCCTGGAGCAAAGTTTGGGGGACCTAACTGGCTGCCGTTGCCCCAGTTGTCACCATATGTCCAAATGCTCGGCATGTTTTTGTTAAAGTAGCATCCAAAGACAGCTTCTTTATTGAACTGATAATCTTTGTCCCAAAGTTGATCAAAGGAAGGGAGAAGTGTATAACCCCATTTTTGGCTGTTGTCGATGACCTCTTTGGCTTTACTTGCCGCTAAGGCATAGTTTTCAGTTTTTTTAAGTGGCCATCCTGCCATGGTTAAGTAGACATTGGCTAGCAGAGATTTTGCTGACCCTGCTGTGGGTAGGATATCTACCCCGTTTTGACGTCTTGGTCCAGTCCAAGCATCGGGAAGCATGGTTTCAGCTTTTTTTAGATCTTCAACAATTTGTGCATAGATTTCTTCGGGTGTGCTATTGCCTTTTTGATCGAGTGAAAACTGCAGTGGCATAGGAACAGCTCCCCAGGTACGCGTCAAAAAGAAATAATTGAGTGCACGATAGAAATAGCCAACACCGCCCGCCTGGTCTTTATCTGCAGCCGATGCCTCAGTTGCCTTTTCATAATTTTCAATCAATGCATTGGACGATTTAATGGTTTTATAAAAATTGTCCCACCATAAGGTCATCCGATCGTTGGAAGAGTTGGGTTGAAAGGTGTCAAAATCGGAGAAACCTTTTTTGTTACCACCGGCATGTGTGGTAATGTCATCGGATCCAAATGTAATCGCCATACCACCGGTTTGATTCCAAGCCAAATTGTAAGATAAAGCAATCCCCAACATGGCTGCATTAAGATCATCCGAAGTTTTATAAAATGTGGCAGGTAAGACACTTCCTTTGGGATCTTCTGTTAAGTAATCTTTACATCCGCCAAAGAGCAGGCTCGATGCAAATAATATAGTAAAAAGTTGTTTTTTCATGTTTGTCAATTAAAAAGTCAGGTTTAAGCGAACCGTATAGGTGCGAGGTGAAGGATATGCGCCGAGATCAATCCCAGAGGTTACATCGCTGTTAGGAGCTGTAGAACTTGCTTCTGGATCGAAACCTTTATATTTGGTCACCGTAAATAAATTTTGAACACCAAAACCTAGACTTGCTGTTGCTACTTTTAATACCGATTTTGGAAGTTTGTAACTCAGACTGATGTTTTTTAATCTGGTGAATCCGGCATCTTGTAAAAATTGTGTTGACTCCACATATTGTTTGCTCTTGCTGGTAGCTGATGCCCATTCATTAGACGGGTTTTCGGGTGTCCAGTAATTGGTTGCAGCTTGTAGTGTCGGATAAGCAACATCGGAAGTAACAATGGCCGCGGCCGCGTAAGTAGCATTGAACATTTGATGGCCATAGGCGCCTTGGATAAAAATATTGAGATCGAAATTTTTATAGGTAAAGTTATTGGTAAAACCCATCTGAACTTTTGGAGTGGCATTACCCACGATTGTCATATCTTCATATCCGATCTGATTATTACCGCTTACATCGGTGTATTTATAGTCTCCGGCTTTGCGATTCATTTTTGCATCGTCAGCCTGATAAACGCCTTCCCACGGAATCAAATAGAATGCGCCTAATGCTTCACCTACTTTGACCACCTGGATATTGGCATTGATCAAACCGCCTCCGATACGGGGTTGTGGTATCATGTCTTGACCTTCATTAAGGCTGATGACTTTGTTTTTATTAAAACTTACGTTGAGATTACTGTTCCATTGAAAATAATCATTTTGTACCAGAGCAGCATCAATGGCAAATTCGAAACCTCGATTATTGATAGAGCCCACATTTTTAAGCATCGTGCCACCGCCTAAATATTTGTCGATCTGTGTAGGCAATAGGAGATCTACGGTATTTTTGTTGTAATAATCGGCTGTAACCGTCAGTCGGTTGTTAAATAACCCGAGGTCAAAGCCAATATCAGTCTGTTTGGTTGTTTCCCATCTTAAATCTTCTAATGCAGGATTGCCAATCATATAGCCCTGATAAGATGTCGTCGATCCATAAGAATAATTAACAGGACTGAGTAGTCCCATGGTCTGATAAGGACCTATGGCCTGGTTGCCGGTCATACCCCAACCTCCACGAATTTTGAGTTTTGAAATTGCTTCCACACTTTTTAAGAAGCTTTCTTCATGTACATTCCAACCAAGACTGAAGGAAGGAAAATTGCTCCATTTTTGACGTTGCTGAAATTTGGAAGACCCGTCTCGTCGATACGATACCGTTGCGAGATATCTGTTGTCGTAGCTGTACATTGCTCTTCCCAAAAAAGATAATATAGACCATTGCGAATAACCAGAAGATATGCTTTGGGCCGCATTTAATCCTAAATTGTAGTACCCATTAGATGTACTGGTCAATCCTGAGCCATTGGCGCTAAAATTATTACTGGTACTAATCGTGCTTTCTTCAACTGCTGTTAAGGTCAGATTATGCTTTTCTGCTATGGTCTTCATGTAGGTCAGTACATTGCTGTTTTGAAAGGCATAGCTTTCACTATATCCTTGACCAGATTTCATATTGTTGGGCGACACCCAGTCATTTGCTAGAGAAGCTGATTTACTTAAATTGGCGTCTAGACCTGCATTGGAGGTAAATGTCAATCCATCGAAAATTTTGTATTTGATGTTTCCATTGAAAGTTGCAATATTACTGAAGATATTGTCATCGGATTCCAATGCGGTCATCAATGGATTGACCCAGATCGGCGAAATTCCATTTCTGTTGTAGTTTTTCCCATCAGCTTCGTAGGGTGTTTCGGTGGGAGCCCAAGCAATAGATGCCATAACGGGATTGGCTTTTGAGGTCATAATCGCATTATTATGCGCTTCGACCCGTTGTGCAAATAGGTTGATGCCTACCGATAGTTTTTCATTGATCTTGATATCGGTATTGGAACGCAATCCATATTTTTTTTGATCAGTGTTGCGTAAAGTTCCATCTTGATTTTGATAAAATGCAGAGATAAAGAACTTGGCTTTTTCTCCGCCACCGCTTAATGAAAGCTGTTGATTGTGCGTGTTAGAATTTTTTAGCAACAAACGCTGCCAATCGGTGGTTTTGTTTTGGTAACTCGCAGGATCGGCAATGACAGTACTTCCTGCAATCGTATTTGCCATGGTTGCGTAGGTACTGGCGTCCATCAGTTCATAGCGCTTAGGTAACGTATTGAAGTTGATGAATCCGTCATAGCTCACCGTGGTGGAACCTGCTTTTCCTTTTTTGGTAGTGATGATAACAACTCCATTGGCGCCTCGAGATCCATATACAGCTGTGGCCGATGCATCTTTCAGCACATCCATCGATTCGATATCGTTCACATTAAGATCTTCTAAGCTGAAAGTACTTAGGGCTATGCCGTCTACAATATATAGGGGCTCATTGCTGCCAGCTATAGAATTATTTCCCCGAATACGAATTTTAGCTTTTCCGCCTGGAGCGCCTGAGCTCTGAGTAACCGCCACACCTGATACTCGACCTTGAAGTGCAGAAGCAGCCGTGAGTACGGGTTGACTTTTGTATGCATCAGCCTTTAAAGTGGAAAAAGATCCGGTGAGATCTTTAGTGCGCTGTTGACCATAACCCACTACGGTAACTTCTTCCAGTTGCTGATCTTCGGATTGCAGCTCTAGTTGAATTGGAGCATTTGTCTTTAGTGTAACCTCCTGCGACTGAAAGCCTACGTAACTGATCTGTAGTTGACTGCCAACAGCGGCTGTAATACTGAATTTTCCTTGGGAATCCGTTTGGGTGGCGACTGTCGTTCCTTTCACTTTGATGACAACATTGGATAGGGGCTGACCCTGTGAAGTGATCTGTCCCTGAAATTGTTGCTGCTGTGCAAACGAGACAAGAGGCGAACTCATGCCGATGACACTGAGTGCGATCAGTGCCTTTGATGTTGGAAATTTAAACCGATAATGCATGGTTATTTGAGGTTGTTTTTAGATGGGTGGATATATAATTTAATTTGTTTTTTGCTTTTGATACACACGTACGTAATCTACTTCCATTTGAAAAGGTAGATCGACATCATCTATAGCTCCTGGCCATCCTGCTCCTCCAGACTGATTTAAGATCAGATAAAAAGGTTTATCAAAAGGCCATTGCACAGCAGTTGATGGTATGGGTTTATAGTACGTGTAGCGCAGTACATGATTGACATAAAATTCAATTTTGGTGGCGTCCCAGATGATTGCATAGATGTTGAAATCCTCTGTATTGTAAGTGCTGTTTTCTGTAGCTGTGCTTCCGCCATCGGTACCAGTGACTGCTCCATTGTGAATAGTTTGGTGTACTTTATCTTCCTTATTGACATGCTCCATGATATCGATTTCACCACTATTTGGCCAATCGCCGTAAGAAACAGGATGTTCGGGCATCATCCATATAGCTGGCCAAGATCCTTTGCCTTGATTAAATTTGGCCCGAACTTCTACCTTACCATATCGGAAATTAAATTTTTTGGCCGTCTGAATTCCTCCAGAATGGTAGGGTACATCGTCATTTTCGATCACCTGGTTGTCCATGCGTAAAAGTAAATTTCCAGATTCTTGTCTTACATATTTGGGGCTGGCAGTCAAATATTTCGCCCAAGCGGGGCTCCACCTGGGAGCGAAGGACCATTTTGTCGTATCAAAACGATCTGAACTATTAAATTCGTCCGAGAAAATTAAGTTCCATTTTGCCGTATCAATAGAACCAAAAGAAAGAGACGGAGCTAAATGCTCATGGAATAGATTTATTTTACTGTTTTCTGCTGCTGTTCGACAAGGTAAGTTGCAGATCAAGCAGATCAAAATGAAAAGTGCTGTTTTCATAAAGTCATCATATGGTTTAAAAGAGCTATGGTTTGCTGGATGCTAAGATAGGGGGGGGGAATACAAAAAAATAGGGGTAAAGCAGTAATCTTAGGGGGGTAAATCTTTAATATTATACAAATAAGTCAGACATAAATCGTATTTTTATATCCAGAAACTAGTCGGGATGTTTGGGATAAGAAATATATATTGTTTGCTGCTATGCTGTATTTTTCCCTATGCTTTAATGGGGCAAGGTGTTACAGAAAGTTCTGTTTTACAGCGCTATTCTCTTGGAATTGAACAAGGCCTTTCCAATAATGATGTAAATTGTATCATCCAATCTAAAAGCGGGATGGTGTGGATGGGTACGTTTGATGGTCTGAATCGTTATGATGCATACCGATTTACGGTTTTTAGAAAGAATGTCATGGATCTCAATTCGCTTCCTGGAAATCGTATAGAAGCACTCACTGAGATGCACGACGGACGACTTTTGATCGCAACACTAGATACTGTGGTGGTCTTTGATCCAACATGGAACACGTTTAGTAAGCTTTCTTATTTGCATCCGACCACCAAAAAGCATATTTCTCTGACAGGATCTGCAATTTTTAAGGCTCAGGGAAAAAATATTTTTATTGGTTCCGATAATAAAGGATTGCTAATTAACAGCCAAACTGATCTCCTTTATAAACAGGTTCCTTTAGTATTAGGGGGAAAGAGACAATGGAATTATCAAGTAAAGGGTATGGACTTGGATCGTCAAGGTACATTGTGGGTATTCATTGCTGGTGTAGGTCTATGTCAATGGGATCAGGAATCCGACGCATTGCTTGTACAGGATGTGCGATTTCAGGAATGTAATGGATTGCTGTCAACCCCCGATGGGGCGATTTATTTAGCCTTAAATACAGGTATATATAAATGGCATCCAGTTAAGGATAAGCAGCATTTTGTTCGTTTTTCAAAACCTGTGCTTCATCTCTTTTTAGCTAAAAATGAAACCATTTGGGCATCTACCGATGGCGACGGTATCTATCTTAAATTAAAGCAAATAGATGGTTTTAGTAAAACCTATGAAGCCAAGGATGGCTCGGGATTGTCCAGTAATGCTGTTAAGCAAGTGATGGAGGATCGTGAAGGCCGCATGTGGTGCGCAACACTGCGCGGTGGAGTGACAATATTAGACGCGAAAAAACGGTCTTTTAATGTTATTGTACCAAAGCAACTGAATCCTAGTTTAAAATCTAATTTTTTTGTTTCTACTTTTTTTGAAGAAAGTGAACAGAGAATCTGGGTCGGAACAGACGGCTACGGGCTCTTTAGCTGGGATCGAACCACAAAGACCTTACTGCCCGTGGCTGAAGGTGACCTGAAAGATAAGAGCATCACTAAAATATGGCGCGATAAAAAATACCGGTTATGGGTTTCTACTTGGAATAATGGTATCTATCGGATTGAGAATAATGGCAAGCAGATCAAGCATTATCGCTGTTATGATCCGGTAAACAAAATTTGGGCAGATAATGTATGGAATATATTTGAAGATCGTAAAGGACGTATCTGGGCTACCACTTTTGGTCATGCTGGTTTATATAAATGGAATGAGGCAACGTCGGAATTTGTCTTTATATCCAATAAGTTTGGCAATATATTGACATTTTGGGAAGATTTAAGAGGAGATCTTTGGTTTGGTAATGATGCGCAGCTGATTCATTATAGACTGCACGACCAGCGGATGATTACCTACGATTTGGGATATCGCATTCGAGCGATCTACGGTACAGAAGATAGCAAAAACCTATGGATCGGTACGGAAGGAAGAGGAATTTTATCCATCAATGTACATAGCGGTAAGTTTATCAGTTATGGGGAGCATCAAGGCTTATCAAATAATAATATATTAAATATACTGCTGGATGACAACGGTCAGCTTTGGTTAAGTACATTTAATGGATTAATTAAATTTGATACAAAATCCAAACGTAGTGTCAATTTTAAGGAGGAGGATGGACTTCAAAGCAATCAATTTAGCTATCATGCAGCACTTAAGCTCCGTAATAGTCAGATGATATTTGGTGGTAATAAAGGATTTAATGTATTGAGGCCTGAAAACATAGCTGTCACTCCACTTTCTTTTGAACCGCAACTGACAGCAATACAAGTTAATGGTAAACCAATCCGGGATTTAATCGCTAAAAATACAGTAAGCCCTGATGTGAACTCTTTTCACAAGCTAGAGCTCCCATATGACAATACGAATCTTCACCTTGAGTTTTCAGCTTTTCCATTTTTCTCCTTAGAAAATGTGCGATATGCGGTTCAATTGATAGGACACGATCCTAATTGGATTAATTTGGCTGAACTTCCTGTCATGGACTATAATCACTTAGCTCCAGGAAATTATAAACTCTTGGTGCGTGCATCAGCAAAGGATAATAATTGGAAAGTGACGCATCTTTTGGATGTGACAATTTTGCCGCCGTGGTACCAGACCTGGTGGTCGATTATGCTCTATATTGCTCTCTTGATGATAATGGTGTATACATATGTTACTATAAAAAAAAATAGGACAAAACTGTTGTACGAGGCTAAGTTTGCAAAGCTTGAGGTGGAGAAGGAGCGGGAAATCGGTCGAAAGAAGATCGCTACGTTTGCAGATATTGTACAAGAGATCAAGACACCATTGACTTTTGTCGTCAATCCGTTAATGGCATATATCCAAAAATATCGAGAAGATGTATCAGAGGATCTTTTAGTAGCCTATCAGAATGCGAGCAAACTTCTTGTTCTCGCGGATCAACTAAGTGAAATTAAAAAAGGAAATAGTTTTAGCAAACCGCTAAAATTGGAAAGGTTTGATTTTTGTTTGCTGCTGCAGGAGGAAAGTTTTGCTTACCAGCAGTGGTCCGGCCATGAACTTGTTAACTTTGATTTGGATATTCCGCTAGCGGAACTGTGGATTTATGGAGATAGACAAAAAATCGCATTGGTCATTTTTAACTTGCTATCTTTTGTTTTCCAGAGGTTGAAGATGGAGGCTACTGTTTCGGTTACATTGAAAGAACATGATGCTGATTTTGAGGTGTTGATTTGGGGCTTCACATCCTTGACAAAAAAAGCTGATGCGAGTGAGCAGGCAACGCTGATTAATCTTCTTGAAGGATCAATGGACAGCGATCTGGGGGTAGGTTTAATTCTAACGCGCGATTTTGTAAAAGAACATCTGGGTGGACTGTCGTACAAAATAGGCGATGACGGTGAAACATGTATGATGTTGAGCTTGAACAAAGATCGATGGTACCTTCGTCTGCATGATATGATGTGGGAAAATCAGCTGCTGAAGCATCAACTCGATGAAGATGTAAAAATGGCGGCAAATTACATGGTACCACAACATCTGAGTCCGCTGGAAATTACAAATAAAAAAACAATTCTAGTGGTCGATGATAACAAAGTCTTTCGGCAATATATGCGACAGATCTTTAAAGAGGACTTTCACGTTTTTGAAGGTAAGGACTGCCAGGACGCGATGCGACTAATAGAAAAAACAAATCCAAATATGGTGATTGCCGAAGTGTTTATGGATGGTACTGGATATCAATTTTGTCGAGATCTAAAAAATAATACCAAGTACACTCAGTTGCCCATCATTTTGATCAGTGCATTGAGTACTACTGAAAATCAAATTCAGGCTATTGAAGCAGGGGCGGATGATTTTATGGCTAAACCTTTTGATGCTGAAATCTTGATAAAAAGGGTGCATGCACTGATGGAAAATAGGAATGCTTTGCACGATTACTTTTTTAAGCGCATTACACAGAGAGATGAAGAGGGGTGGACTGATGAAAATCACGGTGGAATTTCAGTTGAGGAAAAAGATTTTTTGGAAAAGTGTATGACTATTATTGAGGAGAATCTACAAGATCATAACTTTAATGCACAGGTATTAGCGAGTTTATGTCATATGAGCTATTCTAACCTATATAAGAAAATTAGAGCGTTATCAGGGCTTTCGACTTCTGCATTTGTCCGAGCGATCAGATTACGAAAAGCGGCTGAATTACTTTCTGGATCTGATTTGAATATAAACCAAATTGGAGTGGAGGTGGGCATTCAGGATGTGAAATATTTTAGAGAAAAATTTAAAGATTTATATAGCATGACACCTTCTGCCTATATCAAAAAGTATAGAGCTTATTTTAACCAAGATTATACTCTTGTAAAACCACTTGCTGAAAATATTAAAGATCGAAAATAGTTGTTATCCCTTTACATTTGTTAAGAGGAGCTTGGTTTTACTTTCTACATCATCATAGTGGTCAAGATTGTTTTTCAGAGTTTGTAGCATATTCAGCATTCCAACTTTTGGATCTGTTACAATAACTCCAGAACATACAGCCGATAAATATTAAATAGTAATAATCCAAGTGACCGAAGTCATCCGCTGTCACGATATACATGATCATTGGTGATCATGTGATATATAAAAAAGTATAGGTACAACAAGAAATGCCATTTCCGTTGTACCGACATTAATAATGGATAGCTTGATAATTTGTAAGGATTTAAAGTGTTTGTGTAGCTATAATTCCTTATCGGGTAAAAGCAAAGTAAATAACATAAAACCAGCTTAAAATTCCGTGTAGAATAGCCCAAAGAATGGATTTGTTACGTTCCCAAGAAGTAACTACTGCGATTACGGACCCTAAACCAATACCCGATGTAGTCACAATTTTTGTGTTTTCAGTAAATTCCTGTCCAAAGACAATGGAAGTCGTTAACAATAAGAATACAAATAGTGTTAATTTTTTCATGATTTATAGTTTTAGTTTGTTTTCTATATTTTGTGCATTTATATGGTCATAAACAACATGATCAGCATATTTGTTTAAATATTAAAGTCCGAGATTTCCCAGATCTTGCATATTAATATATTTTACATTTTAGAATATGATAAGTTAAGAGTATAAAATCAGATTGACAAAAAGAAATGAGGCAAGTTTACTTTGCTATTTTGATCTTAATTAATCTAAGAATTAAAGGTTGGCTCTTAAATAACTGAAGTTAAATGACACTTATTATTTTACTCTATACGGGGTTGGGTTTGTAAGCTAAAATGTAAACAGTAGCTATCAAATAAATCCCCTAGCTCTTGTTGAGCTAGGGAATCTGAGCATGGTTAAATTAAACAGGTGGAAATGCAGACCACTTGATTAAATCGTTCAAAGCATTTACATCTTGATGATTATAGGCTTCTCATATGGACATGGCTAATCTTCAATACTGTTGCCGATTTGAACTAATACTAAGATAAAGACGATTTTAAAGGTCGTGTTAGCAGATCATTGACAATTTTATGGTTAGATCGTTGACAGAGAAATTGACATATATGCGTCAGTTTATGATCAATAAAGGGCATGCTGATTGAATAAGGTGCTGAAAATGAGTAACGCTTCAAGTCGATCATGTTGAATGGAAAACCTCGGATCTTAAAATGAACGAGGAGCATGAGATCAATTTGTCTGATTCATTTTTTGCATGCAGTTGATCGCGCGAAAGGAGAAACAATTTTACGTTTAAGTTGTTTATAGTTTAGTGTCGGTTGTATATTACCTCTGGCATGTGCTAATCTTCATCAATAACTACTATAAACATGGCTAAGCAACAAGAAAACAAAAAAGTGCAACAGATCCAAGACCATACTATTGACAATGCTAACCGGGTATTGACAACGAATGATGGTGTTCCGATCAATGATAACAACAATATGCTCAAAGCGGGAGAACGCGGCCCTGCACTTATAGAAGATTTTATTTTTCAAGATAAGCTGGCTCATTTTGATCGTGAGCGCATTCCAGAGCGTGTAGTACATGCGAGGGGATCTGGTGCTCACGGTGTTTTTGAAGCGAAGGTTGATATGTCCAAATATACCAGTGCTGCTTTTTTGAAAAAAGGAACAGTCACACCCTTATTTATTCGCTTTTCAACTGTTGCGGGATTTAAAGGTTCTACCGATCTGGCCCGCGATGTGCGGGGTTTTTCGGTGAAATTTTATACCGAGGAAGGTAATTATGATTTGGTTGGAAACAATATTCCAGTCTTTTTTATCCAAGATTCGATGAATTTTCCGGATTTGATCCATGCTGTTAAACCTGAACCTAACAATGAGATGCCACAGGCTGCATCTGCCCATGATACCTTTTGGGATTTTATTTCTTTAATGCCAGAATCTGCACATATGCTGATGTGGGCAATGTCAGATCGTGCCATTCCGCGTTCATTTAGAATGATGGAAGGCTTTGGTGTACATACTTTCAAATTTGTCAATGCAGCCGGTAAAGGTACTTTTGTGAAGTTTCATTGGAAACCTAAATTGGGGGTGCACTCGGTCGCATGGAATGAAGCACAAAAAATATCAGGCTTTGATGCAGATTTCTTAAGACGTGATCTTTGGGAGAATATTGAAAAAGGTAATTTCCCGCAATGGGATTTAGGGGTACAGCTGGTGCCCGAAGAGGATGAACAGAAATATTCATTTGACTTATTGGACGCGACAAAGATCATTCCTGAGGAAGTGATCCCGGTGACGATCATCGGTACAATGACTCTTAATCGTAATCCCGAAAATTTCTTTGCTGAAACGGAGCAGGTAGCGTTTGATCCGGGGCGTTTGGTACCGGGTATAGATCTGACCAATGATCCTCTGCTACAAGGACGTATATTCTCTTATGCAGATACACAAAATTACCGTTTGGGTGGGCCTAATTTTCATGAGCTTCCGATTAATAGACCTGTCAATGGTAAACACAACAATCAAAAAGATGGTTTTGGAAGACAGGATATCTTAAAAGGAAATGTGAGCTATTTCCCTAATAGCTTAGGGGGAGGATGTCCTTACCATGCCATGTTGAAAGGCGAGACAGGATTTAAAAGTCACGAGGAGAAAGTTGATGGTCATAAGGTAAGGCGCAGGTCTTCATCTTTTGCTGATCACTTTACTCAAGCTCGTTTGTTCTTTAATTCGCAGTCAACACCTGAAAAGGAACATATCATCAGTGGTTATAGTTTTGAGCTCTCTAAGGTGAATTCTGTTGATATCCGTAAACGTGAACTGGCGATCTTGAATCAAATCGATCAGGAGCTTGCTAAAAGGGTAGGTGCCAATCTTGGATTGACTCCACCAGCACAACTGGATGAATTAACCTTGCAGTTTGCGCGTCAAAATCATCCTGATTATCCGATACAGGCGCCTAAACCAGAAGTTGAAAAATCGGCAGCATTGAGTATGGCTACTGCTCCAGGTGAAGGAACAATCGAAACGCGGAAAGTTGCTTTTCTAGTTGCAGATGGTGTCAGCAAAGCATCGGTCGATGTGATGAAAAAGGCACTGGAAGCTGAAGGAGCAGAGGCTGTGTTAATATCCACACATACTGGGACAGTAAAATTTAAAGAAGGTGGTGAAGCAGAAATCCAACATACCTATCTGACCGAGGCTTCCGTTTGCTATGATGCATTTTATACACCAGATGGAGATTCGGTTGCGGCTTTGGAAGATGAGCCTGATTATATTCACTTTATCAATGAAGGATTTAGACATTGTAAGGCTTTGGCTTTTGCAAAAGGAGCAGAAAAATTGATCGCTGAATCATATATCGCGAAGCAAGAAAAAGATTCCGGTCTGATTTTGGAATCTGGTCATAATCTGACTGCAGATTTTATTACTGCGATGAAGGGCCATCGTGTATGGGACCGAGAGAAAGTACGTAAAGTACCGGCTTAATCAAGTGTATTCACAAATCATATTCAACGTAAAAAAGTCATGCTTCTGATTGGAGCATGACTTTTTTAATAAAATGCTATGTTGTTTTATTTCGTAACGATGAATTGTAAATCTGCTTGAAATTTGACTTCGTCACTCACCATCAATCCACCTGTTTCTAATGCTGCATTCCACGTTAATCCGAAATCCTGACGGTTGATTTTACCGGTTGCGGTGTAACCGATTTTTTCATTACCCCAAGGATCCTTGGCTAATCCGCCAAATTCAACATCTACAGTAATTGATTTGGTCACTCCTTTGATGGTTAGATCTCCTGTTAATTTGATATCATCCCCATCTTTTGTGCTACTTGTCGCATGAAAGGTAATCTCTGGATGAGCTGATGCGTCAAAAAAATCTGAGCTTCTTAAGTGTTCATCGCGTTGCTCGTTTTTAGTATTGATAGACGCTGTTTTGATGGTCAGGTCAATTTTGGCATTTTCTAAATGGTTGGATTCACTGTCTACCGTAACATCGAAATCTTGAAATTGACCTTTTACGTTAGTAATCATCATGTGTTTTACTTTAAACTCAATTTCACTGTGTGCTTTGTCTAAACTCCAATTTGCCATAATTTTAATATTTAAATTTGTTTATAATTTTTTTTATTTTTCTTCTTCTTATTTATGCTACAAAATTAGCATATCCTTTTGTTATAATTATTGACCTACATCAATTTCGTAATTACAATGTGAGGTGTGACAATAGTTAAACAAAGGTGCCTCCTATTGGTTTCAATTTATTTTCGCAAATTGATTTAGTAGTAATTTAATGTAGAATAAGGTATAAGGCAATTTTAAAACCACTTGTTGGATTTTTTGTCAGAAAAGTAGGTTAATTGATCCAGGATAGAAATTGAACCATATGAATTTTATGATGTAATACATCAAGTATATCGATCGCATACCTGAAAAAATGTTGAAGGTCAACTTGCTATATCCAATGCTGTACATCTGAATCGCCCGACTAGCTGGGTAAAATAAAAACAAAATGTCACAGTAAGTAGCCGTACAATGGTATGGGTATGTCAGGTTTTTATTTTACCGTAAAGGCTGGTTTGAAAATAGAACGAAACAACCGACCATGTTAACTGTTTTATAGGTATAGGACCGTAAGAAATTCAAAAATTTCGATTGATAGGGATCTTAGATGTGAATTTATGTTTTGATATATTAAAAATAAAATAAAAATGGAATATAGAAAATTAGGTGATAGTGAATTAGAGATTTCAGCGATTACTTTTGGCGCTTGGGCGGCTGGCGGCTGGATGTGGGGAAGTACGGATAGAACCGAAGCTATCGAAGCCATTAGAGCTTCTTATGACGTTGGTGTAACTGCTATTGATACAGCGCCCGTCTATGGACAAGGCACTAGTGAAGAAATCGTTGGTGAGGCGATCAGAGAAATTGGTCGCGACCGGGTTCAGATTTTAACTAAATTTGGTATGCGCTGGGATTTGGCAAAAGGAAATTTAGCGATGCACAGTAAAAACAATTCGGGTGAGGATATTGATATCTATAAATTTGCGGGTAGAGATAGTATTATTTACGAATGTGAACAGAGCTTGCGACGTTTGGGTACAGATTACATTGATCTCTACCAAATTCACTGGCCCGACCCCACGACAGGGATGGACGAAACTTTTGAAGCAGTTACCCGTTTGATAGAACAAGGTAAGGTACGTTATGCTGGGGTTTGTAACTATAGTGCGGCGGAAATGGAGGAAGCTGAAAAAACATTAAAATTAGTTTCTAACCAAGTCCCATTCAGTATGGTCAATCGGGATATCGAGCAGGAAACAGTTTCGTATTGTGTGGTTAATAACAAATCAATCCTAGCGTATAGTCCATTGGAGAGAGGTTTATTGACAGGTAAAATCACTGCTGATTATCAATTTCAACCTGGTGATCACCGCGCAAAATTACCACATTTCCAGCCTGATTTTATTACTAAAACAAATGATTTACTGGCGAAAATAAAACCAATTGCAGATCAGCATCATGCAACTTTAGCCCAATTGGTATTACGGTGGACTATCGAAAGGGCAGGGATTACCATTGCATTGGCAGGGGCAAGAAATGCACTGCAGGCGGTTCAAAATGCTAAAGCGATCGATATCCATTTAACCCAAGAGGAAATCGAAACCATCAATGAATTTGTTAATAATTTTTAAAGGGATATCGCGAAAGAAAAAGAATTATTTCACAACTTGATCGGTTTATTCGATCAAGTATTTAAGTGCATCGGGGAACAAAAAACCTTTGTATAAGATTTGAGGTTATTTTGGCCAGATCTAATTGCTGTCGGTCGAAGATGGCGTATTTGTATTTTTCATGTGCCAGACTGCCGAAGGATGACAATCGGAGCGATGGAAAAAATAGATCAGTATTGCCTGACCGTATGTTGAAGGTGAAATTACCTTAAGGCATGCTCCTCGATTTTAAATAAAGCTGTTGTGATAAAACTTTATATTTTTATTGAAATTTAATATGGAATAAGTGTCATGGGTACATCCTATAAAAGAGTATAAACCTATTTATATCCTTTTAATCTAGAATGTCATGGCAGAGCTAAATCAAAAACAACCGCAAGCAGGGATAAAGAAAATAAGAAGTAAAAAATTGGCTCCGAAGGTCGATCTTACTGCGATGGTGGATCTTGCTTTTTTATTGATCACTTTTTTTATGTTGACCACCACCTTAAGTAAACCGTATCGATTAGATGTGGCGATGCCGGACAATCATGGAGAAAACCCTTTATTGCTAGACGAAAGGCGTGTAGTTTCCCTGTTATTGACCGATAAGGGATTGATGTGGTATCATGGCGATTTTAATCATCCCATATCAAAACCGGAGTTTACTGATCTAAGTAAGACAGGGATAAGAAAAGTCTTGGATCGTCTAAAAGCAGAAATCCCTCCAAAGGCTGACGGTAAGGATATGATCGTCTTGATTAAACCGAGTAAGGAAGCTCGTGCTGTAGATGTGATCCAAGCGTTGGATGAGATGAAACAGGTGGATATCAAACGCTATACCATCAGTAAAATCGGAGACGACGAGGAAAAGATGGTTTTAGCTATGCTTTAATTTGCTGTTTTCGAATGATCCTTGTATCGCTTCGTCAGGTGAGGACGAAGCGATATTCTTTTAATCTTTATCCAATTTTTGCCAGAAATTGGTAATTTGTATTTTGATAACCTCGGGTAGTTGACCATAATTGTCCGAATAGGTCGTGTTTTGATAGCCATCATCATGGTCTGCCTGAAGTCTGTAAAACTGTTTTTTGTAGAGGATTACGGCGATACAGCTCAGCTGTTTTTGCATATCCTCCTTTGGATGTCTGGAATATACAAAAATAGCGTCAAGCCTACCATCTTTATCAGCATCGAAAAAAGATTTTCGTGCATCCCATACGGAGGTGACAATCCCTTTTTCGGATACATCATCTTCGGCAACAACGGTCCATTTATCAGCTATTTTTTGAAACTGTTGGATATATAGGTGATCGGGATCGGCATGACGCTCTTCTTTGGAGAACACAATATAATTATCTTCTTGAGGCGTGGTGATGTGCTCCACCTGAAGTACTCTTTTTCCTTTATAGGGAAAACCAGACTGCTCGAAATTTGCTTTATTGACCGAAATACTGGTTATCTGTGCATGAGCGAGGCTGATACTGAATCCCAAAATCAGAACTGCTGCAAACTGGTTGATCATATACTTAGAGTTAGTTTACTTTTAGTTGTATTTGGTTTAAAAATAGTTATTTATAGTGAAACATGCTAGTTTTTAGTAATCAGAATTTATGAATGTAATGATGTGATCAAAATTGGGAGAATAAACATCCTATTCGTTATGATCAAAAATAATCATTTTCTGAATACTAAACTTTTCATAAAATCAACTTGATACTGCAAATAATATAGTTTACTATTGTTCTTTAATTTTTTAATTAGTGTCTTTTTTAGTAATTATAGTCATGTATTTACAGTTTTGTAAAATATAAATCTGTATTTTGGTATATAATAATACTTAAATTGTATTTTTATCTTTTAGAGCTTTGGTATATGTATTGAGTCCTTAATTTAAGGCTGTATTTTTATGTAATCAATGCTTGATGATATTGGTTTAGGTTATATTTGAAATAAGATAATTTAATAGATGAAAGCAATAAATAGAAGTGAAATCGATGAAATGGATAAATTCTATCGAATCAATCTGATTAATAGTTTGATCGGTGTAAAACCACTGAATCTATTAGGTACATGCAATCGGGCGGGTACAACTAATCTAAGCATTATTAGTTCTGCATTTCACTTAGGCGCTCTTCCGCCCTTGCTGGGACTGGTGATGAGACCACAGCGCGAACACAACGATACGCTTAACAATATACAGGCTACTGGGCAGTACACGTTGAACAATGTATTGCCAGATTGGTATAAACAAGCGCATCAGACCAGCGCCAGTTATGCTTCGGGAATATCTGAATTTGATACATGCGGCTTTCATGAATGTTATAAAGAAGATTTTAAAGCTCCATTTGTCCAAGAATCTACTGTGAGAATAGGTTTGGAGTTAAGAGAAATTATAGATGTCGCGATCAATGGAACGACAATCGTCATTGGCGAGATCGTGCAGCTACTGATTGATGATTTGATTATTGAAGAGGGGGGGGACGGTGGATCATATTAAAGCCGGGTCTATGGCTGTATCTGGATTAGATCGTTATTTTATTCCGCAGTTTGTGGGGTCTTTATCTTATGCAAAACCAGGTACTGAATCTTAAGAAATTAAAAATAAGAATCATGGAAAGTAACGATGTAGATGTACTTATTGTTGGCGCCGGGATAGCCGGTCTGACTGCTGCTAAAATTTTAAAAAAAGCTGGTAAATCGTTTAAGATAATTGAGGCTTCGGACAGGATAGGCGGAAGGGTAAAAACCGACGAGGTCGATGGGTTTTTACTCGATCGCGGTTTTCAGGTTTTACTGACGGCTTATCCGGAAGCGCAACATTTATTGGATTATGAAGCACTCGAGCTTTGCGCCTTTGATCCTGGAGCAATGATTTTAACAAAAAAAGGCATCAGTACTGTAGGTGATCCCATTAGAAAACCATCGTCTTTGATCAGCACCATATTTTCTGCTGTAGGAACAATTGGTGATAAGTTGCGCTTGCTCAAGCTAAGAGCCTATCTTGGTCGTAAAAGTATCAATGATATATTTTTAGAGGAGGAATTAACTACTGTCGATTATCTAAATAAGAGGGGGTTTAGTGAGCAAATGATGACGCTTTTCTTTAAGCCATTTTTATCTGGAATATTTTTAGAAGATGAATTGAAAACATCAAGTCGGATGTTTGAGTTTGTTTTTAAAATGTTTGCTGAGGGGGATGCTGCGATTCCTGCAAAGGGTATGGAAATGATTCCGTTGCAATTGGCTAAAGACTTTTCTCCAGGAGATGTTATTTGTAATCAGAAGGTGATCGAATATGGTCAAAAATTTGTTAAGACACATACAGGCTCTATTTATAACGCTAACTTTGTTCTTATAGCGGCAGACGAATTAAATGTAACTCCTGCTCATCAACAGATTTTAAAGGGATATCAAGCTGTGACCAATATGTATTTTTCAGCCTCTAAAAAGCCATTTAATAATCCCATGATTGCATTAAATACATCGAAAAGAAAATGGGTCAATAATATTGCTGTTATGAATAATATTTCTTCAAGATATGCTAACAATGGCAGTGCCTTAATTTCTCTTTCATTGTTAGGGGATTATACTCATATCATTGAGGCAGATCTACAGAAAAAAGTGATCGATGAACTCACATCATGGTATCCTGATGCTGTTCATTGGAAGCATGTGAAGACTTATCATATTCCTTATGCTCTGCCTAATGATGAAAAAGTATTTGATGATCTAGATGATCACATGTTTAGATTAAGGGATAACTGTTTTGTTTGTGGCGATTACCTTTTAAACGGTTCAATAAATGCTGCTATGAAAAGTGGCAGAAAGGCTGCTGAAGCTATTATAAAGGACATGATTTAAAAATTTTATTTTTCTTTTCGTTGGTTTTGTTTCTTGATTTGTCTAGATCCTGGATTTAAATATCCGGAATTGTTAGCGTATTATGCTAATTTTACATGCTCTTAATTTGATATTCATCCGTAGATCAGTTCTAGTATGCTTCCAAAGGACTTGAAGTGGGTTGGAACTTAAACTAAAGCAATATTCATCATGAAATATTTGAAATCAACATTCTTCTTACTGACACTAGGTCTATTTTCAGCTTGTAATCAAAGTGGAAATGTCACTACAGCGAAATCTAAAGCGGTTGCGGAAATGCCGTTCGTTAATACAAGGGCCTTGCTTGAAGACTTGAAAAATAGGGTAGTAGAACTATACAAATGGAATGAAGTACAAAGCAGTCATGTAGATTTCGAGCCACTGCTGCAGCAAGAAATGGATAGTGTATATGTGGGACTTGATCTCGCACGACATGAGCAACGACTTGCTGAACTGAGGGAAACTAATTTTTTTACGGATCATTTTGTTGAAAATTACGATCAAATAGCCCGAACCATCGATGAGAAGTTAAAGGACAAATCCAAAATATGGTATGTAGGTGAGCTTCCGCCATTTGGCAATGGCGCAAATCCGTGGTGCAATTGTCAAGATAATCCAGATAAATATTGGGAAAATATTACCTTAAAAAATGTTCATATGAGCAATGGAGATGCCATCTTCAGCTGGTCGTGGGGTGGTGACTTTGGATACAAAGCTAAAGCTGTACTGGATCATGGGCTGTGGAAAATAGATTATCTGGAAGGATTTGACCCCAAAACGTTTATTGTTGCTGACTAAAGGAGGTGAGCAGAGTGCTTTCGTATTATCTTTCTTATCTTTATTAAATTAGCACCTTGAGATTATGCAGCTTTATCCAACATTGATGCTTTCTAATATTGTAAAACACTACTTGATCATTAGGCATGAACAGGAGGTGTTTGCCAATTATCGTTTATTTTCTGATGGTAATCCTGGTTTGGTGTTTCATTTTAAAGATCCGTTTTTACAAGAATCTGATCGCCATTCGAGCAGTGTGCAGCCTCATAGTTTTCTTTATGGACAGATGACGCATTTTAATGACATTCGATCGGTCGGTAAATTGGATATGCTGATCGTGGTACTTCAACCTCATGCCCTACGTGCTTTGCTACATATATCTGCCTCTGAATTAAACAATACAGTTGTACCTTTGCGCTCCGTCTTTGGTCAGGAAGGCGACGATATCGAAAATCGGGTTTTAAGCAGTGCGAATCGTGCTGAAGCGATAACAGCGATCGAGCAGATGTTAGTTTCGAGAGTAAACCGGTTTCAACATGAAGATGGACTGATAAATGGTGCTTTAAGGTTGATCTATCAAGCAAATGGGATCATTGCTGTGGCGGATATCATCAATGAGCTTCCCGTTACAGAACGGCAGTTGGAACGGAAATTTAAAGAGCAGGTCGGAATTGCTCCTAAAAAATTTATAGATGTGATCAAGTTTCAGTATTTCCTTAAATCATTGCAAAAATCTAGATCTGAGGTTACACTTTCTCAGATTGTATATGCGAGTGGTTATTATGATCAGGCGCATTTGAATAATTTCTTCAAGCGACATGTAGGTGTAACACCCACACAGTATCGTAACAATAATCATCTGCTTGCGATCAACTTGATGCAGGTATTATAAAATGAAATTGTCGGTTTTTTACAATTTATTTTTAGGGCGTCCAGCTAATTTTGAATCATTAGTGGTTTATAAATTTAGATATCAATGGAAAACTTAAAAATTGCCAGTGTACAGTTTGAAAATCGTAGCGGCGATAAAACCTATAATCTTGATCTGATCAGGCAATTGGCAGCAGAGGCAGCGCGGCAAGGAGCAGACGTAGTTGCCTTTCATGAATGTTCGATCACCGGTTATACCTTTGCTCGGAACTTGTCCCGGGAGGAGATGCTGGATTTGGCGGAACTGATCCCTGATGGTCCGTCTGTCAAAGCATTAATAGCAATCGCTAAGGAATATCAGATAACAATCTTGGCTGGACTATTTGAAAAAGACGCTTTAGGAGCTCTTTTTAAAGCGTATATCTGTGTGGATGAAACGGGGCTTATCGCTAAACATCGGAAACTACATCCGTTTATCAATCCACATCTTTCTGCGGGAACAGCTTATACTATTTTTGAGATAAAGGGTTGGAAGTGTGGAATCTTGATCTGCTATGATAATAATATCATTGAAAATGTGAGGGCGACCACTTTGCTCGGGGCACAGGTGATATTTATGCCTCATGTGACGATGTGTACCCCTTCAACACGTCCTGGTGCTGGATTTGTAGATGCAGAATTGTGGAAAAATAAGCAAGAAAATAGCGCGTTGCTTCGATATGAGTTTGACGGATTGAAAGGTCGTAGCTGGTTGATGAAATGGCTGCCTGCACGTGCTTATGATAATGCTATATATGCTGTATTTGCAAACCCTATCGGCATGGATGATGACCAGTTGAAGAATGGATGTGCGATGATTATTGATCCCTATGGTGATGTGATGGCTGAATGTCGTTCTTTGGGCAATGAAATTTGTGTGGCAGAATTGACTGCTGATAAGTTGATGAAAGCGGGCGGATATCGGTATATCAGAGCGAGAAAGCCTGAATTGTATAGGGATATCTTGGGACAACAACATCTAAGTGAACAAAAAGTGGTGTGGTTGCATAAATAAACCGCGCGGCACATGCCTGCCATGAGCTATAACTCTAACGATTGGTATGTAGGTTGAACATAAACGGTATACTTCCAGTCTGAACAGATTGGGGTACCGTTTTTTAATGTTTTAAAATCAGGATGAGTTGCGTATATTTGGTTATCTTGCTTCTAGCCTGTACGACATTTATTTAATAGCACTTCATCTTTCCACAAACCGCTCATCATGATAAACACTGGCATATGAATAGAACACACCTCCGTAAAATTTTTCTAATTGCCGGCGCCATCACTGGTTTTGGATTTTTGTTTTATCTGTGTTTAGGCGATGGTGTTGCATTTGAAACGCAAGGTCTCTGGGCTAGTTTTGCAAATCTTTTGGGTATTTTGATACTCTTATCACAGTTTATATTCCATTTTATTGCGCTGCTGCTCATTTTTGGTCGAGGTAAAAAAGGTACGGAACTGACATTAAGACAAAATTGGATAATCGGTATATACTGTTTGATTGCTGTGATCTTCAATATCGTATTGATCTTGAAGACAACGACTGTTTCTCGCTCAGAAATGAGTGTGGAAAGGGAGTGGCGTAATTCGCAAAAATATTATTGGGAACCCGCGATCTCTAATCCCGAGGGCTACCCGGTACGCGTGCTGGAGGGACGTTTTTTTATTGCGTCTTGGAGCAGAAATAATGCTTTTCCGGATATCGATGACAAATTTTATGATTCGAGGTGGGGTTTAGGAATGACTACTTTTATCAGTCAAGATCGGGGTAGTATCGTGATGCCAGATAGTTTAAATCTAACTTGGTATTCGGTTGTTGAGGATTGTTATTATAAGCTTCAGGTATCCTTAGATAAAGAAAAAATAACCCAATTGTTTAAAAAAGGATTTGAAGCAAAAAACCACAACGGTGTATTCCACCGCACCTATGATGAAATCATTGTTGGACTAGCACCTGGTGGCGATGCGGCACTTTGGGTGGGAAGCAATTGGGGTAATGCAACCGAAGTGAGTTTTTATCAGGCGCAAAAATTAGATACTATAGCGATAGAGCCTGCCAGGCGTCAAGAGGTTCGGGAAGAATTGACCAGACTAAGAAAGGGCAAAGATTGGGTCGAGCAAGTTCATACTACGGATGATCTGATCCCATATGATAAATGGCGTAAAAAATATCGACAACCTTACGGGTGGACTCTTCAATTTGTCAAGGACACTGTTCTGGATAATCCAGAATTAGAAGTTGAATTTTTTAACGGCGAAAAGTTTACACTAATTGATCCTATATTGTCTCAAAAAAAATTTCCTGCGCATCCGGTACCTTCCTCTTTGTTTCTAAAATATACAGGTGCAGATGGTAAAATGAAGCGGGAGTATGTGGTCTTTGATGAGGAAGATATCTATAGTGCTTTTGAAAAATTAACGTTAAGTAAACAAAAAATAACAGTGATCGTAACGTGTAAAATCAATCAACAGGGAAAAATAGAGCAGGTAACTGCTCAAAATAATAGAGAAGAGTTTCCGTTAATATTAAAAAAGGATTAAATTTTGCTGGTATTTATTGAAATTATTAAAACTTAAGTATGGATGATAAATTAATGACACAGCTCAATCAGTGGCATGATAAAAGTAAACACGATCAGATAATAAGCGTCCTTGAAGAAATGCCGGAATCAGAATTAACTTATACGTTGAAGAACTTGTTGGGTCGTGCTTATAATAATATTTCAGATTACGCAAGAGCGCTCGAAATTTTGTTGTCTGAAAGTGATGCTGGCTTAGAAGATCCTTTGTGGAATTTTAGAGTTGGCTATGCTTACTACTACAGTCAGGATCTGACAAATGCATTGTCATATTTTCAAAAAAGTGCAAGTCTGGGGGATACTACGGCCATGAATTTTGAGCAATGGTGTATCCAAGATCTGCAGAAACAAAGGGAAGTATTACCGGCAGAAGATGCGGAGGCCTTGGATAGAAAATGGTTTGATTTTACGGTTCAGTTTGTTGAAAAACTGAGTCATCATGAAGATGACTGGAATGCGCTTTCAGAGCAAGAACAAGAGTTGGCAGCTCTCTGGAAGCTCGAAATGGATATGTACAATGGAGGATTTCTTCAATTTTTCTGTAATTGGGGGATGGTCTGTTATAGTCATGCTGTAAGGGCATTGAAACGCTTGAAAGCGGAGGAATCTTTGGCGATTATACAAAAACAATATCAAATTATCCAACGCCTAGAGGATCATAAAGAAATTCAAAAATTATGGGATATCCCGAATCATTTAACGGCTGAGGAACAACATGAAATATCTGAAATATTGGATGTGCAATATTGGGATAATCAAGATCATATTATTGAAAAAACGTTTTGTATTTATGTTGATTTAATTGAAAAAATAGGAGGAAATATGGATAATAAATCCACTTTAAATAAAATTGCTTGGTCTTTTTCGTCTGAAAGTTATTCAGATGCGGAAGCATTTAATCAGAAAGTCGCAGAGTACCAAAAGGATATTTATAATACAGCTGAGCGCTGGAATCCGAATGAGATTGTGCTGGATGCACCAGAGGTACAGATTCAATATGAAGCTTGGATCACGAAATCATCAGATTTATTGGAGAATGACCAGTTGATTTCTGACCATGAAGATATATTTGATGAGGAGCCTGAGGATGATGGATATCAGGTTGAAATCATAGCTAAATTTAAAGCTGATAATGGCAAAAACTTCACTGCTTTAGAGTTTTTGATGAAAACACATAACCAACAGGTTAATAAAGAGCTTGGCGACCACGTGTTTTTTGAGGGCATAGACGATCACCCCACAATAGTAGAAGGAGTTCCGACTTATTATATCGCTTGTGGAAGCTAAAAAAATATATTTCATTATAACAAGATAGATGCATTAAGGTATGGTAAGAAGTAGAATGTGTTTACTTTTGTTGTTTGCAGGCTATACATTGGCCGTTTGGAGTTGCCAAGATGGTAAAGCAAGTAAAGCAAACGCTATCTCAGAAGCTAAAACGGAGATGTTGGATAGTTTAGCAGTAAAAGGGAAATCTAAAAATACCATGTATCCTGATCAAAAATCTGTGCTCAAGGATACGATCGTGGTCTCTACAAAACATGATCCTCATGTTGTCCTATGTGATATGGATGGGGATGCCCGTATGGATACAGTGCATATCGTTCAACATACCATGAATCATAAATATGGTCTAAAAATAGCTTTTGGAAATAAAAAAATTGTCTATTTGGGAATGGGACAGGATATATTGGGACAGGGTTTTGATGATATTGAATGGGTTGGTATTTTTGAAATAGCTCCAAAAGGAGAGATCTATTATAATAATGTCAATGATGAAGGTGAAATTATTACAGAAGAACAGGTAAATGAAAATGATAAAATAAAACTTCCGAATGATGGTATTTTCATCCATCAGGCCGAAGCTTGTGGCGGTGGTATCATTTATCTCCATGATGGTCATTTTGCTTGGATACAACAAGAATAAAGCAAAGTATGCCCATTAGGATCTGTTTCTCATTTACTCAATTATAATTGATAAATATCGCTGATGAAAGAAAGTGGAAAAACTAAACAGAATTTTAGCTATACTGGATCAGATGTAGAATAGCAAAGCGGATATCAAACTGAAACGGCCTATCTCGGTTTAAGAGATAGGCCGTTTTTATGTTTAAAAATATGTATTTTTAATGATATGGGTACATCAGTGGTTTGCCATTGATCGTGTTATTGTTGATCTGGGCATTGATGACACGTTCAAATAGAATCTCTTTTTTATTCCAGTGGAATGCTGGATATTGGGTGTTGGTTTTGATTTTATTGTTATTGAAGGTAATGCCATCTACTGATTTTGCATATAGGACCGGTTTATCAAAGGTATAAAAGTCGTTTTTTTCAATCTTGATGCCGCTATGAAAATATTTTTTCTGGTTTTTTAAATCAGGGATCTCCGGATAGATGGAAATAACGGCATTGGTAAATTGGAACATATTGGTGAGTGCATTGATAAACGTGTTGTTTCGAATGGTGATATCTCGGCATGTTCCGGTTTCGTACCAACCGTTGCTATCACCGCATAATAATATAGCTGTTCCGGACGTATGATCAAAAAGGTTGTTTTCTACAACTGTTGTTTGAGGAGTGCTGAATAATGCTCCGCGTGCTCTGTTATTGCGTACCGTATTGTTTTTGAATGTTACTTTTGGAGTCCAGGTTAGATTCTCGATACCGATATCCAGCTGAGTAGGATCAATGTATTCATCCAAGGGGTTGGTGAATACAATCTTAAAATCCTGTATCGGATCACTATCTTTTTTGCGGAGAACTTCAATAGACTGAATATGATTTTTATGGTCCCAAAGTTCCATGGTTTTGGACTGTATAAACTGTACGGAGTCGCCTGTATATCCCCAATCAAAACCATAGGATTGTTCGTGCATGTATCTGGCAAGAATAGTTTTATTATCCAATTTTTGAATGACTTTTAAATAAGTGCCATGTATATTGATGGCGTCGTCCATCATGTTTTCATATAGACCATTATTGGAAACAATGACACCTTTACAGCCAGAGAAATGTGTGGCATCTGCCTGTGCTGTAAAATAGCGCGGATCGTTTTTGCTTCTTAATGCGACTTGAAATTTGTTCAAATAAATATTGTCCGTTAGTTGTGCCAGTAGCCCCATTCCTTCGGCATAGTGTATGCTTATGTTTTCTAAATGAATGTCTTTTCCTTTATGGACAAAAATACCAGGGTTAGGTCTATGCCAGCTTCGCATAGCGACAATAGTACCAGGTATCAGTTTCGGATTTTTCCACTTATAGGCTCTAATGATACCTTTTGATATTTCGGAAACATGTGTTGTACCTACTGCGATATCGCTGCTGTTGTAAACGATGTGCTTTGTTTTTTCTTCAAAAGCGATGCCTGCTGTGGGGCGCATTTCCCAACCTTCGCCTGTGTTATAAAATGTACTATCATGGATGGTATAGGTGACCCAAGGTGCTGTTTGATAGGTGATGATCCCTGATGTAACATCATTTTCCAAAATCTTGACTTGACAGATCTGCGGTCGCTCGAAATCGATGTGGATATTTTTGAGTGTCAGGTTATTATTTTCAACCAAGGAAATCGGTAACATCCGGCCGTGAAAGATAAAATCAGAACCTTGACCATCTATGGTGATATTTTGATATTGTTCTAAGGCTATACCGACTGTTTTTGGATTTTCTTGGTCATGGTTGGAGATGTAATATACTTTCTGTAAAGCACCTTGGGCATGGAAGTCATAACGCCCTTTCTGAAACTTGATGATAATGGGGGTATTTTTTCCCGCTTCTGCCACAACTTTTTGGATCGCTTGATTGATTGTCGGACTGCTGTTTTTCCCAGTATTGGGATGAATGCCATACTTCGCCAAGTCGTAAACTTTTGGACTTGGATTTGCCTGTGCTTGAAAACTAATAAAGGCAAGGAAGATCACCGTTATGTTATTTTTTAACCAATTGTGCATGATGTATAAGTTTGGGTGTTATCAGATTTAGGGTTGTCTATATCGAAGATTTAATCCCGATATAAGATAGGCAAACATACGCTAATAGATCAGGATTTCAAAGAATATTGGAGCTCTGCGAGCTCTGAATGTAGATTGTAATCAGATTCATACACGATTTAAACATCGGGTAAAAGATGGATTTTTGGTTTTGTATTCTTGATTTTTGTCATGCATTTATCTGCAAATGATTTATGCACTCGTTTGTTAGTGCATGTTATTTGAAGCAATTCAGATGCATCATCTGAAAAACTTTTTCATTAATTATGTACATTTAAGCATTTAAAAAAAATCAAAAATAGATGCCCTTTACATGTTCTTATTCAGTATTAGTACTTGGCGTATTTGCAAAGACATTGATTTTTTGTAATAATTGTTGAGGGATGAGATATTTTTCTTAGTATATGATTTGGTAAGATGACATGAATTTAACAGAGATCAAGTCGATTTTAAATATGTTTGTATCGAGATTATTAGATATATAGATATGGTTGATATTTTTAAAATTTTGGCAAATGAACATCGCTTACAGATCTTGCATTGGTTGAAGAATCCAAAGAATCATTTTAATGCTGAGGATATCGAGCCTGAAGTGACAGATTATGGAGTCTGTATGAGTGTCATTCAGAAAAAAGCTGGTTTGTCGCAGTCAACAATTTCTTCTTATCTCACTTCTATGGTGAATTGTGGTTTGTTAAAATCTGTTCGAGAAGGCCAGTGGACTTATTATAAACGAAATGAAAAAAGAATTCAAGAACTTGCTTCCTATATTAAAGATACTTTGTAAAGGAATGTGTCAAGAGCTTACCAAGAAAGGTTGGTAATTTTTAGCTATTGATTAACTCAGAAGATGAGCGTCAGAAATTAGATGCTAATTTTAGATTCTACCCATCTGTGAAATAAGGTATTTAAGTACCTTAATTTTTGAATTATTAACATCTAGAAATCTAGATATATCGAAATGATTTGTTTTATGGAGGTCTATTCGTTTAACTATCGATTACTCACAAAGGTATATGGATACCTTTATTTTTTTATTTTCTATATCTAGAAATCTAGATATATCGAATCATTAACACTTAAAATTATTCTTAAAAAATGATGTCCAGAAATTTTGAAAATCACAACGCATTTAATCGCGTATTTGCACCGAATAAACTTACAGTAGGTTTATTTCTACCTTTAGAAGTTTATCATGGGAAGCTAAGTATTTTCGCTCAGCACACGGCATACATGAAACAAATTGACCGTTTAAATTTTGCTTCTATTTGGGTTCGGGATATCCCCATGTTTGATCCTAGTTTTGGTGATGCTGGTCAGGTGTATGATGCTTTTACTTATCTTTCTTTTCTTGCAGGACAAACAAACCAGGTCGCTTTAGCCACCGGTAGTATTGTTTTACCTTTTTGGCATCCTATTTCTCTAGCCAAGACAGCTGCTTCTTTAGATCAGTTGTCCAATAATAGACTGTTGTTGGGAGTGGGTTCAGGAGATCGATCTATTGAATTTCCAGCTTTTGGAATTGAATTTGAGCAACGTGGTGAACGTTTTAGGCAGGTATTGGAAGATTTTCGCCGTCTGCATACGGAGGATTTTCCCAAAATAAAGTCTGCTCTTACACACATCGACACATTGGATCTCTTACCAAAACCTGCTCAAACATATATTCCCAGTTTAATAACTGGCGCTAGTCAGCAGTCTTTGTCCTGGATCGCTGAACATGGTGACGGCTGGATCACCTATCCTGGTGCGACAACATCAAAGATGCATGTAAAGCCCTTGGGTGATAAAATTAAAGCTTGGCGAGAATTAATTCCTCATCAAACCTTTAAACCCCATATGACAAATGAGTGGATTGATCTAGCGGAAGATCCTAATTTTCCGCGAACTCCTTTACGTGGAGGTTTTGTACTGAAAACGGGAAGAAGGGGATTGTTGGATCTACTGTATGAATGGCAGGAAGTCGGAGTTAATCATGCTGCTTTAGGTATTCATTTTAGCTCAAGACCTATTGCTGATGTTATAAATGAATTGGGAGAGGAAATATTGCCCTATTTCCCATCACTAGGAGAAATAAAGCGGTAAGGAAATTGATCGTGATTTAATGTACAGGATTTGGATAAAATAATGTACATTAAATCGTCAAAAAGAATTTGATAAAAAACTCTTTTTGACAGCACTAAAGATAAGATCGATGGGAATAGACAACAACGAAATTTTAAGTTTGCGAATTAAAAATAGGAAAAAGATCTTTTTCTCGGCTTATATGATCATGACAATGCTGTTGCTAGTCGATATAACAGCTATTCTGCTTTGGCAGATCAGCTTAGCAGGGTATTGGACAGATAGACTGGTCTTCTGGACATGGTTTTTGTCAACTTTTGCATTTTTGATCGTTTTCTGGAAAAGCATTTTGACTAAGATTTATTTGTTTGTTTTAATCTTAGGCGTGTTGATGAGTATTGTTCCAATGATGTTGCCATTTTACGGCATTTTGTTTTCAAGTACAGGCATGGAAAGACGATCGTATTATACTCCCGAATATGGAAAGTATAGGGTACAGCTGATACAGAGTGTGATGTCTCGTCCGCGTCTACAAATTATAGAAAATAAGGGTATTGTAGAACAAGTAATATTATTCACGGATGCTGATTTTCTAAAAAGTGATCATGTTAAAGTTGGCTATGAAAGCGTCATTCGGCTTGATGTGCTTAAAGACAGTCCAGATAGCCTCACATTAAAATTTTATACACTTTCACAGCAAATAGAGAAAAGTTTTATGAAGCTAGACTAATGGTAATTTTTAATTTAGCTTGAAGTAGTAAAGGGTATTATGGATTAAATAGGCTTAATTAATGCCAAATGTAGCTTAGAATCATATATGAGAAAAGTAATAGATGGTGTCGATATAACACCATTGTTCAACAAAACAAAATTATTTAAGTTTGATAGGATATAAAAAGGATTACATGTTCGACGTACTATTTTCCCATATTGAGCACAAAGTAGCATTATCAGATGCGGAGAAATCAGCAATTGCTGCATTTTTTACTTTTAAAAAAATTAGAAAGAAACAATTTATACTTGAAGAGGGGGACATCTGTATGCATCTTTCTTTTGTCAATAAAGGGCTTATCAAGTCTTATCGTCTTGATGAAAAAGGAAATGAACACATTAGCTTATTTGGTTGGGAGGGTTGGTGGATTTCTGACTTTAATAGTTATATTAATCAACAACCTGCTACACTGTATATCGATGCGGTGGAGGATACTGAACTCTTTCTGTTATCGCGGGCTGCATATGAACAGTTGACTCTTGACGTTCCGATTATGGACAGATATTTTCGACTGTTATATCAAAATAGTTTGGTTACAAAAGATGAACGCTTGATCAGCTCAAATAGCTATTCAGCGGAAGAGAAGTTTCAAAGATTGATCCAATCTAATCCTGAAATCATGCAACGTGTACCCCAGCATTTGGTTGCTTCGTACCTCGGTTTGGCTCCCGAAACACTGAGTAGAATCCGAAAAAAATTAGCTTCAACTGATTAATGTGTTGATCTGGATCAATGAAATTTCTTGACTAGGATCAACTACTTTGTTTTCGAACACGGATAACTTTGTTGAAAACATAAATAATAATGATGGATAGAATTGCATTGGTTGTAGGTGCTACGGGCATCACAGGTAGTAATTTGGCTCAGGAACTTGTTGCTCAGGGATGGAAGACGTACGGATTGGCGCGTCATCCAAAGATAGAGAAATCCGACGTATTTCCGGTAAAAGCTGACCTTCTGGATCCGGAAGATCTGATGAGGGCATTGGAAACAGTTTATCCTACGCATATATTTTTTACTACTTGGATGCGTCAAGATTCGGAGACTGCAAATATAGAGGTGAACAGCCGGATGGTTCGCAATCTTTTGGATGTATTGTCTAAAAAAAATACAGTTGAGCATGTTGCTTTAGTAACTGGGTTGAAGCATTATTTAGGCCCCTTTGAGGCTTATGTCGGCGCAGGTGTTTTCCCTAATACACCTATCCGCGAAGAACAGCCAAGGTTGGAGTATCCTAATTTTTATTATGCACAAGAAGATGAGATCTATCGAGCTGCCGATCGGGATGGTTTTACTTGGAGTATTCATCGACCACATACAGTAATAGGTCACGCTATTGGTAATCTCATGAATCTGGGTGTAACGCTTGCCGTATATGCCAGTATTTGTAAAGAAACAGGAAAGAAGATGTTGTGGCCAGGTTCTGAAGCACAGTGGCGTGGTCTATCGGATGTGACAGACAGCAAGATATTGGCTCAGCAGTTAATCTGGGCTGCTAGCAATAAGGATGCGAAAAATATGGCATTTAATATTGTGAATGGAGATGTATTTAGATGGAGCTGGATGTGGGGACGTATTGCACAATATTTTGGTGTGGAATCTGAAGGATTCAATGGGACAGTCACACCACTTGCAGATCAACTGGCAAATGAAAGTCAGACTTGGCAAGATATAGTCAAAAAATATGGCTTACATGATCATGAACTATTTGAGCTGACTTCACCTTGGCATACAGATCTTGATTTGGGGAGACCTATAGAAGTCATGGTCGATATGGCAAACAGTAGAAAGTTGGGCTTTGGTGCTTACCAAAATACGGAAGATTCATTTATCAAATTATTTGAACAGTTACGCTTAGAAAGGGTAATTCCATAATCACCCATTTTTTTACTATTTAGGTATTGACTAGCATCTTGTTGATCGAAATTAGGATGAACCTGTCGATTCCGTTGGGACTGGATAGGGGATGGATATCATCAGGTGGAAAACAGTGTCAGTTGTTGAGGTATATGCTCAATAAACAAAGCTCAACTGGTCATTGAGCTTTGTTTAAGGATTGATAAGTTTTGTTTATTTTTTTTACAGATGTCTCTTCCTGCCTATCTGATTTTGATCCTGTTAACTGCTCTGTATATCAATTAAGATTTTGACTTCAGTTGGATCATTAACTAATGCTTCAAACCCTTCTGATACAATATTGTCTAATACAATTTTACGTGTGACCAATTTTTCTACGGGCATTCGGCCGCTATCGATCAAGGAAATGACATGCGGAAAAATATTCCGATAAGCGATGATTCCTTTAACGGTAATCTCTCGCAGTACCTGATCTAGGGCATCAGTAGTAACTGGTTTTCCAAAAAGAGCAACTAAAACAGCAGTTCCACCATTTTTTAAACTCTGAATTCCCGTGGTATAAGAGGCTTGTACACCAGCACAATCTAGAAAAATATCGACCCCAAGACCTGTGAGGTTCTTGATTTTTTGAGGAATTTCATCTTCTTTTGCATTGATGATATGTGTTGCACCGATCGTTTTTGCTTTTTCAAGGCGTTTATCAGCGATATCGGTAACAATTACAGTGGTGGCACCTGCAGCAATTGCCGCCTGTACGCACAACAGACCAATAGGACCCGCTCCTGAAACAAGTACGGTCTGGCCAATTTTAAGACCACTTTGAAGTACAGCATATACTGCTACTGCGGCAGGTTCTACCAACGCCCCTTTTTCAAAAGACATGCTGTCTGGTATCTTGTGTACCATGTAATCTTCTACCACGACATAGGATGCGAAACCGCCATTGCTAGAGAGTCCGATAAATCCTAATGGCTCGGATAGGTTATATTTACCATTAACAATAAAAGGACTATCAAAATTCTTGAAAATAGGTTCTACCACCACTCGATCACCCACCTGTATATGCTGTACACCTTCGCCTACAGCATCAACGATGCCTGAAAATTCATGACCCAATGTTGTGGTTCCTTGATGGCCATTGAGCGGATACGGTTTGTCTACTGGAATCAATTGCGGTCCATGTACATATTCATGTAAGTCAGATCCACAAATGCCGGCGAACTGAACTGAAATTTTAACTTGACCAGCCTGTGGTGAAGGAATTTCTGTAGGCTCTACTCTGATATCTTTTGCTGCATACCAACGAGCAGCTTTCATTGTGTTATCCATATTGTTATCCCTTTAAGTTACACACTAAGGTAATCAAAGATCATCATTGAAGAAAGCCAATTTGGGTGATTGATATCACATATATTGGTGAATTTAATCATTTGAAAGCTGGTGCCGAAGATTTGAAGTTGTCTTTATTTTGGATCTTTGGTCAGTTTTTTGAATATATGTTTGGTATTGTACCATGTTGCCAAATCATTGACAGATAGCATGTTTTTAGGGCTTTTAAACACATACTCATTATTGCTGAAATATCGTGATGAATCGACTAAGCCATCGTTATGTCCATTTTCTGCAAATAAATAAGGAGGCGTAGCTTTTTGAAAACTATAGAACGATATATAATGCTCAATGATATCATCCTTCTTTAATCCATACAGTGCCCAAAACTCAGCATATCGATTCCATTGGTATATCGTATCGTTGCTTACCCGAAATCTGAAATTATTTTTTTCATATTTTTCAGGTCTTTCAAAAATACTATCATTTCTAACAATTAAGGTATCATACTTTAAATCTATTAATTTGTAAGGGTTCCAAAATGATTCTGGTTTTTCCATTTTGGAAACTTCTATACCACCATTGACAGATCCTTTATATACCTTAAAATCAATAATCTCCTCTTTTAAAAATAAATAAATTGATTCTTTGGGCTGTGGCTCTTCTGGTATAATGTTCTCGTCATTACTTTTACTGCAAGCAGTGACTAGTAGTATGAACATGAATAAATAGGCGAAATAGTTTAATTTCATTTTTTAGGATTTACTTAATTTGAGGTTTATGTTTTATAAGTTTACTAAGTATTGCTGTATATGTTTTTTGTATGTACTTTATTTCCATTATTGTTTTTTTTCTTCTAACAATGCGCATTTAATCATTTAGATATTATAATAAACCGAATATAATTAAATGATTCTATTATATGGCTATATTTTCTATTTGTATCAAGAATAATAAAGAAAACAATATAAATATTGAAATGGGATCAACAAAATAACATAAACCATGCCTTACAGGTAGTGAAGCATTTTTAAAATTATGATTGTCCCATTACTATTTACCTAGAATCTTTTTATAGGCTTCGACGTAGTTTTGGCACATTCTTTCCTTCGAGAAATGATTTTCCACTTTTTGCCGACAAGCTAATCTGTTGATCGAATGAATATCTTTCACCATTTCTATAGCTTCTTCTATATTTTCGGCTAGAAAACCATCCCGCCCATTATCAATAAGTTCGGGCATACTACCTTTGTTGAATGCGACAACTGGAGTGCCGCAGGCCATAGACTCAACTACCGATAAACCAAATGGTTCGCTAAAATTAATAGGATGTAACAATACACTTGCATTGGACAACAATTCATTGCGTTTGTCTGAACCAACAGAACCTATATATTCGATCTTACCAGGTTGTAAATGAGGTTGCACATGCTGGTTGAAGTAATGTTCATCCTGAATGATGCCTGCCATAATTAAACGTTTGCCAAGTGCTTGTGCTATTGCTATGGCTTCTTTAGCACCTTTATCATGGTGAATTCGACCATAATACAATAGGTAATCTTGTGGTTGTTCATTGAAAGTAAACTGATCCAGATCGATACCATGGTAAATGGTTGCTAAATAATCCAATTGCTCAGAACGATCCGCATTGCTTATAGATATATAATGGCTATCCTTATTGTATTTTTTATAGACAGGTAGAATGCTACTGGATGAAAAACCATGTATTGTACTAACAACGGGAGTTTGTATCAGTTTGGAATATGTGAGGGGCAGAAAATCAAATTGATTGTGTATAATATCAAATTCATTAGCATTTTCGAAACATTCTGAGATATGGAGTGATTCCCAAACTTTGGCATTGATATCTCGATCTTCTTCATATCCGGCAGGGCATACAGCTTGTAACTGTGCTTGGGTAATGGAATTACCGGTTGCAAATAAGGTGACTTCTATACCTGATTTGATTAGTTCTTCTGTCAATAAGGACGTAACTTGTTCCCAGGGACCATAGTGGACAGGAGGTGTTCGCCATGCGATAGGCGAAAGCATTGCAATCTTCATATCAGTACAACGTATGACCGCTACTTTTGTTACTTTTAATCGTATTGCAATTGTTTTATTATATTTAAATACAACACATATATTAAAGAGGCTGATGATAAATGCTTATGTTAAGAAATACATTTATAGAACTTTTGAAAAATTATACCGACGATGATTCGTTAATGGATCATTTATGGAATGAAATCGTTGAAAATTATGCTGCTCATAATCGATATTATCATACAATGCAGCATCTGGATAATCTATTGTTATTATTGATCGATGTAAAAGAAAAGATAGGGAATTGGGATGCTATTTTGTTTACTCTTTATTATCACGACATTATTTACGATCCATTACGATCTGATAATGAGGAAATAAGTGCTGATCTTGCAGAAGTGAGGATGAAACAAATCGGTGTTTCTAATCATGTCATAGACCTGTGCAGAAAACAAATTCTAGCAACGAAATCACATCTGGAATCAACAGATAGCGATACTAATTATTTTACTGATGCAGATCTTTCTATTTTAGGACAAGTATGGGAAATGTATGCCTTGTATTTCGAAAATGTACGAAAGGAATATGCGATCTATTCAAATTCAATATATCGTGTCGGACGATTAAAAGTCTTAAATCATTTTTTATCGAAGCATTGTATTTATAAAACATCCTATTTTCAACAAAAGTTTGAAAAACAGGCTCAAGATAATTTGAAAAATGAAGTTGTTCAGCTTGAGAGATGATATCGCCAAGCTGCCTATTGTTTTAACTTCAACATGCACTCAAAAAAACTATTTTTAAAAGCACTCCCGATACCGATCTCATAATCTTTGATAAATACATCATTATTATCAAAGGAGTTGATGTGTGATTTATTGACGATAAAAGATCTGTTGATCCTGAGGAACAGCTGTTGGGGCAATATTTCATGGATTTGCTTGACAATCATTCGCGTAATGATCCTTTCATTTTCCAGCTGAATAATAACATAATCTTTGAGTCCTTCAATAAATAATATATCATGGTGCTGTATCTTGAAAAATCTGCGGTCCGATTTGACAATGATATAATCTTCTTGTATTTGATTCAGGTTTTTTTTATCCTCTGCCAATAATAAGGTGTGATAATTAATGGCTTTATCCACAGCCTTTCTTAATTTAAGAGGATTTATGGGCTTTACTAAATAATCTATAGCATCGACTTCGTAACTGTCTACTGCATATTGAGAATAGGCTGTTGTAAAGATAATAAGCGTTAGTTTGGGTATATTGCGTGCAAACTCCAGACCGTTGATCCCCGACATACGAATATCGAGAAATATCAGATCGACAGGGGTATGCTTTAGGAATTCGGAAGCGGTTTCTGCGCTGTTAAAACTTCCTAATAATTCCAATTGTGGAATCTGGTCAACCATTTTTTTGATGCCATTGCGCGCAATGGGTTCGTCGTCAACTATAATGTATCTCATTGTAAATCCAGGTATAAGGTAACGGTATATGTTTGATCCGTATCTGCAATATGCAGTTGGTGCTTTTTATGGTAAAGTAACACTAAACGCCGTTTGATGTTTTCCAATCCCAATCCACCAATATCCCTTTTTGAAGGGGCAGTCGGTTTGGAATTTTCGCAAAAAAAGTAAAGTTGCTGGTTTACTATTTTGAACTTTATATTGACATAGGAACCTTTACTGTCTGAGCTATGTTTTACGGCATTTTCTACAAAATGCACGAATAGCATTGGTGGTATGGTTATGCTATCAAAATTTCCTTCTTTTTTCAAGTTAAAATCGCATTGATCACGTCGCAACTTTTCTAATTCCAGATAGTCTTCTAAAAATTTAATATCGTTCAATAAAGGAACTTGTGCTGACTTCGTATCGCTGAATTGATACTGAAGTATGTTTTCCAATTTTTTTAGGATAATGGATGCAGTGATCGGATCATCGTCTACTAGAATATTGGCATTATTGATCATATTAAATAGAAAGTGTGGATTGATCTGACTTTTTAGAAAGTGTTGTTGAATACGGGACGTCGCCAACTGTAATTCATGGATGCGATGATTATTGATTAGCCATTGTTTGAACAGTTGAAGAGCTGATATTCCACCTAAAAAGAGTATGATAGCAAACATAGAGGAGGTTATACTGAAAAATATGGCGATGGGCGATGGCTGTTGTCGAGTAACGGCAATATCATAAAAAAGCTGCTGAAGGATAACCATGATACATAATGCAAATAGGGTGAAAATAACCACAGAAATGAGATAAGCTGTCATTCTATTTTTGGCCAAAAATTTTGGAAATAGTACATCTTTATTGACATATATAAGACAATTTAAAAATATATAGTAACTGATCCAACCTATCATGCGATCTGCGGATAGGTTTAGCTTATCAGGCGCATCGAAAAAGATGCCGATCGAAATAGCCAAAATGGAGGATTGTAATAGTAAAGTCCTTGCCAGATGATATTTATGATCGATCAGTAATCTGGTTAGCGAATATGTATTTAAAAAACTTTTCATTAATGGCACAATGCTAGTTTAAGTGTAACAGATCCTGTTTCTAACTGCAGTATATACTGGTGGCTATAAGCCAGATCAAGTCTCTTTCGTATCGAAATTAGTTGATTCTCGAGCGCTCCTGTAATGGAATGCGATTTGCATACAAACGTGAGCATGTTGTTTTCTACATTTGAGCTGATCTCCAGACTATTACTTTCTTTGATAAAAGTTTGAACTAATGTCAAGAGTAACATTGGGGATATCTGGTGATAATGATGTTGCTTGTCAATCTTAAGCTGTGATTCTAAAATGGGTCTACACCGTTTTTCAAGGGATATGAATTTAGTAACATAAAGGAGTTCCGAGTTTAATAAAGTTTTTTCCTGTTGGGCGTCATAAAGTTGATAGCGTAATAATTCGCTTAATTTGAGCAGGATATCATTTGTTTTTTGCGGATCTTTTATTGTCCATAATGAAGCATGATGTAATGCTCGAGAGAGAAATTCTGGTGTGATCTGACCCTTCAGTTTTTTCAGTTCGGATGTAAGATGTTCTATTTCTAGCACGCTCACGTGCTGGTTTGTCAAAGACCATGTCCGGTACAGCAAAATTAAGGAAATCCCACAAAAACAGATCAGTGTTATGACAGAAGTGGAAAGGATATCCACCAATATTAAGGGACTAGAATAATCTGCTATCCTATGGTTTAGGTTTGCCCAATTGCGAACCCCGTACTCTATCCATAGCGATAGTACAGGCAAGGATAGCATACAGATCATGGTAATGATCAAATAGGACCATATGCGATCTCTAAGTAGGAATTTGGCCGTAAGATAGAAATAATTAAAATACATGACGATCAGGTAAGTCATTAATGAGGATCCGCCAATCAGATAGATATCATTACCTAGCACCACTTGGCAATCCTGATAGGCAATGAGAACTTGATTAAATGTGATCACGGCAGCAAACGCAATAAAGAGCACGTGTCGCCAAACCTGATACTTTTTATCGAACACAAAAGTGCTTAATAGGTGTTTTTCCTTAATATCATTCATTGTTTTACAAGGTGTGGTTTAAGATACATTAAAATCTAATGTTTAACAATTTTTACTCCATGACTTTGCTACTAGAGGTCTATCCTATAACTCACGTTAAATAGTGAATTGGCTGCAAAATAGGGTTCTATGGTTTGCGTGATGATATTAAATTTATGTTGTATATATTCTTTTTGCTTTGTCGCATTTACGCTCTTTAGGGCAAAGGTATGTGAAAAGCGACCTCGATTTATTTTATAGCTGAGTGTGAAATCACCTATGAACATGGAGTGAAACTGTTTTTCAAACATGCGATTTGCGTCATACTGAACTTCTTTATCCGGATGTAGTAAAGTTGCAGCTTCATCTACTGGCGTATATCGTTGTCCTCCCAATGTGCTCGCTTTAAAATTGACCCCTAGGATATCGCTTCCAAAAATCCATTCTTTGCCTGCTAAAAAATTGAATACATAATTACGGTTATAGCGGGTGTTGTACCATTGTCCATCTGCAGCTTTATATTTTGAAGTAAACAACGAGGTCGTCAGTAGGTAATAATATCCTTTTTTAAAGGATTTAGAAAGTGTAAGATCAACGCCGAAGTTTTTACCTTTTCCTCTGTTTATAAGTGTTTGTGTGGTATAAAAATCAGTGCTGTTTAGGATGGAATAATTCCCTGTATCAGTAATCGGCACGTCATAGAGTAATTGAAAATAGGGCTCTATCTTTAAATGCATATCAGGCGTGATTTCTTGGTTATAACCCACGGTGAACTGGTGGCTTTTTAGAAATGCTAAATCGCGATTACTCAATTCATCTTCATTATTTTTAAAAAAATAGACATCAGGTCTTTCTATCCGGCTATGTAAGCCATATGCCGCTGAAATGGAACGACGGGGCAGTACATTCCAATTTACGCCGACTCTTGGTTCTACAGCCGTATTTTTATTGAGCATAAGATGCTGCACATTAAATCCGCCGATAATGGTAAAGTGTTCGCTGATAGTTAGTTTTGAATTGGAATAGGCTGAAACCATATTTGTCCGACTATTTGAATGAGCAAAATTGATTAATTGCTGTCCATAATAAGGGGTGTGATCTACATGCATATCATAATGTATATTGGTAAATGTCACTCCAGTTTTGTTGATGTGATTGGGATGAAATCTGTGTTGTAAGGTGGAGCTGATGATCAGGTTTGTTGTATTGTACGTTAAATCAGTCGTAGGACTTTTATGGCTTTCAATGTCATAAAATTCTTCAAGAATATGATTGCCTGAATAGGTAGTGGCAAATGTGCTTTTTAGAGAAGTTTTGTTATTTTTAAAGAAATAATGGTGCGATATACCTGCTGCTCCGGATTGTTGGTCAGCAGCAGACAGTATGCCATCATCTAAGTATTTTCTGCTGCTCGTTTGATCTAAAATCGGAGCAACTTCATCCACCAAACCAAAGCCCCAAATGGAGAATAAGCCTGATTTTTTGGTTGGAAAATTTAAATTGAAGTTTAAATCTTGATAACCAAGTTTTCCGCCTATATTTTTGTCTTTTCTTATTTTTTCTAATAGTCCAGTGGTCGAGTAGCGATAATTGATGATGTAAGTAGCATTGCTGGATTTACTGATGGGGCCTTCGGAAGCGAGATCGATACCCAAAAGACCAAGCTGAAAGCTATGGTGGTGCTGTTGTCTATTTCCTTTACGCATTTTGATGTCAAATACTCCTGATAGGGCATTGGTATATTCGGAAGGAAATGATCCGATCAAGAAGTCTGAATTTCCAATGACATTGTTGCTCAGCGCAGATAAAAGACCTCCGCCTAGTACATTGATATCCGAAAAATGATTAGGATTTGGGATCTCAATACCTTCTAGCCGCCATTGCAATAGGTTAGGAGCGTTGCCGCGAATGGAAAGGCCATTGCTTGACATACTAGCAGTGGTTACTCCGGCATAGGTACTGACCAACCTAGCAGGGTCGTCCATACCCCCAGCAAAACGGCTAGCTTGCTCTGGACTGAACGTTTGTCCTCCAACAATTGTAAATGGATTCAATGATTTTGTCTGGTGGATTTTGGGTTTTGACTCAACTTCCTGCAGCGTAATTGTATTTTCATACATCGGAACTTCTATATATATCTGATTAACTGATGCAACAAGAACTTCCTTGATAATCAGACTTTCGTAGCCCGTGAACGAGATCTTTAATTCATATCTTCCCATAGGTATGTTTTCTAATATAAACCTTCCATCTATATTTGTCTTTGTTGATATCGGATATGATCCCATAATTTCTATTGATGCATCTTGTAGTGCTCGACCTGAGGCTGGGTCAAACACAAATCCGGATATGGTTTGATGTACCTTCTTACTTTGGGCATGTAGCATGCTATTGGCGAATAAGCAGATGATGAGCAGCAGTGCTACGAACATTGAATAAGCTTCTGTTTTTGTCATTTTCTATTGGAGTGTTGATTTTGACAAAAATATTTTTTGTTAGCACATCAATTTTGATTATGAGATCAACAGGACCTTATTTTGATATGAATGTACCAATGGTGTCGATCATGTTTCCTTATTGGAGTTCTTTATTGATAAGGATTTCATAAATAGCAACATAAGATGTTCGATCTGAATTTTAGAAATTAAGTTTAACAAGTGCTAATTGTATTCCTTATTTATTGTGACGAATAATAAATTTTCGCTAAATTTCCGTTATTAATGAGATGTCATAAATTATGAGTTGATATGGCTTTTATTTCTTAATTAAAATCTCATAATTAAATATCCATAGTTCGAAAATATAATAACTGTAATAGCATGGAAAAACATAATCCTTACGAAGCTTTTGAGAGAGAAGCACCTGAAGTATTTAAGGGATTCACTGGGTTGGTCACATCACTGATGGATACTAAAGCTCTTGATCCCAAAACGAAGCAACTAATTTACTTAGGTATCAAAGTAGCACAGGGTGATCAGACTGCTGTCATGTTTCATGTTCCTATGGCCAAACAGCTAGGTGCTACTCGAGATGAAATAAAAGAAACTATTTTACTTACGTTGACGGTATGTGGGCTAAAAGGTGTGAATACATGTTTGGTGCAAGCTCTGGAAATCTATGATCGTGAATAAGGAAGATTTGGATTAATCGCCAGATATTGGTGAAGTCTTGAAACAAAAATACGCAGAAGGGGACATGATACTTTTTCTGACCTGAGATCAATAGGCAAGCTTTTTTATCCCTACGGGAGGGTTAATCCTGAAGTCTTGGAGTATGTTAGGACGAGCTTTTAGCATTTGAGGGTGCTATTCAGGTGGTAAGATGGTATGTGTTGGACGAATCATGTAAACAGGAGTTTTCATACACTCATCGTACTAAATCAATAAAAAAAAACAGTAAAGCCAGTACTTTTTTTGTAGTGGCTTTACTGTTTTTTTATTTTCTTGCGTAGTCTTTCTCAAATTTATCGGAGGCAACATTCACACCATTGGCCATATTTTCAAAAGCCGTGTTGATGTTGTCTAGTAATGTTTGTTCTGCTTCTGAATCTGGTGAATTGCTTTTACGGATACTGATCAGTTTCGGGTAATCCTCTGAAACAATTTTACCATATCCCTGAAGTCCTTGTAGGACAGCTTTTTGAAGTTGATCATCACCATTAAAATCACCTAGTTTTTCAACTTTTTTAATGTCTTCACTAACTGCATCTTTCCATTTTAGAGCTACTTTTTCTGCATCATCATATTTTTTAGATTGCATCGCTACGTTCATTTCATTCACATGTTGCTCTTCACTATTGATAATCGTCATCATTTCATTATTGTAGCTGATCGCATCTTTTTTTCCGCCACAGCTTGAGAATGTGCATATCATTACTAAGATTGTAATTGTTGAAATCGCTTTTTTCATTTTTTTTGATTTTTATGGTTTCATTTCATTATTAAAAGAATCTGTTCTTTCAGTATAGTACAAATTTAGATGATGATGTATGATGGGCATATCCCTGAATACAGTGGTTTTTAATATTTTCACATGACATCATGCTGTATAGTATTTCGTTTCATTACAGAATCCAACTTTTTGCTTTATAATTCTTATGGAAATCTTAATTATAAAATTAAATTTCCTATAAGTTTTAATTTGATACATTCTTTTGATCTGATTTCATGATTTGCTATTTAAAATGTATCTAATATTTTATTATATTAGTGATCATATAAAATAATCTCGAATTCTAATGCTATTAACTGACGGAGAGGATCTTTACAATGTCGTATTGAATGCACCTATAGGAATCTGTATACTGAATGCCGATACGCTTGTTGCCGAGGTTGTCAACGGTAAGTTCCTTGAGGTATCTGGTAAATCTTACGATGCTATATTTGGCCATTACTATTGGGATACTTTTGCAGAAGTTCGGTCGCAATATGAGTCTGCGCTTGCTGGTGTCATCCTTAGCGGACAGTCCTATTATGCTAATGAGGTGGAGCTGATGCTGATTCGCAATGGTCAGGAAGAAATAGTTTTTGTCACCTTTGTTTATGCTCCGATTAAGGATGAGCTTGGTCAAGTTAGTAAGGTAGCTGTTTGGGTGTTGGAAAATACCAGACAAGTTGTTGAAAGGCAAGAGCGGGAAGTGGCCACGTTGACTTTTAAAAAAGAACGAGATCGTCTGGAACGCTATTTTATGCAGGCTCCTGTAGGGATCTGTATCTTGCAAGGTCCAGAACTTGTTTATGAACTCATCAACCCTGCTTATGACAACATGTTACTTGACCGTGAATTGTTGGGACGTCCGATTTTTGAAGCTCTTCCTGAATTGGTGAATAGTCCTGTTCAGGAAATGCTCCTGAAAACTTATTACGATGGGGAGCCTTTTGACATGAATGATGTGCTCATTCCTGTTTCAACATTTGAAGGTGGTCCTACAAAAGATCGGTATTTTAGTTTCAGTTTTCAACCGAGGAGGGATGAAAATGATGTGATTGATGGTGTTGTTAATATTGTTTTTGAGGTAACAGGTCTGATTAAGACACAACGGGAACTTTTCGATGCTAGGGAATATGCTGAACAGCAGAAAAGGGTTTATGAAACTATTATTTCTAATACCCCTGATCTGATGTACGTTTTCGATCTTGACTACCGTTTTACATATGCAAATAGCGCACTGTTATCTATGTGGGGTAAAACTTGGGACAATGCGATTGGGAAAAGCCTGCTTGAAAATGGATATGAACCATGGCATGCTGAAATGCATGAGCGGGAGATTGAATTGATCAAAAAGACTAAGCAATCTATAAGAGGAGAGGTTTCTTTTCCGCATGCAACGTTGGGAAGGCGTATCTATGATTATATTTTAATTCCAGTGCTTAATCAAGCTGGGGAAGTAGTTGCAGTAGCTGGTACGACAAGAGATATTACTGAACGCAAAAATTGGGAGGATGCCTTAGCGCAGAGTGCGGAAAAGTTACAAGCAATCAATGAAGAACTTGAAGCCTCTAATGAAGAACAAGCAGCTTCTAATGAAGAACTGACTGCGATCAATGAAGAGTTGGAGCAGGTCAATAGACAGTTGCTTGAGGCTAAGCAAAAGATAGAGGAAGGCGAAGTTGCTTTGCGTTTGGCGGTGAGTGCTGCTAATTTTGGTACTTGGTTTTTACATTCTGTAACCCGCGAGTTTATCACTGACACTCGTTTGAAGCAATTATTTGGATATTTTCCCGAAGAGGATCTTTCTTTTGAAAAGGCTTTGGCGCAAGTAAGAGATGATTACCGGGACTATGTTTCTGCTAAACTAGAACATGCAATCTATCATAATGGTAACTACGACGTTACTTATCCTATCATTGGTTATCATGACCAAGAGATACGTTGGTTACGTTGTATAGGGAATCTAAAGGCTGATCCATCGGGTACTTTTTCTACTTTTACAGGTATAGTGATGGACATCACGGAGCAACATTTGGCAGCTAACAATGTGGAACAAGCAGAGGAGGGCCTAAGATTAGCCATTGAATCGGGAGAACTCGCTATTTGGTATCTCGATCAAAAGCTAGGTACAATCATCGCATCTCCGCGGTTTAATGAGATGTTTGGCCTGAGATCTGATGAAAATGTTCCGTTTGAGGCTGTAATTGCTCAAATTTTGCCAGAATACCGTCAGATGGTTCAGAATGCTGTAAATGAGACTTTTGCAACTGGAGCTAATTTTAATGTTGAATATGCTGTAACCGGATTTCATGATGGAAAGCTGCGATGGGTGCGCTCAGTGGGGAAATATGTGCAGAACACTAAGAATGGTAATTATATTACTGGTGTAATGGCTGATATTACCGAGCAGAAAACGGATGATATCCGCAAGAGTGATTTTATTGGTATGGTAAGCCATGAGTTGAAGACACCATTGACTTCACTAAATGCCTACATACAATTGTTACAGCAAAAATTGATGTCGTCTAATGAACGTTTTATCATCAACGCACTGGATCAATCGGTAAAACAGGTCAAGAAGATGACCACGATGATCAACGGCTTCTTGAATATATCCAGACTAGAATCGGGTAAGATTCATATCGATCTTCAACATTTTGATATTGCTGAACTCGCTGCAGAAACGGTGTTGGAAACAAACCTCATGGTCAACACTCATCATATCGTGCTCAATCCTGTAATGCCTACTTTCGTAAATGCAGATCGGGATAAGATCGGACAGGTTATCAACAACTTGATCAGCAATGCGGTGAAATATTCTAAACCAGATACGCTGATTGAGATTTCTTGTGTCACTGATGGTGAAGAAGTGCGGGTCAGTGTCACTGATGAAGGGATCGGTATTAGATCTGAAGATATTAACCAACTTTTTGAGCGCTACTATCGGGTAGAAAGTACTAAATATATTTCTGGTTTTGGTATTGGACTTTACCTTTGTGCAGAGATCATCAAACGTCATGAAGGTCGGATATGGGTTGAAAGTGAACCTGAAAAAGGATCTACCTTTTATTTCAGCCTGCCTATTGTGAAATCAACTAAGGTGGATATGGACTGATGATCTAAAGCAGGTAACAATAGGATTGATATAATCTGATATGACTCTATGTAGATGTTGAAAATACAATCGTAAATAAAAATCAAAGTGATTAATTGGAATTAACGACAATAAATATGGTAGAGCGTTGTACTAACTTTTGTGTTGATGTTATATGCTACCCACTTTGAAAAAGTTAACAAAAATGAAGTTAGAGTTTTACAAACCACAAAATGAAATACTAAAAAAATATATTGAAGGATTTTATTTTCTTGCTCAAGATAAAAAATCCAGTCGAATTAATTATTTGACATTCCCCAACAACTTTTGTATTCTTTCTGTTAATCAACATGTAGAAATTGAACTTACAGAAAGACAGATTCTAATTTCAAGTTCTGATAAGCAGGATATCATGGCCAATTTTGTTTCTCGTTATTCTGAGCCGATAGAAGTGATATATCAGGGTGTTATAAATGAATTTACTACTTACTTCAAACCTCTTGGAGCCAATCATTTTATAGATGAGGCAAAAATTTTTAATCAACCAATAATTACTGATTTTAATCCATTTGATGATTTTAAGCCTAAAATGGAGAAGATTTTTAATGAAGGAAACCGTGAGCGTCAACTTGAACTATTGGAAATTTATTGGCTTTCTAAATATGATATGAAGGATTTGTATCTGATGGGACAGATCTTGATCGATATGGAAGCGGATTTGAAAATTGAGCAGGTTGCAGATAAACACCAGGTTTCAAGAAAACATATTACCACCATGTTTTTAAGACATATGGGTAAAACACCGTCTGAATATAGGAAAATCCATCGTTTTAGAAATACACTTCTAAATTATAAGAATAGCAAAAACCTAACTGCTCTTTCTTATGAAAATCTTTTCTATGACCAATCTCATTTTATTAAAGATTTTAAGGCATTAACTCATCTTCATCCAAGCGGGTTCTTCAAACATGTGGATACCGAAAGCGAGAATATTTGGTTTTTTATTTGAACGGTTACATTTTTACAATTTTTAGAGATTATCGTTTCTTTACTTTGTCCTGAAATTATAGCGCTTTCATAAGCAGGATATTAATCTGACTATTTTTTCTTCATATAGCTTTTTAAATACTAAAATACAATGAAAATCTTTTTTTTGACCATTAGTCTTTTTTTTACTTATAGGATACAGGCTCAATCCATCAATCATCATAAATTGAGCGAACTTTTAATACAAGCTAAAGAATACAATAGTGAGGCTGTGATTATATATCAAAATGGAAATCTTGTTGCTGAAAACTATTTTGCAACTGGATATGCCGATAAAAAGATTGAAGCGATGTCTGCTACCAAGAGTATTATCGGGCTTGCTGTAGCATGCATCTTAACTGAAGGGTTGATCGACAGTCTCGATACTCCTGTTTGGCACTTTTACCCCGAGTGGAAACAAGGAAAAAAGAAAGATATAACCATTAGGCATTTGGTTCATATGACTTCTGGTCTTCAAAACCATCCAAATGCTGGTGAAGAAATTTATCCTAGTCCAGATTTTGTTCAACTCGCCTTAGCTGCAGAACTCTCAGATACGCCAGGTGAAGTGTGGTCGTACAATAATAAGTCGTTAAATCTGATGGCGGGAGTGATTCAAAAGATAACAGGGAAAAGAATGGATGTATATATTGGTGAACAATTGTTTTCTCCATTGAATATTACTGATTTTACCTGGACTCTGGATCATGCCGGCAATCCACATGTCATGTCGGGATGTCAAATCAAACCCAAAGATTTCGTCAAATTGGGGATTCTAGTTCTTAACAGAGGGCAGTATAACGATAAGATCATGATTAAACCTGAATATATCGATGAAGTTGTCAAACCTTGCCCACAATTTCCAGGCTATGGTATGCTTTGGTGGATCGATTATGATGAAAATATTTCTATTGTGGATGATGAAATTATTGATAATATTCAAACTGCAGGAATTGATTCTTCTTTTGTGCAGAAATTGAAATTGATGAAAGGTGTACATCCAACAAACGAGGCATTTTTATCTCAACTTCGGAAAGTTTTTGGTGACCAGTATAATGAAATTATTTATACAACACTTTTGGGTAAACACAAAATAAGAAAACGTGAATTCAAAGGCAATGTCAATTATAGAGCTGATGGGTTTCTGGGCAACTATTTGATAGTCGATCCTCAAGCAAAACTTGTCGCTTTGCGTATGATAAGTTATGATAGTTTTAGAGATCAAAACGATAATTTTAATTCGTTTAAAACTCTAGTTAATGAATTAATCCAATAGAACTCAGCCTATGGCTTTTCTACCAATTGAATAAGGTGTCATTGGATTCTCTAATATTTGATTGAGCTTAAGTATTAAAGCTATATAACGGATGCATCTGGTTTTGAAAGATATTGAAAGTATGAGACAATATCATTGCATAACTGTATCTTGATCATATGGGAACTTTATATTAGATTTGGGGCTATACTTAAACTACAAAGATATTTCGAGATTTTTATTTAGTGGCAAAGATTGAGTTAGTTTATCAATTTTATAATAAAGTAAAATGATTTTAAGAGCACAGTATCCCAACAGCGAGACAAGTAGAGAGATTATAGTAACATCGTCAATTGTCGGGATTTTATTATATTTTTCTATCATCATTTATCAACCATTTGGAACCAGCCAGTTTGAACATTCATATAAATATTTATTACTATTTCCTTATGCAATCATTACCGCTTTTTCATTTTGTAGTGTTAATTTATTAATCAGCAAACAAAAACGAAAATGGACTATCGGTTTAGAACTGTTTAAGACTTTTTTGATTCTGGTGGTGATTTCATTCTTTTCTTATCTATACAACACGTTGTTTTTAAGTCAAGTATATCTTTCATTTGAGAACTTTCTGTATATGTTCGTTTATACTTCAGCATTAGGATTTCCTGTTGTTTTGATCTATATTTTGGCTAGATATATCTATCTCAATAATAAAAACAAACCTGCGATCAGCAACATGATAACTGCCAACAAACCTTTTATAAAACAAGAGAACTTTATTCAGATTGATGACTGTACGATCAAATTATGTATTGTTGCAGATTCTGCAAATTCTACTTTAGAAATAGCAGAGCAAGATTTCGTGTATGCAGAATCAGCAGATAATTATTGCATCCTTTACTTTTATGAGAATGGTATTATTCAAACGAAGTTTATACGCATTTCTTTGACCAAATTATTAGATCAAATTCAGACCGATACTATAAAAAAGGTGCATCGTTCTTTTATTGTTAATCTAAAGAAGGTAACGAAGTTCAAAGGAAATGCGTCCGGATATAAAATATCAATAGAAAATATAGACAAAGAATTAAGCATTTCTAGAAACTATATTTATTTGATATTGCCTGTTTTAAAGAACATTGCTGTTCGTCCCTAACTTTTGTTAGTCACCCCTTTGATTTGAATTCGTACTATTTCTTATCTTTCTTTGCAAGAAAAATAAGAAATAACACTATGGACAAATTAAGATTTTTTTTAGTTTTTATTATTGGATTTGTAATCTATTTTTACATTGATGCCAATTTCTTTTCCTTTTTTCAGAAAGGAATAACAACCTTTACCGAATCAAAGGCTACAGGACATATTTTTGCATACAGTATAACTTTAATACCTTTATTGATAACCGTAGCAATTTTATACAAAAGCTATAAAAATATACTGGAGAAATTAGGTTTATCTAGAAGTGTCTGTTTGGGACTTGCATTTGCCTTTATATCCACTTTACCAATGCTCGTTGCTTATGCAATAAAATTTAAGATTAATACAGCATTATCATTCGATACAATTATTATCAATACAATTTCCGCTGCATTTTTTGAAGAAATCATTTACAGGGCATTTCTGTTTGGTATGTTGTATAAATGTACTCGATTAGGATTTGTACCATCTGTTTTTTTAGCTTCCGTGCTATTTGGAATGGCACATTTATACCAAAGTACGAGCATCAATGAACTCATCGGAATATTTTTGCTTACATTTTTTGGTTCTGTTCTATTTGCATGGATCTATGCAGAATGGAAATTCAATTTATGGACAGCGATTTTATTACATTTTTTAATGAACTTTTACTGGTTGATTTTTGACGTGGATACTCATGCGTTGGGTGGAATTTATGCGAATGTTTTCAGATTTTTAACTATATTTTTGGCAATACTTGGGACAGTTTTGTTTAAAATGAAAATGAAAATTCCTTTTGCAATAGGAAGAAAAACGTGGTGGATGAAATCCCAAAAATATATTTAAATCGAGGTTGTCTAAACGGGGCTGCGTTCTCAACAATTCCATACATGATATTGTACATCCTGTGGATCGTACCTGGCCAAACCTTCTTATCTAATTCATAATGTCTTTAAACAAGAAAAACTAATCGCAAGATTAGTTTTTCCTTTGTTATCCCGCTGGGATTTATTGCGCTACATATAACCCGGACACATGTCCGCAATGAAAAAGTTCTAACCCATCTCGACACTTCTATTCGAATCCAACAGAAATAAAAAATGCTTCACATTTCTGTGAAGCATTTTAGTGATCCCGCTGGGATTCGAACCCAGGACCCATACATTAAAAGTGTATTGCTCTACCAGCTGAGCTACGGAATCTTACTCTTTTTTGAAGTTGCCTTCGTTGTTTGGAGTGATGCAAAGGTAGAAAAATCTAATAAACAGGACAAATATATGGTCGGTTTTTTTTGAAATATGTCGTAACGTATTCTATTTTAAAAACTTATTTTTTTATAATACAAGAGTAGGAGCGGATATGATAAGAAAAAAAGGTCGGTTTTATCCAAACCGACCCTTTTCATGTTAATGAAAAGTACATATTACTCGACAACTACACCCATATTGCTGAATTTTGCAATGCGCTCATCAACTAAGATATCCTTGTCCTTAGCAGTTAAGATCGCTAGATCCTCTACTAATTTTGTTTTTAAAAACTCTGCTGCCAATTCTGGATTTTGATGTGCTCCGCCTAAAGGCTCTTTAATGATACCATCAATAAGACCATTACCAAGCATGTCTTTAGAAGTCAATTTTAGAGCTTGTGCTGCTTTTTCTTTATGATCCCAACTTCTCCATAAGATAGAAGAGCAAGATTCAGGAGAGATCACCGAATACCAAGTATGCTCTAGCATGTATACCCGGTCACCGATACCGATACCCAATGCTCCGCCAGACGCACCTTCACCGATTACCACACAGATAATAGGTACTTTTAATACCGACATTTCCAGTAGATTACGTGCAATAGCTTCACCTTGACCTCTTTCTTCAGCTTCGAGTCCGGGGTAAGCACCCATAGTATCGATTAATGTAACGACAGGTTTGTTAAATTTTTCTGCCATTTTCATTAAGCGAAGGGCTTTACGGTATCCTTCAGGGTTTGCCATACCAAAGTTGCGGTATTGACGCTCTTTTGTATTTTTACCTTTTTGATGACCGATTACCATAACCGATTGTCCTCCGATTGAAGCGAATCCACCTACGATTGCTTTATCATCTCTTACAGTACGATCTCCGTGCAATTCGATGAAATCATCGCAGATCATATTAATGTAATCAAATGTTTGCGGTCTTTCAGGGTGACGTGACATTTGCACATTCTCCCATCCAGATAAATTACCGTATATTTCTTTCTCAGCGTTCGCTAATTTTTCTTGTAGCTCCAACACAGTAGCGCTCATATCGACTTTCGTCTTTACGGCTACTTGTTCCACTTTTTCTATTTGCAATTGCAAGTCCGCAATTGGCTTCTCAAAATCAAATGTAGTTTTCATATAAAGTTGTTATGAAAAAATCAGATGGCTAAATTAGTGCATTTTTTCCGAAATTAAAATTACGTATGACATTTACATTGGAAATCCTTTATTACTTTTGTGTTTCAATAAAGTAGAGATGGCTTACTTTTTGTATGATTATATTTATCAATTTATGCGCATGTCAAAAAAAATACTATTCATTATAGGTTTATCTCTTTCTTCTGCAATGAGCTTGTCTGCACAAACTTATCCTGAAGTTGTGTTTGAAAATAGTCTCCTTTCGGGTAATTACGCCAAAAGTCTGGTGGAATATTCGGGAGATAGCTGGGTGCAGAATGTAAAGAAAAATTTACCCACAACAGATTCTTTATTTTTTACTCCCGGTAATTCACTTTCGTTACGTTACTTGTCATCTCGAGCAGGAACATGGAGAGCTGCTTTACTCAATGACCGGCACAAAGTAAATTATCAAGTGGTGGCAAATGATGTGTTAACCATAAAATTATATGTGCAGACCGCACATACAAAAGAGAAAACACTTCCAAAAATTCAATTGTTGCAAGGAGCTAGTGCGACTAATGTGTTGGATTTAGCACCTTTTATTGATGACTTTGATCACGATACATGGTTAAATGTAGAGATTCCTTTATCGAAGTTTTCAAATTTGAAAGCCGGTGAATCGATTTCTGAAGTGGTGTTTTCTCAAAACACAAGCGATGAAATGACTCATCAGCTGTTTATCGATCAAGTGGAATTTTTACCTAAAAACCCACCACGTGTCAAGTTGTCTTCTGGAGCCATTCTATCACAAGTCACCAGTATCGATAAACAAGTGGAGTTGCAGTGGCAATTGCCGTTGACACCTAGTATCCGTTATATCAAGATATATCGATCTACGGATAATGTTGATTTTAAACCAATTGCTATTCGTCCTGTATTTATGCAGAAGTGCTATGATCTTGTGGAAGAATTTAATAAGAAGTATTATTACAAAATTGCATGGGTAGACTATGACTATGTAGAATCTCCCTTTTCTGCTGTTAAAGAAATTTTAACAAAACCTGCTACAGATCTGGAACTGTCCAATTTGATTAAATTAGCAAATGTTAACTATTTTATCGAAAACTATGATATCAATAGTGGTCTTTTTTTACCCAATAAGGCAAATAAAAAGGCGATAGTTTCTATTGAAGAATCAGGATATGCAATATTATCATTGCTGGTAGGAGTTGAAAATAACGTTATTTCTCGACAAGCTGTTCTGATGCGATTGACTAGAATGATGAAATTCTTAAATAAGGCACAAAATCATGAAGGTGTATTTTCATCTTTTTATGATGGCAGGGAAGGGGTTCCTGTATACTTAAATAACGTACAAATGTATGATGTCAAGGCAACATCTACCCTGATAGAAGCACTGCTCGTGGCTCGAGAATATTTCTCTAAAGATAGTCCAGAGGAAAAGAGTTTGCGTGATGCTGTGAATGGATTATGGAAGCGTGTGAACTGGACTAAGTTTACTTCAACATCCAATCCTCATGCATTAGTAGATCAATGGTCGGCAATCGATAGTACCGCTCAATCTAAAAATTTAAATGGGCTGAATGACGGTCTAAGTACTTATTTATTAGCCATGTCTTCACCTACTTTTCCTTTATCTGATGCCAGTTATACAGCAGGTTATGCAAGGAAAGTAGCTGCTGTTGATAGCAATTCTATAGTCTATCCTGTTTCAAAGATTGATCAGGATGCTAAGATTGAATTGCGTACCGATTTTACTACTCCGCAATTGATGATGAATGGAACTGTTTCGGTTGAAGATTCTTTAATTTTTCAAGATCATACTTTCTACGGACAGAAGATAGCGTTAGGAGATCTAAATAGCAGTATGATCGATTTTTATAGACCATTTCTAACGCTTGATCCTCGTGGCAAATACGATGGTCATGTGGATTATGGTCAGTTGGCGAGTAATTATATTTTAGCTTATAAAAGGAGGGATAATGAACTGAATCTAGGATCTACCTATACAGATATCTGGGGTGTCCAAAATCCAGCAGACCCACATGGACATTATCTGATTAATCCAGCGATTGGAATTTCAGCAGTTGCCTTTGAACAGGAAATTGGGCAAAAATCATTGCGTAAATTTTATGATCAGTATGCTCAGGTTTTGTTTACGCAATATGGTTTTAGATCGTGGATTGATTTAAAAAATAATGATGTTTCTGATGATTTTAAAGCGAAAAATCAAGCTACAGTTGCTATTTCAATGGAAAATGCAAAGTCTGGTTTAATCTGGAAGTTGTATAATCAAATACCAGAGATAAACGCCACGCTGAAGAAAATATACATAAAGAAGTAAGGATTGCTCCCATGTGGCAGCACGTATTATTGAGGGCTAAGATTTCATTTCTTAGCCTTCTGTTTTTCGGGAGTTCACTTTTTTTTATATCTTTACTTTTAATTTTTGCGTTCATAAAAAAATCCAAACAATCGATGATAAAAAAAATAAATAGTATTGCTGTTGCTCTAATTTGTTCGGTTTCTATATTCTCATGTAAACCACAAGCTGTTATTGTTAACCCCGGTGCTGTTGTCAGTATCGATGGTACTGACGATGGTTTGAAAAATGTAAAGCGTGATTTTGAAGATGCAACTCGTACAGATGAAGGTATCAAATTTACTATTTCATCTGATTTGCTTTTCCCGACGAACTCTTCTTATTTGACGGATAAGGCAAAATCCGAATTGAGTAAAGTGGCAACACTTTTAAAAGAAAATAAAAGTAAAATCCGTGTTGATGGTCATACTGACGCAACAGGTACCGTGGAGTATAATCAATGGCTGTCCGAAAAACGAGCTAACTCTGTTAAGAAATTCTTGACCGATGCTGGTATTGCAGAATCGAGAATTGCAGCAAAGGGAATTGGACAAACTAAACCAGTTGCGGATAATAAGACTCCCGAAGGACGACAAAAAAATAGACGTGTAGAGGTGATTATTTTGGATGCAAAATAAGTAAACTACAATCTTAATTGTATAGTAAAAATAATAAAGGCTTTCAAATAAAAATGGAAGCCTTTATTATTTTTTTTAAAAATTAAATATATCATGATAAGTTTCATGTTGGAGTGACCATGTACTTATCTATGCATGAGTTTCATTCCAATAATAAGAATCTGGATATATTCGTGCTCCAAATATGGCTGTCCCAATACGTACGATCGTTGCGCCCTCTGCGATTGCAATCTCGTAATCTCCACTCATCCCCATAGACAACTCTTGCATGCTGACATGCGGTATATCAGCTTTGATAATCGCCAATTGTAAATTTTTAAGCAGTCTGAAACATTCGCGGACTTTTTCTTTGTTTGTACTAAATAAACCAATCGTCATAAGTCCTTTGATTCGGACATTTTCAAGGTTGGCTATTTGTCGTATGAGAGCAATAGTTTCATCTGGAGCTACACCAAATTTGCTTTTTTCCTTTGAGGTGTTGACCTGAATCAAAATATCCATGAACTGATTGTTGGCTTTTAATTTTTCATTTAATTTTTGTGCTAAATCCAAACGATCGATCGATTGGATACAACTCACATCGTGCTGTAGGATGTATTTGATTTTATTGGTTTGTAAATGCCCTATAAAATGGCTATGATGAGGAATGTTTCTTAAGTGATCGTATTTTTCCCTTAATTCTTGAACCTTGTTTTCAGCAATACATGTATAGCCGGCAGATAATGCTATCTGTATGCGATCCGGGGGTACTGTTTTAGTTGCTAGCAGCAATTTGACTTCTTTAGGATCACGGTGATTTTGAATACAGCAAGCCTTGATCTTTTTTTGGATAACTTCAAGATTGTCTAGGATAATATCGCGCATATTTTATTGTTTTTATTGCCGTTCTAATTTTGCTATGAGGAGCGCTTTAGCTTGCGTAAAAGCATAATCTTTGGCCTCTGCATACGAAATTTCGTATTTTCGTTTAAATTGTTTAATTTCTTGGGGTAAGTTTTCGCTCAGCTTATCGTAGTACTGATTTAATTCGACTTGTGTCGGTAAATCATAGCTTATCTGCACTTGGAATCTGCGTAATAATGCTTTATCAATAATTTCGGCGTGGTTAGTGGCGGCAATCAATAATACGGTCTGTGGAAGATAGTCGATCAGCTGGATCAAAGTATTGACCAGACGTCTCATTTCACCAACATCTTTGTCATCATTTCCTCGTGCTTTGGCAATTTGATCAAATTCATCTAAAAACAGCACCGCTTTTTCTCGAGCAGCTTTATCAAATATTTGTTTGATATTTTGTGATGTCTCACCAATTCGAGCACATACGATGGTGCTGAGATTAAGTATCAAAATAGGCTTATTCAATGTCTGCGCTATTGCTTTAGCAGTAGTTGTTTTGCCGCAACCTGAGCTACCATGTAATAATATCTTATTATTTACAGGAAGTCCATACTGAAGTAGTTCTAAACTGTGGTTGTGCTCTTTTATCAATTGCTGTATGGCATCTTTATTTTCTTTGTTGAGAAAAATATCCGCTAAGTCAGTTTTTTCTCCTTTGGTAATGATCAGATCAGAAATATTCATGGTAGCAATTTACAAATTTTGTATAAAACTGATGATTGATTTTTAAGAATGACGAACGTTTTACGTTCGCCATCTCTAGTTTACGATCTCCACCAATGATAGTAATTATGTAGCCCATCATATTCAAATCCACATCGATGATACAAGCTGTTGCCTATGTCATTTGTTTTTTCAGTTTCCAGCATCAATCCGCACGCATTTGTTTCCTCGCACCAAAGTTTGCTTCGATCTATCAATGCAATGGAAAAACCTTGGCCACGGTAATCGGGGTGCACGTACAAATCACTTAGTAACCATTGTTTCGCTAGTTTAGTGTAATGAAATAATTTGTAAAGTTGAACAAAACCTACCGCTTGATTATCTACCAAAACTAAGAAGATAGTGGATTCATTGTTGATAAATCTTTCTCGGAGAAAATCCTTTCCTTTTTCCAAATCAGACTCCTGACGGTAAAAGATGCGATAAAGGTTAAATAAGGTAGCTGATTCATTTAGATCTGCTAATGTTGCTTGTTTGATTAAAAATTCCATTTGTTTTATTTTTTTGATTGATGTGACAAAATTATCCTTAAATAGGACTATCTTTATGCTCCAGTTTTAAGTTAATCAGTAGTCCAGTATGCTTCCGTTTGAAAACATCATTATCATTGACAGGTCAAGTACTATTCCCATATATCGGCAGATAGCTCTTGCCATTATCAATGCAATATGTGATAGTGTGCTAAAGCCTGGATCGCATTTACCCAGTAGCCGTGAGTTGGCAAAAACATTAGCTCTTCATCGCAAAACAGTGATTGCGGCTTATGATGAATTGCAGTCTCAGGATTGGATTACTGTTGTGCCCAGAAAATACGTTGCCGTTTCAGAATGTATTCCAGTACTTAAGGCACAGAAGTGGAGTCAATCTGTAAAACGTGTTACCTATGGGGAAGATCTGCCTGTGCGTTATAATATTGTAGCAACGGACCCGTTATCTAGATCAATAGATCATTTGAAGCTATTGATGATTGATGACGGTTATCCCGATATTCGTTTATCTCCGATTGATGATTTATTGAAAACCTATCGCACTTTTACTAATCGCAAAACCATTTCTAAGATAGCTAATATAGGTACCGCACAAGGGGTGTTGAAACTCCGCGAACAGCTGGCAAATTATTTAATGGAGTCTAGAGGGCTTGCTATGTCCGCGGAGCATCTTCTCATAACTCATGGTGCGCAGATGAGCATCTATTTGGTGGCTCAATTGCTGTTAAATGCGCATTCAAATATTATTGTAGGTCAGCCAAATTACCCTTTAGCTAGTCAGGTGTTTAAAGCGACAGGTGCTGAGGTTATTCCTGTTCATGTTGATGCTGATGGGATTGATACGGACGCGATTGAAGCGCTGTGTAAGGTGAAAAATATTGATGCTATTTATGTGATCCCACATCATCACTATCCGACTACTGTAACATTGTCTGTAGAACGGCGTTTAAAATTATTGGCTCTTGCTGAAAAATATGCTTTTATTATTATTGAAGATGATTACGACTATGATTATCATTATACCTCTTCTCCTTATCTACCATTGGCAAGTGGTCATCATCGAGGAAATGTAATTTATATTGGATCTTTCTCTAAAATATTGGATCCTTCTATCCGAATTGGTTTTATGGTGGCGCCACAGCGATTTATCGATCATTGTGTAGCCTATAGAAGAATGATTGATGTGGGTGGAGATGGTTATATGCAACATGCTTTGGCAGAGTTGATCAGTGATGGTGAGTTGAAGCGGCACTTGAAGAAAGCAAGAAAGTGCTACCAACTAAGACGAGATTATTTGGATCAATTGCTTCGGGAGCGATTGAGCCCATATATAACATATCGCTTACCGGCTGGTGGTATGGCGATTTGGTTACGCTTAAATCCTGACTTCATGATTGAAGATCTGTTGTTGAATTGTTCTCTGCAAATTGTTAGAATTGATGTGGAGCAAAATGCTTTTCGATTTGGTTTCGCTTCATTAACAGAAATTGAGCTGAGACAGGCAGTTGAGGAATTAGGGAAAGCATTCAAAATATTGGAATGTAATAAAAATTAATTTTAGCCTGATTGGAGGGGCATTTTTGCATTTTAAATATGCTTTAAAGTATGGTATAAGGGGTAAGAATTTTTTATGAAAATGACGATTTTTTCAGTTTAAGTGAGGAATAATTTTGTAAATTAGTGGACTTTTTAAAAGCGTCAATGTTGATGTTTTTAAAAAGTTTAGTTGTTGATAGTTAGCTATTTAGAAAAGGATAAAGGAAGAAGGTATGTACATTATATTTGATACGGAAACAACAGGATTACCCAAACGTTGGGATGCACCAATTACTGATACTGACAATTGGCCGCGCTGTATTCAAATAGCATGGCAGTTACATGATGATATGGGTAACTTGCTGGAGCATGACGATTATTTGATTAGACCTGATGGTTATAATATTCCTTATGATTCGGAGAAGATTCATGGTATTTCTACCGAATTAGCTACTGAGCAAGGCGTTCCGATTCAAGAGGTGCTGGTAAAATTTAATGCTGCTTTGGCAAAAGCCAAATTTGTCGTCGGTCAAAACATTGGTTTTGATTTAAATATCATGGGTTGTGAATTTTACCGTTATGATGTGCAGTCACCTATGGGTGAAATGCCAATCCTAGATACCTGTACCGAAGTTACAGCAAGTTTGTTGCAGCTTCCTGGTGGACGTGGTGGACGTTTCAAATTACCTAATCTAACCGAACTTCACTCTTATCTCTTCGGTGTACCTTTTGCAGAGGCACATAATGCAACTGCCGATGTGGAGGCAACGACACGATGTTTCTTGGAGTTGGTTAGGAGAGAAGTTTTTACTCCTGAGCAGCTGCAAACGGATACAGGTTATTTTGTAGATTATAAACAACAAAATCCTCATCCTATCCCAACTGTGGGTCTGAAGCATGTGAATCTAAAAGCTGCTTCTGATGCTATACGTCAACGTAACAAACCAAGTGACGGTCAAGATGTGGTTATTGATCATGAGGTACTGAATGATTTTGAAAATGCTGATTTTGCACATTTACATAACCATTCTCAGTTTTCGGTTCTACAATCAACGATCTCCATCAGCAGTTTGGTGGAAACTGCTGCTAAATATCGTATGCCTGCTGTTGCTCTAACGGATCATGGTAATATGATGGGTGCATTTCATTTTGTTGCGAAAGTTGGAGATCATAATAAGGCAGCTAAGGCCAAGAATGAGGAGTTGGAGGCCGCAGGAGAAAGTCCTACAGAGAAAATCATCAAGCCTATAGTTGGGTGTGAATTTTTTGTATGTGATGATCGTCTGGACAAAAAAAGAAAAGATAATGGTTATCAAATTGTCTTTTTGGCAAAAAATAAAAAGGGTTATCATAATCTTGCAAAAATGGCCTCTGTAGCTTATACAGAAGGATTCTATTATGTTCCCCGTATTGATCGAAAGGTTGTGGAGCAATATAAAGAAGATTTGATTGTACTATCAGGTAATTTGCAGGGTGAAGTACCGAATAAAGTCTTAAATATTGGTGAAAATCAAGCTGAAGAAGCGCTGCTGTGGTGGAAAGAACAATTTGGTGCAGATTTTTATATTGAAGTGATGCGCCATGGTCAGGAGGACGAAGATCGTGTGAATACAACGTTGGTGAGTCTGGCTCGTAAACATGATGTGAAACTAATAGCCACCAATAATACATATTATATCAATCAACCTGATGCACATGCTCATGATATTCTACTATGTGTCAAAGATGGTGAGAAGTTAAGCACACCGAAAGGTCGTGGTCGTGGTTTTCGCTTTGGGCTTCCTAATCAACAGTATTACTTCAAATCTGCGGAAGAAATGAAGAAAATATTTAAGGATGTGCCAGATGCCATCATTAATATTCAAGAAATCGTAGATAAGATTGAGATCTTTACTTTGTATCGAGATGTTCTTTTACCTGCATTTGTTATCCCTGAAGAGTTTCAGGTCGCCGAAGATCAGGAGGATCATGGTAAGCGGGGTGAAAATAAATACCTCAGATATCTGACTTTTGAGGGGGCTAAACGACGTTATAAGGAAGGATTGACCGACGATATCATAGAACGCCTAGACTTTGAGTTGACAACCATCGAGAAAACAGGTTATCCTGGTTATTTTTTGATTGTGCAAGATTTTATAGCTGAGGCACGTAAGATGGGGGTTTCAGTAGGGCCTGGGCGCGGTTCGGCTGCTGGGTCTGCAGTAGCCTATTGTTTGGGAATTACTAATCTAGATCCCATTCAATACGATTTACTATTTGAGCGTTTCTTAAATCCCGATCGTGTATCCATGCCCGATATCGATATTGACTTTGATGATGAGGGCCGAGGTCGTGTGATGCAGTATGTGATTGATAAATACGGTTCTTCTCAGGTTGCGCAGATTATTACCTATGGAACGATGGCAGCCAAATCGTCTATTAAAGATACAGCCAGAGTATTAGACTTGCCTTTACAGGAAGCCAATGAAATTGCAAAATTGATTCCAAATTTGAAGTTGTCGAAAATTTTCAATATGGATGAGAAAGCCTTGAAAGAGACTTTGCGAGCAGATGAATTGGAAGCCGTAAACCGTCTAATCGCCATGTCTGAAGGAGCTGGCTTAGAGGCAGAAACCATTAAACAGGCTCGTGTACTGGAAGGTTCTATGCGAAATACAGGTATCCATGCCTGTGGGGTGATCATTACTCCCGATGATATTACCAATTTTGTTCCGGTCTCCTTAGCAAAAGACTCCGATTTATATGTAACACAATTTGATAACTCGGTTGTTGAGTCCGCTGGCCTATTGAAAATGGATTTCTTAGGGTTAAAGACACTTACCCTGATTAAAGATACGGTGGCAAACGTCAAGTTGAGCAATGGCTTAGAACTGAATCCTGACGAATTTCCGATTGATGATCAGTTGACTTACGAGTTGTTCCAAAGGGGAGAGACCGTAGGGGTGTTCCAATATGAATCTCCTGGTATGCAGAAGCATATGAAGGATCTGAAACCTACTGTGTTTGCCGATTTAATTGCTATGAATGCACTCTACAGGCCAGGGCCGATGGAGTATATTCCTAGTTTTATTAAGCGTAAGCACGGAACAGAACCTATCTTATATGATTTAGATGCTTGTGAAGAGTATCTAAAAGAGACTTACGGAATTACGGTATATCAAGAGCAGGTTATGCTTCTATCGCAGAAATTGGCTGGATTTTCCAAAGGTGATGCCGATGTTTTGCGTAAAGCAATGGGTAAGAAGCAGAAGGCGGTATTGGATAAGATGAAACCTAAGTTTGTTGCTCAAGCTGCAGAAAAAGGACACAATGCCAAAGTGTTGGAAAAAATATGGACGGATTGGGAGGCCTTCGCAAGTTATGCGTTTAATAAATCTCACTCAACCTGCTATGCTTGGATTGCTTATCAAACAGCTTACTTAAAAGCGCATTTTCCGGCGGAATACATGGCTGCAGTACTCTCCAATAATATGAATGACATCAAGCAGGTCACATTTTTTATGGAGGAATGTAAACGTATGGGGCTGGAAGTGTTGGCTCCTGATGTAAATGAATCTCATTATAAGTTTACTGTGAATGATCGTGGTGCTATTCGATTTGGAATGGGCGCTGTAAAAGGTGTTGGTGCAGGTGCGGTGGATACCATTGTACAAACGCGAGCATCAGGTCCTTATAAATCGGTATTTGACTTGGCCAAACGAATCGATCTGCGCGCAGCAAATAAGAAAGCATTTGAAAGTTTGGCTTATGCAGGTGGTTTTGATAGTTTTCAAAATATGCATCGTGCCCAATATTTTCATGCTGAAGATAATTCAACGGGATTGGAAAAAGCCATTAAGTTTGCTCAACGATTCAAAGAGAATGAAAATTCGGCACAAGTAAGTCTTTTCGGAGGCGATGGTGCAGCGGAACTACCTGAGCCTGTTTTAGCATCTTGTCCACCTTGGGGATTGATCGAGAAATTGAAATATGAAAAAGAAGTGATTGGAATTTATTTGACCAGTCATCCTTTAGATAATTATAAGTTTGAGATCAAGCATTTCTGCCAAAATAAAGTCAGTGATCTCCAACTGATCAATAAGGTGAAGGCTTCTGAGGTAGAAGAGGAAGTATTGCTGGATTTTAATCGAATAAAAAATAAGGAAGTCGTTATCGGTGGAATCATTGCGATGGCTAATCATAGGATTGCAAAGTCTGGTAAACCTTTTGGTTCATTTATTATCGAGGATTATTCCGATTCTTATGAAATCATGGTTTTTGGTGAGGATTATGTCAAGTTTAAGGGTTATCTGGAAGAAGGATATTTTGTTCAGCTTCGAGGATTAGTGCAGGAAAGATTTAAGCAGGTTGGTAATTGGGGCTTTGAAATTAAAGGCATTCAATTGTTATCGGATTTAAGGGAGAAAATGGCTAAAATATTTACCATTAATATCGCGCTACCTGCATTGAACGATATGTTCTTAGAAGAGATGAAGCAAGTATTGGACTCGAATGAGATCGAAGGTGTAGTTCCGAATTGTCAACTGCGTTTCAAAATTTGGGATCCCCAAGATGAAATTTCAATCGAAATGCCTGCGAAATTGAAGCGAATCAATTTGACAAATGAGTTTTTAGAAGCAATAGAGGGCTTTGAGGGTGTCAATTACCGATTGAATTAAAAGAAGTCAATTTAATATTACACTTATATTACGTACATCTTTATTATATTTGTTCTTATAAAAGAGTAAATAATAATTAACAAATAACTTCGGTTAAAAAAATAAGAAATATGGCTTTAGAAATTACAGATAGCAACTTTGAAGAAGTTGTTTTGAAATCGGACAAACCAGTTTTAGTTGACTTTTGGGCAGAATGGTGTGGTCCATGTCGTATGGTAGGTCCAATTGTGGAAGAATTGGCTAATGATTACGGTGATAAAGCAGTAATCGGAAAAGTGAATGTAGATGAGAATCCAGAAATCTCAGTTCGTTTTGGAATTCGTAACATTCCAGCTTTATTGTTCTTTAAGAACGGTGAAATTGTTGATAAACAAATCGGAGCTGTTCCAAAATCAGTATTAAGTGAGAAATTAGAGAAGCAATTTTAGTTTTATTGTATAAATCTTGTTAAAAGGGTGAATTTTTTAAATTCATCCTTTTTTTTGTTCCTTATATTTTGATATTTATAAGTTTTTATTCATTTAGTGTTTTTAATTTCAATTAATATCTATTTTTTATATATTTTTTTAAAAAAAATATAGGTTTTACTATTTTTTTTCTCTTAATTTGGGTGTTGATTAAGAAAAAAAACAAAAATGATTAAAAAAACAGCTATTCCTTTTTATTTTATGTTAGCTATAGTGGTGTTGTCACTATTTTTTCCCTCTTTACCTAAAAATAAGACCAATTATGAGTATAATGGGGCTGATGTCGCATGGATGCTGACTTCAACAGCTCTAGTTCTTATTATGACACCTGGTTTAGCATATTTTTATGGTGGAATGGTCAGGAAAAAGAATGTAATATCCACCATGTTGCAAAGTTTTATCTGTATGGCTGTTGTTAGCGTGATTTGGGTGGTATTTGGATTTAGTTTAGTATTTGGAGATAGTGTTGGAGGTGTTATTGGTAATCCCATGACGTATTTTATGTTTCATGATGTTCTGGATGGGAAGCCTTGGGTTGGAGCGCCAACGATTCCGTTTGCCTTATTTGCTATGTTTCAATTGAAATTTGCTATTATTACTCCAGCTTTGATTACGGGTGCTTTTGCAGAGCGAATTCGCTTCACTTCCTATATTTTATTTATCTGCTTATTTTTTGTTTTCATTTATGCACCTCTTGCTCATGCCACATGGCATCCAGACGGATTGCTGTTTAAATTGGGCGTTTTGGATTTTGCAGGTGGTACTGTCGTGCATATGTCAGCAGGACTAACAGCACTTGCATCGGCTATTTATTTAAAACAAGGTCGTGAACCTGGACATCATACGCCGGCCCGTATTACTTATGTGCTGTTGGGTACAGGTATGCTCTGGTTTGGTTGGTTTGGTTTCAATGCAGGTTCAGCATTTTCAGCTTCTAGTCTTGCCTCGACGGCATTATCGACAACAATGACAGCTTCGGCTGCTGCAGCACTCACTTGGATTTTCTTTGATGCTGTACGGGGGACAAAACCTTCAGCCATGGGAACTTGCATTGGGCTTGTTGTTGGGCTGGTTGCTATTACCCCAGCTGCAGGATTTGTAACAGTTCCACATTCTTTAGTTATAGGTGCTATTGCAGCTATCGTTAGTCGCCTTGTGGTGGATTGGCGTACACGTTCTAAAGTGGACGATACATTAGATGTTTTTCCTTGTCATGGGGTAGGAGGAATCGTTGGAATGATTTTAACGGGTGTATTTGCTCACAAACAGATCAATAGTGCTGTTGAGCATAATGGTTTATTTTACGGTGAGGTTGGTTTATTTCAGGCACATATGATTGGTCTGTTTGCCTCTTCCGCTTTTATTTTGATTGTTGCTTTCTTATTGTTGAAAATAACAGATCTGATTTCACCTCTTCGCACATCGGAAGAAGAGGAGTTGATCGGTATGGATATTTCACAACATGCAGAAAAACTATAAAGAATCCTTTCAATTCCCTTTCAATTATGAACGCACAACATCGCTCGATGTGTGCGTTCTTTTTTATATGACGACTTCCCACTTAAGGGAATCGAAGTTGTGATATTATGAGTGATCGAAATTGTCAAATTTTCTGTACGACTTTTATTTAATCTCAAAAATCTGACATAGCTGTTGTTATTTTTTCTGAATCAACAGATCCAATTTTAGGAGTTAGCCTGTTAGCATGTTTTTTGCTATAAAATGGACCAAAATATTTGTTGTCATAAGTAAGTATTGTTGGTCTTGCCAAGCACTTTATATGTCTAAAATTAATCAATATTATTATTAGTCTTATGAGCGACTATTGCCCTTTCTTCCTTATTAATGGATTAATCCAGAAATAATATTAATGGTCAAAGCGACTACAAAAGTATTTAATGCAAAAGAAAGCAGACCATGAAATAAAACCACTCTTCTGATCTTTCGTGAAGAAACTTCAATATCAGACACCTGGAAAGTACAACCTAAAACAAAAGAAAAATATGCAAAATCTACATAATCCGGTTTTTCGTTTCCTGGAAAATCTAGACCTTTTCCTTCAGATCCCTCAGCATAATACAGATGGGCATAATGAAAGACATAAGTCGTATGTACTAAGAACCAAGAGCTGATAATGCTCAAGACACAGATACTAATACTTAAACCTTTAGACATATTAGTTCCTGGGTCTGCGATGATGATGAGCAGTACTGCGAACAGACAAGTGAAGCTGGCTAGTAGAATAAAAATAGAAACAAATAATCTGCTGCCATCCTCAGAAGCTGCTTTTTTAACGATAAGAGCGACAGGCATTCGGTAGAAAATATACCACGATAAAGCAATGTAAGTAAGACAAAATGTAATCCAAAAGAGCAGGGTGAGCATAAGCAAACCGATATCATACTGATAGCTAATAGTTGTCGTGATAATAGCTACCAAAAGCGAGATTAGGCTTTTTTGTATCGGATTGAAATCTTGAATGACTTTCTTTATATTCATGTTTAACAATCAAATTGAACGCTTTGCTGAAAACTATTTTTTTGGATATTATTCTCTTTTATTTGTGATGATAGAATCAGCATGATACTATTTTCTTCATAATTAGTGGGTTTGGAGATGATAAAATCAAGTTTGCCATCACGATCAATATCGCCTACAAATAGTGTTTTGATAAATGTGTCATTAAATTGCTCTTCTTGTATCATATTGGCTTCAGATGACCCATTGTAAGAGTAAGTCAATTTATAATTTTTGACTTCATGAAATACCTCTTCGCGACCTTGATCATTAGATCGAACTTGTGTACCTAGAATATCTCCATATCCTTTCAGTTGATATTTTTGATTATTAAAATTGTAGATAACGGTTTCTTTTGGCCAAATTTCAGCCTGTGTGATTTTGAGATTTTCTATTTTTCCTGCTTTTAAAAAAGGAAAGTTTAAGAATAGCATAGAATTTCTTTTCGATATTACTGATTTTGTAGGTACGCCAGCACATTCGCTATAACCATCTTCAATCTTATAGTCTACTTTTGCCAAATAATATTGACCATTCTCTTCATAGAGATCAAACCAATTTTTATTTAGTATTTTACTAGGATCTTCAGCCTCTTCATAGATTCGGTATGTGTCAATCATAACAATGGATCCCACAGGTGTTGAGTTCTTCAGGTTATTAGGCTTCGTAGTAGTAGGTGTGGTTATATCGCCTGTTGTTGTCGTGACGCTGTCGGTAGGTATAGTCTTGTTAACTTGAGTGTTATTTTGACAAGACTGAATTGTCAGAGCTAATAATAGTGTTGTAAGGCTTAAATATTTCATCGGACATTATAATTTGAATAGCTATATCAATTATAGTGCCCGATGTATGTGTTTTGATTAATCCTCTAAAGCTTCTTTTAGTATGCTAAAGGAATCTAAACATTTTTGATCATCATATATATAAGAGATGGCCATAAGTTCATCTATTTGCAGCTTTTCGATAAACGGTTCCAATTCACGTCTGATGGTCTCTTTGTCTCCTATGAAGCTACAGGACAACATATTGTCAGCCGCCTGCTCGATACTAGGAATCCCTTTATAGATCACTTCAAATGTGGGAGGAGATAGGGGGGCTCTAGTATTAGTCAGGATACCTGCAAATAAATTTTTTACACTTGTTGATTGTAATTCTGCTTCTGCTGTTGTTTTAGCCGCTATCACATTGACACAGACAATGAAATATGGTGCTGAAAGACTTGCCGACGGTTTGAAATTTTGATGATAAATCTCACTTGCTTTTGCTAGTTGAGCAGGTGCAAAATGGGCAGCAAAAGCATAAGGTAAACCTAGACTAGCGGCTAGATAAGCACTATCAGTACTTGATCCTAAAATATATAAAGGCACATTTAAGCCCTCAGCCGGAAAAGCACGGACTTTTGAATCTGCATTATCGTCACTGAAATACTGTTGTAGTGCAGCTACGTCTTGGGGAAATTGATATGCCGTATTGAAATTATTGCGGCGGAGCGCCATAGCCGTTTCCTGATCTGTACCAGGTGCACGACCTAATCCCAGGTCAATACGATTCGGATATAAAGTTTCTAATGTTCCAAATTGTTCTGCAATTACTAAAGGAGAGTGGTTTGGGAGCATAATACCTCCTGAACCGACCCGAATACTTTTTGTATTGGCAGCAATATGTTGAATCACTAAGGATGTAGCAGAGCTAGCTATATACTCCATATTATGGTGTTCTGCTACCCAGATTCTTTTATATCCTAACTGCTCAATATGTTGCGCTATTTTTATGGTTCTGTTGTATGCTTCTGATGTTGTGCAACCTTTTTTGATTGGCGCAAGATCTAAAGCTGATAAAGCAATATTTCTCATAAAATAAAATTATAGTTTATTTTAGAGAACTATGTAATGATAATGTCGCTTTACTATTTTCGTGTCGCGTGGATGACAATTAGCTCATCTGCAGCGTCAGTTATAAAAAAACTATGTAACTCACCGCCGTCACTGATCTTAAATTTTTTCTTCAGCACTTCGGTTTTTAAAGGAAAATTTTTAGCAACAGCGTTAGTTTTTAATTTCTCTTTAGATTTTTTGAAGATGGAAAACGGAATGACTTCAGAAATTTCATAGATTTTTCCTAAAAAATCCTCATCATAAATATCAGACGTGTAGAGATGTGTATGTTGGTGTATTTTTTTGAGATTAAAGGCTTTTGTAATACTCTTAAAAGCGCCAGCTTTCGTGAGGCATACATCAGGTTCGTAAAGGTAACGCAGGGGCTGCGAAAAGCTAACTGCTGCATCAGCTTCTTCTTGTTGAGTAAAACAAAATCGTTGAGTTTTCTCTCCAAAAATTCGAACAGCAGTGATATTAGGCTCACCTACGAAATCTTTTTTTTGTACAAATAGCAATTCTTTACAGTCATTTTGAAGGCTGACCACGTAGATATCTTTGACATGATGCAATTCTGATCGTGCAGCAGTAATATCCAAAAGAGGGGCTACCTTAGTGATGATATGATCTGCTCGCTGCAATAACTCTTGTTGCAATACTACGATATTGGGTTCGCAGTCACTTAGCATAAAAACCTTTTGTTGCGCGACTCTTCTTGACGGGTCGATATAGATGTAGTCTATCTTAAGGTCCTTATTTTCAAATATATATTTCACCCCATCTGAAGCAATGACATCTATATTATCTGCCTGTAATTGCTTCGCATTGTACTTCGATATGGCTGCAAGTTCGGGATTAATTTCACAGGAGATGACTTTTTGTGCTGCTTGAGCAAAGTAGTAGTCATCGACCCCAAAGCCACTTGTGATATCGATTAATGTCGTATTAGGTTCTATTAGCGATGCTTTAAATCGAGCAGTCTTCTCCGAAGAGCACTGTTCTAAGTTTAGCTTATCGGGATAATAGATATTGTCAGTTTGTGCCCAAAGAGGTATTTTTTTTCGACAGCGCTGTTTTCCATCTATCTGTGAAGCAAGTTCAGAGGATGTTATACCTTCAAAAGGAGATTTTTTTAATGCCAATGAAGCAGAAGATTCATGTTCGTGTTGATGGATAAAATCTTGAACCTCCTTTTGAAGGATATGTATATTCATTTATATTTTTTTAACAAGCAGCTGACATGTATAGGTATCTTTCAATTCGCTTATCACTTCTTTATTGACCAAGACACGATTGATCGTTTCTTGATTGTAATAGCGTATTGTGATTAATTCTAAACCTGTTTCAATATTTACCTTAAATTTCTTTTTCAATTCCTCTAAGACATCAATAATGTTTTGTCCAGTATCATCAACAGCTACTGAAAAATTAATAGCACTATTGTGCATCATATTAAGTTTGATTCGAAATTGATGAAATAAATTAAAAATATCACGTAAATTATCTTCTACTATAAAAGAAAAGTCACGTGGTGATATAGAGATCAATATTTGATTCACTTTAAAGATAAAAGAAGGTACCGGTAAGGATACATTTGTACTTTTGATCTTCGTGCCGGGTACTTCTGGATTTAAAAAAGAACGGACATTCAATTGAATATTTTTGTTCTGTAGCGGTTTAATTGTTTTTGGATGAATGACAGTCGCTCCATAATAAGTCAATTCAATGGCATCGGTGTACGATAATTCGGGTATAAGCTCCGTTTTCTCAAACCATTTGGGATCTGCATTTAAAACACCAGGTACATCTTTCCAAATGGTAACATGCTGCGCATCGAGACAAGCTGCAAATATAGCCGCAGAATAATCTGATCCTTCACGCCCTAATGTCGTTGTGAAATTTTCTGAAGTAGAACCAATGAAACCCTGTGTGATACCTAAATATTCTTGTAGGATATGTGGAATCTCTGCTTGAATGATAGCCTCTGTTTTCTCCCAGTTGACTTGTGCTTCGGTGTAGGAATTGTCGGTCATGATATAATTCCGAGCATCCAGCCATTTTGAATTTACGCCGATATGATTTAAATAAGCAGCTAGTATTTTAGAAGATACGATTTCCCCTGTAGATACGATTTGGTCAAATAGATAATCAAAAGAATCTTGCGGTTCTTCTTCCAATATCCATTCAATTTCAACAAAACAATTCGCGATTTCATCAATGATAGGATGATTGTGGTCTTCGAATAGATCTGACAAAATGTTAAAGTGAAATACTTTAGCCTTTTCTAACATTTCAAAAGCTTCACCGGTGTTGTGGTAATATGCTTTAGTTACATCTTCTAATAGATTGGTTGTTTTACCCATTGCCGAAACAACGACTAATAAAGCCTCTACTTTATACTTAGAAATGATATATGCTGAATTTTTTACACTTTCAGCATCTTTGACTGATGCGCCACCAAATTTAAAAACTTGCATCGATATGATTTACGTTGAGGTTGATTGCTAATTAATACTATTGATATATGCCAAGCCCTTGTTTGAAATCAAGTGCTTAATATCTTTATATGGAACTTCTAGGGTTGTGTTTCCCCCAGAGTAAGGTTTTATTTCATATACATTGTAATAGAACAGCAGGCTTTCTTTTGTTAAAGCAAAATTATTCGCAAGTGTGAAATTGCCTGATTCAAAAAAGTACTTGTCATTTAGAGATTCTGTCTTCGATAATTTTTCCAATTTGCGAAAATATTTTTCTGCAATTTTAGTCAATTCTTTCTGATTTTTCTCATCGACAATATCAACAAGCGTTATTTTTTGATCTGTTTTGATATCAAAATGATTGAACAAGGTAAAATGATCGCCATGGGCTCCACCCGTATATTCGGTTTGATTAGTTTCTATACTGATAAACCTAGGCGTATTTTGATAAACTTTGGCGTGAAGATCTCTAAACCAAGTGGCAGAAGACTGACCGTTATTTTCTTCTACATACTCATCGTAAGCATCCACAAATCTCTTCGCTGCACTATTTATTTCAGAGTCACCTTCTAGATTAATGGAATGGCTCAATAAGCTATTGATCATTGTATCTTTAAAAGCTGGATATCTTGCTTTAAAAAATGTGGTATCGATCTTTTTACCTTCTTTTACAAAAAAGCTACTATACCTATGCACTTCCTTCATATCATAATGGAGCGTATCACCACTAATTTTTTGTGCTGTTTCTCCTTGCTCACTTGTACAGGAAGTGCTGCCCAATAAAGCAAATGTAATATAGAGGTATAAATAGTGTGCTGGTTTCATGTAACTTAACCGTTCTTTTATCTTTTAATATGTGATCGATACATTAATCCATGATGAATCGAAGTCCGCTTTATATTTCTTGTAGAATTGAATTGCAGGTTCGTTCCAGTCTAGTACCTGCCATACCATACCGTGATATCCTTGTGATTTACCTAAATTAAGAGTTTCTTCGAAAAGTTGTTTGCCAATTCCAGAGCCACGCATACTTTCTGTCACAATCAAATCCTCAAGATAGAGCCTTCTTCCTTTCCAAGTGGAATAACGAATGTAATATAAGGAAATTCCTACAATTTTCTCATCAACTTCTGCAACAAAAGCTCCCCAGATAGGATTTTTTCCAAATCCCGCATCTAGAAACTCTTCCATAGAGACAGTTACCTCATCGGGTGCTTTTTCCACTATTGCAAGTTCACGAATTAATTCGAGCATCCTCACACCATCTGCTTCAACAGCAGGCCTAATAATAGCTTTAGTCATTATTTTTGAAATGTTTGATTACACGTTTACCAAAAATGGTGCTACCTACTCTGATCATGGTTGATCCTTTCTCTATCGCTAATTTATAATCCGATGACATTCCCATGGACAATGTATCAAAACTTTCATTTTTACGGTAAAAGCTTGCTTTAATCCCATCATAAAGTGACTTTAATTCATAAAACTCTTCTTTTATTTCCTTTTCATTTTCCGTATTTGTCGCTATACCCATTAAACCTCGGATGTTAACATGTTTTAAAGCTAAAAATTCTTCATCACGCAACATTTCAATCAATTCGGCATGATCAAAACCAAACTTTGTATCTTCCTCAGCAATATGTACTTGAAGTAAACAATCAATAACACGTTTGTTTTTAGCAGCTTGCTTGTCGATTTCTTTTAAAAGTTTGAGCGAATCCACAGCATGGATAAGCGTGACGAAAGGAGCGATATATTTAACTTTATTGGTCTGAAGATGACCAATCAGGTGCCATTCGATATCTTTTGGCAAGGATTCGTATTTTTCAACCAGTTCTTGTACTAGATTTTCACCAAAAACTCGCTGCCCAGCTTCATAGGCTTGCATGATATCTTCATTCGGTTTTGTTTTTGATACAGCGACTAGTTGAACGCCGAGCGCTTTAACTTCTAAATTAATCGCTTCTAGGTTGCTTGCAATACTCATGATAATTGTATATTTAAGAATTCAAAGGGTGCCAAATGTCAGCCCTTTTTATAAATTTGTACAAAATTACGAAATGCAACGATTAATACTGAATGTACTTGCTCTGATTTTTTTATTTGTTTCTTGTAAAAGTACGAATGAGAAAGATATTATCCCGAAAAAGGATTTTGTGAAGGTCTTGACTGAGATTTATATAACAGACTCTTATTTATCAACATTAGATGCTGATAGTGCAAGGAAAGTTATTTTTCCACTTTATGACAATACTTTTAAGAAGTTCGATCTAGACTCGACTACTTTTAAGAAAAATTTATCTTTTTATGCGAGTGATGCCGAGTCGATGAATAAGATATATGAAGAGGTTGGGAACAACTTAAAAAAGATGAATGAAGGATATATCAAGGCAGATCAGTCTAGGATGGATTCTGTACGCAGAAAGGATTCTATTCGGACGGCACTCTTTCAGGATAGCTTAGCGCGTGTAAATGACTTTATTGCTTTATATGAACGGCAAAAGAAATTGATTTTGAACTACAAACCGGATAGTACAAAGTGGGATTACAAAAAGGCATCTCAAGATTTTTATGATCAGACAGGATTAAAGGGGAACCTGAATTTGGGTACATTTCTACTTAAACATATTCCACCTCCAGTAAAATCGTCGATTGATTCGACAGCTGTACCGAAAGTAGAAGCTAAGTCTATTCGTAATGATCAAAGACCTGAAATGGAATCTGTAAAGGTTTCGGAAAATGTACCTGTGCGTACTGATATTAAGGAGGTGAAAAAACCGGAGAAACCTCCTGTACTATTGGATGCAAAATCCAGTCAAAAGCTGGAAATTTTGCCTCATAAACCGGTTAAATAAATTTTAATTAAAACATGATTTATCCTAATAACGCAAGTGATAAACTCGGTTTTGCCGAGATAAAGGAATTGATAAAACAAAAATGTATCAGTGAGTCGGGGCGTGATTTGGTTGATAAAATACAACCACAAACTCGATTTGACCAAATTGATAAATTTTTACGTCAAACTAACGAATTTAAATATCTACTGACCAGCGATGATGCATTGCCGGTAGATCACTTATATCCCATTCGCGCTTTGGTTGAAAAAGCCAAAGTAGAAGGCGCTTTTTTAATGGAAGAGGAGTTCCATCGTGTGCTGCTTTCACTTAAAACTGTATATGCCATTATCCGTTATTTTAATGATCGCCAAGGGCAATATCCTAATTTGGAATTATTATTTGAGCACTTGCCCATTGAAAAGCAGATTATCCGTGATATTGAAATGATTATTGATGATCGTGGGAAAATGAAGCATAATGCTTCCCGTCTGTTATTAGATCTTTCTCAAAGTATCTTAAAGGCTGAGCAAGAGGCGCGCAAGCGAATTGATATCATTTTTAAGAGTGCACAAAATAGTGGCTGGACGGCTGATGGCAATCTGACTATACGTGATGGTCGCTTATGCATTCCCATTCTAGCGGAGAATAAGCGTAAAGTTAAAGGCTTGATTCATGATGAATCAGCTACTGGACAAACTGCTTATATTGAGCCAGAAGAGGTGTTTCACCTTAATAATAAGGTGAGAGACTTGGAGTTCGAACGCAGACGTGAAGTAATCCGTATTCTTGTTGAATTAACAACTAAACTACGACCACATATACCTTTGATGTTGGCATACGATGGATTGCTCACTAAGGTCGATTTTGTCCGATCTAAGGCTTTGTTTGCATTAGATATTGAAGCTGAAATGCCTGAGTTATCAAAAGAAGCAGAAATTAATCTGGTCAATGCACGTCATCCATTGTTAACATTGAATGCTCAGCATGACCGTGGTACAATTGTTCCGCTGAATATAAAGATTGACGAAGTACAACGTGTTATAGTTGTATCTGGCCCCAACGCAGGAGGTAAGTCCGTTTGTATGAAAACGGTAGGATTGATGCAGCTGATGCTTCAATCTGGTTTATTGATACCAGCAGATGCCAATTCTAAGGTGGGTATATTCAAACAAATATTTGCTGATATTGGGGATGACCAGTCTATCGAAAGTGATTTAAGTACCTACAGTGCCCATTTGTCAAAAATGAAGTATTTTACAGAGTTCGCCACCGCGCGCACCTTGGTTTTGATTGATGAATTTGGTACAGGAACTGACCCACTCTTTGGAGGTCCTATCGCAGAGGCTGTGCTGGAGGTATTGAATAAAAAGAATATTCGTGGTGTGGTAACGACTCACTATTCCAATTTGAAAGTATTTGCAAATCAAACAACTGGTTTAGAAAATGCATCCATGCTATTTGATAATGTAGCCATGAAACCTTTGTATATTTTACAAATCGGAAAGCCAGGTAGTTCATACGCTTTTGAAATCGCTCAAAAAATTGGACTGAATAAAGAGATTATTCATTTGGCAAAACAAAAGGTCGGTACTCATCAAAAAAAGGTGGATACGTTGTTGGTTGATCTAGAGCGGGAGAAGAAAGAAATATTTGATACTAAATCCGCGATCACAAAAAGAGAAAAGGAATTGATTCGAATAAAATCAGAATATGAAGAACTTCAAAATTATTTGGAGGAGAACAAAAGGACGATTCTAAAAAAAGCTAAGGAAGAGGCACAGTTGCTGTTAAAAAATTCAAATAAATTAATTGAAAACACGGTATCCGAAATAAAATCTGCACAAGCTGATAAGGAGAAAACAAAAGAAATCAGAGCAAAGCTAGACAGTTCTTTTGCGACGATTCTTCCTAAAGATAAAAAGGTGGATAAAAAGCCTGTTACTGTTGCAGATCTTACAGAGGAAATTGCTGTTGGCGATTGGGTCAAGATTATTGATTCTGAAAACGAAGCTGTAGTATTAGAAATTGCTAAAAACAATCTGATTTTGGCGATGGGAGAATTGCGAACAGTGCAAAAACGTAAGAATGTCATTAAATTAGCGGGTAAAGACTTGAAAAAAGCAGCAAGGGCTGGTTCTAAGACATTATCGGCACATGCTGTAGCTGATTTTAATCCGGAGATTGACGTTCGTGGTATGCGGACCGAGGATGCCTTATATGAGCTTGAGAAAGTATTGGATAGAGCAGTAATGATTGGTTATCCTTCTTTAAAAATTATTCATGGTAAGGGGGATGGTATTTTGCGTAAATTTATTCGTGACTATTTGAGAAAGTATAGTCATATTTCCAGATTTGAAGATGAACATCAGGATCGTGGAGGTGATGGTATAACATATGCCTATTTATAATATTCTTCGATTGCTATGGACTCTTTGCTGAATTTTTTTGATAATCAATATATTTGGAATGTACTGGTATCCATATTTTGTGGAGCCATTATTGGTTTTGAAAGGGAATATAGAAATAAGGCGGCTGGATTTAGAACGATCGTATTGATCTGTTTTGGATCAGCCGTTTTTACTGTAGTTTCAAAAATGATGGGGGGCAGTGGAAGTGACGATCGTATTGCCGCTAATATTGTTACAGGTATTGGTTTTATTGGTGCTGGCGTTATATTTAAAGGAAAGCTATCGGTCAAAGGTTTGACGACATCTGCGGTTATATGGTCGACTGCCGGCCTTGGTATGATCGCTGGAATCGGTGAAACAAAACTCGCTTTGTTCTTCACCTTTTTTATGGTAATTATTTTATCCTTATTTCAAGAAATTGAACTGATGTTATCACGATATTACTTAATACGTACCGTCCATGTTCGATTTGTAGACTGCAACTTTGAGCATGTTGCAAACTTTGAAAATGAAGCCGATACATTTAAAGTCAAATATAATCGCAAAACAATTGAAAAGCTGGGTGGCGAGTTGGCTATCATTTACGATTTATCTGGAAAAATGGAAGATATCAATAAATTCAATGAAAGGTTGATCCATTTTAATCCGGTGAAGGAATTTTATTATAATTAAACAATGCGCTGATTTTTAGGTTGCAGATGAAGTCTTTTTTATTTACCAACCATGTGAAGGTTGCCCTATATTTAAGCTTATTTAAAGCTATAATCAATAGATTTAGGTTGTAAATATTTTGGAAAAGTTTTTTCTAGCCAATTTTTAAAATCATCTTGATCAAATACAGCATCAGTTTTTAATGTAAGCTTTAATCTTAATTCATGGATTAAAATCTCATTCTTGTAAATGATCACTCTTGCCTCAATTATGGATGGATATGCAGTAATCTTTTTAGCAAGTTCATCACCATGTACAACATGTCCTCCGATATTACTCGAATCGTTCATGCGGCCTAGATAATATAATAAACCATTTTTATCGATTCGAATAAGGTCACCCGTGCTGAGATATTCCCGTTTAGATCGATCCTGTATCCAGGAACACCTTATTTGAAGTTCCTGATTTTCATGTAAACGGTATTTGATACCTTTAAGGAATCGACCGATAGTGCTGTTGTTCATTATTAAATCTTGTTGGGTGGCAATACTGCATATACCTAACTCTGTCGTGCCATAAAGGTTGAAGATTTTGGTGGTCGGGTATTGATTTAGAATAAAAGATACCCACGTCGGTTCAAGCTTATCCCCACCTGAAATCAGGCATTTACAAATACCCAAAGCTTGATAATCTGCGGCGATAATTTTAGTCATCATAGCAGGCAAGATAACTAAACAGTCGATACGATTGTTGATGATGGATTGAGCGACGGCTTTTGAACTAAACTTTCCAGTGAAGTGGATATCTTGTTTCAGAAATAGCCCTAATACTAAACTTGCGAGACCATAGCCATGATAAAAGGGAACAGTGATCTGACAGGATGAATAACGAAGTAATTCTAATCTGGAAATCAGTTCAATAAATGGATTCCATATTTTAGTAATATTAAGCTTGCGTTCTACAGGAGTTGGCATATTGGAAGTTCCTGTACTTAAAATAGTTATTTTTCCATTATTACGTTTAAATCTTTTTGTTGCCAGATCTGGACTATATGAATTTATTTCATCAAAAGAATAACAGTTCGATTGCCTATTGATATTTTTTAATCGCTGTATATGATCTGTAATAATCAATGTCGATCTATAATTTTGTAAAATAGTTTCTAATTGATTTTCAGAGAGGTGAGGGCTGATGATAACAATTTCTTTTGACAGGGCCGAGAGTGCAAATAAGTATTTTATAAAATCAAAGCTATTATCAGCTAAAAGCACAACTTGATCATCAATTTGATTCGAATGAAATGTTCTTAATTTTTCTATAACAGAAAATGAGTCATGATACAATTGCGCATAGTTAATCTTGCAATTACCATCATTCAAATAACTGTGTTCTGAATTTCTTACAGATTTTAATAGTGTAAAAAGATTAATGCCAGATTGGAAAGTGTGCCATATTGATTTTATTAGCTGTTTTGAAAAACTGAATTGCTTTTTTAATACCATGATAACCTGATTAGAATCTATCCCAAAATTTCCGAATAAAAAAGCCAATTGTAATGGGAAAAATAGCCCACCACGGTCTAGAATAACTAGATGCACCCATCAAAAGTTTCAAAATACGTAACGCTGCTTCATTTCTCTCCATTGCAGGCATATTTTGATACGTCACATTAGGGGTAATCATTTTTGTTTTTACCAGTGGTAAATATATGGTCTTCAACCGAATATTCATTTTTCTCCATTCCGATTGATTCGATCGACAATATTGATCGAAAGCTGTTTTTGATGCCTGATAAGCTGCCCATTTTGCTATTGGCAATAGCAATACATTTAAAGCTGAAACATTTACAATCTGCCCACATTGTTTTGATAAAATAGGGGTAATGGCCAATGTTATTTTTACAGGTGCTAAATAATTAAGCGCATTTGTTCGGGTAAAATCGTGATAACGGAATAATGAATGTTGCAGTGAGCGTTGGATCGATTTACCAGCATTGGAAATAAAGATGTCGATCGGTGTTTGTTGCGTGCGGATATGCTCAATAAGTTGATCTACCTGTTCTTCTTGATACAGGTCGGCAACAAAGATCGAAGCAGTTGAATTGTGGTTTATAATAATTTCTGCAACCTCATCCAATCGCTTTTTAGAGCGACCGACAAGGATTAAATGGACATTAAATTTTGAAAAGAGTAATGCACATGCTTTTCCAATACCATCGCTTGCTCCGGTTATTAAAATTGTTTTTCCTCGGAGGAATGCGCTAGCTTTCCCTTCATTCAAAAAAACCTTCGGGAAGATGATACTTTCAATCCAGTTGATATTCACAATACTAAGATAAAAAAAGGTATACAATAAAGCTTGTCTATTGTATACCTGATATCTTAATTTTCGATTATTAGTCTTCTAATTCCATGATTTCTTCCGCGAGTTCTTCCCAATTCTTTTGCAATTGCGTTAATTCTGCTTTAGAAGAGTTATAGTTACGCGTGTATTCTTGTAGTTTAGTCGTATTTGAATAAATTTCTTCTTTTGCTAAATCTATTTCTAAATTTTTGACAATAAGTTCTTTTTCAACCACCTTTAACTCTAATACAGCGAGCTCTTTGTTCTTTTTACTGATCAATTTGAATTTATCATCAGTAGGAGCAACTTTGACTTTTTTAGGTTCCTCTACAACTACTTTCTTCTCTACTTTTTTTTCTTCAGGTTTGATTATCCGTTTCGAATTCCAATCCTCAAATTCTTGGTAAGTTCCTGGATATTCTTTGATCTGTTTATCTTCGATATACCATATTTTGTTGGCAACGTGATCTAGAAAATACCTATCGTGCGATACAACGATCAAAGTACCTTCAAATTGCTGCAGTGCTTGGATCAGAATATTGACCGATTGCATATCCAAGTGATTGGTAGGCTCATCGAGGGCTAAGAAGTTGGCATCAGCAGTTAATGCTTTTGCTAGGGCGACGCGAGATTTTTCACCCCCGGAAAGGACCTTAATCTTTTTGAATGCATCATCACCAGAAAATAAGAAACAACCTAAAATGGAGCGCAGTTCGGTGTCCGTATGTTTTGGAGCAAATGCTTGCATCTCCGCGATAATGCTATTTTCTAAGTGTAGAGCCTCTAACTGATGCTGCGCAAAAAACGTTTGAGATACATTATGACCATGTTCAGATTTTCCTTCATAATCTGGATCTGCACCTGCCACAATACGTAATAAAGTAGATTTACCTTTACCATTAGCACCAATCAGAGCAATCTTATCACCCTTTTCAATGATTCCCGCCGTATTTCTTAAAATTTCTAGATTAGGATATGCTTTAGACACATTTTCTAGAGTAACGACATGTCTTCCGGATGGTTTTGAAAATTTGAAGCTGAAGTTTACTGTTGGATTATCATCATCCACATCTTCTACTTTCTCCATTCTATCCAAAGCTTTAATACGAGATTGTGCCATCTTCGCTTTCGAAGCTTTCGCGCGGAAACGTTCGATAAGACGTTCTTCTTGTTTGATTTTGGCCTGTTGGTTCTTGAATTGACCAGCCTGAATCTCACTTCTTAATGCTTTTTCTTCTAAATAGAAACTGTAATTACCAGCATAAAGTGTTAACTTCCCTTTACGTGATTCTACGGTTTTTTTAATAATACGGTCTAAGAAGTACCTATCGTGAGAAACAATCACGATAGCACCTTCAAATCCCTGCAGGTAGTTTTCTAACCATTTGATGGAAGGTAAATCCATGTGGTTAGTTGGCTCATCCAGTAATAAGATGTCTGGAGTTTGCAATAAGATTCTGGCCAGCATGACACGCATGCGCCATCCACCAGAGAATGTTGCTAAAGGACGTTTTTGCTCATCTTCTGAAAAACCTAGTCCCGCTAAGATCTCATGCGCACGAAATTCGATACTGTAGCCGTCTAAAGCTTCAAATTCCATTTGCTTATCACTTAGTTTATTTAGAATATCGTCAGAATAATCTGTTTCTAATTTTTGGAGTAGATTTTCTATTTCTGAATGTAACTGATTTTGACGTTCAAAAGCCTCCATCGCAACATGTAAAATACTTTTATCAGAATGATAAGATAATAAATCTTGGTTTAAGTATCCAATCTTTAAGTCCTTAGCCATCGATATACTACCTGAGGTAGGTGTGTATTGTCCTACTATCAATCGCAATAATGTTGATTTACCAGTACCATTTGCACCAATTAGACCTACTTTATCTCCAGGTTTAATATGCCAGTTGGCCTCATCATACAATGCGCGAGAGCCTATTTCGAATGTTAAGTTATTTATTGATATCATTTCGATTGCAAAAGTAATGAAATTTCTTCTTCTTTGTCTACCTTTGTGTATATGTACAAGCTGGTAAAACCTATTTTCTTTTCTATGGATCCCGAATCTGCTCATCATACGGTGACAGGGGGATTAAAAATGTTCTCAAAAATTTGGGGTGCAAAAAAATTATTAAGTAATCTCTACACTTATGAAAATCCAAATTTAGCACGTGAAGTATTTGGTCTAAAGTTTAAAAATCCTGTTGGATTGGCTGCTGGATTTGACAAGAATGCGGAGTATATCACGGACATGGCTAACTTCGGTTTTGGTTTTATCGAGATCGGCACGGTTACCCCTAGACCACAACCTGGAAATGATCAACCTCGTATGTTCCGTTTAATCCCAGATAAAGCATTGATCAATCGAATGGGCTTTAATAATCAAGGTGCTGATGTTGCGGCCAACCGGTTGAAACATCTATCTGTAGAAGATCGAAAAGGATTACTGATCGGTGGAAATATTGGTAAAAATAAGCTAACACCTAATGAACAAGCGGTAGATGATTATATCTATTGTTTCAATGCGCTGTTTGATTATGTTGATTACTTCGTTGTCAACGTAAGTTCTCCCAATACGCCAGGATTACGGGATTTGCAAGAAAAAGAGCCGTTAAAACATATTTTAAATACACTTCAAAATCTCAATGAAAAGAGGGAAAATAAGAAACCAATTCTTTTAAAGATTGCTCCGGATTTGACCGATAGTCAATTGGATGATATTGTAGAAATCGTTCAAGAGACGGGTATTGCAGGTGTAATTGCGACTAATACGACGATCTCTAGAGCAGGATTGCGTAGTGATGAAAATTTAGTAAAAGAGATGGGAGGAGTCAGTGGAGCACCATTAACCAAGCGCTCTACAGAAGTGATTCGTTATTTGTCTAATAAGTCAAACCGGTCATTTCCAATAATTGGAGTAGGAGGTATACATTCTGCTGCCGATGCAATTGAGAAAATGGATGCAGGAGCAAGCCTTGTGCAGATTTATACCGGCTTCATTTACGAAGGACCTTCATTGATATCTAATATTTGCAAAGGAATTGCTCAAGCTGGAAAATAAAATTTGAGTTTAATAAAAAAGAGCGGTCTTCGCATTTAATGCGAAGACCGCTCTTTTTTATTTTAAATAGTTTACACTAAAGGTGCGGGTGCTTCTTCTTCAAATAAAGGCAAATCTTTAATAATATTGTACCATGTAAAGATCTTTTTGATATCTGATGAGTATACACGAGATTCATCATGACCTGGTGCAATTTCGCGGAAAGTATTGCGTAATGTCTCACCGTCTGCTTTTGGATCTACCGACAATCCTTTTTCTTTGATTGTTTCAAAAACATTTAATAAACGGATTTCTTCATCTTCTCCGTAAATTGTGATGTCTTCTAAAGTCGCCATTTTTGTAGAAGATAAACTTACTACAGATTTAATCTTAGCGCTATCTAAAGTCTCTAAAATAAATCCACCTTTATTCTGTCCAACTAATTTGAACAACCCTGGTTTTCCTGTTACAGAAACTAATGCTCTTAAATTCATAATATACTTTTTCTTACTGAAAACTAGTCTTCAATAACTTCAATACTTAAAATACGGTCACCTTGACGGATATCGTCAACGATGTCAACATTTTCAACAACTTTACCAAAACAGGTATGATTTCTATCCAAATGAGCTGTATTGTTACGGCTATGACAGATGAAAAATTGTGAACCACCTGTATTACGACCTGCATGAGCCATTGATAAAACACCTCTATCATGATACTGATTTTCTCCAGTCAATTCACAATCGATTTTGTAACCAGGACCACCTGTTCCAGGCATCCCAGAAGCACCTTCGCGTGAATTAGGACATCCACCTTGGATTACGAAATCAGGAAGGACACGGTGAAAAGTCAGGCCATCATAATACCCTTCTTTAGCTAATTTGATGAAATTTGCAACTGTATTTGGAGCATCTGCTGTATAGAATTGTACAGTCATGTCGCCTTTTTCTGTTTTAATAATCGCTTTACTCATTTTTTTAAAATAAATATGTTCAAATACAAATATAAGATTTCAAAATGACTTGATAAAAAGAATGCACACTCAAGTCGGATTTCACTGAATTTTATTTGTATAAATAATTGATCCTAATAATTTTATGTTTTTATATTTTTGAGTAAATTAGGAAATTATATTGACCATTTATATTCCTAATTTATTAATATGAGTAAACTAGTCATTCGAGATTGGGCGGAAGCAGATCGTCCAAGGGAAAAATTATTAGAACAAGGACGCCGTGTATTGTCAGATGCTGAACTACTCGCTATTTTAATTGGTTCAGGTTCTCGAGAGGAGACCGCAGTAGAGCTCTGCAAAAGAATCTTATCACGATCGCAACATAATCTGGATAACCTTTCTAAAATGGATGTCGTAGATTTATGTGAATTTAAAGGGATCGGACAAGCAAAAGCTATTACAATAATAGCGGCCCTAGAATTGGGGCGTAGACGTAAAGAAGCTGATCAGATAAAAAAACCATTGCTGAATAGCAGTAAACGGGTGTATGATTATTTTAAATATCAATTACAAGATCTTCCTCACGAAGAGTTTTGGGTACTGTATCTCAATACAGCCTGCAAAGTATTGGATAAACAGCTGATTGGTAGAGGAGGGAATGATTTTACACCAGTTGATATCCGTATTATCTTACGTTATGCACTTAATTGCACTGCTAATTCCATGATATTAATTCATAATCATCCCTCGGGAACTTGTCAAGCTAGTCAAGCGGATAAAATATTAACAAAAAAAATTATAGATGCATCCACGCTAATGGACATTCGAGTCAATGATCATGTGATCTTCACAGACAATGGGTACTTCAGTTTTCGCGATGAAGGATTAATGGATTAAAGTTAGGTTATCGAGCAAACAATAAGTCTATCATTTAATCTTGAATCAGAAAATAAGGGGAGTTATAGTCTCCCCTTATTTCCATTAATCGTTAAATTTTCTTTTTTGCCTTCTATATAGAATATAGATAATTGCCAGTAAGGCAACTACTGCAAGAATTATATAACTTGAATTAGAATGTTGTTGTGTATTGACTGCATTGGTATCTGCAAAAACCAAGTTGCCTACCATTATCAGTAGAATTGTTAACCACTTAGCCATAATTTATTATTTATTTAGTAACTCCACAATATAGTGATATTTAATATATCAAGCAAATTTTCTGCCAGTTATTTGTAATTGTGGATTGTGCTATATTATTTTATAAAATAAAGTGTTGAAAACATATATTGACCATGTTTTTTTTAAAGCACTTAAGATGCTGTATAATTTTGTGTATTCTGTTAAAGGATATTTGTTATTTATGCGCTTGATGCGTTGGAATCGAATCGTGTTTTATAATAAATCTTATTGTAGGGTGTTTTTTCACTTAATTCTTGAGGAATTTTTGATCAAAAGATCGATACTTGGTTTTATTTGGAGCTAATTGATGTGAGTTTGATCTCTAAAAATTAAATATCAGGACTGAGTCTGTATTTGGTATGTAAGTAAATGTCGCTAAACAGATTTGGGTTGAATATTTTTTGATAAAAAAGAACGCTTTATCCTGATATGATGAATAAAGCGTTCTCTTGTTGGATCTACAAACAGCATAATGCTTGAAATCCGATTGATCGTTGTGTTAATTAACCGATCTCAGCGATGAAATTACCTATTTGATTGATTTCATCTTTATGTGCTGTGATTTGCTTAAGATTGATCGTCCCGATGATATATTTAAAGTCAGGAGCATAGTATCTTTCGATGATTTCAGTAAAACCTAGTTTTTCGATCAGGTTGTCTTCCTCATATCTTAAATACACTTTAATTTCATGATCATTGCTATAAGATAGTGCATCGATGTTTAAATGTTTCTTATACTCATATCTATAATCATAACGCAAAGCTGTGATATCAGATAAGACAGCAGATCCAGTAGGGTGACCGCCTGCGCCTTTTCCGTAGAAAAATTGCTCGTCGGCAAAAGCTGCTTTCACAAGTACACCATTATTTTCATTCTCTACATTAAACAAAATATTATCTGCACTGATAAATTTAGGAATGACATAAAGGACTACCTTACTGTTATTGATTTCACGTGCAGTAGGGATAAGTTTAATTTTAAAGTTTTTTTCTTTGGCAAAACGTATATCTTGTGCACCTAATTTATCAATACCAATATTGAACACATCATCTGGATTGACATAGATACCATAGGCATGTGAAGCGACAATGGTCAATTTAAATTTTGGATCAAATCCACCAACATCTAAAGTGGGGTCGGTTTCTGCAAACCCGAGATCTTGTGCTTCCTTCAATGCATCAGCGTAAGGTTGATTCTCGTTGAATACTTTTGACAGAATAAAGTTCGATGAACCATTGAAGATACCTGTTACAGCATGTAATAATTCATTGTCATAGTATTCTTCCAGATTACGAATAATGGGTATACTTCCACATACAGCTCCTTCATAAAGTAAGCTAGTGCCATATTCTTGTTGGATAGCCGCTAATTCCTCCAAATGCGTAGCAATCATTTTTTTGTTTGCTGAAACAACATTTTTTCCAGATTTAAGCGCACGAACTGTTAAAGCATATGCTGCTTCTGCATCATCGATTAATTCTACGACTGTATTGATATCTGGATCGCCTAATACAGCTTCTGCATCCGTTGTAAACAACTCTGGGGCAAGTGATCTTTTCTTGTCAGCATTCTTGATGACAAATTTTTTAATTTCTAAATTTAAGTTTTTAGTCTTGATAATGTCGTACAATCCTTGTCCTACAACTCCAAATCCAAACATTCCAATCGTTAATTTCTTACTCATAGTTGTTTTTTTACGCTTTTATATAATGGTGCTATCTGAAATTATTTTATTTTATCGAAAGCTTGTTGTAAATCATCTTTAATATCATCGACATGCTCAATTCCTACCGATAACCGTAATAACCCAACAAATACTCCTGCTGCTTTTTGTGCCTCTGCACTGAGTTGCTGGTGTGTTGTAGCGGCTGGGTGGATGATCAATGATTTTGTATCACCAACATTTGCTAGATGGCTAATTAACTCTAGGCTATCTATAAAAGCATCGGCTTTAGTGACATCGCCTTTTATCTGAAAAGAAAGAACCGCTCCATATCCATTTTTTAGGTATTTCTGTGCATTTGAATAACTTGGTGAGCTTTTCAAGCCCGGATAGTTCACTTGCTCAACTTGCGGATGCGCTTCTAACCATCTAGCGATTTCTAGGGTGTTGTCTACATGACGCTGAACACGTAGCGAAAGCGTTTCTAGACCTTGTATAAGCTGGAATGAGTTGAAAGGTGATATAGCCGGTCCGAAATCACGAAGGCCTTCCACACGTGCACGGATTGCAAATTGGATGTTGCCAAATGGACCATCTGGGCCAAATACATCTGCGAAGACCAATCCATGATATCCTTCAGAAGGTTCAGAAAATTGTTTAAATTTACCATTGCCCCAGTTATATGTACCACCATCAACGATGACACCGCCAATACTTGTTCCATGTCCGCCAATCCATTTTGTCGCAGATTCGACAACAACAGAAGCACCATGCTCTAGCGGTTTGAATAGATAGCCCCCAGCTCCAAAAGTGTTATCTACGATTAAAGGTAAATCGTGTTTTTTAGCAACTGCAGCTATTTTATCAAAATCAGGAATATCATAACTTGGATTTCCAATTGTTTCTAAGTATAATGCTTTCGTATTTTCATTGATCAATGACTCAAACTCCTCAGCTGTTGTCTCTTTCGTGAAGCGGACCTCAATTCCAATTCTTTTAAATGCAACTTTGAATTGATTGTATGTACCTCCATAAATATGGCTACTCGACACAAAATTATCACCAGCCTCTAAAATATTATTTAATGCGATGAACTGCGCAGCTTGACCAGAGGCAACCGCCACTGCAGCAACACCACCTTCTAATGCAGCAATGCGTTTTTCAAAAACATCTGTTGTCGGATTCATCAGACGGGTATAGATGTTTCCAAACTGTTTTAATGCAAATAAGTTAGCGCCATGTTCCGCATTTTCAAATACGTATGAGCTGGTTTGATATATAGGTACTGCACGTGCGCCAGTAGTTGGGTCTGCAACTTGTCCTGCATGAACTTGTAGAGTTTCGAATTTTAAATTTTTATTTGTAGACATGGTTTTTTATAATTAATTAGTTGAATATTTTCGTGAATATTATAGAGTGAGGATCTGCACATGTAGATGCACTTGCTATCCATTAAGTAAAAAATGGATAGATCTAACAATAAAACATAGACATGTGCTCAAACATTCGCATTGAAGTTGATGCAAGAGTTGTAAATGTTACGTTGGTAATTGAACTTACCCTGTTGTTTTTTTGTAATGTAAATATCATTGTCGTTTCATTTATATCCTCCATAACAATATTGATATGGACAGGAATTGGCACCTTTTCAAACGTATTTTGAAGGTTGCCAGTGGGTCATTGAGCCAGTCTCTCGCCACTTCTTTATAAATCAAGACCTGATTGAAAGGTTTTGATTAGGTGTATTTCGATTCGATCTACGTTGCAAATATATGTCTTGGAATTTAGAAACCAAAATATTTTGAATTATTTATTTAATACATGAGTAAGAAATGTAGTTTCTTTTTCTTGAGAAAAAGGTGTAATTATTAAATATGAAGAGTGTTAAGTAATTTAGGTTAATTATGGAATCAAAAGAAAACAAAGGATAAGGGAGATGTGCGTCTTCGCATTCTTAAAAGGTGAAAAAAACGCTTTGCACAAATCGGTTACAATGCGACATCTATTCGTAAAGTAGCCGCCAATCCGCTATAATTCCCATTATTATCTATCTGTCCTAGTAAGGACAAGAGTGATATCGGATATGCTGTTCATCAAGAAGAGCATTTACACATTGATCCTAGTAGAAATAAAGGTTGAATCAAAAGAACAAGTTGATGATTCTCTTAGTTTAGAGAAATGGTTGATTGTATGTGATCGCACAATTGCCGATGATGATGGCTGCGAACTAAAAAATGCTAGAAGTATTGGCTTCTAGCATTTTTTAACTTAAGTGAACGACCCTAAACTAATAACAGGAGCTTTATTTTATAATGCGCTTTATTTTATTTGATTTTTTAATCAACTTATGTAATTGTGTATAGTTTTCCTCTTGAATAGCATCTTTCAGAGCTTGCAACTGTTTAATATTTTCTTCCAATACTTCTAATACGTTTACTCTATTTTGTTTAAAAATAGGTGTCCACATATCGGGAGAGCTTTTAGCCAAACGTACTGTGGATTCAAATCCAGAACCCGCTAATTCAAATATCCTGCCCTGTGATTTTTCTTTTTCTAATACCGTTAAGGCTAGCGCAAAAGAAGTCAGGTGGGAGATATGTGAAACATAAGCGGTATGGGTATCATGTTCTTCCGCAGTCATAAATGACGTGCGCATTTCCAGTTGTTCAGTAATGGAATCTGCGAGTTCAAAAGCGTCTTCATCAGATTTAAAAGCCTCCACGTAGACCATCATTTTATCTTTGAACAAGTTTGGTAAAGCTGCTTCTGGGCCAGAATATTCAGTCCCTGCCATAGGGTGAGCCGCCACATACCGACCACGATTGGGATGTTCTGAGATCAATTGTAAAATATTAAGCTTAGTAGATCCCATGTCAATAATGACTTGGTCTGTTACTAGATCTAATAATTTTGGTGCCAACGAGATAATCGCATCCACAGGAGCCGTGAGAATAATGACCTTGCATTTTTCTAGTGCCTCTTCCAACGTTGCTTTCTGATCGATAAAGCCAATTTGCAATGCTTTTGTTAAGTTAGCATCACTTTTGTCGACACCAAATACCTGATCACAAAAATGCTTTTCTTTTAGTTTCATGGCGACTGAGCCACCAATTAAACCGACGCCAATAATGGCTATATTTATCATGTTATTTTAATCTTAATTCGTTTCTTTAACTTCTTTAATTCGCTCAATAGCCTCTTGCAACACTTCAACTGAAGCACATAAACTAATTCTGATATAGGAGTTTCCAGCAGTTCCAAATATACCTCCTGGAGTAATGAAGACACGTGATTGATTTAATACCTCATCACTAAGAGCGTAGCCCGATTCGTAACTGTCAGGAACTTTTGCCCACACAAATAAACCAACTTGATTTTTTTTGTAGATACAGCCTAGCATGTTCATGATTTCAAAAACTAATGCTCTTCTTTCATTGTAGATTCCATTTAATTCTTGATACCACGATTGATCTAATTGTAATGCTTTGGCCGCAGCAAGCTGTGCTGGCAAGAACATGCCAGAATCCATGTTGCTTTTAAATCGCAGCACTTCATTGATACGTTCTTCTGCACCCACTAACATACCGATTCGCCATCCAGCCATGTTCGATGACTTACTTAATGAATTAAGTTCTAAGGCAACATCTTTTGCTCCTTCAATAGACATAATACTCTTAGGGCTGTCTGTCAAGATAAAACTATAAGGGTTATCGTGGCAGATTAAAATATGGTTTGCCTTTGCAAAAGCAATCAATTCAAGATAAAATCCTTCATTCGCACTAGAGCCCGTAGGCATATGTGGATAGTTGATCCACATCAGTTTTACTTTCGATAAATCGTTTTCAGAAAGCTTTTTAAGATCAGGTAACCAATCTGTTTCCTCAGATAAATCATAGGTAATAGCTGTGGCTCCACTTAGTCGCACTGCAGCGGCATAAGCAGGATATCCCGGGTTTGGTATTAAAACCTCATCACCTTCTTGCAAGTAAGTCATGCAAATATGAACAATACCTTCTTTAGAACCTATTAAAGGTAAAATTTCTGTATTTGGATTGAATGTTGCCTGATAATAGCGTTGATACCAATCTGCAATAGCTTGTCTCAATATAGGCGAGCCTTTATAGTTTTGATAGCCATGTACATTGGCTTTAGCCGCTTCTGTCGTCAAGGTCTGAATTACTTCAGGATGAGGTGGTAAGTCTGGGCTTCCGATACCTAAATTAATCACACGAGCACCTGCTTTATTGAGCTCATCAATTTCTCTTAATTTTTTTGAGAAATAATATTCTTCGGTTTGTTGCAACCTTTTGGCAACTTCTATTTGCATTATGTTCTGGTATTTTACTATTTACAAGGACTAAATTAGGTTTTTTCTATTAAAATAATAGTATAACCCATTGTACATTTTAAATAATGTTGCTTTTTAAATTATTGATATTTCTGTTGTATATATTTTTGTTGATGTAGTGCATGGTGTTATTGCATTCATCTTGATCAAGATTGCGGTTTTGAATTCATCAAAACATGGAGCATGATTATCAATAGATATGGTGTACGTTGATATCAAGTATAAAAGGCTTTTTTTATCCGTAATCTATTGTAATACGTCTCGATACATATGTGGAGCGACCCTAATATATCTTATACATGCAAGCAGGTTGCGAACAGGGTAGTATCATGGTGAAAATACTATAAACACGGACTGAACACGGACTCACCATGGACTTAACACGGATTTAAGATGAATATAATAAGCATATCATACCTATTTATGATGAAGCAAACTCGAATAATCTGCGAATACAAGCTCTACTTATTGAAAAGCTAATGACAATAAAAATTGGGTTTATTGTTGTTAAATCGTGTTTTTTTGTGAATTTATTAAAAGATTAGTAATCCCCTCAATAGATTGATTAGCATAAACTAGAGTTATGCTTGAACGGTTAATAATCAATCAACGAGTCCGAGTCAATTATGATCAATAAGATGTTTTCTGAGTTATATTCATAAATCATAATGCAAAACCGCTAGGTATATTGTGGTTTAAATTTGGTGTTTATTGGATGAAATTTATAATATCATCGAAGTGCAAGATTTCATTCCTTGAAAGTATTCCTTATATATTGCGCGTAATTTTAGTATTTTTGCTACCTTAATATTATAAATGAAAACTTACTTTAGGTTATTATCTTTTGCCAAACCCATTGAGAAATACGCAATTCCGTATATTATCTGCACCCTAATTACGGTTGTATTCAGCACATTGAATTTGGCGTTATTAGCTCCTTTGTTGCAAACTCTTTTCAATACAGATCAAGTTTCTTCTCATGTAGTATTAGCAAAGCCCGATGGATATTTTGATATTCTCGGTTACTTCAATTATTATGCAAGTCTGGCTAACCAACAGTTCGGTGCTTATGGTGCATTGAAGTATGTCTGTATCGTGATCGTAATTTCCGTTTTTATAAGCAATTTGTTTCGTTATTTAGCCCAACGAATTATGGAAAATTTGCGTATTCACACTTTATTGAATTTACGGAAGACGGTATTTGATAATGTCATGGATCTACATTTAGGCTATTTTAATGGACAGCGTAAAGGCGATATTATTTCCAAAGTATCTTCTGATGTTCAGGTTGTACAGTATTCTGTTACAGGCACATTGCAGGTTGCTTTTAAAGAGCCACTTCAACTCATTGCATATCTGGTTATGTTATTTGTTATTTCTGCAAAACTGACTTTATTCGCTATGCTCGTCATTCCAGTATCTGCTTTTTTTATATCTAAAATTGTTAAAACTTTAAAGGCACAAGCGATTGCTGGTCAAACATCTTATGCGAATATGATTTCTTTCTTAGATGAGGCATTATCTGGTGTTCGTATCATTAAAGCCTTCAACGGAACAAATTTCGTTAAAAAAAGATTTAATGATGAGAATGATCGTTATGCGGGTATCATGCGTGCAATGGCAAGGCGCCAACAAATGGGTTCACCGGTATCTGAATTGTTAGGTGTGATTATGGTCGCTATCATTTTATTATATGGTGGTAATCTGGTTTTATCAGGGAGTGATGAGTTTGGAGCATCTGAGTTTATTGCCTATATCGCTATCTTCTCACAAGTAATGCGTCCTGCAAAAGCATTGACAGATGCATTTAGTAATATTCATAATGGTATTGCGGCTGGTGAGCGTGTACTGGAATTGATTGATACCAAAAGTGAAGTTACTGATAAGCCTAATGCGAAGAAAGTTACTGATTTTAAAAAAGCGATTGAGTTTCAGCATGTAGATTTCGCTTATGGTGAGAAAAACATTTTAAAACATATCAATCTAATTATTGAAAAGGGAAAAACAATAGCGCTGGTCGGTCCTTCTGGAGGGGGTAAATCTACTTTGGTGGATTTAATTCCGCGTTTTATGGATGTTACAGCAGGTCAAATTTTGTTTGACGGTATAGATTTAAGGGATCTAGATCAAGAATCTCTACGCACAATGATAGGTGTAGTGAATCAAGAGTCTATCTTATTTAATGACACCATCTTTAATAATATTACCTTTTCCAATACATCTGCGACCCAGCAAGAGGTTGAGAATGCTGCCAAAATAGCTAATGCTCATGAATTTATCTTGAAAACAGAATCCGGTTATCAAACGAATATTGGTGATCGTGGCGCTAAACTTTCTGGTGGCCAGCGACAACGAATTTGCATCGCGCGAGCTGTATTGAAAAACCCACCCATTATGTTATTGGACGAGGCAACTTCGGCATTAGATACGGAATCCGAAAAACTAGTTCAAGATTCCTTATATAAGCTTATGGATAATCGTACTACGGTAGTCATTGCACATCGATTAAGCACCATTCAGAATGCAGATAAAATTGTGGTGATAGATGGTGGCCAAATTGTAGAATTTGGAAGTCATACAGAATTGATTCAGAAAGAGGGTTTGTATAGAAAATTGATCGATATGCAACAGTTCACAGATTAATGGTTATTTCATTGATATTGCTGTACCAAAAACAAGGCTAGATTCTACGAATTTAGCCTTGTTTTTGGTACATTTGTTATAGACTAGGAGACATGATAATGGATGCTAAAGAAAAATTAAATTTCTTACTTTCTAATCCGCTTTTGGATAGTGAGTTAAGAAATATAGCAAATAAAGTGTTGCAAGAAGAACGCATCACATTTGATGAGGGTGTATACCTTTATAAAAATGCCGAATTGGGTTATTTGGGTGTTTTAGCGAATTATATTCGGGAGAAAAGACATGGGGATATCACATTTTTCAATCGTAACTTTCATATTGAGCCTACGAATGTGTGTGTTTACGATTGTAAGTTCTGTTCATATTCCCGTATGATCAAAGAGCGTGCAGAAGGATGGGAAATGGAGGTAGATGGTATGATGGACATCGTAAAGAAATATGATGATGAAGCCGTTACGGAAGTTCATATTACTGGAGGTGTCGTGCCCAAACAAAATCTTGATTTCTATGCCGAATTTTTTAAAAGATGTAAGGCACATCGTCCAGAATTGCACATTAAAGGTTTAACGCCAGTAGAATATTACTATATATTCAAGAAGGCAAAACTGAGCCATTATGAAGGTATGAAATATTTGCAGTCTTGTGGTCTGGATTCGATGCCTGGTGGTGGAGCAGAAATCTTCCATCCAGAGATCAGAGAGCAGATTGCACATGATAAATGTACTGCAGAACAATGGCTAGATATTCACGAGCAAGCACATAAATTAGGGATGCATACCAACGCAACCATGCTATACGGTCATATTGAAGAGTTTTGGCATCGTGTGGATCACATGGAAAGATTGCGTCAACTGCAAGATAAGACTGGAGGTTTTCAAACTTTTATTCCATTGAAATTTCGAAATAAAGAAAATCAAATGTCACATATTCCCGAGGTTTCTGTTATTGAAGACTTGAGAAATTATGCCATAGCTCGTATTTATTTGGATAATTTTGATCATATTAAAGCCTATTGGGCAATGATTTCAAGGGATACAGCTCAAATGTCATTGGCATTTGGTGTTGATGATATTGACGGAACATTGGATGATACGACGAAGATCTACAGTATGGCAGGAGCTGAGGAGCAGAACCCGGGTATGTCAACGCAGCAGTTGGTTGAGTTGATTCGCAAGGTAGGACGTCATCCAATAGAGCGTGATACCTTATATCAGGTTGTCACCGATTACAAGGATGTAGTTTTTGAAGACGATAGCAAGAAAAAAAATTATTATGCACTACCTGTTGTAAATAATTAAGATATATTTTGAAAAAGACTTTTTATTTTATTCGCCATGGACAGACCGATCTGAATTTGAAAGGTATTGTTCAGGGGCGTGGCGTGAATTCTCCACTTAATGAAACGGGACTGGCACAAGCTCAGGCTTTTTATGATGCTTATAAAGATATCCCGTTTGATAAAATTTATACCTCAACCTTATTGAGAACACATCAGACAGTAGAATCTTTTATCAGAGATGGTATTTCTTGGCAAGAACTCGAGGGTTTAGATGAAATTAGTTGGGGAATCTACGAAGGTAAAGAGCAAGACGAATCTATCATGAGTGGATTCAATGAGCTGGTCTCAGCATGGAAAAATGGTGAATTGGATGTCAGTGTAGATGAGGGGGAATCTCCTAATGCATTGATGTTACGTCAACGTGAGGCCATCGCACATATGGTTAAACAAGAGCATGAAGAAACCGTATTGGTCTGTATGCATGGTCGCGCATTACGTATTATTCTTTGCCTATTGACAGGAGTAGATGCCTCAAAAATGGATGAATTTCCTCATACAAACACTGCCTTATATAAATTAACGTATGATCATGATCAATTTGAAATTATTGACTATTATAATACGAAACATCTAGAGGTATTGACAAATGGATAAAGTGAGAGTATCGGCAGTTTCGTATACGAATACATTGCCGTTTTTAAATGGGATTAGACAATCCGCAGTTTTAGATCAGATCGAATTGAGCTTGGATAATCCGAGTGTATGTGCCCAAAAAGTGATTGATGACAAAGCTGATTTAGGTATAATTCCTGTGGCGGCTTTATTAAGTCTTCCGCATGCGCATATCATTACCGATTATTGTATTGGTACAGAGGGGGCTGTTGATTCGGTTTTTATTTTTGCTCACAAACCGATTGAAGAAATCCAGACATTATATTTGGATAAGCAATCACGTACTTCTAATGGGTTAGCACGAGTACTGCTTAAAAATCATTGGAAGCGCGACGTGAGGATCGTGACAGATATCGAAGGGGCTGACGCGTATGTACTGATCGGTGACCGTACGTTTGGTAAGAAGAAGACGGTACCTTTTGTTTACGATTTAGGACTTATGTGGAAAGAATTTACAGGTCTTCCATTTGCATTTGCAGTCTGGGTGAGTACAAAAACATTAACAGTAGATTTTATAAGGTTATTTAACGAGGCTCTAAAAGTAGGCGTCTCGGAGCCTGAAGCTGTAATTCCGGGCCTACCCAAATATGAAGATTTTGATTATCATCATTATTTAACTTCAAGCTTAAACTATCATCTTACTGATGATAAGAGGAAAGCTATTGATCAATATTTAGTTTTATTAAAAGAGTTAGATACTTAGCAGTAAAACAAAAATTGGTAAAAAGCGATTATGGAGATAATCGCTTTTTACTTTATATTCTTAATTATAGGAAAGTAGTTTGATTTCAATAAAAAAAGATATGAACAAGATTTATTTAGCAGGAGCTATGGTAGTGGATCCGAATAACAGGCTTTTGGTTGTTAGGAAAAAAAATTCTGCATATTACATGATGCCAGGTGGCAAGATAGAAAAAGGTGAGCTTTCTTCTCAAGCACTTGTTCGAGAATTAAAAGAAGAGTTAGATCTAAATATCTCCTTATCTGAGCTGGAATACCTAGGGTTTCATGAGACCGAAGCTGTCAATGAAGTTGATACCATAGTGAGGGGAGAAATCTTTAAAATTGAATTAAAAGCAGCCCTAGATGTCTTTCCACAGGCCGAGATTGAGGAAGCTATTTGGTTAACAGTGGATAATTATGAAAACTATCAATTAGCTCACCTTATCGAACAATTTACTATTCCAATTTGGAAAGCAGGTACTTTTGAATATTAAAATAGAATTTAAAGTTTAACCGATCTCATATTAAACACACATTATGCTATCATTTGCAAATGCTAAAATAAATCTGGGCCTACATATCGTAGGAAAACGACCGGATGGTTATCATGATTTGGAAACCATATTCTATCCTGTTAAATTATATGATGTGGTCGAAATCATTCCTTTGGAATCCGGTCCAACTGTTTTTTATTCAGAAGGCATTGTTATTCCTGGAGAAGGAATGAACCTTTGTGAGCGTGCTTATCAATTAATTAAACAAGATTTTGATATTCCATCAATCGCAATTCATTTAATAAAAAAAATTCCTATAGGTGCTGGAATGGGAGGAGGTTCAGCTGATGCTGCTTATGTTTTGAAAATGTTAAATGACAGTTTTCAGCTTGAGCTGTCTGTTAAACAATTGCAGACGTACGCGAAACAGTTAGGCGCAGACTGTCCATTTTTTATAGATAATAAACCTGTATATGCTACAGGAATAGGGACCGATTTCTCTCCGATTGAATTAAATTTAAGCGCTTATTATATCGTTGTTATTAATCCTAATATTCACATATCAACAGCAGAAGCCTATCGTGGAGTAGAAGCTAAGCAACCAGAGTTTGATTTAAGATCGATCATCAAACTCCCTATACAAGAATGGAAATACTATTTGAACAATGATTTTGAGTTGAGCATATTTGAACAGTTTCCAAAAATAAAGGAATTAAAAGATGCACTATATTCTTTTGGTGCTATATATGCTTCCATGTCAGGTTCAGGTTCTTCCGTTTACGGGATTTTTGAAAATCCTGTAGCATTGGATGACTTAAAGGTTTTTGGAGATATTTATTATCCAATAGATCTCTCCTGACCGTGTGTAATGCGTAGACAGAAAATGGTCTTTAATTATAAAATTGGTTATTATCCCAAGTTCATCTCTGTAGATTTCTTTTTATAATTGATCAATAAATTACGGATTTGTTTTTCATTATTAAGTATATTTTAGTACTGTTTTTTCGCTTGTTACCGCAGTAAATAAAGTGAAAAAACAATACTAAATTAAAATGTTATAAAAAGTAATCTCTCGTAGTGGAAGATTCATTGATCGTATTTGGTCTAATAAAATATCATACTCATCAGGACTCTTCATCCACTTTATAATCGATCAATTCTTTAGCCTCTTGTAGCACCAATCTTAATTTTTCTGGACTTAGTTGGAGAGATTGGAGAGCATTTTTATCTTTTAAGATATCTTTCACCAATATGATCTGATGTTGCAATAGTGTTTTTTCCTGTTCATCAGTTAGTGTGGTCAAGCAGGTCACCGGATAAAATACGGCTCTATCTACACGTCTTTTTATACTATTGTCTTCGGGATAATCCCATGAAAGAAAGTTTACGCCGTAGTATTTTCCAAAATCTTTAGAATCAGAGGTTAAATAAGCATTGGTGACAAGCCAGCCTTGTGTAAACTTTTTGTATTGCCCAAAAAAATGATAATCAATATCACTGATGTCGTTAAATCGAGACAAAAAATACATCGGGGTTGTTACCGAGATTTTAGCGTCAATATCATTTCTGAACTTACATTCAATAGCAAGCATTTCATTGCCTTTAGCAGCCACTACATCAATCTCATGTGACACAGCATGCCCCTGCACTGTTTGTCCTGTTGTACTTTCAAATCCATACTCTTGAAATAATCGACCTATCCATTTCTCGAAATAGAATCCCTCTGGGCCAAGTTCGCGAAGTGCCTTTTTTAGACTATATCGAGCTGCAAGCGAGTTTCTTTGAGATTTCAAAGCCTCAAAAGCTAATTGGTATAAGGCCTTCGTACTGATACCATCAAATAATTTTTCTTTTATTTGAGCGTACACTTTTTCTACCTGATCATGATTAGCTCCCGAACGTGTCAACGAGTGACGTAAACTGTCGCTATTAAATGGGACTAACTCCCCAGAATATTTTTTTACGAGCATAAGATCTTTAATAAGTTACTCCATTTTTAAGTTAACAATACAATTTACGTGCTAATAATAGCAAGATAACTAAAAGAGTTCCTTAATTAAAATATACGTACCCACAAAAAATATAAACCAACCAAAAATTGGTTTTAACTTGTCCGTCGCGATTTTTTTTTGCAGATAACTACCTATTGCTACACCTAGGATCGTTATAGAAAGTAGCTTTACTAAGAAAAACCAATCCATTTGTACATGATCTATATCTCCTAAAAATCCGATGAGTGAATTTAAGGTTATGATAGATAGCGAAGTGCCAATTGCAATTCGGATCGGCATGCGCAATAAAATAACTAAAGCAGGAATGATTAAAAATCCTCCGCCAGCTCCTAAGAAGCCCGTCACTAAACCAATTCCAATTCCCCAAAAGATCATTTTTGTTATTGGTTGTTTTATAGGATGATTGGTACTGACCTGAATCTGTTTATTTTTGATCATACTCCAGGAAGCGCCCAACATCAATACCGCAAAAGCAATCATAGTGATCGTTGATTTTGTCAATTGAAAATGATGGATTTGCAAAATAACTTCTGGAATATGGACCAGTAAAACTTTACGAACGATGAGGATGACAAAGACGGAAGGAATTCCAAAATAAGTCGCTGCACTATAATCCACACCATTTTCTTTTATTTTAAGGAAACTACCTATTAAGCTCGTGAAACCAACAATAAATAGGGAATACGATGTTGCTAATGTAGGATGTATATGGAATAAGTAGACTAAGACCGGTACAGTTAAAATGGAACCACCTGCACCGATTAATCCGAGCGTGATACCGATGAAAATGGATAAAGTATAACCTATGATTTCCATCGTTGAAACATTGTGTCGCAAAGAACGGAATAAATATTAGTAAACAAAAACAAAACTGTACGCAGATTGTTATAAAAATTAGAACAACTTATAAAATTTATACATATGGGTACGTTAGTAGATAAAGTAATTAGCAAAGTTAAAAGTAAGGTAGACGAAAACTGTGAAAACGGTAAAATTGAAACCTCAGAGCGTATACTTTCAGTTGTAGCTGGTGGATTTATATTAGGTGCAGGTGTGAGGTTTTTAATAAAGCACCCTTTAACGGCACTTTCTGGGTTGTCTCTAGGAGGAGCACTTGTCTACCGAGGTGTGACTGGCAAATGTGCTGTCAAGAAAGCCATTGAGGACGATGCCGAGCGTGTCGAAGTGATTGAGCATCGATACTTTATAAAGAAAGATTAAGTTGATAATAAGCAATTTCGATATATAAAAAGCAAAGATCTAATCGTGATATATTAGGTCTTTCTTTTTTACTCTATGATCCTTATTATTTTTATTTTAGACGTGTAATAAAATAGAATTATTAATCTCTCCCAAATCCGATAGCTTTATATATAATTTACTGAAAATCATGTAGTTATTATTTAATATACGGTAAATATGAAAAAAAAGCTTACATTATGCTGATTTTTAAAGTAAAAGATAAAAAATATTGAAATTTACAGAATTTGGTTTAGCATCTTCGTTGGAAGAGGGCTTAGATAGCATGGGATATGAAGATGCAACACCTATCCAGGAACAGGCAATACCTGTTGTGCTGGAGCATAAAGATTTGATTGCTTGCGCGCAAACAGGTACGGGTAAAACAGCATCTTATTTACTACCCGTTCTACATCAGATCGCCGAGGAACAATCCGACTATATAAATACGTTAATTTTAGTTCCAACTCGAGAGCTGGCTTTACAGATTGATCAGCAAATCATGGGTTTAGGCTATTTTACTGGAGCCACTTCCATAGCTGTATACGGCGGGGGAAATGGAATGGATTACGAACAGCAACGTACAGCAATAAAAGAAGGAGCGAATATTATCGTGGCAACGCCTGGTCGCTTAATTGCACATTTGGCTTCAGGAAAACTTCATTTTAATAAAGTGAAGCATTTTATTCTTGACGAAGCTGACCGTATGTTAGATATGGGATTTCATGAAGATATTATGAAAATTATTAGTTTTCTTCCTGAAAAAAGACAAAATTTATTGTTCTCTGCCACGATGCCAGGTAAGATTAGAACACTAGCTAAGCAAATATTACACAATCCAACGGAGATCAATATTGCTTTATCAAAACCTTCTGAAGGTATTAGTCAACAGGTTTATATGGTATATGATGATCAAAAAACAGCGTTGATACAACACATTCTTACCAACCCTATCTATACAAGCACCATTATTTTTGCCTCTAAAAAAGAATTTGTAAAGCGATTGTCTATTGATCTGCATAAGAATGGGATCGCAGTTGAGGCATTTCACTCTGATTTGGAGCAGGTGCAACGTGAAGATATCATGAATCGCTTTAAAGCAAAAAAGATCAATGTATTGATCGGTACTGATGTTATTTCCAGAGGTATTGATATCGTAGGGATCAGTTTGGTTATCAACTATGATGTACCGCCGGATCCAGAAGATTATATTCATCGTGTGGGTCGTACTGCTCGAGCAGCGACCACAGGAACAGCAATTACTTTTGTTAATCAGAAAGATCAACAGCGCTTTGCCAAGATCGAAGAGTTGATCGGATCAAGTATTGAAAAACTGCCACTGCCAGCAGGTTTTTCTGAAGGTCCAGTTTTTGATCCAAATCGTTTTTCGGAACATAAAAAGAAAAATACAAGAAAGAAGAAATTCAAAAAATTCGTTAAGAAAGATTAATTATAAAGGGTTTGGCCATGTCAAACCCTTTATAATTTAAGAATTATTCGGTGATTAATTTTTATTTGATATGGCACGTTTGATATGGCACGCACATCTTGTATAAGCCATTAACTTGCCTTGCTTATGTCTCTTGTTAGATATCAATTTCTGATGAGATGCATGCCTACCATAAGTGCAATTGAAAATTTTATGTATTTTAGATTTAAAATTGACCTTGCATTAATTCATATCGCATGAACCGTTACACATCCCAGCTCTATAAATATAGGTATTGCATCGTCAATGTATGCTTTTTTATCAATTGTATATCCTTATTAAATGCCCAAACAAAAGCCTCATCGGGTGTTGATTCCGTTTATGCTGTGATAGATCCAAGCTATGACAAAGTGAGCAAAATTCATCGATTTTGGCTCGGAGATTCCTATCGCAAATTATACAATACTCCAGTAAAGATGCGAGTGATGAATCTTCAAGATGAATTTGGGGGTCTCAGCATTGTTAAACTTGGAGGAGGGATGCAGACACAATCGTTACGGCTACGAGACAGCACGGGGCGAGAATGGGTGCTGCGCTCTATAAATAAATATCCTGAAAGAAGTCTACCTGAAAATTTAAGACATACTATTGCAAAAGATATTGTACAAGACCAAATTTCTATCGCTCATCCTTTCGGAGCACTGACGGTGCCAACGTTTAATCGTGCATTGCAAATTCCACATGCAAGCCCTTCATTGGTCTATGTGGGGGATGACCCTGGCCTAGGAGAATACCGCCAAATTTTTAGAAATAGAGCCTACATGTTTGAACCTCGCGTACCCTTAGAAGATGAAAATGCTAAAACGGACAATACGCTCAAAGCACAACGTAAGTTAGAAGAGGACAATGATATCCAAGTCGATCAAGGATTGACGTTGCGAGCAAGGTTATTAGATTTTCTATTAGGCGATTGGGATCGACATGAGGACAATTGGCGATGGGATGCTCAAAAAGTGGAAGATAAGAAAGTTTATAGTCCCGTGCCACGAGATCGAGATAAGGTTTATTATAAAACTTCCGGTGTATTCCCCGTCTTGCTGTCTATGCAGTGGCTGAAAGCACATTTACAACCTTTCGGAGATCATATTCGCAATGTCGGACAGTGGAATTTCAATGAAAGGCACTTTGATCGTTATTTCCTGAATCATTTAGATGAAAAAGAGTGGAAATCTGAAGTTCAGTATGTTCAAAAGATCATGACCGATTCCTTAATTGATGTTGCTATGGCTCAAATGCCAGATACCATAGTAAAATTGAGTGCTGCGGAACTAAAAGGACATATCCGTGCAAGGAGAGACAACTTGATGGAGACGGCCCTAACTTATTATAGGGACTTAGCAAAAAATGTCGATATAGCCGCCTCAGCGAAAAATGAATTCTTTTATTTCACCTTTCATAAGAATGGTTCTATTGAATTGGAAATTAGGAACAAGAAAAAAGATGGATCTGTAGGTAGAAAATTGGTTAAAAGAACGTTTTATCCAAATGAAACTAAAGAGTTAAGAATTTACGGTCTCGCAGGGACAGATGTATATCATCTAAAGGGAAAGAGTAAATCAAAAATAAAACTCAGATTGATTGGTGGGAAAGGAGCAGATAGTTATTACGTAGAGCCTACTTTCGCCCGTAGTAATCGCGTGTATGTTTATGATGATAAAACCGACCAAAATACATTTGAAACAAACAATGCGTTGCAATTAAAACTCTCTAACGATAGCCTTATACATCATTATGATCGGAATAGTTTTAAATACGATAGAACAGGTATACTCGCATCTTTACAGTACAGCGTAGATAAGGGACTCATGTTAGGAGCTGGCTATCTCATCGAGAAACAAGGGTTTAGAAAAGATCCCTATGCATTTAAGCAAGATTTTTGGGCACATTATACCACAGGTCGAAAATCATTTAATTTCAAATATAGTGCTGATTTTAAATCGTTATGGAACAAAAATGATTTTTTAATACAGTTGGAATCCGATGGGCCGAATAACCAGGAAAACTTTTTTGGGTTGGGAAATAATACAGAATTTGAGGAACGTAAAAGTAGGGGAATTCAATATTATCGAAATCGATACGATCGAATTTATGCCAACTTTTTATTAAAAAGGGATTTTGGTAATCATTGGAATTGGAAAGCTGGATCTTCCTCTGATTTGATCATCAGCAATGAAGAAGATAACAAAAGTCATTTTTTTGAAAAGTATGCTTTGGAAAACCCCAGCATTCCAGTTTATGGAAAATTTTTCTTTACAGGAATTTTAGCGGCTTTGCAATACGATAGCCGTGATCAAAAAGATAATGCTAAAAAAGGTGTTTTTTGGCACAATTTGATTGAAGCAAAAAGTCAGTTAACTGCCGGTAATCATCAATTTATGAGAGTAAAATCGACATTTAGTTTTTACAAAACAAATACTGCAGATTGGATCACATTAGCGAATCGGACAGGATTTGAAACTTTGTTCGGTGATCCTTTAATTTTTCAATATGCGCAGTTAGGTGGTGAAAACAGCTTACGGGGATTTAATTCTAAGCGTTTTACAGGAAAGACGATGCTCTACAACAATTTTGAATTGAGACTTAAAGTTTGGAGTTTTGACTCTTATTTAGTTCCAGGAACAGTTGGAATCATTGGTTTTCATGATATAGGGCGGGTTTGGATGTCTGAAGAATCTTCTAGCCGATGGCACACGGGATATGGCGGTGGATTATATATCATACCTGCTGATCTTTTGGTCATTCAAGCTGTTGGAGGATTTTCAAAAGAGGGGTTTCGTCCTTATCTAAGTATTGGTCTCCGCTTCTAATCAGGATATTTTTGTAAATGCATAAATGGATTTTTAAACGAGTGTCTAAAAATCCATTTAAGTATATTTTAAACAGGTTGATCTTTTCCACCGAAAGTAACCAATACCATCCCAAAGACAATAATGGCTGAACCTAAAATTTGCAACCAAGTCAACGGTTGTTTGAAGATGAGGGCCATCGCAAGTTGTACCGTAAGAAATGTTCCTCCCGAACATAAGGCAATTACGATAGGCTGGGGAAAAGTTTTAAATAATTGAATTAGAAACCAACTTGCAATTATTAGAATTAAATTTCCTGCAATCAAAGCAGCCCAATGGTATTTAGGATGAATGCCTCCGTACTTGAAAATAACCGTAGATATAATCTGACAAATCCAAAAAGAAACAAAAAAAAAGTAGTTCATGTCATTAATTTTTGATGAAGATAAATTAAATCTAATTGAAATTTTAATAATATCTGCTATTTCTTATCAATTAAATTGCGAGTTAAGATTACCTTTTTGGAAAGCAAATCGTGAAGCTTTGATCGCTCATGAACGATGTGGACGGGCTAGCGTCTCAAGTTATTTGGAAGACCATCTTAAGAAAGAAGGTGGGATAGTGTCGATTGAATAATTATAAAGTATATCCTACTAATTGAAGATTGAGGTGCAAGATTGGTCCCTCAGACTTTAAGTAATAAAATTGGCCCCATACAGTAATTAAACTTTATGGGGCCAAATATGAATGTCTTAATTTTTAATAATTTTAGATACCCATTTCTTTAAGGATAAATTGTGCATTATCAATTTTGTCTGCTACCCACAATACATAACGAATATCGACACCAATTGAACGGCTATAGCTATCATTCCATGCAAAATCGTTGATAGTCGCATCATATGAGCGATCGAAGTTGACACCGATCAATTCACCATACGCATTCATAATAGGCGATCCCGAGTTGCCACCGGTCGTATCCATATTGTAAAGCATATTCACAGGCACATCATTTAATTCTTTTTTAACATATGGTCCAAAATTTTTATTTTCCCATGCCGTTTTGATTTCTGAAGGATAGTCAAAGTCTGCTTCACCAAGATTACCCTTTTGTATGATACCCGCTAGTGTCGTGAAGGGTTTCATATAAGTAGCATCTACTGGTGAGTACCCTTTTATATTACCGAATGTCAATCTTAAGGTCGAGTTGGCATCTGGAATGAAGTTTTTGGATTGGTACAATTCCTTAACAGCAACATAGTCACCCATCAATTTATTGAGGACACCATCTCTTCTTTTTTGCTCTACAGCAAAGTTTTGGATATCAAAATCTAATGCAGATTGGAATTTTAGCAGTTCATCAGAATAGGCCAATAGACTCTTCGAATTTGCTAAAATATGATTGAATACTTCTGCACTATTATTTAGTTTTGATTCTGTAATTAATTTTCCTGTATATGCTCCAACGAGTTGTGGATCTTGGAATTTTAACTTTTGAATGCTTTCAATTTGATTATTGCCTTGGAATGCATGTGCATCTTCAAGCATCTTAGCGAATATTCGTAGATCCGCATATTGACTATAGCTTTCATAGATAGCCTCTAAATTTGTTTTTAATTTAGCGCTATTCAATTCAAAAAATGCCTGTTGTTGTTGTGTTGTTTTTTGTTCTAACATAGCTGCTTTGAAGATATTTATTTCTTTTGCAACACGCATTAGACTGGTACTCGTGTAGATATTATTCATCCACATTTCTTTGTAAGCGTCTTGGTTGATCAAGTTATACAATCCATCGATATCACTCATCAATGTACCATATTTAGTTTTCAAATTTGCTTTGCTGTTGATAAATGCGCTTAAAGCCTGATCCTCTTTTCTTTTAGTATCAATCAAAGCAATATTGCGGAGACCTTTTAGTTTTCCTTTGTAATTTTTAAGCACATTAGCATTTCTTTTGATACGTGTTGCCAGGTACAGGGCAGCATTGTTATCTGTTTTGCCCGCCTCATACATACGATCATTTTGAAATTCGTACAAATTAGATACATAAGGCAACAAAAAGTTTTGCTGATATTGGATGTATTGTGCAGGGCGATGTCTAAATGTACGTCCTGGATAACCCAAAATAAATACAAAGTCATTTTCATTAACACCTTTTGGATTTACTTTTAAAAATTTCTTTGGTTGATAGGGTACATTATCTTTTGAAAATTTGGCAGAAGCCCCATCTTTACCCACATATGCGCGTAAGAAAGAATAATCACCTGTGTGACGAGGCCATACCCAATTGTCTGTTTCACCACCGAACTCACCGATATTTTGGCGAGGAATATAAACGAGACGAACGTCTTCAATAGTTTTGTAACGAAATAGAACATATGTTTTACCAATAAACATTTCGGAAACTTCTGCTTTTATCGTTGGATCTTGCTTTTGCGCTTCAGCAACTAATTCCTGTTGCTTTTTCTTTATTACATTGATTCGTTCAGAAGGATCGGTAATCTGTGCAACAGCAGACAATATTTTGTCAGATACATCCTCATAAGAGTCTGTTATACGTATGGTTAGACCTCTAGCCTCAATCTCTTGTTCATGCGATTGTGCAACGAAGCCATCTTTAAGGTAATTATTAATAGGTGTACTAGCTAATTGTACAGCAGAGAACGCACAGTGATGGTTGGTGATAATCAGTCCGCTACCAGATATAAATGAACCCGTACATCCACTCACTTGTACCAAAGCATCTACTAGACCCACTTTTCCAGGATTATAAATATCTTTTTCACTAATTTTTAGGCCAGCACTCTTTAAGCCTGCTCTGCTTAATTCGCTAAGTGGAAACATACCTTCGTCAGGTGATTTCGCTTGGATGGTAAAGGCAGTTGTTGCTAAAAGAAGGAGCAGGCTCCATGATTTGGTGTTCAATAACTTCATGTTTGTTTATATAATATTAATAGGAATGTTTCGTTTCCGATCCAACTCCAAAGATAAAAAATAATAAGTATATATCTTTCGCTCTTCATTCGATCATTTGGTATGAAATATGTTTGTTACTTTTGTACAAATAAAATTGCTAAGATGACGCTCATCCAATTAGAGTATATAGTCGCCGTTGATACATATAGAAACTTTGTAGCCGCTGCCGAAAAGTGTTTTGTGACACAGCCCACATTAAGTATGCAAATCCAAAAACTGGAGGAGTCGATAGGAGTTAAGATTTTTGATCGTAGTCGTCAACCTGTCGTTCCGACAGAAATAGGAGATAAGATTATCGCACAAGCACGTACTATCCTTATTGAAAGCAAAAAGGTATTGGAGATTGTACAAAATGAAAATGGAGAATTAGATGGAGAATTACGCATAGGAGTCATTCCTACCATAGCGCCTTATCTGCTACCTACTGTATTGACAAGTTTTATGGATAAATATCCTAAAATACAATTGCAGATCTGGGAATATACAACTGAGCGAATTATTCATGAGTTAAAAGTAGGTCTTTTAGACTGTGGTATCTTATCAACGCCCCTGCATGAAGCCGGGATTGTCGAGAAACCACTATTTTATGAAAATTTCGTTGCTTATATTTCCGAACAAAGTCCATTATTTGGCAAAAAGATGTTGAGTGCAGATGATATCGGAGAAGATAAGTTGTGGTTGTTGAATGAAGGACATTGTATGAGGGGCCAAGTGTTAAATATTTGCCATCATAAACATAATTATGATACTTCGGGTCGCTTTGAGTATAATACCGGTAGTGTTGAGACATTAAAAAAAATGGTCGATATCAACGCTGGTATTACGATTTTACCTGAATTGTCGATTGTGGATTACAATGAAGACCAGCTTAATCGTATTCGCTATTTTAAGGCTCCTGAACCGGTGCGAGAAATTAGTCTTGTAACGACACAGAATTTTGTGAAAAAACATGCCATAGATGCATTATCAAATGAAATCATGGATGCCATACCAGATAAGTTCAAAACAAAGAAAAAAAAGGAAGTTCTAAGTTTTCAATAAAATGATTAATCATACATTAAGAAGTCGGCTAAACATGAAATTAAATGCGCTCAATAATTGGCGTATGCATAAGATTTCAAATCGTAATTTCATCATTATCCTTGCTTTTGTAGTCGGAATATTTGGAGGGATTGCGGCCTCCGTTTTAAAGGCTTTAACACATTTCATCGCATCAACCTTGCAAGATGATGTTGATTGGCACTATAAATATTCATTTTATTTATTTTTCCCCTTACTCGGTATATTATTGAGTGTATTATATGTGCGTAAGGTTTTAAAATCAAAGAATTTAGAGCATGGTATAACTCCTATCATATACGCCATTTCTAGAAAGTCGAGTAATATCCCTGCACATAATATTTATTCACAGATTGTTACCTCTGCCATGACTGTAGGCTTTGGAGGATCTTGTGGTTTAGAAGCTCCAATTGCAATGAGTGGGTCAGCAATCGGATCAAACACAGGGCGTTTTTTTGGGTTACAGTACAAAGAGGTAACGATGCTGCTGGCATGTGGTGCAGCAGCGGGTATAGCCGGTGCTTTCGATAGTCCGCTGGCAGGGATGGTATTTGCGATCGAGATTTTATTACCTGAATTTTCTATTCCGGTGCTTATTCCTTTATTGATCTCTGCGGCTATGGCATCCGTTATTTCACAATCTTTATATAGTGAACCTTTATTTCATACCTTTAGTACAGAGTGGGAGGTCTCAGCCTTATTTTTCTACTTATTGTTGGCCCTTTTAGTTGGTGGATATTCTGTTTATTTTGCTAAAATAAGTACTGTCGTAAAGAATTGGTTTGCTCATATTCAAAATCCATATAATAAGGTTTGGGTCAGTGGAATATCATTGGGTCTAATGATCTTTATCTTTCCAGCTCTTTATGGGGAAGGTTATATTGCTATTCAACAAATTTTGAATGGTCAATTTAATGCAATTGTGAAAAACAGTCTGTTTTCAGATTATCAGGATATCGGTCTTGTTATATTAGCCTACTCGGTATTAACGTTATTTGCAAAATCTTTTGCAGCCTTATTTACACTAAACGGGGGTGGTAATGGTGGAGTTTTTGGACCAAGTCTGGTCATGGGAGGTTTACTGGGCTTTGCGTTTGCATATGGTGTCAACCTCACGGGAGTGACCGAATTAAATGTTCCTAATTTTGTAGTAGTGGGTATGGCAGGAGCATTAAGCGGGATTATGCATGCACCATTAACAGGAGTTTTCCTTATTGCGGAAATTACAGGCGGTTATGGTTTAATGGTTCCACTCATGCTGGTTACTTCCATTTCTTATTTAATAAACAGATCTATTCAGAAATATTCTATCTATACCAAGGTATTAGCAGACTCCGGTGATCTGCTCTCGTATGAAGATAAAGATCGATCCGTATTGAGTATGATGAAAGTCCGATATGTACTGGAGACCAATTTTGTAATTTTGCGACCTGATGAAACGCCTAAGATGAGACAATCGGATATCATCCATAGCAAACGCAATATTTTTCCTATTGTCACTGAGAAAGGAAAACTATTGGGAATCCTATATAGTGAACGCTTATTTTCTATTTTACTAGGTGAGGAGGAAGGTATCGATCAACCTTTTCATAAATTAGCTGAAATACCAACCGATCTTGTTAAAATACATGAAGAAGATATGGAATCGGTCATGCTTAAGATGAAAAAAGATGATGTCTGGATTTTACCAGTCATTGATAAGGACGGAAATTATCTTGGCTTTGTGTCCAAGTCCAGTGTGTTTAATAAATATAGAGCACTACTGATGAGGCAGGGACATTACCTAGAATAATATTAATGGCTTTGAGATTAATTTCTCAAAGCCATAATTTTTGAAACATATTTGCCAATAATATCAAATTCCAAATTTACTTGAGTACCTACTTCCACATGCTTTAAATTAGTATGTTCAATAGTATAAGGAATAATAGCTACAGAAAACTGATCAATTTTTGAATTAACCACTGTTAAGCTTATTCCATTTACAGTTATAGAACCTTTTTCAACTGTTATGTTTTGTAGGCTCGAGTCATATTGAAATGTGAATAAAAAGCTTCCATCCAAATCTTGTTTTCCTATACACGTGGCCACTTGATCAACGTGCCCCTGGACAATATGCCCGTCAAAACGACCATTAGCCTGGGTACATCGTTCGATATTCATCTCATCATCAATTTTTAAATCATTTAAATTTGTTTTCTGAAGTGTTTCATCGATAGCAGTAACTTGGTGGATATTATTTTCAATGCCTACCACAGTCAAACAGATTCCATTGTGGGATACACTCTGGTCTATCTTCAATTCATTTGAAAGAGAACTCTCAATAAATAAATGGATATTGGTATCTTCCTTTACTATATTTTTCACCTTTCCTAAGGTTTCAATTATTCCTGTAAACATGCGTTTTTCTATTTTATACAAAGATATAGATAAAATAAGGATATAAAAATGATTAGAATCATTCTAAATTGTAGATTTTCAACTACAAAATTTATATTCATAAAAAAAGAACATTTAAATAGTTGCAATAGTGTTATTTATACACTATCTTTGATGTATCATAATTTAGGTTTATAATTGGTTATAAAGGTTTTCATTCTCCCCGTTTGAAAACCTTTTTTTATTGTATTAATATATAATTTATTGTTCAAAGTTTAAAAAATATCATTATTATAAATTTTTAATTTTATTTACCTTATCGGCATATTCTATTAATCATCTGCTTTAGTGTTGAGCATACACTTTACATATTAGGGTATTATTGTAGGTTTACATGGTTAAAATGTTGAAAATTGCACTTCATTTAAGTATAATTATTTATTGTTTTAAAATAAATAATAGGTGTTGAGCGCTGCTATTTTAAATGTTTTTAAATTTTGATGGAAGAATTGTTTTGTAAGAATAATAAATAAATTTTACCTTTGACTTAGGTTTAGGTTGATTACCTCTTTCAAGAGGTACTTTAAAGCCTGGGAAATCGCTCGATTCTCTCAGGCTTTTCTTATTTTTATCCATATTATGAATCATTTTTCTATTTTTGAGTCTTAATCATTTATCCCATACTATGCGAATATTATATCTATTGCTATCGCTTTTTTTGTCGCAATCACTAATGGCTCAGAAAGGAATTTTAGTTGAATATCAAAGATCAAGTAATAATAAGATCTTAGAAAGTCAAGATCCAACTTTAGTTTATGCAAATGCCGAACAAACGGTGATCACAAGTCGGAAAATTGTAAATGGAGAAGCAAAAACTCCTTATGAAGTTTTTGTTGTCAAGCGACCTTCCAATGCCTATTATAAATTAACGCAAATTACAGCTCAACAACAGATTGCGACTATTGATTCATCTGCGATCAATAAGCAAAAGCTGGAAATCACCACAGAAAGTAAAAAAATATTAGGTTATACCTGTTATCGAGCAAGAACGACTGTAAATTCAAATAGTATTGATATTTGGTATACAACAGAATTAAAAATAAAAGGTGGTCCTTCGGACTTAGGTCAAAACTTAGGTTTTGTTCTTGAAGTGGTTCGCAATGGTAATTCTACGGTTACAGCAAGTAAAATTGAGCATCTAAAAACTTGGCCACAGGCTTTATCGTTACCGGCTAATCTAACCTATGTGGACGATCTGACCTATAAGGATTTGCTATGGAAAAGTAGATTTATACAGATACCTATTTTTAAAAATGAAAAAATAAGTTTTTCTGATGATAGTAAATCTGATAGTATCTTAAGATTTGCGCAAGGTACTGTCATTGTTAAAAAAGTAAAAATTCCAAAGATTGCAGCTGGACAGAACGTATTTATCCAATTGATCGAAAAATCAAAAGGAGATGCTTACGATCGCACAGGCTCTGTTTTTATCATTCCTCAAGATCAGCAACTTTCTTTTTTGGACGGAATGCAGCAGGGGATGAATACGCTTCCTTTATATGATAATGGTAATGGTAAAAAATACCAAGGTGTAGTCCGAACTGCAAATTATACACCCATCTTAGAACTCATGCGCTTTTTTACTCCATTTGGGGTAAGTCAATTTAATTATTTGAAGTTGAAAGGCAAAACTTGGCAAGATTCTGTAGTGTATAGACAGGATATTACTGAACTCGCAAGTGCGATTAGCGATCAAGAAGTTTACGTTGGAACTTTCATTGGCAACTATGACAAAAATGGACACGAAGTGAGCTTAGAGTTAACCGTACATCCTGGGTTTGATAATAAACAAGGGTTAAAAAAACTACTTCCGATTTTTAATACAACCAATGTAATGGAAATGGGCGGTCAAGAGTACGGAACGATGTTCGACAAAGAAAAGGGATTAGAGGTGACTTTTGAATTGAAAGAAGATGCCTCAAATGTTCAATTACGCTATGTGACAACTGGTCATGGTGGCTGGGGCAATGGTGATGAATTTGTTCCAAAAACAAACAGCTTATTTTTGAATGGGACTGCACTTTTCAGTTATACACCATGGCGCAATGACTGCGGTTCTTACCGTTTAAGCAATCCTGCTTCGGGAAATTTTTCGAATGGACTGTCTTCATCAGATTTAAGCCGTTCAAATTGGTGTCCAGGAACAGTAACTTACCCTATATTCATTGATATAGGTGATTTAAAGGCGGGTAAACATACCGTAAGAGTACAAATACCTCAAGGGGAAAGCGAGGGGACAAGTTTCAGCAGTTGGAATGTGTCTGGCGTATTAGTATATGACTAAAAATAAAAGGGCTGAACATACATCTGTTCAGCCCTTTTATTTTGAATTATTCCTTTCTTAGACGTTGAATCTGAAATGCATAATGTCACCATCTTCAACAATATATGTTTTCCCTTCGACAGATAATTTACCAGCTTCTTTACAAGCTGCTTCAGAACCTAATTCAATGAAATCATTATATTTAATAACCTCTGCACGGATAAATCCTTTTTCAAAGTCAGTGTGGATTACACCTGCTGCTTGAGGTGCTGTAAATCCCTTTTCAATCGTCCATGCGCGAACTTCTTGTACACCTGCAGTAAAATACGTGGCCAAGTCTAGAAGTGAATAAGCAGCTACAATTAATTTCGACACTCCAGATTCTTTCAATCCTAAGTCATCTAAAAACATTTGACGCTCTTCAAAGCTTTCTAATTGTGCGATTTCCGATTCAATTTGAGCTGAAATAATCAATACTTGTGCATTTTCATCTTTCACTTCCTCTTTTACACGGTCAACATAAGCATTTCCAGTATTAACAGAAGCTTCATCGACATTACAAACGTACAATACAGGTTTAGCTGTTAATAAGGCTAATTCTTGAATAAAATCAAAATCATCCTTTTCGATTGGTGCAGTACGAGCAGATTTACCAGCTTCTAAATGATCTTTTACAACAGATAAGATTTCATAAGTGCGTTTAGCATCTTTGTCACCACCTGTTTTAGCCATTTTTTCCACTTTTTGGATACGTTTTACCACCGTGTCCAAATCTTTCAATTGTAACTCTGTGTCGATGATCTCTTTATCACGGATCGGATCTACAGATCCATCTACGTGTATGACATTGCCATCATCGAAGCAACGTAAAACGTGGATAATTGCATTTGTTGTACGGATATTGCCTAAAAATTGATTACCAAGACCCTCACCTTTAGAAGCGCCCTTAACTAAACCAGCGATATCAACAATCTCAATTGTGTTTGGAACAATTTTTTGAGGATTAACTAATTCAGCTAATTTATTAAGACGGGTATCAGGAACAGTGATCACCCCAACATTTGGTTCAATAGTACAAAAAGGAAAGTTTGCCGCTTGTGCTTTAGCGTTAGACAAACAGTTAAATAGTGTTGATTTACCTACGTTAGGTAATCCAACGATACCGCATTGTAAAGCCATAAAATATGCTAGTTTTTTGAATTTACGCAAAGATAAAAAATAAGTCGAAACTTTCTATGTATCTTTAATTATGTTGCAGTGGTATCAGATAGATAAGACGACTTCTTATCAAATCAATCAAATTTATGAGGTCAAGGCAGGCAATCATCGCATCTGTATTGTACATGACGGTTCTGGATGGAGAGCTTTTTCAAGAAAATGCCCACATGCGGGAGCCTCATTTGTAACAGGATGGTGCGAAGGAGAGGACCTTGTATGCTCCTATCATCGACATCGGTTTAATCTGAATACCGGCAAAGGCTGCTCTGATCAAGGTAATTTTATAAAAATATATCCGACCAGAGTTGAAGATAGTGTTCTTTTTGTGGGTATTGAAACATCTCGATCTTTCTTTACTCAATTATTTAAATAGGTGCTTCATAATATTTCAATAATCGGTTATAATGATCTTGTTAAGGATTTTATTGAATGAAGTGAATAGATACTTGATGTCAATAAATATCTTTAAATATCGTTTGCTAGTTTACTGAATTTATAATTGATAAAATCATCGAAAAGAAATGACAAAATAAAGGGTAGGTTATAGCTCCGCCGTCTATGAATGGGATCTTGTACCACATATATTTCATAAAATTTAGGCAAATGCAAGGTCTCAAAGATAAATATACATCCACAACGTACACAAAACATGAAGATCAATAAGTATTTTCAACCTATTGATCTAAATTTCTCACCTGATTAGCAAAACCTTTTATTAATGCTTTCCATTGCGGATAAGATGCTCCTAAAACCGCTCCTAGACCCACAATAAAATTTCTGACATTATCAATTACCTGATGGTTGTCTGTATTGGGTATTTCGTTTCGGCCAGCATATTGGAATAATAGACTATTGTTTCGTTGCTCAAGAATTAAAGTGGAAGTTGCTATACCTTCAAAGAAATGAGCAGTGTCTTTATTATCTGGTTGAGTTGGATCAGGGCAAGGTTTTAGACTGATGGATAGTATTTTATACTCATTCATGTTTTTTGATTCTAAATTGACGACATTTACCCAATCATAGCCTTTTGTGCGAGGTAAACCCGGTCCCGGAATATCAATTCGAATATAATCATGTAATTGTAAAGGTCTCTCTAATGACGATCCATCAGAATCGACCAATTGAAAAACAGCTGCTGGCACTTCAGCAATCTTATGCCAATCATTGATGGATAATAAATTGTATGCTGCTTTTATAAATGCTTGATTAGCAATGTGAGTATTTGAAAACTCAATCGATTCAAAACAGTCCAATTGATTTCCTTCTTTTTGTGTTGGAATGATATTTTTCATATTTTTTATTTAAATAACAATTCATATGATACTAATGTTTATATCTATTTTTAAGTATAGCTAACTGCAGTCAATGCCATATAGATGATCCATGTATAGCAATACCCTACGCGTCTTGATCAGCGTAGGGTATAGTTTTATAAAAATGCAGGGTGATCTAACTTGACTGCGATTCGATTGGCAGCATTGACTAGTCCCACATGACTGTATGCTTGCGGAAAATTACCCCATTGACTACCATCCTGTTCATCGACATCCTCACTAAATAGGTTGAGATGATTACCATACTTGATCAATTGCTTGAATACTTTTTGTGCTTCATCCAGACGACCTACACAAGCTAATGCCTCTACATACCAAAAGGCACACACCAGAAATGTTGACTTGGGTTTTCCAAAATCATCCTTATGCAAGTAGCGATAAAATAATCCATTTTCACCCTTCAGTTCTTTTTCTAGTGCTTCCAAATGATGTTTTGCTTTTTCACTTGATGGATCAAGATAGTTCATCATGATTAATTGTAAAGTAGAAGCATCTAAATTTGAGTTTTTAGTTGCAGTAGTATATACCTTACGTTCTTCATCGTAACAACTTTCAATATGTACACTAGCACGTTCCCGTAATTGCTGCGCTTTTATTTTTATATCTTGAAAACCGTATTGCTCTGCAATTTTTAACGCTGCTGTTGCACCAGCCCACTGAAATAAATTGGAATAACAATGTCTATTTTCAAAATTTCTAAATTCCCATATGCCGGCATCAAACTCGTCGATGGTACTTTCGATCTTATTTAAGATATAATTAGTCCATGACTTGGCCAGTCCCGTATTCTGATGGCTAAATCGGTGATCGGTAAACATGGGAAGCAGCGCGAGTAAAGCTTGACCATAGACATCATTTTGAACATGCTCGTAAGCCTGATTTCCTAAGCGTACCGGTTTATTACCCAAATATCCTTCCAGATGGTCAAGGGTACTTTCTGTCAAGAGATGCTGCCCCATGATCCCATATAAAGGTTGCAGACGTCCGAGATCTGTCTGGGTGATATTGGCAATGTAGGAAGCATATTTTTCCATTTCTTCAAATTGTCCTATATGGCTCAATGCTGTCAATACATAATAACTATCCCTGAGCCAACAATAGCGATAATCCCAATTACGACCACTACCCGGATGTTCGGGTAGGCTAGTAGTACTTGCAGCAATCAATGCTCCAGTATCTTCATATTGATGGAGCTTCAAAACCAGCGCAGATCGGATCACCTCTTTTTGACAGAAGGAGGGAATAGAGGCATTTTTAACCCACCGTTGCCAATAGGCTTTTGTTCTGCTTAAAAAGTCTTCGGCAGTACGCTCTATAGGTGCTTCAAATGGGCTTCCAAAGGTCATAACCAGATAAATCGTACTACTGAGTACGTGCGGTATATCATCAAAAAAATGACTGACAGGCATATTTGTTGCTAAGCGGATTTTGATATCTTCTTGCTCGAATTGAATATGATTACTACCTCTATTTTTACTAAACCCTTCTTTTCCATATGCATATTTAGGTGTGCACCGCACACGAATTTTAGGCCTCCCTTCCAGTGGTTCGACCTTACGAACCAGCATAAGAGGTTTATAATATCGCTCATATTGTTCAAAGCGCGGTGCAAAATCTGTTATCCTATAACTTCCTTCGGCGGTTGTCAAAGTGGTGCATAAGATATTCGTATTTTCAATGTATTGCTGATCTTTATTGGTGATTTCTGATGTAGGCAGAATGGAAAATTCACCACCATCCTTTTGATCTAACAAACTGCCAAATACAAATGAATCTTCAAATGTCGGCCAGCATAACCAAGTTATATTTCCCGTATTATTGACGTGAGCTATATACGAACAGTTGCCAATGATCCCGCTATTGTATTTATGCTTCGCTGTTTTTGTCATAAGTTTTTATTTTGATTTCAGATGATGTGGCGTTAGTCTCTTTTAGTTTCTTTCTGTTGTAGGCAAAATATTCGATCAGTTTAACTGCTTCCTGTTGCGTGTCGACATAAAACTGTGCTGCTGACTTTTTATTTCCTACTTTGATGGTGATCGCATCGGCTGGAAGCTCTAAAAACATATCTTCGTCAGTAGCGTCGTCACCGATAGCAAAGATAAAGTCAGGATTATAGCTGT